>NZ_CAJATU010000163.1 GCF_903944925.1 uncultured Rhodopila sp. | reverse complement strand
TGCCGCACGGAGACACGATATGACCAAGGCAATCCGGATCCACACCAATGGCGGCCCCGAGGTGATGGTGTGGGAGGATGTCCCGACCCCCGAGCCCGGACCGGGCGAGGCGCTGATCAAGCACGAGGCCATCGGCCTGAACTTCATCGACGTGTATTTCCGCTCCGGTCTGTACAAGGCACCGGGCCTGCCGCTGATCATCGGCCAGGAAGGCGCGGGGACGGTGCTGGCTGTCGGCCCGGACGTGAAGAGCCCGGCGGTTGGCGATCGTGTCGCCTATGCCGGCCCGCTGGGCGGCTACGCCACCGAGCGCGTCATCGCCGCCGATCGGCTGGTGAAGCTGCCGGATGCGATCAGTTTTGAAACCGGGGCGGCGATGATGCTGCAGGGGCTCACCGCCCAATACCTGATCCGGCGCACGTTTGCGGTGAAGCCCGGCGACACGATCGTCGTGCATGCGGCGGCCGGCGGCGTCGGGCTGATCCTGTGCCAGTGGGCGCAGCACCTCGGTGCGACGGTCATCGGCGTGGTGTCCAGCGAGGAGAAGGCCGAACTGGCGCGGGCGCATGGCGCCGCCCATACGGTGGTGGGGCACACCAAGCTGGCCGCCGAGGTCAAGCGCATCACCGGCGGGGCGATGGTGCCGGTGGTGTATGACAGTGTCGGCAAGGATACGTTCGCCGCCAGCATCGACTGCCTGGCGCCGCTCGGGCTGATGGTGAGCTACGGCAATGCCTCGGGTCCGGTGCCCCCGGTCGATATCAGCATGCTGGGGGCGAAAGGCAGCCTGTACCTGACCCGGCCGACATTGGCGACCTATACCACCAAGCGCAGCGACCTCGAGCGTATCGCCGCCGAATTGTTCGAGGTTGTCGGCAGCGGGGTGGTGAAGATCCAGGTGAACCAGACCTTTGCGCTCAAGGACGCCGGGCTGGCGCATGCGGCGCTGGAGGCCCGCAAGACCACCGGGAGCACGGTGCTGATCCCGTAACAGAACGGTTTCGATCTGGCGGAAAGTTGAATACTGCCCTGAGGTAAGTAAAGCGTGTAGTTGCGTCCGCGCCATGTAGTCATTAGCGTGATTATACAACCGGCTCCGGCCTTCTACACGTTCGACGAGACCTCATGGCAATCATTTCATATCCGCTGAAGATCATGCCGATGGGTGATTCGATCACCCAGGGCACCGTGCCGGGCGGCTATCGCGCCCCGCTTTATGACCTGCTGACCACCGATGGCTACGACATCTCCTATGTCGGCGACCAGGCCACCAACCCCGGCGGCGGCCTGCCGGCCAGCCAGGACAATCACGACGGGATCGCCGGCGACACCAGCGTCAACCTGAAGGCCGAGATCGACAGCACCGGCATCGTTCAAACCAGCCAGCCGAATGCCGTCCTGTTGCTGATCGGCACGAACGACGTGGGCCTGGGCGCGACGATACCGACGACGGATGCCAATATCGCGGCGCTGATCGACGACATCATCATCAAAGACCCGACGGTGCATATTTTCCTCGGCACCGTGCTGCACCGGGCGGATGACGGCAGCGGATGGGTCTCCGCACTGGATGCCACCTTCCCTTCGATCGTGGCGCCGCGGGCCGGCCATGTCACCCTGGTGGACACGGCGTCCGCGCTGACCGTCGCGGATCTCGATTCCGGCGGGCTGCATCCGTTGCAGGAGGGCTATGACAAGCTGGCCAATGTGTGGAACGCAGCGCTGGAGGCGTATTACGGCGCTCCGGCGCTCGGTTTGTCCGTTCAGGACACCTCGGCAAGCCAGCCCTTGCCGGCGGTGGCGCAGAGCTATTCCGGGCCCGTCATCGGTCCGACCAATGAGTATATCTCGGTGACCTCCGACAACCTGAACATCAAGGCCGCCACGCCGAACTGGTTCATCCATGCCGGCGGCGGCAGCGACGGGATCACGGTCAGCAGCGGGACCAACGTGCTGGACGGCGGCGGCGGCTCCAACTTCCTGATTGGCGGCAGCGGGGCCGACACGTTCTATGTCGATGACCGCAGCCCGAGCGCCAACGTGTGGTCCTCGATCGTGAACTTTCATTCCGGCGACAACGCGACGATCTGGGGCGTGACACCGGCCGATTTCGCGCTGACCTGGCTGGCGAACCAGGGCGCGGCCGGGGCAACCGGGCTGACCGGGGTGTTCGTGTCGCACACCGCCGGACAGCCGGAGGCGGCGATCACGCTGGCGGGGTATACGCTGGCGGACCTGACGGACGGCCGGCTTTCGGTCAGTTACGGGACGACGGCGAGCCTGCCGGGCGTGCCGGGGAGCACCTATATGACGATCCACGGGAATTAGCGCGCTCTGCTCAGCACCCCGGATTATGCTCATGCAGCCGGTTTAACGTCGAGACATGGGCTAATTCAACCCTCTACGGCCTGCTGCTCATGTGCAGCAATGGCATCAACCACCGCCGCCCAGATTACGGGCGAGGATACGCACACTTCAAAATTCAACTCCGGTGACTCCAGATCTTCCATCAGGATGCGCTTATCGAGATCCATGCGAACGCCCCGGTCGCGGGGCTTGCCGTCAATCTCATACTTCAGAAGCACAAACCGAGAAGCCTTGTCGGACCACTCCGCGCGAACGAACTCGATCGGCCCTATGTGATCCAGCCTGCCGCGAAGGTCGACAGAAGATATTTTCATGATAGAGTGCGATCTACCGGATAAGGGGGCATCTCAGGCAACCGCACGGATATCGGTTACGCAGGCCGCCGGAATGTGACCAATCACGAGCACCTCTGAGTCCCTCAATGCTCGAACCATGGCCTCCAACTCCAGACTAAGGTTTGCCGGCCGCGGTGTTGCCCACGGCCCGGGACGTTTGGTTAGCGCAGTCCGATGATGGGCGAATCTCGCGGGGTTAACAACACCCAGAAGAAAATCTTGATCGCCGTCATGGGCGTAGGTGCTCTTCAGCGGGTTGCGGTTAATGTAAGCGATCTCAGCCACGGGATCGACCACGTCGAAACCGGCCTTCGCCGGTATCGGGTCAGGGATATCAATCACATAGACGTAGGCCGGGTCTGCCGGCGTCGGCCAGACGGTCCCAAATCCTATCGCATACTGAGATGCTATCGCAAACGATTTTGTCACCGACACGCACGGACTAGACGTGGTTCCGTAGACGATATGCGCAATGATATCGGTTATGCCGCGACCGCCTCCGGGTTTCACGGGTGCAATACCATTGGTGCGTGGACCGCGGCCTCGTAACTCTTCGTCGTGGAGGTAGGTCCCGACACCCACCCCTTTGTAAAATCTTGCCATCCAAACCATACTTCCAGTCGGTCTGGTACAAAGCGTAACTTTATTGCATTCATGCGGCAAGGGACCGAAGTCGGATCGGGTCGTTCCGAGCGTCACGGACTCAGGGGTAATATCTATCAAGGCGATAGCAGCAAAAAGACATTATTCCTATACCGCGGTTCGGCCGCTGGGTCAATATCTTTTGCAAACGATCTCGGCGACCGGTCCCTCTACCCCATCCCCGGCAACCCCATCGCCCGCCGCATGAACACCCGCTTCACCGGACCGAGCCGATCGACAGCGCCAATGCCCAGATCGCGGACCGCCCGCACCAGCCGGCGATCCGTGCTGAACAAACGATCAAGCTGGTCCGTCATGCCGAACATCAGCAGGTTGTCACCGCGCCGCACCCGCTGATACCGCGCCAGCAGTTCCGGACTCCCCACGTCGGCACCCGCCTTAAAATCCTCGATCACCAGGTCCGCCAGCTCGATCGCGTCGCGGAACCCCAAATTCAGCCCCTGACCGGCGATCGGATGCACCCCGTGCGCCGCGTCCCCCGCCAGCGCCAGCCGCGTATCGATATACCGATGCACGATCATCGCCGACAGCGGATACGACCACCGCCGCCCGACCGCCCGTATCGCGCCCCAGTGCCTGCCCAGCCGCCGCCCGAGTTCGCGCGTGAACCGCGCATTGTCCAACGCCATGATCGCCGGCACGTCCTTGGTCTTCTCGGTCCAGACGATCGCCGACACATTCGGGGAACCCCCCGGCTCGGCATCCGCGCTCGGCCCCATCGGCAGCGCGGCGAACGGGCCGGCGGGCAGGAAGTGCTCCAGCGCCAGGTCGTTATGCGGCAATTCATGCGCGATGGCGCAGACGATGCCGCTCTGATGGTAGGGTATCCGCGTCACCGGGATCCCGGCCTGAACCCGCAACGGCGAGTTCCGCCCCTCCGCCCCGACCACCAGCCGGCAGGCGATCTGCGTCCCGTTATCCAGCCGCACCACCGCACCCTCGGCCGACCGTTCGACCGTGGCCTTGGCCGGAGCAAACACGTGCAGCCCCGGCTGCACCGGGAACCGCGCATTCAGCGCCTTGCGCAAGGAGCGCGCCTCGACCATCCAGCCGAACGGCTGTGGATCGTCGGCCGCCTCGCGATGGTCGAAATGCACATGCAGCCGCGACGGCGGCCGCCCGACGCGGCCGTCGGTGACACGGATGTCGCGGATCGGGTTGGGCGGCACATCCAGCACATCCCACAGCCCGGCATCATCCAGCAGCGCCCGCGCCCCGGCCGCAATGGCATAGGCCCGGCCGTCGAACGCCGGATTCTCCATCGGCGGCAACGCGGCGTGGTCGATCACCGCGACGCTGACGCCCGCGGCGGCCAAACGACAGCCGAGCGTGCCGCCGACGGGACCGGCACCCATGATACAGACCTGAACGGACAGCATGCGATTTACCCCGGCGGTTGGCCAGTGACCTGTTTGATCGGCTCGTTCCAGGTGGAGGCCGGCGGCGGCGGACCGGCGCCCGGGTTCCACCGGCCGGACTTCTTCAGGGCGTCGGCGACTTCCTTGGGCATGTAGGTCTCGTCATGCTTTGCCAAGACCTCCGAGGCGCGGAAAACGCCGTCCGGCTCCCGCGTGCCGAGCACGATCACGCCCTGACCCTCACGGAACAGGTCGGGCAGGATACCTTTATAGACGACCGGCACGTCGGCCGAACCGTCAGTCACCTTGAACCGCACCCCGGCGGAGCCGGTGGCGGAGGTCCGTTCGACCGTGCCCTGCTCGACCAGCCCGCCCAGGCGAAGCTGCCGCCCGGTATGGTCCGACTTGGCCAGGTCCGTCGGCGAGACGAAATACACCAGGTTGTCGCTGAACGCCGTCAAGGTCAGCGCCGCCGCGGACCCGAGCCCGAGGCCGCAGGCCAGGATCAGAACCAGTCGTTTGTGCTTGCGGGTCATGTCTCGCCCCTGTTGCGCCGCGGGTCGATCGCATCAAGCCGGCGCTGCGCCCGGCGCGCCCGAAACACCGCATCAGTGGCCAAAATGAGAGGCGTGCCGATCGCGATCACATAGGCGGCGACGATGAAGGGCAGGTGGGTCACGACAGCGCCTCCTGTTCCGATGCGGAGGACGCCTTCGCCATCAGCAGTCCGCGGATGCGCCGCTCCATGACCGCCGCCCGCGTGCGGGTGACGACGATCGCGGCGAACAGCAGGGTGAAGCCGATGGCGGAGAACAGCAGCGGCCACAGCATGCTGGACGCAATCGTCGGCGCTCCGGTCAGGCCGATGGAGGCCGGCTGGTGCAGCGTATTCCACCAGTCCACACTGAATTTGATAATCGGCAGATTGATCACGCCGACAAGCGCCAGGATGGCTCCAGCGCGATAGCCACGCGTCGGGTCGTCGAACGCCCGCACCAGCGCGATATGCCCGAGATACAGCAGCAGCAGCACGAATACCGAGGTCAGCCGCGCATCCCATACCCACCAGGCGCCCCATGTCGGCTTGCCCCACAGGCTGCCGGTCGCCAGGCACACCGCCGTAAACGCCGCGCCCACCGGCCCCAACTCGACCGCCGCCAGATCGGCCAAAGGGTGCCGCCAGACCAATGAGATGAAGCTGCACACCGCCAGCGAAAAATAGCCGGCGGAGGCCAGCCAGGCGAACGGGACATGCACATACATGATGCGCACCGTGTCGCCCTGCTGCCAGTCGGACGGGGCGAAGAACACCCCCCAGATCAGCGCGCCCGCGGTCAGCAGCACGCCCGGCCAATACAGCCACGGCAAAACCCGCCCGGACAGCCGCAGAAACTGGCCCGGGTTGGCGAAACGGTGCAGCACATGTCCCGAACGGGGCGAGGCGGCGGATGAGCGTGCGTCCACGGATGTCCCTTACCCTATCGCTCCAGCTCACGAAAGCGCTGGCAGCGCCATTGAACAAATCCCGCCTCCGGTGACAAGATCGCGCCGCGGCACGGCGCCGGGCTGGAGGCTGGATGACTGGCTATTGGTTGGTGAAGTCGGAGCCGGATGCGTTCTCCTGGGACGATCAGGTGGCCAAAGGCGTCGAACCCTGGACCGGCGTGCGGAACCACACGGCAAAGAACAACCTTAAAGCCATGAGGTTGGGAGATCGCGCATTTTTCTACCACTCCAACATCGGCAAGCAGATCGTCGGCATCGTCGAGGTGGTGCGGGAAGCGTACCCCGACCCGACCGCCGACACCGGCGACTGGGTGTGCGTCGACATGAAGGCGGTGCGCCCGCTGCCAAAAGCGGTCACCCTGGTGGACATCAAGGCGGACCCGAGCCTCGCGGACCTCCCGCTGGTGCGCCAATCCCGGTTGTCGGTGATGCCGATATCGAAGCCGCATTGGGACAAGCTATGCCGGATGGGTGGATGGAAGCTTTGATCCAGGGCAAGCCGCGGGCGCTGTGCCGCGTCGAGGACATCCCCGACAACAGCGCCAAGGGCTTCCCCGGCGCCGAGGGCCGCTTCACCGGGTTGCTGGTGGTCCGCCAGGGATCGAACATTTACGCGTATGAAAACGCCTGCCCGCATATCGGCACGCCGCTGGATTGGACGCCCGACCGCTTCCTGTCGGCGGACGGACGATTTATTATCTGCGCCACGCACGGTGCCGAGTTCACAATCAGTAGCGGAACGTGTATCTCCGGTCCGTGCAAGGGCGACGGATTGACATCAATCAATGTCGAGGTCCGCGATGGCGTGATCCATGTGCCGCCCGGCGTTTGAAAACGCCGCATAATCGGTGTGGCTACTAGGGAAGTAAGGAAACAGGTCCGTGACAGAATTCGCACACACCCATGATCAGGTGTTCCCCGTCAGCCCGGCAGTTGCGGAAGGGGCACATATCAATGCGGCCGGCTACCGTGACGCCTATGAGCAGGCGGCAAGCCACCCGGAGACGTTCTGGGCCAAGGAAGCCCAGCGCCTGGAGTGGATCAAGGCGCCCACCAAGATCAAGAACACCGATTTCACCGGCGACGTCTCGATCAAGTGGTTCGAGGACGGCGTCCTCAACGCCTCCGCCTCCTGCCTCGATCGCCATCTGAAGGACCGCGGCGACCAGACGGCGATCATCTGGGAAAGCGACGATCCCAACGTCAGCAAGCACATCACGTATCGTGAACTGCACGATCAGGTCTCCCGTCTGGCGAACGCGATGAAGGGGCTTGGCGTCAAGAAGGGCGACCGGGTGACGATCTACCTGCCGATGGTGCCGGAAGCCGCGGTGGCGATGCTGGCCTGCGCCCGCGTCGGCGCGATCCATTCGGTGGTGTTCGGCGGCTTCTCGCCCGACAGCCTGTCGAACCGCATCCAGGGTTGCGACTCCAACCTGCTGATCACGGCCGACGAGGGCCGCCGCGGCGGACGCACCGTGCCGCTGAAGGCGAATGCCGATGCGGCGCTGGCCACCTGCCCGACGGTCAAGAACGTCATCGTCGTCAAGGTCACCGGCGGCAAGGTCAACCTGACCCCCGGCCGCGACCATGACTATACCGAATTGCTGGCGGCGGCCTCCCCGAACAACACGCCGGAGCCGATGAATGCGGAAGACCCGCTGTTCATCCTGTACACCTCCGGCAGCACCGGCCAGCCGAAGGGCGTGCTGCACACAACCGGCGGCTACATGGTGTGGGCCAGCTACACGCATGAAAACGTGTTCGACTACCGCAAGGGTGAGGTCTACTGGTGCACCGCCGACGTGGGCTGGGTCACCGGCCACACCTATATCGTGTATGGCCCGCTGGCCAATGGCGCGACCACGGTGATGTTCGAGGGCATCCCGAGCTATCCCGACGCCAGCCGCTTCTGGCAGGTGGTCGATAAGCATAAGGTGAACATCTTCTATACCGCTCCGACGGCGATCCGCGCCCTGATGCGCGACGGCGAGGGACCGGTGCAGAAGACCTCGCGCGCGTCGCTGCGCCTGCTCGGCAGCGTGGGTGAGCCGATCAATCCGGAAGCCTGGCTGTGGTATTACCATATCGTCGGCAACGCGCGCTGCCCGATCGTCGATACCTGGTGGCAGACGGAGACCGGCGGCATCCTGATCAGCCCGCTGCCCGGCGCGACAGCGTTGAAGCCCGGGTCCGCGACCTTGCCCCTGCCGGGCGTGAAGCCGCTGCTGGTGGACGGCGACGGCAAGGAACTGACCGGCGCGACCGAGGGCAACCTGTGCATCAGCGACTCCTGGCCCGGCCAGATGCGCACCGTGTACGGCGACCATGTCCGCTTCAAGCAGACCTATTTCTCGACCTTCGCCGGCCTGTATTTCACCGGCGACGGCGCCCGGCGCGATGCGGACGGCTACTACTGGATCACCGGCCGCGTCGATGACGTGATCAACGTGTCCGGTCACCGCATGGGCACCGCCGAGGTGGAAAGCGCCCTGGTCGCCCATCCGAAGGTCGCCGAGGCGGCGGTCGTCGGCTTTCCGCACGACCTGAAGGGCCAGGGCATCTACGCCTACGTGACCCTGAATGCCGAGGAAGAGCCCTCCGAGGAGCTGCGCAAGGAACTGGTCGCCTGGGTGCGCAAGGAGATCGGCCCGATTGCGTCTCCCGACGCGATTCAGTGGGCACCGGCGCTGCCGAAGACCCGCAGCGGCAAGATCATGCGGCGCATCCTGCGCAAGATCGCGGCGAACGAGACCGACGGGCTGGGCGACACCTCCACGCTGGCCGATCCGGGCGTAGTGACGGAGCTGGTGCAGAACCGCGTGGGGTAATTCCGGGAAGCACGGGCGGATCGCGAAACGGCCCGCCCGCGCTAAGAGGCGAGCAGAGCAAGGCTTCTACCTCCCCGTCATGGCCGGGACTAACCCGGCCATGACGGGGAGCACGGATGCAGTGTGCCGAAACCCTTTTCCGCACGACCGCTTCGCCTGGCAGGTAAGGCCCCCGCGTCTGACTATGCTGGCCTCACCACGTGAGAGCGTGTTATTTAAGGTCCACTATCCTGCCGCGTTGATCAACCTTCTAAATTTTGATACGTCTCGCGCGTATGTTTCAGGCTGCATCCACGACTTCGCTCTGGCGCCTTAATCTCATTTACTCGATGATACTCTGACATGGGAGTGTGTAACAGCTGCACCCGGCCGGTTTGGCCGTGCGCGCCTTGTTGCCATCGTCTAAGTGTTGCGATGCATTGATTGAGGTGGTGGCTTATGACGGAGACGACCCGGATCGTCCTGCGTTCGTTCGGCTGCGCTTGGCGTGTAGCCGTCATCTTTGCCGCGATGGCCGCCCCGCTTGCCGCTGAAGCGCAAACCCCGTCGCAGCCCTCGGCGGTCCCGGTTTCGGTCGCGAAAGTCGCCCGTCAGGACGTGCCGATATGGCTGCGGGGCCTGGGAACCGTGCAGGCCAACTATGCCGTCCAGTTGCGGGCCAGGGTGGACGGCACGCTGACCGAAGTGCCGGTCAGGGAAGGCCAGGATGTGAAGCAGGGCGACCTTCTCGCCATCATCGATCCCCGCCCGTATAAGGCGATCCTCGACGCCGCGCTCGCCAAGAAGCAGCAGGACCAGGCGCAGCTTGCCAACGCGCAGATGGATCTTGCGCGCTACGCCTCGCTGGTGCGGAAGGATTTCGCCTCTCGCCAGCAGCTCGACACCCAGCAGTCGATGGTGAAGCAGTTCGAGGCCGCCATCGCCGGGGATGACGCCCAGATCGAGACGGCGCAGCTCAATCTCAGTTTCTGCTACATCACCGCGCCATTCGATGGGCGGATCGGGTTGCGCAATGTCGATCCCGGCAATGTGGTCCATTCGGCCGAACTGGCGCCGATCGTGTCGGTCACCCAGGTTCAGCCGATTGCGGTGACGTTCACCCTGCCGCAGGACAACCTCCCGGCGATCACCCGGGCAATGGCGCAGCACCCGCTGGACGTCGTCGTCTATGCCGGCGACAACAAGACCGAGCTTGATCGCGGCGTGCTGCTGACCGCCGACAACAGCATCGACGCCACCACCGGCACCATCAAGCTGAAGGCGACGTTTGCCAATAAGCAACGCGCGCTCTGGCCCGGCCAGTTCGTCAATGCAAGCCTGCTGCTGGGCACCGATACCGCTGTCGTCGCCGTCCCGGCGGCCGCCGTGCAGCACGGACCGAACGGGCTGTTCGTCTATCGGCTCGAACAGAACGATACTGTCGCGGTCCAGCCGATAGTGGTTACGCGGCAGGAAGGCGATGTCTATGTCGTCGCCAGCGGCCTGGACCCCGGGGTGACGGTGGTGACCGCGGGGCAGTCCCGGCTCCAGGCCGGCACCCCGGTCGCCCTCCGCCAAGCCGAAGACGCGAAATCAGGCAGCTAGGGGAGCGTCCGCGGCATGAGCATCTCCACTCCGTTCATTCGACGACCGGTCGCCACCTCGCTGCTGACGGCGGCGCTGGTGCTTGTCGGCCTGGCCGCCTACCCGTTCCTGCCGGTGGCGCCGCTGCCGCGCGTCGAGTTTCCCACCATCTCCGTCTCCGCCAATTTTCCCGGCGCCAGTCCGGAGACGATGGCCAGCACCGTCGCGCAACCGCTGGAAAAACAGTTCGCGCAGATACCCGGGATGGCCCAGCTCACATCGGTCAGTGTGCTGGGCCAGTCACAGATCACGCTGCAATTCGACCTGGAACGGGATATCGACGCGGCGGCCGGCGATGTGCAGGCGGCGATCAACGCGGCCAGTGGCCAGTTGCCGAAGGCGCTGCCCTCGGCGCCGACATACCGCAAGGTCAACCCCTCCGACTCGCCGATACTGATCCTGGCGGTGCAGTCGGATGAGGTGCCGCTGATCGACGTGGACGAGTACGCCGACGTCGTGCTGTCGCAGCAATTGTCGCAGATCTCGGGCGTGTCCCAGGTGCTGATTGGCGGTGAGCAGAAGCGCGCGGTGCGCGTCCAGGTCGATCCGGCCAAGCTGGCGGCCATGGGCATGACGCTGGAGGACGTGCGCGGTGTCCTGGTCAACGCCACGGTCGATTCGCCGAAGGGCACCGTCAATACGCCGAACCAGTCCTTCGCGGTGTACGACAACGACCAGTTGACCAAGGCGGCGCAGTACGACGACGTCATCCTGGCCTGGCGCAACGGCGCCCCGGTGCGGGTGCGCGACATCGGCCGCGCCATCGACGGGCCGGAGAACCAGCTTCTGGCCGCCTGGCAGAACGGCAAGCGCGGCATCCTGCTGGTCGTCTTCAAGCAGCCCGGCGCCAACGTCATCGACACGGTGGAGAAGATCAAGGCGGCGCTGCCGCATCTGGAGGCGTCGATCCCGCCCTCCATCCACGTCAACGTCATCATGGACCGCACCCTGACGATCCGCGCCTCGGTGGCGGACGTTCAGTTCACCCTGATCCTGTCCATCGCGCTCGTGGTGATGGTCATCTTCCTGTTCCTGCGCAGCCTCTGGGCCACCATCATCCCGTCGATCACCGTGCCGGTGGCGCTGATCTGCACCTTCGCGGCGATGTACCTGCTGGGCTTCAGCGTGGACAACCTGTCGCTGATGGCGCTGACCATCGCCGTCGGCTTCGTCGTGGACGACGCCATCGTCATGCTGGAAAACATCTTCCGGCACATCGAGCACGGCATGGACCCGATGGAGGCCGCGCTGAAGGGCGCCGGCGAAATCGGCTTCACCATCATTTCGATCAGCTTCTCGCTGGTCGCGGTGTTCATACCGCTGCTGCTGATGGGCGGCATCGTCGGGCGGCTGTTCCGCGAGTTCGCGATGACCATCACCATCGCGGTGCTGCTGTCGGCGTTCATCTCGCTGACCTTGACGCCGATGATGTGCTCCCGCTTCCTCAAGCACCACACCGGCAGGCATAATCTGGCCTACCGGATTGTCGAGGGCTTCTTCGAGTCGCTTGTCGGCGGGTATCGCCGCACCCTGGATATCGCCCTGAAGTTCAGGTTCATCACCCTGATGGTGTTCCTGGCGACGGTCTGCACCACCGTCTACCTGTATATCGTCATCCCCAAGGGGTTCTTCCCGGCGCAGGACACCGGCGTGGTATTCGGCGTGACGGAGGGCGCGCAGGACATCTCGTTCGGCCGGATGTCGGAGATTCAGACCAAGCTGAACGCCATCGTCATGGCGGATCCGGACACCTTCTCCTTCGGCGCCACCGTCGGGGCCGGCGTCGGCGGCCAGACCGGCAACAACGGCCGCATCTATATCGCCCTCAAGCCGTGGAACGAGCGGGTCGGCGGCAGCGCGCAGCAATACATCGCCCGGCTGCGGCCGAAGTTCCAGGAGGTCGCGGGCGGCGCGGCCTTCCTGCAAGCTGCGCAGGACATCCGCGTCGGCGGGCGGCTGACCAAGACCGAGTTCCAGTATACGCTGCAGGACGCCAATTTCGACGAGCTGTTCCAATGGGCGCCGAAGGTGCTCGCCAAGCTGCAGACCCTGCCGATGCTGCGCGATGTCACCAGCGATCAGCAGACCGGCGGGACCACCGTCACGCTGAAGATCGATCGCGACAAGGCAGCGCGGTTCGGCGTGCAGCCTCAGGTGATCGACGACACGATCTATGATGCGTTCGGCCAGCGGCAGGTCACGCAATATTTCAGCCAGGTGAACTCCTACCACCTGATCCTGGAAGTGACCCCGGGCGCGGCGTCGGATGTGGAGACGCTGAACAACCTGTATGTCCATTCGAACACCGGTCAGGCCGTGCCGCTGTCGGCCTTTGCGACGTGGTCCACCGCGCCGGTGCAGCCGCTGTCGATCAGCCATCAGAGCCAGTTCCCGGCGGTGACGATCTCCTTCAACCTGGCGCAGGGCGCGGCGCTGGGGCAGGCGGTCGATGCGATCAACGCGGCGGTGCGGGACATCAACACGCCGCTGACGGTGCAAAGCTCCTTCCAGGGGACCGCGCAGGCGTTCCAGTCGTCGCTCGCCAGCCAGCCTTACCTGGTCGCCGCGGCGGTGATCACGGTCTATATCATCCTCGGCATCCTGTATGAGAGCTACATCCTGCCGCTGACGATCCTGTCCACCCTGCCGTCGGCCGGTGTCGGCGCGCTGCTGATGCTGATGCTGTTCCATTACGAACTGACGGTGATCGCGCTGATCGGCATCATCCTGCTGATCGGCATCGTCAAGAAGAACGGCATCATGATGGTGGACTTCGCCATCACCGCCGAGCGCCGGGATGGAGCGACGCCGCTGGCGGCGATCCGTCAGGCCTGCCTGCTGCGGTTCCGGCCCATCTTCATGACGACGATGGCAGCGATGCTGGCCGGTATCCCGCTGATGGTCGGCTCCGGCGCGGGGTCGGAATTGCGCCGTCCGCTCGGCTTCGCGATGGTCGGCGGTCTGGCGCTGAGCCAGATCCTGACGCTGTATACGACGCCGGTGATCTATCTGTACCTGGACAAGCTACAGCATTGGCTGGCACCGCGGCGCGCCCGGATGCCGGCACTGGCAGCGAAGATGGGGGCGGAGGCGGATTAGCCGGCCGCCCGCGTCTGTTGACCGCGGCGCGCTATGTTGGCCGTCCCATCAAGGCGCGAATGGAAAGACTGCCGGCCCACGCAACGACCCTGCGGTCCGCCTTGCCCGCGCGCGCCTTCCTCAACTCGGACACCACGTTCGTGTCCAACCGACAGCCCTCCGTCACCACGTCCCGCCATGCGCCGCGTTGAAGTTGAACGCGCAGATGTCCCCAACGATCACGCCCTGCATCGTCCCCTGCGACACCCGCCCGCTCATGGAATCCGGCCCCGACACCGCGTTGAACGACCCGTCCGCCCCGATCGTCGCCGTGAACACGATGACCGGCTTCCACTCTGCCCGAGGCTGGCTCAGCCGATAGGTGAAGCTGTGGTCTGTCACCTGCAGCGTGATCGGGTTCTCGTCGCCGCAGCTCATCTGGTCGCCGCGGCTCAGTTGCATCACCCCGCCATACGTCCCATCGATCGGCACGGGCGCGGCGGGAGGTGCCGCGGCAACCGGCGGAGGCGGGCTGCTGCACGCCGACACTGCGATGGCGCTGAGGACAAAAACGGCGGCCAACCTTGGCATGGCAACTCCCGGAGCAAAGAAACAACGATGGCGCGAAGCCTCGCGGCCGGCGCAGTCTCCGGCTTATGCCTTCCACTTCGGTATCAATGCCAGGAGCGCAGCAGCGCGACAATCCCCGCGCGACGAAGCGGGGTTCAAGGCGGGAATGGTGGGCGCGACAGGGATTGAACCTGTGACCCCCTCCGTGTCAGGGAGGTGCTCTCCCGCTGAGCTACGCGCCCCATCCGGGCCGGGAGGCAGTGTTTAGCCGCGCCCCAATCGCTCCGCAAGACGCGATTGTTGGTCCGCATGAAGATAAAACGCCAGCATCCAAGGCGGGATATGCGTCCCGGAAGGCACCCCAGCCCATGCACGTCATCGCCATCGGCCGCCTGCGCAAGGCTCCCGAAGCCGATCTGTTTGAACGGTACAATGCGCGGCTGCGGCCCCGGCTGACGGTGACGGAGGTGGCGGAGGCGCGCGGCGACCCGGCAACCGTCAAACGCCTGGAAACCGCTGCGCTGCTGGGATCCCTGCCGCGCGACGCGTTCGCCGTGCCGCTCGATCCCGGCGGCCAGGCCCTGGATAGCGAGACCCTGGCGGCGAAGCTGCGCCGCTGGTCCGAACTCGGTCGCCCGGTCTGCTTCCTGATTGGCGGTGCCGAGGGGCTCGATCGGCCGGTCCTCGCCCGGGCGGATTTCGTCCTCTCGCTCGGCGCGCTGACCTGGCCGCACTTCCTGGTGCGCGCCATGCTGGCGGAGCAACTCTACCGCGCGCAGGCGATCGCCCTCGGCCACCCCTACCACCGCGCAGGCCGGCCGAACGCCCCGGCCTGAGCCAGGCGCGGGCGGCAAACGCCGCTTGCATGATTCGCCGACTCGCGCCATGTCAGCGGCAGAGGACCGGGGGAAAACCTCCCGCCGGAACCGGCCCTCGATCAGGTTCAGGAGGTCTTATGGGTAGTTTCAGCATCTGGCACTGGTTGGTCGTGCTGGCGGTGATTCTCGTGCTGTTTGGTGGCGGCAACAAGATCAGCGGGTTGATGGGCGACTTCGCCAAGGGCATCAAGTCGTTCAAAAAGAACATGGCAGAACCGGACGACGAGTCGATGGAGGACAGCGCAACCAAGCCGAGTGGCACCCTGTCCGGACCGGCTGCTCCGGCCGCCGCAACGACCCGGGAGAAGACCGCTACCCGCTGACGCTATTTGACATTAGCGTCATATAAATGGCGATGCCGCCTTGCGCGGGCACCCGCTGTCATTTATGGCGTTAGCATGACTGCTTGGAAGATCAGCATGCTAGTCGGCCTGAATGCTGGGGCAGCGTGCGTGGAAATAGCTGGCGGCTTATGAATCAATCACTTCAGAAGACAGATGCGACCGCGGCAGAGCGGTTCGTTCCGATTGCAGCCTTGGACAGCGCGTCCATCGTCGAGGCGTACCGGCGGTGGGCGGGCGTTTATGACACGGTGTTCGGCGGGATTTCGTCCAAGGGACGCATCCGCGCCGTTTCGATGGTGAACCGTCTCCCCGGCCTGGACGTGCTGGAAGTCGGCGTCGGCACCGGGTTGGCGCTGCCAATTTACAATCGTGACAAGCGAATCACCGGCATCGACCTGTCGAAGGAGATGCTGCGCAAGGCGCGCGAGCGCACCCGGCGCGATGGCCTGAGCAATGTGCAGGCGCTGCGTGAGATGGACGCGGAAGCGACCGATTTCGAGGATGCGTCCTTCGATACCGCGGTCGCGATGTTCGTGGCCTCGGTGGTGCCGAACCCGAAGCGGCTGCTGGCCGAGATGCGCCGGCTGGTCCGGCCGGGCGGTAATATCCTTATCATCAACCATTTTGCCGCGGCCAAGGGGCCGAGATGGTGGCTGGAGCGCGCCATGGCGCCGGCCTCCCGCCGCCTGGGCTGGCATCCGGATTTCGCCATGGACGGGATTTTCGAGCCTGAGGATCTACCTCGGATCGAGGCCGAGGCAATACCGCCGTTCGGGCTGTTCACGCTGGTGCGCCTGCGCACCTGAGCGGGTCCTTTTCAGACACTGTCGAAGCCGGTCGGTGTTTGTGTCATGGCCGGCCTTGTGCCGGCGATCCACGCCTTTGCCTCCGCCAGCACCGTAAGTTGTGGATGGCCGGATTAAATCCGGCCATGACACAAGAGCCGACAAGGTGTTCAACCCGAGCTTTTCCGCGGCCCGCCGCCTCGCTCTCAGTAGTGTGCTCGCCAAAGCACCCGCCCCACCCCCCTCGGAGCTTGATCGTCCCCGGCCGCTCCGGTAGGCCAAATTACGCCTCAGTAGCGTCCAGCTAACAAAACGGGATGGTGAACCGATGCGAATGGCAAGGCGGCTTCTAGCTGTTGTGGCCTGCGGAATTCTGAACCTTTCAATTGCTCCCTTCGCCGCCGCCCAAGGCGTCGTCGGGGCCCCCCAACCATGGGAAATGGGGATGCAGCGGTCGTTCAGCCCGATCAAGGACCGCATCATCGACCTGCATGACCTCGTCCTCGCGATCATCACCGTCATCACGCTGTTCGTCGCGGCCCTGCTGATTTGGGTCGTCTATCGCTACAACGCGCAGCGCAACCCGACGCCCAGCCGGACCAGCCACAACACGATCCTGGAGATCTCCTGGACCGTTATCCCGGTGCTGATCCTGGTCGTCATCGCGATCCCGTCGTTCCGGCTGATCTACTACCAGGACCGCACACCGGACCCCGACATGACCATCAAGGTCACCGGCCATCAGTGGTATTGGGAATACAGCTACCCCGACCACGGTAACATCGACATCGAAAGCCGCTATGTCGGCGACGACGACCTCAAGCCCGGCCAGCTCCGCCTGCTCGACGTAGACAACCAGTTGGTCATCCCGGTGAACAAGAAGATCCGCATCCTCACCACCAGTGAGGACGTGATCCACAGCTTCTTCATCCCGTCCTTCGGCGTGCAGCGCTACGCCATCCCCGGCCGGACCATCGAAACCTGGCTTGAAGCAAATCAGATCGGCACCTTCTACGGGGAGTGCAACCAGATCTGCGGCCAGAACCACAGCCAGATGCCCATATCCGTCCGCGCGGTGTCCGAGGCCGACTTCAAGACCTGGGTGGATCAGGCCAAAAAAGCGGCCTCGGTGACTCAACTCCCCAAACTCGCATCCCAGTGATCGCGACGGCGGCTTGAACGAGTGCCGGCGTCAAAGCCGGCTGATCAGCGGAGAAAAACCATGGATGCGACGACCGCAGTCGACCATCACGAGCACGGTCATCACCCGACCTTTGTCCAGCGCTGGCTGTTCAGCACCAACCACAAGGACATCGGCACCCTTTACCTGATCTTCGCGGTCATCGGCGGAACCGTCGGCGGCACCCTGTCGGAGATCATGCGGGCACAGTTGAATTTCCCGAACAACCACCTCGTCAATTCGGGCCAGGAGTGGAACACGATCATCACCACCCACGGGCTGCTGATGATCTTCTTCTCCGTCATGCCCGCGCTTATCGGCGGCTTCGGCAACTGGTTCATTCCGCTAATGATCGGCGCGCCGGACATGGCGTTCCCAAGGCTGAACAACATCAGCTTCTGGCTGCTGCCGCCGGCCTTCGTGCTGATCTGCACCGGCCTGCTGATGGGCGAGTCGGGATCCGGCTGGACGCTGTATCCGCCATTGTCGAACTCGACGTATGAGCCGGGCATGGGGATGGACTGCACGCTGTTCGCACTGCACCTCGCCGGCCTGAGTTCGTTGCTGGGATCGATGAACTTCATCGTCACCATCTTCAACATGCGCGCGCCCGGCATGACCTTGCACAAGATGCCGCTGTTCATCTGGTCGGAACTGGTAACGGCATTCCTGCTGCTGCTGGCGGTCCCGGTCCTGGCCGGTGCGATCACCATGCTGATCTGCGACCGTAACTTCGGCACCTCGTTCTTCGATCCGGCCGGCGGCGGCGATCCGGTGCTGTTCCAGCATCTGTTCTGGTTCTTCGGGCACCCGGAAGTCTACATCATGATCCTGCCGGGCTTCGGCATCATCAGCCACGTCATCTCGACGTTCAGCCGCAAGCCCATCTTCGGCTATCTCGGCATGGTCTACGCCATGGTCGCCATCGGCGTCGTCGGCTTTGTTGTCTGGGCGCATCATATGTTCATTTCGGGCATCGACGTCGATACCCGGGCATACTTTATGGCCGCCACCTTGATCATTGCGGTTCCGACGGGCATCAAGGTCTTCTCGTGGATCGCAACGATGTGGGGCGGATCGGTGGAACTGAAAACCCCGATGCTCTGGGCCATCGGCTTCCTGTTCGTCTTCACCGTCGGCGGCGTCACCGGCGTGGTCTGTGCCAATGCCGGCATCGACCAGGTGATCCACAACACCTACTATGTCGTTGCGCATTTTCATTACGTTCTGTCCCTCGGCGCCGTCTTCTCCATCTTCGCCGGATTTTATTACTGGATCGGCAAGATGTCCGGCCACCAGTATCCGGAATATTGGGGCAAGGTGCATTTCTGGATGACGTTCATCGGCGTCAACCTGACGTTCTTCCCGCAGCACTTCCTCGGCCTGTCCGGCATGCCGCGCCGCTATCCGGATTACCCGGCCGCCTTCGCCGGGTGGAATTTCGTCTCGTCGCTGGGGGCGTATCTCAGCGGCGCGGCGTTCCTGGTGTTCCTCTATGTCTGCTATCGCACCTTCACCTCGAAGGAGCACGTCGCCGACAACTACTGGGGCGAAGGCGCGACGACCCTGGAATGGACCCAGACCTCGCCGCCCGCCTTCCATACCTATCTGGAACTGCCTCGGATTTCCTGACGGGGGCACCCTGTGAGCGACGCAACATCATCATTGACCCCGGCCACCGAGGCCGGGGTATGGGAAGCCGACTACCGCGACTGGATTGCGCTGCTGAAACCCCGGGTGCTGACCCTGGTGGTGTTCACCGGCGTCATCGGCTTGATCGTCGCACCGGGCCACCTGCACCCGGTGCTGGCCTTCACCGCCATTCTCTGCATCACCGTGGCGGCCGGCGCCTGCGGCGCGATCAATATGTGGTACGATCGCGATATCGACGCCATCATGCGCCGCACCCGCAAGCGGCCGATACCGGCGGGGCGCATCGAGCCGGGCGCGGCGCTGGGTTTCGGCATCACGCTGGCGGTCGGTTCGGTGATCATGATGGGCCTGGCGGTGAATATCCCCGCGGCGCTGATCCTGGCGCTGTCGATCTGTTTCTATGTGTTTATCTACACGATCTGGCTGAAGCGCCGCACGCCGCAGAACATCGTCATCGGTGGCGCTGCCGGAGCCTTCCCGCCCGTCATCGGCTGGGCGGCCGTCACCGGAACGGTTGACCTGGTGCCGTTGGTCCTGTTCGGGATCGTCTTCATCTGGACCCCGCCGCATTTCTGGTCGCTCGCGCTGTGGGCCAACGAGGACTACCGCAAAGCCGGCGTGCCAATGCTGCCGGTGGTGGCGGGCGCCCGCGAAACCCGCCGGCAGATCATGCTGTACACCCTGGTCCTGGTGCCGCTGACCTTGGCGCCGTTCTTCATGGGCTTCAGCGGGTTTCCGTATTGTGTGGCGGCGACCGTGCTCGGCCTGGTGTTTCTGCTGCGGGTCTATCGGGTGATGGCCGATAAACAGGATCAGGACGGGTGCAGCCTGACGGGCGACGCACCGGCGAAAGGAGCGTTCAAATACTCAATCTATTATCTTTTCGCACTGTTCGCGGCGCTCGCCCTCGACCGGCTGGTGGGTTGAGCGATCATGCGCACTCCAGCCGGCCCTGCGCGCTGCCGTCATGGCCGGGACACGCCCGGCCATGACAGATGGGATCGAGGCAGCCGGCGCCCGCCTTCCCCGCCGTAGGAGTCAACACATGCAACGCCTGCCAGTCCCCGAAGCAGAGCGCCGCCGCCGCGGCCGCAGTTGGGCGATCATGATCGCCCTGATCGGGCTGTGTGCCCTGTTCTACGCGATCACCATCGTCAAGATGGCGCATCTCTGAATGCCCTCCGGACGGCGCAACCTCGTCACCGGCTGGGCGCTGGCGGCTGTCATCGCCGGCATGGTCGGCATGTCCTTCGCCGCGATCCCGCTGTACCGGCTGTTCTGCGCCGCCACCGGCTATGCCGGAACGCCAAAGATTGGCCTCGCCGCAGCCCCCGGCTCAACAGGAGAGACCATCCGAGTGCGCTTCAACGCCGATACCAACCCGGCGCTCCCCTGGTCCTTCGCCCCCGATCAGTTGGAGGTCAAGCTCAAGCTCGGCGACGAACAGGTGGCGTTCTACCACGCCGCCAACCAGTCGGCCGAACCGGTCACCGGCATGGCGCTCTACAACGTGACCCCGGAGAAAGTTGGTAAATACTTCCACAAGACCGCCTGCTTCTGCTTCAACAAGCAGACCCTGTCGCCAAAGCAGAGCATGGAGTTTCCCGTCAGCTTCTGGGTCGATCCGGCAATCCGAGACGATCCCAACACCAGCGATGTGAAGGTGATCACTCTGTCGTATACGTTCTTCCGCTCGCTGGATGACGCCGCGAAAACTGGTGCTCTCTCAAAGGCCGGTCCGCATGTCGGGCCGCTCTCCGCGGCGGAGGCCAGGCTGAAAGCCAACTGACCGCTTCGCAGCGGCAGCCGGGTCGGGGCGGTTTCCCCGTCGCTGTTTGAAATGGATGTGGCATGGACAGCGAAGCACAACATGCAACGGGCCCGCTGAGCACCGGGATCAAGCAGCCCTATTACCTGCCCGATCCAAGCCCTTGGCCGATTGTCGGCGCCCTCGGGGCTTTTTTGATCGTGTTCGGGATCATCATGGCCGCTCATTTCGGCAAATACCTGATCCTCGGGCTGGGCGTGGTCACCGTCCTCGGCACGATGTTCTTCTGGTGGCGCGACGTGCTGCGAGAGGGCTACGCGACCGGCGGCCACAGCGCCATCGTGCGCCTCGGCCAGCGCTACGGCATGACCTTGTTCATTGCCAGCGAGGTGATGTTCTTCGTCGGCTTCTTCTGGGCCTATTTCAACTTCCTGATCTTTCCCGACACCCAGGGCAACGGTCAGACCGTGTGGCCGCCCGCGGACGTGCACACCTTCGATCCGTTCCACCTGCCGTTCTTGAACACCATGATCCTGCTGCTGTCGGGAACCACCGTGACCTGGGCGCATCACTCGCTGATCGAGAACGACCGCAAGAACCTGATCCTCGGGCTGGGCATCACCATCCTGCTCGGCGTATCCTTCACCGTCTGCCAGGCGATCGAGTACACGCACGCCCCGTTCAAGTTCAACGGTGGCGGCGTGTATTCGTCGACGTTCTTCCTGGCGACCGGCTTCCATGGCTTCCATGTGATCGTCGGCACGATCTTCCTGACGGTCTGCTGGTTCCGGGCGCGAGCCGGGCAGTTCACGCCGCAACGCCATTTCGGCTTCGAGGCGGCGGCGTGGTACTGGCACTTCGTGGACGTCGTCTGGCTGTTCCTGTTCACCTGCATCTACTGGTATGGCGCCGGCCAGATCGCTCCGGAGTAGCCCAGCTCCCGTGGCCGAACCGCGGATTTCAATCCTTGAGGCAGCCCTGCGCTGCCGCTGTCCGCGCTGCGGCAAGGGCAAGCTGTTCAAGGGGGTGCTGACGTTGCGCCCGGCTTGCCCGGTCTGCGGCCTGGACCTGAGCCAGGCCGACACCGGCGATGCCGGGGCTGTCGTCGTAATCATGGTCCTCGGCGTGATCGTCGTGGCGCTGGCGTTCTGGGTGGAGTTCCGCTTCGAGCCGCCGTTATGGGTGCACGCTATCCTATGGCCCGCGGTGACCTTGCCGCTGGCGATCCTGCTGATGCGGCCAATGAAAGCCGCGCTGGTCGCCGCGCAGTTCCGGACCCGGGCAAAGGAGATGGGGTTGTGATGGGGGATCGCTTTCCCGTCATGCCGGCGAAGGCCGGTATCCACGCCTTTGGCCGCTGCGAACGACGGCGTGGATGGTGGGCCTTCGCCCACCATGACGCTTAATCGTCCGTGCCGGCATGAGGCCCACGAGAAGATCCCGCTTCCTCATTCCCACCCTCAGCGCCCTGCTCATGCTGCTGGTGCTGATCGGTTTGGGGACATGGCAAATCTACCGCCTGCACTGGAAGCAAGGCATCCTGGCGCAGATTGCGACCGCCGAAAGTGCGCCGCCGGTGCCGCTCGGACCGAACCCGGCCCCCTACACCAAGGTTTCCGCCACCGGCCGGTTCCGCTTCGACCTTGCCGCGCAATACGGCTCCGAAGTCCGCGACACCCCGGCCGGCCCCATCATCGGCACCTACCAGATCGTGCCGCTGGAGCGCCCCGGCGTCCCGGCGATCCTGGTCAACCGCGGCTGGATACCGCAGAACCGCGAGACCCCGCTGAACGATCCGTCCGGTCAGGTCACCGTCACCGGCTATGTCCGGCCCGGCGACACACCCCGATGGTACAGCGCGGCGGATGACGCGGCCGGGCGCCAGTTTTTCACCCTCGATCCCGGCGCCATCGCCCGAGCCATAGGCGAACCCAACGTCCCGCCGTTCGTCCTCGTCGCGCTGGGTCCCGCGCCGGCGAACGTCTATCCGGCACCGGCGGATCATCTGCCACAGCCGCCCAACAATCACTTATCCTACGTGATCACGTGGTACGGGCTGGCTTTGGCGCTGGTTGTCGTGTTCGTTGTCTGGATGCGAAAGGCTCTCAGACAATGAAATCCGCTTACCAAAGACTGACCGACCGCTTTCGGATGATCGCCACCGTCGGGGAATGCATGTCCATGCTGGGCTGGGACGCCTCTGTCATCATGCCGCCGGGTGGCGGTGCGGCGCGCGGCGATCAGCTCGCGGTGCTGGCGGTGCTCGGCCATCAGCAACTCACCGCGCCGGAGATCGAAGCCGATCTGGCGGAGGCGGAGGCGCAGGGGGCGTGGGATGTCGCGAATTTGCGGTTGATGCAGCACATGTATCGCCGCGCCAGGGCGTTGCCGGAAAGCCTGGTGGAGGCTCAGGCCAAGGCGAACTCCCACTGCGAGAAGGTCTGGCGCGTGGCGCGTGCGCGCTCGGACTTCAGCCTCGTCCATCAGCACCTGAACGAAGTCGTGCGGCTGACCCGGGAAGCCGCGGCTGCTCTGGGCGAGGCCCTGGAGCTGACCCCGTACGACGCGCTGATGGACGGCTACCAGCACGGCGTCCGCGCGGCGGATGTCGAACCGATTTTCGCAAACTATGAGGCGTTCCTGGCGGAAACCCTGCCGGAAGTGGAGCGGCATCAGGCATCGCAGCCCCCGGCCATCCAGCCCGCCGGGCCGTTCCCGATCGCCAGCCAGGAAAAGCTGTGCCGGGAGATTGCCGAGCGGATGGGCCTGGACTTCGACCACGCCAGGCTGGATCAGTCGGCCCACCCGTTCTCCGGCGGCACGCCGACCGATGTGCGGATCACCACCCGCTACCAGGAGGACGATTTCGCCTCCGCCATCCTGGCGGTCGTGCATGAGACCGGCCACGCTTTGTATGAGCGTGGTTTGCCCTCGGCGCATGCGCGGCAGCCGGTGGGCGAAGCCGCCGGCATGGCGACGCATGAAAGCCAGTCGCTGATCGTCGAGATGCAGGCGTTCCGCTCGGACCCGTTCCTGAGCTGGCTCGGCGGCCGGCTGCATGAAACGTTTGGCGGCCCGGCGGCGCCGTATCGGCTGGAGAACCTCGGGCGGTTGTGGCGCCACGTGCAGCGCAGCACGATCCGGGTGGACGCTGACGAGCTGACCTATCCGGCCCACGTCATCCTGCGCTTCCGGCTGGAGCGCGCGCTGATCGGCGGGGATCTCGATGTCGCCGATCTGCCGGGGGCCTGGAACGAAGGGATGCGTGCTCTGCTCGGCATCACCCCGCCCAACGATGCGGAGGGGTGCCTGCAGGATATCCATTGGTACGACGGCGCTTTCGGGTATTTCCCGAGCTACACGCTCGGCGCGATGTCCGCGGCGCAACTGATGCAGGCGGCCCGCGAGCAGGTTCCGGGCCTGGACGAATCATTCAGCCGCGGCGACCTTTCGCTGCTGCTGGCGTGGCTGCGAGTCAACGTGCACCAGATCGGCAGCCGGCTCAGCCTGAACGAGATCTTGCAGCAGGCCACGGGCAGGATACTCGATCCACTGGCGTTCGAGGCGCATCTGCGCAGGCGGTATTTGGGACGGTAGTGAGGCTGATGGTTGCCGCCCCCCGTGTCATGGCCGGCCTTGTGCCGGCCATGACACGAACCCGTTGCGGCCCAATAATCAAATCGTCCCCACCACCTTGATCTGCGCCCGCCGGTGAATCTCGGTCTGCGCAATGACCGGCGTATTCAACCTGATCCGGTCCACGATCGATCGCACATGCGACCTGATCCGCCCGCTGGTAAGCAGCACCGGCCGGTTCCCCGCCTGGACCGACGCATCCACCACATTGCGCAATCGCGCAACGAACTCCTGCAGCTTGTCCTGCGGCAAGGCAAGCTGGGCATCATCCGGCGGCCCGACCAGCGCAGAGCCAATCGCATCCTCCCACTCCGGCGACAACGGAATCACCGCGATGAACCCGCCCGACCCGAGCAGGCTGTCGCTGATCTGCCGCGCCAGCCGGAACCGCACATGCGAAACGATCGAGCCGATCGCCTTCGATGCGTTGCCGCAAGCCTCCTGTACCGCTTCCAGAATGGTCGGCATGTCGCGGATGGAGACCCGTTCCGCCAGCAACGCCTGCAAAACCCGCTGAAATCCACCCACTGTTATTGAAGCTGGAACCAAATCGGCGACCAGCCGCTGCTGCTCCTGCGGCAGATCGGACAGGATTTTCTGGGTTTCCGCATAGGACAGCAGTTCCGCAATGTTATCCTTCACCACCTCCCCGAGATGGGTTGTCAGCACGCTCGCCGGCTCCACGATCGTGCAGTTCATCGAGCGTGCCGCATCCGCCTGGGCCGGAGAAATCCAGAACGCCGGCAGACCAAACGCCGGTTCCAGCGTCTTTTCGCCCGGCAAGGGAAATTCCCGTTCGTCCGGGCAAATCGCCAGCATCATCATCGGCCGCAGCTCCCCCGTCCCGGCGGAAATATCCTTCAACGCCACCGCGTAGTTGTACGGCCCCAGCTCCATGTTGTCCTGAATTCGTACTGATGGCAGCACAAATCCCAGATCGGTCGCCATCGCCCGGCGCAACCCCTTGATCTGCTCCGGCAACGGCTGCGACCCGTTGCTGACCAGGTCGAGCAACCCGTACCCAAGCTCTACCCGCACCGGATCGAGCGACGGAAGCCTCTCGCGCCCCGCTTCGGGATCGGGTGGCGGCGCGGGAACCTCCGCGGCCTCAGCCTGCCGCTTGTTAAGCTGGTGCCACGCCAACACCCCCGCGAGGGCGGCAATCGACAGGAACGGAATCGTCGGCAGCCCCGGCAGCAGGGCCAGCAGGCCGATGGCCGAACCAGTAATGATCAGCAAGCCGGGGCTGGAACCCAACTGTCCGCTCAACACGCCCTGCACCTTGCCCTCGGTGGCGCCCTTGGTCACGACGATACCGGCCGCCATGGAAATCAGCAGGGCCGGGATTTGCGAAACCAGTCCGTCGCCGATAGTCAAGGTTGCAAACGTCGAAAACGCATTTTCCAGCGATATTTTCGTTCGCATCACACCGATGGCAAGGCCGACGGTAATGTTGATGACGATCAGCACCAGCGCCGAAATGGCGTCGCCGCGCACGAACTTGCTGGCGCCGTCCATGGCGCCGTAAAACCCGATCTCCTCCTGCAATTCGGCCCGCCGCGCCCGTGCCGTCTTCTCATCGATCTGCCCCGATCCCAGATCGGCGTCGATCGCCATCTGCTTGCCGGGCATCGCGTCGAGGTAGAACCGGGCCGATACTTCAGCGACACGGCCGGCGCCCTTGGTGATGACGATGAAATTGACCAGCAGGATCATGGTGAAGATGATCGCGCCCACCAGCACGTCGCCCTGCATCAGGAACGTTCCGAACGCCGCGACAACCTGCCCCGCCGCGGCCGCACCTTCATTGCCGTGCGACAGGATCAGCCGGGTTGTCGCCACGTTCAACGACAGGCGGAAAATCGTCAGCAGCAGCAGCAAAGTCGGCAGGCTGGAAAATTCCAGCGCCGTTTTCAGCGACAACGAAACCAGCAGGATCAGGATCGAGGCGGTGAACGACAAGGCCAGCGCGAAATCGAGCAGGAAGGTCGGGATCGGGACGATCAGGATTCCCAGCAGCAGCATGACGCCCAGCCCCAGGCTGGCATCGCCAACCGGAATCCCGCGCCGGAGCCGTCCGAAAATCGATTCGCCGATCATTGAGGGCAACGGCTCGACAACGGGCTGGCTGGCGCCACAGCGTCATGGTGCGCGAAGGCGCACCATCCACGCCTTGCGGTGCCGATCGAAGCCAAGGCGTGGATGCCGACCTGCGCCGGCATGGCGAGGGAAAATCCGACCGCCGGGGCGCTGTTTAAACGTCCGTGGGGCACAGAAAGGCCTCTGTCGGCATAGCGATTTTCTCAGTCCGTTCGAGACGCCGGGCCGGGCGGCGCAAAGCCCTGCGAGGCGTAAAGCTGAAGCTTGTTGCGTAGGCACCGTATCGAGATACCGAGGACTTCCGCCGCCCGGGTGCGGTTGCCGCCGGTCATGACAAGTGTATCGATAATCGCATCGCGCTCGATCTGCCAGAGCGGCCGCCCGGCGGACGCGGCCGGCCGCTCGGCCCTGTGCCCGGCAAGCCGGACGCCGTTGCCATCAGGCGGGAACAGATCAAGACATTGCCTGCGGATTTCATCTTCCGTCGCGAGCACGATGGCGCGGTTGACCGCGTTTTCCAGTTCCCGGACATTGCCCGGCCAATGATACGCCAGCATGGCCTTGATCGAGGCGTCCGAAAAGCTCCGGAACCGCGGCGCCGACCGGGAATCGTATTTGCGCAGAAAGTATCGGGCGAGCACCGGGATGTCGTCCGGCCGCTGCCGCAGGCTCGGGATATGCAGGGGAATGACATTCAGCCGGAAATACAGATCCTCCCGGAAGGTCTGCTTCTTCACCTCGGACAGAAGATCCTTGTTGGTCGTTGCCAGGATGCGGATATCGACCTTCATCGGCCGCTGGCCGCCGACACGATCCACTTCGCGTTCCTGCACCGCACGCAGCAACTTGGCCTGCAGCCGGAGGTCCATCTCGCTGATTTCGTCGAGCAGGATGGTTCCGCCGTCGGCTGCCTCCAGCTTGCCGATGCGCCGGCCGATGGCGCCGGAAAAGGCGCCGCGTTCGTGCCCGAACAACTCCGATTCCAGCAGGTGATCCGGAATCGCCGCGCAGTTCAGCGCAACGAACGCAGCTTTGGCGCGGCGTGACGCATTGTGGATGAACCGCGCGATGACCTCTTTTCCGGTGCCGGATTCGCCGGATATCAGCACCGAAGCGCCCGATTCCGCGGCCTGCCGCGCCCGCCGCACGACGGCGACCATGGCCGGATCGCAACAGATGAAATCATCCGCCGGATCGTGGCGCGCACGCACCGGATAGAACGGCGCGGCGGCATCCGCCACGCCGTCCTCCGCGCGGAACGACTCCGCGTCCAGGGTCATTGCCGCTCCGACTTGACGATCTCGGTCATCGTGATGCCCAGCTTCACGTCATCGACCATCACCACTTCGCCGCGCGCGATCAGCCGGTTGTTGACATAGATATCGATCGCCTCACCGAGTTTGCGATCCAGCTCGACCACCGCGCCGCGGCCAAGCTTCAGCAACTGATTGACCTGCATCGTGGCCTTGCCGAGCACCGCACTGACCGTTACGGAAATATCGTAGACGGCTTCGAGTTCTTTTGGATACGTGATCTCCGGCGTTTCCGCCGGGTCAACGGGCTGGATGGGGTCCGGGCCGGCCATAGAGATCCTCCTTCACTGTGTTGCACTACTCGATCACCCTGTCGTCGCTGGCAGGGCTGATGTCGATTTCGCCGCGCGCCGCCAGGTCCTTGGCCATGTTGCTGATCGTGGCCTGCGCCTCCTCGACGTCCTTCATGCGCACCGGGCCGAGGGCGGCCATATCGTCGCGCAACATCTTCCCGGCGCGTTCCGAAAGCTGCGAGAAGAACAGCACCTTGATCGGCTCCGGCGCACCCTTCAGGGCGAGCGGCAGCATGCTTTTGTCGACCGAGCGCAGCAGCACCTGCACGGCGGGGCCGGACAGCCGCTGCAAATCGGCGAAGGTGAACATCTGCGCCTTCACCTTCTCCGCCGATTCGCGGTTGCGCTCCTCCAGCCCGGCGATGAACCGGGTTTCCGCCTTGCGGTCGAAATGATTGAATATTTCGGCAACCATGTGATGCGCGTCGTTGGTCGAGGCGCGCGCCAGATTGGACATGAATTCGGCGCGCAGGATCCGTTCGACGCGGTCGAGAACGTCGCGCTGGATCGACTCCATGCGCAGCATGCGCATCACCACTTCCATGGCGAACGAGTCCGGCAGCAGCGTCAGGACGCGTGCCGAATGGTCCGCCTTCACCATCGCCAGCACGACGGCGACGGTCTGCGGATATTCGTTCTTCAGGTAGCTGGCGAGCAGCTCCTCGCTGACGTTTCCCAGCTTGTCCCACATGGTTCGGCCGGCCGGACCGCGGATTTCCTCCATGATCTGGGCGACGCGATCGCGCGGCAGGGCCTTCATCAGCAGCGACTCGGTGCTTTCGAAGCTGCCCATGATGCCGCCGGTGGCATCGAAGTTGTCGACGATGTCGCTGCACAGCCGCTCGACCGTATCCACCGGCACCACGCCGAGCTGGGCCATGGCGGCGGAGACCGACTTGATTTCGTCCTCATGCATCATGCCGAACAGCCGGCTGGCATGCTCGTCGCCCAGCGCGAGCATCAGGACGCTGGCCTTTTCCAGCCCCGTCATCGCCCTGTTCGTCATTCCGGCCGGCAGGTTAGCCATTCCGCATCGCCATCCGAGGTCAGTTTCGCTCAAACTGAACCGCATCGGCCGCCGGCAGCGGCGGGACACGTCAGTGCCCCGACTGTTAGACGGTAAGTCTTACTTTTCGGTTAACGGGAACGAGCAATTGCCTCAAGACCCGGGCGAACAGCGGCCTTTCATGACCGAGTGCGTCCTGGTATCTTGAAGAGTTGGAGTCCGCTTACGACTCCGATTGCTGACCGGCCCGCCCCGCTGATCCGCCTAAACCAGCTTCAACCCCTTCGCCGCCTTCAGCACGTCCTCGGCATGCCCGGTCACGCTGACCTTCCGCCACACCTTCAGCACCGTGCCGGCCGCGTCGATCAGGAACGTGCTCCGGTCAACACCCATGTATTGACGGCCATACATCGACTTCTCAACCCAGACGCCATACCGCTCCGCCACCGCATGATCCTCATCCGAGGCCAGCGGAAACGTCAGCCCATACTTCGCCGCGAACTTCTCGATCGGCTTGATCTTGTCCGGCGACACCCCGACGACATCCAGGCCAACTTCCTCCAGCTTCGGCGAGGCCTCCTGGAACGCGCAGGCTTCCTTGGTGCAGCCCGGCGTATCAGCCTTCGGGTAGAAATACAGGATGAACGGCTTGCCCTTGAAGCCGGACAAACTGACGGTCCGCCCGGCCGTCGCCGGCAGCGAGAAATCCGGAGCCGCTTCACCTTCCGCAACACTCATCCGCTTATCTTCCCCACCTGGCGTTCAAAGACCGCGCGAACCTGTTGCGCGAGCGCATTTGACTTATGCAATAAGTCAGGCGTGTCAACCGCCGGCATACCCGCCGCCGCGGCCGCCCGCAGCAGCGGCGCCGCCGAGGCGGGGGGCAAGGCCTCCTCCTTCGGCTGGCCCACCGTCAGGCGCAGCATACCCTGGATGGTCCGCCACAGCAGGTCCGCCCGGATCAGCAGGTCCGCATCCGATTTGTCCAGGAAGCCCGAATCGCTCAGCCGCTTCAGAGCAATATGCGTCGTCGGGCTGGTGCGGAACCCGGACTCGCGGCTCTGAATCACCTGCAGCACCTGGGCCACGAACTCGATATCGATCAGCCCGCCCGGACGCAGCTTGACGTCCCACGGGCCGACCGGACGCAGGTCGCGGGACATCCGGGTACGCATCGTGGTGGCATTCTGCCGCACCCGCTCGGGTTCCTGGTCGCGCCGGATCGCGTCCTCGATCGCCTGCCGCACCCGCTTGCGCAGCGCCGGCGGCCCGGCGACGACGCGGGCGCGGGTCAGCGCCATGCGCTCCCAGGTCCAGGCGTCCCAGTGGTGGTAGCGCTTGAACCCCTCCAGCGATACCGCCAGCGGCCCTTTGTTGCCGGACGGACGCAGCCGCATGTCGAGTTCGTACATCTGCCCCTCGGCTCCAGGCGAGGTCAGCGCCGCGACGCACACTTGCACCGCCCGCACGAACCAGGTGCTGACCGGCAGGCTGCGTCCGCCCCGGCTGTCGGTCACGTCCGGCGGATGGTCGTAGATGAAGATCAGGTCGAGGTCGGACCCCGCCATCATCTCCCGCCCGCCGGTCTTGCCCATCACCACCACCGCCAGCGCCCCGCCCGGCACCCGGCCGAAGCGCTGCCCGAAATCCGCCAGCACGCGCGGCAGCATCACCGCCAAAGCCGCATCCGCCAGGGCGGAGCGTTCCCGGCCGGACGCGTCCGCATCCAACCGCCCCTCCAGCGTCGCGACCGAGAGCAGGAAGTCGCGTTCCTTCACCGCCCGGCGCACCACCTGAATGGCATCGTCCAACCGAGTCGTATCGGCCAATCGCTCGCGCAGCATCCGTTCCGCATCGGCGATCTCGTCATCCGCCAGCAGCCCTTCCAGCGCGCTCGGATAGCGCGCCAGATGCTCTGACAGCATCGGAGCGGCACCCAGCACCGCGGCGACGCGGTCCACCAGGGCGGGGTTGCGTTGGAACAGCGACATCGGCTGCACGCCCGCGGGCAAAGCGCTGATGAAGCGGTCGAAGCGGACGAACGCCTCATCGGGATGCGATTGGCGTCCGAGCGCGGCCAGTATCGATGGCGCAATCGTCGTCATCAGCTCCCGCGCCCGTTCGGAGCGCAGCGCCCGCACCCGGCCGGCGAGCCATTGCCGTACCGTGGTCACGATCCGGCGGGTATCGGTGAAGCCCAGGCCTTTCAGCGCCTCGACGGTGGCCGCCGGATCGGGGTCGTCGCCGCGAAAATCCAGTTCCGGTCCGGCCGCTTCGGTGCCGGGCAGTTCCGGCACATGCTCGAACACCGCGCGGTAGTTGCCGCGGACGACACCTACATGCCGCAGGAAGTCCGCCGCGAAGGATGCCGCATCGGCGTAGCCCATGAAGCGAGCGATCCGGCCGACTTCCTCGGGTTGCTGCGGCAGGTCATGGGTCTGGCGGTCATTGACCATCTGGATGCGGTGCTCGACCTCGCGCAGAAAGCGGTACGACTCCTCTAACTGCTGGCGCGCCGCCTCCGCCAGGTGGCCGGTTTCGGTCAGCCGCTTCAGCGCCTGAACCGTCGGCCGAATGCGCAGGGTGGGGTCGCGCCCGCCCCAGACCATCTGCAAGGTCTGCACCAGGAACTCGATCTCCCGGATGCCGCCTTCGCCGAGCTTGACGTTATGGCCGGCGATACGCGCCACCGGATCGATGTCCTCGCCCAGCGCCGTCTGTTTCACCACATCGATCCGGCGCTTCATCGCATGGATATCGGCGACCGCCGCGAAATCCAGGCCGCGCCGCCAGACGAAGGGACGGATCGCCTCCAGGAAGCGGTGGCCCAGCGCGAGGTCGCCGGCCACCGGCCGCGCCTTGATCATCGCGGCGCGTTCCCAGTTGAGGCCCATGCTCTCATAGTAGACCAGTGCGGCGTGCAGGGAGACGGCCGGTGGCGTGGCCGCCGGATCGGGGCGCAGCCTCAGGTCGGTGCGGAACACATAGCCGTTGCCGTCCCGCGTCTCCATCAGCGCGATCAGGTTGCGCGCCAACCGGGACGTGAACGATCCGATGCTATCCGCCGCGCTGCCTGCCGCATACACAGGGGCAGTACCATCGTAGATCAGGATGAGGTCGATATCGGATGAATAGTTCAGTTCCGCCGCGCCCAGCTTGCCCATCGCCAGGGCGGTGAAACCGCAGTTGGCCTCCGGGCGGCTGGCGTCTTGCAGCCGGATCTCGCGTGCATCGTGGGCCTTGCGCAGCAAATGCCTGATGGCGAGTCGCAATGTCGCCTCGGCCAGGTCGGACAGCGCGCCGGTCACGCTTTCCAATGGCCAGAGGCGGCCCACATCCGCTATCGCGGCAATCAACGCCACCGAACGCTTCGCCTGACGCAGCGCGGCGGCGATTTCGGGCCGATTCGAATCGGGGGATACATGCACCAGGTTGGACAGCACGTCCGCGAAGGCAGCGTCCGGGCCATCCGCCACGACGCGCCGGATCGTTTCGTGTTCCCGGATCGTCAACTCGGCAAGGTACGGGCTGTTGCCGCCTAGGCACAGCAGCATGGGCATGACCCCCGGCGTGTCCAACAGCCGCGCCTCCACGTCGCCGAGGGCCCGGAAGCGTTCGATCAGCCTGTCCGCAGCCGCCGCGTCGAACGGAGCGGGCCAGCCGATCGGCAGGGAAAATGCTGAATCGTTCATCGGGGGGCCTCCCACCCCGTCATGCTGCGAGAAGTCGCACCATCCACGCCTTTCGGCGCCGTTTCCAGCGAAGGCGTGGATGCCGGCCTGCGTCGGCATAACGGTTTGGCATTTCCTCGGGCCGCAAAAGACCTATGACTTTGAGAAGCCGGCACCCGACCGCCGGTCTTGCTGCGGGCCGGGAAAGTGATCCGGAAAACCACGGGACGCGTCATCGTCCACACCTCCAGGCTCGTGCACCGCCTTCTGGTCACGGCGATCGGCTTTGTCGCCGTTGTCAGCATACTGATGGCCGCCGCTGCGTGGCGGCTTTCCCAAGGTCCTATCGAACTTCGCTGGCTCGCCGATAGGGCGCGGGCGATCCTCAGCGACGATGCAGGGCCGGTGCATGTGTCGTTCAGCAGCCTGATGTTGGCCTGGGAAGGCTTCAACAAGGGAGTCGATTATCCGCTCGACCTCGACATCACCGAGGTTGACATCACCGACGCGTCGGGCCGCCGCCTCGCCGCGGCGCCGCAGGCCCATCTGACATTCTCCGCCGCGGCGCTGCTGCTGGGACGATTCGTGCCGCGCAGCATCGAAGTGGAGCATGCCCGGATCGCCGTCACCAGGGAGTCGGACGGAACCATCGGCTTCGGCGGCAGCGCGGCGGACACCGGCGGGGAGGCGGCTGATTTCCGCGCGTTGCGCGACCAGCTTGCGCGTCCCGTCGGCACCGATCACAGGCTGCGGCCGGGCATGCTGGACCAGATCAGGCGGGTGCATTTCCGCGACGCGGAGGTCACGGGAACCGACCGGAAGACCGGCCTCGTGTTGCAATCGGCCGGGATGAATATCGACCTCACCCGCCCGGCGACCGGGCATCTCACGGGCACCCTGACGGCGCCGCTCAGCCTTGGCGATGAGAAAGCCGATCTGTTCGGGCATGTGGATTTCGTGCCGGGTGGGAACACGCGGCTGGATGTCAGGCTGTCGCCATTCCGTCTGGCCGGCATCCACCACCCGTCGGCCGCCCTGGCGGTCACCGTGCCGGTGTCGCTGGAGGCGACGGTGGATTTCGACTCCGGATTTGGTGTCAGCCGAGGCTTCGCCACGGTCCATTGCGGGCAGGGGGTGATTCCCGCCGGCAAGGGCCAGTTCCCGCTGCTGGACGGCGTTATCAGCCTGGCCGCGACGCCGGATACGCTGACGGTTCGCAGTGGCCATTTCAATGTGGCCCCATCGGCGCAGGATGCCCCGGAGAGCATCGATATCGGCGGCACGGTGACCCGCGGCGCGGATCGTATCGTCGCGGATATGACGATCGCGGCCGACGGGATCGATATCGCCGATGTGCCGCGGATCTGGCCGCTCGGGGTTGGCGGCGGGTCGCGGCCGTGGATCGTGGAGAACGTCACCGGCGGCCTCGCGCGGCACGGTTCGGCCAGCATGGTCATCGAGGCGGACACCGCGCTGAATGGGGTCGTCCTGACCCGGGCGACCGGCGACCTCGACGTCTCGAACGGGATCTTCACCTGGATCGACGATGTCCCGCCCGTCGAGCAGACGGAGGCGCATCTGCATCTCGTGGACCCGGACACGCTCGACATCACGGTGTCCTCCGCGCGGCAGCGCATCCGCGGCGGCGGAGCGGACCTGCTGGTCAAGGACGGGCGGATGCGCATCACCGGCCTGTCGTACAAGGACCAGTTCGCCGATATCGTTACTCAGGTCGAAGGTCCCGTCTCCAGCACCTGGACGCTGTTGAAGGAGCCTCGGCTGCACCTTCTGTCCACCCACCCCATCGGCCTGAAGACCGCTGGAGGCGATGTTTCGGGCACGCTGGCCTTCCAGTTCCCGCTGGAAAACAAGCTGACGATGGACGATGTGGCGATCCACGCGGATACGCATGTGAAGCGGGTCCGCCTGCTGGACATCGCCTACGGGCATGATCTCGACGACGGCGCGTTCGACCTCGATGTCACCAAGGACGGCCTTACCCTGAAGGGTCGCGGCACGCTGGCGGCGATCCCGCTGAGCTTGACCGGGAGCATGGATTTCAACACCGGCGCGGCGGATCAGGTGGTGCAGAAGATCGTCGCCACCGGCCAGCCGGATGCCGCGCAACTCGCCGCCGCCGGCCTGCACGTCACCGATATCGTCGACGGGCCGTTGCCGCTGACGGCGGTGCTGGTGGAGCGGCGCAACGGCAACGGCTCGGTGACGTTCGAAAGCGACCTGACCCTGGCAACGCTGACGATGGGGACGCTGGCCTGGAGCAAAGCCGCCGGCTCCGCCGCCACCGCGTCCGCCACCCTTTTGCTGTCGCATGATCGTCTCAGCAAAATTGATCGCATCATGGTGCGTGGCGACGATTTGCTGCTGACCGGTTCGGCCGAGTTCGCCGACGGGCAGATCCGGACGCTGATGCTGGACCGGATGAAACTCGGCCGCACCGATGGCCGCGGCGCCGTGCATTTCGACGCGAACCGGCCGATTGGCATCGTGCTGCGCGGCGGGCAGATCGACCTGGGGCCGAAACTGGCGGAAAAATCCGGGGAGACGCAGCCGCCGGACGGCCCGACAACGCCGGCCTGGACTCTGGATGGCCGCTTCGACCGCGCGCTGCTGGCCAACGGCGAGCAGGCTGCCAACCTGCTGGTGAAGGCCGCCGGGGATGGCGAGACGATCCGCACCCTCGATGCCATCGGGGCGTTGGGGACGGGAGCAGGGCTTTCGGTCAGAATCGAGCCGCGGGATGGCAAGCGGCATTTGCACGTCACAACGAAGGATGCCGGCGGGTTCTTGCGTGCGATGGACGTCACCCGGGTCCTGCAATCCGGCCAGTTGACCATCGACGCCGATTTCACCCGGCCGATCGGCTATCGGCCGCTGGTGGGTTCGGCGGATATCCGGAACGCGACGGTGAAGAACCTGCCGGTGCTGGCCAAGCTGTTGCAGGCGATCACGCTGTACGGGCTGGTAGATGCGCTGCGCGGGCCGGGGATGGGTTTCACGCAGATTCTGTTGCCGTTCCAGTACGACGGGACCTCGTTGTATTTGAACGATGCGCGGGCGTACAACGCATCGCTTGGGGTGACCGCGAAAGGCTCGATCGCGATGTCCTCGGGCCGGGCGTCGCTCAGCGGCACGATTGTGCCGGTTTATTTTTTCAATGCGATGCTGGGGCGGCTTCCGCTGGTGGGAAAGCTGTTCAGTCCGGAAGAGGGCGGTGGCGTGTTCGCCGCGCGGTTCGGCGTGGAGGGGCCGATCGGCGATCCGAGTATTTCGGTGAATCCGGTCAGCGCGCTGACGCCGGGCTTTTTGCGGGGGATTTTCGGGGTGTTCGATGGCCCCGGGTCAAGCGGGCAGCCGCCCGGACGGCGGTAGCCGGATTCTCGGCGGCTTGTCCGCACAGGCGCTAACCTAACCGGGAAGCCGTCGGCACGTCCCATCGTGTCATGACCGGGCGACCGAGCACGCGAGGGAGGGTTGTCCCGGCAATCCACGACTTTGCCTCAACCGGCACCGCAAGTCGTGGATGGCCGGAATAAATCCGGCCATGACACGGGAGGGCGCGTCAGACGCTTTTCGACACCGCCAGCGCCATCGTCCGCTGCGAGGTCTTCCATTCATTCGGCCGCTTGTATCGCGCGCCCTGCCGCGGCGGCGCGATCGCTTGCGCAACCATGCGGACGATGCGGGTCTGCACCTCGATCGCCCGTTCCAGCAGCACCCGATTCTCCTCCGCCAGTCCCGCCAGGACCTGGAGCGCCGCGGACCGCATGGCGGCTGGCGACGCGTCGCGAGCCATCTCAGCCAGCGCCGCCTCCTTCGCCGGAACCAGTGCGACCGCGGAGGGAAAATCCATCCGTTTCAGCGCGGCATTTTCCCGGGCCAGCACTTCGGCAAGGCGTTCCACGACATCCCGGCTCATTGCCCCTTGGTCTCCTGCATCCGCAGCATCGCGTCATACACCGGCTTCGCCAGACCCAGCCCGCCATGCGCCGCGATTTGTTTCGCGATCTCCTGCACCAGCATCGGCCGCCACGCCTCCTCCCCCGAGCCGCCGCCGACCAAGCCCTTCGACGTATCGACCGTGTCGAACATCGGCTTCAGCAGCTCGCCGATGGCCATCGCCTCGAAATCCTGCGCCGCCTTGGCCACCTTCGCCGGTTCGGCTGGCACCGCCGGCCGCGACGGCGGCGCCGTTGCGGGCGAGGGCAGCACCGGCGGCAGCGACAGCTTCGTCATCAGCGCACCTGCAAGTCCGCCTGGAGCGCGCCCGCCGCCTTGATCGACTGCAGGATGCTGATCAGGTCGCGCGGGCCGACACCAAGCGCGTTCAGGCTGGCTACCAGGTCGCGCAACGTCACCCCGGTGTTCAGGATGCCCAGCTTGCGGTCGTGCTGGTCATCCACCTGGATCGACGTCCGCGGCACGGTTTCAGTCCGCCCGGTGAGGAAGGTCCCCGGCTGGCTGACCTCCGGCGTCTCGGTCACCTTGATCGTCAGGTTGCCTTGCGCGATCGCCACCGTGCTGATCCGCACATTGGCGCCCATCACAATCGTGCCGCTCGCTTCGTCGATAATGACGATCGCGGCGTTGTCCGGCTCCACCCGCAGGTTCTCGATGATGCCCAATGTCTCGATCGGGTCGCGATTGGACAGGTCGAGCTGCACCGTCCGCGGATCGGTTGTCCGCGCGACGTGTCCGAGCGCGCGGTTGATTACGGCGCTGATGCGCTGGGCGGTGGTCAGGTCGGGGTTGCGCAGCCCCAGCCGCAGGCCGCCGCCCTTGTCGAGGCGGAACGGAATTTCCTTTTCCACAGTCGCCCCGTTGCTGATGCGCCCGGATGTCGGCACCCCGCGCGTCACCGAACTGGCCGCCCCGCGCGCCGCGATGGCGCCGGTGGACAGCGCGCCCTGGCCGACGGCGTAGACCTCCCCGTCCGCGGCCAGCAGCGGGGTGACCAGCAGCGTGCCGCCGGTCAGGTTGGTGGCGTCGCCCAGCGCCGAGACGGCGATATCGATGCGGCTGCCGGAGCGTGCGAAGGCGGGCAACTCGGCGGTGACCATGACGGCGGCGACGTTCTTAGTGGACAGCGCGGCGACCTGGTCGCGGGTGTTCACACCGAGCCGTTCCAGCATGCCGATGAGCGATTCGCGGGTAAATACATTGTTGTTAAGTTTGTCTCCGGTGCCGTTCAGGCCGACGACGAGGCCGTAGCCGACCAACTGGTTTTCGCGGACGCCTTCGACGTCGGCGATGTCCTTGATCCGGACGTCCGCGCTTGCTGCACCTGCGAGGCAGAGTGAGAGGATCAGGCAAACACCGAAGACCAGGCGCATTTTGCGCACGCATTCATCCTGAAGAAGCCGGCGGCGTCTCCCCCTGGAGACTGGCCGCAGACGGTTTCGCAATTCGCGTGCCAGCGCCTGAAGCGAGGCGTTCGGCGGCTTTGGCGCGTGCTGCAAGGCGGCAGATTTTGCCGGTGGGCATGGGATGCCGGGCATGACGCCGGGGAGGCGGCCACAAAAAGGGATGCGGCGCAGAAAGCCTTTGGAAAACCTCCCTGCGCCTCGCTAAGAGTTTCATTTCAACGGTCTGACGTTTTCGCGCGCGCTCTTGGCGCGATGAGACCGGGCGGCTATAAGCCCGCGCGTTCCCTACCCGAAATGGGCCGGGCGCTCGGCCTTCGGTCGCAACTAAAAGGCTCGCGCGGACGGATAACCAGGAAGCATATCAGAATGATGACGTCTCTACCCCCTGATTATCGCCCCAGTGAGGATGAGGAGTTCATGAACCCCGTCCAGGTCGAGTATTTCCGCCAGAAACTGCTGCGCTGGCGTGCCGATCTGCTGCGGGAGGCGGATGGAACCTTGGCCAGCCTGTCGCAGGGCGGCATCCATGAGGCCGACATCACCGACCGGGCCAGCGTCGAAACCGACCGCGCGCTGGAGCTCCGCACCCGTGACCGGGCGCGCAAACTGATTTCCAAGATCGACCAGGCGCTGGTGCGCATCGAAGTCGGCACCTACGGGTACTGCGAGGAGACTGACGAACCAATCGGCATCCGCCGGCTGGAGGCTCGGCCGATCGCCACCATGTCGATCGAGGCGCAGGAGCGGCACGAGCGGATGGAGCGGGTGCACCGCGACGACTGATCGCCCGGGAACTGCGTTCGCTGGTCAGGGCCGGGGATTCGGGGCCGGGAGGATTTCACCGGCTCGGCGGGATGCTTCCGGGCCGCTGCGATCGCTCAGCCCCGGAAACGCGCTGCCGCCGAGGGTCGGCAGCGCAGATGGCGGATCGCCTGTCGTGTAGCCGATGGCGCGTAACTCATCCTGCGCCGGGTACCAGGCATCGGCGTGCGGGATGCGCAGCACATGCGCGACACACCCCGAGGGTAGGGCAAACTTTTCATAGGGAAGGCATTGGCTTGGCCGGGCGGAAACCCGGGTGCATAGGCCTGGTGAAAACCAAGCCTGGCCGCGGCACCGCGCCCATTTGCCGGCGTCTTCGCGTTTGCCAACCGGGTTGAAGTCATCGCGCCTGGTAGATGGAGAGCATTTAGGGCGTCAGTGTCTCCGTGATGTCATTATACCGCGTCACAATTGTCCGGGCCACTTGCCGCATATGCCGGTCGGCTTGACTGGTCTGCTGCGACAGGCAAAGTCAAACAGAGAGTGAGAGTTCCGACTTTCCGAAAGTTCCGAGCAAAACCGCATTTAGACTTTTTCTAAGCCAACGCGATGCTGTCATGCGACCTCCCGGCGGGTTCGGCTACCCGACTTCCAACGGTACCGCTCTCAAGCCGCCCGCCGTCGCCTTGTTCCCGCATCGCCTGGGGGCCGCAAGCCGGCATCTTTGGCATTTCGCTCCGCCGGGAGTATCACAAACCATTGATGAAATTAAACACCTTGGCATCTGGCAGACCCTCCGACCCGACGACGCCTGAAGGCAATGAGGCGGAAACCCGAATGCGGCGCGGTTTCGTTATTGGAACGGCTTTCCACCCGGACCCGCCGGTCGTCTCCTGATCGTAGCGATCCGGCTTTGCGGGAGGCTCTGGCGGCAATGTTCGCGCTTAAGCGTAGCAACAATCACTGCTCGCGATCTCTCGCGCCGCGTGCAACGTGTTATCCAGGGTCATGGTAAGCCGCTGCCGGAAGGCCGCATCGGATGCCGGGAAATCGCTCCGGAAATGACCGCCCCGGCTTTCGCATCGGCGCAACGCCGCGACGGCGATCAGCAGCGCGACGAGCGCCGGGTCCGCTGCGGGATCGGTTGATTCAACCAGAGGCAACAGCGATCCGATCGAAGCCGCCAAGCCGTCGTACGTGCGCACCACGCCGGCTGCCCGCGACAGGATCGGCCGGATCGGCACGGGATCGGCGGGCGGGGGAAGCGTCATCGCGACCTCGCGGCAATCCTGTCCGGCCGGTGCCCCCGCGACGCTGGCAGCCGCCGATACCGCGCTGACAACCGCCTCCAAAAGCGAGTTGCTGGCGAGACGATTGGCGCCGTGCAGGCCGGTGCCGGCGACTTCGCCGCACGCCCAAAGACCGGGCAGCGTGCTGCGCCCGTGCCGATCCACGGAGATGCCCCCCATGTGGTAATGAGCGGCCGGACGTATCGGAATCGGTTGTCGTGCCGGATCGATGCCAGCCGTTAAACAGGCCGCCGCGATGGCCGGGAAGTGCGCGGCGAAGTTCAAGCCGAGCGCGGCACGGGCATCCAGATACACGCGATGACCGGCCGCCAGATGCCGCCACACCGCGCGCGCAACGATATCGCGCGCAGCAAGCTCGCCGCCCGGCAGGCCGGCCATAAAACGCATCCCGGTCTCGTCGATCAGCGTCGCTCCCTCGCCACGCACCGCCTCGCTGACCAGCCCGAGAGGATGACCTCCGGTATCGAGGGCGGTCGGATGGAACTGAACAAATTCCATGTCCACCAAGGCGGCCCCGGCCCGAGCCGCTAACGCAAGCCCCTGGCCGAACGATCCGCCCGGGTTGGTGGTGTCGAGAAACAAACCGCCCACGCCGCCAGTCGCCAGGACGACACGGCTGGTCGGCAGCAGCCATTGACGGGTCGAGGATTCCGCAAGCACACCGCTGACCATGCCGTCCGTGACCATCAGGCGGCGTGCGTCGAAGCCCTCCAGGACGCGGATCGAGGGCGTCTCCCGCACCGCGGCCACAAGCGCCCGCATGATCTCCCTGCCTGCCCCGTCGCCGCTCGCATGGACAATGCGGCGGCGGCTGTGCGCCGCCTCCAGACCCAACTGCAGCGCTCCGGCGGAATCGCGGTCAAAGCGTACGCCGTATCGCAGCAGCATCTCGATGGCCGCCGGACCGGCTGCGGTGACCCGGCCGGCCACGTGTGGATCGCAAAGCCCGTCGCCGGCGGCGAGCGTGTCCGCGAGATGCAGCGCCGGATCATCGTCAGGCCCGATGGCAGCGGCAATGCCGCCCTGCGCCCAGGCGCTCGACGCCTCGGTCTGCAACGGAGCCTTGGCGAGAACGATTGTCGGCATCGGTGCCAGGCGCAGCGCGGTCATCAATCCGGCGATGCCACCGCCGACGATCACCGGCGCCCGGCCGATGGCGCTTATGTCTATCATCATGGGGCGTCCATCCTGTCCAATCGTCCCGCGAGCGATGATCAATATGCTCCGGGTGAGTATAACTGACCATATGCTGGGGCTGAGCATAAGGGTTGTCAACCGGCAATGCAGGGCGGAGCACATGTATTGGCGGCGGCGGCCGACCGCTCGAAGCCTCGCCGGGACTCTTTCGTCTCCGCCCCGCCATGTGTAGCATCCCGCCAAAGGGAGCACGGCCATGGACAAACCAACGCTATCGCCGCGGCAGGCGGCGTTTCGCGCCGATTTCCGGACCCGCATCGCGCCGGCCTATTCCGGATGGGCGCATGTCGCCCTGATCTTCACGCTCGGCGCCGCCGCGATCTGGTATTGCGCCAGGCAGATCGCCCATCCGGCATTGTACGAGTTCCTGGTCGTCCCCGTCGCCTTCTGCCTCTCCAACGTCTTCGAGTGGTGGATCCACCGCTACGTCATGCACCGTCCGGTCAGGGGGCTGATGGGCATCTACAGCCGCCACACCCTCAACCATCATCAGTTCTTCACGGACGTGGAGCCGTCCTTCGACACCGCCCGCGACTTCCGCATCGTGTTCTTCCCGCCCTATGCGCTGGTCGCCTTCATGGTGCTGTCGCTGCCGCCGGCTGCGCTGCTCGGCGCGGCCGGGCTGCCCAACGCGGGATGGCTGCTGCTGATCACCAATGTGGGCCTATACTTGAACTACGAGCTGTTCCATTATTGCTGCCACGTCCGCGACGATCGCCTGGTCCGGCGCATTCCGCTGGTGAACTCGATCCGCCGGCATCACATTGCGCACCATGACCAGGCCATCATGATGGAGCGGAACTTCAATTTGACCTATCCGATCGCCGACTGGTTTTTCGGCACCTCCGACCTGGGTTGCGGCCTGTTGAAACATATTTTCAACGGCTACGACACGCAGACCATCCGCGGCGACATCAGGCGCCGGCGCAGCGGCGTTGCCGCGGAATGAGCCAGCCGCGCGGCAAAATCGGCAAGGCCAGCCTCATCGGCGGGATCGTCGTCGGTCTCGCCAGCTTCGTCCTGTGGACGGCTATTGCCCGCGATCTCCACGCCGATACCGTGCCCTGGCTGGCGGCCGGGGCGGTCGTTTCGGCCGCAATCGGCGTATGGATCAGGAAAGCCGATCTGTAGAACAAGGGGTGAGGCGTGGCGGCTGAAGCGAATACTTACGATTACATCGTGACCGGAGCCGGTTCCGCCGGCTGCGTACTGGCCGCCCGGCTGACCGAATCCGGCCGCTTCCGGGTGCTGCTGCTCGAGGCTGGCGGAGCGGACTCAAACCCCTGGATCCACATCCCGATGGGCTACGCCAAGACCTTCGTCGATCCGCGGGTGAACTGGAAGTTCGAGAGCGAACCGGAAGCGGAACTGAACCACCGCACGATGTACCAGCCGCGCGGCAAGGTGCTCGGCGGCACCAGCTCCATCAACGGCATGATCTACATGCGCGGCAACGCGGCCGACTACGACCAGTGGCGGCAGCTCGGCAATGAAGGCTGGGACTACGACTCCGTGCTGCCGTATTTTCGCAAGGCCGAGGACAATGAACGCGGCGCCGACACATACCACGGCTCCGGCGGACCGTTGCGGGTCTCCGACCAGCCATACGAATGGGAAATCGCCAGGGCCCTGCTGGAAGCCTGCCAGCAGGCCGGGATTCCGTTCAATCCGGATTTCAACGGCGCCCGCCAGGAAGGTTGCGGCTATTACCAGACAACAACAAAAGCCAAGCGCCGCTGGAGCACCGCCGCCGCCTATCTGCGCACAGCCCGGACGCGCCCGAACCTGACCGTCCGGACCAACGCGCATGCCACCCGCGTATTGTTCCAGGGCAGCCGCGCAATCGGGGTTGAGTTCCGCACGCGAAAAGGGTCGGAGGTCGCACACGCCGGCCGCGAGGTGATCGTTTCAGGCGGCGTCTACGGATCGCCGCAATTGCTGCAACTGTCCGGGATCGGCCCCGCGGCGCATCTGGCCGACATGGGTATAGACGTTTTGCATGACGTTCCCGGCGTCGGATCGAACCTGCAGGATCATTTCAATACCTTCTGCACCTATCGTATCTCGAGGAACCTGTCGCTGAACGCGCTGCACTACAGCCTGCCGCACCGGATGGCCGCCGCGGCGCAGTACGTCCTGTTCCGGTCAGGGCCGATGTCCGGCAACGGCATGTATGTCGGCGCGCTGGTGCGTAGCGACAAACGTCTGGAGCGTCCGGATCTTCAATTGAATATCTCAGCCTGGAGCACGGTGGATCGCACCGCGAAAGCTGTCGTCTCGCATCCGTTTCCGGGGATTTCGATCAGCCCGGTGCACCTGGCGCCGGAAGCGCGCGGAACGGTACGCCTTCGCAACGCCGATCCGCTGGCGGCGCCGGAGATCCGGTTCAATTTCCTGAGGAGCGAGAATGATATGCGGGCGATGATCGCCGGAGTCCGTATCGCGCGCAGCATCGCGCGTCAGCACGCGCTGCAAAAGCTGATGGTGGCGGAAACCGCTCCGGGCGTGGCGACCCGCACTGATGAGGAGATCGCGGCGGACGTGCGCCGGCGCGGCGTCTCCAACCTGCATCCGGTGGGAACCTGCGGCATGGGCCGGGGCGCAATGGCGGTGGTCGACCCGCGGCTGCGGGTGCATGGCCTGGCGGGCCTGCGGGTGGCCGATGCGTCCATCATGCCGGCGATCGTGGCCGGCAACACCAACGCGCCGGCGATCATGATTGCGGAAAAGGCCGCCGATATGATTCAGGAGGATGCACGGGCGGGGTGATCGCCCCAATCGTCAACGTCAGACGATTACGCGACGATACCCATCGCCGGCTCCACCTCGGCCGCCCGGTAATGCGGCATCACGTTCAGGCTCACCACGATCGGCCGATGATCCGACGTTTCCCGCAGCAGGGCCTTCGCCTCCAGGCAGGCCACGCCGCGGATCAGGCAGCGGTCGATCCGCAGCGGAACCATATCCCCGGCGATATGGGTATGTTCGCGCGGCCCGACATCGCGAAACCCCGGCAAGAGAGCCGGGCCGATCAGGTTGTAGTCGCCCAATACGGCCGCCCGGTAGGGCAGCACGGTGGCGATCCGCCGCAGTTGCCGCCGGTTCAGGATCTGGCCATGCGACAGATGCACGTTGGCGATCGTGATGCTTCCCAGGTCGATGATCTGGCAGACGCGGTTGAACATCGCCCCCGACTGCAGCGGCAGCACCAGCGGCCAGGAAGGCAGCGGCATCGGACTCCAGACCCCCAGGCCATGTACGCGCCCGGGCAGCAGATCCCGCTGATACTGGCCGCCCACGGCATGTGTCAGCCCGTCCATGTCCCGGGTGACCTCCTGCATCAACAGAAGGTCCGGATGCTCGCGCCTGATCAGGCGGACGACATCGTCGAGCGAGGCCCCGGTCAGGCGGAGCAGATTCCAACTGATGACTTTTATCATTTCACAGTGTGAATGGAGCAATCCGGCGGATTACGCAACCATGAACTCTGCATGGCTGTCCTCCCCGCGGCGTGATCGGAGCGCGGTCACAGGTAGGGAAGCATCAGTCGTGCCCCCGCATCGCGCAGCCGCACCGGTAGCGAGCGGGCGTTAAGCTCCTGCTGCGTCAGGGCGGACCCGCGCGCTCGTTGCATCAGCGCCGACAGAAACGCCGCCAGGCCGGCGTCGTAGATTTCGAGGCACAACTCGAAGTTCAGTCGGAATGAGCGGATGTCCCAGTTGCAACTGCCGATAAGACACCACTGGTCGTCAACAACCATGATCTTGGTATGATGGAAGGGCGGCGGACTGCGCCAGATGCGCACGCCTTCCTGTAGCAGCGGCCCGATATTGGCGCGGGTCGCCCAGTTCACCATCGTGTGATTTCCCTTTTGGGGGATGATCACATCCACCGCCACGCCGCGCATCGCGGCCAGCGACAGGGCGGTGTTCATCCGTTCGTCCGGCAGGAAGTACGGCGTCATCACCGCGATGCTGGACCGCGCGCAGCCGACGGCCTGGAGCGCGGCGAACTCCACCTTCTGGATATCCTCGTCCGGCCCGGAATCGATCACCCGCGCCGGAGGGCCGCTCCGAGCGGGAATCGCCGCTGACCAGTTCAGCTCCTCATTGGTGACGAACGCCCAGTCGTCGGCGAATGTTTCGGCAAGCTGGGCGACGACCGGACCGTCGATGCGGAAGTGCAGGTCCTGGACGGGGTGCCGCGGACGGGTGGCCATGACGTTCTCGTCCGCGATGTTCATGCCGCCGGTAAAGGCGATCGTCCCGTCGATCAGCAGCACTTTCTTGTGCGAGCGCAGGTTGAGGAACGGCATGCGCCAGGGCAGCGGGGAATGCATGAAGCGGGCGGCGGTGACGCCATTGCGGATCAGCCGGTGGTAGGCGTGCGACAGCAGCCAGCCGCCGCCGATACCGTCGATCAGCACGCGGACCGCGACGCCGCGCGCTTTGGCCTCGGTCAGCGCCTCCATAAAGCGTCCGCCCCAGCGGTCGTTGCGGAAGATATAGGACGACAGGCCGATGCTGCGCTGCGCCGCGGCGATCGCCGCCAGCATGGGCGGATAGGCCTCGTCGCCGTTCCGGTAAGCCTGCCAGGTTGTTCCCTCCAGCAGCGGACGCCCGGTGATGTTGCCGATACCGCGTCCGAGCGACTCGAAATCGGCGCCAAACCCCGCCGGCACCGCCGCGGCGGCGGCCACGGCGTCGTCATCCTGCGGGCGCAACTGCCGCGCGCGGCGCTTCACCCGGTTGACGCCGAGCAGCGCGTAGGCGACGGCGCCGGCAATCGGCGCGAACCAGACCAGGCCGATCCAGCCGACGGCGGAGGCGACTTCGCGCTTGGTGAGCAGGATGTGGATGGTGACGCCGACGGCCAGCACCAGGCCGATGACCAGGGTCACATCGGCCCGCAGATGCAATAGGTCTCGCCAGATATCATTCATGGCGGAGGGATGCTTCCTTGCTGGGGAAAACAGGCATCGCGGCGGTTCATATCTGGCCGATCGCCCGATCCAGGTCCTGCCACAAATCCTCGACCGCCTCGATCCCGACGGATAGCCGCAGCAAGTCGCCGGGTACTGGCGATGCCGGACCTTCGACGCTGGCTCGGTGCTCGATCAGGCTCTCGACGCCGCCTAAGGAGGTTGCCCGCTTCCACAGCCGGACCTTGGCCGCCGCCGCGATGGCCGCCTCGGCGCCGCCTTTGACGCGAACCGACAGCATGCCGCCGAACCCGTCCTGCATCTGCCGTTTCGCCAGGTCGTGCCCGGGGAAGCCGGGCAGCCCGGGATACAGCACCGCCGCCACGCCGGTATGCGCCGCGAGACGCTGCGCCAGTTCCAGCGCGGCGGCGCACTGCCAGCGCACCCGCGGAAACAAGGTGCGCAGGCCGCGTTGCAGCAGCCAGGACTCGAACGGCCCGAGCACCGCGCCGTTCTGAATTCGCACGGCGCGGATGCTGTCCCACAGCGCGTCCTGCCGGGCGGTGGTCAGGCTGCCGGCCAGGACATCGGAATGGCCGTTCAGGTATTTGGTGGCCGAGTGCATGACGATGTCGGCGCCCAGCGCCAGCGGCTGCGACAGCACCGGCGTCGCGATGGTGGAGTCCACCGCCAGGACCGCTCCGGCCTGATGCGCGATGGCGGCGACCGCGGCGATATCGGTCACGGTCCAGAGCGGATTGGCCGGGGTTTCGGCCCAGACCAGCCGGGTCTCGCCGGGACGTATGGCCGCGTGGACAGCCGAGAGGTCGCTCATGTCGGCGAAGTCGATGCGCAGGCCCCACTGCGTGGCGAAGCCGGCGAGCCAGGAGCGCAACGCCCAGTACATCACCTGCGGCGCGACCACATGCGCGCCGGGTTGCAGTGCCAGGAACACCGTCGTCGCCGCGGCCATGCCGGAGCCGAACAGCAGGGATTCCGCGCCGCGTTCAAGCTGCGTCAAGGTCTCGGCGGCGCTGGCGTCGGTCGGGTTGGCCACCCGCGAGTAGCTGTATCCGCGCGTGTAGGACAGGTCGCCGTTCCGCTCGAACGTGGTCGCGGGAAAAATCGGCGGGATGATGCCGCCGGACACTGGTTCGATGTCCCCGCCGGCTTGGGCGGCGATGCTTGCGGGGCGGCGATCATCTGGTGGCATGTCACGGGCTCCGTTCGGGCAGGAAGCGGGATGGAGAAAGAACGTCCCCGGTCCAGGTGTAGATCGTCAGCAGCGGTTCGTCCGCTGTCGCCGTGGCATGCGGAATGCCGGACGGGTGCAGGACGAAGTCGGCCGCCCGGCGCGGTGCGGCCGTCTCGCCGACGCTCCAAAGCGCCCGCCCGGAGATGATGTGATACAGTTCCGCCGCCGGATGGGCATGCGGGGGATACACAGTGTGCGGAGCGATCAGCACGAAGCCGAGGCACAGGCCGGGATACCGCAGCGGCGCCTCCGGCCCGATGAGCTCCACCCGGGCCAGGCGGTCTTCCAGTCCCGGGCGGGACGGATCCGGCTGGTAGCCGTGGCGCCATGGCAGCAGCGGGCCGCTTTCCGCCAGGGCGTCGAGGTCGCGAAAACCCTCGAGCGCGGCGCCGAGATGCCGGATGACCGGATGATGTGTCGGCGCGGCTGGCGGTTCGGCGGTCTCGGCCCGGGCGATCAGCGGATCGATCCGGCGCAGTTCCGCCCCGACGGCGTCCGTGCGCCGGATGCCGCGCCGCAGATAGCGTCGCGCCAGAAGTGCCAGGGCCTTGATGTCGGGGGTCATGCCGGCCCGGACGGCAGCGCAACGCTGGCCAGCCAGTCCGAGTCGCGATCGTCCGGGGACGGGACGAAACAGTGCTCGGACAGGCCGATATGCAGCGTGGAAGCGATCCGGTTTGGCGTGCCGAGGCGGAAATAGCTTCGCGCGTCGATGACAAGCGGGCTTGCAGTGACCATCGGGGCGGTGTTTCCCATACCGCTGGCCGCGACGCCAGCGCTGGCGTCTTCCGGCTGGTTTTTGTTGTGCTATGGCGGTATGGGGCCGAAACAGGCCAATCAACCGGACCATGCCGCTCAGCTTCACCCTGGATCCGACCGAACCCGAGCCGCTGTTCCGGCAGATCGCGTCCGGGCTGAGGGCGGCGATCACCGGCGGCCGCATGGTAGCCGGGACCCGGCTGCCGTCCGTGCGCGCTTTGGCCGCGCAGCTTTCGGTCGCCACCGGAACGGTGGAGGATGCCTACGCATTGTTGCGCGCCGAGGGTGCGATCCTGACCCGGCCCTCCGCCGGGACCGTCGTTTGCGGTTCGGCCGGCACCCGGATCGAGCTGCCGGAACATACGCCCTTCATGTTCCCGGCCGAGTCGGCGGTCGAAAAGGCGGCCCCGCTGCCGCTGCAAATTGGTCTGCCTGCTTTAGACGAATTTCCAATCAAAGCCTGGTCCAAGCTGATGGTCCACGCCGTGCGCGGGCTGCGGGCGGAGCAATTGGCGGACCCCGACCCGTGCGGCTTGCCCGAACTGCGTCGCGAAGTGGCGGCCTATCTGGGCCGCGCCCGGGGAGTCGCCTGCACGCCGGAGCAGGTGCTGATCACCGCCGGCTACCAGGGCGCGCTCGCGCTGGTGCGCAGCGTGTTGGTCAAGCCCGGCGATCCGGTCTGGATCGAGGACCCGGGCTACTTGCCGGCGCGCCAGGCGCTGGAAGCCGCGGGCGCGCGGATCGTGCCGGTGCGCGTCGATCGGGACGGGATGCGGGTCGCCGCGGCGAAACTCGCGGCGCCGCGGGCGAGGCTGGCAGTGGTGACCCCGACCCACCACTACCCGAGCGGTGCGGCGCTGTCGCTGCCTCGGCGCATGGAGTTGTTGGCCTGGGCGGAGGAAGCCGGCGCCCGGGTGCTCGAAGACGATTACGATGGAGAGTTCCGCTACGCCGGGCGGCCATTGCCGGCATTGAAGAGCCTGGATCGGGGACAGCGCGTGCTGTATGCGGGCAGCTTCAGCAAGGTGCTGTTTCCGGCGCTGCGGCTGGGATACCTGGTGGTGCCGCCGGAACTGGCGGCTGCTTTCGTCCGGGCCGCCCGGCTGCTGACGGCCGGGCAGCCGCCGCTGGAGCAAAGCGCCGTCGCGGCCTTCATCGCGAGCGGGCAATTCGCCCGCCACATCAAACGCATGCGGACGCTGTACGCCGATCGGCGGCAGGCTTTGGCGGCGGCGCTGGAGGCTGACGGCGCAACCGTGGAGAAGTCCCCGGGCGGGATGCATCTGCTGGCGCGTTTCCCCGGCGCGGAGGATGACAGCGTGCTGGCGAAACGCGCCGCTGCAGCCGGGCTGGCCCCGACGGCGCTGTCGGGTCTGACCATGGCGCATGATTGCGGGCAGGGGCTGCTGCTTGGTTTCGCCAATATCGCCGCCTCGGACGCGGAAACGGTCGTCACCCGCCTGTTGGCTGCTATCGGCTTCAGCAGGCCGTGACGGCGATATGCCCGGCCGCGCCGTAGGGCACCAACTCGCCATCCCGGGTGATCACCGTATAGCAGAACGTCCGCGCCGTCGCGGCGATGATCCTGTCGGCCGGATCTGCCGGCGCATCGCCCGGCAGCAGCGCCGATGCGATCAGCACCGAAGGCGACAGCGACGCGAGGCGCACCCCGGGCAGGCCCAGCAACGTCTCGACCCAGATCTCCGGCGAGCGGTTCAGCGTGATCCGTTTCTTCCGCAACAGAGTGGCGATTTCCCAGGCGGTTATCGGCGAAACGAAGATCCCGGCGCGCGCAATCTGCGCCTGCCTGATGGTCTCCCGGCTGGCAGCGGACATCAGCGCCCCGTCCATCAGCCAGATCGCGGCACAGGTATCCAGCAGCACGGGACGAGACACGACGGGATTCCTTAGCGAAAACCCCGTCATCATCTTAGCAACCGGTAAACGAACAGTTAAAGCTCCTCAGTGTCCCGGATTTCGCCGGTGCCGGCGGTCAGGTCCGTGCCGGGCGCCACGGTGACGCTGCCCCGCATGGCACCCCACAGATCCGCCGGTTCATCGGTAATCCACTTCGCAGGAAACAAGTTTTCGTGACTCAGAGGGCTGCCAAGGCCCGCTCCATCAGCCGCACCGAATGGATCGCCTCCCGTCCGGACAGATCCCGGATCTGATGCCGGCACGACGTGCCATCCGCCACGATGACGTCGTCCGGCGCCGCCGCCCGCACCGCCTGGAGCAAGCCGCCCTCGGCCATCGCCCGAGACGTCGCCTCGGTCTCCTGCTGGTAGCCGAACGTCCCCGCCATCCCGCAGCACGACGACGCAATCGGCTCTGCCGACAGCTCCGGGATTCGCCGCAGCATCGCCAGCGTGTCGGGGAAGACGCCGAACGCCTTCTGATGACAGTGGCCATGCACAAGCGCCGTGCCGGGCATCGGCCGCAGCGCCAGTTCGGCATTTTGCGCCGCGATGAACTCGCTCAGCAGCATCGCCCGAGCCGCGAACCGGTCCGTCTCCGGACCCGGCAGCAATGACCGGTACTCATCCCGCAACGTCATTAAACACGACGGTTCCAGCCCAACGATCGGCAGGTCCAACGGCATATGTGCCATCGTTCGCCGGGCTTCCTCCCGCGCCTTGTGCACCATGCCCGCCGCCAGCCAGGTGCGCCCGCAGCACAGCGGCCGCCCGTCCGTCTTCGGCACCATTGCGCGATAACCCGCCGCGGCCAGAACCTTCAACGCCGCGCGGAGGTTCTCCGGCTCGAAATACCGGTTGAAGGTGTCCGCGAGCAGATACACCTCCCCGAGCGGCGCCGCTTCGCCGTCGCGAAACCGGTCCCGGCGCCAGCGCGGCAGTGCCCGGCCGGCCGAGATGCCGACGGCCCGCTGCATCAGCCAGCGCAGCGGCGGCAGGTGGTTGCGCAAATTCGCCAGCATCGCCACCCGCGCCACGTACGGAGCGTAGCGCGGCAGGTCCGCGACCAGCACATCCCGCCATTTCAGCCCGACACGCTCCGTCCGCGCCGCCGTCACCTCGATCTTCAGCTTCGCCATGTCGACGCCGGTCGGACATTCCCGCTTGCACGCCTTGCACGACACGCACAGTGCCATCGCATCCGCCATCCCGTCTGCGGCCATCGCATCGGCGCCCAACTGTCCCGTCAGCGCCAGCCGCAGCGCATTGGCCCGCCCGCGCGTCAGATGCGTCTCGTCACGCGTGGCCCGATAGCTCGGGCACATCACCCCGGTGTCGAAGCCGCGGCAGGTGCCGTTGTTGTTGCACATCTCCACAGCGCCGAGCATGCCGCCGGGATGCTCCGACCAGTCCAGCTTCGGCACGAAATCGCGGACCGGAGCATAGGCCGGCGCGTAGCGGAACAGCGTGCGGTCATCCATCCGCGGCGGATGCACGATGCGCCCGGGGTTCAGCAGGCCGATGGGGTCGAACGCATCCTTCACCGCCTCGAACGCGCGCACGATGCGCGGGCCAAACATCGATTCATGAAATTCGCTGCGCACGATGCCGTCGCCGTGCTCGCCGCTATGCGATCCCTTGTACTCGCGGACCAGCGCGAAACACTCCTCGGCGACAGCGCGCATCGTTCGCACATCCGCCGGGTCCTTCATGTTCAGCACCGGCCGCACGTGCAGGCAGCCGACGGAGGCGTGCGCATACCACGTGCCCTTGGTGCCGTGACGTTCGAACACGCCGTTCAGCCGCTCGGTGTAATCCGCCAGGTCAGCCAGATCGACGGCGCAGTCCTCGATGAAGGACACAGGTTTGCCGTCGCCCTTCATCGACATCATGATGTTCAGCCCGGCTTCCCGCACTGCTGCGATATCCGCCTGGAACGCCGGATCGGTTGCGCGCACCACGCCGGGGTGACCGAGGTCGCCCATCAGCGTTTCAAGCGCCGCCAGCTTCGCCAGCAGCGGAGCGTCCTCATACCCGTGAAATTCGACGATCAGCAGGCTGTCCGGCTCGCCAATCAGCATCCGGTCGATCGTCCGGCGGTAGATCGCGATGCCGCGGCCGAGGTCGATCATGGTGCGATCGACCAGTTCCACCGCCTCGGGATCAAGGCCGACGATGTGCTTCGATGCCTCCATCGCGGCGCGGAACGTGGCGAACTGGCAGATGCCCAGCACCTTGCGCGGCTTGACCGGGTGCAGGACCAGTTCGATTGCGGCGGAGAACGCCAAAGTGCCCTCCGACCCGACCAGCAGGCGGGCGAGGTTGTCGCGTCCGTTGGCGTGCGCTGCTGGCGTCAGCGCATCGATGTTGTAGCCGCCGACGCGGCGGAGCTGCCCGGGGAAACGCGCCGCGATCTCCTCCGCCTCGGCCGCCCCAATCGCCCGCAGGCGCTGGATCAAGTCCACGACGGTGGCGGGGACGCGGTCCCCGAGAGTGTCGGGGGTCGCGCCGAAACGGTGCACTGAACCGTCCGACAGGATCGCGTCGATCGCGCTGACATTGTCGGCCATCAGGCCGTAGCGGATGGATTTTGCGCCGCAGGAATTGTTGCCGGCCATGCCGCCGATGGTGCAGCGCGAATGGGTGGACGGATCGACCGGGAAGAACAGTTTTTCGCCGCGCAGCGCAGTGTTGAGGTGGCCCAGCACGAGGCCGGGTTCGACCAGTGCGGTCCGCGCCTCGGCATCGACATGCAGGATGCGGCGCAGATGTTTTGAGCAGTCGATCACCAGCGCCCGATTGACGGTCTGGCCGCACTGGCTGGTGCCGCCGCCGCGCGCCAGAACCGGCACGCCCTCGTCGCGGGAGATCGCCATCGCCGCAGCCACGTCGTCGATCGTCTCGGGGATGACAACGCCGACGGGCTCCACCTGGTAGATTGAGGCGTCGGTGCTGTAGCGGCCGCGGCTGAGACGATCGAACAGGACCTCGCCCTTGATGTTGCGGGCCAGGCGCATCGCGAACGCGGCGTTGTCCGAGTCGGTGAGGGAGGCGCTCATGGCGGTGGATCGACCCTTGTGGGCCTGCATCATTGGCAAAGCCGCGGATCAGCCGCAAGCGCGGGACGCGGGCTGTCGCGCATCGGCTGCAAGGCGGACGGTATCGTTCCCTGCATCTTACGCAAGAAAGATGAGACACGGATTTTCACCGATTAAGGGCAACGGATTACACGGAGTTGCCCGCCGCCGAGGCTGCGGCGGCTTCCGGGGTCGTTCCCAAGTAGAGCAATCGCCGATCGAGGTCAGGCACAATGTGCCCTGAATCGGTGAAAATCTGTATAATATATTTGCTTATTCACCAGTGATCTTATCGTGTCTCCCGATAACGCCAAACGCACGCCCTTCACATCGTGTGCCAGGGCGTCAATCGCCACGACCGTGGAAGTAAATCCCGCCGCCCTGCGCGATGCGCTCCGCCCTGAGACCGAGGTCGGCGTGCACACCCACCACAACCAGATCCTCGGCGTCGCCCACGCGGTCGCCGGGATCGCGCCATACCGAGACCGCGTCGAAGACCTACGGCATCGATACCCGCGAGATCCGGGCTGATCGCCGTTGACGCCCGCTTCCCGGCCCGTTCCGTGAAAGGTTCATGGTTGGCAGGAAGGAACTATAGCACCCGATATCCGGCTCCGAAGTCGTAGGAGTTCCTCTGTCCGTTCTCGCCGATCGCCGCGGCCTCGGCGCGTAAAGCGGGGCCGCAAACCGGTGCCCGGCCGGCGGAAGGCGGCGGGTCCTGCGGTTTGCATGTCCCCCTGACAATGAAAGAATAATCGATTGCTTGACGACCGCCGCCTTTCGCCACGATAGGATTCGCGGGGTTCACGTTTGAGGCCGGGACGAATGACGATTCTCACGCGCATACTGGCAGCCTTCATCCTATCAATCCTGATCGGCGGTTCGGCGAACGCGCAGCGGACCGCCGCTCCTCGGGCCGCGCCGCCGAACATTGTCTATATCGTCTCGGACGATCAGGGCTGGAAAGACGTTGGATTTCACGGCTCCGATATTCAGACTCCCAACATCGACGCGCTGGCCGCGGGAGGCGTCCGGTTGGAGCAGTTTTACGCCCAGCCGATGTGCACGCCGACACGCGCCGCGCTGCTGACAGGCCGTTATCCGTTCCGCTACGGTTTGCAGACGGCCGTGATCCTCTCCACCCACACGTACGGGCTGGCGCTCGATGAGTGGCTGTTGCCGCAGGCGTTGCAGGAAGCGGGGTATGAGACCGCGATCGTCGGCAAATGGCACCTGGGCCACGCCAATGCGAAATACTGGCCGCGGCAGCGCGGCTTCGACCACCAGTACGGGCCGCTGATTGGCGAGATCGATTATTTCACGCATGAGCAGCATGGCGTTGTCGACTGGTATCGAGACAACAAGGTTGTGCGGGAGCCGGGCTACTCGACGACCTTGCTCGGCGATGACGCGGTCAGCCTGATCGACGGCCACGATACGAAAATTCCGCTGTTCCTGTATCTGACTTTCAATGCGCCGCACACGCCGTACCAGGCGCCGCAGGAGTATCTCGATCGTTACAAGGATATAGATGATCCCAGCCGCCGCGCCTATGCGGCGCAGATCACGGCGATGGATGATCAGATCGGCCGCGTGGTAGCGGCGCTCGACAGCAGGAAGATGCGCGACAATACGCTGATTGTCTTCCAGAGCGACAACGGCGGCACAAGGAATCCGATGTTCGCCGGCGAAGGCGACATGTCGAAGATCAGGATCCCGAACGACAATGGCCCGTATCGAGACGGCAAGGGGTCGTTGTACGAGGGTGGCACAAGGGTGGTCGCGATCATGAACTGGCCCGGAAAGATCAAGGCCGGGGGCACTGTCGAGGGCATGATCCATGGCGTCGACATGTATCCGACACTTGTCGGCCTGGCCGGTGGCAAGTTCGACAAGAACAAGCCGCTCGATGGACTGAATGTCTGGCCGGCGATCGCCGAGGGCCAGCCTTCGCCTCGCACCGAGGTGATCTACAACATCGAGCCGTTCCGCGCCGGGGTGCGGCAGGGCGACTGGAAGCTGATCTGGCGCACGCCGCTGCCGTCGGCGGCGGAGCTTTACAATATCGCGCAGGACCCGTCTGAGAAGAACGATCTTGCCGCCGCAAATCCCGACAAGGTCGCGGTGTTGCAGAAGCGCGCCAACGAACTGGCCGCGACGATGGCCAGGCCGTTGCTGCTGCAAACGGAGTTTCAGGCGCTGCGCGGGCGTCTCAAGATGCCGCCGGCGCTTCCCGGCGAGGAGTTCACGTTCGACGAGGAGGAGTGAAGGCAAGCTGGGGGTATGGGGCCAACCGGCGCTGCCAGTGCTGGTGGCGCCACCGCTCTATGCGCGGAGAACGCTGAGAAAGATTGAGATCGCGGAGAAGCCGCATAAACTGGCAGTCGAACCAAGTACAGCGCGCCGATTGGCCCCCGAAACGGCGTGCGCGCGGCGAAGCCATCGAATGACGCGCACGATCGAACCCGGCACCACGACCAGCACCAGCAGCAGCCACACCGCGACCGCGGATGCCGTCGGCCAATCGCGGTTGGCGAAGAACTCGTCCCACAGCACCTTGCCGATAAGTTGCGCCTGCGGGCCGCCGAGCAGTGCGGGTATGACGTATTCGCCGATGGCGGGAACGAACACCAGCGCCACGCCCGCCGCGACGCCGGGCAGCGACAGCGGCAGGATGATCCGCACAAACACCCGCCACGGCGGTGCCCCCAGATCTGCGGCCGCCTCCATCAGTGCCGGATCCAGCCGCGACAGCCGCGCATATATCGGCAGCACCATGAACGGCAGGTATGTATAGACAATACCGATATACATCGCCGCGTCGGTATAGAGCAGCCGGGTCCCGAGCAGCCTCGCGATCAGCCCGTCATCGGCCAGGATGCCGATCCAGGCGTTGATCCGCATCAGGAAGCCGGTCCAGAACGGCAGCATCACCGCCAGCAGCAACGCGTTCTGCCAGCGCGGCGCGGCGCGGGAGATCGCCAGCGCCATCGGGAAGCCCATCAGCAGGCAGATCAGCGTGGAGATCCCCGCCACGCGCAGGCTGCGCAACAGCGCGTCGCGGTACAGCGGGTCGGTTGCCACCAGCCAAAGATTGTCCAGGCTGAAGCCCAAATCGTAAGGCGGGATGCCGTCCGCCGGAACCGCCAGGGCAATGACCGCGATGATCGCCAGGGGCGCCGCCAGCAGCACCAGCAACCACAAAGCCGGCAGGCCGATGACCCATCTCATTCCGGCAACAGGATGCAGGCGTCTGGCTGCCAGCCGACGCGCACGGGCGATCCCGGCTCCAGCCGCGCGGAGTCCAGGCCGTCCGCCAGCGACCGTTTCACGCGCAACATCGAGCCGTCCGCCAGCCGGACCATGACCGCCAGCGCGTCTCCGGCATAGACGCAGCCGGTTACGACGCCCTCGACCTGATTGGTCTGGACGGTGCCCCCGATGCGCAGCCGTTCCGACCGCAGCGCCAGCAATCCCGGGCCTGGAACGCCCGGCCGCTCCGCCCTGACTGACACGCCCAACGCCGGCAATCCGACGGACACCCCGTCCGCCCCGACGATACAGGACAGGATATTGGCCGCCCCAAGAAACGATGCCACGAACCGGTTAACCGGCGTTTCATACAGTTGCGCGGGCGTGCCAATCTGCACCATGCGCCCGTTTTGCATGACGCCGATGCGATCGGCCATCTCCAGCGCCTCGTCCTGGTCGTGTGTTACCAGCACGAAACTGATCCCGAGTTCGCGCCGCAGCCGAACAAGCTCCGCCCGCGTATCCATCCGCAGCGCCTGGTCGAGCGCCGACAGCGGCTCATCCAGCAGCAGCAGCGCCGGGTTGGGGGCGAGGCTGCGGGCGAGGGCGACGCGCTGCTGCTGGCCGCCGGACAGTTCCCCCGGGCGCCGCGCGCCGAAACCCTCCAGCCGTATCAGCGTCAGCATGGCCGCGACGCGCTGCTGCGTTTCCGCGCGGGAGGCGCCACGCTGGCGCAGGCCGAAGCCGATATTGGCGGCGACGCTCATATGGGGAAACAGCGCGTAGGACTGGAACATGGTGTTGACCGGGCGGCGGTGCGGCGGCAGTGCCGTCATGTCGGTGCCGTTCAGGACGATGCGGCCGGCGTCGGGGCGCACGAAGCCGCCGAGGCAGCGCAGCAGGGTGGTCTTGCCGGAGCCGGAGGCGCCAAGCAGCACGAACAGCTCGTTATGCCGGACCTCGAGGTCGAGGTGGTCGAGGGCGGTGGCGGACCCGTAGCGAACGAACAGGTTGCTGACGGTGAGGAACGCGGGATCTGTCATGCGGGGCGGAGGCCCCGAAGGCGTTCGAATACCGCTTCGACCGTCATGCCGACGGAGGTCGGCATCCACACCTTTGCGTCGGCCGGCACCGCACGGCGTGGATGGCGGGCCTGCGCCCGCCATGACGCGAGGACGGCGCGCCGCTTCACCCGCCGGCCTTGAACCGTGCCCACAGCCGGGTCCGCAGCCGATCGGCGGGTTGCGCGGAGGGGCCGATGGTGAAGAAGCGTTCCATCTCGGTGTCGGTGGGGAACACATTCGGGTCGTTCAGCAGCTCCGGCCGGACCAGCGCGCGGGTGGCGGGGACGGCGTTGGCGTAGTGGGTCGCGTCGGTGATGCGGGCCATCACCTCCGGCCGCAGCACATAGTTGATGAACGCCAGGGCTTCGTCCTTGTGCTGCGCATCGGACGGGATCGCCAGCATGTCAAAGCCGATCTCCGCACCCTCTTTCGGGGCGGTGTAGCGGATGGTGATGCCGTTGGCGGCTTCGCGCGCGCGGTTGGACGCCTGGATCACGTCACCCGAGTAGTCGAACGCGAGGCAGACCTGGCCCGTCGCCATCGCCTCCAGCGCGCCGCCGCTGGCGAATTCCCGTATATACGGCCGGATCGCCATCAGCGTCTTCGATACCGCGTCCAGATCGGCTGGCGCCGCGCTGTCCGGGCTGCGGCCGAGATAGTGCAGCACCGACGGGATCACATCGATCGCCGAGTCCATCATGACGATGCCGCACGGCGCGACCTGCCTGGCCAGGACGGGATCGAGCAGCAGTGCCCATGAATCCAACGGTGCATCCGGCAGCAACGCCCGCAGCCGATCGGCGTTCAGTCCGAGGCCGATGGAGCCCCAGAGATAGATGGCGCCGTGCTTGTTGCCGGGGTCGGACGACTCGACTCGTTTCATCAGCGCCGTATCGAGATTCTTCCAGTTCGGCACCTTCGACCGGTCGATCGTGGCCAGCGCGCCGGCGCGGATCAGGCGGGACATCGTCGGCTCGTTGCTCGGCAGCACGACATCGTAGCCGGAGTGGCCGGCGAGCAGTTTCGCCTCCAGCGTCTCCAGGCTGTCGAACACGTCATAACGGACCGAGATGCCGGTTTCGCGGGTGAAGGCGGTCAGCACCGCGGGATCGATATAGTCGGTCCAGTTGTAGATATTGACGACGTGGTCCTGCGCGCGGGCGGGCAGTCCCAATGCCAGAAACAGGAGCACAGCCCTTATGGCAGCCGCGACCATGCCCATGGCGATCCCCCTCCGCGCGTGACGGCTGTATGCTACCCGGTGCCGGGGATTGCCGGAAGGCGGGGCCGTTTTAATCGGCGGCGATGGCGTGGCCGGCGGCGGGCGCCACGAACGGCTTCAGCAGCAGCGACAGCAGCACCGACACGATGATGTTGGCACCCAGCGCCCAGAGCGCGATATAGCTCGGGAAGCTGGTGCCCATGAAGGTCACGGTGAACACCGCCGCCTTGAACGATGTCGTGGACGCCATCCAGGTGCCGAGGCCGGCGCCCACCGCCCAGCCGGCCAGCAGCGCCCAGCCGTTCAGGATGCGCAGATACAGGCCCAGGACCACCGATGGCAGCACCTGGCTCATCCACAGGCCGCCGAGCAACTGGAACTGGATGGCGAACGGCACCGGCACGAAGATGATGAACACCAGCGCGCCGGCCTTGATGATCAGGGAGGCGATCTTGGCGACGGCGGTTTGCTCCGGGCCGGTGGCGTTCGGCCGCAGGAAGCCCTTGTACAGGTTGCGGCTGACGATGTTGGCGCAGGCGATCGACATGATGGCGGAGGGCACCAGCGCGCCGATAGCGATGGCGGCGAAGGCGATGCCGGCGAACCAGCCGGGGAACGTCTCCAGGATCAGTGCCGGCACCGCGAAGTTGTTGCCGTAGCGCTTGAACCCGTCGGCGTAGGCGGGATTGCCGCCGACATGCAGCGCCAGCGCCATGAACCCGAGCAGCGCCAGCAGCCCGAGCACCAGCGAGTAGGCCGGCAGCAGCGCGGCGTTGCGGCGGATGGCGTTCGGGCTGGAACTGCTGAGGATCGCCGTCATGGAGTGCGGATAGAGGAACAGCGCCAAAGCGGACCCCATCGCCAGGGTGGCGTAGGCGCTGTAGCTGCCGAAGCTGTCGGCGGCGGGCGGAGTGAGCAGCAGCTTCGCGGGCGGAACGGCGGCGAACACCGGTTCGAACCCGCCGAGTCTATAGGGGATCCATATGGCGACCGCGATCACCACGACATAGATCAGCACGTCCTTCACCACCGCGATCATGGCCGGCGCGCGCAGGCCGGAGGTGTAGGTGAAGGCGGCGAGGATCACGAAGGCGATGATCAGCGGCAGGTCGCCCAGCAGGCCGTCACCCGGCACGCCCATGGCGCCGATGACCACCTGCATGCCGACGAGCTGCAGCGCGATATACGGCATCGTCGCCACCAGCCCGGTGATGGCAACGGCGAGCGCCAGCCAGCGATTGCCGTATTGTCCCAGCACAACGTCGGAGGAGGTGACGTAGCCGTTTCGGTGCGACAGCTTCCACAGCCTGGGGAACACCAGGTACAGGATCGGGTAGATGATCACCGTATACGGGATGGCGAAGAAGCCGACGGCTCCGGCGCCGTAGATCAGCGCCGGGACGGCGATGAAGGTGTAGGCGGTGTACAGATCGCCGCCGAGCAGGAACCAGGTGACGAAGGTGCCGAAGCGGCGGCCGCCCAGGCCCCACTCGGACAGCAGCGACAGGTCGCCGGCCCGCCAGCGCGCGGCGGCGAATCCCAATCCTGTAACGAACACGAACAGCGCGATGAAGACGATAAGGGCGGGCCAGTTCACGGCGGTTCCTCAGTGTTCTGCTTTGTAGACGATGCCGGCGATGGCCGCGGCGAGGACGATCCACAGCAACTGGTACCAGTAGAAGAACGGGAACCCGAACAGGACGGGATCGACGCGGTTGTACGACGACACCCAGAACATCGCGATGAACGGCAGAATGAACAGGAAGCGCGTCCAGTGCCATCGCGGCTCCGGTCCGGTCGGCGTCGCCATCGTTGGTGTTCCCTTCCTCGGGCGCATCGGTGACGCGCGCCATGATCCATCGGTTCAAACAGATAAGCCTTTGGGAGTCAATCTGTTTACGGATCGACATCGGGCGGTTGGGCGGACAACCCGGCGGCGGCCTTGTCCTTTTGGCTGTCCGGGCAACGTCCCGGTCTGGCAAGCCCTGGTTCGGCCACCTATATTGTGCGACGGATGCAGGCGAACCCGCGTCCCATGGTCGCTGAGCATCCGGTCCTAACGGAGGAGTTCAGATAATGGCCCAAAATCCCATCTCACAATTCTGGCCCGCCGCGCTAGCCGATCGCGGGTTGGCCGCGTCGCCGTTCTCGGTGCTGCAGCGGCAGATGAACCGCGTGCTGGAGGATGTGTTCGGTCCCGAAACCGGTGGCTTGTCCCAGGCGCCGGAGCCGATGCGGGGCATCCTGTCGCCGCGGATCGAACTGACCGAAACCGAAGGCGAACTGCGCGTCATCGCCGAACTTCCCGGCGTGAAGGAGCAGGAAATCGAGGTCTCCCTGGATGACGGCAGGCTGACCCTGCGCGCCGAGAAGAAGCTGGAGCGCAAGGACGAGCGGGAAAACACCCACTTTACCGAGCGGTCCTATGGCGTCTTCCAGCGCAGCTTGCAGTTGCCGTTCCAGGTCGATCCGGATGAAGTGAATGCCGCTTTTGACAATGGCGTGCTTACGATTACACTCCCGAAACCCAAGGGGCGCGATCTGAAGCGCAAGATTGAAGTGCGCGGCGCGTCATCACGGCCGAGCGAAGGGCAGCCCTCAGCGGGCAATGGCGGGAGCCGGCCTGAGTAAGGCGTAGCAACAGGAGGACAGCATGGCCATCGGCTCGCCGTTGGACACCGGACTTGCGAATACGATGAATGCGGCAATGGCGCGGCATTGGTGGGTGATCGCGCTGCGCGGGGTCGTCGCCGTGCTGTTCGGGCTGATCGCGCTGGCGGCGCCGCTCGCGGCCCTGCTGACCCTTGCCGTGCTGCTCGGCGCGTATCTGCTGGTTGACGGTGTCGCCGAGTTGTATGTGACCTGGCGCGCCGCCCGGGCTCAGGCGCCGTGGGGCGCCCTTTTGGGCGAGGCGGTCCTGAGCATCATCATGGGACTGATCGCTTTGGTCAGCCCGCTCATCGCGGTCAACGTGTTCGTGATCGTATTGTCGGTTTGGGCGTTGATCACCGGCGTCCTGGAATTGGCTGCGGCGTTCCGGCTGCATTCCAGCCACGGGCGGTGGTGGTTGGCCTTGGGCGGCATCGTGTCCGTGATCTGGGGTCTCCTGCTCGCCGCGGCGCCGATTGTGGGCGCGGTGGTGGTGGCCTGGTGGCTGGGCATCTACGCGATCTTCTTCGGCGCCTCGCTGCTGGCCCTGGCGTGGCGGCTGCGCGCCCAGCGGCCCGGGGTTGCGGGCAGCGGCGCGGTGCGGATCTAGCGTCCGGGCACCGCCGGTGGTGGCCGCAGCCACCACCGGCGTTTGGGTCGTCAAGAACCCCGGGGCGCCCTGTGAGTTATCGGCCGATGCTTGACCTCACAGGGATCTCCTCATGGCAGACCACATTTACCGCGTGATCGAACTGGCGGGATCGTCGCAGATCAGTCACGCCGACGCGATCGAAAACGCCATCGCCCGCGCCGCGAAAACCACCCGTAACCTGCGGTGGTTCGAGGTGACGCAACTGCGGGGAGAGATCGAAAATGGTGAAATCCAGCACTATCAGGTAGCGATGAAGGTTGGATTTACCCTGGAGGATTGAGGCGGTTGCCGGGCAGCGCCGCGGCCTATTCGCCGAACCGCGGCAGATGCTCCGCCAGCCCGGCATAGGCCTCATCATCCGTTCGATCGTAACGCAACGGGGTGACCACGATCTTCCCGGCCTTCAGCGCGCTGTAGTCGCTCTCCGGCCCCTGAGGGATGTTGCCGCGGCGGAAGTTCAACCAGTGATACTCCATGCCGCGCGGATCGATACGGGTTTCCACGTCCATGCCCGCGACCAGACCCTCGCCCTGTCGCGCCAGCGTGATCGGCCCGGCCTCGGACGCCGGTATCGGCGGGAAGTTGATGTTCAGCACCGCGCCCTTGCCCCATCCGATGGCGAGCAGCCGGCGCACCGTCTCGACCCCCAGGCTGCGCGCCGTGTCCCACGGCACCGCATCCCGTTTGGAGAACGCCTGGCTCAGTGCCAGCGCCGGCACGCCCAGCATCATCGCCGTCATCGCGCCGCCGACAGTGCCGGAGAACACCGTTTCCAGCCCCAGGTTCAGGCCGCGGTTGACGCCCGACAGCACCAGTTGCGGCGGTGCGTCCTTCATGATGTGGCACAGCCCCATCGCGGCGCAGTCGCCGGGCGTGCCGGTGATACCGAAGCGGCGCTCTCCGCGCACGCTGATGCGCAGCGCGTGATGCAGGCTGATGGCGTGTGACTGGCCGCTCTGGTCGTGCTCGGGCGCGACGATCCAGACTTCGCGGGCGATCTGCGTGGCGATCTCTTCCAGCACCTGCATGCCGGGCGCGTCGATCCCGTCGTCGTTCGTCAGCATGACCCGATCAAGCACCCTGCACACTCCTTTTGCCGAACCCTGTTTGGCCCGGTTGCGTCGCGCGGGGCAAGAGCCGAGCATCGGATAAACGCGCAGGAAGACGTAGCCGGCGATCTATGCGGAAAAATGGTTCCTCGTGTAAACCGTCCCGGGTGGCGGCGCGCGCCGCCGGATATTCGGAGAGACCTGATGCTGATCTGCCAGATGACCGACCTGCATGTTCGCCCGCGCGGCGTCGCCTGCAATCGCGTGTCGGAAACCAACATGCTGACGGAACGTGCCTGCCGCGTCGTCGCGACCTTCAAGCCGCGGCCGGATGTCCTGCTGATCACCGGCGATCTCACCGAATGCGGCATGCCGGCCGAATACGACAATCTCGCGGATATCCTGAAGCGGACCATTCCGATCCCGATCTATGTCATTCCCGGCAATCACGATCGCCGGGACAATCTGCGTGGCCGCCTCGCGCACCTGCCGCTGGTGGCTGCCGATCCGGATTATGTGCAGTATGTGATTGAGGAGTATCCGGTGCGCCTGGTGATGCTCGATACGGTCGTGCCCGGCGAAGCGCATGGCGCCTTGTCCGATGCACAACTGGAATGGCTGGACCGGACACTCGGGGCGCAGCCGTCGAAGCCGACCTTGGTGGCGATGCATCATCCGCCGTTTGCGACCGGCATTCCGCATATGGACGGCATCGCGCTGCTGCAGCCGGAACGTTTCCGTGCGGTCATCGCACGGCACCTGCAGGTCGAGAGGATCATCTGCGGGCACCATCACCGGCCGATTGTCGGGCGGTGTGCGCATGCAATCGTATCAATTTCGCCTTCGGTGGCGCATCAAGTGGAATTGTCGTTCGATCCGGCCGACAGCGGCGCCTTCAATTTCGAGCCGCCGGCCGTACAAATGCACGCGTGGGACGCGGCCAGCGGTTTCGTGTCGCACACGGTCTACACGGGCGACTACCAGGGGCCGTTCCCGTTTCTCACCGAACCGGACTATCCGGGGACGCATTCCCAACCATAGTAAAACAATAGATACCGTCTGACACGCGCTCTTGTTTACCTTTTGTTAGGACTTGGGAGGTAGATTCCGAAATCGAATATCGGAACGCGCATCGTGCAAGCGATTTGGATGTCCTATCTCATAGCGGGTGGTGCCGCCTCGGCTCTTTTCGTCGCCGCCGGCTGGCGCAGCCGCCAGGCGGTCGGCCGATCGGCGTTTCATGGCAGGCTTGGGCTTGGCATGCATGTTGCGTTACCGGACGATGTAGGCTACCCGGCGGAACGCGGCAATGGCCAGCGGGACGACGTTTCGGCCTCGGTCTACATCGCGTTGGCGCGGCTTTCCTCCGTGATCGCCAGCCAGTCCGTCAAGATCGACGTCGCGGTGCGGCCCGGACTGAGGGTGCTGATGCGACCCGCCACGCTGGTTGATACGTTAGAAGAACTTTTGACCGTCGCCCTGCAGTTCGCACCGGCCAGCCGCATGCTGCTCACCGCGGTGGCCGACGGCGATCGGGTCCGGATCAACCTGACAGACGACATGCCATGCGGCGACGCAACTGCCCGGCTCGGCCGCATCCGAAACCTGACCGCGCGGGTTGCGATGCGCGGCGATTCGTTGGTGCTCGACGTGAGCCCGCACGAGGGCACCACAATGTCGCTGCGCGTCGCCGGCAGTTTCGATTTTATATCGCAACACCCGCAGTTCGACACAGACTGACTGTATTCAGCTTCGGTAGGAACCGTTGATGTCGATATAGCCGTGCGTCAGGTCGCAGGTCCAGGCGGTCGCCTTGCCATTGCCCAGGCCGATATCGATGGCGATCTTGACTTCCAGCCCCTTCATATGCGCAACGACCGGAGCTTCGTCGTAGCCGGGTACAACCGCGCCGTCCCGGGCCATCCATACGCCGCCGACGCCGATGGACAGCTTGTCGCGATCCGCGGGCTCGCCGGACTTGCCGACGGCCATGACAACCCGGCCCCAGTTGGCGTCTTCCCCGGCGATCGCGGTCTTCACCAGCGGTGAGTTCGCCACCGCCATCGCGATCTTCTTCGCCGATCGGCCGTTGGTGGCGCCGGTGACGTCGATGCGCACCAGCTTTTGTGCGCCCTCGCCATCGCGGATCACCAGCAGCGCCATTTCCATCAGCAGTTCGTTCAGGGCGCGGGCGAAGTCGGCCAGCATGCGGTTGCGCGCGGCGTTGCCATCAGCCGGCGGGATGCGCGGATGCTGCGCCTGCCCCGTGGCGATCAGCAGTACCGTGTCCGAGGTGGAGGTATCCGAATCGACGGTGGTGCAGTTGAAGCTGGCGTCGACTCCCTTCTTCAGCATCGTCTGCAAGGCGTCCGCCGGGATCTTGGCGTCGGTGAACACGAAGCACAGCATCGTGGCCATATCCGGGGCGATCATGCCGCTGCCCTTGGCAATGCCGGTGATGCGCACCCGGGCGTCGCCGATCTGCGCCACCTTGGTGACTGCCTTGGGGAAGGTGTCGGTGGTCATGATGCCGCGGGCGGCTTTCTCCCAGCCGTCCCCGGTCAGCGACTCGTGCAGCCCGGGCAGGGCGGCGACCAGCTTTTCATGCGGCAGCACCTCCCCGATCACGCCGGTCGAGGCGACGAAGACCTGCTTCGCCGGGCAATCCGCCAGCTTCGCCGCCGCCGCCGCGGTGGCCGCGCAGGCCTCGCGTCCGGCCTTGCCGGTGAACACGTTGGCGTTGCCGGCATTCACCACCAGCATGCGCGCCTTGCCGCCCTTCAGCGACGCGCGGCACCAATCCACCGGGGCACCCGGGCACTTGTTGGAGGTGAACACCCCGGCCACGGTGCTGCCGGACGCGACCTCGATCATCACGACGTCGGTCCGCCCCTGGTAGCGGATGCCCGCCGCGGCGGATGACAGGCGCACCCCGGCCAGCGGCGGCAATTCCGGCAGCGCGACGATCAGCGGGGAGACGGCGGCGGCCATGGCCTACTTCGCAGCCGGCGGCGGTTCCGCCGTGTCGGTGGCCTTCACCGGCGAGCCGTCCGGGTTGAACTTCTCGACCTTCACCGCCCCGCGGACCTGCTTGATTTCGGTCTGCACCGCCGCCTGCACCATCTGCTGCCGCAGCTCGTCTTTCTCCTGGTCAAAGCTCGGCGGCTGGGAGGTGCGATGCTCGGTCACCTGGATCACATGCCAGCCGAACTGGGTCTTCACCGGTTGCGGCGAAATCTCGCCGTCCTTCAACGCAAAGGCTACCGCGGAGAATTCCGGCACCATGTCGGTCTTCTTGAAGAAGCCGAGGTCGCCGCCCTGCTGCGCCGCGCCGGGGTCCTTGCTGTATTGCTTGGACAAGGCGGCGAAGTCGGCGCCTTTCTTCAGTTCGGCGATGATCTTCTTGGCGGTGGCTTCGTCGGCGACGAGGATGTGGCGGGCGTGCACCTCGATTTCGCCGGTCTTGCCGGCAAACTCCTGGTCATAACGGGCCTTCACCGCCTCGTCGGTGACCTGGGGGCGGACGACCTTGTTGAGCAGCGCCGATGCCAGCGCCCGCTCCTGCGCGGCCTGCATCGCGCGTTGAACCTCGGGGTCCTTGTCCAGACCGGTCCGTTGCGCCTGGATCAGCAGGGCGCGGGCGTCGATGAGCTGCTCCAGCAGCATCGGGTAGAGCTGCTGCGGCGGCATCCCGCGGGCTTGCGGCGGCAGGCTGGCAGTCGCCTCCTTGACGTCGCTGAGGTGAATCGGCTGGCCGTTCACCGTCGCCAGCACCGGATCGGGATCCGTCTGTGCCAGAACCGGTCCGGCCGACACCGCGCAGCCCAGCACGGCGGCGGCAAGCAAACGGACCGGAAGGCCGAATGAGCAGTCCGGAAAAAACGTCATGCTAACCCCTGATGGAATACGGGCGTGCTTATGACCGAAGCCTTGGCGGCTCACAAGGCGCGGCGGTCATTCGGACGGCGGAGCGTCCGAACCACCGATTTTCAGCTTCGGGCCGGTGTCCAGGGTCGAACCGTCGAGATTGAACCGGCGGATCGTCAATTGGGACCGGGCCTTGTCCACCGATTGCACCACCGCGGCGGCCAACAACTCCTGCTGCAACTGGTCATGCACCTCCGCATAGCTCGGCGGGGCGACCAGCCGCTTTTCTTCTACCTTGATGATATGCCAGCCGAATTCGTTCTTGACGGGGTTCGGGGCGACCTGGCCCGGGGGCAGCGAAAACGCCACGTCGGCAAAGCTGGGCCAGACCTGCTCACGGCGGAAGAAGCCCAGGTCGCCGCCTTTGGAGCCATCGGGGTCCTTGCTGATCACCCGCGCCACGGTGGCGAAATCCGCCCCGTTGCGCAGATCCTCCAGGACCTTGCGGGCTTCGCCCTCGGAGGTGACAAGAATATGGCGCGCCCGCACTTCCTCGGCGGCCGGGCGGTTGGCAAACTGCCGGTTGTAGCGGGCCAGGATGGCTGCCTCGGTGACCTTGGGATTAGCTTCCTGGCTGAGATAGGCGCCTTCCAGAATCCGGTCGGTTGCCGCCTGGATTTCCTGCTGCACATCGGGCCGGTTTTCCAGCCCTTGGCGCCTTGCCATGGTTACCAGGGCCTCGTGATCGACGATCCGGTCGAGCAGAACCGGGTACAGCGTGTCGAACGGCAGGCCGCGCAGGTTCTCCGGCAGCGCCTGCGCCGCCCGGCCGAGTTGGCTGAGATAGATCAGGCGTCCTTCGATGATGGCGATCAGGGGATCCGCCGGACGTTGCACCGGGCGCCCGGCATCGACTTTTGGATCGCCGCTGCGCGGTGCAGTGCCGAGGCCGGCGGCCGGCAGCCCCGGGGCGGCAGTCTGTTGCGCCGATGCCGGAGCGCCGGAGCCGAGCAGCGCGACTGCGCAGGCGCACAGCCCGACGATGCCAAACACAGAGGTGCAAACCCGTGGCGGACCGGACAAAGCTGGCGACGCGACAATCCTTATCGGCTTCGGCATTATGTGAGGACGCAATCCAGGCTCCTGCGAGACGAACCGGCGGGCCGGTGGCGCGTCCGGAGTTGCACGGCGCATGCTATGCCCGGTCACGGCGCGCAAAACCAGAAAAAGCAACGCCCGGCAGCGCTAGGTTGCGAACAGCGCCAGCAGTCCCTTGAGCAACTGTTTCGGTGTCGGCGGGCAGCCGCGAATCACCATATCGACCGGCACGACGGCGGATACGCCGCCGACAACCGCATAGCTGCCGGCGAACATGCCGCCGTCGGCGCCGCATTCCCCCACCGCCACCACCCATTTCGGATCAGGGGTGGCGCGCCAGGTGCGTTCCAGCGCCTCCCGCATGTTTTTCGTGACAGGTCCGGTCACCAGCAGCACGTCGGCATGCCGCGGCGAGGCAACGAAGCGCAGCCCGTAGCGCTCCAGGTCGTTGAAGGCGTTGTTCAGCGCGTGGATTTCCAGCTCGCAGGCGTTGCAGGAACCCGCATCCACCTGACGGATCGACAGGCTGCGGCCGAGCCGCGCGCGCGCCGTCTGGTCCAGGGTGGACGCCATCGCCGCCAGGTCGGGGTCGAACGCCGGTGGATCCTCGGTCAGCGGCCGCTTCAGGCCCTGGAGAAGGTGATGCAGCATCAGAGCATCCGCTGCAGGATCAGCTTCTGCACGTCGGAGGTGCCCTCGTAGATCTGGCAGACGCGGACGTCGCGGTAGATGCGCTCCACCGGGTAGTCGGCCAGGAAGCCGTAGCCGCCGAGGGTCTGGATCGCGGCGGTGCAGACCGCTTCGGCGGTTTCCGAGGCGAACAGCTTGGCCATGCAGGCGGCTTCCAGCGCCGGGCGGCCCTCCGCTTTCAGCCGGGCGGCGTGCAGGGTCAACTGCCGGGCCGCCTCGAGCCGGGTCTTCGCCTCGGCGAGGCGGAAGCCGACGGCCTGGAAGTCCACGATCGCGCTGCCGAACGCCCGGCGGTCACGGGCGTAGCCGATGGCGTACTCCAACGCCGCGCGCGCCATGCCGATGCTCTGCGCGGCAATGCCGATGCGGCCGCTTTCCAGGGTGGAGAGGGCGATCTTGTAGCCTTCCCCTTCCGCACCGATGCGCTGGTCTTCCGGCACTTCCATGTCTTCGAAGCTCAGGGCGCAGGTGTCGGAGGCTTTCTGGCCCAGCTTCTCCTCGATCCTGGTGACCGAGAACCCCGGATGGTTCTTCTCGATCACGAAGGCCGACAGGCCCTTCTTGCCGGCGCTGGGATCGGTTGCCGCGAAGAACACCAGGCTGCCGGGGTGGCTGGCGTTGCTGATGAACTGCTTGGAGCCGTTGATGAGGTAGCGGTCGCCCTTTTTCACCGCCCGGGTCTTCTGGTTGGCGGCGTCCGATCCGGCCTGCGCCTCGGTCAGGCCGAACGACCCGACATGCTCGCCGGTCGCCAGCTTGCGCAGCCAGCGGTCTTTCTGGGCGTCGGTGCCGTAGTTGTTGACGACGATGCATGTCGGCGAGTTGTGCACCGACACCATGGTGGAAATGGCCCCGTCGCCGGCGGCGATCTCCTCCAGCAGCAGGGCATAGGTGACCGGATCGATCTCGCTGCCGTCCCATTCCGCCGGGGTGGTGGCGCCGAACACGCCGAGTTCGCCCAGTTCCGCGATGATCTCCGGCTCGATCCGCCGCTGCTTCTCACGCTCCGCCGCCAGCGGCGCGAGGCGTTCCTGCGAGAAGCGGCGGATCATGTCGATGATCAGGGTGTCGCCGTGCGGCGAGATGCTGTCGGGCATGCGGATTGCCTCAGGTTGCGGACGTGCCCGAGCGATCTACACCGCGGGGCAGGCCGGGTCTATCGGCGTCAGCCGCGCCGGGGCTTCGCTGCGGCAGGCAACCTGTCTCCTCATTCGATTGAAATAGGTCCCGCAGCGGCCTGTGGCAACGCATTCGGCATATCGGTCCGCAGCGGTCTTCGGGGCGGTTTCGTACGAAAATAAGATGCTACACGGATTTTCACGGATTAAGCGCACGGATTGCACGGAGATCGGCATCGGTCCGAACCATGCCCGTCTGTGGCGGCTTCGGTGTTTCGGTCATCTAGTAGGCACCGATTGGCGCCTGGAGCAGCGGCACGACGGAAGCCGAGATCTCGATTTGTGTAATCGGTGCCCTTAATCGGTGAAAATCCGTGTAACAGCTTTTCTTGCTCATGCAGGCAAGACATTAACGAGTTATCAACCTGTTGATCCCATCCTGTCTTCGAAGGACTGGATCCGCCGCATGAACCTCGAACCCAACCACAATGGAAAACGAACCTAGGGGATTATCGGTCTGGCGATGCGGGTTCACCGCAATCTCGGGCCGGGGCTTCTCGAATTCGCCTATCGCCGCTGTCTGTGTCATCAGCCCGGTTGGCCAACGTCCCGTTCCAACAGGAGGTTTACCTGCCGATCCACTACAACGGGATCGACATCGATTCCGGATATCGGGCGGATATCATCGTGCGGGATGAGGTACTCCTCGAACGCAAGGCCGTGGAGCAACCCGGCCGGTTGCACGAAGCGCAACTGCTGACCTATCTCCGGATCAGTCGATGCCGGCTCGGCCTGCTGATGAACTTCAACGCCCTATCGCTCGCCGTCCAGGGCCGGGCGCTTTGAGCGGCCTGCCCGCACGATCGCCCGGGTCAGCCCCGCAGGAAGGCCCGCTACGCCCGATCGATGCTCAGCCGGCCGGCCCCGTACGCCACGATCTGCAGGAAGCCGCCGGCCATGCAGACGTTCTTCATGAAGTGGATCATCGCCTCGCGGTTTTCCGGGTGGTAGTGCGCGGCGAACGCCGTCGCGATGCACCAGGCCGCCAGGATCAAACCGGTCAGCCGCGCCTTGAACCCCAACAGGAACAGGGCGCCAACGCCGATCTCGATGAGGAGAGAGATGGCGTAGGCTGCGCCGGGGAGTGGCAGGCCCAGATGCGCGAATGTCGCCATCGTTGCCGTTGGTGCCATCGCCTTGCCATAGCCACCCCACAGGAAGATCGCGCTCATGAGAACGCGACCCGCCAGTGAGACCCAGTCCATGGCGCCTGTCCTCATCCGACGATCTCGGTCCCCGCGAAGAAGTATGCGATCTCGACGGCGGCGTTCTCGGCGCTGTCCGAGCCATGCACCGAATTCGCCTCGATGCTCTCCGCGAACTCCGCGCGGATCGTCCCCGGTTCGGCTTTCTTCGGATCGGTTGCGCCCATCACTTCGCGGTTGCGGGCGACGGCGTTCTCGCCTTCCAGCACCTGCACGACAACCGGGCCGGAGGTCATGAAGGTCACCAGGTCGCGAAAGAACGGCCGTGCGGCATGCACGCCGTAGAAGCTCTCCGCCTGCGCCCGGGTCATGTGGAGTCGCTTCTGCGCGACGATGCGCAACCCCGCCGCTTCCAGCACGGCATTGACCTTGCCGGTCAGGTTGCGCCGGGTGGCATCCGGCTTGATGATGGAAAATGTGCGCTCGGTCGCCATGGCGGCCTCCTGAAGGTTCGAATACGGGCGGCTGAGTAGGGGTTTACGCGGCGCAGGGCAAGGCGGCAGCGCCAACGGGCACACGGGCGTGAGCACGAAGTGTGCCAATTCGGTCATACCCGCCATGAAAATACCTCAGGCCGCCCGGCGCCGGTCTCCGGCGCGATCACGTCAAATACGAAATGTGAGCAATATACTTCCACAATGCACGCATACGGGAGTGCAAACTGCCCGCATTCCTGACCGCGGGAGTATGGTTTGGCGCCAGCGCACCCCGGCACGGAACAAACATTTCGCAACCGTAAGCCGGGCCGGCCTTTCCCGGCCGCGGGTTGCGATTTGAACCTCGCAAGTTGCCCCGCATATGCCGTAATCAGCCGGCTATCAATCGACTGCGTTTGGACTACCGGAGCCTTACATCGTGGCAGACTTCCTGGATGACCGCCCGCGTGACGACGCCCTCGTCATGCCGGCGGCGGCGACTGATTCAGAAACGTCCAAAAGCTTGTCGAATAGTTCATTCGCCGGGCTGACAGTCGTTGAGCGATTGCGACTGGTGTCCCGCAACGTGCCCGGGTGCGTGGTTTTCACCACCAGCTTCGGGCTGGAAGACCAGGCGCTGACTCACCTGATCGTCGAATCGGGCATTGCCTGCGGCTTCGCCACGCTCGACACCGGGCGGCTGTTCCCCGAAACCCATGCCGTCTGGGCGGACACCGAGCAGCGCTACGGCATCCGCGTCGAAGCCTTCCATCCGGACGGCGGCGCGCTGCAGCGGCTGGTGCGGGAGAACGGCATCAACGGCTTCTACCAGTCCGTCGATGCGCGGCATGCCTGCTGCGGCGTCCGCAAGGTCGAGCCGCTTGGCCGCGCGCTGGATGGCGCCGCCGCATGGCTCACCGGGCTGCGGGCGGATCAGTCGGATGGACGCGGGGAGCTGGAGTTCGTGGCGTATGATGCGGCGCGCCGGCTGCTGAAGGTGAACCCGCTGCTGGATTGGTCGCGCGACCGTGTCGCGGCGTTCGTCCGCGATGCGGGCGTTCCGTATAATGCGCTGCACGACCGGGGCTTCCTGTCCATCGGCTGCGCGCCCTGCACCCGCGCGGTCGAAGCGGGCGAACCGGAGCGCGCCGGGCGCTGGTGGTGGGAACAGGACCAGGCGCGCGAATGCGGCCTGCATGTCGGTCCGGATGGACGATTGGTGCGAACGGGGAAATCGTCATGAGGGGTCTTACTCACCTGCAGCGGCTGGAAGCCGAGAGCATCCATATCTTCCGCGAGGTGGCCGCCACCTGCGACAACCCGGTGCTGATGTATTCCATCGGCAAGGACAGCGCGGTGCTGCTGCACCTCGCGATCAAGGCGTTCTATCCGGCGCCGTTGCCGTTCCCGCTGCTGCATGTCGATACGACATGGAAGTTTCGCGAGATGATCACGTTTCGCGATCGCCGGGTTGCCGAACTCGGCTGCAAGCTGATTGTCCATATCAATGAGGACGGGCTGAAGGCGGGCGTGAACCCGTTCACCTCCGGCTCGCGGTTGCATACGGATGTCATGAAGACGCAGGGTCTCAAGCAGGCGCTGGACAAGTACAAATTCGACGCGGCCTTCGGCGGCGCCCGCCGCGATGAGGAAAAGTCGCGCGCCAAGGAACGCGTGTTTTCCGTACGCTCGGCCGAACATCGCTGGGACCCGAAGAACCAGCGCCCGGAACCCTGGCACCTGTTCAACACCCGCAAGCGGCCGGGCGAGACCTTCCGCGTCTTCCCGCTGTCCAACTGGACCGAGGCGGATGTGTGGGACTACATCGCCCAGGAAGACATCCCCGTCGTGCCGCTGTATTTCGCCAAGCCGCGCCCGGTGGTGGAACGCGACGGCACGCTGATCATGCGCGATGACGAACGCATGTCCTTGCGTCCCGGCGAGACGGTGGAGATGAAATCCGTCCGCTTCCGAACGCTCGGCTGCTACCCGCTGACCGGCGCGGTCGAAAGTACCGCCGGCACGCTGGCCGAGATCATTGCCGAGATGCGCGGGTCGCGCTCCTCCGAGCGTGAGGGCCGGGTCATCGACTACGATGGCAGCGCCTCCATGGAACAGAAGAAGCAGGAAGGATATTTCTGATGAGTGCCGCCTTGGCCAATGCGGCACACGTCGCTGATGTCGACGTCCGTGAAGCCTCCCTGCTGCGCCTGCTGACCTGCGGGTCGGTTGACGACGGCAAGTCCACGCTGCTCGGGCGCATGCTGTACGATTCGCATGCAGTGCTGGACGACCAGCTTGTGGCGCTCGACCGCGATTCACGGAAATTCGGCACGCATGGCGAGCATCTGGATTTCGCCCTGCTGGTCGATGGCCTGTCGGCCGAGCGCGAGCAGGGCATCACCATCGACGTCGCGTATCGCTATTTCTCGACGCCGAAGCGGTCGTTCATCGTCGCCGACACGCCCGGCCACGAGCAGTACACCCGCAACATGGCGACCGGCGCGTCCACCGCGGAACTGGCGATCATCCTGGTGGATGCGCGCAAGGGCATCCTGCCGCAGACTCGCCGCCATTCGTTCATCGTCTCGATGGTCGGCGTGCGCCACGTCGTGCTGGCGGTGAACAAGATGGACCTGGTCGATTTCGACCAGAAGACCTACGACGACATCGTGGCTGCCTATGCCGAGACGGTCGCATCGCTTGGCTTCGAGACGATCGTGCCGATACCTTTATGTGCCCGGGAAGGCGACAACATCGCTGAACGTTCCACGCGGACGCCGTGGTTCCACGGCACGCCGCTGCTGGAGTATCTCGAAACCGTCTCGATCGGCGAGGCGCCCGACCAGGCGAAGCGGCTGCATTTCCCGGTGCAGTGGGTCAACCGGCCGAACCTGGATTTCCGCGGCTACGCCGGCACCATCGCCACCGGAAAGGTTGTCGTGGGTGAGGGCGTTATGGTGCTGCCCAACAAGCGCCACAGCCGGATCGCCCGCATCGTGACTGCCGACGGGGACCTGCAGACCGCCTCCGCCGGCCAGGCCGTGACATTGACCCTGGCGGACGAGATCGACGTTTCGCGCGGCGACGTGATTGTCCACGAGGCGTCCATCATGCAGGCGCGCAAGGGGATCACCGCGCGGGTGCTGTGGATGGCGGATGAGCCGCTGCGGGTTGGGCAAAGCTTCATCATCAAGCTCGGCACGGTCGAGGTGAACGCCGATGTCGTGCGGCTGCGCAACGCCGTGGACATCCACAGCTTCGAGGACCGTCCCGCCGACGTGCTGGCGATGAACGCTATCGGCGTGATCGACCTGAATTTCGACAAGGCGATCGCCGCCACGGTGTACGGGCGCGACCGTGAGCTGGGGTCGTTCATCCTGATCGACCGCATGACCAACCAGACCGTCGCCCTCGGCACGGTCCAGGCCGATCGGCTGACCCGGGCGAACGATAATGTGCGAGGGCACGCTCTGACGGGGCTGGTGGGTGAGCCGGGGTCGCAGCAGCGGTGGAATTTCTGGACGTCGGTCGGGCGCAAGGCGACCGAGTCGGTGGTGCTGTTCCTGGTGGTGGCGCTGTTCGCTCGCAGCTTATGGCTGGCTCTCGCCGTGACCTTGGCCGATCTGGTGCTGCGGCCGGCGGCCGATCGGCTGGCGGCCTGGGGGTGGCAGCTTGTGTTTGCGGAGTACCGGCCGCGGGTAACCGGCGGGCACGCGGACTAGGTTTATTCCCCGTCATGGCGGGCGAGGGAGCAACAGGCGTTGAGCCGGGATGATCACCGGATGGCTGCGTCGTCCCGGATGGCTGCGTTGTCATGGTGCGCGAAGGCGCACCATCCACGCCGTGCGGTGCCGGTTGAGGCAAACGCGTGGATGCCGACCTTCGTCGGCATGACGAGTCAGCGCTCCTGAAGCAGCACTCTCACGGCCGCAGCAGCGTCCTGGCCACCGCGTCCTGCCATCCCCGATACTTTCGGGCCCGTTCCTCCTCCGGCATCTTCGGCTCGAACCGCCGTTCTCCCAGCCACGCGGCGGCGAAGGTCTCCGGGTCGGGGTAAAGGCCGGCCGCCATGCCGGCCAGGTAGGCGGCGCCGAGGGCGGTCGTTTCCAGGCAGGCTGGACGATCGACCGGGGCGCCCAGGATGTCGGCGAGGAACTGCATCGTCCAGTCGCTCGCGCTCATGCCGCCATCGACGCGCACCACCGTCGCACCGTCCGCCCGGGCGCTACCCATATCGGCCTGCATGGCGTCCAGCAGGTCGCGGGTCTGGTAGGCGGCGCACTCCAGCACGGCGCGCGCCAGTTCCTTGCGGGTCGTCCCCCGGGTCATGCCGGTCAGCAGCGCGCGCGCCTCGCTGTCCCAGTGCGGGGCGCCGAGTCCGACGAAGGCGGGCACCATGTAGACCGCCTGATCGGGGTCCGCTGCCGCGGCCAGCGCGCTGGTCTCGGAGGCCGAGGCGATCAGCCCCAGCCCGTCGCGCAGCCACTGCACCGCCGCGCCGGCCACGAAGATCGAGCCTTCCAGCGCGTAGGTCCGCACGCCGCCCAACTGGTAGGCGATGGTGGTGATCAGCCGGTGCTTGCTGGCGATGGCCGTGCGCCCGGTGTTGATCAGCGCGAAGCAGCCGGTGCCGTATGTGGATTTCACCATGCCGGGGCGGAAGCAGGCCTGGCCGATGAGCGCCGCCTGCTGGTCGCCCGCCACGCCGCGGATCGCCACCGGCCCGTCGAACAGGTCGGGCGTGGTCTGCCCGAACGATCCGGCGGTGTCGCGGACATACGGCAGCACGGACCAGGGGATGTTGAACAGCTTCAGCAGATCATCGTCCCAGTCGCCGCGATGGATGTCGAACAGCAGCGTGCGCGACGCATTGGTCGCGTCGGTCGCGTGCACGGCCCCGCCGGTCAGCCGCCACAGCAGGAACGAGTCGATCGTGCCGAACGCCAGATGACCCGCCTTGGCGGCGTCCCGCGCGCCGTCCACGTTGTCCAGCAGCCAGGCGATCTTGGTGGCGGAGAAATACGGGTCGAGCAGCAGCCCGGTGCGCTCGGCGACCAGCTTGCCGTGGCCGGCCTGTTCCATCTGTTCGCACACCCCGGCGGTGCGGCGGTCCTGCCAGACGATGGCGTTGTGGATGGGGCGGCCGGTGCGGCGGTCCCATAGCACCACGGTTTCCCGCTGGTTGGTGATGCCGAGTCCGGCCAGCCGGGTCGCGTCCAAATCGGCTGTGGACAGCGCCTGCCGGGTGGTTGTCACGACGGAGGTCCAGATTTCCTCCGGGTCGTGCTCGACCCAGCCGGGGCGGGGGTAGATCTGGGTGAATTCCTGCTGGGCGGTGGCGAGGGGGAACACCGCGTCGTCGAAGACGATGCTGCGCGTCGATGTGGTTCCCTGGTCGATGACGAGGATATGCCGCGCCATTGTTTGTCGTCCCCCTGCTTATGCCGCCGTCGGGCTCTCCTGTATCAAGCGGCGCATCGTTGTGTCGATGGCGGCGATCTCCTCGGGCGTCAGGCGCAGGCCGAGCTTGCTGCGGCGCCAGACGACGTCCTCGGCGGTGCGCGCCCATTCGGAGTCGATCAGGTAGCGCAGTTCAGCCTCCATCAGGTCCGCGCCGGGGTCGTTGCTGATGATGGTGTGCGCCCGGGTGCCGTAGGCGCGGAACAGGCGGCGCAGCGTGGCGGGCGGCACGGACGGGTAGCGGGCGGCGGCGGATGCGACCAGCGCCCCGAACCCCTGCATCGGGAAGTCGCCGCCGGGCAGCGGTGTGCGCCCGGTCCAGCCCGGCGGCTGGCGGGCGGCGGGAGGAAGGTGCGGCTGCAGCATCGACAGCGCGGTCTCGGCGAGGCGCCGATAGGTGGTGATCTTGCCGCCGAACACCGTCAGCAGCGCGGGTGCGCCGACTGGTGCATCCAGTTTCAGCACATAGTCGCGGGTGGCCTGCTCCGGCGCGGATGATCCGTCATCGAACAGTGGCCGCACGCCGGAGTATGACCAGACCACCTGGTCGGGGGTGACGGGCTGGCGCAGGTATTCGGCGGTCGAGCGGCACAGATACTCGATCTCCTCGGTACTGATATGAACCGCCGACGGGTCGCCGGTGTAGTCCAGGTCGGTTGTGCCAATCAGGGTGAAGTCGCGCTCGTACGGGATCAGGAAGAAGATGCGGCTGTCGGCGTTCTGGAAGATATAGGCCGCGTCGTGGTCGTACAGCTTGCGGACCACGATATGGCTGCCCTGGACCAGCCGGATACGCGCCGGAACGTTGGTTCGGACAACCGATCCGGCGACCTCGGCGACCCGGGGGCCGGCGGCGTTGATTAGCGCTCGGGCGCGGATGGTCTGCGTCGTGCCGGTGCCGGCTTTGAGCTCCAGGTGCCACAGCCCGTCGCGCCGTTCGGCGGAGACGCAGGCGGTGCGCGGTGCGATCGTCGCGCCCCGGTCCGCCGCGTCGCGGGCGTTGAGCACGACCAGGCGGGAGTCCTCGACCCAGCAATCGGAATAGCTGAAACCCCGGGTGAACGCCGGTTTCAGCACCCGGCCAACCGGGTCGCTGCGCAGGTTCAGCGTGCGTGTGGGCGGCAGGCGCTTGCGGCCGCCGAGGTGGTCGTACAGGAACAGGCCGAGCCGCAGCAGCCAGGCCGGACGCAGCCTTTTGTGGTGCGGCAGCACGAAGCGCAGCGGCCAGATGATGTGCGGCGCGATGCCCCACAGCACCTCGCGTTCCATCAGCGCCTCGCGCACCAGGCGGAATTCGTAGTGTTCGAGATAGCGCAGGCCGCCGTGGATCAGCTTCGTGGATGCGCTCGACGTCCCCGATCCGAGATCGGCTCGGTCGCACAGGAAGACGCTCCAGCCGCGGCCGGCGGCGTCGCGGGCGATGCCGCAGCCGTTGATGCCGCCGCCGATGATCGCGAGGTCGTAGACGGCGTCCGTCACGCGTGGCCTAGCGCACCGCGAACTGGGTCTTGCCGAACATGACCTCGCGCTCTTCGTCGGTCATCGGGCCGGGTCGTTTCTTGTCGGCCAGCACCTCCACGCCGCGCTGCACGGCGGGGCGGGCGGCGATGGTGTCGTGCCAGCGATGCACATTGGGGTAGTCGGCGAGGTCGATGTTGCGGCGCTCGGGGTTGCGGATCCAGGGGAAGTTGATGATGTCGGCCATCGAATACTCCGGACCGGCCAGGTATTCGGATTCGCCGAGCCGTTTGTCCAGCACGCGGTGCAGGCGTTTTGTCTCGTTGGTGTAGCGCTCGATCGCGTAGGGGATTTTCTCCGGAGCGTAGTTGGCGAAGTGATTGTACTGGCCGAACATCGGTCCGGTGCCGCCCATCTGGAACATCATCCATTGCAGGCAGGTGTAGCGCTGGACGGGATCGGCCGGGATCAGCCGACCGCCGGATTTTTCGGAGAGGTAGATGAGGATGGCGGCGGATTCGAACAGCTTGAGCGGGACGCCGCCGGGGCCGTCGGGATCGACGATGGCGGGGATGCGGTGGTTCGGGGTGATGGCGAGGAACTCGGGCTTGAACTGGTCGCCTTTGCCGATGTTGACCGGGATGACCTTGTAGGGGAGGCCGAGTTCCTCCAGGGCGATATGGACCTTGTGGCCGTTCGGTGTCGGCCAGCTCCAGACTTCGATCATTGAACGTCTCCCTCAGGCGGTGCGGCGCGGCGGAGCATCGCGCTTGCGGTGGGGAAGGTCAAAGGGATGGGGCGACAAGGGATGGGGCGGTGGTTTGGGGGCCCCGGGGTGCTAACGCCGGGTGTTTGGCCACAGCGGTCCAAGCCGTTCGACCAACTCGGCGTGACGTGTGAGGATGTCTTCGGCTGCTTGCCAGATCTGTTGTTGCAGGCGCTTGGGTGCGTGACCCTGGATACCTCTGTCCGGCTGGTTCAGGCCGGGGAACCACACGGCGGTCATCGGGACGAACGCGAGCCGTTGCAGATTTAGTTCAAAGGCCCGTTGTTGGCCGAGTTCCAGAGCCTGATCCCGGCTGAACCGGAATCGCCCACGCGCTGCCGCCGCTGTTTCCGCAGATAGCTGGCTTGTTGTGTAGGCTGCAATCACTGAGATTCGGCCGGTCGTGGCCAGCACATAGGCGAGGTGCATCGGGCCGGGACGAGCAGGGTTCTCATGCTCCGGAAAGGCGCACCAAACGAAGTCGCCCGACCGGTAGGGACTGTCAGTCAACCTGCCGGGCGATCTTCAACACGGCAGCCACCAAGCGGCTCCGGGCTTCGTAATCGGCGTCGGTGTCGTCTTCCTCCCGGTCAACGACATGCTCCTGGTCGAGCAGCCCCGGTGCCACCGCGACGTGGACACGTTCGTCCGGCGAGGCAAGCTTGGGGTCCGGGATCGCCGGTTGATCGAGGATGGTCATGGGTTTTGTCTCCACGCACCGCAAAATCGTACTTCCGGCTGGTAATTGCAAGGACTGGGCGCAGTTCGCGTTGGGAGTTGTCGCGCCGGAAAGCCGCGAGCGGCCAATCACCCCCGCTGCCGCAACCAGCGCTGCATCAGCGGCACGCGCATCCGCCACAGGCCATTGTCCTCGGTCACCAGCAGGCGGCGGCGGAGGGAGCGGTGGAGAGTCTCATCCTCCGGCGGCGGCTGGGTGTCCACGCGCTGGAACGCGCGGATGTAGTCCCATTCGCCGGGCAGGCGGGATTCGCGCTGCACCAGTTCGCGCAGCACCGTGTCGCCGGAGATGATCGCCTTGTCGAGGGCGCGCTCCAGCAGCGCGGCATCCGCGTTCGGGGCGGTGCCTTCATTGAGCAGATCGACGACGGTCTCGGCGATGAGTTGGACCAGATGCGGCCAGCCGCCGGCTTCGGCGTGGATGCGCTCGATGCCGTTCTCGCCCCACAGGGCGGGGGCGAAGCGGGGGCGCTTCGGGTCGTCCTTCTGCCACAGCGGCGAGTAGCGCAGCGGCTCGGTCAGCAGGGCGCGGGTTTCCGCCGGTGTGAACAACGGCACCTCGATGGTGCGGGCGCTGACGAGGTAGGAGGTCCAGGGCGCGTGAGTCAGTTCGGTGATGTCATGGCTGCCGGCGAAGATCCAGACGATGCGGCGGTGGGTCTGGATGGATTCGCGCAGCGTGGCGAGCAGGTCCTCCGCGAAGACGCCTTCGCCGATCTTCTGGTCGATGAGTTCGTATTCGTCGATGGCGAGCAGCAGACGGCGGTTCTCCGCCAGCAGGCGCTGGTTGGCGCGGCCGAGCAGGGCGAACAGGCCGGGAAGCCCCGGTTGTTCGGGCAGGGATGCCGCTTCGTCCGGCCATGCTGTGGCTACGGCGGTGGCGATGCGGCGGGCGAAGAAGTCGAGCGAGGTGAATGCCTCCGGGTCCTGCATGGACAGGGACGCGACGTGGGCGTGGCGCGGCAGGAACTGGTCGAGATTGCGCAGGATGGTGGACTTGCCGGTGCGCCGCCGTCCGTAGAGCACCAGACCGGGGCAGCCGGTGGCAAGCATGAGCTGGCGTTCGACGTCGCCGGTCACCTCCATGCGCGGCACGAAGGCTTCCTGCGCCCGGTCCACCGGGTCGCCGGCGCGGAAGACCTGTTGAGTCGGCGACCGGGCCATCGCCGCTTGTGCCTCCTGCCACTGCCGATCGGCGATCACCAGCCAATGCCGGGCGGCGGCGCGGAACTCGGCCGCGAGGGGCTCGCGCAAGCCGGCAACGTTCGCGATAAACGTCTCGATTTGCAGGCTCAGCAAATGGGCCATGGGTTCGCGGAACACTGGCCGGGCGATCAGGTCGATTTGGCGTTGCTGCGCGGCGATTTCTGCGATCATCTGGCGCAGACGGGGGATATCGGCCAGGAAGCCCTTTGTGCCCTTCGGCAGACTAGCGGTGTCCAGGTCCAGCCGCGAGAGGAGCGGCTGCTTTGCCGCATCACGGGCGAGCAGGGTGGTGCGGGCACGAAGAGCGGCTGTACGTTGGCTGGGGTAGGAGTTGATCAGCCGCTCTATCTCACGTCGCCCTAGCTGCGAGTCAAAATCAGCGTAGGCAATCAGCAGACGGTCAAGCCAGGGGAACGGCAGGCTGCAAAGATCGTCCCATGCTACAGGATGGTTCTGGTACCATCGCCCGTGCGCCACCGGCCAGACGTAAAGTAGGTGCGCCGGCAGATAGTAGGAGCGTGTATAGACAATCCAGCCTGCGATGCCGAAGCCAATCCCGCCGGCAGTCCCGCCTCCAATCCCGCCGACAATCCCGACCGCAACCCCGACAACAGTCCCGAAGGCCACCCCGTCGGCGACTCCGTCGACAATCTCGACGACAATCGCGCTGAGAATCGCGCCGTCAACCGCGGTCGCCGTCCAAATGTCGGTAAAGTTAGCAATTCCGATCAGAATACCAAAGGCAATCCCGATTGCAATCGCGCCGGCAGTTCCGCGCGCAGTCCGCAATGCAATTGCGACAACAATCGCGACGGCGATCCCGGTAGCAACCGTGAAAAAAACAGTGAAAGGAAGCCCGAACGCAAAAAAAGAAAACCATTGGAAATGCGATTCATTCCAGAAAGCCTGATTTTCGTCCCTGTTTGCAGGACCCAACATAATGACGAGGGTAAGATTCAAGACCACAACATAAGGCAAGGCATGCAGCAGCAAAGTCAGTCCCGCGAGGCCCGCACCTAGTGGACGGAACTCTCCCAGCATGTCCCGGATGTTGGCGGGGCGGCGATACAAAAGCCCAAGCCAATATAGGGCCGAGATATGGCTGCTCCAGCCGAAGCCCAGGCGATCGAGTAACCGAAAAGTCAAATTCGCCCCCGCAACTCGACCGTCGAGAGGTCGATTGTTGAAAGCGGATTGTTAGCTGGCAATAGAGTCGAGAAAGGCGCGCGCGACTGGATCAACAATACAAGTTGTTTCTTGTCCATCATGCAGTATCGAAGCGTCGCGAACAAGTTCACATTATAGCCGCGCCGGTGCGGCACCATATCAAATTCAAGCAGCGCCACCCTGGCCAAACCAAGTGAGTCGATAGCCTGCCCAAACGCCGGCAAATCCTGGGGATCACTTGGAACGGGCGCAGTGCATCCAAGTGCGCGCAGGATAACTTTAACAAGACCCGATCGTGGCACAGTCGCCGGATCGTGCAGGTTTACCACTGCCAAACCAAGCTCCGCCCGGTTTACCACGTCCTGGACAAGCTCTCGCCATTTTGGATTGTTGACGATAACGAGATTGACTGATCGGTTCGACGCCAGACAGCGGATGACTTCGTCCCGCGCCGCCAGCCAGTCAGGCGCGGTCGCTCCGAGCGTCGAGCCGCATTCGCGCAGCAGCAGGTCCCATGGTGCAGGTTCGCTATCGTCTCGCAGATCGACATAGATCGGATCAGGCGCCGTTATGGCGTTAGGCAACTTGGCATCATCTCGCCGAACCGGTTGAACGATATGATGCGCAAACGCCGGGTCCAGGTCGATGGCACGCTGCATTTCGTGCTGGCAGGGCTTGCTTGCCAGATACTCGGCCGACAGCACCAGCACATGCCGATCGGCCTGGTCCTGGGTCGCATCCATCTGGCGATACACACCGCCACCGGCGCGGAAGCGTTCGACGTCGATCAGAACCTCGGCACCGCCGGCCTTCAGGCAGGGCACCAGCCGATCGTGCACCCAATCGCCCTGGGCGTGGCTATAGCTGACAAAGACTTTCATCGCCGTGAGCGCTCATGTTGCCGATCGGCAAATGTTCCGCTCGGGCAGAGAACTTGTCAACCAACCAAACCGATCGCACCGGCGCTGGTCCGGATAACATGGTGGAATGCCTGCCACTCGAGCGTCATGGATCGCCCTGCGCCATCTCGGCAGCCAGTTGCCTGGCCTCGGTCCGCGCCAGACCATAGACCCGGGCCGCCACGCAGATCTGCCGCCACGAAACCGATCCCGAGCGTACCAGTTCCGACAGCCGTGACAGCGAGATTTCCGTCAGAACCGCTTCCGCCACGCTCGCCTTGTAGGGATCATGGCTGTCCGGGTCGGCAAGCGCGCTCAGAATTTCCGCCGCCGAGACAAGCCTGGGACGAGGAACGGAAATGCTCATGCGGATCACGTCGATAATGTCTGTCACGCCGCCCTCCCGACCGGCAGGATAAGCCCGTTCGTCAGGTTTGGCACGTTGCAGCGCATGCCGATGGCGCGTTCGGCTCGTTCAACACCCATTCACCCGCGGCCGCCTGAACGGGGGCCGAGGCAGTTTTGAAACGCCAAGGCGCCAAGTCGCCAAGACGCCAAGGCCTTCTGCTCACCACTTCCGGCGCCGGCGGTCGTTGGCACGGTAGACTTGGCGACTTGGCGTTTCAGGCGGAGTGTCCGCCAGTGCCGACCTCGGGCCGTCGCTGAAACCAATGGCGCGGCGTTCAAACGGTCAAATCCAAACCGAATTCCGGCCTATTACGCCGTAACCAAAGCCACCGGGCTGCCGGGTTCCAACGCCGCACCCACCACCTCGCGCCCGATATTCGAGATAAAGAACCGCATCTGCCGGAACGAAGCCGCCCGGCCCCAACCGTCCACCGACGCGAGCCAGTCATCCACCCGCAGCGCGCGGTCGTACAGCTTGATCTCATCCCGCACCAGCAACCCGACGGACTTGGTCTGGCTATGACCCGCGAGTTGCACCTCCCAGAACTCCGGCCCCGCCCGGTCTGGCGCGAGTCGGAGACAATCGTATCGAACCCGCCCAACAGATACGTATCGAACACCTTCGACGCCAAACCCTGCACGGTCGCCGTCCGGCTCCGCCACAGCTTGATCTGCGTCGCGCAACGCCCCAGCACCGGGTGCGCATGGATTTCGTAGTGCACGTAATACTCCAGCAGCTTGTCACGCTTCGAGATCAGCGCGTACTGACCGCCGAACTCCCCCGCCAGATGCACAAGCTCCGCCACCGGAAAGTCCTCAAGGACCACAGGCTTATGGCGCAAAATCCCGGACGCGCGAGCGGCATTAGCCCGCCGGTTCGACAGGTTCCAATCCTCGTCGCCGATGATCTGAGGCGTCTGATCGAACTCCAAATCCTTCATGGTCAATACCACCTCGGAAGCTGCCGCCAGAGCGTGATCGTCTGAGGTTGGTTCATCAGACGGCAGGATTCGTCATGCCGACGCCGATCGGCATCCACACTTTTTGCCCGCACAAACAAAGGCGTGGATGGCGGCCCTTCGGCCGCCATGACGATGAGGGGCCGGTGTCCATCGGTCAACATCAAACGATCATGCGCTAATGCGCCTCCCCCCACGTCCTCCCCACGCCCGTCTCCACCACCAGCGGCACCGACAGCACCGCCGCGCTCTCCATCACCCGCTTCGCCACCGCGGCCAGCGTCTCCGCTTCCTTCTCCGGTGCCTCGAACAGCAATTCATCATGCACCTGCAGCAACATCCGAGACCTCAGCCCCGCTTCAGCCAAAGCCGCCGGCAGACGCACCATCGCGCGCTTGATGATATCCGCCGCCCCGCCCTGCAACGGCGCATTGATCGCCTGCCGCTCCGCATAGGCCCGCCGCGCGCCGTTCTTGTCCGCGATCCCCGGCACCCAGCAGCGCCGCCCGAACGGGGAAACAACATACCCCCGCGACCGAGCCTCCAGCTTCGTCCGTTCCATATACTCCAATATCCCCGGATAGCGCTCGAAGTAACGACCGATATACCCCCGAGCCTCCCCCGGCGTGATCCCCAACTGACGCGCCAGCCCGAAGCCGGAAATCCCGTAGATAATGCCGAAATTGATCGCCTTCGCCCGCCGCCGCGTCATCGGGTCCATCCCCGCCATCGGCACGCCGAACACCTCGCTCGCCGTGCGCGCATGAATGTCCTCGCCATTCGCGAAACTCTCCCGCAGCACCGGCAGATCCGCCACATGCGCCAACAGCCGCAGCTCGATCTGCGAGTAATCCGCGCTGACCAGCACATGCCCCGGTTCGGCGATGAACGCCTTTCTGATCCGGCTCCCCTCCTCCGTCCGGATCGGGATATTCTGCAAATTCGGATCGGTTGACGACAGCCGCCCGGTCGAGGCGATCGCCATCGCGAACGACGTATGCACCCGCCCGGTCGCCGGATTGATGTCCGTCACCAGCGCATCGGCATAGGTGCTCTTCAGCTTCGCCAACTGCCGCCATTCCAAAATCCGCGCCGGCAATTCCAAGCCCTGGTCCGCCAGCGTCTGCAGCACGGCAGAATCCGTCCCCCACGCCCCGGTCTTCATCCGCTTGCCGCCCGGCAGCTTCTGTTCGTCGAACAGCACCTCGCCCAACTGCTTGGGACTGCCGACATTGAACGGATGCCCCGCCAGCCGATGGCAATCCTGCTCCATCACCACCATGCGCGCGGCAAAATCCACCGACATCCGCCGCAGGTCGTCGGCATCGACCTTCACCCCGGCGCGTTCCATCTCCAGCAGGATCGGCAACAGCCGCCGTTCCACCTGCTCATACAGCGCCAGCCCGCCGTTCAGCCGCAGCCGAGGCTTCAGCGCGTCCCACAGCCGCAGCGCCACGTCCGCATCTTCCGCCGCATAAGCGGTCGCACGCTCGATCTGCACCTGCGCGAACGGCACCCGGTTGCGCCCCGTCCCGGTGACCTCATCATAACTGATCGGAGTATGCCCCAGATGCAGTTGCGACAGCTCATCCAGTCCGTGCCCGTGCAGGCCGGCCTCCTGCGCGTAGGAGATCAGCATGGTGTCGTCCACCGGCGACGGCATCGGGAAGCCGGCCTGCGACAGCATCATCATGTCGAACTTGGCGTTCTGGAAAATCTTCAGCACCGAGCCATCGGCCAGCATCGGCCCGAGCACCTCGATCGCCTCGGCAACCTTCATCTGCTCGCCCAGCACCTCATGCCCCAGCGGCACGTAGCAGGCCCGGCCCGGAGCCGTCGCCAGCGACAGCCCCACCAGCCGGGCGCGCATCGCGTCCAGCCCGTCGGTCTCGGTATCCATTGCCACCCGGCCGCAGGCGACCGCCTCGGCGACCCAGACGCGCAGGGCATCGGCCGTCACCACGCTTTCATACGGCCCGAACCCCGAGCCATCCACCGGCGGCGGCGCCAGCCCCAGATCAGCCTGCGTCGGCGGCTTCGGCGGAACAGCAGCGGTAGGCGGGGGCGTGGCCCCGTCCAGCCCCAGCCGCGCAATCGTGCTCCGGAACCCCTGCTTCCCCAGCCATTCCGCCAGCACCAGCCGATCGGCGTCTCGCTGCACCAAAGCGTCGATCGGCAACGGCATGGGGGTGTCGGTGCGCAGCAGCACCAACTGCCGCGAAATCCGCGCCTTGTCGGCATGCTCGATCAGCATGTCGCGCCGCTTCGACGGCTTCATGCCCGCCGCGGCGGCCAGCACCGCTTCGACGTCGCCGTATTCGTTGATCAGTTGCGCCGCGCCCTTGGGCCCGATGCCGGGGACGCCGGGGACGTTGTCGGTGGAATCGCCGATAAGCGCCTGGACCTCGACCATCTTGTCGGGGGTGACGCCGAACTTCTCCATCACCTCGACCGGGCCGATGGGCTTCTGCTTGATCGGGTCGAGCATCTCCACGCCCGGCCGGATCAACTGCATCAGGTCCTTGTCGGAGGACACGATCGTCACCTGCCCGCCCGCCTCGGCCGTCGCATGGGCATAGGCGGCGATCAGATCGTCCGCCTCCCAGTCCGGCAGTTCGATCGAGGGGACGCCGAAGGCTTCGGTCGCCTCGCGCACCAGGGCGAATTGCGGGATCAATTCCTCCGGCGGCGGCGGGCGCTGGGCTTTGTACAGGTCGTACAGCCGGTTGCGGAAGGTCAGGCGGCCGGCGTCGAAGATGACGGCGATGTGGGTGCCGACATGCTCCTTCAGCAGTTTGGCCAGCATGTTGGTGAAGCCGAACACCGCATTCACCGGCGTCCCGTCCGGCCGTGTCATCGGCGGCAAAGCGTGGAAGGCGCGAAAGATGAACCCCGATCCGTCGATCAGAATCAGGTGCAGCGGCTTGGGTTGCACCTCCTGCGGGATGTCCGCCGGGCTGTCCCCAAGGATGTCAGTGTCCGCCGGCGTGATCGGCTCCCGGGTTCAGCACATACAAGCGCGAGCAATACGGGCACATCACCTGCGTGTCGGGGATGCGCAGGAACACCCGCGGATGACCGAGCGCCCCGTCGCCGCCGTCGCACGCAGCGGTGCGGGAGTCGACATGGATGATCTCGGTCGGTTTTACCGGAGTGGGGGTCAGTTGGGCGGCGCCTTCCGGCATGGTGATCCTTTATCTGGCTTGCGAAGCGGCGTGATGATAGCGATGCGGCGAATGCTTTCAACCGTGATCCCGTGCTGCGCAACCTGACGCTGGCCCTGATGACCGCGCTGCTGCTTGCCGGCTGCATCGCGCAGATGGCCCCGCCGGGCGCGCCCGTGGGAAAACCCGGGGAAACCGCTGATAGCTTCGTCATGCCGGATGGCACGGCGCTGCCCTACCGCGTCTGGCTGCCCTCCGGCAAGCCCGAGGCGATCGTCCTGGCGCTGCACGGCATGAACGACAGCCGCGACGCCTGGGAGTATCCGGCCCCGGATTTCGCCGCCGCCGGGATCGCGGTCTACTCGCCCGACCTGCGCGGCTTCGGCGCGACGCGCAGCCGCGGCCTGTGGCCCGGGACGGACGGACTGACGGCCGATGCCAGGGTGATGGCCCGGCTGCTGCGCGCCCGGCATCCGCATACGAAGCTGGTGTTGATGGCCGAGAGCATGGGCGCCGCGGCGCTGATGGTGATGGCGACCGAGCCGGATGCCCCGCCGGTGGATGGCTACGTGCTGATCGCCCCGGCGGTCTGGGGCCGCTCCGAGATGAACCTGCTGATGCGGCTGACGCTCTGGCTGGCGGATCATACCCTGCCGGGGATGACCGTGACGGGCGGCGGATTCGTGAAGGTGACCGCCAGCGACAACCACCAGGCGCTGGTGCGGCTGTCAACCGATCCGCTGACCATCCACGAGACGCGGGTGGACGCGATCAAGGGCCTGGTGGATCTGATGGATCGGGCGCTGGCGGCGGCGCCGCGTTTCAACGCTCCGGCGCTGGTGCTGTATGGCGGCCATGACGAGCTGGTGCCGGCGCGGGCAACGGCGGCGACATGGCGGGCGCTGCCCGAGGGGCCGGTGCGGGCGTTCTATCCCGGCGGCTACCACCTGCTGCTGCGCGACAAGGACCGCGCCGTGCCCATCGGCGATATCCTGGCCTGGATCCGCGATCCACAGGCGCCGCTGCCATCCGGCGCGGATACGGCGGCGGCGGCGTGGCTGCGGCGCCAAGATGTCAACGGCTCGCCTCCGCCGCCTAGCGAAAATCCCGCGTCAGCACCTTGATTCCCTTTGGGCTGCCGGGGAGCAGGTCGCGGACGTAGATGTCGCGGCTGGCGGGCAGCGGCTTCTTCTCGCGCGGGTCCGGCGCGCCGCCGTGCTTGGCTTCGTCGCCGCGGCCGTGCACCAGGGGAAACGCCTCGTCGCGTTCGCCGACACCGCGCAGCAGGCCGGAGAGGTCGGTCAGGTGCTCGGCGATGACGTGCAGCACCTCGCCCTCGCGCTGCAATTTGCCGCGGCAGGCGATCATGCTGGCGGACAGCACGAGGCGGCGCTGGGCCTCGAACACCGAGGGCCACAGGATCAGGTTGGCGTGGCCGGTTTCGTCCTCGACGGTCACGAACAGCACGCCGCGCGCGCTGCCGGGACGTTGCCGCACCAGGATGATGCCGGCAACCTCCACCCGCTTGCCATCCCGGATCGTCAGCAGATCGCTGCAGCGGACGATGCGGCGGGCGGCGAGATCCTGGCGCAGGAAACTGACCGGGTGGCGGCGCAGGCTGAGGCCGGTGCTGCGGTAGTCCTCGACGACCTGCCGCCCGGCGGTCATCGCCGCCAGGGCCACCGCCGGTTCCGCATCCGGTTCCGCCGGCAGGGAGTCGAACAGCGGCAGGCGGGTGTCGGACAGGCCGCGGATCGTCCACAGCGCCTGCCGGCGACCCGGGCCGAGGGGTTGGAAGGCGTCGGCCTCGGCCAGGCGTTCCAGCGAGGCGACCGGGACGTGCGACCGTCGCCACAGGTCCTCGATCGAGCGATACCCCGCGCCGCGCCGCGCGATCATTTCGTCGGCGTGGGTGGCGGACAGGCCCTTCACCATTCGCAGCCCGAGGCGGACGGCGTAGCGGGGTGGCGCGCCGTGCGCAGTATCGTAATGGCTGATCCCTTTTGTGTCATGGCCGGCTTCAGGCGGGCCATCCACGACTTCCTTGGGTATAGCCCCGCAAGCCGTGGATGGTGGGCCTAACAGCGCATCCGCGGTCCCGTTTGCCGTCATGCCGACGGAGCCCGCAATGACTGGTGAAGGACGGGCCCCCAACGGCTCCAGCGCGCAATCCCACGCCGACTCGTTCACCGAGACCGGCCGCACCTCCACGCCATGCAGTTGCGCATCCCGCACGATCTGTGCCGTCGCGTAAAACCCCATTGGTTGCGCATTCAACAACGCGCAGCAGAACACATCCGGATGGTGGCACTTCAACCACGCCGAGGCATACGCGATCAGCGCAAAACTCGCCGCGTGGCTCTCGGGAAATCCGTAACTGCCGAACCCTTCGATCTGCGAGAACGTCTTCTCGGCAAACTCGGCGGTATAGGCACGCTCCACCATCCCGGCGATCAGCTTGGTCTTGAAATGCGAGACCCCGCCGGTGAACTTGAACGTCGCCATGCTGCGGCGGAGCGCATCCGCCTCCGACGGGGTAAACCCGGCGCAAACGATCGCCACCTGCATCGCCTGTTCCTGGAACAGCGGCACGCCCAGCGTCTTTTCCAGCACGCGGCGCAATTCCGGCGTCGGATACTCAACCTTTTCCAATCCCTCCCGCCGCCGCAAATACGGATGCACCATATCCCCCTGGATCGGCCCGGGGCGAACAATCGCCACCTGAATAACGATATCGTAGAACGTGCGCGGCTTCAGCCGGGGCAGCATCGACATCTGCGCCCGCGATTCGATCTGGAATGTTCCCAGCGTGTCGGCCTTGCGGATCATCGCATAGGTCGCCGGATCCTCCGGCGGAATCGTCGCCAGATCCAGCCTTTGTCCTTTATGGTCCGCCAGCAGATCGAACGCCCGCCGCATGCAGCCCAGCATGCCCAGGCCCAGCACATCGACCTTCATGAACCGCAGGACGTCGATATCGTCCTTGTCCCACTCGATCACCTGCCGATTCACCATCGCGGCCGGCTCTATCGGCACCAGGTCGTCCAGGCGATCCTGAGTCAAAACGAACCCGCCGGGGTGCTGCGACATGTGCCGCGGAAATCCGATCAGCGCCCGCGCCAGATCCAAAGTCAAACGCAGGCGGCGGTCTTCCAGGTTGAAGTTCAGCGCGGCGGCGTGTTCCTCGGCGACGCCGTCCTCGCTCCAGCTCCAGACCTGGGACGACAAGGCGGCTGTCACGTCCTCCGTCAAACCCATTGCCTTGCCGACATCGCGCACCGCGCCGCGGCCGCGATAGCGGATGATCGTTGCGCACAGCGCGGCCCGGCTGCGGCCATAGGTGTCGTAGACCCACTGGATCACTTCCTCCCGCCGCTCATGCTCAAAGTCCACATCGATATCGGGCGGTTCGCGCCGTTCGGCACTGACGAAACGTTCGAACAAAAGTCCGCTGCGGGTGGGGTCGATCGAGGTAATCCCCAGCACGAAACACACCGCCGAATTAGCCGCGGACCCGCGGCCCTGGCATAGGATGTGGTTGGCCCGGGCGAACCGGACGATGCTGTCCACGGTCAGGAAATACGGCGCGTAGTCGAGACTGGCGATCAGATCGAGTTCATGATGAAGCTGCCGCAGGACATCGTCAGGAATGCCGTTCGGGTAGCGCATTGCAGCACCCTCCCATGTCCGGCGCTGCAAGGTTTGTTGCGCATCCAGCCCGGGGATGTGCACCTCGTGCGGATACTGGTAACGCAACTCATCCAGCGAAAACCGGCAACGATCCGCGATCTCCTGCGTACGCGCCACCGCGTCCGGATGGCGAGCGAACAGCCGCGCCATTTCCTCCGGCGCTTCCAGGTGCCGCACCGGGGACCGCTCCCGCCGGTATCCCAGTTCGTCGATGGTGCAGCCTGCGCGGATGCAGGTCAGCACGTCCTGCAGGATGCGCCGACCGGGGGCGTGATACAGCACATCGTTGGTGGCAACCGCCGGGACGCCCAAAGCCCGGGCGGTATCCGCGATCATCCGCAGCCGTATGGCATCGTTCGGGCGGTGCATCAAGGTCAGCGCGACATAGGCCCGGTCGCCGAAATCGCATTTCAGGCGACGGATGTTTGCCGCTTCCGGATCGGTGCACAGGACGGCGACCAGCCCCTCGGCCGAGGCGGCCAGATCGGGCCAATACAATTCGCACTTGCCCTTGCCGGCGCGGCCTTTTCCCAACGTCAGCAGCCGGGTCAGGCGGGACCAGGCCGCCCGGTCCGTCGGATAGACCAGCACCGAGGGCCCGTCCGTAAGATCCAGCCGGCAGCCCACAATCAACCGGACGCCCGCCTCCTTCGCCCGCTGATGCGCCCGCACGATACCCCCCAGCGAATTGCGATCGGCGATGCCCAGCGCCGGCATGCGCAGCACCGCGGCCCGCGCCATCAGTTCCTCGACATGCGAGGCGCCGCGCAAAAAGCTGTAGTTCGTAGTGACCTGAAGCTCGGTATACATCGGCCGGGAACATAGCCGGTCCGCGCCCAAGTTCCTAGTATGTTCTTATCCGGAGCGGCAACCCGCAACAGCCGCACCCGTTCTCCTTCATTCACGACTAAGGATGAAGGTTTGTCCTGGATCATCGTCATCCTCGGGACGATCCTGCTGCTCACGGTGCTGCAGGATGCGTTCGAGGTTATGCTGCTGCCCCGCCGCGTCTATCGCCGCGTTCGCTTCACCCGCTTCTACTTCCAGGCCGTTTGGTCGATCTGGCGCGGGATCGCCTTGCGGCTGCGAGCAGGCCCGGGGCGCGAACGCTTTCTGAGTGTCTTCGGCGCCCTGTCCATGGTCGTCCTGTTCGCGATCTGGGCGAGCGGTCTGATCGCCGCGTTCGGCATGCTGGAATGGGCCGCGCAAAGCGATGCGGCATCGCCGCTGCCGGAACAGATCTACATGAGCGGGGTGACGTTTTTCACCCTCGGCTACGGCGACGTGGTGCCGCATTCGGGCGCGGCGCGGGCGCTGTCCGTCATCGAGGCCGGCTCCGGCATTGGCCTGATCGCCGTCGTCATCGGCTATCTGCCGGTGCTGTATCAGTTGTTTTCGCGGCGGGAGGCGCATGTCATCCAACTCGACGCCCGTGCCGGATCACCGCCGGCGGCGACGACAATGCTGAGCCGGCATGCCGAGACCGGCGCCTCGGCAAGCTGGACGACCTGCTGCGCGAATGGGAAATCTGGGGATCGGAGCTGCTGGAGAGCCACCTATCCTATCCGATGCTGGTGTACTACCGCTCCCAGCACGACAACCAATCCTGGCTGGCCGCACTGACGGCGGTGATGGATACCTGCGCGCTGATCCTGGTGGGTGTGGAAGACGTGCACCCTTTGCAGGCGCGCATGACCTTTGCCATGGCGCGCCAGGTCGTGGTGGAGATTGCGCGATCGTTTCGGATCAGCCCGTCCCGCTACACCGGCGGCGACCGCCTGCCGCATGACGAATACACCCGGATGGTGGCGATCCTGCTGGAAGCCGGGATCAGGTGGAACGACAGCGCAATCGTGGAGGAAACGCTGGCCGCGTTACGCGCGACGTATGAGCCGTTGCTCGACGGCCTGGCATCGGCGCTGTTGCTGCCGTTGCCGGCGTGGATCGCGCGGCACGATGCGGCGGATCATTGGCGGCGCGGGCATCGGGGTCTGATCGCAAGCCGGTTGATCGAGGAATTGTCGAGCCGCTCGGACACCGAGGCGCATCCGGATGTCGCGCGCGGCAGGATGGCCCAACGCTTGCGGTCTCGGCTAAGGCGTGGACGCTGACCGCTTGGTGCCCAGGACCCGGCTGACAAGCCACCCGAGCGCCAGGGCCACCAGCATTGCCGCGAAAGGCCGCTGCTCCACCTGCTCCGATACGACCCGCGTCCGCTCCTGCACGGCCGCGGAAATGTCCCCGAGCGCCCGGCTCGTCCTCGCGGAAAAATCCGCGACAGCAGGGCTGACGGGATCGGCGCCCAGCAGGCCGACCTCCTTGCGAAGCCGGGCGACCCGGGCGCGTGGGGTCTCAGGCTTGCCGGTATGTGCAGCCGCCATCGCGTGTCAGGCCCCCTGGTAGCGAAAACGCAAGCCCATCATCACCGCCGAGCCGATCGCGCGGATCGCAAAATCCGGGACGCAGCCCAACCTATCCCAAACGCCACGCCCACGCACATCATCGGCGCGCGGCGGGCGCGGCCGCCGAAGCGTTCGATCTGCACCTCCACCGCGGCGGCGGCGTCGATGAGCGCCGGTATCACCGACTGATCGACCAGAACCTTTACCGGCGAGGGAGGCGCGGGCTGTTTCAACAGATAGTTCGGACCGATCATGACAGCCTCCGTGCGCCGGGGACGCGACATTGTGACACCCGGCGGCAGCGATCGACCGGTGCCAGTCAAACCCGGATCGCCCCGCGCAGTTCTGCCCGTGTCGCAAATGTGTCAGGACCCCGGATGAGCCGCAGGATCAGTTTCAAGCCGTACGACCTCCCCTCCGGCGGCTGGGGATCAGCCCGCTCCGTCAGGGAGATCCTCACCCGGGAGGGTGTGCTGGCCAGCGGCGCCCTGACCCTGACGCGGCAGAACAAGGTGGACGGCTTCCAGTGCGTAAGCTGCGCCTGGTCCAAGCCCGCCAACCCGCTGCCGTTCGAATTCTGCGAAAACGGCGCCAAGGCGACCGCCTGGGAGATCACCACCCACCGTTGCACGCCGGAATTCTTTGCCGCGCACACGGTGACCGAACTGCTGGACTGGGACGACTACCACCTGGAGCAGGCCGGCCGCCTGACGCATCCGATGCGTTACGATCCTGCCTCCGACACCTACCGCCCGGTCTCCTGGTCAGCCGCCTTCGCCGAGATCGGCCGCGAAATGAAAGCGATCGCGGACAGAAAAAGCGTGGTGTTCTACAGCTCCGGCCGCAGCTCCAACGAGGCCAGCTACCTCTACGGTCTGTTCGCCCGGCTGTACGGCAACAACAACCTGCCCGACAGCTCCAACATGTGCCACGAGACGACGTCCGTTGCGCTGCCCGAAAGCATCGGCGTGCCCGTCGGCACCTGCACCCTGGATGATTTCGCCAAGACCGATTGCATCCTGTTCTTCGGGCAAAACCCGGGCAGCAACAGCCCGCGCATGCTGCATCCATTGCAAGAGGCGAGCCAGCGAGGGGTGCCGATCATTGCGTATAATCCGTTACGGGAGCGGGGGCTGGAGAGTTTTACGAATCCGCAATCTCCCGCGGAGATGCTGACCGGTAAACGAACCCGCATCAGCTCGCAGTATCACCAGGTGAAGGCCGGCGGCGATCTCGCGGCGCTGACGGGGATCTGCAAGGCGCTGGTCGCGATGGACGACGCGGACGGCCACTCGGTATTGGACCACGCATTCATCACGCAGCATACGCATGGTTTCGAACCGTTCATCGGCTGGCTGCGGGTGCGGGACTGGGACGAGATCGAACGGCACTCGGGCCTGCGCCGTGCCGCCATGGAAGCGACCGCAACGACCTACGCGGCCGCGAAGGCCGCGATCGGGATTTACGGCATGGGGCTGACGCAGCATCGCGCCGGGGTCGAAACGGTGCAGATGCTGGTCAACCTGCTGCTGCTGAAGGGCAATATCGGCCGGGAGGGCGCCGGCATCTCCCCCGTCCGCGGCCACTCCAACGTGCAAGGCCAGCGCACCGTCGGCATTACCGAAAAGCCCGACATGGTACCGATGGACGTTCTGGCGAAGCAATACGGATTCGAGCCGCCGCGTGAGCCCGGCCTCAACACGGTCGAAGCCTGCGAGGCGATCCTTGAGGATCGCATCAACGCCTTCATCATGCTCGGCGGCAATTTCGTGCGCGCCATTCCGGACCGGGAGCGGATGGAGCCGGCGTGGCGGCGCATGCGGCTGACGGTGAACGCGGCGACCAAGCTGAACCGCAGTCACCTGGTCCATGGCGAAATCAGCTACATCCTGCCGGTCAAAGGCCGCATTGAGGTCGACCGCCAGGCGACCGGCCCGCAGGCGACATCGATGGAGGACAGCACCGCCTGCATCCATGGCTCACGCGGCGTGCGCTCACCGGCATCGAAACACCTGATCAGCGAGGTCGACTTCATCGTGCGCCTGGCCGGTGCCGTTCTGGAGCCGAACCCGAAAGTGCCGTGGAAGGCCTGGAACGACGACTACAGCCTGATCAGGCGGTCCATCGGGGAAACCTATCCGGAAACATTCCATGACTACGAGCGCCGCATGTGGGAGCCGGGCGGGTTCCACCGGTCCCTTCCGGCGCGCCACCGGGTGTGGAAAACAAAAACCGGCAAGGCGAATATCATTACGCCCAAGGGTCTCGACGAAGACCCCGACATGCCGGAGGCCGGACACGACACGCTGCGGCTGATCACCCTGCGCAGCAATGACCAGTTCAACACCACGGTCTATGGCTATAGCGACCGGTTCCGCGGCATCCATGGCACCCGCATGGTCGTCCTGATGCATCGCGACGATATAAAACGTCTCGGCCTTGCCGAAGGCGAGATCGTGAAGATGGAAACCGTCTCGAAGGACGGCATCGAGCGGGCCATGGGCGGGTTTCGCGTCACCCCCTACAACATCCCGGTGGGTTGCGCCGGCGCCTACTATCCCGAGGCGAACGCCCTGCTGCCCCTCTGGCACTACGCTGAAGGCAGCAAGACTCCGGCGGCCAAATCTATCCCGGTAACGGTCAGGCGCGAGGTCAACGCGGCGGCAGTCTGACACGTCGATCCGACATTCGGGAGTGTCGGATTGTCATATTCCGGACACCGCGTCTCCGCCGATTGGCGCAAAACCCGCGATTCCGCGCTATGCGCGAGGTGGCACAGCGCTTGCTGACTCTCCGTGGCACTCAACCCGGAGAGCCACGATGTCGGTGCAAGAACGCCTGTCTGCCTCCATCGCGAAACGCGCCTTCATGGCCTCCTATCGCGGCCAGGCCGCGGAACCGGCCGGCGAGCCGCCGATTGCGCTGGTGCTTGGCACCGGCGATATCGCCTCGGCGATCGGGCGGGAGTTGTTCGCCCTGGGTTGGGCCGTCGTCCTGCTGCGCGATCATTCAGTGCCGGTTCTGCGGCGGGGCATGGCGTTCGACGACGCTTTGGAGTGTGGATCGGCCGAATTGGACGGGGTAAACGCGCTATTGTCACCCTCGGCCGAGGCGCTGCCGCCGCTGCTGCGGGCGCGCCGGGGGGTGGTCGTGGCAAACCTCGATCCCGCGGTTGCCGCTTCCGCTTGCGGCAAGGTGCCGGATGCGATCATCGACGCGCGGATGCGCAAATATGCCATGCCGGCCGACATCCGCCCCCTCGCCGCCTGCACGATCGGCATCGGCCCCGGCTTCGTGGCCGGGGGCAATGTCCACGCTGCGATCGAGACGCTGCCGGGGCAGGAGGGTGGGGTCGTGACCCTGGGAACGACCGCGAATCCGACCGGGAAGGCGGTGCCGCTCGGCGGCGCCGGGGCGGAGCGTTTCGTCTATGCGCCCATCGCCGGGCCGTGGCAGCCGCAGGTTCCGCTCGGGACATGGCTGGACGCCGGCACGATCATCGGGACGCTGGGGGAAGACTCTGTCCTTGCGCCGATTGGCGGCTGCGTTCGCGGCATGGTGCGCGCCGCTCCGGGCGGGGTTTCCCGCGGCAGCAAGCTGATGGAGATCGATCCGCGGCCGGAGGCGACATGGCGCGGCATCCCGCCCCGTGCCCGCCGCATCGCCGCCGGGGTGGAATGCGCGCTTGCAACTCAGACCTTGGATCGCATTGTCGCCCACGCCTGAAAGCGTCTCAGGCCCTTTCGGTTGCGGCGTTCAGCCCGACGACGACGTCTTCCGCCCAGTCAGCGATCGCCATCGGCGACGGCAGCAGCAGCGACGCGGGACCGCCGAGGAAGCCTTCGAGATCATCCAGCAACGAATACCGCACCGGGATGATCACCGCGGCGCCGGAACAGATGGCGTCGGCGATTTCCGCCCGCATGCCGCTGCCATCCGCCTCGGCGTTGCCGAAACGGCTGACTACGATGACGTCCGCGCCGCAGCCGACCGCGCGCTGCAGCAGGCAGGCGGACCGCGCCAGGGCATCCGGGTCGAGCATGCAGGCCACCGCTCCCGGGCCGCGCGGCTGATCGAGGCGGATCGTCTGGCCGGTGGAGATATCCTCCACCCACATGCTGCGCTTGCCGTTCGGCAACCGCTCCCCGAAGCGTTGCAGCAGTCCGGCGACGGAGACCCCCTGCGCCCGGATCAGTTCGATCGCGGCGACAAGAATCGCATCGACTTCGATGGTCTTGTCGTACAGCAGGACGCCGACTTTGGCCGCCGGGTCGAGGCTTGGGAGCGGGTCCGCGGTTGTCATCAAGTAGTCCATGGTCAGCCGAACCTCGCACGATGTCCGGAGGCGCTCGGGCCGGCGCGACACCGGTGTGAGTTCTCGGGCCCGTATTGAACACGTGAGCAACATTCGTGCCAGTTCATCTCGATTTGCCGGCCCACGGAAAGTTCAAAACGCCCGGCCGATGGGCGTTGTTATAGTCCGCGCAACATAACGCGACATTCGGGGCAGGGATCATGACGTACCATCCGACAACGAAAGATCTTCTGCCGTATCTGTATTCGCTTGAAACCAGGCTTGCCGGCATCTTGGATGGTTACGGCCACCAGTTCGCACCGGTGCTGATCGCCGGCCAGGTGGGCGATCCGGGCATCTACAATCTGCCCTCGACTACCCCGGTCACCACGGAAAGTGTAACGTATTTGGCCGCGGGCGTTCCGGTCAGCGATACCTACACGGGAACAACGCTGTGGGATCTGCTGACCTATGCCGGAGACGTCACGACCACAACGGCGAAGAATGACATCCTCAGCAAGTATGTGATCGCCACCGGCTCCGACGGGTATCAGGCGGTGTTTTCGCTTGGTGAGATCGATCCGTCGTTCGGCAATCAGCCGGATCTTGTCGCCTATTCGGATACCGCCGGACAGCTTGGCCCGAACGGCAGCGACGGGCTGGCCCGCATCGTGGTGCCGAACGACATCGCCGGAGGGCGGTACATTTCGGACCTGGTCAGCCTGAAGGTAATTGGCTTGCCGGAGCCTGGTCCCGGTGGCGCAGGAGGCATTTCGCCGCAGGCAACGCTGACGGGTGCGGTGGCGGACCCGACGATCGTGACGCCGGGAACCTTGGCCGCGCTGAACCAATCGACCACCGAAACGGCGACCTATCTGGCGGGGGGAACGCCGGTTACCGACACCTATACCGGCGTATCGCTATGGACGCTGATCCAGGACGCCGGGCTGCTGACCGACCCTACGATCAAGAACGACCTGCTGGGCTTCGTTGTCGTTGCGACGGGCAGCGACGGCTACCGCGCGATCATTTCACTCGGCGAAATTGCGCCGAATTTCGGTAACCAGCCGGATCTTGTGGCCTATCAGGACACCGGCGGCCAACTCGGACCGGGCGGAGCCGACGGCGCGCTGCGGCTGATCGTTCCGGGCGATGTGGCGGGCGGCCGTTACGTCTCCAACCTGGTCAGCCTGCAGGTCATCGACGCCACGGCCGCGGCACATCTGTCTTCCTGACGGCTACGTTGTCAGCACCATGCGGAACCGGGCCGCGCCGCTCATCATCCGTTCATAGGCTTCGGCGGCGCGATCCAGCGGCATCGTTTCGATCATCGGACGGATGTCCGCCAGCGCGCTGAAGGCCAGCGTGTCCTCGGAATCGATCGACGTGCCCGATGGCCAGCCCAGGACCCCGCGCCGTTGCTGGATCAGCGCCAGCGGCGGCACCTCTATCGGCTCCATCGACGCACCGACGACGATCAGCTTGCCGTCCACGCCGAGGCCGCCAATGGTGGCGCTCATGGCCTTCGGGCTGGTCGCGGTGGCGAGGATCACGCGCGCGCCGCCCAACTTCGTCAATTCGCCCGCCACATCAGCCGTGTTGCTGTCGATATAGCGATGCGCGCCCAGTTTCCGCGCCAGCGGTTCCTTGTCGGTGCCGCGCGCAATCGCCACGGTGCGGCATCCCATTTTCGCGACGAACTGAACGCCGAGATGGCCCAACCCGCCAATGCCCAGGATGGCAACGAGATCGCCCGCTTTCAGGCCGCTGTTGCGCAGCGCATTGAACGTGGTGATCCCGGCGCAGAGCAGTGGGGCGGCCTCGGCCGGAGTCAGTTCATCCGGCACGGCCGCCAGCGCCTCGAACGGCGCGATCATGTAATCGGCGTAGCCGCCGTCATAGGAAATCCCGGGGATCTGCCCGTTCACGCAGGTAATGAAATCGCCCCGCCGGCAGGACGTGCAATGCCCGCAATGGCCCCCATGCCAGCCGACGCCGACGCGTTGTCCGGGCTGCCAATCGGGCACCTCCGCGCCGAGGGCGTCGATGATGCCGACAACCTCATGCCCTGGCACGCGCGGAAACTGGATGCCGGGGAAAGCGCCTGTCGCGGTGAAGGAATCGCTGTGGCAAACGCCGCACGCCTGCACCTTGATGCGCACATGGCGCGGCGGCGGATCGGGAATAGCGCGTTCGACGAGTTCAAATGGGCCGTTGGCGCTGGTGACCTGTACCGCTCGCATGGGGGCAACTCCAAGTCCTGGATGAACTGGAGTTAAGTAGGGATCATGATCAGGCCTTCCAGGGAAACCTTCGTGAACTGTCGCGGTTGGCGCCGCGGAACCATCCGAGCAGCGCCAGTCCGGCAGCAAGAACCGTCAATGAAGCCGGCTCCGGAACGTCGGGCACGATGATCGCGTCGAGGTTCGATACCCAGCGACCGTGCTTATTATCCCCGGGCAGGATGGTGCGGGCCACGCCATCGTTGCCCCCGAGGCTCGGATTGCTGTCCAGCCCCGACAGGACGACATCGGCCCGTGCCGGGGCACCCGCCAGGCCAACCAGCGCGCCCGCCGCCGCAGTCACAACAAGTGCCCGTCGCATGGAAACCTCAATCGTTATGTTTCATTAAACATAACGATAACACCGTCGGGATGTTGTCAATGCCCCCCGGAGGTCAGTCGGTCTTGATCCAGACCGATTTCACGTTCAGGTACTCCTCCAGGTGCTGCACGCCGCCCTCCCGGCCATAGCCGCTCATTTTATAGCCGCCGAACGGCACCGCCGGGTCCATCGCCTGGTAGCAGTTGATCCAAACCGATCCGGCGCGGATCGCCCGGGCAAGACGGTGCGCCTTGCCGACATCGCGCGTCCACACGCCGCTGCCCAGCCCGAACTGGGTCTTGTTGCCGCGCTCGATCACCTCCTCGATGTCGGTGAACGGGATGGCGGAGATCACCGGACCGAAAATTTCCTCCTGCGCGATCCGCATGTCGTCGCGCACGTCGGCAAACACTGTCGGCGGAACGAAGTAGCCTTTCGCCAGAGGGCCATCCGTCAGCCGCTCCCCGCCCGACAGCGGACGCGCGCCTTCCTGCCGGCCGATGTCCAGGTAACCGGTGACCCGTTTCAGTTGTTCCGGCGACACCAGGGGACCGACCTGCGTGTCGGAGTGGCGGCCGTCACCGACACGCAAGGTTTTGCTGAAGTCGGCGACGCGCCCGACGAATTCGTCGTAAACCTTCTTCTCCACGAACAGCCGCGTGCCGGCGCTGCAAATCTGGCCGGAGTTGGAAAACACCGCCATGCTGGCACCCGGCACCGCCTGATCCAAATCGGCGTCGGCGAACACGATGTCCGGCGACTTGCCGCCCAATTCCAGCGATACGCGCTTGAGATTTCCCGCCGAGGCGCGAACGATCGATTTCCCGGTCAGGTGCGACCCGGTGAACGCCACCTTGTCCACATCCGGATGCGACGACAGCGCCGCACCCGCCGTCTCGCCAAATCCCGGCACGACATTCACGACGCCCGGGGGCACCCCAGCCTCCAGGCACAATTCACCGAGGCGCAGCGCGGTCAGCGGCGCCTCCTCGGCCGGCTTCAGCACCACCGTGCAGCCGGTCGCCAGGACCGGGCCGAGCTTCCAGATCGATGAGCTTAGCGGCGCGTTCCAGGGGATGATGGCGCCGACGACGCCGACCGGTTCCTTCAGGGTGAAGGAGACGAACTCGCCGGGCAGCGAGTTGTCGATCGTTTCGCCATGCAGCGCGGTCGCCATGCCGGCATAGAACCGCAGCATGCCCACCGCCCTGGCACGGTTGTTACGGGTACGGGTTATCGGCGCGCCCATGTCGAGCGTGTCGAGCGCGGCCAGTTCCTCGATATTTTGCTCCACCAACTCAGCGAGCCTGATCAGGATCACCTGCCGTTGCGCCGGCTTGACCTTGCTCCACGGGCCGTTGAACGCCTCGCGCGATGCGGCGACGGCGCGATCGATGTCCTCGGCATCGCCTTCGGCAACGTTGGCCAGGAGCTCGCCGGTGGCGGGATTGCGGGTTTCGAAAGTCTTGCCGGACGCGGCTTCGAGCCACTTGCCGCCAATCAGCATGCGCTTGATCTTGCCGTCCAAAAACGGATGGGTCTGTGTCAGGGCGTTCATCGGTTTTGTCTCCTCACCAGAATTAGACGGGTTTCCCGCCGGCTCGCCAAGCAGCTTTTCGCTTGGCAGACGCAGCATCCCGGGCCACTATCGCTGTAGTCAAACGTATACGACGCCAGGTGCCGGGGCAAACCGGCGGAAGCAACCAGGACGGACCATGAGCGGAGCGGGCCTTTCCATCGCGATGAAGACCGGTGCGAGCAACCCGATGGTGCCGCGCCCGATGGATTTTCGCCCGGTCCCGGCGACGATCCTGATCAGGCGCGAGGCGGCGCCGCGGCGCACCAAGATCTGGGAATTCAGTACCAACCTGCACTGCTCGATCGTCGGGACGTGCCTGTCCACCACGGAACTGCGCTCGGTTCTGAAGAAATTCGGCATGGCCGCGGATGGCTGCTCCGACCACGACCTGCATGCGGTCGCGGTCAGCCTCGCCAGCCGGCGGGACGAAGCGGCGCGGCAGTTGAACAAGGTGCTGGACCAGCGGCACAAGCTGGCGATCAGCCAGTTCGCCAAGGCGGACACCGAGCAGGCCGTGCGCACCCAATGGCGCGAGTCGGTGAAGCGCGGCGACATACCCGGCGCATACTGGGCGACCCTGACGCACCCGGCCACCACCCAGGCGCTGGTGCGCGAGGCGTTCGGAGAGGTGCACATGCTGTCGCACCTCGTCGGTTCCGCCAACCGCGCGGACATCAAGCGGCTATGCTGGCTGGAATCGGAGAAAGCGGCTCTGGAGGCCAAGGTCCAACGCCAGCAGCAGGCGCTGCATGAGGCCGTTGTCGTCCGCGACAGGCAAATCCACGAACTGCGCCGGGCGCTGACGCAGAAGATCGTCGCCTCGCCGTCTGAACCGGTGGCGGAGGACAGCGCCGCGTTGCGCGATCTTGTCGCCGATTTGGAACGCCGCCTATCCACCCACGCGCGCCGGCGGGCGGCGATGGAAGACAGACTGGCAGCGGCTCAGGCCGCGGCGGAGCGGGAGGCGGCGGCCCGCGCGGCGGCGGAAAAAGACCGTGACGCCATGCGTCATGAACTCAACGTGATCGAAGCGATTCTGGCGCCCCCGAGCGAAGCCTCCGGCGCGCGGCCGGAGGCTCGCCTCGATGGCGTCGTGCTGCTGTATGTCGGCGGCCGCCCGAACCAGTTCGCGCCGATGCGGGCGGCGGTCGAGCGGCTGGGCGCCACGCTCCTGCACCACGACGGCGGCATCGAAAACCAGTCCGCGCTGCTGCACGGCCTGGCCAGCCGGGCGGACGTCGTGCTGTTCCCCGTGGACTGCATCAGCCATGAGGCCGTGAACACGGTCAAAGCGCTCTGCCGCCAGAGCGGAAAGCGCTACATCCCGTTGCGGTCCGCCAGCATCACCTCGCTGCTGACAGCCTTGCAGGCGCCGGAGATGACAGCCCTGTCGCCAGCCGTGTGATCAGATGCCGATCATCACGTCGGACGACTTGATCACCGCAAACGCCTTCTGACCGGCCTTGAGGCCAAGTTCCTCGACGGATTCGTTGGTGATGGACGCGGTGATCAGCACTGTCGGCGAAATCTCGATCGTCACGTGCGAGGTCGTGGCGCCGCGCTTCACGTCCTTGATCGTGCCGGCGATCTGGTTGCGAGCGGAAAGCTTCATGAGTCGGACTCCGGTTTTGTGGGGCGCGCCTTGCCAAGACAGGCACGGTTCAGCGCCTTGAGGTGTTTACGCGCTGCCAGCGCCGTGTCCATCTCAATCGCCCGATAACTGTTCACCACGGCCTTGCCCGCCTTGGTCAGTACGGTGCCCCCGCCGCCGCTGCCGCCGGCCGCGGTTTCGACCACCGGCGTGCCGATGGTGCGATTCAGCTCCTCGACCAGTTCCCAGGTGCGGCGATACGACATCTTCAGCGCGCGTCCGGCGGCGGAGATCGACCCGGAGCGCGCGATCTCCTCCAGCACGGCGATCTTGCCGGGACCGATGCGCGCGCCGGATGACAGGTCGATCCGGATGCTCAGCCGATCGGCTTTGGGGGACTCGGACGGGTTGGAGGGTCGTTTTGCCATTTGCGGCAACAAACCACATCGGATGGACAATGATCAATCGGGCGGCTGTTGGCCGGCATGGCCCGGCTTGCTGCGGCGGTGTCATGGCCCGTGCCGACGCCGCATGCCGCGCCGGAGGGCACTGGCGCCGCCGTATCTGTACAAATATACCGTCAACAACAAAGGAGGCAGCATGCGCCGCGCAATCCTGATCCTGGCTGTGATGTGGTCCGCCGCCGCTGGCGCGGCCGAGGTCGTCGATTCGGCCGGCCGCATCGTCCAGGTTCCGGATCGCATCACCCATATCGCGCCCGCCGGCCCGCCGGCCTCCGTCCTGCTCGTAGCCCTTGCACCCGACCTGATGATCGGCTGGCCCGCGCCGCTGCCGGATGAAGCCCGCGCCATCCTGGCCCCCGAGGCCGCGAAACTGCCGCAAATCCCCCGCCTGACCGGGCGGGAAGACGTCTCGCAGGCGATCAAGGCGCTGCATCCGGACCTGATCCTCGACTATGGCACCGTGTCGCCTCGCTACGCCGAACTGGCACAGAAGACGCAGGAAAGCACCGGCACTCCGACGCTGCTGCTCGATGGCGCACTCGACAGGATCCCCGAAACCTTCCGCCGCCTCGGCGCCATCCTGCACCGGGAGGACCGCGCCGAAACCCTGGCCCGCTACGCCGAGGCGCTGCTGTCACTGCCCGCCCCAACCACCCATCCGCGCGTGCTGTATGCCCGCGGGCCCGATGGCCTGACCGTTGCCGCACCCGGTACCGACGTGACGGCGGTGTTCACCCGCCTCGGCTGGCAAGTGCTGGCGCCGGACGGCGAGGGGACTTTTCGGACCTCCAGCATCGAGGCGATCAAGGCGCTCGATCCGGACGTGCTGATCTTCTCCAACCCCGCCATGCACGACACGCTGCTTCATTCCGACGCCTGGACGACGGTGCAGGCGGTGCGGGACGGGCACGCCCTGGTGTCTCCGGCCCTGCCGTTCGGCTGGATCGAGGAGCCGCCATCCATCAACCGCCTGATCGGGCTGGCCTGGCTTGAAGGCCGCGATCCGGTGACGCTCGCCGCCTTGTCGAATGCAATCGTCTATGGCCACGTATTGACACCGGCCGAACGCGACGGCGTGCTCGCCGGCGTTCAACCCTGAGAGGTCCCATCCATGCGCTTCCTGCTGTTTTTGTGCATCCTGCTGGCGCCGCTTGTGGCGCGCGCGCAGGAACTGACGGTGTTTGCCGCCGCCAGCCTGACCGACGCAATGAACGACGTTTCGGCCCATTGGGTGACCGCGGGCCACAAGCCGCTGCGGCTGTCCTTCGGCTCAAGCTCCACGCTGGCGCGCCAGATCGAGCAGGGTGCGCCAGCGAACGTCTTCGCGTCCGCCGATGAGAAATGGATGAATTACCTGACCGAGAAGGGCCTGATCGTGCCCGGCTCACGCAAGGATTTGCTGAGCAATGACCTCGTGCTGGTGGTTCCGGCCACCAACCCTGTTCGTGTCACCATCGGCCCGAACTTCGACCTGGCCGGTCTGCTCGGCCCGAATGGGCGGCTGGCCGTCGGCGATCCGGCGCATGTGCCGGTCGGCATTTACGCGCAGCAGGCGCTGACCAAGCTGGGCTTGTGGGACAAAATTGCCCCGAAGCTGGCCAGGACTGACGACGTACGGGCTGGCCTGCTGCTGGTCGAGCGCGGCGAGGCGCCCGCCGGGATCGTCTACGGCACCGATGCGGCGGTGTCGAAGGCGGTCGTGGTGGCGGGGATATTTCCGGCCAGCAGCCACGACCCGATCACCTATCCGTTCGCGGTGGTGAAATCCGGCGACACGCCCGATGCGCATGCGCTGTTGACGTTCCTGGCCGGTCCGCAGGCGCGCGAGGTGTTCGTCAAGCGCGGCTTCAAGGTTGAATAGGCTGAGACCTACTTCGATTCGCGGCATGGTTAGGGCGCCGGTCGCGTCCCGTTTTGTGTCCTGGCCGGACTTGGTCCGGCAATCCACGACTGTGCTGCGGTCAGCATCGCAAGTCGTGAATAGCCGGCACAAGGCCGGCCACGACACATGGGCAACGCCCGCGTCGCCTGAATGAACCTCACAGCCGAAGAATGGACCGCCGTCCGGCTGACGCTGATCGTCGCGGCGCGGGCGGTCGGCTTTGGCCTGCCGCTGGCCGTGATCACCGCCTGGGTTCTGGTGCGGCACCGCTTTCCCGGGCGCTCGCTGCTGAATGCCTTCGTGCATCTGCCGCTGGTGCTGCCGCCGGTGGTCACCGGCTGGCTGCTGCTGATCCTGTTCGGTATCCGCGGACCCATCGGCTCGCTGCTGTACGACTACCTCGGCATCCGGCTGGTGTTCACCACGGCGGGCGCCAGCCTGGCCTGCGCGGTGATGACGTTCCCGGTGATGGTCCGGTCCATCCGGCTGTCGCTGGAAGCCGCCGACATGGGTCTGGAACAAGCCGCCCGCACCCTCGGCGCCGGGCGGCTCGATCGCCTGTTCAACATCACCCTGCCGCTGGCGTCGCCAGGTATCCTGGTAGGAGCGGTCGTCGCCTACGCCACCTGCCTGGGTGAGTTCGGCGCGGTCATCACCTTTGCCGCCAATATCCCGGGCCAGACGCAAACCCTGCCGCTGGCGATCTACGCCGCGTTGCAGGTGCCCGGCGGCGAGGCCAAGGCGGCGGAACTGTCCATGGTATCGCTGACCCTGGCCTTGATTGGCCTGCTGTTGTCGGAATGGCTCGGCAAGCGGCTGAATGTGGCGCTGGGACGATGACGCTTACGTTCCGGATGCGCCACCACTTCCCGGCGATCGACATGGACATGGGATTCGAAACACCCTCATCCGGCGTCACGATGCTGTTCGGGCCGTCCGGCTGCGGCAAGACCACCATCATCAACGCCGCCGCCGGCCTGTTCCGGCCTGACGAGTGCCATATCAGCATCGACGGCAAGGTGCTGGGCGACACGAAGACCGGCATCTGGCTGCCGCCGGAGCGCCGGCGCGTCGGCCTGGTGTTCCAGGACGCCAGGCTGTTTCCGCACATGTCGATCGAGACGAACTTGCGCTTCGGTATGCGGCGGACCGAGCCGGGGTCGATCCGGTTCGACGAGGTGGTCGATCTGCTCGGCATCCGGCACCTGCTGGCGCGCCGGCCGAAGACGCTGTCCGGCGGGGAGCGTCAGCGCGTCGCCATCGGCCGCGGCCTGTTGGCGCAGCCGCATCTGCTGCTGATGGATGAGCCGCTGGCCAGCCTGGATGCGCCGCGCAAGGCGGAGATCCTGCCGTTCCTGACCCGGCTGAAGACCGCGCTGAAACTGCCGATCGTTTACGTGACGCACTCGCCGGATGAGCTGTCGCAGTTGGGCGATTCGGTGGTGCTGCTGGAGAAGGGCCGGGTGGTGGCCTGCGGCTCGGTGCCGGATGTCGCCGGACGGGCTGATTTGCCGCTGGGGCAGCGCGACGATGCCGGTGCGGTGCTGGTGTGCCGGGTGGCCGAGCATGACGGCGACAGCGCGCTGACCCGGCTGGAGGGCGGCGGGGTTACGCTGTGGGTGCCCAATCAGGACGCTGAGATTGGCGCCGCATGCCGCGTGCGTATTCCAGCCCGGGAGGTGATCCTGGCAAGACGTTCGCCGGAGGCGATCAGCCTGCACAACATCGTACCGGGGACGGTGCGGCGGATGACCGACGGACCCCGGCGGCAGTCGGTGCTGGTGGAAATTGCCTTGCCGGATGGCGTTCTGCTGTCCCGGGTGACGCCGGATGCGATCAGTCGCCTCGCGCTGGAACCTGGCAGTGCCGTGCTGGCGCTGATCAAGTCCACCTCGATCGAGGTGCTGGGGGCTACCACACCGGGGTGATAAACTTCCCGTAATGGTCCAGCACGAACGCTTTTACCTCCGGCGACCGGTAGATCGCGACAAACCGCAGGATCGCCGGATCATCCTTCCTGTCCGCGCGGACAACGAAGTTCAAGGCATAGTGCGGATTGCCGGCGCCATCGGTCAACAGCGCGCTTTCCGGATCACCGCCTGACATCACCAGATAGCTCAGGCTGACCTGTGCCACCGCGACGTCGTCCAGCGCGCGTGGCAATTGGGCGGCTTCCAGTTCCAAAAACCGCAGGTGCCTCGGGTTAGCAACGATGTCGTCAACCGTGGCGTCGTCGCCGGCCTCCGGCTTCAGCGTGATCAGGCCGCCTTTCTGGAACAACTGGAGGCCGCGGGCGCCGTTCACCGGATCGTTTGCGATCGCAACGGTTGCGCCGTTCGTGACCTTATCGAGCGACTTCACCTTGTGCGAGAACAGCGCCATCGGCATCACCGTGGTCGCGCCGACGGGCACCAGCTTGTAGCCGCGCGCCTTGATCGCGGCGTTCAGGAAGGGGATGTGCTGGAACAGGTTGGCATCGATTTCACCGGCGGCGAGCGCCTCGTTCGGGGTGATCCAGTCGGTGAATTCGATCGATTTCGCCTCGACTCCCTGTGCTCGAGCCTGCTGGATCGCGAAAGCGAGGATGTCGCCGAACGGGCCGGCGGGGGAGCCGATTTTCAGCGGTGCCGCGGCGGCGCGGGCGACGAAGGGCGCGAGTGCGGCGCCGGCAATCAGACTGCGTCGTTTCATGCAGGGCATAACCTTCTTCAGCGATGATCGAACCGGCGGGCGAGGCGGTCGCCGCCAAACTGCACAATCGAAACGAGTGCGATCAGGACGATAACGACGCCAACCATGATCCCGGTATTAAAGCGTTGGTAGCCGTAACGGATAGCCAGATCGCCGAGGCCGCCGGCACCGATCGCGCCGGCCATGGCGGATGCGCCGATCATTGTTACGATAGTGACGGTGAAGCCGGCGAGAAGGCCGGGGAGGGCTTCGGGGACCAGCACTTCGCGCACGATTGTCCAACGGCTGCCGCCCATGGACTTCACGGCCTCGATCAGCCCGTAGTCTACGTCCCGTAGAGAAACTTCGGCGATGCGGGCGTAATAGGGTGTGGCGCCGATGGCCAGCGGTACGATGGCGGCTTCGGTGCCGATGGAGGTGCCGGCGATCAACCGGGTCAGCGGGATCAGGGCCACCAGCAGAACGATAAACGGGACCGCCCGGAAGGCATTGACGATCGCGCCGAGGATGCGGTTCAGCCAGCGCAGTTCCCGGATACCGCCGGGTGCGGTGGCGACCAGAATCAATCCCAGCGGCAGGCCGGCGACGAACGCGATGGCGCCCGCCGCGGCGGTCATTTCCAGCGTTTCCAGCAGCGCCCTGGCGAAAAGGTCAGGCCAGTTGCTGTACATAGCCCAATACCTCCAGCCGGGATACGCGGGACGCTAGGTACTCACCGATACGCCGGGCGAGCGGTTCGCCGGGATCGCGGAACGCAACGGTGAAGCTGGCCAGGGCATGATCCTGAACGCGCTGGACGGAGGCATCCAGCACCACCGGCAGAACCTCGAGGTCGCGGGTCAACTGCGCCAGCACCGGATTTTCCGCTGCCGAACCGGACAACTGCAGCCGCAGGACCAGATCAGTTCCGCGCCTCCATTCGTTGCGCAGCCCGCTGCGGATAGCGCTCGGCAATTCGTTTGTCTGCCCGCCGATCAGGCGCTGCGTCAGATCGGCTTCCGGGGCGGTGAAGACGCGCCAGACATCGCCTTCCTCGACAATCCGTCCTTGATCCAGAACGATCACCCGATCGGCTACCGTCCGCACCACGTTCATTTCGTGCGTGATCAGCACGATGGTCAGGCCGAGGCGGCGGTTGATGTCGCGCAGCAGAGCCAGGATCGACGAAGTGGTTTCCGGATCGAGCGCCGACGTCGCTTCGTCGCACAACAGCAACGCCGGCTCGGCGGCCAGCGCCCGCGCGATGCCGACGCGCTGCTTCTGTCCCCCCGACAGTTTCGACGGATAGACCGACGCTTTGTCGGATAGCCCGACCAGAGCGAGAAGATCCTGCACCCGAAAGTCTCGTTCCCGCCATGGCACGCCGGCGATCTTCAACGGCAGGGCTACGTTCTCCGCCACCGTTTTGGCGGACAGCAGATTGAAATGCTGGAAGATCATGCCGATGCGCTGGCGGACCAGTTGCAGGCGGCGTTCCGGCAGCGGGACGATATCCTGGCCGAGGATTTCCACACGCCCGCGGCCGGGCTTCTCCAAACCGTTCAGGCAACGGATCAACGTGGACTTACCGGCGCCGCTGCGGCCGATGATGCCCAGGATTTCACCGCGCTGGACTTCGAACGTCACATCTTTCAACGCGGTGACCCGTCCGAACGACTTGCTGACATTGCCTACCCGGACCACGGCTCCGCCGGGTATCGATGGACGCCGCAAGACGAAATCTCCTTCAACCCGGACGCAATCGCTGCACGGAATGTTTTCCGCGAACGCAGCCGTCTCAGGATCCCACCAGTCCATGCAGCAGCTCATGGCGTGCTCCTATTCCGCGGCCGAACGTTGCGGGCTCGGCGGCAGCCGGCGGTATGACGCGCCGGGATGCGAGTCAGCCAGCCGCGCATGACCGAACAGTTTTTCCCGCAACGATCCTGGCGCGTATTCCCGCTTGTAAACCCCTCGCTCCTGCAGGATTGGCACTACAAGACCGACGAAATCCTCCAGGCTTTCCGGCGTAACGATCCGGCTGAGGTTGAAGCCGTCGACATCCGTTTCCCGTACCCAGGAAATCAGTTCATCCGCCACCTCATCAGCCGAACCGATGATCGGCGCCGTCCGGCTGCCCAGCCCCATCTGGCCAATAATACGGCGTAACGTCCAAGGCTCGCGGCTGAGCGCGGTGATCGCTTCGACCGCCGAGTTCAGCGCGTTGTTCTTTTCATACCGTATCGGTTCGTCCAGTTCGTAGCGCGACAGATCGATGCCGGTGGTGCTGGAAAAATGCGCCAGCGCCCCCTCGATGCTCGCGTACCGATGATACTCCTGGTATTTCTCCTCGGCCTGCTTGCGGGTGCGGCCAACCACGGCGGTGCGGCCAAGAAACACCGCGATATCCGTCGGCGAGCGGCCATGCTGCACCGCCCGGCGGCGCAAGTCGCCAACCAGATGCCGGGTGTTCTCCTTGTCCGGCCCGCTGACGAACACGCATTCCGCATGCCGCGCCGCAAACTCCCGGCCGCGCGTCGAGGCGCCGGCCTGATACAGCACGGGAGTCCGTTGCGGCGACGGTTCGGACAGATGGATTGCATCCACCTGGTAATGGGTCCCGAAATGCGCGATCCGATGGATCTTCTCCGGGTCCGCAAAGACGCGGTTGGCACGGTCGCGCAATACCGCACCGTCCTCCCAGCTTCCCTCCCACAGCTTGTAGACGACCTCCATATACTCGTCCGCAATGTCGTAACGGGAATCATGGTCGTGCTGCGCACCCAACCCCATGCCGCGCGCCGCGCTGTCGAGATACCCGGTGACGATATTCCAGCCGAAACGGCCGTTGGTCAGATGATCCAGCGTCGAAGCCCGCCGGGCGAACAGATAGGGCGGCTCATAGGTCAGGTTGCTGGTAACGCCGAAACCGAGATGTTTCGTCACCGCCGCCATCGCCGGCACCAGCAGCATCGGATCGTTCACCGGGATCTGCACGCCGTTGAGGATCGAAGCCGCCGGAGTGCCCTTGTAGACGTCGTAAACCCCGATGATATCGGCCAGGAAAATCCCGTCGAACAGCCCGCGCTCCGCCGTCCGCGCCAGATCCTGCCAATACGCCAGCGTAGTATACGCGGTGGAGCGATCCCGCGGATGCGACCACATGCCGTGCTGGATGTGGCCGACACAGTTCATGTCGAAGGCGTTCAGGCGGATTTGTTTCGTCATGGCCCCGGCTCAAATACGGTGGGAAAAACGGTTCGACCTGAACAACTGACGCGCGGAGCGCTGAGCGTAGTCGCGACTTGGCCAGATGCTCTGGTCCATCTCCGTCACCCGAACGTCCACCGCGATGAACCGGACGCCCAGTTCATGCTCGACCGCGGCGCCGAGGAAGACGCCATCGACCTCGATCGGGAAGGACTGTCGCATGGGCACGCGGCGGCTGTCGGACTGCGCCGGAGTCGGGATGAAATTGTGGAAGTTGCGCCAAACGTTCATGGCCGGAGTCTCGCATGACAGGGGTTGATGTCGGTCGTCGATCGATCGGATCAGCGACAACATTTCGCCTGCATCGATAGAAGCAGCGGCGCAGGGCAACGCATCATGCCGGCCTCCGGTTCAAAGGAACGAGGCTGCATCGTGGCCTCCGGCACGTAATTATACGTGCCAGACGCGCCTGTCAATCAGTAAACACCGCGACAAAAAGTGGATCACCCCGGCCGCTGCAATCCGGCCGGGGTCACCGCGTTCGCGACGATTTCGCCGAACGGCCCGGAGTTTCGGGCGGGCCCGCGGCCATTCCCGGTCGTCGGCTTCAACGGCAGCAGCGGAAACACCAGTTCGGCGAAGCGGTAGCATTCCTCCAGATGCGGGTAGCCGGACAGGATGAACCGGTCGATCCCCAGCGCCATGTACTCGCGCATCCGTTCCGCGACCTGCTCGGGGTTGCCGACAAGCGCGGTGCCGGCGCCGCCGCGCACCAGTCCAACGCCAGCCCACAGGTTCGGGCTGATCTCCAGCTTGTCGCGGCGACCGCCGTGCAGGCTCGCCATGCGCTGCTGGCCGACGGAATCGAACCGCGCGAAGGTGCGCTGCGAAAAGGCAATGGCCTCGTCATCGACGTAGCGCAGCAGCGATTCAGCTTCCTGCCAGGCCTGCTCAGCGGTTTCCCGCACCACGATGTGCAGCCTTATGCCGAACGACAGGGTGCGCCCGAACGCCGCGGCGCGCCGCTTCGCCTCGGCCAGTTTCTCGCCGACGGCAGCGGGAGGTTCGCCCCAGGTCAAATACACATCGCAATGTTCGCCCGCCACGTCCTGCCCGGCTTCCGAGGAACCGCCGAAATACAATGGTGGATACGGCGTCTGCACCGGCGGAAACAGCAGCCTGCCGCCCTCCAGCCGGACATGGTCGCCGCTGAAATCGACAGTCTCGCCCTGCATCAATGCGCGCCACACCTTCAGGTATTCGGCGGTCGCCTTGTAGCGCTCGCCATGGCCGAACCAGACGCCGTCGCCGTGCATTTCCTCCGGATCGCCGCCGGCCACCACGTTGACCAGCACGCGCCCGCCGGACAGACGATCGAGCGTGGATGCCATGCGCGCGGTCATTGTCGGTTCGGACAAGCCGGGCCGCACCGCGACCAGGAAGCGCAGCCGTTGCGTCAGCGGCACCATGGCCGAGGCGATGACCCAGGAATCCTCGCACGACCGCCCGGTGGGCAGCAGGACGCCGAAATAGCCGAGTTCATCGGCCGCCCGGGCGATCTGGCTGAGATACCCCAACGTGACGTGCCGCGCGCCGACTTCCGTGCCAAGGTAACGGCCGTCGCCATGGGTCGGCATGAACCACAGGATATCGGCGGCTGCCGCGGGGGGCGGAGTATCGGTCATGCAGGGTCTCCCTGTGGGGTGAAAAATCATTATACATGCTATGCTGGTAATGGCAATTTAAGCTACCGGTAGGAATAGTGGAACTAACCGAATGAGCCATTCATGACGACGATCGCCATCATCGGTGCCGGATTCAGTGGCACCCTGCTGTCGCTGCACCTGCTGCGCCACTCCCCCGGGCATACCCGCCTGGTTCTGATCGAGCGCAACAGCCAGTTCGGCCGCGGCCTCGCCTATGCCACCCCCAACGCCAATCACATTCTCAACGTGCCCGCCGCGCGCATGAGCGCGTTTCACGACCGTCCCAACGATTTCCTCGACTGGCTGAAGCGCCAGCCGGACGATGCTTGCGGCAGCGCACCGGCCGGACCGCAGACGTTTGCGCCGCGCCGCCTGTTCGGCGCCTATGTGCGTGCGCTGCTGAACGAGGAGATCAAGCGCAGCGGGCGGGAAAGGCTGGAACTGGTGAAGGGCGACGTTTTGGCGCTGGACCGGTCTAACCAGCCGATGGTGCTGACCTTGGATCGCGACCGGACGGTGCAGGCGGACATGGCGGTGCTGGCCATCGGCAACTTCCCGCCCGAGCCGATGCCTGTCGCCAACAGCGGATTTTACGATACGCCGTTTTACAAGGCCGATCCCTGGGGCCCCGACGCATTGGCGGATTTGGACGCGGATGCGGGGGTGCTGCTGATCGGCTCCGGGCTGACCACCGTGGACGCCGTGATTTCGTTGCTCGACCGCGGGCATCGCGGGCCGATCCACGCGCTGTCGCGGCGGGGCTTGTTGCCGCGACGGCATGCCGGGGTGCCGGCGGCTGCGCCGGAGCATGAGCCGTATCCGACCGCAGTGAATGCCCTGGCGCGGTTCCTGCGCACCGAGGCGGATCGGGCAACGGCTCGGGGCAGCGGGTGGCAACCGGTGATCGACGAGCTTCGGCCGTTCACCGTGGATGTCTGGCAGGCGATGCCGTTGCAGGACCGCAAGCGGTTCCTGCGGCATCTGCGGCCCTGGTGGGACGTGCACCGGCATCGCATGGCCGCTCAGGTCGCGGACCGGATCGATGCCGCCCGGGCGAGCGGGCAGTTCCGGCTGCTGGTCGGCCGGGTGCACGACTATGCGGTCAAGGACGGTCAGGTGGAGGTGTCGTACCGGCCGCGGCGGCAGGATAGTCTTGCAGCCATCACAGTGTCCCGGGTGGTGAATTGTGCTGGTCCGGGTGCGGACTACGACCGGATCCAGGAGCCTCTGATCAGGGATTTGCTGCGCGATGGCGTGGTGCGGCCTGATCCGCTGCGCCTCGGGCTCGAAGTCACCGGGAACTGCGCGCTGCTCAATCGGCAGGGCGCGATTTCCCGGCGGCTGTTCGCGGTGGGTCCGGTGACGAAGGGCACGTTCTGGGAGATGACGGCGGTGCCGGATATTCGCCGCCAGACCGAGAAGCTGGCTGAGTATCTCGCGGCGTTGGTGAAGGCGGCGCCCCCGCCACGGCCGGGCGGGTAAAACTTCTACGCCGCCTTCTTGTTCCGCTTCGCCTTCGCCGCCCGCGCCTGGCTTGGCGCACTGCCCGCCTTGGCACGATCCAGCACGAAGCGCGCATAGTCGTCCATATCCCCATCAAACGGCACCACAGTCCCGTCCGCCGCCAGCCACAGCCGATCGGCAACGAGTTCCATGAGCGAACGGTCGTGGGTGATCAGGATGACGGCGCCCTGGTAGTCGTTCAAGGCATCCAACAGGGCGCGGCGGCTGTCGATATCCAGATGGTTCGTCGGCTCATCCAGGATCAGCAGATGCGGCGCGGTCATCGCCACCAGGTTCAGCAGCAGCCGAGCCCGTTCGCCGCCCGACAGGTTCTCCACCGTGGTGGACTGCTTGTCGAACCCCAGCCCGAACTGAGCCAGCCGGGACCGGTGCTGCGTCTCACTGTCGTCCGGCCGTTCGAGCCGGATGATGTCCAGCGGCGTGTCGGACGGGTTCAGCGCCTCGATCTGGTGCTGGTGGAACCAGCCGACTTTGATGCGCCGTTCCCGCTGGATGTGGCCGGAATGCAGTTCCAGCGCGCCCGCCGCCATCTTGGCGAAGGTGGACTTGCCCGCGCCGTTCACCCCGAGCAGGCCGATGCGGTCATCGATATCCAGCCGCAGGTTCAGCCGGGTCAGCACCGGCTCCGCGCCATAGCCCACGGACGCGGCTTCCAGCCGGATCAGCGGCGGGGCCAGCGGACGGGTCGGGGAGGGCAGGGTGAACGGCGCCACCCGCTCCTCGATGGTCGCGGCCACCGGCTCCATTTTTGCGAGCCGCTTCATCCGCGACTGTGCCTGCGCCGCCTTGCTGGCTTTGGCGCGGAAGCGATCGACGAAGCTTTGCAGATGCGCCCGCTCGGCCTCCTGCTTCGCGCGGAATGCCCCCAACAGCCGCATTTTTTCCCCGCGCAGCCGCTCGAAGTCGTCGTAGCCGCCGGCATACAACTCCAGCTTACCGCCTTGCAGGTGCAGGATGGAATCGACGGAATTGTTCAGCAGCTCCCGGTCGTGGCTGATGATGATGGCGGCGTTGGGGTATTTCTTTAGCCGCGCTTCCAGCCACAGCGCGCCCTCGAGGTCGAGGTAGTTCGTCGGTTCATCCAGCAGCAGCAGGTCGGGTTCGGCGAACAAAGCGGCGGCGAGTGCGACGCGCATGCGCCAGCCGCCGGAGAACTCCTTCATCGGGCGGGACAGGTCTGCGGTCGAGAACCCCAGCCCCGCCAGGATCTCGCCCGCCCGCGCCGGTGCGCGATCCGCGTCGATCGCCGCCAGTTGGGCGTAGATTTCGGCAATGTGCTCCGGTTCGGCAGTTTCCAGCTCCACATGCAGGGCGTCGCGCTTCTCATCGGCGGCGAGGATGGTGTCGAGCAGGCTGACCAGCGTGGCCGGATGCTCCTGGTCGACGCTGGCGACACGCGCGAGGCGCGGCAGGACGATCTCCCCGCCATCCGGCTGCAATTCGCCCAGGATCAGTTTGAACAGGGTCGATTTGCCGACACCGTTGCGGCCGACGAGGCCGACTTTGGCGCTCGCAGGCACCAACACGCTGGCATGGTCGAAGAAGCGCCGTCCCCATGCATTGAACACGAGGCCATCGATTTGGAGCATACTGAGGGGTGCCGTTCGGGATGAGGGATACAGTGTAACCCGCGGCGGGTGATTGTGCGAGTGCGAAGCGGCGGGACGCGGCCGTCGGGTTGGGCTGAAAGTGCGAACTCTGCGTCGAAGCGCAGATGGGAAACAAAGGTCTACCCGGGTCGTCGACCCTGGACTGGCGCGAGTCCCTCCCGGCTGCGGGCAGCCCGCGCAACCCCGGCCGATAGCGCACGACGTTCATTGAAATGACACAAATCTCCCCGCCCCGGCCCCATGAAAACACGCGACAAAACAACGGCTGTCGGATAGTCGGATGGCCAACCGCGCCGGCAACGCGACACCACCTGGCAGTGTCTCGTCTATCCCGGTTCGCAGCGCCATCCCGCTGGCCTAATTGGATTGGGGTTAAAGAATGGACCAGCAGAACCGCCCGGCGGACGTCGAGCATCCGCCGCCGAAACCCGCCCGGCGGCTGCCTCCGCGCGCGCAGTTCAGCCTGCTGGGCTTTGCCATCGCCTTGCTTATCGCCGGCTTCATCGCCAGCCCCGCCGCGCTGCATATGCTGGGGTTCGGCGAGCATGGCGCAGCGTCGGACGAGTCCGCATCCCAGGTCGAGGGCCAGGCGTTCAAGGCCACCGACAGGCAGTGGGCGACGCTGAGAATCCAGCCCGTGACGATGCGGGTCTTCCAGGACGCCTCGCAGACCGACGGCAAGATTGCGATCGACGACGATCTGGTGACCCCGGTCTATTCACCCTATACCGGCCGTGTGACCCGGCTGATCGCCCATGCCGGCGACACGGTCAGCCGTGGCGATCCGCTGTTCGGCGTCCAGGCCACCGAGCTGGCGCAGGCGCAGAACGACCTGATCACCGCGGTCTCCGGCCTGAAGACCGCAAAGGCGCAGCTCAACCTCGCGGCCACCAACGAAAAGCGCCAGCACGAGTTGTATCTGGCGCAGGGCGCCGCGCAGAAGGACTGGCAGCAGGCGCAGGTGGACCTCGCCAACGCGCAGGGGGGCCTGAACACGGCGCAGATCGCGCTGGCGGCGGTGCGCAGCCGGATGCGCATCCTCGGCAAGTCCGACCATGATATCGACCAGATCGAGAGCACGCCCGACATCCTTCAGGTCAGCGCCGAAACCCTCGTCGCCGCGCCCATCGGCGGCACCATCGTCCAGCAGCAGATCGGCCTCGGCCAGAACATCGTCAGCGCCTCGTCAGGCGGCTCCACCCCGGCCTATACCATCGGCGACCTGTCCAATGTCTGGCTGGTGGCCAATGCGCGTGAGGACGACGCCCCGCGCCTGCATATCGGCGACCCGGTCGAGGTCCATGTTTCCGCATTCCCGGACCGGGTGTTCAGGGCGAAGCTGACCTATGTCGCCGCGTCCATCGACGCCACCACGCATCGCCTGCCGGTGCGGGCGGAAGTGGAAAACCCCGACGGCGCCCTGAAACCCGAGATGTTCGCGCGCTTTCGCATCGTCACCGGGGCCGACGTCCTGGCTCCCGCCGTGCCCGAGAATGCCATCGTCTACGAAGGCGAGGACACTCATGCCTGGCTCGCCAACGACAAGGCCAAGACCCTGGAAATCCGGCAGTTCAAGGCGGGGCGGATCAGCAATGGCATGGTTGAGGTGCTTGACGGCCTGAAGCCGGGGGAACTGATCGTCACCTCCGGCGCCGTCTTCATCGACCGCGCCGTCACCGGCGACTGAGACCAGGAGGAGCCGATGGGCAGCGTTATCGTAGCCGCGCTCAGACAGCGCGTGCTGGTCTTTTTCATCATGATCGCGGTGTTCGCCGGCGGCGTCATCGCGTTCACCAAGCTGAACATCGAGGCCTACCCCGACCCGGTTCCGCCGCTGGTGGACATCATCGTCCAAAGTCCCGGCCAGTCCGCCGAGGAAATGGAACGCTACATGACGATCCCGGTCGAAATCCAGATGGCCGGGATTCCCAACGTCAACGCGATTCGCACCATCTCCCTGTTCGGGCTGTCGGACATCAAGGTGCAGTTCACCTACGACTTCACGTACGAGCAAGCCGAGCAGTGGGTGATCAACCGCCTGTCGCAGTTGCCGGCACTGCCGAACGGGGCGGTGCCGCAGATCTCACCGGAAAGCCCGATCGGGGAAATCATGCGCTACCGCGTCGCCGGGCCGCCCGGCTACTCGGTGATGGACCTGAAAACCATCGAGGACTGGATGCTGGAACGCCGCTTCAAGGCGGTGCCCGGCGTGGTGGACGTCAACGGCTGGGGCGGCAAGACCAAGACCTATGAGGTCACGGTCAACCAGGACGCGCTGGTGCGCTACGGCCTGACGATTCCGCAGGTGATCGCGGCACTGAACAACGCCAACGTCAATGTCGGCGGCCAGACGGTGAACTTCGGCGATCAGGCGGCGGTGATCCGCGGCCTCGGGCTGATCGATTCGACGCATGACATCGCCAGCACGATGGTGACGCAGAACAACGGCTCGCCGGTCTTCATGCGTGATATCGCGCGGATACAGATTGGGAGCCAGCCGCGGCTCGGTATCGCCGGCCAGGATGCCGACGACGACATCGTCCAGGGCATCGTGCTGATGCGGCGCGGCGCGGAGAGCCTGCCGACGATCAGGCGTGTGGAGGCGCTTATCGGCAGGATCAACAGCTCCAACATCCTGCCGCCGGGCGTGCATATCGATAAGATCTACGACCGGGCCGATCTCATCAACATTACCACCCGCACCGTGCTGCACAACATGGCCACGGGCATGGTGCTGATCTTCTTCATACAATGGGTCTTCCTTGGCAACCTGAGGGCGGCGCTGATCACCTCGGCGACGATTCCATTCGCGCTGGCCTTCGCAATCGCGCTGCTGCTGCTGCTGGGCGAATCCGCCAACCTGCTATCCGTCGGCGCCATCGACTTCGGGCTGGTGGTGGATTCCACGGTGATCATGGTGGAAAACATCGTGCGCAGGCTTTCCCAGCCGCCGGCGCTACGCTTCCAGCGCTCCCCGGTGGTGCACCGGACACGGGCGGCAGCCGAATTGCGCGGACGCTTCGCCGTCATCGCCAACGCGGCGACCGAGGTCAACAAAAGCATCTTCTTCTCGGCGGCCATCATCATTGCCGGCTTCGTGCCGCTGTTCACCATGAGCGGGATCGAGGGCCACATCTTCGGCCCGATGGCCAAGACCTACGCCTACGCCATCGGCGGCGGCTTGATCGCGACCTTCACCGTAACCCCCGCGCTGAGCGCGCTGTTCCTGCATGACCATGAAAGCGAGAAGGACACCTGGCTGGTTCGCATGCTGCACAAGGTCTATGAACCGGTGCTCGCGTTCGCGATTGCCAACAGGATCGTTACACTCGGTGCGCTGGTCGTCCTGCTGGTGTTTGCCGGACTGGCGGTGCGCACCCTGGGGATGGAGTTCCTGCCCAAGCTGGAAGAAGGCAACATGTGGATCCGGGCGACGATGCCCACTTCCATCTCGTTGGAAGCCGGCAGTCCCTACGTCGATCGGATGCGGAACATCCTGAAGTCGTATCCGGAGGTCGTCACGGTCGTTTCGCAGCATGGGCGGCCCGACGACGGCACCGACGCCACCGGGTTCTTCAACGCCGAGTTCTTCGTGCCGCTGAAGCCGTTCGACACCTGGCCGGCGGGTGTCGACAAAGACCGCCTGACCGACATGATGACGCAGCAACTTACTGCGGAATTTCCCGGCGTCGACTTCAACTTCTCCCAGTACATCGAAGACAACGTGGAGGAGGCGGCGTCCGGCGTGAAGGGGGAAAACTCGATCAAGCTCTACGGTGGCGATCTCGACCTGCTGGAGAAGACCGCGAACAAGATCAGGGACGTGATGGCGACCGTTCCGGGCGTGGCGGATCTGGCGGTTTTGACGTCGCTTGGCCAGCCCTCGGTCCTGATCGATGTCGACAGGGTCCGCGCCGCGCGTTACGGACTGGCGCCGAACGACGTCACCACCACGATCCAGGCCGCCATCGGCGGTCAGGCCGCGGGCAATGTCTACGAAAACGGTTCCGACAGAAACTTCCCGATCATCGTCCGGCTGGCGCCCCGGGATCGGCAGAGCCTCGATGCGATCCGCCATATCCTGATCGGAGTACCCAATCCGAACGGGTCCGGCACGGTGCAGATTCCGCTCACCGATGTCGCCTCGATCAAGCTGACCACCGGGGCGTCGTTCATCTATCGCGAAGGCCAGGAACGTTACATTCCCATCAAGTTCAGCGTGCGCGGCCGCGACCTGGGCACCACCGTGCTGGAGGCGCAGAAAAAAGTCGATGAGGCTGTTGCAATCCCCGGCGGTTACCACCTGGAATGGGTCGGTGAATTCGGCAATTTGCAGGAGGCAATCGCGCGTTTGGCGGTGGTGATCCCGATCGCTATCGTTTTGATTTGCATGCTGCTCTACATCAACTTCGCCTCGCTCGGCGACATGCTGCTGTCGGCGAGCGTCATTCCAATGGCGTTGATCGGCGGCATATTCGCCCTGTACTTCACTGACACCCCGTTCAGCGTTTCCGCGGCCATCGGCTTTGTCGCGCTGTTCGGCATCGCCGCGATGGACGGGATTATCGTGTTGACAGCGTATAACTCGGCGATCGAGGCTGGTTTGGACAGGACGACCGCGATCCTGCGCACCGGGCAGATCCAGATGCGGCCGGTGCTGATGACCTGCGTGGTCGCGTGCGTCGGGCTGCTGCCGGCGGCGATGTCCACCGGCATCGGCTCCCAGGTGCAGAAGCCGCTGGCGCTGGTGGTTGTCGGCGGTATTCTGTTGGCGCCGATCCTGATACTGATTTTTCTGCCGGTGCTGATCGACGTGTTTTCGACGAGGGCGAAGGCGCGGGATGAGCTTGCGGCGCTTGAGGAGCCGGCGGAATGATTCGGGTTCGCGGCTTCCGGTGGTCTTTTCCTTCTGGCGATGCCCTGTCGCCTCCTCCCGCCATGTCGGGCGAAGGCCCGCCAGCCACGCCTTTGCCAGAAGCCGCAACGCAAGGCGTGGATGGTCCGCCCGCGCGGACCATGACGGCAGGGACTCCCCTCGCGCTGTCGGCCCTGTCTATGCTGGCCGGCTGCACGGTCGGGCCGGACTTCAAGACTCCCGACCCGCCTGCCGTCTCCGGCTACACCGCCAAACCCTTGCCGGTACAAACCGTTTCAGCCTCCGGGCCGGGCGGGATCGCGCAGCATTTCGTGCCAAACGAGGATATCCCGGCCGACTGGTGGCACCTGTTCCATTCCGAGCCGCTCGATACTCTGGTGAAACAGGCATTGGCGGCAAACCCCAACCTGCCGGCCGCGCAGGCGGCGCTGCGGCAGGCGCAGGAAAACGTCGCGGCACAGCGGGGATACTACTACCCAACTGCCTCGGCGGAGTTGAACGCCAGCCGCAACCTGACGCCGACAGCGTCCATTTCACCGGCCTCGGCGACCGGCAATCCGTACTACAGCCTGATCACCCCGCAGTTGAACATCTCCTTCGTTCCGGATGTGTTCGGGGCGAACCGTCGCGCGGTGGAATCGTTGCAGGCCCAGGCCGACAACCAGCGTTTCATGCTGGAAGCGACATGGCTGACCCTGACCTCCAACGTCGTCGCCGGCGCGATTCAGGAGGCCTCCCTGCGCGGGCAGGTCGCCGCCACCGAGGACGCCATCACAGTTGAAACCGACCTGCTGGCCATCCTGAGGCGTCAGCAGGCGCTCGGGCAGACGGCCGGCGCCGATGTTGCGGCGCAAGAGGCCGCGCTGGCGCAGGCGCAACTGACCTTGCCGCCGCTGCAGAAACAACTCGCTTTGCAACGCGACGCCCTGACCGCGCTCGCCGGCCGCTACCCCAGCCAGGAGATCGAGCAGACCTTCGACCTCACCGGCCTGGAAATGCCGATGGACCTGCCGGTCAGCCTGCCGTCCGAACTGGTCAAGCAGCGGCCGGATGTGCGCCAGGCGGAGGCGAACCTGCACATCGCCAGCGCCGATATCGGCCAGGCGATCGCCGCCCGCCTGCCGCAAATCACACTGACCGCCCAGGTGGGCAACAGCGCCAACAGCGTGTCGAACATGTTCACCCCCGGGACGAACTTCTGGACATTGGCGGGCGGGCTGACGCAGCCGGTGTTCGAGGGCTTCACCCTGCTGCACAAGCAGCGCGCCGCGCAGGCCCAGTTCGACCAGGCGTCCGCGCAGTATCGCGGCACCGTGCTGACGGCGTTCCAGAATGTCGCGGATTCGCTGCGGGCCTTGCAGTCGGATGCCGACGCGATGAAGGCCGCGGTCGCTTCGGAACGCGCCGCTGCGCGCAGCCTGGAGATCGTGCGGCGGCAGCTTGCGCTCGGGCAAATCGCCTATCTGGGGGTGTTGAACGCCCAGAACACCTACGCCCAGGCAAGACTGTCCCTGGTGCAGGCCGAGGCGGCGCGGCTGGCCGACACGGCGGCGCTGTTCCAGGCGCTGGGCGGCGGCTGGTGGCACCGGGAGGACGTGCAGCTCGCCAAGGCATCCGGCCCATAACGTCCATTTTGTCCGCCAGTCGGCAGCAAGGCGCGTGCTATGGTGCCGGCGCGTGTTGCGCCAGATCAAGGCAACGCTAAAAAGTTTCGGCTCTAACGCGTGCGTAACCATCCGGGATCGTCTTATGCGCCTCGCCGCTTCACTCTTCGTTCTCGCCGCGCTCAGCATCCCGCCGGCCGCTCGGGCCGCGGACGTCGCCGCCGGCAAGGCGATTTTCGATGCTACCTGCCACAATTGCCACTCGTTGTCGGTTGGCGTGAACGAGGTTGGTCCCAGCCTCTGGCATATCGTCGGGCGCCCGAGCGCGACCGTGCAGGGCTACATGTATTCCGATGCGCTGAAGAGCCTGCACCGTGAATGGACGGTGGAGGAGCTCGACTCCTACCTGGAGAAGCCGCGCAAGGACGTCCATGGCGCGCAGATGTTCTTCAAGGGCTTGCCCAAGGAGAAAGATCGGCAGGCCGTCATCGCCTATCTGCTGAGCCAGCAATAGCGTTGAGCCCGGCCCCGCAGGGCCGGGTCCAGCCTTACCGCGCGTAGCCGGCGATCTCGTCCTCCGCCCAGGCGATCACCTGCGGAATCGTCTGGCCGTCCCGCAGGCGCGCGAACATCTGGTTGTGGACGGCACGGTTGTAGATCTGCACCGCGACCTCCGGCGCCGCTTCAGATCCGGTCAGGGATGGTTTCTGACCGCTGGACGGGCGCAGCGGATAATTGAAGACGGTGCCCGTCGGCGGCCCGACCTGCTCCCAGATCTTGAAATCATTCAGCTTCGCGTAAGGCGGCAGGTCGTATCCATCGCTCGCGACATCGCGCGCCTCCACATTCTCCCGCTGCATCAGGAAAGCCAGAAGATCCTTTGCGGCGCTTTTGTTGTCGCTGAAATTATAGACGCCCCAGAAGTAGCTTTGCGTCGGCACGAAGCGGCCCTTGGGACCGGACGGCGCCGGGAAGGTCCAGCAATCCGACGCGACCGCAATGTTGTCGCGCTTGGCGACCGCCCAGGCCGAGGGCGGATTGAAGATCAGGGCGGACTTGCCTGAAATCAGCGCGCGGTTGTTCGACGCGTCGTCATAGCTGACCGCATCCGCCGGGTAGAACTTCACCAACCGTTGGGCGTATTCCATGGCCTGGCGGGTGCCGTCGGATTGGAGCTGCGACTTGCCCTCGGCGTCGATCAGCGTGCCGCCGAACGCCGCGAAGATCGCGCCGTGGGTGTCGGTGGCGTCGGTGTTCAGGCCGCCGCCCATGCCCATGCCGAAGGTCATGTTGTCCTTGACGGCGAGCTCCGCGTATTTCAGGAAGGCTTCCCAGGTCCAGGCGTCCTGCAGGGCGTTTTTTTCATCCTTCGCCGGATACATCGCCTGGATATCCAGCCCGTGCTGCTTGAACCAACTTATCCGGGCGCAGGGCGGCTTGGTCTGGGTGCCGTTGCTGGCGGGCACGGCGGCCCAATGGCCCTTATACTTTGCCAGATAGGTGGCGACGCGATTCACCTCGCCATTGGCGGCGACCAGGCGTTGCATCACCTCGTCAACCGGTTCCAGCGAGTCGGCATAGTTCTGCACGTCCCAGGTGATGAAGGTCATCACATCGTGCCCGGCCTTGGCCTGGGTCTCGGCGGCCGGGGTAAGCTGCAGCTTGCCGCCGGTGGAGGTGATGAAGTCCGCGGTCACCTCGACCTTGTTCTTGTCCGCCCAGGCATCGATCTGTTTCTGCATGACGGCGTTGGCGCCGGGGACCCAATGGTCCCAGAACCCGGCATTCAGCTTCCCCGCGGCGCCGGCCGTGCGGATATGCACGAGCGGCAGTGCGGCGGCCGCGGCGCCGAGCTTGACAGCCCGGCGGCGCGAAACCGTCCATGGTTTTGGCATTCGAGCGACTCCCTGTAGGGCTTATTGATCAACCAGCCGTTTGTTCACCCTTGTTTTCGGGTGTTCGGCGAGCCTAGCTCAAAGCCCGGATGTCCGGGGTTCACATCCGAGAGTGGCGCCACAATGGTGCGAAGTCCCGCCGCGGCGCCGGACCGGTTCGCTCAGCTCCTGATCTTCCATTCTCCTGTCTTCGTCTTGCACCAATCCGCGTTGTAGGTCCGCGGGCTGTTCGACGCCCTGAAGGAGAAATCGTAGCGCAGGCTGTGACACTCCATGCCGGAGGCATGGAACACCCGGGTCACTGTCACCTTGCCGGAATTGCCACTGGCGGGGTTGCTCCAATCCTCGGTGTCGCCGACTTTGACCGGCTCCTTTCTGTTCACGAGGCCGGTGGTGGTGGACAGCATGCCGACATCGGCCTTGGTCAGGCCGGTGGATTGGCTATTGCTCCGGAACGGGTTGATCTGCGCCGGCGACACCGAGACCCCGGCCAGCAGCAGCGCCGCGGCCATCAGGGCCGTCCGTCCGAATTGCAGTTTCACGTCGATTTCTCCCAATCTCTTGTCGGCCGGTAAACTAACCGCCTGCGAGACAAGGATCAAACCGGCGATTCAGCGTTCGGCGGTTCCATCGGTGTCGTCTCCCCAACAAGCCCTTGCACTGCCGCGCTGCCGCGTGTATCAGCGCCCCCAGATGCGAACTACTCGCAATTGCACATTTGGGAACGCCGTCATGCTCGTTAGCCTGATCATTGTCTTCCGGGAGGCCATGGAGGCCGGATTGATCGTCGGCATCGTCCTGGCGGCAACTGAAGGTGTGCACGCCCGGGGCTGGTGGATTGCCGGCGGTATCGGTGCCGGGGTGATTGGCGCCAGCCTTGTGGCGGCCTTTGCCGCCGTGCTGTCGGACGCGTTCGAGGGCACCGGACAGGAGATCTTCACCGCCTCGATCCTGTGCTTCGCCGTCGTCATGCTGAGCTGGCACATCCTGTGGATGTCGCGTCACGCCCGCGCCATGGTCGCCGAGATGCGGGAAGTCGGCCAGGCCGTAAGACTTGGCCAGCGCTCGTTGGCCGCTCTCGCTGCCGTCGTCGCCGTCGCGGTGATGCGAGAGGGCGCGGAGGTCGTCCTGTTTCTGTACGGCATCGTCGTCGGCTCCCACACGACCGCGCTGTCGCTGGCTGGCGGCGGTGTAGCCGGGTTGGCACTGGCGGCGCTGTTGTCCTGGCTGCTGTATCGCGGGTTGGTTGCCATCCCGTTGCACCGGCTGTTCGGCATAACCAATGGGCTGATCGCGCTGCTGGCGGCCGGCATGGCCGGACAGGCCGCCGCGATCCTGCACGGCGCCGACTTGCTGCCGGGCTGGGGCGAGCAGTTGTGGGACAGCAGCTTCCTGCTGGCGGACGACACCCTGGTCGGACGCGCGCTGCATGCTCTTGTCGGCTACTCCGCGCGTCCGTCGGGCATCCAGTTCGTTGCGTGGCTGGCGACGCTGCTGGTTCTGGTGCTGGCGTCCCGCGCGATCAGCCGCCCGCGCGCCAGGCCGCTGGCGGTGGCTGCGGTGCTGACCATGGTGCTGGCGGCCGCGCCCAACGCCCGGGCCGAGGATCTGCCGGTGCTGGTGTTCCACAATCACCGCTTCGAGCCGACCCGGATCGAGGTGCCTGCCCATACCAAGTTCAAGTTGCTGGTCAAAAATACCGACGACACGGCCGATGAGTTTGAAAGCACCATGCTTAACCGGGAGAAACTGGTTACGCCGGGGCAGACGATTACCGTGTTCCTCGGGCCGCTCGACCCGGGCGAGTACAAGTTCTTCGGCGATTTCCATCAGGACACCGCCCAGGGCGTGCTGGTCGTTAAATGATCCGGTTTGCATTCAGACTGGCCGCGGCGCTGGCACTGCTGGCGCCGTTGGAGGCCCGCGCCGACTTCCACATTTTTTCCCCCTATGAAATCGATTACGGCGAGCTGGAAATCGAGCATAACGGCGACGCCCAGTTCGACCACCTGCCGTCCAACAGCGGTGCGACAAGCTACACGCTGGAACTTGGCACCGGCCTGACGCCGTGGTGGCACAGCGAAATCGAATTCGGCTGGAATCGCGACCCGGGGTCCGACGAGCCGACACTGTTCACCCAGTTGGTGACCGAGAATACGTTCCAATTGACCGAGCCGGGCGAATACTTTGCCGATTTGGGCTTCTATTTCGAATACGGCCAGTCGATGACCACCGGGCATAATGCCGGTCCGAACGAGGTAACATTCGGGCCGTTGATCGCCAAGGATATCGGGCAATTCACGCACACCGTGAACCTGTTCCTGACGCGGCAACTGGGGCCGAACCAGACCAGCAGCGGCCTGGACTTCAGTTATGCCTGGCAGAGCCGCTGGAATCTATGGGCGCCGCTGTCGCCGGCGATCGAGATCTATGGTGACACCGGCACGCTCGGCCGAAGTCCGGCCCTCGGGCAGCAGGAACTGCTGGTCGGGCCTGTCGCCATCGGCTCGCTGCGGTTGGACGAGCTGGGGCTTGGCCACGCGGGCAAGCTGAAATACGAACTCGGCTGGCTGTTCGGCGCGACCCAGGCGAGCCCGCAGGGCACGTTGCGCTGGCGGCTGGAAGTCGAAATTCCATTTTGATCAAGCACCGAAAACCCTGATGGCGGGCCTGCGCCCGCAATCACCCCGGATGGAGCGCTCTCAATCGTCAACGCGGAAAGTCATTCCGCCGTGCAGCGCAATATCTTGACAACCTACGGAAAATTCGTCGCCAGAACGCTGGCGGTGACTTTGGGAGCTATACGGGCGAAGGAAGCCTCCGACGATTTGTATTGACACCATTTTCCAACATGAGTGTCATGAAATCGTCTTTTATGGGGGATAAATTCATGCCGGCGATTGCACAAGTCGATTTTCGCGATTTCGCTCGCTCCGTCGGAACGGTCGTCCGGTATGGCGCCGGCGACGCAATCTTCCGCGAGGGCGACGCAGCGGGTCTTATGTACGTCATCCTGAGAGGTTCGGTTGAACTGACAAAGCAGCGGCGGTTGATTGAAGCCATGCATTCCGGCGACGCGTTCGGCTTTGTCTCGTTCCTGGACGGGGAGCCGAGGGGGGTGACCGCGCAGGCCGGCGACGATTGCGACCTGGCGTTGATCGACCAGAAGAAATTCCGCTACATGATGGAGGAAATGCCGAACTTTGTCTGGTATGTCATGGAACAGATGGCACGCCATCTGCGCATCGCCAGCGCTGCCCTATAAATCCAAACGCCGGGCGGGCCGGCCCTGCCGATCAGCGGGTCTCGCTCTCCGGCGGCGGCTGCAAATCCGCGGGCAGCACCTCCGGGGTAGCTTTCGGGGGCGCGGTCTCCAACAGCAGATCCTCCCGCCTCGGCAGTTGCCGCAGGTCGGTTAGTCCGAAATGCGCCAGGAACTCCGGCGTCGTGCCCCACAGCGTTGGCCGTCCCGGCGTCTCCCGCCGCCCCTTCGGCGCGATCAGGTTCAGTTCCAGCAGCGCGTCCAGCGTCTGCTGCGACAGCGCCGTGCCGCGGATATGTTCGATCTCCGGCCGCGTCATCGGCTGGTGGTAGGCGATGATCGCCAGCGTCTCCAAGGCCACCCGCGGCAGGCGGCGCGGCACGTCGATCACCTTGCGCAGCTTCGGCGCCAGATCGAGCGCGGTGCGGAACATGAACCCGTTGCCGACCTCGACCAGTTCCACCCCGCGGCCGGCATAGCGCGCACGCAGCAACGCCAGCACGGCGTCCGCGTCGATCTCGTCCGGCAGCACACGGGTCAGGCTACGGGCGCTGACCGGTTCCGCGCTGGCGAAGATCATCGCCTCGGCCAGGCGCAGCGAGTCCTCATCCGGCTCCCGCGTCCTGACCGGCGCGGGTGGCTCATCGGGGACGGGTGGTTCGGGAGGTTGTTCGGGTTCGTCGCTCATGCACCCGTCTCTACATCGCCGCCGTGCCGCCGCACCAGGATCGGCCCGAAGGCCTCCTCCTGCCGCAGCCGCACCGTGCCGCCGCGCGCCAGTTCCAGGCCGGCCATCAAGGTGCTGGCGAGTGCCGCACGGCGTTCAGTCGGGCTGTCCATGTTATCCGGCAGGAACTCCTCCAGCGTGCTCCAGTCCGGCAGGGAGCCGACAAGATCGGCCAGGCGGCGAAGGGCGTCCTGCACGGTCCAGAGAGTCAGGGGGCGCGGCGTATATGTGGAGGACTTCGTGCCGCGCTGGATCGCCTGGAGATAGGCGCGGACGAAAGGCCCCGCTTCCAGCACGATGCGGGAGCGGTCGAACTCCTCATGCCGCTGCGGCGCGCCGCGGGCGAAGACGTCCTGCCCGAGCACTGGCCGCGCCCCCAGCCAAGCCGCCAGGGTGCGGATGACGTTCATCTCCCGCAGGCGCTCGGCCAGCGCCTCGGCGGCCATCAGGCCGTCTTCCAGGTCGTCGTTCGCGGCGGCGGGCACCAGCAGGCGGGATTTCAGCCAGGTCAGCCAGGCGGCCATCACCAGCCAGTCGGCCGCCAGTTCCAGGCGGATGCGCTTGGCGCCCTCGATCACCGCCAGGTACTGATCGACCAGCGACAGGATGGAGATCTTCGCCAGATCGACCTTCTGGGCGCGGGCGAGGTCGAGCAGCAGGTCCATCGGACCCTCGAACCCCTCCAGCCGCAGCACGAGATTTTCGTTGGCGGGCTCGGGTGGCTGAGGCGCCTCGATGTCAGATGGTGTTTCCATCCAGCCCGCCGATGTCTTGGCCCGCCAGCCAGAAGATGGTGCGGAAGGCCCAGGGGAGCACGTGATTGAGTGCCTCGCCGACCGGATCGACGCCGAGGAGGCGGGGCAGGATGAACACCGCCAGCAGGACGATGACGATGCCGAACCGCTCGAGCTGCGCCCACACCCGGGCGATCGCCAGCGGCAGCACGCCGACGGCTACGCGGCCGCCATCCAGCGGCGGTATCGGCAGCAGGTTGAACAGGCCGAGCACGATGTTCGACAGCATGAAATAGATCAGGAACTGCTGGCCGGCCGCCGGCCAGAAACCGGGGCCTTCGGTCAGTGGCATCAACAGGGCGCCGATCCAGGCGAGGAAGAAGTTCATCAGCGGGCCGGCGATTGCCACCAGCGCCATGCCGCGGCGGGGATCGCGGAACTTCCAGGCGGATACCGGCACCGGCTTGGCCCAGCCGAACATGAAGAAGATCCTGTGCGGCGGAAAGACAAGTTGGCTGATCAGCAGGATGCCGGGCAGGATGATCGTGCCCATGCGGTCGATATGCCGGATCGGGTTCAGCGACAGCCGGCCGGCGTCACGCGCCGTGGTGTCGCCCAACGCCAGGGCCGCGAAGCCGTGTGCCGCTTCATGCAGGGTGATCGCCAGGATTACCGGGATGACCGCCAAAGCGAGGTTGAAGATCAGGGACGTCACGATAGCAGCCGCGCGCGTTCGTGGGCCAGCGGCGCCTCCACCAGTGTCAGCCGGCTGGCCGCCACCCGGGTTCGGCCGGCTTGCAACCGTGCTTGCGCGCCGGGGGTCAGCGCCGGACACGTGGTCAGGATTGCCTCGTTGGCAGCGAAGTCTCCGCTGCAATACAGCGCGATGTCGCAACCAGCCGCCAGCGCCTGAGCCGCCAGATCGGCCGGGGCGCCGGAAAGAGCCTTCATCGCCAGATCGTCGGTCACCAATACTCCTTTGAAGCCGAACCGCCCGCGAATGACGTCGCGTATCACGATACTGGACATCGTCGCTGCGGCGTTCGGATCAAGCGCCGCATAAACGATATGGGCTGTCATCAACCATGGCAGGTCGCCATTCAGCGTGAAAGGGCGAAAATCGGCATCCAGGTCGTCTTCCGGCACGCGCGGCAGCGAAAGGTGACTGTCCACCCGCGCCCGGCCATGACCGGGGGCATGCTTGCCGACGGGCAGCACGCCCGCGGCCAGCAAGCCGTTGGCGACCGCTCGGCCAAGGCGCGCGACCGCCACCGGGTGCGCGGCATAGGCGCGGTCGCCGATGACATCGTGCGCGCCGGGGATCGAGAGATCCAGGACCGGGGCGGCGGCGATGGTGAACCCGGCGGCCCGGCAATCCAGGCCGATCAAGGCGCCGGTCAGCCAGGCGGCGCGGAGGGCGGCCGCGGGTTCGGCGTCGAACAATAGGCCGAGTGCGGCAGCCGGCGGGTGGGCGCGCCAGTGTGGCGGGCGCAGGCGGGCAACCCGTCCGCCCTCCTGATCCACCATCAGCTCCGCGTCGGCGGGCAGGACGGCCCGCAGCGCGGCGATCAGGCGGGCAAGTTGCTCCGGGTCCTCGACATTGCGGCCAAACAGGATGATCCCGGCGGGCGGAAACGCCCGGAATAACGCAGCTTCCTCCGCCAGCAGGACCGGTCCGGCGACACCGACGATGGCGGCTTTGGCTGCCAGGTCAGGAGTCCGTCACCGAACAGGCGCCGCCTTTCGCCCGCACCTTCTCGCAGAACCCGCGCGCCTGGGCGGCATCAGAGAAGCCGGAGGTCCGCAGGCGCCAGAAAGTATGGCCGTCGCGCTCGGTGCGGGAATAGCTCGGCTGGCGACCGCCCAGCAGGTCCGGCATGCGCTTCGACAGCGTCTGCCACTCGCCATGCGCCGCCTCTTCCGAGGTCAGAGCGGCGAGTTGCACGCTTGCCGCGTGGCCGGAGGGTGCCGGCGGGGCGGCTGCCACGGGCAGCTTGGTTGGCGCTGGCACCGCGACGGCCGGCTTGGCTACGATTGGCAGCGCGGCGGCTTTCTGCGGCGCAGCGGCCGGGGGAGCCAGAGCGGCGGGCGCGGGCGCTTCTACGGCGGCGGGGGCGGGCGAGGCGGCGGCGGAGCGCCAGGCCTTGGTGTCCGGCGTCTCGGCCGCGGGGGCGAGCCTGGCGTTGCCGGTGTCCGCTCCGGCGGAGAACACGTCGTTCTCGGCGCCATCGATCTTCATCCCGCCGGGATTCTCCGGCTTCACCCGTATCGGCCTTGTGTCGGCGGTGACCACCGGGGTCTCGCCGCTATGCCGGCCGGTGAGGGCGGAGGCGCCAATCAGCAGCACCAGGACCGTGCCGATGCCGCCCGCGAACATCGCCATGCGGCGCATATCGGGGTCCATGCCGCCGGTTTTGACACGCTGGCCGGCACCGTAGCGGCCGACACGGGCGGCGCGGTAACCGGGATTGGGGATGCTCAAATCGTCCGACACTGTCTTGCTCTTTCCCGCTCGGCGGCCCGCCGGCGGAAAGGCCGGCGGTCAGCGCATTTCTTCCACTGGAGTGACGCCCATCACTGCGAGACCGGATCGAATGACGACAGCCGTCGCCGCCACCAGAACGAGCCTCGCCCGCGTTGCCGCGGGCTGGTCGGCCTGGAGGAATCGAAGCGTCGCATCGTCCTTGCCTCGGTTCCACAGCATATGAAAGTCGGCCGCCAAGTCATAGAGAAAAAATGCAATTCGATGCGGCTCCCTTGCAGAAGCCGCGCTTTCGACGGTGCGCGGCCAAAGTGCGAGGCGGCGGATCAGGGTCAGCTCCGGCTCCCCGTCCAGCGTATCTACGTTCGTGGTTGCCAGGTCGGCGTCGGTCAGCGCGGCGCCGGGGAACATCTCGGCGGCGGCGCGCAGGACGGAGCGGCAGCGGGCGTGGGCATATTGCACGTAGAAGACTGGGTTTTCGCGGGTGGTGGCGAGCACCTGGTCGAGGTCGAACTCCATCTGCGCATCGGCCTTGCGGGTCAGCATGGTGAAGCGGACGGCGTCCTTGCCGACTTCCTCCAGCAGGTCGCGCAGGGTGACGTAGCTGCCGGCGCGCTTGGACATTTTGAGCGGGACACCGCCCTTGAGGATGTGAACGATCTGGCAAAGAACGGCGTCGAACTTCACGGCATCGTGTGACAGCGCCTTCACCGCCGCCTTCATGCGCGGCACGTAGCCGCCATGGTCCGCGCCGAGGACGTCGATCAGTTCATCGTAGCCGCGGCCGATCTTGTCGGCGTGGTAGGCGATGTCGTTGGCGAAGTAGGTGTTGCTGCCGTCGGACTTGCGCAGCGGGCGATCGACGTCGTCGCCGAAATTGGTGGAGCGGAAGAGGGTCTGCGGGCGGGGTTCCCAGTCGTCGGGGGTCTTGCCCTTGGGCGGCTCCAGCACGCCTTCGTAGATCAGACCGTCGGCCTGTAGTTTGGCGATGACGGCGTCGGCCGCGCCGCTGGCCACCAGGGCGCGCTCAGACGTGAAAATGTCCTGCTGGACGCCGAGCAGGCGGAGGTCTTCGCGCACCTCGGTCATCATGGCGGCGATGGTGGTGTCCTTGACCGTGTCGAGCCAGGTTTCCGGGGCGGCGATGCCTTTGTGTTCGGTGGCGAGGGACGTGCCGTGGGTGGCTTTCAGATTTTCGCCGACGGGGATGAGGTAGTCGCCTTTGTATTGCAGGCCGCCCGGCACTTCGGCGGCGAATTCTTCCTCCGTCAGGGGGGTGCCGATGGCCTGGAGGTAGCGCCAGTAGGCGGCCCAGGCGAGGGCGACGACCTGCGCGCCCGCGTCGTTGATGTAGTACTCTTTTGTGACGGTGTACCCGGCCTTGGTCAGCAGGTTGGCGAGAGCGTCGCCGACGACGGCGCCGCGGCAATGGCCGATATGCATCGGGCCGGTGGGGTTGGCGGAGACATACTCGAGGTTGATTTTTGTGCCCGCGCCGGTGGCGGCGTCGCCATAGGCTTCGCCGTTGGCCAGGATGATCGGCAGCAACGCGCGGAAGGTCTGCGGGTGGAGGCGGAGGTTGACGAAGCCCGGGCCTGCGGCTTCGGCCGCTTCGATCTCGGGGGCGGTGGCGAGCGCGGCGACCAGGGCGGCGGCGATCTTGGCCGGGGGCTGGCGGGCGAGCTTGGCCGAGACCATGGCGGCGTTGGTGGCCATGTCGCCGTGCGCGGGGTCTCGGGTGGGGGTGACCTCGACGCGCGCGGCGATGTCCGGCGGGAGGTCGGGGATGATTTGTGCCAGGGCGGTAAGGACAGTCTGGCGGAGGTGGGCGTAGAGGTCGGTGGCGTTCATGGTTTGGGTGTTAGCGCGGATCGGGGGGTGGGGTCGATGGTGAGGTGAAGTGTATAGCGCCGCTAACCGCTGAATCGGCTGGAAAAAGGTTCGCTTTACGCTTATGGTTGAGGGCATGGACATGATTGACGATAACATCCCGGCTGGTTGGATTGCTTCTCTCGTCCAGAGTCGGGCAGAGGTTGAGGCTGGCCAGGTCGAGCCGTTGGAGCCGATTCTCGATGAATTGCGGGCGAGTATTGCTCGGATGCAGGCGCGACGGCAGGAAGCGCCAGCCGACGATACAGCTTGATCCCGATCAGTCGCCGGGCCGGCGCCCAGATCAGGGGGTTGATCGCCTATTTCGAAGAACTGGGACGAATGCAGGCGGCGGCCAATCTGTTGGCCGCTTTGGAGCGGGCGAGCACGCGGATATTGCGGCTACCGGATGCGGGATTACCGGCGCCCCGACCCTACCCCGATCTTGCCCGTCTGGGATTCCGCTGGATTAAAAAAGGGCCTTACTGGATTGCCTACATGGCGGAGGGCGCGCCGACCATAGTCGGCGTCTATCATGAGGCAGCCGACATCCCGAACCGCGTTTGACCCGGCCAACGCGGATAAGAAGGCGCTGGGCAACAGTAGAGAATTTCAACCCTGGGTCAACGTTCAATCGTTAAGACCATGGGAGGCGTGCATGATGGGGCCGTATGCGAGACATGCAGCTATGTCCTCCGACTCCAACCCTGGGTAATCGTCAAGAATGGCTTCCTGAGTCTCGCCTTGGGAGAGCAATCTTAATATCAGTTCTACCGAGATCCGCATGCCACGAACAATAGGCTTGCCGCCAAAGATAGAGCTGTCGTTGGTGATCCGAACAAGCTTGTTCATTGATCGCTCCCTGCGGCCTCCCTTTCGTCGTTGAGTTGTAAGGCAGTTTTCAACATAATGCATACCTCAATGCGCCTGCGAATGGCAAACGTAATTCTCTTTCGGAACAATTATGTTTGCTAGAAACCTAAAGATCTCGTCCGGATTCAAAAGGGGGGGGTGTTGTGGAACCTGGAAGCCGCTAGCCCCTGATATTCCGACGACACGTTAGCAGGTATCTCCTTCTGTCCGATCAGCGTCGCCCACAAACATAGACGGCGGCGTGATCACCTTGCAAAATTGAGGTCGGTCAGGTTGGAACTTTACCGCATTTGTTCTGCCTCTTGACAATCCTGCTTAGAGGGAGCATCGCTCACTCCGAGCCCGATCTAGGCTCCGCGCGAAAGGGGCAAAGAACCTTGGCACATAACCCTTCTGCGGTTGCTATGTCTGGCGAAGTGAAATTCGCCATGACCAACGGCCGGTCCGGCGAATCAGGCACCCTCCTAGCGCTCATTCGCCGAGCTGCTGTTAAAAATACAGGGAAGGGGACATATCGTCATATATTCATCCTGACGTGCTATTTTGATATGCCTGGACTAATAGCCAGCGTCAATACACTCGGTGAAAGTATTCATAAAGCAGGCGGGACAGTCGCTGGCATTACAATTGTCGTTGACGTTACCCAATGGATAAAATCCAGGCTTTCAAAGAAGGATATCGTCAGTGATATCGCCAGATCCGTGCGCCTTAATTTAGACCTCGTGACATTCGTCCCAGCGTGGTTTCCGAGCCAACTACTTCATGCGAAGGCTTATGCAGCTATACGACCAGGGAAGAAACCGAAACGGGGGTTCGTCGTTATAACCTCAGGCAACGCTACAGAACGAGGCCTTGGTTTGATAAAGAGACTGAGTAATCTGGAACTAGCGATGGTTTCGACTGACGAAAGTTATTTACAGCTATTTGAACAGATGATGGCAGAGATGGTCCTGAGCCCACCGCCGATGGAGAAAGCCCTTAAGAACGATAAATATCTACAGGCTTTCGCTCTGTTCAGTTCGGGAGAATTCTATCATCGATGGCAGGGGTCCCTCAGTGCCGAAGTACGTTTCAAACTAACATTAACGAAAAAGGGCCTAAGGTCACAGCGGGAAGAGAATCCGAATTTTCCCGGCTACCGCCGAACCGCTAAAACGATTTCGCGAGACCCGCTCAATTTGGAGAAGATATTTGAAAGGACTCCTAAGCCATTTCCGCTATCATTTTGGCGAACCTACTCCGTTGAAACGGCTCTCGGATACTGGCTTCCTCGTCCGATCGCGGCTCTGGTCGACGAGAAACTATCTGGAGCAGTTGATCCGTATATGATTGAAATCCAAAAACGCACGTCTGCTAATATCATCGATCAGGTAAAATAGATTTAGAAGACGAGGTAAACAACTTTAAGGCAGATAAATTGATCAAGGAAGACGTCTCAGTCGTTACCTCTTGGTTGGCCCGCATGAGAGCTTTTCGTAAAGATAAAGAACTTATCGGGCGTCGAATTTACCCTTACACTCGCGTTCCTGATTTTCTGACCGGCGAAAGTCGAAATGCAATTCTGGAACTAGCTGATATACTTCATCTGTATCTTGAGCAAAAAAAGCAGTTGCGCTCGACTAAGCGCGTGGCTGAGCAATTCCTAAATGGCGAGCTGACGGCGGACAATCTTGATATTGAATGGAAGAAGCTTTCAAAAAAGGCCGCTTTGACTTTGGCACAAATAAAGTGACAATCTGTGATTCATAATCTTTGGAGACGGATTACTCTTGTCGATCCCGCTGCGCCGATCGCGGCAAGCGCAGTTGCTCGATCTGTGCGGCACTCGAGGCAACATAACCGACAAGCGCCCCGTCACGCTATCGCGGACAACGCTGTTGCGCGATATCCCGCCCTACTGATTGCGCCCCTCGGCGGTCGACCGGCGGGCGAGACGGAGTGAGTCCTGCCATAGCGGCCGGTTTGCCGCCAGGTCCCGCAGAGCGGCATTCGGCTTGGCGGGCGCACGGATACAACGCTCAAGCTTTGCCCAGTCCTCGGCGGGGATCGTAACGACAAGCCGATCGGCCAGGTCCATCTCCGCCGCTTTGATCGCTTTGCGGCGGACGAAATCGCTCAGGTTGGTGCGGGCGTGTTCGGCCGCGGCTCTCAGCAGGTCGCGCTCGGTCGGAGTGACGTGTATCCTCAGGAGGGGGTTGGAGGCTGGCATCGGTGGCCCTTCAGGAAAAAAGAGTCGCATGTCAGGCGTGCCGCGCCCACTCCAACGCCTCATCAATGGCACCGTCGATCAGGGCCGCGGATACGCCGCTGTTCTCAACCTTGGCCTGTTCGGACCCGAGTTCCAGGATGCGGCCGCGAACTGCATCCTCCACGAAGAGCGACAGTTCGCCCTTGCGCCCGCGCCCCTGGCTGGCAAGGAACTGACGAAGAGAGCCATCCGTATCCTGGGAAACCACTTGGTTCCAACGTATGTGTGCCGTCATGATGGGAGGATATACGCATAAACACCCAAATACAAAAAAGATCAGATGCGGCCGGAGGCTAAAGCGAACGAAACCGCGTCAGAAGCACCCCAAACCAGCCGCATCACGTGACGCGTGCACGTCCTTGCGCCCTCTGCTATACTCGAAGGAGAAGAAAGGTGCTCCATGGGTATCATCCAGGTGCAGTTGCCCGACGAACTCACCGCCCTTATCGACCGTCAGGTCGCCGATGGGCTGGTCGCCAGCGAATCCGCCTTTCTGGTCGAAGCCGCTCGCCGTTTCGCCGAAGACCTCGCGGCTGAGGTCGAGATCGCCGAAATGGTCGAGCGTGCCGATGCTGACCTCGCCGCCGGACGCTATGTGACGGTCTCAACGCCGGAAGAAAGTCAGGCGCTTCATGAAGCCGCCATGGACCGCCTTCGCGCGAGATTGGCCAGCGACGAAGCTGGAAATTGAACTACCGCCTTCTTGCCGGCGCCGAGAACGAGATCGACAAAATCCTGCTCCGGAGCGCTCGGCAATGGGGCATTGAGGCTGCAGAACGCTACGACCTTTTGATGCGCGCCGTGTTCGGGCACATCGGCAACTCCCCGGATACGCCCGGTTCGCAGCCGATATCGAGGATCGCCGGGGTTCGCACCTACCCGCTCCGGTTGGGCCGCGCCCTCATCGAACCGGATCGGCGTGTCGGCCACCCGAGGCACATCGTCGTCTACAGGAAGGGCACGGATGGTGTTGTCGAGATCATCGGCTTAGCCCACGACCGGATGCTGCTCGATCGAGCCGCGCGCCGTATGCAGCGGGAAGCCGGCGGCTGATCGGGCATAATCAGCCGGGTGGCCTTATTCAAAGGCCCGGTTCGCGCGGCCCTCTGCCTTCACCGCCCCGCCTGCAACGGGCAACTCAACCAATGAATGTCCCGCGCGCACAGAAAAATCGACGCATTGTTCAACCCCGTCACGAACCCGCCCATCGCCCCGAGCACCGCGAACACCGACACGATCACCGCAAACGTCTTCTGGATACGCGTCAGATCCAACCGGTTGCGAACCTCGATCCGCTTGCCGTCCCAGAACAACTGGTTCCGGCCGTTCAGTCCCAGCTTCTCCAGATCCTCGATGCCAATCGGCGTCACGCCGGGCGGCCAGCCTTCGGGGGCGACTCCGGTCACCGGGCCCTCTCAGCCCTTCTTTGGCGTGTCGAGCCGGGACTCAAGCCGCGCCAGCCGTTCGCCGATGGCCTCGACCACCTGCGCCAGGCTGCTCAGTTCGACCTGCATTTGCTTGACCGCCTGAATGGTCAGCAGGATTTCGCTCGGCGGCGTGCGGGCCATGGTCCTAGAGGAAGCGGTGGCGCAGCCGATCGATCCGGGCCGAGAGGGCCTCGCCTTCGATCTGGATTTCGCGCAGCATCTCGGCGGCTTTGCGGCTATCGGCCGTCGGCCGCTTCGGCACGGCTTTCTTGGCCGCCGGTGCCGGGGTCTTTATCCGAGCCGTTCTTGCAGCCGGTGCGGAACGCGATGCGGACATGTCGGTATCTTCCTCTGTGGCGGCACTATAGCCCACAATCGTCCGGAACAGAAGATAAGCCGGCGGCGTCCCGATAAAACCCCGAACCCTACCCGGCGACCGAGATATCCGTCAGCCGCCGGTGCTCATCCATCGCATAGCGGTCCGTCATCCCCGCCACGTAATCCGCCACCGTCACCGCCGCGCGCTGCGTCCCGGCCTCCCCGGCGCGAGACCGCCAGTCGTCCGGCAGCAAAGTCGGCGCCGTGTGCAACAGACGAAACAGCTCCTCGGTCAGCCGCCTCGCCTTGGCGGTCATCCGGTTGACCTTCCAGTGGCGATACATCCTGGCGAACAGGAAATCCTTGATCGCCTGGTTGGCATCCGCCATCGCCGGGCTGAACGCCACGACCCGCTGCTTGCTGCGCCGGATTGCGTCCGGGCCGTCGGGATCGAGTTCCGCCAGCCGCGCACCCGTCTCGGCGATCATGTCGTTGACCAGGGCGTTGATCACCCGCCTGAGCGTCTCGTGTCGCAGCCGCGGCGGCGGCACGTCCAGGCTGGACAGCCGCGCCGCCGCCAGTGCCTCCCCCACGATCGGCAGGTGTTTCAGGTCGTCCACGGTGAACAGCCGGGCGCGCAGCCCGTCGTCGAGGTCGTGGCTGTGATATGCCACGTCGTCGGCCATCGCGGCGATCTGCGCCTCGGCGCTGGGCTGCGTGTGCAGGTCCAGCTCATGCTGATGATTGTAATCAACGATGTAGGCCGAGGGGGTGCGCAACGGGCCGTTGTGCTTGACCAGGCCCTCCAGCGTCTCCCAGGTCAGGTTCAACCCGTCCCAGCCGGCGTAGCGGCTTTCCAGCAAGGTCACGACCTTCAGGCTCTGCGCGTTGTGATCGAACCCGCCGAACGGCTTCATCGACAGGTTCAGCGCATCCTCCCCGGCATGGCCGAAGGGCGGGTGGCCGAGGTCGTGCGCCAGCGCCAGCGCTTCGGTCAAATCCTCGTCCAGCCCCAGCGCGCGGGCGATGGAGCGGGCGATCTGCGCCACTTCGATGCTGTGGGTCAGGCGGGTGCGGTAGAAATCGCCCTCGTGATTGACGAAGACCTGCGTCTTGTATTGCAGCTTGCGGAAGGCGGAACTGTGGATGATGCGGTCGCGGTCGCGCTGCCAGGGCGATCGGGTTTCCGCCTCCGGCTCATGATGCAGCCGGCCGCGTGCGGTGGCGGGGGAAACGGCGTAGCGAGCCAGAGGGGGGCGACCGGACATACAGGCCGCGATACACCTTGCATCGCGCCGCTTCAATTCTTCTGACGGATCGCCTATGTTGCCTGTCATGGAACAGTTTGCCGTAACCGATCGCGCCGCCGCCCGTATCGCCGAAATCGTCGCTGAGACGAAGGCGGCCGAGGATGTCGCCCTCCGTGTCGCCGTCCTGGCGGGTGGATGCAGCGGCTTTCAGTATCGCTTCGAACTGGATGGGGAGACCGCCGACGACGATCTGGTCATCCGGCACGGCCCCGCCCGGGTGGTGGTGGATGCGGTCAGCCTGGACCTGCTGAGCGGGTCGGAGCTCGACTACACGGACGAGCTGATGGGCAGCCACTTCTCGATACGCAATCCGAACGCCAAGTCGGCCTGCGGGTGCGGGACCAGCTTCGCCATCGACTGAAATCGCGGCATCTGCCCGGGCGGTTTGGTGCGGAAACAGGCACCGGCTGCGCCGGAAGCGGGTCATTGCGTGGCGTAATGCTTGCTTGGTCTGATCGGTCCACGGAAAGGACCGAACAGCATGGATCAACCCGTCGCCATCCTGCCTACGACAACGACCAGCGGCGCCACGCGCTGGGTGCAACTTGGGCTTGGCCTGATCTGCATGATGGCGATCTCCAGCCCGCAATACGTCTGGACGCTGTTCACCAAACCGCTCGGTTCGGCGTTGGGGGCGACACCCGCCGCGCTGCAGGTGACGTTCTCCCTGCTGATCGTCCTGCAGACGTTCTTCTCGCCGTTCCAGGGCTGGCTGGTTGAACGCTTCGGGCCGAAGCTGCTCATCGGGGCCGGGGGCCTGCTGTCGGGCCTGTCCTGGGTGCTGGCGTCCTACGCCACGTCACTGACGATGCTGTATCTGACCTATGGCCTGATTGGCGGCATCGGCACCGGCATCGTCTATGTCGGCGTCGTCGGCCAGATGGTCGGCTGGTTCCCGGATCGCCGAGGCTTCGCCGCCGGCGTGGTCGCCGCCGGCTACGGCATGGGCGCGATCGTGACAACCTTCCCGATCGCCAACTCGCTGGCGGCCGTCGGCTACCAACTGACCTTGCTGCAGTTCGGCGCCGCCTTCGCCCTTGTCGGGCTGCTCGCCGCGCTCGGCCTGAAGCCGCCGCCCGTGGCGCTGGCGGAGGATACGGCCGGGACATCGACCGGCGAGATGCTGCGCTCTCCGGTGTTCTGGCTGATGTTCGTCATGATGACGATGATGTCCACGTCCGGGCTGATGGTGACCTCGCAAATGGCGGCGTTTGCGGGGGAGTTCGGGATCACCAAGGCGATGGTCTGGGGGTTTGCCGCGCTGCCGCTGGCGCTGACCATCGACCGGTTCACCAACGGCCTGACCCGCCCCTTCTTCGGCTGGGTGTCCGACCGCATCGGCCGCGAGAACACGATGTGTGTGGCCTTCGCGCTGGAGGGTGTGGCGATGGCCCTGTGGCTGGCCACGCGAACCGACCCGTTGCTTTTCGTGCTGCTGTCGGGCCTGGTGTTCTTCGGTTGGGGCGAGATCTTCTCGCTGTTTCCGTCAACGCTGACCGACACGTTCGGCGCCCGCCACGCCACGCGCAACTACGGCTGTCTGTATATGGCGCAGGGCATCGGCGCGATCTTCGGCGGCCCGATGGCATCCTTGCTGCACGAAGCAACGGGAACGTGGACGACTGTATTCGGCGCTGCGATCACCGCGGATTTACTGACCGCAGTCCTGGCGATTGCCGTGCTCAAACCGCTGCGGCGTGCGAGAATTCAACGCCCGATTAGCACTCTGTTAACCAACCTCTCGTAAACGACAACGGCGGCCGGAATGTCCCGACCGCCGTCAACGAAGGAGGTTACGATGGGTAAGGACCATCGTACTACCATACGAAGGATCGTAGTGATCTTGATCATCAAAGTCAAGATCAACCGCATCCGTAAGTAGGGGGCAGGCTGGCCGGCGGAGACTATCCCGACGGCTGGCCTACTCCTTCTTGGCGGCCAGCTTCTGCTTCAAAGTTTCGTTAATCAGCGCCGGATTGCCCTTTCCCGCCATCGCCTTCATGGTCTGGCCGACAAAGAACCCGAACAGCTTGTCCTTTCCCGCTCGATACTCCGCCACCTTGTCCGGATTGGCCGCCAGGATGCGGTCAACCGCCTCGTCGATCGCACCGGTGTCGGTGACCTGCCGCAGCCCCTTCTCATCGACGATCGTGGCGGCGTCCTTGCCGGTTTCCGCCATCGCCTCGAATACGTCCTTGGCGATGCGCCCGTTGATGGTGCTGTCGGCAATCAGATCCAGCAGACCGCCCAACGCCGCCGCCGTCACAGGCGTATCCTCGATGGTGCGGCCGAGGCGGTTCAACGCGGCGAAGAAGTCGCCGGTCACCCAGTTGGCGGCGATCTTCGGATCGCGTCCGTTAGCGACCGTTTCATAGAAGTCGGCGGTGGCCTTCTCGGCGACCAGCACAGCGGCGTCATACGGCGACAGCCCATACGACTGTATGAAACGCGCCCGCTTGGCGTCCGGCAACTCGGGCAGCGATGCCTTCAGCGCCGCGACCCAGTCCGCCTCCAGCACCAGCGGCAGCAGGTCCGGATCGGGGAAGTAACGGTAATCGTGCGCGTCCTCCTTCGACCGCATCGAACGCGTCACGCCGCGGTTGCTGTCGAACAGCCGCGTCTCCTGGATCACCGTCCCGCCCGACTCCCACACCTCGACCTGGCGAGCCGCCTCCGCCTCGATCGCCTGCATGACGAAGCGGATGGAGTTGACGTTCTTGATCTCGCAGCGCGTCCGGTATGGCTCCCCGTGATGGCGGACGGACACGTTGACGTCGGCGCGCATGGAGCCTTCCTCCATGTTGCCGTCGCAGGTGCCGAGGTAGCGCAGGATGGAGCGCAGTTTCCGTAAGTACGCACCGGCTTCCTCCGGCGTGCGGATGTCGGGTTCCGAGACGATCTCCATCAGCGCGACGCCGGATCGGTTCAGGTCGATCAGCGACTTGGTGGCGTGCTGGTCGTGGATCGACTTCCCGGCGTCCTGTTCCAGGTGCAGGCGGGTGATGCCGATGGTCTTGGTGGAACCGTCGGCGAGTTCGACCTCGACCTCCCCGGTGCCGACGATCGGGTGCTCATACTGGCTGATCTGGTAGCCCGACGGCAAATCGGCGTAGAAATAGTTCTTCCGGTCGAAGCGGCTGACCATGTGGATGTTCGCGTTCAGCCCGAGGCCGGTGCGCACCGCCTGGGCGACGCACTCACCGTTGAGGACCGGCAGCATGCCGGGGAAACCGGCGTCGACGAAGCTGACCTGGCTGTTCGGCTCCGCGCCGAAATTGGTGGCGGCGCCGCTGAACAGCTTGGCGCTGCTGATCACCTGGGCGTGGACTTCAAGGCCGATCACAACTTCCCAGGTGCCGGTTGAGCCTTCAAGGGTGTAGGTCATCGCGGGGGCCTTTCGAGTTCGGTCAGATGTTTAACGGTCCGGGGAGGGGGTCGCAACCCGAAGCTTGAATGCAGGCAGGCTCATGCCGTAAGAACATTGTTGGCACGTAAGCGGATCGGGATCGCGGTGCTGCCAGGGAGCCGAGTGAAATGCGTGCATCTGTACGGCGGATGGGCAATTCCGCCGGTATCATCCTGCCCAAGCCGGTATTGGCGGAATTAGGCGTCAAAGCCGGTGACGACCTGTCGCTGACCTTGGAAAAAGGCCGCGTCGTCCTGACGCCGGCAAAGCCGCATCCGCGGAGCGGCTGGGCGGAGGCATCCAAGGCCATCGCCGCCTGTGGTGACGACGCGCTCGTCTGGCCCGAGTTCGGCAATGCTGGTGACGATGAACTCGTATGGTAAAGCGTCCGCCAGTTGTTGGTCCGGTGCGCGGCGATATCTGGTTGGCGGCGCTCGATCCGACCGTTGGCGCCGAAATTCAGAAAACTCGGCCATGCGTCATCATTTCTCCGCCCGAGATGCACGACCATCTGCGAACAGTACTGGCAGCGCCGATGACAACGGGCAACCGGCCCGCGCCGTTCCGGGTCGCTGTTCGGTTCGAGGACAAGGCGGGGTTGATCCTGCTCGATCAGATCCGCGCCCTCGACAAGCAGCGGCTGGTCAGGCGGTTGGGCGCCGTCGATGCCCGTACCATGAGCGTAACGCTGACCAGGCTACAGGCCGTCTTTGCCGAATAAAATGGTTCGTTGCGGAGGAGAGTGCGTCAATGCCGTTCGACCACTGGTTGGCGTTCGTGGCCGCGTCCGTGATCCTGCTGGCGATTCCGGGACCTACGGTGCTGCTGGTGATTTCCTATGCACTCGGTCACGGCCGAAAGGCCGCCGCTGGCGTTGTTACAGGCGTGGCACTTGGCGATCTGACCGCCATGACCGCGTCCATGCTGGGCCTGGGCGCCATCCTGGCCACCTCCGCCACGATTTTCACCGTGCTGCGCTGGATCGGCGGTGCCTACCTGATCTACCTGGGCGTCGCGCTGTGGCGAGCACCTGTGCGCGCGGCCGATATCGATGACCTGCCGAGGGTCAGCCCGGTGCGCATGCTTGGCCATGCCTATGCGGTCACCGCGCTCAACCCGAAGAGTATCGTGTTCTTCGTCGCGTTCGTCCCGCAATTCCTGGACGCAACACGGCCGTTGCTTCCCCAGGTCGTAACGCTGGAGGCGACCTTCGTAACACTGGCGGCTCTGAACGCGATGATGTTCGCGCTGCTGGCCGCTGCCGCACGACAGACAGTGCGGCAGCCACGTGTCCAGCGGCTGGTCAATCGCACCGGCGGTTCCCTTTTGATCGGGGCGGGTTTTCTGGCCGCCGGATGGCGGCGGGCGAGCACGTGAACCGTCACGCGGACGCCTCGCCGCCTTGCCGTTCTCCGGTCAGACCCGGGCGTAGGCGCCCGTAACGTAGCCGCATAGCGAGGTGACATCGACCGCCTGCTTGGCGACCATGGAGTTCAGCAGATCGCGGATGCTGATCACCCCCAGCAGCTTGCCCTCGTCCAGGACGGGCAGGTGGCGGAACCGGCCCTTGGTCATCGCGTCAATCGCCTGATCGATGGTGGTGTGCGGCGAGCATGTCCTGACGTTGCGGATCATATGCTGGCCGACCGCCGTCTCGAGCACCGCGGGTCCCTCGGCTTCGAGGCCGCGCATGACATCGCGCTCACTGATGATGCCGATGAGGGTGTCGCCTTCCATCACCACGGCCACGCCGATTTTCTGCCGGGCCAGGCCGCGGACGACGTCGAAAACCCGATCCGTCTGGCGGACGACTACAAGGTTGTGGGGCTTCTGTTTGAGTATGGCTGCAATTGTCATTGAACGATCCTTTCAAGGCTAATTCGCACTCGCGGTATCGCGCCAAGAAATCCGCCAAATCGGCAGCGGCCGCAATGTTTATTGTGCACTGCACAATCACATTCCGGGATGGCACATCTGCAATTTGCGAAGCCCTCCGGTTTGGCTCTCGGCTTCGACCCGTGACGCACCCGCAGGAGCCGACCCGGCGAGGACCTCGCCGCCGAACCAGTCCGCATTGCCCAGCCGTTCGGTGCCGTTGTAGCCAACGCCGCAGGCGCGGCGCCCGCGGACCTCCGCCGTGGCGATCTTCGCGATTGCTTCGCGTGTGCCTGTGCCCGGCAACTCACCGACATCACGCTGGCCTGAGCGAAACCGTCAGGCGAGTTTTTTCAGGCGGGGATCGTAGAGCCATTTCCGGATTTTGCGGGCGGTGATGGCGCCGCTGTCGGGATGCAGCGGATTGATCAGCACGTTGTACTCGTCAGGGACGATGACGGACGGAACTCTCAGCAGCGCGGATGCAGCCGACTGGATCCAGGCCGTGCCGAACTGAATGCTGGCCCGGCCTGATGGATCGGCATCCCAGCCGACAGGGAGACTGCCGGGAGTCTCCGTCCGCGCAATGGCCCACACGGATGCCGGGATCGTTACGGCCACGAGGTAGCGGTTGAGCGGCAAGCCCCCCGCGTTCAGGTGAACCACTGTCTCCAAACACGCCAGCGCCTGCGTCTCCGAGGTGTAGATCAGGGCATCGCCCGGGGCGTTCCAGCGTCCGCCCGTGATCTTCGCGCCGGCGCCGGAAAGATCGTCGGCCTCATAGGTTTTCGTATCGGTGGCGATCCGCCAGACGGTTACAATCAAGCGTACGCGCCGCTCTGGATCTTTGCGAGCGCGGCGGACACCAGCCCCTGGCCCTCCATGGTGTCCACCAAATCGGCCGGGCAGACGCCGCCCAGCGCAGGCAACGGTTCGGTCAGCCAGCGCGCCATCCACGCGCGGGCGTCGAAATTTGTTGGATCGCCGGAGTCCTGGATCATCGCCTCCAGTTGACCCACGAGTTTGGCGAAGCCGACGACACGCTCGCTTTCCTCGGGTGAGAGCGTGTCGCTTTGTTTGGCCTTCTTGTTGACCGTGGCGGTGGATAAATTCAGCGCCCTGAAGCCTACGCCCTGGCCGATGGACAGGTCGGCGAAGATGCGCTTTGCCTCGGAGGCTGGGATTCCGCGTCTGATCATGGCGATCCGCTCCAGCGGGGTGGCGCGGTAGACGGTGATGTAGGACAGGGCAGGTGGATTGCCTTTGGCCGACGCGGCGGGCGGGACGGATTTGGCACGGAGTTTGGCCGCATCGGAGGCTCCGGGTTTGCCGCTGGCGGCGGGTGACCCGGAAGCGGATGATCTCGGATGCGCCATATTGTTTGCTCCTTTGAGCGGAAGATATGCTGAATCGAGCGATGATTCCAGTGGCGACAGCGGCAACCTGCCGCCGGTGAAGCTGGACTGGCCCGGTTGACGGCCGCGCCGGAATTGGTGCGGGCGCCCCGGACGGCCTTGGTGGTGAGCGCTCGACGACGATGGCAAGGTCACGCAGTTTTCCGCGGTCCCCGATAGTCATGTCTGCGGGACACCCCGTCAGGTTGTTGTTGCCACCCTTTCGCCGCCACCACCGCAAACCCCGCCGCGCCGCAGCCGGAGCACCCGGCGAGGAGGAGGGTCGCTCGCGCCTTGCGCCGGTGTAGCCAAAGGCGTATAGACCGTGCCGCATAGGAGTGTAGACGATGGCGTTTCACGTCCGCGACGCCGCAACCGATGCGGCTGTCCGCAAACTCGCGCGCCTCAAGGGCAAGACCCTGACTGAGACGATCCGGGAGGCTGTGGAGCGCGAGTATACGTCGCTCAGTGCCATCCCGCCGCTGACGGAGCGGTTGCAGGCGGTTCAGACACAGTTCCAGGCCATGAAGCGAGCCGGCGGGCAGGCTGCCGACAAGGCGTTCTTCGATGAGCTGTCCGGGCATTCGTGATGTTCCTGGACGCCTCGGCGATCATCGGCATCATCGCGATGGAGGAGGATGCCGGCAGCCTGGCCGGGCGGTTGTCGCAGGCGCGGCGCCCGCGGACCTCCGCCGTGGCGATCTTCGAGGCGGCAACGGGTCTGGCGCGTATCGCCAATGCGCCGGTGGGTGAGACTTTGGCCCTGGTCGGCCGGTTCCTGAAGGAGATCAACGCCACGGTCGTCGCGATCGACGGCGATACCGCGGCCATCGCGGTTGCCGCGTTTGACCGGTTCGGCAACGGGCGCCATCCGGCTGGCCTCAATATGGGCGACTGCTTTGCCTATGCTTGCGCCCGGCAAGGTGACGCGAAGCTGCTGTGCAAGGGGAACGATTTCCCCCGGACCGATATCATGCTGGCCTGAGCGATACGGTCGGGCGGCGGCGATGTGCGTCGGATGATCATGGCCCGGTCGGCGGACAGGAAGGAGCGGACCCTATTGCACGCGAGCCGATGACGTTGGAGGAGATCAGGGCAAGCCGCCCGGTTGTGGATCGCGCCAAGATCGCGGCGACGACCGAGGATGACATCAGGCGGCAGCAGATCGAGGACGGCGAGGACCCGGACGCACCGCTTCCGCCCTTTCGCGCGGTGCCGAATGTGCGGGCGATCCGGACTCGGCTTCAGATGACGCAGGAGGCGTTCGCCAAGGCGATCGGCGTGCCGGTGGCGACGGTGCGGAATTGGGAGCAGTCCCGCACCGGCATGGACCCGGCGGTTCGGTCGCTGCTGCGGGTGGTGGAGCGGGAGCCGGAGGCGGCGTTGCGGGCGTTGGGGGGATGAGGTGAGCACCGCGGACGGCGGCTCGGACCCGCACTCCGTCGGCGCGCCCCAAATGGCCGACTCACAAGCAGGGGCGAAATGCTGTTCGGACTAACCCAGCCACCTCTTAACAGATCGTGACGCGTACAACCGTTTTTCAAACAGCCCGCGAACTATCGGACCGTGACGCCGAAAAATTGACAAAGAGTGATTAGTGGTAGGTTATTGTATCTTCCGTTCCAGAGCGGAGAGCCGGTCTTCGATGGTCAGCGTGCGCCGGCCCATCACGATAGAGTCCTCGAGCAGGAAGCCCTTGGTGTTCTGGAAGTCTGTTTTGAGCGTGCTGATCTCGTTGAGCACGCGCTCGAACCCGTCGTTCATACGGGCCATCATTTCGGCGAACGCCGCCTTGGTTTCGTCATCCATGTTGGAACCTCTACGTCGAGTATAACAGCGGATGGGCCGGGAGGGATATAGTCAGGTCTCAAAAGCCATGCTCCGCCGGGATTCGATGGGCTTAAGGATATGGTCCGCGCAGGCGTGCGCGCCGCTGTCAAAGCACCAGCGCATGGCGACCGAGTTATCGAGAACGAAGCTGCTCACGCATGCCCGTGAACCATCAGCTCGCGGATGCTGACAGCTTCCGGCTGGGGGTTGTGCGGGCGCGCCGCGCGGAGGCGAGCCGCTGCTTCCTGCGGCGAAGGGTCGGAAACATGACCGGGAGCGGCGCGCTCGCCGTCCTCGGCGGCGCGTAACACCACTTCCAGGGCCGTTTGCTCCAGACGTGCGGGATCGGCTGCGCGCACGGCCGGCAAGCTCATCGGGAATGCGCACGGTCAGGTTCATAGGATTGTCCCACAACGCGCCGGGTGATGGTGGCAAGTGAATGTGTGATAACGCACATCGTCACGCGCACAACCGTTTTCAAACGGGAACTAGCCGGGAGACGCCAAAAGGCCACTGTGTCAGTCCAGTGGGTAACGGCTATCGAGGTGACTCGATTGTGATCGGGCAGGGCACGCCGCCCGGTTGCGGACCGGGCCAAGATCGCGGCGACGACCGAGGACGACATCAGGCGGCAGCAAATCGAGGACGGCGAGGACCCGGACGCACCGCTTCCTCCTTTTCGGCCGGTGCCGAATGTGCGGGCGATCCGGACTCGGCTTCAGATGACGCAGGAGGCGTTCGCCAAGGCGATCGGCGTGCCGGTGGCGACGGTGCGCAATTGAGAGCAGTCCCGCACCGGCATGGACCCGGCGATCCGGTCGTCGGTCGTTGCTGCGGGTGGTGGAGCGGGAGCCGGAGGCGGCGCTGCGGGTGTTGGCGGGGTGAGGCGCGCGCGAGTCGGCGAATGGAAACTTTTCTTTCAGCGACACTACCAAGAAAACGCACTCGCCCAACTATCCGGCAAGCGTTATAGTCCCGGTAGGGTGGAGATTGGGCGCATGCAGTTGGTCAACGGTCTGATTTCAGCAGGGAGCTTATCGCTGGTGCAGCAATGGTGGCTGCGCAGAAGGGGGCTTGGCTCAACGCTCGGCTTGGCTGCGGTGGTTGTGTTAGGGCTATGGGCAAACCCTGCTACTTGTGCGGAAATATCGGTTGGGCCACCGGGTAAAACGATCTACATCAATGGAGAGATACAACCAGGAGACGCGGCGATTTTCCAGAGGCTAATCGATCGTGAGGTTGCACTATTTCATGAAAAATCTCCTAACGTCTCGCCGATTATGATCGTTCGCCCAACATCACTTGGCGGCTCGGTGCGAGAAGCAATGGAGATCGGACGTTTAGTTCGTAAGAATGCTCTCTGGGTATTTACAAATGCCGCAGGTCAGAAATGTGCAAGCGCCTGCGTGCTAATATTTGCTGGAGGCGTAAGCAAACTCCCCGGACCCGGCTCCATAGGAATACATTGCCCTACATTTCCATCTGACTCCTTTTCGACTCTGAACCCACAGCAGGCACTTGAAAAATACAAGGAAATGAGTGAAGATGTAAGATTATATTTGGCGGAGATGGATCTTCCGCCTATCGTGTTTGACGAAATGATGCAAATAAGATCCGACGAGATTAAATGGCTCACATGGGACCAACTTTCGGCGTATGGCCTCGTCGGGGAGACAGCAGCATATGCTGAATGGCAGCGAGCCATATCTATCGAGCATCGCAAGGTGCTTGTTCAACGCTTTGGCGAGTCGACCGTTAGACAGCACGAATCTGCAAAAGAATTTTCTTTAAGATTTGTAATCAAATGCATGAATAAGAGGGGGATGGAGTTTGGAAAAGCTTGCGACACCGAAGCGGATCGCCGATTTCCAGACCCGATCAAAGGTCAAGATTTGCAATAAGCAGTCTGCTTACGATGACGCCCTGCGTATTCGGCGGACCAATTCATCTATCAGTAGGTCACTCGGCTTTGGAGAACCCAACGTTTGCTCGGCATACGCCCGCAGCCAGTGGAGCTTTTGTAAAGCGGCTTGATCCGAAGTTTCGGAGATTAAGCGACTAACGTTGGTCAGCAATTCCGCGACATGGGTTTCCGCATGCATGTCCAGCAGACAAAAAACCACATGCAGCAGAACCGGGGATAGAAAGTTCACACATCGCAGTCCATCATAATCGTTATAAACTGGTTGAAGGGATATCTCGTCGGGATCGCTCAGACTAAGTTCCAGCAATGGGTCTATAATAATACGAGGGAATATAGCAAGACGTGTTTCTAGACTGTGAGCACGCACCAAGCACGGGCCGAATATTACATTCTCCTTGTGGTAAAGCTGCCCTCTAACCACAGCACCTCTGACCACGTACCCCTGCCCGAGCAGCGACGTGACGATTATAGAGAGGCCGCAACAGAAAGAGGCAAAGTTCGGTGGGTTGTGATATGAGATGCAGATCGTATCCGAGAACAGCGTTGTGGACATGCCATCCGATTGAAATTGGGCGCATATCTTATTCAGATTGGCCAATAGGCCAAGAATACTAGCGGCCTTTCTGCCATCATTGATGCTCTCATCTATTAACTTGCTGAATCCGAGAATGTCGAAAAATGCCAGGAGCCTATCTTCATACACACCGCCACCTAGCTCGGGGTTCTCGTCACGACGATTCACGACCAACTGCACACCCTTTATCTCCTGTCATAGGGACAATAACGCTTACCGGATCGTTTGGCAAGACCGTGTTTATGTAGTCTCTCTGAAAGCGCAGCCACGACGGATCGTTGGCTAACTACGCTCAGATACTTCCCCCTATCCCCCCGCCCTCACCTGTGGCACCGCCGCAAACCCCGCCGCCGCCTCAATCGCCCCCGCCACCGCGAACAGCGTCTCCTCATCAAACGGCTTGCCAATCACCTGCAACCCCAGCGGCAGCCCGTTCGCGTCCAGCCCGGCCGGCACCGAGACCGCCGGCACACCCGCCAAATTCGCCGGCACGGTGAACACGTCGTTCAGATACATCTTGATCGGATCATCCATGTTCTCGCCCTGAGCGAACGCAGCACTCGGCGCCGTCGGAGTCAGCAGCGCATCCACCTTCGCGAACGCCTCGGTGAAATCCTTCAAAATCAGCGCGCGGATCTTCTGCGCCCGCAGGTAATACGCATCGTAATACCCCGCCGACAGCACATACGTGCCGATCAACACCCGCCGCCGAACCTCGGCGCCGAAACCCTCCGCCCGGGTGCGCTCATACAAATCGCGCAGATCCTCGCCGTCGTGCCGCAACCCGAACCGCACGCCATCGTACCGGGCCAGGTTCGACGACGCCTCCGCCGGAGCCACAATATAATACGTCGCCAATCCGTACCGGGTATGCGGCAGCGACACATCCACCACCTCCGCCCCCGCCGCGCGCAGCCAGTCCAGCCCCTGCTGCCACAGCGCCTCGATCTCCGACGGCATCCCCTCCGCCCGATACTCCCGAGGCACCCCGATCCGCAGGCCGGCAACACCGCGCGCGCAGGCCGCCTCGAAATCCGGCACCGGCACACAAGCCGAGGTCGAATCCTTCGGATCATGCCCCGCCATCGACCCCAGCAAAATCGCCGTATCCCGCACCGTCCGCGCGAACGGCCCGGGGTGATCCAGCGACGACGCGAACGCCACCACCCCCCAGCGCGAGCACCGCCCATATGTCGGCTTCATCCCCACCAGCCCGCAATACGACGCCGGCTGCCGGATCGATCCGCCGGTATCGGTCCCGGTCGCCCCCATCGCCAACCGCGCCGACACCGCCGCGGCGGACCCGCCGGAGGACCCGCCCGGCACCAGCACCGCCGCCTGATCCTGCCGCCGCTTCCACGGGCTTTCCACCGGACCGAACGCGGAGGTCATGTTCGACGACCCCATGGCGAACTCATCGAGGTTCGCCTTGCCGAGGAACACCGCGCCGTCGCGCAGCAACTGCGCGGTCACCGTGCTTTCATACGGCGGCACGAACGGCCCGAGGATCTTGCTGCCAGCCGTGGTGCGCACGCCCTCGGTGCAGAACAGATCCTTGATGGCCAGCGGGATGCCGGTCAGCGCCCGCTGCGTCCCGGCCGCCAGCGCGGTATCGGCCCGCCGCGCCTGCTCCAGCGCGGCGGCGTGGCTGACGGTGATGTAGGCGTTCAGCCGCGGGTTCAGCGCGTCGATCGCGTCCAGATGCGCCGTCGTCAGGTCGACGGCGGAGAAATCCTTCGCCCGCAGCCCGTCGCGGGCTTCGGCGATCGTCAGATCGGTCAGCATCACTCGACCACCTTCGGCACGGCGTAGAAATCGCCGATACGCTCCGGCGCGTTGGCCAGGATTTTCTCGACATAGCCGCCGTCGGTGACGACATCCGCCCGCATCGCCAGCGCCATGTTAGCGGCCCCGGTCAGCGGGGCGATGCCGGCGATATCGACCTCGTTCAACTGCTCGATCCAGCCCAGGATGCCGTTGAGTTCGGTGCGCAGCGTCTCGACCTCGTGCTCCTCCACCCGGATGCGAGCGAGGGAGGCGATGCGGCGGACGGTCGCGTGATCGAGCGACATGAGAATTCCTTGGCTGGATGAGACGCCGGGACCATAACGACGCGCATGGCGGTATTCAACCTGAGGGATTTGCTGGAGTCGCTCGGCCCCGGGCAGCGGGTGCTGGGCATCGACCCCGGCAGCAAGACGATTGGCGTGGCGCTGTCCGACGTGGGGCGCCGGCTGGCGACTCCGTATGGCAGCCTGAAGCGGGGCAAGCTTAAGGCGAACGCCACCGAGATCGCGGCGATCGCACTGAAGGAAGGCGCCTACGGCCTGGTCGTCGGCCTGCCGCTGTCGATGGATGGCACCGCCGGCCCGGCCGCTCAGGCGGCGCGCGACTGGACGCACGCCTTGTCCGCCGCCATCGGCCTGCCCGCCGCGCTGTGGGACGAACGTCTGTCGAGCGCGGCGATAAACCGGTTCCTGATCAATGAGGCCGATCTGGCGCGGGCGAAACGGGCCGAGGCGGTGGACCGGGCGGCGGCAGCCTGGATGCTGCAAGCGGCGCTGGATACATTCAATCGACGTGACGAGCAGACCTTTGGCCGCGGCGAAGCGGAATGATGCACGAAACGCCGGGCGTCCGGAAATTGCTGCTGCCGATGCCCACGCCGCGTGGCCGTCATCCCCGGACAATACGCTAGAGTGATGGAATTTTTGTGCTGGCGCACCGGGGCAGCTTAAGCAGCTTTGGGCGAAACATGATAACCTTGGCGCAAGTCCTCCGCCCGGCGACCCTCCAGTCTCGGGTGCAGCGCGCACTGCCGCGTAGACCGATACCATCGTACAATTGAAGTAAACCGCCGCGGTCATCAAAGTCACCCTGCGTGGTGGAGGTCCCCGTTCTGCAAGCTGCCGTGTCCCGGGTCAGCGCGAACGCAAAGCTGATCTGCCAACCGACCGTAGGAGATGCGCGATGCCTGACCCTTCGCAATTCAACACCGACCGCACCGCTCCGGGCCGCTGGACAGTCACGTTCGGCAACCCGCCGATCAATATGTTTGTTCCCACAACGATTCTTGAGTTGGGAGCACTCATGACGGACCTCGAGGCGGACCCGTCCGTGAAGATCGTAGTGTTCCAGTCGGCGAACCCCGCTTTTTTTTCATCGCCCATCTCGACGTATCCAAGGCAGCCGAACGGCCCGCGGTGCTGGACCTTCGGCGCGACATTGTGCTGCGCCTCTCGTCCATGCCTGTCGTGAGCATCGCCAAGATTCGCGGCCGCACGCGCGGTATCGGTAACGAGTTTGCTCTGGCCTGCGACATGCGCTTCGCCAGCCGGCAAAGCGCCGTATTCGGCAATCCCGAGATCGGGGTCGGACTCGTCCCGGGCGGCGGAGCGCTGGAATGGCTCCCGCGCTTGATCGGCCGCTCGCGGGCACTTGAGATCGTCCTCAGCGGCGACGATTTCGATGCCGATATCGCCGAGCGCTATGGCTGGGTGAACCGCACGCTGGACGATGACGAGCTCGACTCGTTTGTCGATGCGCTCGTCCGGCGGCTGGCCTCGTTCGACCGCGAAACGCTGGCCGCGGCGAAGGCCCAGATCAACCGGTTCGCGACGCCGGATGCGAGCGAGCTCTGAGAGACATCGGCGCACGCCGCAAGCGAGCGCCGATGCGGGCTGGAGGTGACCGGTTGCTCTTGACCGGCCCAATATAGCCATGCGCCGCACCGAGTTGCTCCTCGTTGAAGGCGCAGCCCGTGCCAGCGTCCTGCTTTGACGTGAACTCGTCGACGTTTCGCCCGATTATCTCCAAGCTGACACTCCCGCTTCTTCGGTCACACCACCCGGAAGTTCCGGAACTGCCACGCATCCGCCGTATCCACGTCCTCCGGGAACAGCCGCCCGCGATCCAGCAGCGGAGTCCAGTCGCTGTAAGCCCCCGCCATCTCGCCCAGGTAAGGCTCCGCCACCGCCAGCACCCGAGCGTGGTCCAGATGATCCGCCTCCAGGATCCCCGCCCGAGGGTTCTCCATCGCCCAAACCATCCCGCCCAGCACCGCCGCCGTCACCTGCAACGACGTCGCGTTGTTGTGCGGCGCGAGCGCCCGAGCCTGCTCGATCGACAGCCGCGACCCATACCAATACGCACCCCGGGCATGCCCCATCAGCAGCACGCCCAGCTCATCGATGCCGGAAATGATCTCCTGCATCATCAGCCGCTGCGTCGCCTGCTGCTGCCAGTTGCGCCCCGCCAGCTCGTGCACCGACAGCACCGCGTCGTCGCACGGGTGGTAGGCGTAATGCACCGTCGGCCGGTACAAAACCGCCCCGCCCTCGGCCACCGAATAGTAATCGGCGATCGAAATCGCCTCATTATGAGTAATCAGAAACCCGTGCAGCGGTCCGGCCAGCGGCGTCCAGGTCCGCACGCGGGTGGAAGCACCCGGCCGCATCAAATAGATCGCCGCGTCGCAGCCGAAATCGTGCCGCTTCCCGTCCGGCGGCAGCGCCTTCTCATGCGTTCCCCAGCCGAGTTCCGCCGGCTGGCAGCCCTCACCGACAAAACCGTCGATCGACCACGTATTGACGAACTCGCCCGGCTGCTTCGGGAAGGACGCAAGTTGGGTATCGCGCTCGGCGATATGGATCACCTTCACGCCCAGATGCCGCGACAGCGCCGCCCAGTCCGCGCGGGTCGACGGGACTTCCGTCTCCACACCCGTATCGCGCGCCACATTCAGCAGCGCCGCCTTGACGAAATGCGACACCAGCCCCGGGTTCGCACCATGCGTCACGACAGCCGTCGGCCCCTTGCCTCCGCCAAGAGCCAGCGCACTCTCCCGCAGCGCGTAGTTCGACCGCTGTGACGGCGTCAGCGACGGATCGATGTAGCCGCCCGCCCAGGGCTCGATGCAGGTGTCAAGGTACAGCGCGCCCCGCTCGCGGGCAAAGCCGATCAGCGCGACCGAGGAGACGTCGACGCTGAGGTTGAGCAGGAAGTCGCCCGGCCCGACCAGCGGGGTCAACACATCCCGGTAATTCCCCCGCGTCAGCGGCAGGATGGTGAACGGCACGCCATACTCCGCGGCGATCTCCCGCCCGCGGGTGTCGCCCGACAGGATCGAGATCCGGTCGCGCGGGATGTCGATATGGCGCAGGATCAGCGGCAGGACTCCCTGACCGATGCTGCCAAAGCCAAGCATGACCAGACGGCCGCCGAAAGCGACGTGTTTCATCGGTCGTTTTTCCTTCTATCCAGAGCAGTCAGGCGGCGATGCGAAGCGACTCCGCCCCGAAATCCGGGGAACCGGCCATTGGCTTATCAGCCACTTCGACGATCTTTGCCCTGTCAAAGCCATTAAAAGCGGTGCGAAGGCAAGCGCCGTACGCGCCGAGCTGGCCGATTTCGATCCAGTCCCCCTCCGCGATGTCCGCGGGCAGCACGAACGGCCCGCGCATCACGTCGGCGCTGTCGCAAGTCGGTCCGAACAGCGAGAACGCCATCATCTCCTCTGCCGCGCAGCCTTCCGGGCGCACCATCCGCACCGGGTAGCGGAACCCGAGCACGCCGGCGTCCGACAGGCTGCCATACACGCCGTCATTGACATACAGCATCTCGCCACGCCGCGCCTGCACCTGCACCACCACCGAGGCGCCCGCCGCCACCAGCGCGCGGCCCGGCTCCGCCCACAGCCGCGCGCCTGGGAGCTCCAGACGATCGAAGCCTTCCTCGATCTCCGCGAAGAACGCGCCCAGCGCCGGAGGCTCCTGGTCCGGATACACCACCGGGAACCCGCCGCCGACATCGACCACGTCGATCGCCACATCAGCGGCGCGGATCACCTGCCCCGCCAGGTCCAGCGCATCGCGCCAGGCCAGCGGATCGAGGCACTGCGAACCGACATGGAAGCTGACCCCCAGCGTCTTCGCGCAGCCGCGCGCCGCCCGCAGCAAATCGGCCGCGACATCCGCCTCGGCGCCGAACTTGCCCGACAGATCCAGCTTCGCGCCGCCGCGCGGCAGCGCGATGCGCACGATCAGGCCGAGCGTGCCCGGCACGCCGGTGGCGGCGATTTCGTTGCGAATCTTCGCCAGCTCCTCGGCGCTGTCGAGCACGAAGTCGCGCACGCCGTGCCGCTCCCACGCCTCGCGGATCGCGCCGCGCGCCTTCACCGGGTGCATGAAGTGGATCGCCGCATCCGGGAACATGTCGCGGACGAGGCGGATCTCCGGCAGCGACGCGCAATCGAAATGCCGCACCCCGCCGTCGTGCAGCGCACGCAGCACCGCCGGATCGGGGTTGCACTTCACGGCGTACAGCACATCGCCCGGGAATGCCTCGACGAAGCCGCGCGCGGTCGCGGCGATCAGGCCGGGACGCAGGCAATGCACGGGCTCCTCCGGACGCGCGGCGTCGATCACCTGATCAACGGTCGGGCGGCGGACGGGGTAGGCGGAAACCTCACGGCGGAGGGGAGACACGGCGGCGCGTGGGCGCGCGCCCACAGAGCGGGCAACAACAGACATCGCGGAAATCCTCGCGGACAGACGGACGCGCGCAAACGCGCCCGGGATGAAACGGGGATACAGCCGGAACCGCGCGCAACAGCGCCGCGGTTCGGGTCAGACGATGCTGGTGGTACTTCGCATCGCGCTGGTGCGGTCGGACATAGGCGTGTTCCTAAACGACCCCGGCCCACGGTTGGCCGGGACTATCGAAAAGGACGCGTTTACGTCGTTGCTGTGCTCATCGCCGGGGTTTTCACCGGCCAAGGCTCGCGGCACGTGCGGATGCGTCACCGCCCCGGTTAAGAGGCGAGGAGCGCGATATAGGGTCCATGGTCGCGAAGCAGGTATGCGTTTTTGGATCGCGGTCAAGCGGTCAGCGCATGGGTGGCGCGCCGAGCAGCGCCAGGTACTCCCAGACCATTGTTGCGGCGGCGAGCGCGGTGATCTCCGAAACGTCATACGCGGGGGAAACCTCCACCACGTCCATGCCGACGAAACGAATTGGTTTCAGCCGCCGCAGGATGGCCTGCGCCTGCCAGGACGCCAGGCCGCCGATCTCCGGCGTGCCGGTACCGGGGGCGAAGGCGGGGTCGAGCGCGTCGATGTCGAAGCTGAGATAGGCCGGGGTGTCGCCGATGACCTCGATGATCCGGGCGGCGACGGCGGCAGGGGTGGAGGCATGGACGTCCTGCGCGGACACCACCGTCACGCCGCGCGAAAGGGTCCAGTCCATGACATCCGTCTGGACAGGGGAGCGAATGCCGATCTGGATCATGCAGCGGGGGTCGACGAGGCCTTCGTTGATGGCGTGGTAGAACGGCGAGCCATGCGCGTACGCTTGGCCGAAATTGTCCGGCCAGGTATCGACGTGGGCGTCGAAATGCAGCAGCGCAACCGGGTGGCCGAGCCGCCGCGTCAGCGCGCGCAGCAGCGGTAGGGTGATGCTGTGTTCTCCGCCCAGGGCGATCAGGTGGCCGATGGGTTCGGCCCGGGTCTGGATCGCGCCCAGGCTGCCCTGGATGTCCCCCAGTGCGAGGGCGAAATCGCCGATGTCGGAGACGTTCATGCGGGCGGGTTCAACCCCATGCTCCGGATGATCGCCGTCGGTCAGCATGCGGCTGGCGCGGCGGATCGCGGCGGGGCCGTCGCGGGTGCCGGAGCGGTTGGTGGTGCCGATGTCCATCGGGATGCCGGCGATGGCGAAGTCCGCGTCCGGGCCAGCACGGGTGATGCCCAGAAAGCTCGGTGGAACGGCGTAGGTGGGTGTGCCGGCCATGGCGGTCGTGCCTCTGCTTTCGGGCTGGCGGCTTTATAGGGGCGCTATCGGCGGCGCGCCAGAAGACCCGTGAGGTCGAACGTTGCCTTACTCACGATAGTTGACCGCCTTTTGCCAAAGAACTATAGGCCGAAGGAGATGCTGCCAGGGTATAACTATGTTAAATCGTGAAAATCGCCACCGGACTCCTTCGATGCTTGGCGCTTTCCGCAGCGCCGGTGCATGGCTCAACCTGGCGGTGCAGCCATGAGCAGCCGCACGACTGATTCGCCGATATCGACCAGCGGCCTCGGCTGGACGGAACTCTGGCGCAAGGAGGACTGGTGGGCGGTCTGGATCGGCCTCGCCACCGCCCTGATCGCCTACGCCTTGTTCGCCGGCGGCTCCTCCATCGCCTGGCTCGCCGTCGCCCCGGCGAAATGGGCGGCCTTTCCCCAGCTTCTCGGCCATTTCCAGACCAACGCCATCCGCTACCTCGCGCAGTTCGCCATCCTGCTCGGGCTGTTCAGCATCGCCGCCTCCGCCATCGGCTACTCCGTCAGGCAGTTCGTCCCCGGCTTCGTCCTTGTCTACGTCCTGTCTGTTCTCGTCTTCGCCGCCGGAGCCTGGGATAAAGCGCTTTACTACAACGTCGAGCCGCCGCTGATCGCGCTGCTTGGCGGATTGCTGATCGCCAACCTCATCGGCCTGCCGCGCTGGCTCGATGCCGGATTTCGCGTCGAGTTCTACATCAAGACCGGCATCGTGCTGCTCGGCGCAACCTTGCCCTTCACCCTGATCGTCTGGGCCGGTCCCGTCGCCATCCTCCAGGCCTCGATCGTTTCTGTTGCGACGTTTGCCACCATCTTCTTCGCCGGCCGCTATCTCGGTCTCGATCGCCGGCTGGCCGCGGTGCTCGGCGCCGGCGGCGCGGTTTGCGGCGTTTCCGCCGCCATCGCCATCGCCGGAGCGGTGCGCGCCCGGAAGGAATACCCGCCTATCGCCATTACGCTGGTGGTGCTATGGGCCATCGTCATGATTTTTGCGCTGCCCCTGATAGCCCGCGCCCTCTCCCTTCCGGCCGGCGTAGGCGGCGCCTGGATCGGCACCTCGGAGTTCGCCGACGCAGCCGGTTTCGCTGCCGCACAGACCTACGGTGGGTTCGCGGCCGCCGGAACGATCTCCGGCACGCCCGACCAGGCGGTCTGGACCTACACCCTGATCAAAGTCGTCGGACGCGATGTATGGATCGGCGTATGGGCACTGATCCTGTCGATCATTGCCGTCACGCGCTGGGAAGTCGCCGAAACCGGTGGCGGCGCCAATATCGGCGAAATCTGGTGGCGCTTCCCGAAATTCGTCGTCGGCTTCCTGCTGGCCTCGCTGCTGATCACCTTCGCCGTGCGCAACGTCAGCTTCGCCGACTACAACACCGTGGTGCGCCCCGGACTGGTGCTGCCGATAACCACACTGCGCACCTGGGCCTTCACGTTCAGTTTCCTCAGCATCGGCCTGACCACCCGGTTCCGCGATTTCGCCCCGGCCGGAGGCAAGCCGTTCATCGCTTTCACCGCCGGGGTGATAGTGAACGTTATACTCGGCTTCGTTCTGTCCGTGCTCGTCTTCGGTGACTATTGGGCAACCCTTTCACGATGACGTTCTGGCAGCGATTCGCTGCAACGCGCGCCGTGCCCGGCCGATGCGGCGCGTGCCAGCATTTCGACAACGAACCCGCAACGTTGGAAGCCGGTTTCGCCGCGATGGTGACCATGGGATCGGGCTTCGCCTCGGTCCGCGCCAACGACGGCATCTGCGCCTTGCGAGGGGTTTATTTGTCGGATCGCGCCGGATGCGGCAGCTTCAACCGGCGTCCCGGAAAGCAAGGATAAACCATGGCTGGATTTTCCGTCACGCGCCGCCGGGGACTCCTGGCCGGCGCCGCCACGCTTCTCGCCGACAGGCGCGCCGCGGCGCAGGAGGACGCCCCGCCCTGGATGCGGCAACAAGGTTCGCCGGTAACTACTCCGCCCTATGGCGTGCCCTCCAGACACGAGCAGACCGTAATCCGCCGCGCCCGTGTGGCGCTGAAATTCCCGACCGCGTCGTCCAGCGGCACGCCGCTGCAAGACCTGCACGGCATCATCACGCCGAACGGCCTGCACTATGAACGCCATCACGCCGGCGTCCCCACCGTCGATCCGGCCGAACACCGGCTACTCATCCACGGCCTCGTCGATCGGCCGCTGATCTTCACCATCGACGACATTCTGCGCTTCCCCTCCATTTCCCAAATCCATTTCCTGGAATGTTCCGGCAACACGCCGGAATTCCGCGACCCCAAGCCAAACTGGACTCCGCAGGACACGCACGGCCTCTTGAGTTGCTGCGAATGGACGGGCGTCCCGCTTTCGACTCTTCTCGCCGAAGTCGGCGTGCACCCTTCAGCCAAGTGGGTATTGGCCGAGGGTGCCGATGCCGCCGCGATGTCGCGCAGCGTGCCGATTGCAAAAGCCTGGGACGATGCGATTGTGGCGTATGCGCAGAATGGCGAAAGGCTGAGGCCCGAACAGGGTTATCCGCTGCGCCTGTTCCTGCCCGGTTTCGAGGGCAACATGAGCATCAAGTGGCTGCGCCGCCTGAAACTCGGTGACCAGCCGTTCCAGACGCGTGAGGAAACCTCGAAATACACCGACCTGATGCCGGACGGAAAAGGCCGCCAGTTCACCTTCATCATGGAAGCGAAATCGGTCATCACCCGCCCCGCCGGCGGCCAGCAACTGCGCGATCCCGGATTTCATGAGATCACCGGCCTCGCCTGGTCGGGCCGCGGGCGCATTCGCCGCGTGGAGGTCTCCACCGATGGCGGAACGTCTTGGCGCAGCGCGTCGTTGCAGGAGCCGATTTTGCCGAAATGCCTGACGCGGTTCAGGTTGCCGTGGACCTGGGATGGCGGGCCGGCGGCGCTGCGCAGCCGGGCGATCGACGATACCGGCTATGTGCAGCCGCCGCGCGAGGCGTTGGTCGATGTCCGGGGGATCAACTCGGGCTATCATTTTAACGCTCAGCAGACCTGGCAGATCGCGCAAGGCGGGGCGGTTTCCAATGCGGTTTGACTACCTGGCGCCGGCGATCTGCGCTGCGATGGCGGTAGTTCCGGCCAGCGCGGAGCCGCGCCATTACGCATTCGGCCGCACGCCGACGGAGGCGGAAATCGCCGCCGAAAACATTGACATCCGCGCGGACGGGAAGGGGCTTCCGCCCGGCCAGGGCAGCGTCGCGCAGGGCCGCGACATCTTTGCCCAAACCTGCGCGGCGTGCCACGGCGACAACGGACAGGGCTTGCTGTCCGATCGTCTGGTGGGCGGTTTCGGCACCCTGAAGGACCATAATCCGGTTCGCACGGTCGGCAGTTACTGGCCCTATGCCACCACGCTGTTCGACTACGTCCGCCGGGCCATGCCGTTCAACGCACCGCAGTCGCTGACCGACGACCAGGTTTATGCCGTGTCAGCCTACGTGCTGTCGATGAACGGCATCCTGCCGGAGGATGCGGTGCTGAACGCGGCCAACCTGCCGACGATCGGGATGCCCAATCGGAACGGCTTTATCAGCCCGGACCCCAGGCCGGACGTTCGCTGACGCTCAATCTTCCAGCGACTGGGCGTTGAAGTTCCTGATGCGTCCGGTGCGGACCATCTGCTCGGCTGCCTGACGCACATCCGCGGCGGCGGGCCACAGCGTCTGGTCCATTTCGGCGACGCGGATATCGGTGGCGATGAACCGCACGCCGTTCGATTGCGGGACCGCCGCCCCGACGAGGCTTCCGTCAACCTGGATCGACACCGACTGCCACATGTCTCCAACCTCCCCGGCCGTATAATATACCTGTTATAAAGGACGGGAAAAATCAACCCACGATAACGCATGGTGAAAGCGTCTCGCCGACGATCGCTCTTGCAGGAACCCCATCGCGCGCCATAAGCGGAGGCAGGCGCGGGCACCCCGCGGCACAAGGAGGGGTTGATGTCACGCAACAGGGCGCCGCAGACCATCGCGGCTGCAAACGGGATTGGTGGAGACACGGCGTTCGGGGCGGTGACTCCTCCCGTCTATCTGTCGAGCACATTCACCTTCAACGGCTTCAACCAGCCCAGGACCCATGACTACACGCGCTCGGGCAATCCGACCCGCGACGTGCTGGCGGATACGCTGGCGCGGCTGGAGGGCGGCGCCGGGGCGGTGGTGACCTCCACCGGGACGGCGGCGATCGACCTGACGCTGGCCTCGCTACAGCCCGGGGATCTGATCCTGGCGCCGCATGACTGCTACGCCGGCACGTGGCGCCTGCTGACGGCCCGCCACGCGAAGCGGCAGTTCGAGGTGGCGTTCATCGACTTTGCCGACGAGGTCGTGCTGGCGGTGGCGCTGGCGCGCGCGCCGAAGCTGCTGCTGATCGAGAGCCCGAGCAATCCGCTCATGCGCATCGTGGACATCCGCGGCGTTGCGGCACTGGCCAAGGCGGCCGGGGCGAAGGTCATTGTCGACAACACCTTCCTTTCGCCAGCGCTGCAACAGCCCATCGCGCTGGGGGCGGATCTGGTGGTTCATTCAACGACCAAGTTCCTGAACGGGCACTCCGACGTCGTCGGCGGCGCGGTGGTCGCGGCAGCGCAGAAAGATGCGGAAGACCTGATTACCTGGGCAAACATCACCGGTGTGACCGGGGCACCATTCGACTCGTACCTGACTATGCGCGGCGTGCGCACCCTGTTCGTTCGCCTGGAGCAGCAGCAGAAGACGGCCGCCGCCATAGCCGCGTTCCTGTCCGTTCATCCGGCGGTGTCGGCGGTGCATTACGCCGGGCTGCCGGATCATCCCTGCCACGAACTCGCCAAAACCCAGCAGAGCGGCTTCGGTGCCATGCTGAGCTTCGAAATTGCCAGCGGCGTCGGGGGCGTTCGCCGCTTCGTCGAAGCGGCGGAGCTGTTCACGCTGGCGGAATCGCTGGGCGGGATCGAAAGCCTGGTCGCGCATCCCGCGACGATGACCCACGCGAGCATGAGTGCGGAAGCAAGGGCTGCCGCCGGGATCAACGACAGCCTGTTGCGGTTGTCGATCGGGTTGGAAAACGAAGCGGATCTTCTGGCGGATCTCGATGTTGGATTGAAGACGGTGTAGCGCGTGCCGCTATCCCGGCGTTCTCGTGAAATAATGCAGGGGCATTGAAAACCGGAGTCGGTTCGCAGTGCGATGTTTGGGTTTGCTACGATTTTATGCGCAGATATTTGGAAATTCTGAGATCGCAGAGAAGGCTTTCTGCGCCTTCGCCACCGGGTGCCGGGCGATCACAGTGCCGCGCATAAAGACTATGACGATAGTGTTATTTCCTATTTCCAAACAACGTTGCGACGAACGCAATGAACCTTCTCTGCGAACTCAGAATCTCCAAATCTCTGCGCATAAAGCGGTGCCCAATCCAACAAATGCGGCGCAGCATATCCCGGAAGTCGTCGCAACGACCATATTTCCTCACAAGCCGGACTACGCTGCCAGCAGATCCGGGGTCGCACCGAACAGGAAGTCTATATCGTCGGCATCCATCGCCGGAATCGCCATCCCGTCATCACTTAGCGCCAGTGTCGCCAGCGCCGCCTTGCGTTCCTGCAGCTCGACGATCCGTTCCTCTACCGTATCCGCCGCAATCAGCTTGTAGACGAACACCGATTTCGTCTGCCCGATGCGGTGGGCGCGATCCGAAGCCTGGTCCTCCACCGCCGGGTTCCACCAGGGATCGTAATGGATTACCGTATCCGCCGATGTCAGGTTCAGCCCGCGTCCGCCCGCCTTCAGGCTGATCAGGAACAGCGGCACCTCCCCCGCCTCGAACCGCCGCACCGGCTCCGCCCGATCGCCGGTGTCGCCGCGCAACTCGACGAACGGGATACCGGCCTCCATCAGCGGCGGCTTCATCAGGTCCAGCATTGAGGTAAACTGCGAAAACAGCAGGATCCGCCGCCCCTCGGCGATCATCTCGCCCACCATTTCCAACAGATCGTCCAGCTTGCTCGACGTCCCGGTCAACCGCGCCGAGGGCAGTTTCACCAGGCGCGGATCGCAGCACACCTGGCGGAGCTTCAGCAGCGCGTCGAGCACCAGGATGTGGCTCTGCCCGACGCCGCGTTCCGCGATCCCCTCGGTCACCTTTTCATGCATCGTGGCGCGGATCGTTTCGTACAGCTCGCGCTGGTCGGGAGCGAGCGTGATCCGGCGCAGGATCGTATGTTTCGGTGGCAATTCCGTTGCCACCGCCGACTTCGTGCGGCGCAGGATGAACGGCCGGATGCGGGTCGAAAGCTGCTGCCGCCGAACGGCGTCGCCGTCCTTTTCTATAGGCACCCGGAAGCGGCGGTTGAAACTTTTGCGCTGGCCGAGCAGCCCGGGCATCAGGAAGGCGAACTGCGACCACAGCTCGCCCAAATTGTTCTCTATCGGCGTCCCGGACAGGCAGACGCGGTGTCGCGTCTCCAGCCGGCACACCGCGTGCGTCGCCTTCGATGTCGAACTCTTGATCGCCTGCGCCTCGTCCAGCACAACCATGTGCCAGGGCAGCGCAGCCATCTCCTCGATATCCCGCGTCAGGACGGTGTACGTCGTGATGACCACGTGCACGCCGCTCAGGTCGCGCCGCCGTTCATGCCGATCGAGCCCGTGCAGGACGACGACGCGGAGGGAGGGAGCGAAGTGGACGAGTTCGGCGCTCCAATTGGGCACGAGAGTTGTCGGCACCACCACCAGCACCGGCTGGTCCAACCGCCCGGCGGCGTGCTCGATAACGATATGCGCGATGGTCTGCGCCGTCTTGCCCAGCCCCATGTCGTCGGCGAGCAGCCCGCCCAGCCCGTTCTCCCGCAAATGCTGCAGCCAGTTCACGCCCTGCTGCTGATACGGCCGCAAGGTGGCGGTGAACGCCGCCGGCACCGGCGCTTCAGGGATATCGGCCACCGCTCGGAAGCGCGCGACATGCGCGGCAATGGCGGAGCCGTCATGCCAGCGTGTGGTAACCAGGTCCTCCAGGTCGAGCACATTGGGCGCGGCGGCGGCTTCCAGCTCCATCTTGTCGCCGGTGGCGCGGCCGGCGGCCTCGATCATGTCGTCCATCACCGCGAGCAACCGGGCGATCCGCTCCGCCGGCAGGCGCAGGATGCGGCCGTCGTCGAGGCTTGTGACGACCTCCCCGTCGATCACCCGCGCCGCCGCGATGCCGCCGCGCTCCCGCAGCCGCATCAGGATTGGCAGCAGCGGATGGCGCGAGCCTTCGATCTCGATGCCGAAATCCAGCGAGAACCCGCCGCGCGGCATGTCGGCGATCTTCATGTCGCAGGCGCCGACGGACTCCACCAGGCGCGGGCCGAAATCCTTGTCGATCAGGCTGCGCCAGCCCAGAGCCTGAAGCGCCGGCAGCCGCTCGGCCACGAACCCCTGCCAGGCTTCCGCGGCGTCGCGCCCCCGGAACGCAAACACCAATCGCCCCTTCGCAGACTTGGCGGTCGCCATGCGCATCTGCACGAGGCCGTCCTGGCGAATCGCATCCAGCGCCGCGGCTTCCGCCTTTTGGTCGCGCCGTACAAAGACCGGGCCGCCCGGTTCCTCGACGCGGACGAACTGGCGCTCGTCGTCGCACGGGATGACCGCACCGTCGTAGTCGAATTCCACCAGCAGCGCGTCGAGCGTCTGCATCCTGCCGTATTCATCCGGGCACGGAAACCGCGTCAGCTTGACCACCGGCGTCATTGGCCGATCGGCGATGACCTGCTCGGTGCTGGCGGGAGCGGCGGGGCGGCGGCGGGAGGGTTCGAAGGGGCCACGCACCGGCGGTTGCGCAATCGGTGCCGGCCGCGGCGGCGTGGCGGCGGCCTGGATGCGGATGCGGCCGACGGCGCCGGTGACGGCATCGATGTACCAGGGGCCGGAGTCGGCGACGATGACGCCGGACCGTGGCGACAGTGTCGCGGCGGCGGCCGAGGGGAAGAAACGGGTTTCGCCCTTGACCAGCCGCTTTCCCCCGGCATGCCAGCGGGCCTGGCCGGTTTCGATCAGCGCGTCGAGCACGTCCACCACCAGCGCCGCCGCGACCCCGGTGCGCGCTTCGTTGCCCTCGCCCAGCAGATAGGCCAGGTCGCGCAGCCTCGCGTCGGCATCGTCGTCCGCGGCGATGTCGTGCGGCGTGGTCGGGGTGGCGGTGCCGCTGCGTTCCCCGATCAGGACGGTGGTGACGATACAGGCGTGCGGCGGTTCGGCGGGGGCCAGGTCGAACACCACCCGCTGGCGCTCTTTCGCCGGGGCGGGGGTGGTCAGTGTGTCGAGGAAGGTCTGCTGCTCCGGCTTGCGCAGCGCCGGGAAGCGGTCGAGTGCGGCGAACGCCGTCGCGGCCAGATGCGCGCAGCCGGGCGCGCCGCAACTGCAGCGATGGTCGAATACCACCCGGCGGCCGAGTTGAGCCGGGGTGATGCGCACGCTGCAAACCGCGTCCCGGTCCCGCACGCTGCCGGTGATGGTGTCGCCCTCAAGCTGCACGGAGACCGCCCCTGCCAGCCCGAGGCTGCGGCCGCGGGTCAGGGCGCGGGCGCCAAGGATGCGACCGAGGTCCTGGGACGAGAACGGCGTCGGCATGGAAAGTGGGCGACCTCGGGTGGCTGGATGGGAAGCGGCGGCGACTCGGGGAGGCTGCAAAGCCAGACGACAAGACACGCCTGAAGCGGGTAGCGAATGCAAGGCTTCTCGTGTCCGCCCGGTGCGTAAAGCGCGGGATCCGCGGACGGCGCACGGAAATGCCACCCGTCGACGCTCGCTTCATTATTTATCGAACGGGTAAGCCGGTGGAAACTGCCTCCGACGGACGTGATTTGGCCATGCATCCGGCGGTGGCAGCGCAACGGGATTGCGTTGCGTCGTCTTCGGGCTGCAACCCGCGGCCACTCGCCGCCACGGCACAGGCGACCAGGCAGCGCCCAGCCGATCCGGCGGGGAGCGCACCGGCCTCGGGTCTTCGTTGACCCGGGTTTTATTGGGCGCCGACAAGTCGGATGTAAGGTACACCTTTACCGATTCGCGAAGTTTCCTTCGGCTGATTATGTCGCCCGACCGTAATGACTTGGGCGCCATTGGCCAGTTTACGAAATATGTTGATATTATATTAATATTGATTTGGTTACTATCACGCTGGCAGCTTGCGCCTCGTTCACGAAAACGAGAGACTCAATATGGCCAGCATCACATCCTCCGGCGCATATGCCGCAACCGGCGCATTCTACACCACGGCCGGGCAGATCATCGGGCCGAACGGCTCGCCGTTCGTGGCGCGCGGCATCGACGTGATGGAAGGCAATCAACCCACGCTGAGCCAACTGCAGAGCGATTTCCCGGGCGTCAATTTCGTGCGCCTGGCGATCTACGATTTCGCCAGCCCGGCCGCACTTCTATCCTATGTAAATTCATTAACCGCGGCCGGAATCGTCGTCGAACTCGAGGATCACTCCAATTCCAACGGCAGCAACGCCGGCGGCGGGTCCGGCACGATCTTTACCGGATCGCAGCTAACGACCGAGTTGAACTGGTATTCGTCGATCGCCACCGCGTTCAAGGCGAACCCGTATGTCTGGTTCGGAACCAACAACGAGCCTTCGGAGATCGATTCGTCGGGCAACACGGACCCGGCCGCGCTGTCCACCTGGCAGCAGCAGACCTACAACGCCGTGCGCGCCACCGGAAACACCAGTCCCATCATGGTTGAAATGAATGGCGGAAACACGCCGTCGTCGTTCGGCCAGGGCTACACGCCATCCGTCTATGCCGGCATGACCAACATCGTTTGGGACGTGCATTACTACGGTTGGCTGACCAACTACTCAACCGATCAGGCCACCGTCACGGCCAATCTGGCCGCCGATATCGCGCAGTCCCAGACGCTGACCAGCGCGAACGGCAAGGTGCCTGTGATCATCGGCGAATACGGCAACAGTACGAACGGCAGCACGGTAGACGCGAACGGCAACCAGGTCATCAGCGCCGTTCAGAACAGCGGCTTCGGCAGCGCAGCCTGGGCCTGGGGCACCGGTTATCCGGCGGACGGCCTGACCACCGCAAGCGGTGGCCTGTCGTCCTACGGCCAGCAGGTCGCCACCTGGATCGCGGCGGGCGGGACAGTGCCTCCGGTCGTGCCTCCCGTCGTGCCCCCCAAGACGCCATCGGCGAACGACTCCGTCCTGCTGGCGACTGCCACCGGTTCATTGACGGACGCATCCGGCAATGCCTGGACCATTGTCAACGGGGTGGTGGACGAGAACGGGGCAGCCGCCGGCGTCAGTTCCGGCGTCACCGAGCTCGCCTACGTCAACGCGACGATCTGGCAGGAGAATGCCTCCAGCCTGTGGTGGAGCTGGAGTGGCACCGCCTGGTCGACCGGCGCCGGCACCAGCACCAGCCCGTTGCCGGCTCCGCCGCCGGCGAAACCGACAGCGTCGGCGAATGATACGGTCGTGCTGGCCGGATCTTCCGCCGCGATTACCGATGCCGCGGGCAACACCTGGACGCTTGCAGGCGGTGTCGTGAATGAGAATGGCGCAGCCGCCGGCCTCAGTGCAGGCGTCACGGAGATCGCCTATGTCAACGGGACCGTCTGGCAGGAGAACGCGTCCGCCCTGTGGTGGAGCTGGACAGGCACCGCCTGGTCGACCGGGTCCGGTACGACCACCAGCCCGTTGCCGGCCCCGCCGCCGGTGACGCCGCCGGCTCCGGTCGCGTCGCCGAACGACACGATGGTGCTTGCCGGCTCGACCGCCGCCATTACCGACGCGTCGGGTAACAAGTGGACTATCACCAGCACGGGCCAGGTGGCCGTCAACGGTGTTGCCGACACGACGACCGCGAACGTCACCGAACTGGCCTACGTCAACAAGGTGATCTGGCAGGAGAACACGGCCAAGCTGTGGTGGGGTGAAACCAGCCCGACCGCGGGGTGGGCACCATCGGCGGGCACAGCGACCAGCCCGTTGCCGGTGCCGGTGGCGATCGCCTCCACCACCGCCAGCAGCACGGTCACGCAAAGTCAGATCTCGGTGGTGGCGACGGCTGGAACCCACCTCGTGTTCATCAAAGGGTCGGGCGACTTCGTCAGCCTGTCCGGCGGTGCGGACACCATCACCGACACCGGCAGCGGCAACACATACATCCTGCCGGCAGCAGGCAAAGGAACCGACAGCTTCACCAATAATATCCTGACTATCGGCGACACACTGGACTTGAAGGTCGCATTGGCAGCGACCGACTGGTCCGGCACCGCCTCGACCCTGGCGAAATACCTGACGGTGACCGACACGGCGAAAGGCGCCACCGTATCGATTGCGCCGACATCCGGCGGGATCGGCGTGGCGATCGCATCGATCGGCGGCGCAACGACCGCCAACCTGACGAGTGTGCTTGCCCATTCCTTCACCTGAGGCTTGTAACGGGAAACGCCGCCGGGGTTGATCTCCGGCGGCGCCGCTGCCCGCATGAAGCCCTGAAAAAACAAAGCCCCGGTATTGCTTCTCTCGCCTTCGTTTCTTCCTGACGTCCACTCCCGCGGCGCACGATCTCTATCCCGTTCTCGGGAAGCCGCCCGCCAAACCGCCGACGCATAAAACGCGTCCTGGAAATCCGCAGCGATCGCCCCGGTGATCCGCTGCTCGTGGCTATCGATATCGGCCAGAAACAAATCCCGGCTGATCCGCGCCGCCACCAGCGGGATGTCCCGCCGCATGCTCGGCATATCGCCGATGGGCAGCCCGAAGCTGACGAAACCGGCCGGATTGTGAACGTGGATGTCGCGCAGATACGGCGCTTCGCCGGGCACTCTCTCCAGGTATTCGTGCGCCTCCCGCGGATACGGATGACTGCCGAGGTGCTCATCCTGTTCGTCCGCCGGCGCCGCATAGCGATCCCGCCACGGCAGGATCTTGTCGGCGAAGCCGGCGATCTCCGGCCGCGCGCCGGGTTCGACGAAATAGCCGGTGCCGGCGATGACGAAATCGAAGTGGAACGTGCCGTCGGCGGCATACGCAACGACCTCCAAAACCACCGCCCGCTGGATCGCATCGATCGTCGGGGTGGAGCCGAAGCGGCGAAAGCGGATGGCCTGGTGCCAGCGGATCGCATCCGGCAGATGCCGATAATTGTCATACGCCCCCGGATACCCGCGCACCCGGGTGATCGGCACGGAGGCGATATTCGGCCGCCGCGCAAACAGGTGCACCGCGGCGGCCGCCCCGACGACGGCCTTGCCGCGCAGCGCGGCGAAATCGATTTGGTCCTGGGCATGCGCCAGCACGGTCCGCGGCAGGGCCGCCGGGTTCGGCGGCAGATACGCGCCGCCGTTGCCGGTGAAGCCGGTGGCGAGCACGATCTTCCGTGTGGTTTCGATCGCGGGCTGGCCCACGATGCAGGCGGAACAGCCCCCCGGCCGGCTCTTCGCGTAACAATTTAGTTCGGTAGCGTACGGGGATTTTCGGGAAATGCCGGTACCAACTCAGGTATTCAGCCCAGAGCAGGCGCGGGATGCGGTCGATTGCGGCATAGGCGTCCTGCCCGTGGCGCGCTTCTACCAGGCCTTGAAGCTCAGCGCAGGGCTGCCGAGTTCCGGTTCGGCGAGGGATTTGGGGGTGCGCAGCAGGTTCATCCGCGCTGCGGTCAGCCAGACGCCGGCGCGGACTTCGTCCTCCGCCGCATCAATGACCGAAACCTTGCCGATGCCGGCGCGGCGCAACGCAAACGCCAGGGCCGAGCCGGTCTGTCCGCCCCCCACCAGAACTACGTTGTGATCGACCCCGGATCGTTCGGCTACCCAGTTCTGCGGATCGGGGCCGATGTGGCGAAGCGCATCGGCGGCGGCGGCGTCCGGTTCGGCCTTGTCTGTATTCCCTTTGACCATGGATTGTGCCTGAGGTTATTCCACTATATGAAATAATGTAAATATATGTTCCACGGAAGCTTGCAAGGTCGCTGATGGCGGCTTCCGGCGTGCTTGACGACCCCGCGATCCCGATCGAGTGGAGCATCTTCCCGGCCGCGGCGCCTTGGCGCGCAACCTGCTGGATGGCCAGGGCCTGATGAGCGGGTTGAGCTATTACGTCGCCACCGAACACGCTGTCGCCGAAAAGCGGGAGCTGCTCAAGACCTTCACCCGCCGGTTGCGGGCGGCGTTGGTTCGGGGCCTGGCGAAGGTGGATGCCTATGCCGCGGTTTGGTCGAGCGAGACCGGCGTGCCGTGCGAGGTATCTCGCAAAACCCTGAACGCGCGCGGGTTTGCGATTGACGCGCAGATGATCGCGGACCAGCACCACACGGTGGATCTTTATGCGCGGGAAGGCGTCGTGGCCGCCCGCTACGACGCGTCCGCGGGGTTCGACGCTTCGTTCAACGTATAGATATCGTATAAGTATATTGACTCACGCCACAGGGACGTGTGATGGTCTTCCTGGTCTACCGGGGGCATGCGGGATGCGGTCGAACTTCACACTATCCAGGCGGCATCCGGCGGCCCTATGCGCCGAAGCAGCGGGCCTCCGATCTCGCGGTTATGTTGCAGTCGGTGACCAGCGAACACCACCCGGTGAAGACCGATTTCGAGAAGGAAATTTCCTTCTACATCAACGATTTGAAATCCGTCGGCGTGATCAAGCCGAGCGTAAACGCGGACAGGTTCGCCAGCCGCGTCTGCCGGGACGTTCTGACCTAAGCCATTCATTACGGGAGAGTACCACGCATGAGCTACGCCACGATCCAGGTCAGGCCGGTGACCCCCCGCCTCGGCGCGGAGATATCAAACATCGACCTGACCTCGACGCTCAGCAACCAGCAGGTCGATGACCTGCACTCCGCGCTGGCGGAGCATCAGGTACTGTTCTTCCGCGACCAGAAGCTTAGCCTGGATCAGCAGAAGACATTGGGGCGGCATTTTGGCGAGTTGCATATCCATCCGAACACGCCGGGTCCGCAGGGCCATCCGGAGATCCTGCCAATCCATGCGGACGCCAATTCGAAGCGGGTGGCGGGGGAGGGGTGGCACTCCGACGTGTCCTGCGACACCGAGCCGCCCTTGGGCAGCATCCTGTACCTGCACACCGTACCGCCGGCCGGAGGCGATACGATCTTTGCCAGCCAGCATGCGGCGTATGAGGCGCTGAGCCCGGCGTTCCGGTCGTTCCTGGACGGCCTGACGGCGACCCATTCCGGCGACCGGTCGTATCGCCGGACCAACCGCATCCTGGGCATCGACGATCGCGACCGGGTATTTCCGCAGGCAGTGCATCCGGTGGTGCGCACCCATCCGGTGACGAAGCGCAAAGCCCTGTTCGTCAACGAAGGCTTCACCACGCACATCAATGAACTGTCGGAAAAGGAAAGCCGCGCGGTGCTGGATTTCCTGTTCGAGCACAGCACGAAGCCGGCCTTCCAGGTGCGGTTCCGCTGGCAGCCGCACTCGGTTGCGTTCTGGGACAACCGCGCGGTGCAGCATATCGCCATGTGGGACTACTTCCCGCAGGTCCGCTCCGGCAGCCGCGTCACCATCAAGGGCGATCGCCCGATCTGAACGGTCAAATAATCATGTCGCATACCGATGTTCTGTTTCCCGGGCGTTTCGCCGCGCTGGCGGATTTCTATACCACCGGGCGTCCGACCTACCCGCCGCTGCTGGCGCGGCGGGTGGCGGATCTGGTGGGGCTGGACGGATCGCAGACGGTGCTGGACCTCGGCACCGGGCCCGGTTTCCTGGCGCTGGATTTCTATCCGTTCGCGGACAAGGTCATCGGGGTCGATCCGGAACCGGCGATGCTGAATGCGGCGCGGCGGAACGCCCGGAAGGCGGAGGTGGAGATCGAGTTTGTCGAGGGCAGTTCGAATGACCTCGGTCCACGCTTCGGCCGGCTTCATCTGGTCACCATCGGCCGGGCGTTTCACTGGATGGATCGTCCGCGTACGCTCGAAGCGTTGGACGCGCTGATCGAACCGACGGGCGCGATCGCATTGTTCCAGGAATTCTATCCGCCGGTGCCGGCGAATACCTGGCACGCCACGTTCCAGGCGATCCTTGATCATTACGGAGCAGAAGATCCGGCGCGGGAGCAGACCCACCGCAACAAGGACCATGAAGCGGTGCTGCTCGACTCGGCGTTCAGTCACCTGGAGCGGGTTGCCGTCCTCGAGCAGCGGCACACCAGCATCGAACATATCGTGGACCGGTCCTTGTCCTATGGCCGGGCCTGGCAGGGGCGGCCCGGGTCTCGCCTGAAGGACATGGCCCTGGAGGTCCGTGACGCCCTGGCGCCGTATGTGAAGAACGGCCATGTGCTGGAGGTGCTGGAGGGCAGCGCGCTGGTTGCCCGCCGCCCGGCGGCGATTGCCTGAGCGGGCGATGGCGCGGCAGGGCGAGCTTCGGGTCGAGGACGTTTCCAAGCGGTTTCGGGTCAATGGCTCGGACCTGCTTGTTCTGGATTCCGTCGATCTGTCCGTCGCGCCAGGGGAGTTCCTGACGATTGTCGGCGCCAGCGGCTGCGGCAAATCCACGCTGCTACGGCTGATCGCCGGGCTGGATACGGATTTCCGGGGCGGCATCGCCCTGGATGGCAAGCGGGTGACGGAACCCGGGCTGGAACGCGGGCTGGTTTTCCAGGAGCCTCGGTTGTTCCCCTGGCTGACCGTGGCGCAGAACGTGGCGCTTGGACTGCTGAACGCCGGGCTGAGCAAGGCGGCGAAACGGCGGGCGGTGCTGGATCATATCGCGCTGATTGGCCTCAGCGCGTTTCAGGATGCCTATCCGCACCAGCTTTCCGGCGGCATGGCGCAACGCGTGGCGATCGCCCGCGGACTGGTGAACCGGCCGGGCGTGCTGCTGCTGGATGAGCCGTTCGGTGCGCTGGATGCGCTGACCCGGGCGCGGTTGCAGGACGAGTTGCAGCGGATCTGGGCGGCCGAGCGAATCACCATGCTGCTGGTAACCCATGATGTTGAAGAAGCGGTTTACCTCGGCGACCGGGTTGTGGTGATGGCGCCGCGGCCCGGCCGGATTGCCGCGTCGTTCGACGTGGCACAGTCGTGGCCGCGCGACCGGACCAGCGCGTCGCTGGCGGGGGTGCGAAGCAGCGTCATGACGGCGCTGGAAGCAACGATCGCGGCACAGGTGTTCGATACGCCGCGTGCTGCACCCCGGCCGATGGCGGCCGCGCGGGATTTTGCGACGGCGGATGGCAGGGTATGAAACGACCGGCCCTCAGTGTGTCATGGCCGGACTTGGTCCGGCCATCCACGACTTTGCCCCGATCAGCTCCGCAAGTCGTGGATTGCCGGACTAAATCCGGCCACGGCACAATGCGGCAACGGTGGCTTGGCGCCGTGCTGGCCGATGCAGCGCTTCTGTATCGCGCCCTCGCGCTGCTGGTTCTGCTTTTCGCAACAACCATCCCAGCTGCAGCCGACGAACCCGTCACCATCCGTTTCGGCTTCGCCAATGTCGGCGTGGACAATCGCCAGTTCTCCGGCGGCAATGCCATCGCGACGGCGCATGCGGAACACTACGTCGAGAACGAACTGAAAGACCTCCCCAACGTCAAGGTGGAATGGTTCTTCTTCAAGGGCGCCGGCCCGGCGGTGAACGAGGCATTCGCCAACGGCCAGCTCGACTTCGCCTCCCAGGGCGACCTGCCGCAGGTGATCGCCCGGGCGAACGGACTGAAGACCCGCATCCTTGCAGCCGGCGGCGCGCATGGACCGATGTATCTCGCGACGCCGCCGGAATCGGACATCCGCACCGTCAAGGATCTCAAGGGCCGCAAGGTGGCAATCTTCCGCGGCACCAACAACCACCTTGCGGCGGTCAAGGTGCTGGCGGCGAACGGCCTGACCGAGCGAGACCTGCAGGGCATCAACATGGACGAGCCCTCGGCCAACGCCGCGCTGGTGACGCACAACATCGACGCGGCATTCGGCAATTACGGCTTGCTGATGCTCGCCGAGGACGGGCTGGCGAAGATCGTCTATTCCACCAAGGGCGACAATCCCGCCTTCGAGCGGCAGGCAACCCTGATCGCCGCGGATAGTTTCGTGTCCGCGCACCCCGACCTGACACAGCGCGTCGTCACCGCGATCGTCAAAGCGGCATACTGGTCGTCGCAGGAAGAAAACCGCGAAGCCCTGCTTCAGATCTGGGCGCGCACCGGCCGCCCGGCGTCGGCCTACCGTGCCGATATCGCCGGCCAGACGTTGAAATACCGCAACACGCCGCTGCTGGACGACTACATCATCGCACAATACCGCATCCAGGGGCAGCAGGCCAAGGAGTACGGCCTGATCAGGCGTCCGGTCAGCGTCGATGGCTGGTTCGATCCGCAATTCCTGACTGTTGCGCTGAAGCAGCTCGGCCTGGAGCATTATTGGACGCCGTACGACGCCGACGGCAAGCCACAGGGCGTGCCTTAGATGCGGGCCGCCGCCGCAGCCGCGCCACCCTGGGCGAGCCTGCCCCGCGGCGGCATCGCTTTCCTTTTTCCCCTGGCGCTGTTGGCGCTGTGGTCTGTCAGCGCCCGCCTCGGCTGGCTGCCGCCGCAAATCCTGCCGGCGCCGTCAGAGGTTGGCTCCGCGCTGTGGGATCTGGCGGTCACCGGCGAGCTCGCATCCAACACCGGGATCAGCCTGCTGCGGGTTGTTGAGGGCTTCGCGGCGGGCAGTGCGCTCGGGCTGCTGCTCGGCATCGCGATGGGGCTGTCGCGCACCACCGAGGACTACGTCAAGCCGCTGTTCACGGCATTCGCGCAGGTGCCGACGCTAGGGTGGATTCCATTTCTGATGCTGCTGGTGGGGATTGGCGAGCCGCTGAAGGTCCTGGTGATCGCCAAGGCGGCTTTCGTGCCGGTGGCGCTGAACACCTTCGCCGGTATTCGCGCCGTGCCGCCGATCTATGCCGAGGTCGGCGCGCTGTTCCGCTTCAGCCGCTGGCAGTTGCTGCAGAAGGTGGTGCTGCCCGCCGCGGTGCCGCCGATTTTTACTGGCCTGCGCTACGGACTGACCCATGCGTGGAACGCTTTGGTGGCTGTTGAACTGCTCGCCTCGGCCGAGGGGCTGGGCTACCTGCTGGTCTGGGGGCGGCAGATGTTCTGGCTGGACACCATGATGGGCGCGATGATCGTCATCGGCATCGTCGGGTTCGCGCTCGACCGGATCATGGCCGCTGCGGAGCAACGGCTGCAACGGTGGCGGTTGGCATGAAACGCGTGCTGCGCGGCCTGGTGCTGCCGCTGCTGCTGCTGGCGCTGTGGGAGACCGCCAGCCACGGGCGTTTCGTCGATCCACGTATCCTGCCGCCGCTGGAACTGGTTGCCCATACCGCCGTATATCAGGTGATGCACGAAGGGCTGCTCAGTAACCTCGCCGCCAGCCTGGCGCGTGACTTGGCCGGCTTCTGCGTCGGGTCGCTGATTGGCGTAATCATCGGCACTGCGCTGGGTTTGTCGCGTGTGGCCGATCGGCTGTTCATGCCGAGCTTCAACGGGCTGCGGCAGATCGCCATCCTGGCCTGGATTCCGTTGATCTCGATCTGGTTCGGTGTCGGCGAGTCGGCGAAGGTGGTGTTCATTGCCGCGGCTGCATTGATTCCCGTGGTGCTGAACACGCGGGAAGGCATGCGCGCCGCATCGGCACAACTGGTGGAGGTGGCGCGGGCGCTGACCTTTACACGCTGGCAGCTCGTGACCCGGCTGTACTTGCCCTCGGCGCTGCCTTCGATCGCGACCGGCGTGCATCTGGCGCTGATTTATGCCTGGGTTGCCAGTGTCGGGTCCGAGTATTTCATGACCGTCGGCCCCGGGATCGGCGGCCTGATCATCGCCGGGCGAGAACGGTTTCAAATGGATCTGGTGATGCTCGGCATCCTGATTCTCGGCATTGTCGGCTTTGCCATCAATTTGGGCGCCTCGGCGATCGAGGCGCGGCTTATGCGCTGGAAGCCGGTCTGATCGGGAATGTGAGCATGGATATCTGGCGAATCGGGCTTCAAGGGGATAGACATCCTACAGGACACACTATACGGTAATTGAAATATCTCTACGGGAAGAAAAGCACGAACATGCTGCTCACGCGCCGGGATCGTGGAATGGTCGCACTGGCCATCGTCCTTGACATCGCCTTCCACAGCGGAAGCGAAACCGTTGTGAACGCCGCCGAGTTAGCCGAACGCACCGGGATGGCCCGGCGAACGTTGGAGCCGCTGTTGCAGGCTTTATCGCGCGAGCGTCTGCTCGACAGCACGCGCGGCCCGCATGGCGGCTACCGGCTCGGCCGGCCGGGCCGACTGATCAAGGTTTCAGAAGTCATCACGGTCGGGCTGAACAGCCTGGAGGAAAGCGGTCTCGACCTCAGCGGGCGGTTGCAGCGCGCAGTGGTCGAACCACTCTGGGGTGAGTTCGATGGATTGCTTCTGGCGCAGGCCGAGAGCTTGACCATTGAGGATCTGTTGAAGCGCGCCGCGGCGGCAGGACTGCGAAAGCCCGTCAACGAGCCTCTGAATTTCGTGATCTGACATGCCTAGACCTCGCCGGGCGCTGAAATTGGCCGATGCGGCCCCCCCGTTCGCGTCTACCCCGCTGCCGAACCGGCCTGTAGCGCCGCGCGGGCACATGTTTGAAAGCGTTCTGGATCTTGTCGGCGGTACGCCGCTGGTGAAACTGCCGCGACTGAAGGCGGCCGAAGAGCTGCATGCGGACATCGCGTTCAAGCTGGAGTTCTTCAACCCGCTCGGCTCGGTGAAGGACCGCATCGGCCTGGCGATGGTGGAAGCGGCGGAACTGGCCGGGGAGATTGCTCCCGGCAAGACCACGATCGTGGAGCCGACATCCGGCAACACGGGGATCGCGCTGGCCTTCGTGGCGGCGGCGAAGGGCTACAAACTGATCGTGGTGATGCCGGAAGGGGCCTCGGTGGAGCGTCGCAAGCTGCTGCGGCTGTTGGGCGCACAGGTAGAATCGACTCCGGCGAAACTGGGGATGCCGGGGGCAATAGCTCGTGCCGACGCGATCCTGTCGCGGACCGAGGGCGCGTGGATCGCGCGGCAGTTCGACAACCCGGCGAATCCGGCGGCGCATGAGGCGACGACGGCCGAAGAGATTTGGGCGGATACCGATGGGCTGGTGGATTTTGTCGTTGGCGGTGTCGGGACCGGCGGCACGCTGACGGGGATCGGCCGCGGATTGAAGCACCGACGGCCGGGGTTGAAGATTGTCGGCGTGGAACCGCAGGAGAGTGCGGTTCTGTCGGGCGATAGTCCAGGGCCGCACCGCATACAGGGTATCGGCGCCGGGTTTACTCCAACGGTGCTGGACCGGTCTGTTTTGGATGAAGTGCGGACGGTGTCGGAGGCGGAGTCGTTCGCCGCGGCGCGCCGGTGCGCGGCGGTCGAGGGGTTGCCGGTGGGGATTTCCTCCGGCGCGGTGCTGCACGCGATGATCGATCTGGCGCGGCGGGAGGAGAACGCGGGCAAGCTGATCGTCGGCATCGCGGCTTCATTCGCGGAGCGATATTTGTCGACCCCGTTGTTCGCGGGATTGTAGGCGGCGCCTCCAGGCATTCGCTGATGCCGGGGCGCCAGGGGTGCGAGCGTTATCCGGGCTTCCTTGCAAGCCCGGACAGGCGCTTACGAAGCCCCCGGCAAACGTGTTGACATGGATTCAGTTTTGCAATAGCAAGCTGGCCGTCCTTCCAACCTCATCGCAGTCATCAAGACAGGGCGGAAAACAATGGCCTCTGGCGGATGATCTTCCAACACTCGGCTGACCGCGGCCCTTGGCCGAACGGCCCCGACTAATGCCGCTAATCGCGTGAGCCAAGCTCCAGCAGGGTCCAAGAACCGCGGGCGAGCGGCAGCGATGCCGACCCATCGATCAAGACGCAAGAGAACCCATGCCGGACAACACTGACCAGCGCCTCATTCAGAGTCTGGCGCGCAATCCGGCGGCATCGCCAGCTTCAAGCGATCAGCAGATCGACGCCGAATTCAACGAAGGCGCTTACTTGCGTGCGTTTCCCGATGTCGCTCTCGCGGTGAAGCGCGGCGACATGGCCTCCGGCCTGTTTCATTATGCCTCGTGCGGCCGTTTTGAAGGGCGCCTGAAAACGGCGGCCTACCTCTCTGCCCGCGCCGGCAATGATACGGAATTGGCGCCTGAACCCGAGCGACGCGTGACGCCGCTGTTCAGTATCGACGTCACCATAGCCTCGGGGTCGGGTGCGGTCTTTCTCGTCGGCTGGACCGATGATCGCCAGGACTCTCTGGTGTCCATCAGCGTCGTTGTGCGTCCGGGCAGGCCCTGCACGTGGGCGCGTTTCCCGAGGCTGCGGCGTATTGATGTCGAAACTGTCGTACAGCCGAAAGATCAATACAATTTCGGATTTTGGGTGTTTTGTAACGACGACGCTGCCCCGCTGCGGGGTGAAGATACCGAGTGCGTGGTGCAACTTCGATTCGCCGGCGGGGCCTTGGCCGAAGTGCGGCGTCCCCTGCTCCGTGAAGGAAACGCCCAGCTCCGCGACACTGTGATGGGGTATTTTTCAGGAATTGGTTATCATGGTAACCGTTCGGTGGAGGCGTTCAGAGGCCTTGATCTCGGCGCGGGCGATGCGCTGATAAGCTTCAACCGAACGCTTTCCCACGCCATTGCGGCAGGTGCTGCGATAGAGCGTTTTGGCCCCGATCGAAAGCGCTTTACCGGATCCATTATTGTTCCAATATTCGGTAAAAGCGATTTTTTCTTTCTGCAAAGCTGCCTATATGCTGGTGGAAAGGGTATCGGTGACTACGAATTTATTTACGTTATCAATAGCCCGGATCTGATTGAGTTGCTGCTCCGCGAGGCCCGCCTGGCGGAAATGATCTACGGTCTGTCCCAGACTTTAGTCATGCTGCCCGACAATCTTGGCTTCGGTGCCGCCAATAACCTCGCGGCGCGCCTTGCGCGCAGCGACCGGCTGCTTTGCGTCAATCCGGATGTGTTTCCGCGGGTCGGCGATTGGGCGCAACGGCACAGCGATCTGGTGGATTCGTTGCCGGCGGAGCAGACTCGTTTCTTCGGTACGTCGCTTTACTATGACGACGGCTCGCTGATGCACGGCGGTATGTATTTTGAGTTGGATACGGGACTGCATCTGGCGCGCGACAGCATCGCGCGTCATACGATGTTGCGTGTTGAGCACTATGGTAAAGGCGCGCCGGCCTGGGCGAATCAATTTGTGGCTTCCCGGAAGGTGCCGGCAGTGACGGGCGCATTCATCTCGATAACGCGTGAATGGTTTGAAAAACTTGGAGGCTTCAGCCAGGACTATATCTTCGGCCACTATGAGGACGCTGATCTCTGCCTCAAGAGTCTTGCCAAAGAGTCTCCGGTTTGGGTTCACGACATTCCGATGTGGCATCTTGAAGGCAACGGAGCCAAACGGCTTGCGCCGCACGACGGGGGTGCGCTTCTGAACCGCTGGCTGTTTTCCCGAACATGGCATTCAATGATCGTTCCCGATCTTATCGGTCCGGCACCGCCACATCGATTGCTGCAGCAAATCAGCAACCGCGACGAGCACGTCAAACTTGCCGCTGAAAAGCCCATTCCGGTTCTTGTTGCAAAATCCTCGCGCCGCCTGCCGGGAAAAAAGCCGGCGCTGATCCGAACCCGGTGAAACTTTATAATGCCTAAGACAATATTGTTGCTTAGTGCCTATCACCCCGAACTTCTGCGCGGCGGATCTCAGGTTGTATGTCACGAGCTGTTTGAGGAATTGCAGGCGCATTCGCAGGGCCGGTGTTACTTTCTCGCGTCGGTCGACGATTCGTATCCCGCGCTTTTCAAATCCGGCGCACGTATAACAGGTTTCGATGGCAGGGCGAATGAGTTCCTGTTCCTCAGCCGCCACCATGACTACTGGTGGCACAAAGCCGGCGATCCGCTTGTGGTCGCATCGTTCATTGAATTCCTGCAAGTTACCAAACCCGACGTGGTCCACTTCCATCATTTCATGACCTTGGGGATCGATCTGATCACTGTGGTTCGACGGGTCCAACCGTCCTGCCGCATTATCGTCACCTTTCACGAATTCCTGGCCATTTGCGCCGCCGACGGCCATATGGTCCGGCGCAGCGATCGATCGCTCTGCGGCCGGGCGACCTCTGTCCGGTGCCACCAGTGCTTCCCCGAGCGGCGCCCGGAAGAGTTTTTCGTACGCAAGATGTGGTTCATGCAGCATTTGCGACATGTCGATCGCTTTACCTGCCCAAGCCGTTTTATGATCGAACACTACGTCAACTGGGGTATTCCGCGCGACAAGATAGTGCATGTGCCGAACGGCCAGCGTCAATACGGTCCGGTGCCGATCGGCGGCGGCGGACAGGTGAAGCGGAACAGATTTGGCTTTTTCGGCCAATTGCACGATGCCAAAGGCGCCCACATCGTGCTTCGCGCGGTTCATAGCTTGCGCGAAAGCGGCTTCACTGATTTTACCGTTGACCTGAACGGAACCAACATTCAATGCGCATCGCCTGAAGTACGCCAGGAAATAGAGACGTTTTTGGCGGCGGAAAAAAAACGTCCATTAAACGCCCAGAACGTATTTTACAATGGTTCCTACCATCTCGATCAACTGCATACTCGAATGGCGCGGATCGACTGGTGCCTGGTGCCATCCGTGTGGTGGGAGATTTTCGGCTTGGTCATCTCGGAAGCATGGATGTTTGGCAAGCCGGTGATCTGTTCGAACGTCGGCGGCATGGCGGAGCGCGTCAAAGACGAGGTCGACGGATTACATTTCGAAATGGCTAACCCGAGGGATCTGGCTGATGTGATCCGTCGCGCCTGTACTGAAGACGGATTGTGGCAGAAATTGCATGATGCCCTTCCGGCCTATCCTCGTCGCGAGGTCATGGCGGACAACTTTTTGCGCCTTTATGATGACGCGGACAACGAACCGGCGTAACGCGACCGGTCGGGTGGACGAAGGTTCCTTCCGCACAAGGAGACGCGGTTGATGGCGCTTTTCTCCGTGCATCGAGCCGGCTAGTAACCAAGCGGCCTATCCTGGACGGCCTTCCAGTGCCCGTCTTTGATAACGCACAAAAATGACTCGTTTGACCCCTGATGCTTTACCGGGCTGAACGAGATAGCCGGCGAGCCGAAAATATCGTGGTAATCCTTGATCGACTCCATCCCATTGACAAAGCTGTCCGCCGTCAGGTCCCGCCCCGCATTCTTCAATGCCTGCACCGTCACCATTGCGCCGGTAAAGCCGATCTGGGCGGCGAAATTGGGGTTTCTGGCGAATTCCTTGTGGTAGGCTTCAGCAAACGCACGGACGTCCGGCGATTCGGACGAGTCGCTTGCGAACAGCATCGGCGTCATCGAATAGAAGCCCTCCGTCGTGCCGCCGGGGACTTGCGCGACCACGTCATCATAGCTCGCGGCCTGGCCGAGCATGTCGACGGCCCAGCCGGTCTTCCGCACTGCCGAAATGATCTGCACCGCGTCGCGCACGATCGTTCCGAGCACCAGCAGATCGCAGCCCGCATCGTGCATCCGCGCGACTGACGCGCTGAAGTCGGTGTCCGTGGGTTTGTGCAGTGTCTCGCCCGCCAGGGTAAGATGCTCCTGCGACAACTGGTCCTTGACCCCCGCGGAAACGTCGCGCCCGAAGTCGGTATCCTGCGCCATCGAGCAGACCTGCTTCTTGCCGCGCTGCTCGATGAAATACTTCAGGCCCGCACGGATCTGGTCATAATATGAAGATCCCAGGCCGAACTTCAGATGATTCAGTGGCTCGTACATCGACCGGGCGGAGGTCAGGGGAAACACGTTGGCCACACCCTTCGCGAGTTGTTCGGGCATGACCGCATTGTTCATCGGCGTGCCGCCATTCGCGACCATGATGAAAACACCGTCGCGGTTGATCAACTTGTTCGCTGCCTGTACCGAGCGCGGTACTTGGTATTGGTTGTCCTCGACGATGTAGCGGATCTTGCGGCCGTTGATCCCGCCCGCCGCGTTCACCTGTTCGAATACCAGCCGCCAGGAGTTTGAATTGTTGACCCCCCACATCGCTGTCACACCGGACAGGTCGGTGTAGGTGCCGATGACAATCTCGGTATCCGTTACGCCACGCACCGGCTCGGCCGCGAGGGCCGGTATCGCCGCCAGAGTCATCGCGGCGCCCGCGAGTATCGACTTGATCATGCGTTTTCTCCTCAGGCGTAGGCGTTGTGCATCAGCGACTGATAGCGCTCGTCCAACTGGTCCGGGCCCGGTGCGGGTTCATCCAGGCGTTGGATGGTAATGCCGAGAGAGGCTGCCCACTCGCCCGCTGCCTGCTGAACCGCGGCGCCTCCGACATAGGCCACACGCAACCTGTTAAGCCCGAATTCCCGTCGAACCGCCGGTAGCACAATTAAACCGGCAAGCATCCCTTTGGCTCCACCGATGCCCAGCGCCCATTCGTAGGCGATCCGCTGCGACCGGGTGGCGTTCTTTGCGCGGAGGCTGGCCAGCGCGTGCAGGCTGGCCCAAACCCCGGAATTGGCCCCCAGCACTGTCGGCTGCAGCTCCTGCAGATTTTCCAACATGGTGTCCGGCCGTTCCGGATAGTTGCTGATACAACCTGTCTGCAGGCCGAGGTACAGCCCCCATGCCCGTTCGGTGATATCCGCCATGCGCAACACCGCGAGCCGCTCGTCGCCAGGGCGGATCGCCAGGCGGCCGGCCGCCGCACCAATCATATGGGACAGATCCCCATGGGTCAGGATGCGGCCGAAACCGCTTGCTTCGCTGCGCGAGAACTGGATAACCGCCGGCTGATCAGCCGCGATTGCCTGGACGGAGTGAGGCCAGTCGGGGCGAGGCGTCTCGGCGAATGCCGCGAGACTGACGACCATTGCATCTACATAATCCCGCAGCCCCTTCATCTCGAAAACCACGATGCGGCCCAGCGCCGGGCAGCGGTCGCGGATGCTCAGCACCTTGTCGAGTTGTTCCTCATTCTCCACGAACGCCAATCTCGTTCCGCTCGACGCCAAAATGTGCCCCAGCCGATCGGCTTCGTCTTCGGGATGGATCGCGAGGCTGGCGGCACCGCAGCCGAGAATGGCGAGATCAGCATATGCGGCTTCCGGACGTGTCTCCGATATGACCGCCGCCACGTCGCCGCGACCGAAACCGGCCGTCAGCAACGCCGAGCCGATGCGCGCTACGGTCGCGTCGAGCTCCGACCAGGTGATCGCCTTCCAGACGCCGCGATGCTTTGTCCGCAAAATCGTTTCCGCGGCCTGCGAAACGGCGCGGCGGCGGACAACGGCGGGCACACAAATCTGCTGCATGTTCAGTTCCACAACCGCTTTTTCTTCCAACGCCGCGCGCCGCGGGCGCCGGTCTCCTTCTGGCCGAGATAGAATTCCTTGATGTCGGTTCGCTGTATAAGGGCCTTGCAGTCGCCGGAGGCGACGATGCGCCCGACTTCCAGCACGTAGCCGAAATCGGCCGTTTTCAGCGCGACCCGGGCATTCTGTTCCACCAGCAAAATGGCAACGTTGTGTTCGCGGTTGATGCGGCGGATGATGCCGAAAATCTGCTGCACCAGCAGCGGCGACAGGCCCAACGACGGTTCATCCAGCAGCAGCAGTTTCGGCTTGCCCATCAGCGCGCGGCTGATCGCCAGCATCTGCTGCTCGCCGCCCGACAACAACCCGGCGCGCTGGCCTTCGCGTTCCCGCAATCGCGGGAAATAGTCGAAACACAGCTCCGTATCGCGCGCAACACCGTCGCGGTCGTGCCGCGTATAGGCACCCATCATCAGGTTTTCCCGCACCGTCAGGAACGGGAAGATCTCCCGCCCCTCCGGCACATGGCAAATGCCCCGCCGCATCACCTGGTCGGGCGGCAGCCGCGAAATGTCCTGACCCTCGAACACCACCTGCCCGCGCTCGGGATCGAGCACGCCGGAAATCGTCCGCAGCACGCTGGTTTTTCCTGCACCGTTGGCGCCAAGAACCGTCACGATCTGCCCCGCATCCACATCCAGCGACACCCCCCGAATCGCCTGGATCGGCCCGTAGAATGTTTCGATACCGCTAACATGGAGCAACGAACCGGTCATGCATCGACCTCCGCCCCGAGATAGGCTTTGACAACCTCCGGATGAGATTGCACCGCCTGCGGCGTGCCCATCGCCAATACCTTGCCGTAGTTCAGCGCCATCACCCGGTCGGAAACCTGGTTCACCAGCGACATGTCGTGCTCCACCATGATCACAGTGATGCCAAGGTCTTTCTTGATGTCGTCGATCCAGAACCCCATGCCTTCCGTTTCTTCAACGTTCAGGCCAGAAGATGGCTCGTCCAGCAACAAAAGCTTTGGTTCGATGCATAACGCGCGGCCCAGTTCGACCACCTTGCGCACACCATAGGGCAGGTTGGCGATCAGCGAGTCACGGTAACGCTCCAGGCCCAGGAAGGCGATGACGTCTTCGACTTTCTCCCGGTGGCGCAACTCCGCTTTGCGCACCGATGGCAGGAAGCCGAGTTCGGCGATAAAGACGGCTCTGGAATGACAGTGCCGGCCGATCAGAAGATTTTGCAGGAGGGTGGCGTTGGGAAACAACTCGATGTTCTGGAAGGTGCGGGCGATGCCGAGGCCGGCTATCTGCCAGGCCGGGGTGCGGGTGAACTCCTTCCCCTCAAAGAACAGCTTTCCCGAGGTCGCATTGTAGATCCGGCTGATCAGGTTGAAGATCGTCGTCTTGCCCGCGCCGTTCGGGCCGATGATGGAAAAGACCTCGCCTTGATGCACGTCGAAGCTGACCGCATCGACGGCGCGGATGCCGCCGAAACGAACGGAGAGATCCCGAGCCTGGAACAGGCTCATCTCAGCCGCTCCGATCGCGCATAGGTTTTCTGCCGGCGGAAGCTGGCCTGGCGCTTGAACGGGAATGCCTGGAACCATTGTTTGGTTTTAAGCCACATGCCGTTCAGGCCACCGGGCTGGAACAGAATTACCAGCACCAGGGTCAAGCCAAATAGCGACGGCTCCAGTCCCGGCAGCCGCCCGATGCCAAACGGCAAGTCGTCGCGCACCACGGCGATGAACTGCGGCAGCAGGCGAACAAACATCGCCCCCAGCACGGCCCCGCGAAGCGACCCCAGGCCGCCGACAAAGACGATGGTAACGAACTGAACCGACAGCAATACGTCGAAGGCGTCCGGGGCCAGATACCGCACGTAATGGGCGAACAATGCCCCCGCCAGTCCCGTCATTCCGGCACTGATCGCGAAGGCCAACGTCTTGTACCGCGCCAGGTGGATGCCCATGCTCTGCGCGGACACCTCGCTATCCCGGATCGCCACCAGGGCGCGGCCGGTGGGCGAGCGCAGCAGGTTGGCAGCGACGAACAACACCAGCACGAGGACCGCCAGCGAGACGTAGTAGATCCCGGTGGCGCCATCGATGGAGATACCGAAGACATACGGGGCCGGCACTGCGAAGCCGTCGAAGCCTCCGGTTACCGCGGTCCATTTCTGGAAAACCGTGCCGACAATGCTGCCGAAGGCCAACGTGGCGATGGCCAGATACAGCCCGCTCATGCGCAGCGTCGGGCGCCCGATGGCGGCACCGCACAGCGCGGTGAACAGGCCGGCAACCGGGAGCGTGACCAGGAACGGCACGCCTTGCGCCAGTAGCACGGCGTTCGTATAGGCGCCGATGCCCAGGAACGCCGCGTGGCCAAGGCTGATCAGGCCAGTGTAGCCCACCAACAGCATCAGCCCGACGCCGGCAATAGCGAAGATGAAAACCGCGCCCAGTTCGCCGATATAGAACTCGCCCAGAACGGCCGGGGCGACCAGCACGCTCAGGACCAGTAGCCCGTACCAGAACCGGTCCCCGTTATGCCGCCACAGCGCGATGTCCTGCCGGTAATCGGTGCGGAACAGGTGGCGCATCAGACGCGCTTCCCCATGCGTTCCGCGAATAGCCCTTGCGGCCGGATGAACAACATCAGCAGCAGGACGACGTTGGATGTCACCTCCTGGAAGCCGGCCGGCAGCTTGTAGCCGGCGAATTGCTCGACGATGCCGACGATGACGCCACCCACCAGCGATCCCGGGATGCTGCCGAAGCCACCGATGACGGCTGCGGCGAATGCCTTGATCGCGAGGCCGCCCATGTTGACGTCGATCATCGAAACCGGCGACAGCAGAATCCCGGCCAGACACGCTACTCCCGCGCTGATCGCCCAGATCAGGGAGAAGATCGTGCGCACCGGGATGCCCATGTAGTAGGCCGCAAGCTGGTTCTGCGAAGCCGCCTGCATGGCGATGCCGATACGGGTCCTGCTGAAAAACAAATACAGTACGCCGCACAGCAGCAAAGTGCCGACAATGATCGACAGATTGTCCTCGCCCAGCACGAGGCCGCCGATATTGACCGTCTTGTTGGTGAACGGCGTATTGAAGCCGACGGAATCGTAACCCCAGGTGATCCCGGCCGCGGCGCGGAAGATGAAGCCGAGTCCCAATGTCAGCATCACCACCGCGAACTGCGGCTGGCCGATGACGCGCCGCAAGACAATGGCATCGAGCGCGTAGCCGAACGCGGCGGTAATGATAACCGCGAGCAGTGCGCCGATCCAGTAAGGCAGGTGAAACCACGCGATAAGGCTGAAGGCGACGAAGCCGCCGAGCATCATGATATCGCCCTGGGCGAAGTTCACCATTTCGGTGGCTTTGTAGATCAGCACGAAGCCGAGCGCGATCAGCCCGTAGATGCAGCCGGAGGCGGCACCATTGACGACAAGCTGCAATATGCGCGCAGCGTCTTCCACTGCCGTCGGCCTCCCTGAAGCGGGCCGGATCGGCCCTTATTGTTAGGAGGAAGGATAGGTTGGCGCTTCGGCGTGCGTCAATGTCCGCCTGGTCCGGTTTATCCGGCGATCGCACCCAAGCGGATCAAATCGGCCGTCCGGCTGACGCCCAGCTTCGCCTTGATCTGAGTACAGCTGTTGGCGACAGTCTTGTACCCAATCCCCAGAACGCCCGCTATTTCGTGCAACGACCGGCCGGCGCCAAGCAAACGCACGATCTCGAGATCCCGCTCGGTCAGTGCCGCACTCCCATCGGCTGCAGCCACGGTGTTCAGCGCCATGGCCTGTGCGACGTCGTTCTCGATATACCGGCCGCCCTCCGCCACCACCCGCAGCGCCTTGAGCAGTTCCGCCGGCGCGGCATTCTTGCTGACATATCCGCGGGCACCCGCCTGGATGGCGCGGCTGGCGTAGCGCGCCTCGGTGTGCATGCTCAAGACCAACACCCGCGCCGCCGGGTATTCCAGCAGGATGCGCCGCAGCAACTCGAACCCGCCGATGCCCGGAAGGTTGAGGTCGAGCACCACAAGATCCGGACGTTCGGACTGCACCAGACCCAGCGCATCGCGCCCGTTCGCCGCTTCGAAGATGGCGAACTGCGGCAAGGCGGCGAACAGACGGCGCAAGCCGCTGAGCACAATGGCATGATCGTCGATCAGCAGCGCTTTCATGCCGCGGCCTCCCGCGGCAGCCGCGCCGTCACCGCCAATCCGCGTCCGCCATCGCGCGCGGCGATCGCCAATGTCCCGCACTGTGCCTGCACCCGTTCCCGCATCCCAACCAGACCGAACCCCGGCGTCACACCGTCCGCACCCGGGCCGGCGCCGTCATCGTCCACCCGAACCAGCAGGCCGTCCGCATCGCGCGTCACGCGGATGTCGATGCGCCCGGGGGTGCCGTGGCGGAGCGCGTTGCAGACACTCTCCTGCACCACCCTGCATACCGTGGCACGGGCTGCTTCATCCAGCGAGTCATCGTCCTCGATATCACTGACAAAAGTGATGCCAGGGTGGCGGCTCCGCCAGAACACGATGATATTTCCAATGGCCTCGGCGAGACCAATCGATCCGAAACTGAGCGGGCGCAGGCGCCCGAGGATGGAGCGGATTTGGGTTTGCATGTGGGCGACCGCGTCGCGGATCGAATCGGCGCGCTCCTCCGCTTCGGTGGCCTGGCCCGCGGCCAGCATGCCGGGAATGGTCGCCGCATCGATGGCGGCGGCAAACAGGAAGGGACCGACTTCGTCGTGCAGGTCGCGGGCGAGCTCGGCGCGCTCCTCCTCCTGCAGGGTCAGCATTTGCTCGCGCAGCGTCCGGTTCTGCGATTCCGCCTGGCCAAGCTGCTCCGCCATGCGATTGAAGCCCTCGGCGAGGCGGGCCAGTTCGGGCGGTCCCGCCGGGTCGATCCGCGCCGCGTAGTCGCCCGCCCCGATCCGCTCGAACGACGCGGAAAGCCGCGCGAGCGGCGCCAGGGCGCGACCAACCGTCCAATGGATCAGCAGCACACTCAACGCGAAGAATAGCGCCAGCGTCCGCATTGCGTCGGCCGCCTGGTCCCACACCTCCCCCACTTCGTTCGACGGTTCGGCCGTTAGCGTGATCGAGCCACCGGGGACTGGCATGACCCCCGGCGGCAGATGCGGGCCGACGAGCCGCAGGAACCAGCCGGGAACCGGACGGGCGGGAGGCTGGAGGGCTGAGTCAGCAACGACGGCGCCTTGGCCGTCGCGGAGGACTGCCCTGATGTGCCGGTTGCCGTTGAAGGTGGCGATCAGACGACGGAGTTCGTCCGGGGTGCCTGCCGTTTCGGCGATGGTGTTGGCGATGGTCTGTTGTCCCGCGCTGACGGCGGCCTGCATTTCGGCTCGCACGGATGTGCCGGCGCGCCATCCGGCGAGCCCACAGCCAAGGGCCAGCGTGACGGCCAGTATGCAGCCGAGCCACAGGACCAGCCTGACGCGCAATGACATTGTCTCTGTCTCTCCTCCGGGTCGGTTACTTACGGCTTCGGAACGCGGCCGCTGATGAACAGCGTATCCGATACACCGAAAATACGACAACCGGCGCCAGGCGCGGGACGCTGCGGCGGAAAGGCAACGAACCCGGTCAAACCTACGACAAAGGTCGTAGGCATCCGAAAAATGACGGAATCGCTACAAAGCCGGGTTGATCGCTTACGTTTGCTGTGCAAGACGATTACCAACAAGAAGCGAATTTGAGGGGTAACGGGCTGTGAAAAAACTTCTATCTGCTGTCGTTATGGCCGGAGCGGCGGCGTTTGCCACTCAGGCGTCCGCGGAACAACTGTGGGACCCGTATTTGCGCGGCGTCAATGAGGGCCTCGCGGCCGGTGCGCTGCCGCCCCCCGGCGTCTACTTCGTGCTGGACAACTACCTCGCCCAATATAACCTGTACAGTCCGGGCAACAAACAGGCGCCGAACACCGGCCTGACGGCGTTTGTCGGGGTGCCGATCGTTCTGTGGTCGACCGGCGTGAAAATCCTGGGCGCGGATTATGCGGTCGCCATTGCGCAGCCGTTCGATTATACCTCGGTCGATTCCGGCTATGGCCGTCCGCCGGGCCAGGGAAACTGGGGAACGTTCAATACGATCCTGGTTCCGGGTCAGTTGGCCTGGACATTCGGCGATTATCACATCAAGGCCGGGCTTGAGGTCTATCTTCCCACGGCCTCCTCCACGGTTAACACCAGTAACTGGCGCGGCGGCCTGCCGTCCGGCAACGACTTTACCGCCCTGCAGCCTGATCTGGCTTTCAGTTGGCTGCACGATGGCTGGAATCTCAGCGCCGATCTGCATGTTGCCTTCCCGGTCACTTCCAGCAGCACGCCGGGCGGCAGCTACCGTTCCGGCAACGAGTTTGCCGCCGACTACACGGTCGCCAAGACCTTCGGCAAGTGGACGTTCGGGGTGGGAGCGCATCAGGAGAATCAGTTCAATGCCGATACCCTGAATGGCGCATCGGTGCCGAACAGCATCGTCACCAACTTTGGCCTGGGCCCCTTGGTCGGCTATCAGTTCGGCGGTATCGGTGTGATTGCAGAATGGAATCACAACCTTTACACCAGGAACGATGTCGCCGGCAACTTCTTCAATGTCCGGTTCGTTGTGCCGTTGTAATACCTGACCGCGCCGTTGCCGTCATGGTGGCCGGATGGCCGGCATGACGGGGCGTCGCGGATCCGGACCCGGCCAGCCAGGTCCGTTGCGGCGATGGTCGAACCCGGTCTGAACCTTCACGCCCCGGCGGACGACTGCCTCAGTTCAGCTTTCCCCCGCGTCACCCGCCGAAGCACCGAAACGATATTCCCATTCCCCAGGATGATCGGCAGCGCCTGGACAGCCGTTACAAGAAGCGCCGCCGCGCCCACCCCGGCACCGGTCGCGTCGATCCCCAGGACCAAAGGAGCGGCCCCCGCCACCACGCCGGCAATCGCCACGGCGGATAGCCGGACCAGTGGCCACTGCAACGGCACCGTCCGCTGCGAAATAGTTGCGAACATCGCCAGCCGCGTTGCCTGTCCTGCCACCGTCGCCGCGATTGCGCCGTACACCCCCATGCGCGGGATCAGCAGCAGATACAGCGCCAGCGTGATCGCCGCCGCGACCGTGTTGATCCCCATCGTCAGGTTGCTGGTCTTCCGCGCGTAGCATCCCGCGTTCGCCATGCTGCTCAGCAACTGAAGCACCAGCGACAGCACCAGGAACGGCACCATCATCTGCGCGGGAGCGTAGCTCGGGGGCGCCAGCAGCGTGATCAGCCACGGGCTGGCCAGCGCCGTCGCCGCCCCGGCGCACAGCAACCCGGCCGCCCCGGCACTCACCACCCGGCTCGACCGCGCCAGCCCCTCCGGCGAGTCCACCAGGCCGAGGCGCTGCGGGTACCACCACATCTCGAACGGCTGCGCCAGCATCGCCGTAATCATCGCGATCTTCGCGGCCAGCCCGTACTGTCCCAGCGCCGCCGCCGACACCGTCCCAGCCAGCAGCCAGCGGTCCGCCGTGCCCAGGACGAACGCCGCCAGCCCGCTGCCAATCAGCGGCAGTCCGTACGCCAGCAGCCGCAGGCTGGCGGCCGGGGCAAACACGATGCCGGTTTCGCGCTTCTGGCGCACCGTCAGCACCGAGGCGATGATCAGCGTCGTCACGCATCCGGCCCACAGCACGCCCGCGACGCCATGGCCGGTCACCACCAGCGCCACCAGCAGTGCGGCCTGTAGCGCGGCCCGCGCCATCGACAGGGCGGCGAATGCGCCGGCCCGCTGGTGCATCCGCAGCCAGCCGAGCGGAACCCCGATCGTGGAATCCAGGGCCACGGCGATGCCCAGCAGCACGATGTCGCTGCTCGGTGTCGCCAGCGGCATCGCCGCCGCGATCATCGGCGACAGAAAGACGACGGCTACGACGCCCGCGGAGGCGATGAACAGCGACAGTCCAGCGACCTCCGCGCCCGCTCGCCGTCCGGCCGCACCCGGGGCCGAAGCGAAGCGGAACAGCGTATCGACCAGCCCGGCGCCGGTTATCAGCCCGCCGATCTCGGCGGCCGAGGATAGCAGTTCGAGACGGCCGAACTGCGCCGGCGTCAGCATTGAGGTCAGCACCGGGATCGTCACCATCGACAGGCCCTTGATCCAGGCCATCGCCGCCGCATAGAGCAAGGTTGCCCGCAGCCCGCTCGGGATCAGCTCGACGAACCCGATCAGGCGGCGCATCGCCGCGCCTTTGCCGCCTGAGCCTCGCGGATCGCCGCGGTGTTGCCTGCCGCCTGCGCCGCCAGGGTCAAGTTGGCCAGCGCATGCTGCCGTCCGGCGGCGCCCAGCACCTGCCGCTGCGCTGCGGTCAACCCGGCCAGCCAGGCGATGGCATCGGCGAGGTCCCCGGCGTCGCCCGGCTCGACATGCCGTCCGCAGGATGCGTTCACGCTTTCCTTTAACCCCATCAGCCAGGAGGCCACCACCGGCAGCCCCATGGCCAGCGCTTCCTTCACCGCGACCGGACTGGTGTCCTTGTCGTTGTCTTTGCATACCACGTACGGCGCCAGGAACCCTTGGTAGCGCGGGCCTTGCTGCGCGATCCAGTTGTTCGGCATGCGGCCGAGGAACTGCACGCTGCTGCCGACACCCGTGCTCATGGCGAGCTGTTTCAGCTCCTGCTCCATCGGGCCGCCGCCGACGACGTCAACCACCGGCCGGCGGTCCGCGGGCAGCCGCGCCAGAGCATCGAACAGTACGGGATAGCCCTTCTGCTCGACCAGCCGCCCGACAGCCAGCAAACGGCCGTTGCTGCCAGCGTCCGGGGCCGGGACGAACCGCTCCGGATCGGTGCCGCAGGACACCACGCGGACGTTCACCGCCGGCGCCATTCGCCGGAAGTCCGCCGCCATGTCCTCGCAGGTTGCGAAAACCACGTCGGCCGAGGCCAGCTTCAGCGGCAGGTCGCTCGATTCACCGTAAATATCGCAGCCGTGCCCGATAAAGGAACAGGTCAGGCCGCCGATAGCTGCCGCTGCGATGGCGGTTGCCGCCGTCGAGTGGGCATAGTGCGCATGCAAATGCGAGCATCCTTGCTGTCGGGCGGCCAACGCAACCCGGGCGGCGGCCCGCAGCAGGGACCGCGGCCTGAGGCCCTTCTGGCGATTTGCGAATCGCAATGCCGCGGCCATGCCGCGCGGGTGCATCCCGGCAAAGGCGGCGGCGCGCAGTGTGGAGACATCCGCCAGGTGCAGTGTCTCAGCCTTCATCGCCTCGTCTTCCGGCTGGCAGGGACCGGTGTAACGGCTCAGCGAGAACGGCACGATCCGGTGCCCCATTCGCCGCATCGCCCGTATCTCATTGGTGACGAAGGTCTCTGACAGCACCGGGAAAGCGTCCAGCACATACAGGATGGAAAGCGGCGGTTGGGTGTCTTCGAGGTTTGACCCGATCGGTGTTGCGCTGGAGTCCATGGCGGCGATTTCCTGCCCGAGCCGTCCGGCGCGGACGGCGATAGCAGTATAGCGGCATCGGCTGTGCCACGCTCGCGAAACATTCCATCGGGCAAGCAGGCAAAAAGCCTCGCAAATCGAGAGGGGTGGCGCTCAAAACGTTGGCGTGACTTTTGCAAACATGGCGTTGGCGTCAGGCCGCAGCGCCCGTCGGCGATGCCGGGCTGCGCCCAGGCAGCGAATGATGAGGCATCTCCCCATGAACATCCGGCCCGAAGTCAGCGTAATCATCCCGACCCGAGATGCGCTGCAGTGGCTTCCGGCCGCCATCGAGTCGATCGGGGCGTATGCCGGTGCCGAGATTCTCGTGGTCGATGACGGCTCGACCGACGGCACCCTGGCCTGGCTTGGCGAATTGGCAGTAGCCGATCCGAGGGTGCGGTTCATGCACGGGTCGCGCACGGGGCCGTCGCGGGCGCGCAACCTTGCCATCGGCGCCGTGCGCGCACCCTTGGTCGCCTTTCTGGATGCCGATGACCGCTGGCTGCCCGGCAAGCTGCAGGCGCAACTTGCCCTCCATCGCGCTCACCCGGAGATCGGCTTTTCGTTCACGGATTACCGCCACGTCACCACGGGCAGTCAGCACCGTGGCGGATGCTTCGCCTACTGGCCGCGCTTCGCCGCCCGCTACGGCACCGCGAAAGAATCCTTTCTTCTGGACCGGCCGATCGCGACTCTCTACGCCGAGAATGTCGTCGGCACTTCGACCGTCATAGCGCGAACCGATCTGCTTCAGCAGGTTGGCGGCTTCAATACCGGACTGGCATCCGCCGAGGACTGGGATCTTTGGCTGACCCTGGCGAGACGCGCCCCGGTTGGCGCGGTGCCGCAGGTTCTGGCGGATTACCTGATACACCGGCCGGGCAACCTCACCGGCCGCATGGATCTCCGGGTCATGGCCATGCGCCTGATCGCCGAGCGTCACAGGGCCGCGGCGCTGACCGAGGATCCTACTGCCGATAACGGATTCAAAGCCCGCATTTATGCCGCCCGGGCGGAGATCGCCGAAGCCGGCGGCCAACGCTTCCGGTCTGTTGCCCTGCGAGCACGGGCACTGGCGCAGCAGCCTACGCGCCGCGCCGCCTTCGACCTGATGGGTGCGATCTACCAGCCCGGCAGCCGATAACGGCGACCCACGCCCGGGCTGCGGGTTAGCCGGGCTCGGCCCGGCCACGTCTTTGCCGCCACAAACGAGCGCAAATCGTGGGTGGCCGGACTATATCCGGCCATGACACGGGGCGGAGCCGCGGCCTATTGGGATCGCTCTAAACCGGCCGGCAAACGGTCCCGCCTCCAACGGGAACCGTCAACCTGCTTTCGCTGAGACCGCGCAAACGATAGTAGCATGCGCGGATCGCCTCCACGCCCGCGGTGCGGCCGAAGCGCCGGTTCACCGTGCCATGTGCCGCCCGCGACATCGCGGAGCGTGCCGCCGCATCCATTGAATGCCAGCGATTGACCCGTTCGGCCAGTGCCTCCAGATCGCCCGCCGGCACCAGGAATCCGTTGACGCCATCCTCGATGACTTCGGGCAGGGCACCGACGGCGAAGCCGGCGACCGGCACCCCATTCGCCATCGCTTCCAGAACCGCCAGTGGCAGCCCCTCGGCGCGGGAGGTGACCGCCAGCAGCCCGATCCCGGACCAGGCGCCGTCCATGCCGTCACGAGCTCCATGGAACATCACATGCTCGCCGTGAATGGCTTGCAGCGCATGCAGCATCGGGCCGCCGCCATAGGCGACGTACTCGGGTCCGGGCGCCGCTGCCGCGAGCACGCAGAACAGATCGGGCCCTTTCTCCATGGACATGCGTCCGACAAACGCGACAACCTCTCGCGGAGTGCGAGGCGTCTGCACCGCCGGCACCGACACGAAGTTCGGTATGAGCTTTCCGCCGAACGGTAGCCGCGCCAGTATCGGCCGGCTTACGGCAATCCGCGCCCCGAGGAACGAGGTCCAGCGATCTGCGCGGTCATACCAGGCCAACATGCCGGGGGGCTTTTCCCCGGCGTGGTAGCTCGCCACCACCGGGACGCCCGTCAGCAGCCCGGCGAGGCGGCCCAGCAGATTGGCCTTGTAGCCATGCGTGTGCAGCAGAGCCGGGCGCCGCGTCCCGGTCAGCCGGGCGATCAGCGGACGCACGCCGCCGTCAAGCACCTCCCAGGCGATGCCCTCGGCATCCAGCCGGGAACGGAGCGGGTGCGGTCCGTGATCCTGCAGGAACAGGACGCACACGCTTTCGCCCGCTTCACGCAGACCGGTGGCCAGTTCCGCAACGTGGCTCTCGATCCCGCCCATGCCGCGGCTATCGAGTAGCAGGCAGATCTCGGTCATCGGTGTCTCCGTGCGCTGAAAAAGAGAGAGTCCGGCAGTTTGCAGCAATCTCCATGCCATAGAGAAAACATACGCCTGACGGAATTAGATCGCAAATTGCATTGGAATGTGCGACAAGTGCTCAGTGCCTATGGCGAACCGGTGGCATGTCCGTTGCTGTCTGCGGGCTCGCCGACCATGCTGCCGGAGGCTTTTGTGACGACCCTCACTGCCGCCAGGACCTGCATCCGATACCTGAAACTGCAGGGTTTTTTCCACCGCGGCGCGGTCGCATCGGCATCGCGGGAGATGGCTGTTGCGCCAGGCTTTCCCATCCCGGCCGCAGTCGATTCGATATCACACACGTATCAGAACGCGCGAAGATGACTCCGTTCTCATCCCCCGGGCGGCACGCGCTTGGTCTGCTCGCCTTGATGGTGCCGCTCTGCACCGGCTGCCACCAGCATTGGCCGGAGCCGGGCGAGGGGGGCATGGTCGAAGCCCGCTGGCCCGACGCCGTCGCCGCGACCCCGGCTCCGGCAGCGCTGGCCGATCGGCTGCACTGCACGCTCGGGCGGCTGGACGCATTGCGGGAGGCCGCGGCGCGCACCGGCCAGTTCACCGGGAAAATCGCCCTGCTCGATAGCACCGCCACGCGGGCGAAGCGCGAGTTTGCCGGCAGGCTGTTCGACGACAGCAGGATCACCATGACCGAACTCGACGCCGGCATCGATCAGGTGCTGCATGAGATGGGCCCGCCCCTCGCCGCCTTGCCGATGTGCACTTAAGTGCGAAAATTCCTCCGCCTGCTGATCGCTCTGATGATGCTGCTGACGGCCGTCCTGCCAGCCGCGGCCCAGGGCACGCCGGGCGGTGAACTTCGGCTGAATGTCGGCGACGTGCTGCAACTCACACTGCCGAGCGAAGACGCCTTCAACAACCCGTTCAAGGTTGATCGCGACGGCAACATCGATTTGCCGGAGGCCGGACCGGTATCCGTCGCCGGCCTGACCATCGCCCAGGCGCGGGAGAAGGTGCGCGCGGCGCTTGCCGTCAGCTTCCGCGACCTCGACCGCTTCGCCCTCGCACTGAAGGAGCACCGGCTGCCGCTGACGGTGCTCGGCTTTGTCAAGCAGCCCGGGCAAATCGAGATCCCCGCCGGCAGCACCGCGCAGATCGCCATCAACACCGCGGGCGGCGTCACCCCCGGCGGCCAGCTCGACCACATGCAGGTCCGCCGCATCGGTCCGGACGGCCAGCCGCAGGTCATCGTGTTCGACTATAAGAAGTACCTCGACACCGGCGACTCGCGCATCCTGCCGCCGCTGCGTCCGCTGGACGAGATCTTCGTCCCGGCCAGCCCGCAAATCGGTAACGTGCAGGTTGAGTTCGACGCCCGTTCCCTGGAATCGCACGGCGATGCCGGGGAAGGCGGCGCGGTGCGGGTATTCGGGGAAGTGGCGACCTCCGGCACCTATGCGTTCAAGCCGGGCATGACGGTGATGGATGCGCTGCTGCGCGCCGGCGGCGTCACCCGCTATGCCGCGGTGGAGCAAATCCGCATCCTGCCCGCCTCCGGCGAGCCGGTGCTGTTCAACCTCAAGGGCTTCCTCGACAGCGGCCGGCAGGCGCTGAACGTCCCGTTGCAATCCGGCACCACGGTTTTCGTCCCGCATGAGGTCGAGGAAGTGAAAAGCGGCGGCCATGTCGTTTACGTCATGGGCGAGGTCGCCAAGCCCGGCGCGTTCGAGGCGCGGCCCGGCACCGGCTTCTTCGACATCCTCGCCAATGCCGGCGGGCCGACCCGGTACGCCGATTCGAAGCAGATCCGGATTATCCGCGAGAACGGGACGGTCGCGGCGTTCGACCTGTCCGCCTATGCCGACTCCGCCGGCGGAACGCGCACGCCGCCGCCCGCCGTTAATCCGGGCGACGCGATCTTCGTGCCGGAGAAGGTCCAGGAGTCGGAGCGGGCAAGCTGGCTGCGCACCCCGACCAGCCGCGCGGTGCGGGTCCTCGGCGCGGTGCGGTCTCCCGGCCGGTTCGACTGGTCCGACGAGATGTCGCTGGTCGACCTGCTCGCCCAGGCCGGTGGCCCGAACGAGCGCGGCGACATTGCGCATGTCGAAATCGTTCAGGGCGACAAGGGCGGCCGCGCGGTCAAGTTCGACCTGCAGAACTTCCTGGCGAACGGCGGCAGCGCGGCCAGCATGCCGGCGATCCATGCAGGCTACACGATCACCGTGCCGGAACTGCCGCAAAGCCCCAACGACACCAGGGCGACCTGGATGCAACTGTCATCCGATCGTTCGATCTACGTGATGGGATCCGTCGGCCATCCCGGACGCTACGCGTTCGAGGAGAAATTGTCCTTTCTCGACATCATCTCCGCCGCCGACGGTCCCACGGCGGCGGCGGATCTGCTGAATATCCGGGTGTCGCACAGGGGCGAAGGGCGCGACCGGGTGACCAAGGTCAACCTCGCCGCGTTCTTCGAAACCGGCGACGATCGGCTGCTGCCGCATGTGCGTCCAGGCGACGTGATCTTCGTGCCGGACCGCAGCCGCAACTGGCTGGAGGTGTCACCCGGCTCCACCGTGCGGCTGCTCGGCGCGATCGCCAAGCCGGGCCGTTACCAGTTCAACGAAGGCATGACGATCCTGGATCTGCTCGCCGAGGCCGGCGGCCCGTCGCGAGAGGCATACCAGGAGAAGATCGTCGTGGTGAACCTGTCCTGCTGCGCAAACGAAGCACGGATATTCAACCTGGTGAAGTTCGCCAAGTCCGGCGACTACGCGCTGCTGCCTGTCGTGCGTCAGGGCGACACCATATATGTTCCCTCCACCGAGCAAAGCGACTGGTCCATCTTTATGGAGAACGTTCGCGATACCGTCTCGGTGCTGTCGATCTTCGGCCTGTTCAAGGTGCTGCTGTGAACCTGATTTCGCCCTACCACCCGGAAATCGACTCGATCTGGCAGGCGGTTTCCGCCACCGGCGCGCGCAGCATCGCGGTGGTCTCCGCCCTGCCGCGGGAAGGTTCCTCGCAGATCGCGGTCGCCCTGGCGCGGCGGGCCGGCCAGTTCGCGGCGGCCGAGACGCTGGCGCAACCGGGGCGTCCGGCCGCCGCCCGGCCCAAGGCGCTGCTTGTGGACCTCGATCTGCTGCGGCCGGCGGCGTTGCGGATGATTGGCCAGACGTCGCAACCCGATGAGATCGTCCAGGCGGAGGGGATGAACCTTGCCGTGCTGGGGAATATCGGGCCCGGGATGGCCGCCGCCTGGCGAGAGCGGGCCCGGCTGACCGAGCAGCTTGCCGCCTGGCGCTCGGAGTGGGGCATCGTCGTGCTGGATACCGCGCCGCTGCTGACGACGGAGCGGCGCCGCGGCCCACGTACAACCCAAGCCGATCGGCGGTCCTCTCCGGACAGCGGGGAGATCGCGGGGATTACCGCGGCGGCGGCGGCGGATGTCTGCATCCTGGTGACGCTGGCCGGCGGCACCTCCGGCACCCGCATTCGCGAGGCGCGCGAGAAACTCACCGCCGCAGGGGCAAATCTGATCGGTGCCATTCTAAACGATCGCGACAATCCATCGCTACTTGCGGAGCTGGATCGAGAAACGTATCGTTTTGCCAAATATTTCCCGGATTTGATGGCCGGTCTTCGGGCACGTATGCACCGTTCGCCCGTACTGACGGTTCGGGTCTGAGAGCCTGGCTCACGCAAGAGAAAGAATAGCCCCATGCCAACCGATCCCCCTGTCTTCGCCGCCCATTTGGCGGACGACCTTTCCCCGGAAGACATCATCCAGGTCCTGACCTTGCTGCGCGGGGATATCGAAAACCTGGTCACGGCGCTGGAGAGTGCGGCAAGGGCGGGCGATGCGAAGGGCTTTCGAGCCGCTGCGCATGGCCTCGCCGGCGCAGCCGGCTCGGTGGCGGCCGAACCGCTGGAGCAGGTCAGCCGGCGGGCGATGACCAACCTCGATCCCGACGCCCCGCTGGTCGCCACCGCGGGGGAGATCCGGGCAATAGCCGATGAGACGCTGCGCCAGATTGCGGGTGTTCTCGCGGGCGGGGTGCCGCCGGCAGCGACATGAGTGAACCGGCCGGACCTGAAGGCGCGGCGGAACGCATCCTTGTGGTCGAGGATCTGCCGGCGCAGGCCGAGCTGGCGCGTCTGTTCCTGGCCGGACTGGGCTACGATGTGCGCGTGGCGGGAACGGCTGGCGCGGCGCTGACGGTGGCCCGGGAGTGGCTGCCGGACGGCTTGCTGCTGGATATCGAACTGCCGGACTATAACGGCCTGGAGTTGCTCGGCCGCCTGAAGCAGGAGGGCAGCGACGCGGTTGTCGTGGTGGTGACGGCGAGCGCCTCGATGGAGTTGGCCAAGCAGGCCATTCGTGCCGGCGCCGAGGACTTCGTCGTCAAGCCATACAACAAGGATCGCTTGTCGGTGACGCTGCGCAATGCGTTGCAGCGCCGTGCCCTGACCCGCAGCCGCGAGGCGCTGGAAACCCAGTTGACCCGGGCGGAGACTCGTCTTCTGGACGCCGAAGCCAAGCTTGGCCGCAAGGGCTTTGTCGGTTTCATCGGTGCCTCCGACCAGATGCGTGCGATCTACGACATCATTCAGAGCGTGGCGCGCAGCAAGGCGAGCGTCTTCATCACCGGCGAAAGCGGCACCGGCAAGGAGTTGGCGGCGGAGGCGCTGCACAAGTCCAGCCAGCGCGCCGGCGGGCCGTTCGTCGCACTGAATTGCGGCGCCATCCCGCGCGACCTGCTGGAGAGCGAGGTGTTCGGCCACATCAAAGGCGCCTTCACCGGCGCCACGGCCGATCGGCCGGGGGCGGCGAGCCTGGCGGATGGCGGGACGTTGTTTCTCGACGAAATCGGCGAGATGCCGCTGGATATGCAGGTCAAGCTGCTGCGCTTCGTGCAGACCGGCACGTTCAGCCCCGTCGGCTCGTCGAAGGTGACCAAGGTGGATGTGCGCTTCGTCTGCGCCACCAACCGCGACCCGATGCTGGAAGTGCAGGCCGGCCGGTTCCGCGAGGATCTATATTACCGGCTCTATGTCGTGCCGGTTGAACTGCCGCCGCTGCGCGACCGCGGCGACGACGTGCTGCTGATCGCGCGGCATTTCCTGACTCAGTTCGCGCGGGAGGAGCATCGGCGGTTCCGCGGCTTCTCGCCCGAGGCCGAGCGCATGCTGATGGATTATCCGTGGCCGGGAAATGTGCGGCAGTTGCAGAACGTGGTGCGCAACATCGTCGTGCTGCATGATGGGGATCTGGTCGCCCCGGGGATGATCCCGCCCCCGGTCAACCGTCCCTATCCGGCCGAGCCGCGTGTCGTTGCCGCATTGCCGCCGGCGGTGGTGCATCCGGCGGCACCCGAGCCGGTGCTGGCGGAAGCCGCTACCAGCCATGGCGTGCCGGAAATCCTGATGCCGCCGCTGGAGAGCCTGGCCGAACCGCTTCAGGCTGCGTTAAATCCGGCGCGTCCCATCACGTCGGAGATTGAGATCATGCCCCTGGCGGAGATGGAGCGCCGCCTGGTCCTGGCGGCGCTGGCACGGACCGATGGCGACATTCCACGGGCGGCTGCGTTGCTGGAGATCAACCCGTCAACGGTCTACCGGAAAGTCAGCGCCTGGCGGAAAGACGGGATGATGCCGGCCTGAGCGGAGGCCGCGTTTCCGACTGGCGTTACGCCAGCACATCCCGGCGCCACGGCTTGGCATAAGCGCCGGAGAAATACCGCACCACACCCGTTGCACTCGCCAGGTGCCCGGCCACCGCGTAGCGCGCCACCGCCAGGGCACGCGGTGCGGATGCACCCAGCAGCGCGCCCGCCGCTGCACCCAGCAGCCCGGCGATCTGCATCGCCGCCAGCGTCGCGAACACCGCCGAACCGGCCGCCAGCACAACCGATCCCAGCAGCCCCAGCACGATCAGGAACGGTGCCGCCACCCGCAGCGCCTTGCCGGAGGCGAACGCCAGCGCCACACCGCCGAATTTCGGGTTCAGCAGCCAGGCCAGCCGGATGATCTGCTGCGCATTGCCCCCGGCGATGCGGCGGCGGCGGCTGGTCTCCTGCTCCGGAGTCGTCATCTCGTCCTCATAGGCGACGATCGTCTCGTCATAGGCGACCCGCCAGCCGCGGCCGAAGATCTCCAGCGGCATGATGAAGTCGTCGTTGATCGTGTCGGCCGGCAGCGGCGCCCAGGCGGCGCGGCGGAACGCGTAGAACGCGCCGTGCAGGCCGAGCGGGCAGCCCATCGCCGCCTCGCCGCGCTTCACCGCGACCTGGTATTTCCAGTAGTTCGCCTCGCCAACCGAGCCGGGCTTGTTCAGCCGATACGTGCCGCCGACGGCGCCGAGGTCCTTGTCGGCGAAGTGCGCGGCGGCGCGCAGCAGCACGTCGGGCGGCAGCATGGCGGAGACGTCGGTCAGCACCACCACCTCGGTCTTGACCATGGCGATGGTGCCGTTGAGCACAGCGACCTTGCCGCGGTTGCGGGCGTGGTCGACCACGGTGGCATCGAGATGGGCGCAGGCGGCCTCGGCCAGGGTGGCGCGGGCGATGGCGACGGTGTCGTCGCTGCAGCCGTCGCAGGCGACCAGGATGTGCAGGCGGTCAGCCGGGTAGTCGATGGCGGCGAGGTTGCGCAGCTTGGCGGCGATGTGGGCGGCCTCGTTGTAGGCCGGCATGACGACGGTGATCTCGGGCAGGGAGGTGGTCTGCGGCAGGGAGGCGGCGGGGGCGATGATGCGGGAGGCCAGCTTCATCGCCACCGGGAAGCCGGCATGGTGCCAGGCGTTGAGGGCGAGGGATCCCATGGTGACGGCGGCGGTGGCGGTTTCGATCATGGTCTGCATGGCGGCGGTCCCGGTTTTCGGATCAGGCTGAGGTCCCGGTTCGGGGCTTCATGCACGGGTAACCGCAAGCCGCGTGCCAGGGCGTT
>NZ_CAJATU010000162.1 GCF_903944925.1 uncultured Rhodopila sp. | reverse complement strand
GGCAACCCGTCCGGCAGGGCAGGGGGGCCTGCCGCGGCGGGCGGCACCGGCGGCGGCAACGGCTCGCCGTATAGCGTGTCCGGGGCATTCTTCATGCCGCAGCGTAGCCGGTTGCGTGTTCCGCCGACAAGCCGCGTTATCACGCATACACGGGGCAATTCGACCCCGCGGAGCATTTCGGGCAACTCTGGCCGTGAGGCTACCACAGCAATGCTTATATTTCTTGTTGCTGTGGGCGTTGCGCATGGGCGACTGCCAGGATATGGATTTTGGTGCTCAATCTGTCGCCATAGGCCATAGGTAGCGCCAGAAGGCGTCGGAGAATAGAGGATCGGCCCTAAATACGCTTGAATATCAACGAAGTGTTAACTCCGCCGAAGGCGAAATTATTCGTCATGATATGATCAACCTCAAAGCGCCGGGGTTTTCCCATTACGTAGTCGAGCGGCGCACAGCGCTGGTCGACGTTCTCCAGGTTCGCCGTGGGACAGAACCAGGCATCACGCATCATCTCAATCGAAAGCCAGGCTTCAATGGCGCCGCAGGCACCAAGCGAATGGCCAAGGAAACTCTTCATCGAATGAACCGGCATGGCCGGACCCATAACAGCGTTCGTGGCAACGCTCTCAGCAATATCGCCCCATTCGGTGGCCGTGCCGTGGCCGCTGACGAAACCAATCCCATCGGCCGGCAGGCCCGCGTCCTCCAGTGCCAACCTCAGCGCCCACTGCATCGTCGCCGCCTGTGGCTGGGTAACGTGACTGCCATCCGAATTGGTGCCAAAACCGACGATCTCAGCATGGATGCGCGCACCGCGGGCACGGGCGTGCTCATACTCCTCCAGGATCAGCGTCCCGGCGCCCTCGCCGATGACCAGTCCGTCACGGTCCCGGTCGAACGGGCGCGGTGTCTCGCCCGGCCGATCGTTTTTGACGCTGGTGGCGAACAACGTGTCGAAGACCGCGGCGTCGGTGATGTCGAGTTCCTCGGCACCGCCCGCAATCATGATGTCGGCCTTGTTCCAGCGGATCGCTTCATAGGCATAGCCGATGCCCTGGCTGCCGGAGGTGCAGGCGCTCGAAGTCGGTATGATCCGGCCGGTGATGCCGAAGAACAGACCGACATTCACGACGGCCGTATGGCTCATCATTTGGATGTAGTTGGTCGCGTTGAGATGCCTGGACGCGCCGTTCTGCTTGAGTTCATAAAACCCCAGCACGGCGTCGGGGCTGCCAAACGACGATCCGTAGGCAGCGCCTGTCCGTCCGCCGTGGAGGAGCGGATCATCCAGCAGGCCGGCATCTTCAAGCGCCCGCTCGGTCGCGCGGACCGCCAGTTGCGACACGCGCCCCATGGTACGCAGTTTTTTGCGGGGATAACGATCCGTGACCGAGAAGGACGCGATGGGTGCGGCAAGCCGGGTGTTGACCCCGCTGAAACGTTCCCATTCGGGCATGGTACGCACTGCCGTCTCTCCGGCGGCGAGCCTGGCCCGGATCGTGGGCCAATCCTCGCCCAGCGCGGTCACTCCGCCCATGCCGGTCACCACGACACGGCGCATCAGACCATTCCTCCGTTAACCGAGATCACCTGACGGGTTACATAAGATGCGCCGTCGGAACAGAGAAATGCCACGGCCGCCGCAACTTCCTCGGGTTGTCCAACCCGCCGCATCGGCACCATCTTGACGACCTCCTCAAGCGGCAGGCCGGCGGTCATTTGCGTCTCGATGATGCCGGGGGCCACAGCATTGACCGTGATCCCCCGTTTGGCGAGCTCGATCGCCAAGGCCTTGGTCGCGCCGATGATCCCCGCCTTCGCCGCACTGTAGTTGACCTGGCCACGGTTGCCGGCGACGCCTGAAACCGACGACAGCGTCACGATCCGGCCGCCCTTGCGCGCGGAAACCATCGGCATCACAACCGGGTGCATAACGTTGTAGAACCCATCGAGGTTGGTGCCGAGCACGCCGTCCCAGTCATCCTCGGTCATGGCGGGAAACGCCGCATCGCGCGAGATCCCGGCATTCAGCACCACACCATAGTAAGGACCGTGTTCAGCAATCTCCGCCTCGATGGTCCGGCGCGACGACAGCCGATCGGCGATGTCGAAGCTTAAAAGGCGCCCATTGCCGCCATGCTCAGCGATCCCGGCAAGCGTCGCCTCGGCCCCGGGCCGATCGGCTCGATAATGAACCGCCACGCGGAAGCCGTCGCGTGCGAGACGCAGCGCGATCGCCCGGCCGATGCCTTTGCTCGCACCGGTCACCAGGATCGTTCTGTCCATCATCCTACATCTGCTTCGTGGTCGGCCCGGGCATCGGTTGGCCCATCCGGCTGATAGAGCGTGAGTTGCGCCATCGCCACGTCGTCTTCCCCGTGCCGGATCCGGCAGTCGAAGACCCCCATCGGTCCTTCGCGCAAGACCACGGTTGCCGTCACCGTCACGTGCCAGCCTTCGGGCAACCAGGCGACGAAGCCCTGATAGCGGCGCGTGCCCAACAAAAATCCCAGCCGCACGGGTTTTCCAGCCAGATGCGCTTCCAGGCCGGCGAACGCTCCGCAGGCCTGCGCCATATACTCGATGCCGGCGTGGCACGGCACGCCGCTATCGGGTACGAAAAATGGCGCGTCGGCGCGGATCGTCAGGCCGGCGGTCAGGCTTTCGGCAGTATGGCCGATAACCGCGTCCAACATCACCATCGGCGGCGCATGCGGCAGAAGCTCGGCGATCGGTGGAAAGGCGGCGGCCATCAGGCCCAGCCCCGGCCCAGTACCAGCGACACGTTGCTGCCGCCGAACCCGAAGGAATTGCTCAGCATGGCGAGCCTCGGGCGGTCCGGCATCGATCTCCCGCTGCCCACCAGGTCGAGTGCCGGCAAAGCGGTATCGGCCACGCCGTCCCACAGATGCGGCGGCAGAAGCCCGGTGCTGGTCGCCGGATGCAGGGTCAGCCAGAGAAAGGCTGCCTCGCAACCGCCCGTGCCGCCCAGCATGTGGCCGGTCATGCCCTTGGTGGAGCTGCACGGCACGCCGACCGGGAACACGCCGTCGATCGCCTTGCTCTCCATGGCGTCATTCAGCGGCGTCGCGGTGCCGTGCAGGTTGACGTAGTCGATCTCACCCGGCGTCAGGCCGGCATCGTCCAACGCCTGCTGCATCGACAGCCGCGCGCCCGTGCCGTCCGGATCGGGCGCCGTCGGATGATGCGCGTCCGAGGTTTCGCCTACGCCCAGAAACTCCACCGGCGCGGGCGTCCGGGTCATCAGGAACGCCGAGGCCCCCTCGCCGATATTGATGCCATCCCGGTTGAGGCTGAACGGATTGGCAAGGCCGTGCGACAAGGCCTGCAACGAGTCGAAGCCGTTGACGGTCATCCGGCACAGCGTGTCGGCGCCGCCGACCACCGCGGCATCGGCGAAGCCGGCGCGGATCAGGCGGCGAGCGGAGGCAAAGACCTTGGCGCTCGACGAACAGGCGGTGGCGACCGTATAGGCCGGCCCCGTGAGGTCGAGGGCGCGCGCCGCGAATTCCGCCAGGCTGCCGGTCTCCTGCTGCCGGTAATGGTAGGACGGCGGCCAGACGCCGGTCTGCCGGAACTGAATCAGAGCCGCTTCGCCTTCGGCAATACCGGAGGTGCTGGTCCCGAGCACGACCGCGACCCGGTCCCGGCCGTACAGCGCCGCCGCGGCTTCGACTTCCGCGGCGATCTCGGACAACGCCAAGAGCATAAGCCTGTTGTTCCGGCAGTCGAGCGATGCAGCCCGGTCCGACGGCGGTGGCAGATGGCCGATGACCGCGCCAATGGAAATGGTGCGGCCCGGCAGCAGGTCGTTGCGCAGCACCAGGCCGTCGCGCCGCCCGGCCGCCAGGGCCGCCGCGGTCGCCCGTCGGCCGCGCCCGAGCGGCGAGACGATGCCGCAGGCGTTGAGGAACAATGGCGTCACGGGAATTGCGCCACGGACTCGATGTCGAGATCGTAGCCCCGAGGCAGGTTGCGGTAATGATCGTGACCCGTCCACGGATCGGCCGCCGCCATGTGGTAGTCGGCCTGAATGACCTCCCGGCCACCGGCCATGATCGAACGGGTGCCGGGAGCGGCCACCACCGTTCCGCCCGACGCCCGCAGGGCCTCGCGCACCACCGCCTCGGGCCAGTACAGCACCACGAGATCCGCCAGCATGTTCTCCGGGCGGAGCTTCGGCGGCAGCCAGGGCGCGGCCTCGTAAACGATATCCTGGTCGGTCCAGGTGATTGTCAGCGCCTTGCGGCCGAGCGGGTCGATAACCGCCAGTAAGAACCGGTCCGGTTTGGCGCTGATATGACCTTCGAACAGGATCGTCTGATCGCCGTAATGGGCCGACACCAGTTGCGTCGCGTTCACGCTGCGTGCAAGCGTGCCTGGTTGCGGCAGCACAAGATCGAGTTGCGGCGCAATGCGCACCGTTGCCAGCGGCGCGGCCGGTCGCGCGGCGCAGCCCTGGAGCAGCAGCAGAGCCAGGAGCAGGAAGGACGGCCTATGAAACAAAACGCAACCTCGGGGCGGGACGACGGCACCGGAACATATACAAAATATTCTAAACGGACAGCATTTCGCGCATGCCGTTCGCCCGGATCGGCAACATCGTCCCCTGCCGCGCCGCAATCATATCGGCTGCGATGGTACCGGAAATCACCACCGCCTCAACCCCGGGGCCGGTGGATGTTCCGGCGCCAACCAACAACAGCCCCGCAACGGGCGACTTGATCTGCGGATGCCATTGATCGCGGTCCGCGCCATAGATGTTGCCGTTCCGGGTTCTGGCAAACAGCGTGAAACTTGGCGGGCTGGCGACCTCGCAATGGACAATGTGCCGCCTCAGTGCCGGCAGCACGGACGCTTCCGTCGCCTCAATCAGCCGATCGGCGAAGGCCTGCTTTGCGGCGCGGTATCCGGGTTCCTTGCGGCGCCACCCGGACGCGGCCTGCTCCGACAACAGACAGACCATGGTCAACACGGCATGGCCCGGCGGCGCCAGGGACGGATCGATCACGCTGGGATTGCCGATGCCAAACCCAAGTCCGTCCTGATGCACGAAGACCCGAGCTGGCAAATCGGGCAGCGTGTCAAGCCCGAGGCTGACCAGGACGGCAGACGGGCCGCGCCGCATGGCCCGCACTTTCGTCAGGTAGCCGGGCGGTAAATGCGTCTCGCCGACGAGATCGCTCAGGGCCGACACGACATCGCCGTTCGCCACGACCACCGGGGCGCGATGGATCCGGCCGGCGGCCGTTTCGATGCCCGCGGCCCGGCCGCCCTCGATCAGTATCCGCTTCACACGGGTCCGCAGCAGAACGCGGCCACCCTGTTCCGAGATCACTGCGGACAACACGTCGGCGAGCCGTTGAGAGCCGCCCACGGGATAATACCCGCCGTCGAAGTAATAACCGAACAGCGGCGCCATATCGCCGACGCTCAGCGTCTCCGGCCGATCGGTGATATAGTCCGCCAGCGTCGTCAACAGCTCCTTCAACCGCCGATCGGCCAGGAACGTGTCGAGCATGGTGAGGAATTTCTGCCGCATCCAGTGCCCGGCGTGCGGGTGAGCGGCCGGCCAGTTCAACATGCCCTCGATACTCCGCGGCGGCGCCGGCACCCCGCCCGTCGATTCGATGTCCGCGTAAAGTTCCCGGTAGACCGCCTCCATTTCGGAAAAAAACGCTGCTATGGCGGCGGATTCGGCCGGAAACCGGTGACCGAGCGCGGCCGCCATGTCGGCGGCCTTCTCCGGAACCGTAAATCCGATGCCGTCCTTCTTGTAGAAATGGCGCACCCGTCGCCATTCGATCCGGGATTCGGCTTCCAGTTGGCTAAGCAGTTGCCGCAGCGGACCGCGCGCGCCCAGGCCGCTGAAATCCTGGATACCGGCATCGAAATGGAACGTTGCTGCACCGCCCACGGTTCGAGACCAGCAGGAACAATAGCCGCCGGGACGGTTGTGAGCTTCGACGACCAGGACCTTGAAGCCGCGCCGCGCCAGCAATGCGCCCGTGGTCAGGCCGCCGATGCCCGCGCCCACCACGATGACATCGTGCCTGTCCGGCTCGGCTGGCCAGGCGCCGCGTTCCGGCATTGGCCACGGCGGCGCATCGTCCATCGACAACCGCCGGCGCGCGAGCCGGCGCGCCGCTCCATCGAACGGCGTCACGGTCCCCCGCCATCGGCCGGAGCCTCTTGCGCCCAAAAATCGAAAAAGTTGTACCATTGCATCGGCGCTGCGAGGCAATAGTGCTCCAGACGGCTGGCATACCGCGTCGTCAGGCTACGCAGGAAGCAGTCCTTATCACGCCGCGGGATATCGATCCGCTCCGCGAACCCTTCGAAATAGACGGTATGGCCGCCATCGTCGTCGCGCAGACAGAACAGCAGATAAACCGGACATTTCATCAAGCCGGCCAGGATATAGGGGCCTTGCGAAAACAGCGCCGGGGCGCCGAGAAACGGCGCCCGGCTGACCCGGCCGCCGCCGAAAACCGGCGTCCGGTCGCCGGCGATGGCGATCCATTCCCCGCGCTGCACTCGCGCCTCGAGGTCGATGGCGGTGGCCGGTCCGATCTCGGTCACCTCGATGGTGTGGGCAATGCTCGCGGGATTGATGCGGTGAAGTAGTCGGTTGTACTGGACGGCATGTTTCGTGTGCATCAGCACGTTGACGTCGCGGCGGAAGCGGGACACCAGGCCCGAACGGCTGAGTTCGGCATTGCCCATATGGGACACGATCAGGACCCCGCCGCGGCCTTCGGCGGCCATGCGGTCGATGTCTTCGGCCCCGACGACCCGGATTCGGCTGGATTCGGGTCGTGCCCAGGCAATGAACGTCTCCAGCGCCTTCTCAGCAAAGCTCATGAAATGGCGCAATCCGTCCAGCGCCCCCGGTGAGGGTAACCCTTTCAGCGCGTTGATCCGAGTCAGATACGCCAGGGAATCGTCCCGCCGCTTCGAGTCGGTCATGTAAAAATAGCCGGCGACCGGCCAGAGCAGCAGCATGCAGGCGCGGCGGCCCAATACGAAATAGGTGCTGGCGACAAGTTGGATGCCGAGGTAAGAACCGCGTTCCCGCAACCGCGACCAATGGCCGGCGGTGCGGGTGCGCAGGCTGCCGCGCGCCATCGGTGCCAGCAGGCAGGCGGCCAGAATGCCGATGGTCATGGTCGAACCGAAGGCACTCACCACCGCGACGCCGCTCAATGCCAGAAGCCCGAACGATAGCAGCGCGGTCGAGGCCGCCAGGAAAACCGCGAGCATGGTGACCGGCTTCCGCTCGCCGGAGGTTTCGGCGCAGAACACGGCATAGTCGACACCGATGGACAGGATCAGGACCAGCGCCATGGCGTCGAAGAAACTGAAGCTGCCGCCGGCAAGGGCACGCAAGGCCGGCGCCAGCGCAACCGCCAATGCCGGAGGCGCCAGGACACCCAACCCGCCGCGCCAGCCGTAGCGCGCCGCCAGAAGTGGCGCCATCAGCGCAGCGGAGAGCGCCAGCAGTATCAGCGCGCGATTGCGATACTTGCCGAGCAACAGGCTGAAATCCCCGGCCGGATCAACCACCCGGACCCCCGGAACGCCCCGGACCGCGGCCGCTATGGCCTTCACATCCGTCACGCCGTCGAGCGTCACGACGTGCGTGGCCGCAGCACCGGTATCCAGGATCAGCAGCGACAGAAAGTCCATGCCCTTCGTCGCCTCGGCAAGCGTCAGGATCGGCAGGTTGTCATCCGCGGCTTCCGGCTGTTCGGACAGGCCAAGCCGCCTGCTCTGGTCCCGCAGCGCGGCGCCATCGAGCTGCGCATGTACTAAAGCGCGATTGGATCGCTGGCGGCCAGCCGACGGAACGTATTCAGCGGGCGACTGGAAGCCCGCCAACCCCTTGCCGATGAGCGGCCGCAACCGCTCAACCAGGAGTTCTTCGCGCTCCAGGGCGGCATCGTCGTCCGGCGCCTGGACCAGCAGGAACTGGTTGCCGCCCGTCGAGCCGACGAGGCGTTGCAGCCGATCCTGCTCGGCAACCAGGGCGGGGGAGAGCGATTGCATATGCCGCACGTCGTCGTCGGCGTGGATGCGGATCAGGCCGGCCAACGCGATCAGCCCAACGCCAGCGAGGCAGGCGAGCCGCACCCACCGATAGCGCGGTGCATCCCATAGCCCGAGGAACCACCTCGCGGCAGCCAGCATCCGCGCGCCATGACGGGGCGGCCTGGTGCGGTCGAGCGCCGGCAGCCAAAGCACGACCGTCGCCCAGGACGCAAACAACCCGACCGCGGAAAAGGCGGCGATCTGGTGCAGGCCCGGAAACGGCGCCAGCATCAGCGTGAGGTAGCCGATGATCGTCGTGGCCGCGCCGAGCGTGATCCCGGCAAACACGCGCTGCAGCCGGATGGCGGGCGGCGGCGGGGCTGGCGCAAAGATTTCGCTGCAATATTGCAGGCTGTAGTCAACCGCGACGCCGATCAGGCTTACCCCGAACAGCAGCGCGCCGACATGCAAGTCGCCGAACAACCAGAGGCTGGCGGCCAGCGCGACCAGGACTCCGTTGCCGATCGCCAGCAGGGTCAGCCAAAGCGGTGTCAAGGCCCGGAACACCACCAACACCAGCAGCAGGGTGCCGAGCGTCGAGGCGATGCTGATGACTGTCGTCTCGCTGATCGCCTGCTCGGCGCCGGCCTTGGCGAAGAAGACGGCGCCGGCACGCAGCACCTCGAGATCGGGATGTTCGGCGCTGAGTCGGGCGATCAACGGGTCCAGCGTCGCGCTCAGTCGCTTCTGGGTTTCCAGCGCATAGGGTTCGCCGGTCAGTGTGCCGGACAGCAGGATCCGGGTTTTGCCCTCCGCCTGCAGCGACAGCATGCCATCGTCGAGCGTCAACCGGGACATCGGCAGCGGGAGGCCGGCCAGGAAGTCCGGCATCAGCAGAAACGGATCGCGGGCCAACAGGCGGCCGTCGGCCATGCCGACAAAACCAAACACCTGAGACAAGGCGCGGCTGGCGATCTCGGCGTCCCTGCCCTCCATCAATCGCTGCCGATCGGCCTCAGATAAAAGGCCGCGCCGGTAGGGGAAATAGAGCCGGCCGATACGGCTCAGGCGATCCTTGTCGAAGCCGTTTGAGGCGAGATCGACCAGGCCAGCCCGCGTAAGTTCGCCGGCAATCAGGTGGGCCGCGTCGCGCGCCGCGGCGCGGTCAGAGGCGCCAACAAGGATGACCACGCGGCGCGACAGGCTGCTGGTGACGGCATCGTCCGCCCGTTGCAGCACCGGGTCCTGCTGCTCCCGCGGCAGCAGCGCCATGAGGTCGGTGCGGAAAGCCAGTCCTTGACCGATACGGACAGCAAGGTACGCGGCAGACAGCACGGCGACCGCCACCCAAAGCAGCGCCGCGACCCGCCTCATACCGACGGCCGCAAGGTTTGACCGACCATCATGGCGGGCGCAGGCCCGCCATCCAGGCCTTTGCTTACCCTGAGCAAAAGGCGTGGATGCCGACCTTCGTCGGCATGACGGGATGGCGTGGCCGAAGCGTCGATCTCAATGCAAGCTGGTCTCATTGGCCGAGGCTGCCGAGCGCCGCGATCTCGCCCGGGTCAAGCGGAGCGCCGTTCAGCACCTGATCGGTGAACGTCAGAGTATCGCTGTCGCCATCCGGCTTGATCATTCGGACGGTCTCGACGAAGCGCCCGCCCGTCGCCGCGATGGCGGAGAACGGCATGGCGATCGGATCATCGGCCTTGCGCGGCGTCAGCCGGACGTCCCAATGACCAGCACCACCCGATCGCTCTGCGCTGAAATCGGCATCAAGCGCGTGCCAATCGCCGCTGAGCGCACCACCCAGCATGTCGTAGAGATGCGACAGGAATGGCAACCTCGCCGAAGCCAGCCGCATGGTTTCGTTGCCGCCGGCCTGCTGCACGAGACCGGCCGACGTGATGACGGTCATGATCGCGAAGGGCTTTTCGACCCGCCAGATCAGACCGCGGCCCGGGGCCAAAACGAAATGCCCCTCGGACCGCAGCGGCACGTCGAAACCCTTCAACTGCCGCTGCTGCACGAAGGCACCGCGCAGGATATCGCCGCGGCCGAGACTTTGGCCCAATCCATGTCCATCGGCTCGGGCGGCAACCGGGGGCGCAAGCAGCAGCGATATCGCGATCAGCAGGCGGATCATGCCAGCGCCTTGATCTTATCCGTCAGCGCGGCAGGGGATTCGATGCAGAGTTCGCCGGTTTCGATCACCACGGGGGCCTGCCGGGTGCGCGCCTTGGTCAACACCTCCCCGCTGAGGCGGTCGGTCAGGCGGTAGTCGATCGTCAGGCCGTTCTCGAACTCCGCGATGGTGGCCTTGACGATAAATTCCTGCCCGAAACGTATCGGCCGGACATACCTCACCTTGAGGTCAACGATCGGCCACGCATAGCCCGAGGCGCCCATCTCAACATAGTTGTAGCCAATCTTGTCGAGCAGCTCGCAACGCGCCTGCTCCAGAAAACGGGCATAGTTGCCGTGCCAGACCACGTTCATCGGATCGAGGTCGTAGAACTGCGCCTTGATCAGAATTTCGATGGAAAGCATGGGTCAGATCCCCCCGGGATCGGGGCCGGCAAGACGCGGCGGCCGGTTGAGCAGGATTGGCACAAGACGCAGCAGCATGGTGATGACAAGGCGCGTGTGCATCTTGGTGATCATCCAATTGTCGCGCAGCAGATTGAAGTTGGAGGTGTTGCCAGGCGGATAGACCACCCGGACCGGCAGCATCGCCACCGGCGTGCCGCGCCAGAACAGGCGCACCATGATCTCGGTGTCAAAATCCATCCGCTGACCCAAACGCTCGCGCGCCAGCAGCGGCGTGACCGCAGCCAGCGGATAGACCCGGAAGCCGCACATGCTGTCGCGAATCCGCAGTGACAGGGTTTCGATCCACACCCAGACGTGGGTCACCCAACGTCCTGCCTTGCGGCCCAATGGCACCGACGCATCATAGATCGGCTGGCCGCTGACCAGTGCGGCCGGATACCGCTCGGAAATGGCGAGCAAGTCCGATAGTGCGCCAAGATCATGCTGGCCGTCGGCATCGACCTGGACGGCATGGGTGAAACCCGCCGCGAGAGCAAGGCGTAAGCCCTCCTGAACGGCTCCGCCTTTGCCGCGGTTGGGTTCAAGCCGCGTGACGGAGACGCCGCGCGCCGCGTCATGCAGTTTGGCGATCACCAACCGTGCCGGCTCGGCGCTGCCGTCGTCGATGACAAACACCGGCAAGCCGATCTGCCGCAGCGACGCCACCACGGCGCCGACGCTGCGCCAGTGATTGTAGCTCGGCACGATCGCGCACACGTTTCTGCTCACGGCCGCGCATCCAGTCGAATCTTGCCGGACGAGACGATGTCGCCGGCAACCCGGTATTCGAACGCAACATGACGGCGCTGATCATCAAGCGTGAGCGTGAGTGCGAGATCATGGTCCGGCCGCACGACCTGGCGGAACTTGACCTGGAAATCGCAGGCCGCCGGCGCGATCGCGAAATGCTCGGCCGCGAAACGGACCGCCCAATCGACCTGCACGACGCCCGGCAGGATTGGCTCACCGGGGAAATGGCCCTGGAAAGCGTCGAGGTCCGCGGGGATGGCCAGATTCATGCGCACCGCATTGCCATTCCGGGTCAGGTCTCGAACCGCCGGCAAAATCATGATACGTCACCGAACAGGGCCAGGACGTCGGCGTCGCGACTTTTGCCCATGGGTCCGTCCGGCAGCGCGTCGCGGAATCGCCAGAGCCGGGGCAAAGCGGCCGGCTCCTGGGTTTCGGCCAAAGCCTGGCGCAGCATCCGGCTAAAGCGAAACGTGCCGATGCGGGCGAGCGTCTCGCGACCGGCGGCACTCGGAACGACGACGGCACCCAGCCGTGTTGTGTCGCCAGGTATGACCGCGACCACGGCGGCGGCGACACAAGAGGAGCATGTCAGCTTGCTTTCGATTTCCGCCAGGCTGACCCGTTTACCCTCGATCTTGGCGACGCGGTCGGTCCGCCCACGCAGACGAAAGCCGTCGCTCGACTGTTCGATCAGATCCGCCGTCTCGAACCAGTCCATGCCCTCAAGAAACGGAGACTGCAACCGAAGGCGGCCGCCTGTATCGGTGGCGATCGTGATCCCCGGCAACGGTCGCCATGGCTGGTTATCCGATCGCTGGCGGCGCGTTGCGATCGCCCCGGTTTCCGTGCTGCCGAAAATCTCGGTCGGCAGCGTGCCGAGAATATCGGCGGTCTCCCTGGCGGCGGCGAGCGACAACGGTGCGCCTGCCGAGAAGATGCCGCGCGGACGGCGGCCGACGGGCAGCGGTGCGATCCCGGATAACCGGCTGAGATGAGACGGGCTGGCGATGATCACGGCGTTCGTCGGCAGCCGATAGAGCAGGGTTTCCCAGAGTTCGTGGGTTTCGCAGGCGAAGGGCCGCCCGCTGGCGAGCGGCCAGAGCAGCTTGAAGGTCAGCCCATAGACGTGCTGATGCGACACCGTGGCGAAAACGGGACCGCGCCCCATTTCCACGCCCCACAGGGCGTCGAGCGTCGCGACCTCGCGTTCTAGCATCCCCAGTGTCTTGACGATCCGCTTCGGCAGGCCGGTCGATCCCGAGGTGAAGAACTCAAGCGCCGGGAGGGTCGGATCGAGCGATGGCAACGCATCCGGCGTGGCCGGTGTGCCGGCGAGAAAGGCGTCGTCGACCAGCAGGTCGAAGGTATCGCCAAGCGCGTCGAGCGTCCCGGGCTGGCCGTTCGGCAGCATCACGGCGGTAACTCCGGCATGCATCAGCCCGAAAAGCCCGACGACAAACCGGTAGCTGTCCTGGCAGAGCAGGGCCGCGCGCCGACTCCTGCCGGCACGCAGGCGCAAAGCCGCCGCCGCCACATCCCCGGCAAACCGGTAAAAGCCGATCGGCGTTTCGGCGCGGATCGCGAGCGCCTGGCCCGGGGGACGCCCATGCGCCAAAAGGCTGGAGAGCGGCGGGTGGTTCATGATACGGCGGCCTGAGGCCGGACAGTCCGGCGAACCACCATCTCGCCGGTGAACAGCAGCCCCATCAGCAGATACGAGATCAGGCCGTTCCAGAGCGTCCATTGCGCGATAGTGCCCCAAAGCGCAGTTGACATGGACACCATGGCGTTGCCGGTAAGGAACAGCGCCCAGACCACGGTCACCTTGCGGCAATAGGTGATACCCTCGGGAGGCAGCTCCAGCTCCCGCAGTCGGGCAATGCGTTCGACGACCGTCGGCGGCCGCACGAGCGACAGGCTGAAGATCGCTGCAGTCGCCAGGCTGATGACGACCGGATAGGCTAGGACCGCGCGGTCGGGTGACAGCCGCAGGAGACCGGCGAGCGCCGTCCCGGCAGCGAGCAAGGCGACCGCATTCGCTGCCGACGGCATCGCGGCCATACGCACTCCGATCAGAGCGAGACCGGCCAGCACGAGTACGCCGGGCGGCAGGCGGGACAGGCCGAAATAGACAAGAAATGGATATACTAGACCACCGGCAACGGCGAGGCTGAGCCAGAAGCTACGATTCAACCGGCGCATCAGTCGCCAGCAATCGCTCGACGCAATCGACCGCGTCGCGGATCGTCCGCACCGTTTTGAATTCTTCAGGTTTGATTCGATGCCCGATCAGCCCCTGGAGCTGCACGATAAGGTCCACCGCATCGATGCTGTCCAGATCCAGGTCTTCGTAGAGGCTGGTATCCAGCGTCACCTTATCCCGCGGGATCTCGAACAGGTCTTCCAGGAAGCCGGTGAGCCTGGCTTGAATTTCGTCGCGCGACAGTTCCATCATTGCCCCCGATGCGTCTCGATGAAGCGCGCCAGGCTGCGCACGTTGGCGAAATGCGCCTTGACCTCATCGTTTACAACTTCAATATGAATACCGTAGTGACGCCGGATGGCGACCCCGAGTTCGAGGGCGTCGATTGAATCCAGCCCCAGGCCGGCGCCGAACAGCGGTTCCTCGGCGTTGATGTCTGCTGGCGTGATATCCTCCAACGCCAGAGCTTCGATGATCATGGTCTTCACTTCGAACTCGATTTCGGCCACTGACAGGAACCTTCGCGGACGTCTGACGGCTTCGCACGGAAAACAGGGCATGTCTCCGCCGTACGAAACACCGCCCCGGACAGGTTGGATTGGCATCGGACGGCCGGTTGGTTCGACGCCATGCCTAAGCTGTTGTAAATGCCTCGCGCCGCGGGCCTATGCTACCTACATTGCAAAATCGGAACTTAACCTTCCGATTAGTCGTCCGGAGTGTCACGAGTCAAGAAAGAATCTGCGGTAGCTGAGAATCCGGTGTCCGCGGCTTGGCGCCCGCGGCACCAGGGTGGCTTCTCCGCGGATCTCGTCCGCCCCGCTATAGCCGCCTGCGCCCGCTTCCGGGCCACCCGGATCGCGGCTCGGTGGCGATCGATCAGTCCACGCCGAAATCGAAGTAGCTGTCCGCGCCGCCCATGAAAAAACCGACCACATGCACTTGGCTATTGTATAGCACCATGGCGTATTCTCCCGGACTAAGCGGATTCACCACGGCAATGCGATAAATCGTGAAGCCGGGCGGTGCGCTGGACTGGTCAGGCTGGGGCGAGGCCGTCGTGGCTACGACGCGGTCGCGATTGATTCCGGTGGAGTAGCTGATGTACCCGCCGCCCACCAGGACCTCACGCGAGCCGTTTCGTCGGACGGCGAAGTTGGCAAGCGTGTAGTAACTCTGCGGCTGCGCGTTGTTTGGCACTGCCACAAGAAATTCCGGTTGCCGGCTGTGCAGGCGCAGGCTCGCCGCGGTACCCTGCAACGCGGCGTATTGCCCAAAACCACCGAATCCGAGCGCTCGCGCCGCCATGCGCATCTGGGGCGTGAGATAGCGCATCGGTATGCGCTGTCCGGCGTCGACCAAAATCGGTTCTTCCGGATTGAACGCGCCGCGAGACGCGCTTGCCGTCCGGCCGGACGATGCGGGCGCACGGCTGGCATTGGCTTCCACCATGGCGCTGATGATGGTGTCCGAAACACCCGCCTGCCGTAGCCGTATCAATTCGCTGGATGATGTGTTGAAGTTCGGGCGGCCACTGCGGATGACGGTGAGAATCGTACTTTCCGACATATTGGACCGTACAAGGCCGATAATGTCCTGGTTCTTCAGGGGCGCCCCCTCCTGAGCCCGAACGGACACGCCGCCTAGCGCCGTCAGTAGCAAAACGACGGCCAATAGTCGCTTCATCGTTGCCTCACATCTAAGCAATATTCGGAACCCACACTATGTCAGACAGGATTTGGCGGCAATGGGGATTCTCAGGTAAAGCTTTCTCGTGTTCGAAAATGATCGGATCGATTGCGCCGTGAGTAGCTTGAAAAGGCTGTAGGTTTCTGTACTGTAAAGGTGGGATTGCTCCCCGGGGACATGGAACCATAGTGCTCGTTAAAGGATCGGGACACGGCAACGCGGTGCCGAAGGCCTCGCCGGGGTCACGCGGTTGCCATCTGCCGCCGCCAGTACCAGTCGCAACGTCCACCGCGAAAAACGCGTTCCGCTGCCTCGCCCTGGCGCAGGAACGCGATGAACTCCGCAGCGGCAGAGAGGGTGGCAGGCTCGGCACCGTGCGCAGGGCTGATCGCCAGACTGAACCCTTCGCCTTCGGCCGCCAGAACGAGTGCCAACACTTCGGGTGGCGCGAGTGTTTCGTCGAACCGGGCGAAGGGCTCCGGCAACGGTTCGTCGTAGTGTAGCAACACGACAGGTTCGGCCGGCCTGTAGGCGAGCGTGGCGATTGCCTCCAGCAAGCCGAAACAAAAACTCTCCGGCCCGGCGGCGACTGCGGTATGACCCTGACGATTGGTGCATGCGATCGACAACAGCCCGGCCAGCGCATGATGGACTGAAAGGGTGAAATCCGCCGGCGAGACCTCGACGCCTGCGACAATCGTCTCAAGCAGCGACAGGGTGCGTCCGAACTCGCCGTGACGCGACGAGACGATGACGCGGCTGTTTTGAGTTCCCGGCAGATTCCAGGCGGCGCGCAGCGCTTCCCGCCCAAGCGGGCTGACGCGGCGGCGCAACAGCAGCGGTGGCTCGGCGCCGAATGGCGGCATGGCCGGTGCCCGGGCGGCCCAGCCACGCAGATGGAATGAGAACGGTTGCCGTCTGTCCAATGCTTCGTACTCCTGATGCCGCCGGGTCGACCTATGTATCCTCGGCCGGCATCTCGTAGCACCGCCGGATCGGTTTCGACATCGCTTAGGGGTTGCGCGGCGGTTTGCGCAGGGATACAGGCGACGGCAACGCGTTGCTGGCCTGCCGAAGGCTGCGCACGCCGATGGTGTCGGTTCCGGGTTCAGGACGTCCGGCTTTGGCATAATGTTTACGGTGGCTCGAATATGGCGGTGATCGCCTACCTCGATATGACATCGCCCACAGCCGATCGGCTGGTGGCGGCTTATGCAACGGATGAGGATCGTGCGGCAGCGGATGAGCGCCGGACGGCGGCGTCCCGGAACCAGCGGCTTTGCGTGCGTGCACTGCTCCGGAGCCTGCTGGCGGAGCACGAACCCGAGAGCGCCGGTTGGCGGCTGTTACGCGATGAGGACGGCGCGCCAAGGCTACAGGCTCGCGGCGGCGCGGTGACGCCGTTCTGTTCTCTCAGCCATAGCGGCGACATGGTCGCATGCGGACTCGCCCGGATCGGCCGGATTGGGATCGACATAGAGCGGATAAGGATCGGTCGCCGCATTCTCGCGATTTCTCAAGCGGCGTTCGGCCCGGCGGAGCGCGCAGCCGTTGAATTTGGCGGGGCGGAAACGTTTTATCGCGTGTGGACACTTCGCGAGGCGTTGGCGAAAGCCTCGGGCGCCGGGTCCGGCTTGTTGGTAGACCGGGTGGATGAGATTCCAGTATTGTCCGATATCCGACCGGCGGATCAGAGCCCGTACCGTTTTCGCTATTGGCGGTTGCCGGAACATTACGGACTGGGCGTCGCGCTCGCATGTCCGCCTGCCGAAATGGCAGATTTGACGCCGATCGGCCTATCATGAGATCTAGTTTCCAGGCTCGCGATCCCGGAATGCGATATGCAAGGCGGAATCCATGCCCCTTTATGGAAGAGTGATCACCATGCGCAGTCTGTTTCTCTGCTCGTTGCTAGCATTCGGCGCCTTGTCGGCAGCACCCGCGCAGGCGCGAGACACCGCCTACAACCTGAAAATTTCCGACGCGCTCCAACTCCCCGAGTTCAGGGAGAAATTGGGTTCCGACGTGACATTTTTCTTTGGGCCGCAACACAGCCCGCCGGTAGCTCAGACAATCGGCGAGTTCATTAGCAATCGAAAAACCAATGCGTTCGGCAAGCCGGATGAAACTGCCTGCCGGTGGGCGTTGCTGTCTGCGCTCATCTCGTTCAAGGAACGTGCCTTGAAGGACGGAGGCGATGCGGTGATCAACATTGTGAGCTTCTATAAGAAAGAGCCATGAGCAGCGAAACCGACTACCAATGCCATGCAGGCGGTTTGATGGCTGGCGTCGCGCTAAAGGGGACGGTGGTCAGGCTTCGGACGCATCAGCGTTGATGAATGAAGATACCGTGGCGGACCTGGATGTCCAGCGTGGCTGTCGGCTGGGTCCCGGCAAGCAGGCTTCATTCCATCCCGTAACAGCTGGCCGGGATCATTTGTCGTGAAGTCAGGAGCGTGATTTGCGCCGCATCGACCAGGCAGTGATGCGCCCGTTTCGATATCTGGGCCGCCTCCTAGGCACCGGCGTAGCGTTCGCGTTCATCTTTTTCGGAGGCGGCGTGTTAGCCATCACGCTGCTGCCTGTGCTGGCGACTTTCCCGGGCCGTCGCGAGAAACGTGCGCGGCTCGCCATCCACCGCGCCTTCCGGATCTATATTGCGTCGCTGCGCCTGCTGAAACTTATCGAGTTGCGGACCTACGGGCTGGAGAAGCTGGGCGGTGCCACGGGACGTATGATGGTTGCCAACCATCCGACTTTGCTCGACGTGGTGCTTCTGATTGCTGTCATTCCGAACGCACAGTGTATCATCAAGCATCAGCTGTGGGACCACCGTTTTCTTGGTCCGCTTATGCGAGCCGCCGGATATATCCGCAATGACCTACCGCCGGATGAACTGGTTGCCGCCTGCCGGCAGGCATTCGACGAAGGTGACTGTCTGATCATTTTTCCCGAGGGAACTCGCACCGTGCCAGGCGCGAAGCTACGTTTTCGCCGGGGATTCGCCAATTTGGCGATAATGACCGGCGTTCCGCTACAGCCAGTGACGATCACCTGCGATCCACCCACTTTGATCAAGGGTGAGAGTTGGTGGAAACTCCCGCCGAGGACGCCGCTGTTCAAGGTCTCGGTGGGCGATTTTCTGGATCCTGCCCTATATACGAACTGCGAATACCGCAGCCTCTCGGCACGCAGGCTCGTCCGGGTCCTCGAGGCTCATTACGCGAAGCTACTGTGAACCACTAGTGTCCGGTTAAAACCCAAACAGATTCAATTGGTTGGTATCCATTGAAGTATCGCTTTGGGACACCTCCGATGACAACGCAGTCTGCAACGGCATTTTTTCGAATATTGACACCGAAAGGAGCTGCATCAATCTGT
>NZ_CAJATU010000161.1 GCF_903944925.1 uncultured Rhodopila sp. | reverse complement strand
TGGCTGCCGGCGTCGCGAACTTGACTTGACCGGCACAGTCACGGCCCGGCTGCAGCAACGCTTTCCGACTGGCGTTCTTTCGTGCCACCCTCCAATGCCATCCTTGTCAGAGCGTTACCTCGACGATGGTGCCGAACGGGATGGCACGTCCGCGCGACGGCGTGAGCCAGATGACCGGCACGCCCGGATCTTCCGGTGTTTCGCAGCAGACCAGGTCCGTGGCGTAGACGATGATGTTCGGCGCGAAGCCGGATGCGGCGATCCAGTCGAAGGCCGGCTGGAACCGCGTTCCGCCGCGGCCGATAACCTCGATGCGGTCGAACGTTTCGCCCGGTTGGAGATAAGCGACATCGCGCACCGCGGTGTCGCACTGGATCAGCGCGACCTGCTCCGGGCCGGTCTCCTCCAGAATGCCGAGCACGCCGGCGGTGTAGACCGCCAGTTCGCGGGCCGAGATCGACCCGGACGTGTCCAGAACGAAAGCCACGCGTCCCGCCCCGCTGCGCCGCCAGCCGGGCAGGTAAAGCCCGTGCTGGATGAAGCGCCGGTTCGGCCGTGCCCAGGTGACCTCGCCGCGCAAGGTGCCGTCGAAGCTCATGCGGAACTTGTCCCGCCAGTCGACCCGATCGGCGGCGGCCTCGATCATCTCGCCCAGCCCGGCGGAGAACTTTCCCGCGCGCTTGGCCGCCGCCGCGGCCTGGCGGATGCGGACATCCAGGTCGTGCTCGGCCTGAACGCGCTCGGCCGGAGTCATCGGCTGGCCGGCCTCCGTGGTCAGGTCGCGCACCTCGCCCCAGATATCGGCCGGGGGCACGCCGTCGCCATCTCCCGCCTCGCCATCGTCATCCCCGTGGTCGGGCGACTCGTCCGCATGCGTGCCGTCATGCCGGCCGGAGCCACCCCCGGAATCCTGCCCGTTTTCCGGCCGGTTCCGCGGGTTCTGCTCAGCTTCCTCGAGCAGGCGTGCATAGATCGTCTCGGTCGCCAGTCCGGCAAACCGGCCCTCGCGATCGAACATAAGCCCGGGCGGAAGGACATAGCCGTCGCCCTCCAGCACACGGTTGATCATCAGGTCGGCGGCGAGGTTCCAAAGGCGGGGATCGCGCATGCCGCGCCGCAGGTGGTGCTTGTTCACCACGTGCAGCACCTCGTGCGCGGTCACCCCCATGATCCGCTCGACACCGTGCTTTTCGCACCAGGCCGGGTTGAACCAGATGCGGCGCCCGTCGGTTGCCATGGTGCGCACCTCCGGAGCGTTGACCCAACCGAGGCCGAGGGCGATCGATCCGAAGAACGGCGCCCGCACCAGCAGGCGGGCGCGGGCCTTGGTGATGGTGTCGGGGAGCTGTGTCATGGCGCCCCTCACGCGAACGCGCCCTGCATCCGGCGCAGGATGGCATCCGCCTCGTCGGCGACGCTTTCGCGCAGCCGCGCCGAGTTGCGCAGTTGCTCGGGGTCATGCGCCGTCAGGTGCTGTTCGATGTCGGCGCACAGTTCGCCGATGCGCGGATCGTCCAGCAGGTTCAGCGTCGGCGCCAGCCGGACGATCGCCCGCACGTTCTCGATCAGGCTGTCGCGGAACGGGTGCTGCACCTTGCCGTTCGACGCCCGCCGGAACAGCCGCAGCCGGGTGGACAGCCGCGCCACCGGCTCCTGCAAGCGGTCGAGCAGCGCCCGCACCGCGTCGTTGACCGTGCCGCGCAGCGCCTCCTCGGCGTTGCGCCGGACCGCGGCGATCTCCTCGTCGGAGAGGTTGACGCGGAAGTCCGCGGTGCTCGGCACCGGCAGGTAGGTCAGCTTGACGCCAAACCGCTCCCGCAGCCGGGCCTGCGGCGGGAAATCGCTGTCGAGGTAGGCGTCGCCCAGCCGTCCGCGGGCTTCGTATTTGATCTCCGGGTAGCCGGCGATGAAGGTCTCCACCGCGCCGTCGAAGGCGCGGATCGGATCGGCCATGGTCTCGGTGAACGCCATGAACGCCGCGCCTTTGAGAATCCGCGTGCCGTCATCCATCCACGGCAGGGTGCGCTC
>NZ_CAJATU010000160.1 GCF_903944925.1 uncultured Rhodopila sp. | reverse complement strand
TAGGTAGATTCCGAGGGTATTGTAGCGTCTCGGATCGATGCAGCTTCTTTCCCTGACAGGATGACAATAAATCAAGCCGGGGGATCTCATGCTGATACAATTGTCGACCGCCCGATTTCTCGCCTCGGAAGCGATGCGCCCGTGCGTATTGGTTGTCGACGACGAGACCATAATCTGCGAACTGCTCGGCTTAGTGCTCGAAGGAGACTACTACCCTGCGTCCTTGACTCTGCGGTGAATCTCCGAATCGATGATACCGCAACGACGGAGTCGATTCGTGGCCGGGAAAGAGATCGCGGTAAAGAAGTACGTGGTGAAGCTCAGCGCTGAGGAGCGTGAGCTGCTGGAGACGTTGATCCGGAGTGGCAAACACGCCGCGCGGAAGCTGCTGAAGGCGCGCATCCTACTGAAGGCGGACCTCTCGGACGCCGGGGAAGGATGGAGTGACAGCCAGATCGCGGCGGCGCTGGACACCAGCGTTGATACGGTCGCCCGGACCCGTCAGCGGCTGGTGGAAGAAGGGTTCGAGTCCGCGCTGACCTACAAGTATTCGCCGACATCGGCCAGGCCGCGCATCTTTGACGGGGCCGCCGAAGCGAAACTGATCGCCTTGGCCTGTAGCACGCCACCCGAGGGGCGGGCGCGGTGGACCTTGCAGCTTCTGGAAGAGAAGGTCGTCGAACTGAGCATCGTCGACCGCGCCAGCGATAACACGATCGGGCGGACGCTAAAAAAAACGAACTCAAACCCCACCGGCAAAAGCAGTGGGTTATCCCGCCGGACGGCAACGCCGCATTCGTAGCGGCCATGGAGGACGTGCTGGAGGTGTACCAAAGGCCGCACGATCCCGCCCGTCCGGTGGTTTGTCTGGACGAGGCATCCAAGCAACTCGTCGCTGAGACGCGGGTGCCAATCGTGGCCAAGCCCGGACAAGTCGCACGGCAGGATTACGAATATGAGCGCAATGGCACGGCCAATTTGTTCATGATGTTCGCGCCGTTGGAGGGCTGGCGGCATGTGGAGGTGACCGATCGCCACACCGCCATGGATTATGCGCAAATTCTCAAAGCCCTCTCGGACTCGCACTTCTCCAACGCCGAGAAGATCGTACTGGTGCAGGACAATCTCAACACCCATAAACCTGCGTCGCTCTATGAGGCTTTTCCGCCCGCGGAAGCGCGCCGTCTCGTCGAGCGCTTCGAGTGGCACTACACGCCCAAGCACGGCAGTTGGCTGGACATGGCGGAATCAGAACTCAGCGTCCTATCAAGACAATGTCTTGACCGACGCATCGCCGACAAACAGACCCTGACTGATGAAGTTGCAGCATGGGAAGCCTGCCGCAACAAGAAGCACGCCAAGGCAGACTGGCATTTCACCGCGGACGACGCCCGCGTCAAGCTGAAGCGGCTGTACCCCGCAATGTGAGCGACTCGGGGCACTACCAAGTCATCTGCGCCAGCACGAGCAATGACGCCCTCCGGGTGCTCGCCGAACAAAACATCGACGTCATGCTGCTCGACTATCACCTGCCTTCCGGCGGCGCGGTTGAGGTTGCCAGGCGAGCCGATGAAATTGGTATCCCTATGGCCTGGATGACCGGGGACCACGCGGTCGGATTTGATTCGCATCGCGTTCTGTTGAAGCCATTCCACATCGACCGGATGTCGGAGACGCTGGCCGAGGTTCGAAGTTCTGCGCGCTTGGTCACCAAGCCGCCCCGTCTAGCTAGCAGCCGTTAGCAGCACCACGAGCGTGAGGTGGAACGAGGACTGCTCGGTCGCGTGAGAGCCGTCTGACCGCCCGATGGCGCGATGGCGGGCGGGCGCCAAGAACTAAACCTACCCGCAGGGATCCGGCGTCGATATTCACCGACTTATCACCTTCAGGTTTCGGGCTCTCAGCGATCCGAAGGCGAGCCGCGGACTTAGCGATCGGATCTATCGGCGTCCACCGCGGCGATCGCCATCCGCGCCAAGGCCGGCAGCGATTTCGTATCTGTCTTCGCCATGATCGACGCGCGATGGTTCTCGACG
>NZ_CAJATU010000159.1 GCF_903944925.1 uncultured Rhodopila sp. | reverse complement strand
TCCGACATCGACTCTTTCGAGCAGAGAGCGGATGACCGGCTGGGTCAAATCCTGAAGAACCAGGCCGAGATAATGCGGCGGCTGGGGGACAAGTGACGCCCCTTGTTGCGGCCCAACTCGTCGCCTGCGCGTACGTTCCCGAGACGCCCCTGCCGGCCGGCTGGTCGCTCGTCGCGCCGATCTTCGGCAACGACCTGGCGACGGACCTGCTGCCGCTGCCGGTCAAGGTCGAGGTGCCGTTCGGTTTCATCGCGCGGAGCGGGTCGGATTTCGCGGTGGCGATCCGCGGCAGCCAGACGGTCTTCGACTGGATTCAGGACTGCCGATTCCTGCGCGTGCTGACCACGCACGGCGAATTGGATGACGGCATGGCCGCGGTGGCGGAATCGCTCAGCGTCGGCGACACCCCGCTTTGGTTGACCATCCAAAATCTGATGCTTGCTTGCCAAGGCTCGTCGCTGACGATTACGGGGCACTCTCTAGGCGGGGCGCTGGCACACATCGTCGCTCGCCTCGTCGCCGACTTGCGGCCGGACGTTGTGACGTTCGCCGCGCCCCGGGCCGGAAGCCGGGCATGGGCCATGGAGTACGACGCGCTCCTGAAAATCAAAACGCTCCGGTATGAGGCGCGGTTTGATCTGATTCCGCACCTGCCGCCAACGGAGTTCGGCGTGGAGTCGGTCGGGACGCTGAAGAGCATCGGGCCGTTCCCGAGCCCGATCTGGGATTTGAAGGCGCACCACATCCTGGAGCATTACATCGCGTTGCTGGAAGCTGAGCAGGCTAATGCCATCAGAGCCAATTTGCCCCCAGTGCAGGGTTGAGCGAGCCGACTACGAAGGCCCCGGCGGCCAGTGGCTGCCGCGATGCCCGAATTGCGGAGCAGACGCCGATCCGGTCATCAGGGAGTACACCAGCGGCTCTGAGATCGCGGGTTATATTCGCCAGGCAATCGAAGCTGGCCCCGACATCATGAAGCGAGAATGCGCGATAAAGAATGTCGAGCTGGCGATCGAGCGGCTGCTTGACGACGTGCATGCCTCGATTCCCCAAGAGATTGACGACCTTGTTTAGCCGCCACGAATTAACATGGCCGACATCAACCGTCATCCCCTCATCAAGCAGGCTTACGAAGTTTGCCAAGCCATCGAAGCGATCCGGGAGCGCGGGGCCGCGAGATTTGAGCAACCAGACTCCGGACCCTTCGTTTGCAGCAGCAGCCAGACGATTGCGGTGTCCAAGGCCAGCGACTTGATGCAGGCGATTGACGATCACTTTCGGAATCTGCCGGTGCCGACGGCGACCGACCTTTCGCTGGCGACGACCGTTGAACTGCTCCAAGAGCTCAAACAGCGCAGCAAATCGCTGGTCGTCGGGATTGATCCGATGGCCGATAAATCCACGTTCACGGTTCTGCGCCACGGCAGCAAGCTCTCGGTCAGTGGACTGCTCCGGGCTTTGACGCTGGACGCCGACAATGAACTGGCGAACGACCCACGGGACCGAGCGGCAACAGAATGAGGAATGCGCCCCTCCCCCGCCGACGCCCGCCGCGAAGCCCAGGCGTTGCGGGAGCAGGCGGCGCGACTCATCCGGGAGGCGAGGCGGCTTGAGGCGATGACCCAGCCCCGCAACCCCAACAAGACGCCCCCGATCAATGGCCAGTTGATCCGCCCGGCCGACGGCCCGCCGCCCCCGCGCGATGAAGCCGAGCAAGAGAAGGCAGACCGCAAGAGACGCTGGAACGGGTCGCTGGCGAAGCGGGTGGACCAGGACGACGAGACAAGCTGACCGTCATAGCGGGCTGGCCGCAGGGCTATGCGGCCGGCCCGGTTGACGGTTCCGAAAATCCTGCCGCGACAGGTGCCGCGCACCGGCGGTCGGAGAGTCAACGCTTTGCGTTGGCTAGCCCTTCGCCCCGGTGACGGGCAACGCGCCGGGGCGGAATCACATGAACCGACGATCCTTCCTCAAAGGTCTGGCTGTCGCCGGCGCCGCATCGCTCCCTGAAGCCGTGGCAGCGGCGCAGCGCCAGGAGCCCGTTCGCGAGGTGCGCGTGCTGTCGCCCTGCTTTTGGTGCGGCGGTTCTCCGGCGATCCAGGACGAACCGCCCGCCGTACAATGCATCGCCTGCAAGATGGGTCGCGTGGAGGCCCCGACGCGCCCGGAGGCTGTCGCGGAGTGGAACCGGCTGGGGGTCGAGAGGTGCGCGGCGGCGGCGGTGGGCGCATGAAAAACCCCGGCGCGAGGCCG
>NZ_CAJATU010000158.1 GCF_903944925.1 uncultured Rhodopila sp. | reverse complement strand
GCCCGAGGCCAACGGGCGGCCGATGGTGCGCTCCACCATGCGGTCGATATCGCGGTCCCACAAATCGTTGATGACGCAGCCCGCCGCGCGCATCGCCAGGCTGCCGATGCCGAACAGCGCGAGCAGCCGGATCGTCTCGGCCAGCGGCGCGCGGGTGATCAGAATCCCCCACAATCCGGGCAGAAACAGCAGCCAGGTGCCGATGGGCCTGTCCACCCGGGCGAGAAGCAGGTAGGGCAGCCAGGCGCGTGGCAGACGGGCAACCCAGCCGTGGGCAACGATGTCGGTATGCATGCGAGGGAGGTTTTGTTCGCCAAACCATGGTCTCGTCAACCGTCCATCTTTCAAAACCATGATCCGGCTTCATGTCGAGGCGGCACTGGCTGCCGAACAGGCGATCGACGCCACCCCCGGCCAAGCCCACTACCTCGGCACGGTGATGCGCCGTTCGGCTGGCGACGTGGTGCGGCTTTTCAACGGGCGCGACGGCGAGTGGGAGGCCCGGATCACGGCATTGGGGCGTGGCAAGGCCGTGTTCACGGCTGAAAACCTCGTCAGGCCGCAGGCGGACGACGCCGATGTGTGGTTGATGTTTGCCGTGCTGAAGCGGGATACGACGGACCTGGTGGTGCAGAAGGCGACCGAACTGGGCGTCTCCGCTCTGCTGCCCGTCTTCACCGAACGCACCAACGCCGCCCGCGTCAACGCGCAGCGACTGGAGGCCATCGCGATCGAGGCGGCGGAACAGAGCGAACGGCTGACCGTTCCGCTGCTGCATCCCGCCCGGCCGCTGCATGAAGCCCTGGCCGACTGGCCCGCGGATCGTCTTTTGTTCGCGGCGACGGAGCGGGCGGTAGCGCCGCCGTTGCGTGCCGCTCGCGGCCCGGCGGCCCTGCTGGTTGGCCCGGAAGGCGGCGTCGGTCCTCGGGATTGCGCGCTGCTGGAACGGTATGCCTTCGTCCGTCCGGTCTCGCTCGGGCCTCGGATTTTGCGCGCCGAGACGGCATCCATTGTCGGTCTGGCCTTGTTGCTGGCGCCCGGCTGTGGCTAGTACTCACTCAAACGATACGCTCGGGCAACCCGGCCGCCGGCCGAACCGCGTGTTCAACCGATTTGCCTTGGGAATCCTATGTCCAACCCCGGAGACGCCGATAACACCCCGCTGATCTCGACCCGGCAGATGGCCGACTACCTGGCCACCGGGTGCAAGCCGGCTGCGGAATTCCGCATCGGCACGGAACATGAAAAGTTCGGCTTCCGCCAGGCTGATCTCATGCCGCCTCCCTACCAGGCTGCGGATGGGCAGCCCGGGAGTATTCGCGACCTGCTGGTCGGCCTCGCCGCGTTCGACGGGGAGCCGATACTGGACGGGGACAACCCCATCGGCGTGAAGCAGGGCGACGCGTCGGTGTCGCTGGAGCCGGCCGGGCAGTTGGAACTGTCCGGTGGGCCGCTGGTCAGCCTGCACCAGACAAAGCAGGAGCTGGAGACGCATTTCGATGAGGTGCGGGCGGTATGCCGCGGCCTCGACATGGGCTTCGCGCCGTTGGGCTTTCATCCGCTGGCTTCGCGGGCGGCGATGCCGTGGATGCCGAAGGGCCGCTACGCCATCATGAAGCGGTACATGCCGACTGTCGGCAGCCTCGGCCTGGATATGATGACGCGCACCTGCACGGTGCAGGTCAACCTGGACTTCTCGTCGGAGGCGGACATGCGGCGGAAGCTGCGCGTGTCACTGCTGCTGCAGCCGCTGGCGACGGCGCTGTTCGCCAACTCGCCGTTCACCGAAGGCAGGCCGAACGGCTTCCTTTCGTACCGCGCGCATGTCTGGACGGATACGGACAACCAGCGAGCGGGCATTCCGAAGGTGATGTTCGAGGACGGGTTCGGGTTCGAGCGCTACGCCGAGTGGGTGATCGAAAACGTGCCGATGTATTTCGTCTACCGCAACGGGGGCTATATCGACGTCGCCGGGCAGTCGTTTGCCGATTACATGGCCGGACGGGTGCCGGCTTTGGCAAATGAGACCGCGATCCTGGGCGACTTCATGGACCACATCACCACGGCGTTCACCGACGTCCGGCTGAAGCGCTTCCTGGAAATGCGCGGTGCCGATGCCGGCCGCGCCGAGATGATGCTGGCGCAATCGGCGCTTTGGGTTGGGCTGCTGTATGACGACGCGGCGCTGGCCTCGGCCGAGGCGCTGCTGCGCGGCGCGGACTGGGACGATGCGATTGCCGCCCGCGCCGCCGTGCCCCGGCAGGGACTGGCCGCGCCATGGCGCGGCGGCACGCTGCGGGATATTGTCGGCGACGTCGTGGCGATCGCCAAGGACGGGCTGCGGGCGCGCGGCTTGGTCGATCAGGCGGGCCATGACGAGCAGGTGTTGCTGACGCCGTTGCAGGAGATCGCCGAAGGTCGGCCGACACAGGCTGAACATTGGCTGGCGCAGTATCACGGGCCGTGGCGCGGGGACGCCAGCCGGATATTTGCCGAAGCGGCGATCTGAAGCGGTCTCTCCAGCTCCCACGCATATAAGCCGCCGGCCGTCGGCAGGCGCAGGTCGATGCACCGGTGCTGCACCAGGTTGTGCGGAGCGCGCACTTCGGGTGTGCGGCGAAATACGATGGCGCACCGACCACTGCCATGCACAGGTCGGGGCCGCGATGCACACCGCACTCGTGTCCCTGGCAACCGACTCGCCGACGCTCACCCCGGCGTCGAACCGCTCCGCGACGATGTCGGTGCAACCCGAATCGATCGCCAGGTCTCGAGGAGGTCGCCGGCACCGTCAGGGACCTGATCGCGCAAGGCAAGGTAAGGCTGGCGCCGAGACAGCCCGTTGGGGCGCGGCTTCCTGACCGGGACGATGGACGAGACGACTCCGTTCGGCGGCAACGACAACCGCGCCAGCCTGCCGCGTTTCACGCCCGAAGGCCGCAAGGCCAACCGGTCCGTTGTCGATCTGCTGCAAGATAACGGCGGCCGGAAGCACGCCACGCCGGCGCATGTCGCTTCGGCCTGGCTGCTGGCGCGCAAACCCTGGATCGTGCCCATCCCCGGCACTACCAGGCTTCATCGGCTGGAAGAGAACATCGCCGCGGCCGATATCGAGCTGACGGCTGAGGATGTGCGGAGCATCGATGCCGCCGCCGCGATGATCACGGTTCAGGGTGATCGCTACGATCAGTCGGAGGCGGCGCGCACCAGCCGTTAGGCGGCGGCCTGTCGGCTTGACGCCGATCGCCGGGTCCCGTCTATTAGGTTTATCTTCGATGTCCGGCGTCAAGGTTCGTTCGGAGTGTGGGCTTATTCTGACTATCCAAGATTAGGCCGATAGATACCGAAGTGCTACCGTCCGGGTATCGTCGTAAAAACAGGCTTCGGAAGGGAACAAAATGCCAGATGACAGCAAGTGCCCGGTCGCGGGCGGACATTCCGGCCACCAGACCGTGCTGGCCCGGGTGAATCGCGACTGGTGGCCGAATGCGCTGAATATTCATGTTCTGCATCAGAACTCTCCGCTGCCCAACCCGTTGGGCAAGGGGTTCAACTATGCCGAAGAATTTAAGAGCCTCGATCTCGATGCCGTGATCAAGGACCTGCATGCGCTGATGACGGATTCGCAGGCGTGGTGGCCGGCGGATTACGGCCATTACGGGCCGTTCTTCATTCGCATGTCGTGGCATGCCGCGGGCACGTACCGCATCGGCGACGGGCGTGGCGGCGCGGGGTCCGGCACGCAGCGTTTCGCGCCGCTCAATAGCTGGCCGGACAATGTCAGCCTCGACAAAGCACGCCGCTTGCTTTGGCCGATCAAGCAGAAGTATGGGCAGAAAATCTCCTGGGCGGACCTGCTGGTTTTGACCGGCAATGTCGCTTTGGAATCGATGGGATTCAAAACGTTCGGCTTCGGCGGCGGGCGCGAGGACGTCTGGGAGCCGGAGGAAGACATCGACTGGGGGCAGGAGAAAACCTGGCTCGGGGACGAGCGCTATCATGGCGACCGTGAACTCGAAAATCCGCTCGCCGCGGTTCAGATGGGCCTGATCTACGTCAATCCCGAGGGGCCCAACGGCAAGCCCGATCCGCTCGCCGCGGCGAAGGATATCCGCGAGACGTTTGCGCGCATGGCGATGGACGATGAGGAGACCGTCGCGCTGATCGCCGGCGGCCATACCTTCGGCAAATGCCATGGCGCAGCCGATCCGAAGCAATATGTCGGCCCTGAGCCAGAGGGGGCGCCGATAGAGCAGCAGGGCCTGGGCTGGAAGAACAGTTTCGGCACCGGCAAGGGCGCCGATACCATCAGCAGCGGGCTGGAGGGGGCGTGGACCACGGCACCGGCGCAGTGGGACAACAACTATCTGGATAATTTGTTCCGGTTTGAGTGGGAGCTGACCAAGAGTCCGGCCGGGGCGTTTCAGTGGACTCCCAAGGATCCGGCGGCGGCGGGGTTGGTGCCGGATGCGCATGATCCGTCGAAGCGGCATGCGCCGATGATGCTGACGACGGATCTGTCGCTGCGGTTTGACCCGATCTATGAGCCGATCGCGCGGCGCTTCCATGAAAATCCGCAGGCTCTGGCTGATGCGTTTGCGAAGGCGTGGTTCAAGCTGACGCACCGCGATATGGGGCCGCGGGCGCGGTATCTGGGCAAGCTGGTTCCGGCTGAGCCGCAGATCTGGCAGGACCCCGTTCCCGATTCGAGTGGTGCTGTGATCGGCGAGCAGGATATTGCCGCGCTGAAAGAGAAAATCCTGGCGTCCGGACTGTCGATTTCGCAACTTGTCTCGACGGCGTGGGCATCGGCTTCGACGTTCCGCGGATCGGACAAGCGTGGCGGGGCGAACGGGGCCCGCATTCGGCTGGCACCGCAGAAGGACTGGGAGGTCAACCAGCCAGCCGAGTTGGCGGGCGTGCTTTCGAAGTTGGAGCAGATCCGGACGGAGTTCAGCTCCGGCGGTAAGCAGGTTTCGCTGGCGGATCTGATCGTGCTGGGCGGCGGTGCGGCTGTGGAGGCGGCTGCGAAGAAGGCCGGATATAACGTGACGGTTCCGTTCACCCCCGGGCGGACGGACGCGACGCAGGAGCAGACGGATGTGGCCTCGTTTGCCGTGCTCGAACCCACCGCGGACGGTTTCCGGAACTATCTCCGCGGCAGCCACAACCGGTCGCCTGAGGAATTGTTGGTGGATCGGGCGCAGTTGTTGACTCTGACTGCGCCTGAACTGGCGGTGCTTGTCGGTGGCTTGCGCGTTCTGGGCGCCAATACTGGGGGGGCGAAGCACGGCGTGTTCACGAATAGCCCCGAAACGTTGACGAATGATTTCTTCGTCAACCTGCTCGACCCGGGCACGGAGTGGCACGCTGCCGGTTCCGAGGGCGCGTTTGAGGGGCGCGACCGCGCGACGAACGAGGTGAAGTGGACCGGCACGCGGGTCGATCTGGTGTTTGGTTCGAACTCGCAGCTTCGGGCGGTCGCGGAAGTGTATGCGAGCGACGACGCGAAGGAGAAGTTCGTGAAGGACTTTGCGGCGGCGTGGACCAAGGTGGCGAACCTGGATCGTTACGATTTGGCCTGATCGGACAGGAAGTGGGCGCGATCCGGCCTCGGGTGACCGGGGCCGGATCGCGGCTCTGTCAGATCCTCGTAATCTTGGACCCTTCGATGCCCAATCCCGCCATAAGGCCCTGCTGACCGAAAACGAACGTTCTGGACAGCACGCTGCGCCGGGCGAGATGAGTAGTCATTGGCTGGTAACCTCCGAAGCGGCGACCACGAACGGCCACCACGTTCAGACTGGCACGATGTTGTCGATTCGCATTGAATCATCGCAACGCCGCGGCGGCTCAGGCGGTGTCAAACCGCCTCGCCGCCTTATTTCATGGTTGAGGTTCGAACTCCCCTGGCCGCCAGGTCTTGTCGAACCACGGCTGTAGCGGGCCATAGAGCCGGAGCAGGGTATTCCAGCCCTCTCCCGGCACGGTCTGCAACCAGTTCGCCTGCTCGCCGCCAGCAGGTGCCACTGGACCGAAATACAGATCGACCGACCCGTTGTCGTTGGTCCTCAGTCCCTTCGTCTGGCCGCCGACACTGGGGAAGCGCTGGTCGGTTTGTATCATCGAGCGGGTCTGATTGCTGTAGAGGATCACTGACCAGAAATTCTTGACCGGGATGTTCGGCGGCGGGTGCGGCCTGTAGGTCTTTCCGCCATCCAATGGATCCCCTTTGGCATCGACGACGGCGGCCATGTAGTTCGAGCCTTCGCCAACGACGCGGCTGACCATGGCGGGCGTCACGCCTGTTGCGTAGACGAAGAAGCCTGAGTAGGCATTCAGCAGGCGCGCGCCGTCCTCCTCGAACTTGTAGCCACCGGCGTAGCCAAGCCGCCATGCGCTGTTTGGATAGTAATATCCGTCCGGTGTCGGCCAGCGATACATGATCGCCCGCGCCGTGGCGTCGCCGACTTCAGCCGCCTCGGTCAGGATTTTCTTCATCCGCGCGTCCGGCGCGAATGGCTTGCCCTTCAGGATGCCGATGGACGCCCAGAAACCGAGCGTCGCGGCGTCAACCTCATTGGTCGGTTCGGACTGCACGACATGATGGTTGCGCCCCGTCAGCAGGGCCGAGCGGGTTGGCGAGCAGAGCGCCGTGGTGTGGAATTCGTTGTAGCGCAGCCCGTCATCCGCCAGGGCGTCCGCCGTCGGCATGTGGATCGGGCCGCCGGAGGCGCTCGATTGCGCGAATTCCATGTCGGCAAGCAGCACGATCAGCACGTTCGCGCAATGTCCGCTGCCCTGACCTCGAACCGGGGCGGCGGTGTGGCATCGCGCGCATCGAATATGGTGCTATGCGGGTACTGCGGCTCCGGCAATGGCAGGACAGTCCGGTCGGTTGGATGGCCGGGCTGGCGCACAGGGCGGCCAGCGCCGCAATGGTGGTGAGCGGGCTGGATGCTCTCATTCGTCGCATCCTTGCCTTGTCCGCGGTCGCACCATCCGGGGACAGCCGCGCCCCGGCTTGTGGTCCATTCCGACCCGGATTCATAACGGAAAGCGAACGCTGGCCGGGGAGGCGTTTGGACACATGCCGTCTGCTGGCCGCAGCGCGAGCCTGGGAGGATGTTCGGCGTCCCGCGGCAGTCCTCACCTTCTCCGATACTTCACTTTATGCTCGACGACCGATGCCCGACCAGTGCACCACCGAAACTCCGATTGCTAAAGTGCCGTTCAATGTATCCCTCAACAGTCTCGATCCTCCGCCGCATCGGCCTGCTGTTCGGCCTCATCCTCCTCCTGAGCGCCTGCGGCGCGCCGGTGGAGGTGACCCGTGTCGATCTCCGCACCGCCTACCAGGAGATCAACCGCACCGCGCTATCCAGCGACCAGCTCAGCGAGGCCACGCGCACCGTCCTGCGCCGCGCCGCCCTGCTCGACAGCTTCGACGCCAATCCCGCCGCCGCCATAGACGCACTCCGGGCGCAGGCCATCGCCAACGGGATGCAATGGCGCGACCTCTACGCCCTCGCGGAGCTGAACTACGAGGAAGGCCGCCGGGCAAAATCCAAGATCATGCTTCTGGCCTCCGCCCTCTATGCCTACGCCGTCCTCTTCCCCGTCGCCCCGGCCGATCGGCCGAGTCCGTACAGCCCGCAGTTCATGCATGCGAACGATTTTTATAACCTGGCGCTGACCCTCGTGCTCAGCGGCGAAGGTGCCGAGGGCACCGCCACGCTGCCAAGCGGCCGGTATGAACTGCCGTTCGGATGGCTGAACGTGACGGTGGACGAGGCCAGCTTGCAAACCGCCGGCGGGCGGCGGATGCAGTCCTTCGTGCCGACGATGAACCTGGAGGTGAAGGGCTTCCGGAACGACTACCGCAGCGACGGAATCGGCGCGCCGCTCGCCGCCGGCCTGGCTCCGGACCCCCGGCCGCCGACTGGCCTGATCCTGCCGCCGCATCTGCGCGTGCCAACGACCGCCGTACTGCAGATGGCCGATCCGCGGCGGCAACTGGCGGGCACCGAGCTGCATGCGCAACTGGCGGTCTACTCGATCTACGACACCAGCAGCATCCGCATTGGCGCTTATGACGTGCCGCTGGAATACGACCAGACCGCGGTGCGCGCGCTGTTCACCTCCGAGGGCAAGATCTGGGATACGGAACTCAGCGGACTGCTGAACAACCAGCTCGGCGATCCCGCCAAGACGGACCATTTGTTCGCGCTGGAGCCGCACCGCCAGGGGCGCATCCCGGTGGTGCTGGTGCACGGCACCGCCTCCAGCCCGTTCCGCTGGGCGGACATGATCAACGACTTGCTGGAGGACAAGGATATCCGCGAGCACTTCGAGTTCTGGCTGTTCAGCTACCACACCGGCAACCCGATCTCGCTCTCGGCCAACATCCTGCGGACGACTCTGACGCAGGCGGTCCAGTCGCTGGGGGGGGGCCGGGCCGATCCCGCGCTCGGGCGCATGGTGGTGATCGGGCATAGCCAGGGCGGGCTGTTGACGAAATTGATCGCCATCGACTCCGGCAACCGTATCTGGGACGCAGTCAGCTCCCGGCCGCTGGACGATGTGGCGCTGAAGCCGGAGACCAAGGCGCTGCTGCGGGAGTCGCTGTTCGTGCAGCCGCTGCCGTTCGTGGAGACGGTGGTTTTCATCGCCACCCCGCACGGCGGCAGCTACCATGCGACGCTGACCATTGTCGGGCTGTTTCAGAAGCTGGTGACACTGCCGCTGAAGGTTGCCGCGGTGACCGCCGACGTGCTGACGAATGCCGCCGATGCGCTGCGGATGGACAAGGATCGGCTGCGACTCAACAGCATCGCCGGCATGTCGCCCGGCAACCCGGCGTTCGAGGCGGTGCGGGCGATCCCGGTCGCGCCGGGGATACACGCGCACTCGATCATCCCGACCTTGCAGGACGGCCCGCTGGAGGAGCGCAACGACGGCGTGGTGGAATACAAAAGCGCCCATATCGACGGCGTGGAGTCCGAGGTGGTGATCGAACACTCCGGCCACTCGACGCAGGCCAACCCGCTCACGGTGCGGGAAGTCCGGCGGATCCTGATGGAGGAGCTCGCCCGGCCGGCGCGGGCGCAACCCGCGGCTGGCCCGGCGGGTTAGATCCGGGAACGCGGGTTCCGGGTTACATCTCATGCGGGTACGCCGGAACAGGATTTTGATGATGGCCACCTCCGCGGGATGATGCTCAGACCCTTCGGCAGAAGCGGGATACGGTTGTACGGGGGTTCATGAATGCCGCCAGCGGGTTATCGGGCGGGTGGATCGTGTCCATATCCAGGTGGTTCAGCCCGGGAGGTTCGGCATGACTGACTTTACCGCCGCCGGCACGTTTACGCTCGGCCGCCGCAGCGTCAACCGCATGGGGTATGGCGCGATGCAACTCGCCGGCCCCGGGGTGTTCGGTCCGCCTAAGGACCGCGCCGCAGCGCTCGCGGTGCTGCGCGAGGCGGTGGCGAGCGGGGTCGATCACATCGACACCAGCGATTTCTATGGGCCTCATGTTACCAACGCGTTAATCCGAGAGGCGCTGCATCCCTATCCGGATGATTTGGTGATCGTGACAAAGGTTGGGGCGGTGCGGGGCGCGGACGGGTCGTGGAACCCGGCACTGACACCGGCGGAGCTGGAGCGGGCGGTGCATGACAATCTGCGGAACCTCGGTCTGGATGTGCTGGACGTGGCCAATTTCCGGGTCATGGGGCACGGCGTGTCCGAAGGATCGATCGAGGCGCCGTTCACCGCGTTGGCGGAGCTGCAACGGCGGGGTCTGATCCGGCATCTCGGCATCAGCAACGCCACCTCGGCCCAGGTCGCGCAGGCGCGGGGGATTGCCGAGGTGGTGTGCGTGCAGAATTTGTACAATCTCGCGCAGCGGGGTGACGACGCGCTCGTCGACTCGTTGGCGGGGGCGGGGATTGCCTACGTGCCGTTCTTTCCGCTCGGCGGGTTCACACCGCTGCAATCGTCGATATTGTCGGAGGTGGCGGGCGAGATTGGCGCAACCCCGATGCAGGTGGCGCTGGCCTGGCTGCTGCGACGGGCGCCGAACGTTCTGCTGATCCCGGGCACGTCCTCGGTCGCGCATTTGCGGGAGAATTTGGCGGCGGCCGGGTTGGCATTGCCTGCGGAGGTGAGATCGAAACTCGACGCGATCGGAAAGACAGAGGAATGATCATGCCCGCCACTATCCCCGCCACCCAGACCGTCATCGAGATCAGCCAGCCCGGTGGACCGGAGGTGCTGACGCCGACAACCCGTCCGGTGCCGGAACCGGAGGCCGGTGAGGTGCTGATCCACATTGCCGCCGCCGGGGTGAACCGGGCGGATACGCTCCAGCGCCAGGGCCGCTATCCGGTGCCGCCGGGGGCGTCGGACATCCCGGGCATGGAATGCTCGGGCACGGTCGTCGGACGCGGCGAGGGCGTGACCGAATGGCAGCGCGGCGACGCGGTGTGCGCCCTGATGACCGGCGGCGGTTACGCCGAGTATGTTACCGTCCCGGCGGTGCAATGCCTGCCGGTGCCGGCTTGCGTCAGCCTGATCGATGCCGGCGGTCTGCCCGAGACGTTCTGCACCGTCTGGACCAACGTGTTCGAGCGCTCGCACCTGCAGCCGGGTGAGAGCTTCCTGGTGCAGGGCGGCAGCAGCGGCATCGGCATCACCGCGATCCAGCTTGCCAAGGCGTTCGGCAGTTCGGTGCTGACGACCGCTGGCTCCGATGCCAAATGCCAGGCGTGCCGAGAGTTCGGCGCCGATGTTGCGATCAATTACCGGACGCAGGATTTCGTCGCAGTCGGCAAAGAATTCACCGGCGGGCGTGGGATCGATGTGATTCTTGACATGGTGGGCGGCGACTACATTCCGCGCGAATTGGAGTTGCTCGCGCGCGAGGGGCGGCTGTGCTTCGTCGCGCTGATGCGCGGCACCAAGATTGAGGCGGATTTCGGCGCCATCCATCGCAAGCACCTGACCGTCACCGGATCGACGTTGCGGTCGCGCAGTGTGGCGCAGAAGGCGGCGATTGTGGCGGCCCTGCGCGAGACGGTATGGCCGCTGTGGGACCAGGGGAAATTGCGGACCTTTACCTATCGGCGTTTCCCGTTGCGGGAGGCCGCGGACGCCCATCGGTTGATGGAGTCGAGCGAGCATATCGGGAAGATACTACTGGTGCCGTGAGATCTGGATTTTGTTTGTTCGGCCGGAACCGTGGCTCGCAAGCTTGGCGTTCGAGCGCTGTCGAGACGTTCCGCTGGCGGTACATGCTGGTCATCGCCCGGCGAGCCTGAAGCGCGGCGGTGCGCTGCCTCGGAAGCTTGCTATAAGCGCGCCGCAACCGCATACGCCACCGAGGACCCATGATTCGCCTGGACACCATCAGCAAGCAGAATGGCAGCCGTCTGATCTTCATCGAGGCCTCGGCCGCGTTGCAGAAAGGCGAGAAGATCGGCCTCGTCGGCCCCAACGGCGCCGGCAAGACCTCGCTGTTCCGCATGATCACCGGCCAGGAGGAACCCGACGGCGGCCAGATCCTGGTCGATCGCGGCATCACCATCGGCTTCTTCAGCCAGGACGTCGGTGAGATGGCCGGCCGCAGCGCCGTCGCCGAGGTGATGGACGGCGCCGGCGCGGTCAGCGTGGTGGCGGCGGAGTTGGCTGAGTTGGAGCACGCCATGGCCGATCCGGAGAGGGGGGATGAACTCGAGGCGATCATTGAGCGGTTCGGGGATGTGCAGGCGCGGTTCGAGGAACTCGGCGGCTACGCGCTGGAGGGCAAGGCGCGCGAAGTGCTGGACGGCCTGGGGTTCAGCCAGGAGATGATGGACAACGATGTCGGCGCGCTGTCCGGCGGCTGGAAGATGCGCGTGGCGCTGGCGCGCATCCTGCTGATGAACCCCGATGTCATGCTGCTGGACGAGCCGAGCAACCATCTGGACCTGGAAAGCCTGATCTGGCTGGAGACGTTCCTGGCTGGTTTCGACGGCGCGCTGGTGATGACCTCGCACGACCGGGAGTTCATGAACCGCGTCATCAACAAGGTGATCGAGATCGACGGCGGGTGCCTGACGGAGTTCTCCGGCGACTACGAGTTCTACGAACAGCAGCGCGCGCTGAACGCAAAGCAGCAGCAGGCGCAGTTCGAGCGGCAGCAGGCGATGCTGGCGAAGGAGATCAACTTCATCGAAAAGTTCAAGGCGCGGGCGTCGCACGCGGCGCAGGTGCAGAGCCGGGTAAAGAAGCTGGAGAAGATCGACCGGGTCGAGCCGCCGAAGCGGCGCGTCTCGGTGGCGTTCGATTTCGCCCCGGCGCCGCGGTCGGGGGAGGACGTGGCGCGGCTGCGGGGGGTGCATAAGCGCTACGGCAGCCGGGTGATCTATGACGGGCTGGACCTGCTGGTGCGGCGGCGGGAGCGCTGCTGCGTGCTGGGCGTGAACGGGGCGGGGAAATCGACTCTGCTGAAGCTGGTGACGGGGACGACGGAGCCGGATGCCGGCTCGGTTACGCTGGGCGGCAGCGTGAAGCTGGGGTATTTTGCGCAGCACGCGATGGATCTGCTGGATGGCGAGAGCACGGTGTGGGAGACGCTGGAGGGGGCGTTTCCGCATGCCGGCCAGGGGTCGTTACGGAGTCTGGCGGGGGCGTTCGGGTTCTCGGGCGATGAGATCGGCAAGAGGTGCCGGGTGCTGTCGGGGGGCGAGAAGGCTCGGCTGGTGATGGCGCTGATGTTGTACGATCCGCCGAACTTTCTGGTGCTGGACGAGCCGACGAACCATCTGGATATCGCGACGAAGGAGATGCTGATCGGGGCGCTGTCTGCTTTCGAGGGCACGATGCTGTTCGTTTCGCATGATCGGCATTTTCTGGCGGCACTGTCGAATCGGGTGCTGGAGCTGACGCCGGAGGGGGTGCATCAGTATGGCGGCGGGTATACGGAGTATGTGGCTCGGACGGGGCATGAGGCGCCGGGGCTGCATGTTTGAGGGGGTGGGACCCACTGCGTATGCGTCAATTTAGGGGGCTGCCGGCGGCCTTTCCCTTGTGTCGTGGCCGGGCTTGGCCCGGCCATCCACGACTTTGACCGAGCAGGCGACTGAAAGTCGTGAATGGCGGCCCCTACCGGCCGGCCCAACCGCGGCGCAGCCGTTGCGCGAAATCCGGCAGCCTCTGCCGGACAACCGCCTCGAGGAACGTTACTTGGTCGGGTGCTGTCCGGCTAAGGTTGAGCCGCGCTGCATCCGCCGCCGCCAGGACCGCCTCCGGGTCGCCATCGTAAAGTTCGCACAAGAACGCGTCCGGCTCCCGGCAACTAATACCGAACGGTTCGAGTGCCGGTGCGGGAAAGTGCCTGACATTGAACGTGAGAATGGCTTCCGCCCCGCCCGCGATCGCCGCTGCGAGGACGTGACGGTCGCCCGGATCGGGCAGCGACACCGTGTCGATCAGGGGTTCGTAGCCGGTGACATCGGCGCCGGGCAGGACCCGCTTCATGATGTCGCGCGTGCGCAACAGACGGTCCCTGTCGGCAGCCCCGGTCGCCGCGACATTTCGGATCCATTCGTCGTGGATCATGTCGGTCCAGCGCGGCTCGACGATGTCGTTGACCGCCAGTTGCACCAGCAGGTTCCGCAGATGGAAGGGATACAGGACGTTCGCGTCGTACAGGACGACCGGCGGCGTGCCGTCAGAGGCCATGGGCTATCAGGTCGTCCGTATCCGCTTGCAGTTCGTTCAACGCCTGCCGCACAGGCGCTTCGTTGCGCTTAAGCTCCAGCACGTCCGAGAGCCTGAGGCGCCGGTGCGACCCGACACGGCGAAACGGCAGCCTGCCCGAGTCCATCCGGCGCCGCACCAGCGGGCGGGAGATTCCGAGGATCGCGGCGGCGTCTTCCGGCGACACCTCGGCGTCGTCGGCCAGGACGGCTACCTGGTCCGTGACGGATAAGGTTGCCAGCAGGTCGCCGATGATCCCCGCCGCCGCCGGTGACAGGACCACGGCCTGACGGGTGCCGTCCGCGTGCGTGACGGTCACCTCGATGTGGTCGGTTGGGGTCCGGCCGTTGAGCACCTCCGCGCCCAGGGCCGTCGTGGGCCGATCGGCGGAGGGGATGCTGTATCGGGCCATAAGGTTCATGCCCATGGAATATGCCTTCGATGATGATGTGGTGGTTGTAACTGGAATATCTGGAACGCGGTGGTTTGTGTCAAGGCCAGTCACAGGCTGCACCCCGGCCGGGGGCCGTTGCGCTCGCTGGCGGGGGCGTTCGGGTTCACGAGCGATGTGATCGGCAAGCGCTGCCGGGGTATGTGGCTCGGACGGGGCATGAGGCTCCAGGGCTGCATGTTTGAAGGGGGTGAGGCTTTGGTTCCTCTATACGCCACCGGCATTTCTCCAGTTGGGTAGGGGGACCGGACAAGGTGGACAAGCGGTTCAAGGGAACGATCGAGATTCCTCGCTGTTGGCCTTAGCGGTACAATGACGCATCGGCGCCAGTCATTGCATCTGGCCCGACGGGCGGGTGGACTCCCGAACGGACTTATGCCAATATCGTAATCAGGTTTAGCAGCCCTGGCGCACTGTGGCCATCGGCTGCCGAGTCGTTTTACACAGCGCCGGGAGTGACGGATCCGACTAATGAGACAAGACAACCCAATCCCCCAGGACGTAGAAAGGATCTACAAGTCCTGGGATCGCTTCCGCAGAACGTGGTGGCTCATACATTATATGATTGGTATTGCGGGAGTAATATCATCGATAACTGTGGCAAACCAACCACAAATATTACTTGGCATGCCCATGTTGCTCAATGCCATATCATGGCTATCCGCTCTTTGCGTAAGCCTTCTCGTTTTTCTAGAACCGCGAAAGCGAGCTCGTGCCTACACCGCTGCTTGGCGGCTGCTTCATAACGAAGTCGGCAAATTTCGTCAAGGCGAACCAGGCGCTCCAGCAACCGCTCTGTTCGAGGTTATCGTCAGCGGTGAAGATCTGATTGCGAGAGCGGATGGATAACTCTGTTTTTTTCTGCGGAATAGTTGTGTTGCTTTTCCGCGCGTCGGTTTACTGCTCTTCCGATCCGCAAGGGTCAAGGCCGAAGCGGTTGACTGCGGATTTTAGGCGCATGACCCCAGCTTCCTTGACGAAAGACGCAACCGCCGAGCCGGAAATGTCTTGGACGGCACTGGGGTTGTTGCCTTACCGATAATGCTCGTGTCAAGCAGACACGCATCAGATCTCAACGTGACGCCCTTATCCGCCGGGTCGCCGCACATCGAGGTCGGCGCCCATCAGCGGAGGGCGGCGAAGCGCCGCGAGAATGCCACCCGTCCGGGGCGGCTCGCCGCCGATCGACCGGGTTACCGCCGCGCGCAGCCGCGAGGCCTCAGACCCCTCCTCGGCCAGCCGGCGCGCGAGGGCGCAGATAAGCGCGCGGTCAACCTCCCGGCCAAGCACGTCAAACCGAACGAGGCCCCGATCGCCGAGGCGCGTGCGATCATTTTGGATAGCGCCCTCCTGTGAGCCGCCCACAACCTGCCTCCCTGGCATTCCCGGTCATATATCTGGTGACACATGCGCAATCAAGGCGCCCCACACCCCAGACCGGGAGGGTGAAGACGGCGCGGCACGAAAATTCAAACCGATCGGAAAGACCCTAGCCGATCATGAAGCTGCCGCGCCTGCTCCGTCACCCGGTCCAGGTCGGGGGCAATCAGCTTCGCCAGCGGGGTATCCAAAGCCGGAGCCGAAACCCCCATGTTCTCGGTCAGAAACCGGATTGCGGCGACCGTGTCGTGGAAGCGCTTGTGCAAGACCGGTTCATGATGGGCCAACCGATTCCGCGCCTGATAGATGTGTTCCAGCTTGTCCGCGACCTCCGCCCGCTTCACGCGCTTGTTCGGAAAGGTCCGCTTCAGCGTCGTGCGCCAGAGCGAGTGCTCATAGTCAGGGCTGTAAAGCCGTTTCCAGAAATAGAATGTCAACTCGGCGATGATCTTGCCGTTCGGCACACTGATTTCACGGCGTCTCCGAGCCGCGCGCTGAAGATGGGAGGTATCAGCCGCTCGGCCGACCGGAAAAGCCCTCGCATCGAGGGCGGATTTCTCCGCCTGCGTCAAGTTCGAGTATGCGGACCGCCGGGCACTCTCCAGTGCTTTCCGGGCGTTATCGCTCTCGGCCTCCCGCCACTGAAACGGTGCGGGCGGATGGGTCAGCCATCCGGGAGAGCCGAAATGCGCCGCCAGGTTTTCGCAGACAGTATTGCGCAGCGCCAATTCCACATTGGCAATGACGTTCATCAGGCTGGCGCCTACGTTCAGGGTCTGCTGGTGTAGCTCGATGGCCACGCGGGTCGATCCCGTCAACGTCACGAGCGCCGCCAATCGCTCAGGAGAAAGCAAGACTGTGATGGCCGCGACGTCCGCATCCGTCAAGAACCTTGACATCGGCAGCCTTCTACCCCAAGTCTGGCGGCGAAAAGTCGGGGCACAATCGGCAGTCACCTCCGGGTGGCGGATTCCTGGCTTCCCAAGTGAAAGGCACCCTCGCGGGTGCCTTTTTTGTTACTAGCGTGGTAGCTACAGGCTGGCAATCATTTTGACAGGTCGAGGAGCAGGCTCGGAATAGCCGTGTTCGCCAAGGTGGGACGGCGTCCGATGGCGCGCTCGGAGTGGCCTATGACCGCTTGCCGAGCGGTCGCTACCGCGGTGACCGCCACCCGGCCGAACCGGCCGGTGCCCGCGCTCCGGCCAGAAGACCTTCGGTGCTCAGGTCCTCATCCAGTTCGGGCCAGTGAATGCCATAGCCGGCACCCGCCATCTCCCGGTGAGCACGCTGTGCCGCGGTCGCCGCTTCCAGCCTCGGATACCACGCCAGAGGCACAGTGATCGTGCGCCCATCCATCAGCGCGACCGACAGTTCGTCCTCGCTGATCGAGACATCGCGAACCCGGATATCGGCGCCTCCGCCCTGAACCGAAAAACTCCTGCCATGCCTCCTGGTATTCCAACGCCCACCGTCACGTCCCAATCAGCGCCCGGATCTTCGCCCTGATAACCGCCATCTCCCCCCGGGTTGCCGCACCTTTCCGGGTCGCCCCGCGCATCCGCCAATCCAGGCTCTTCACCTGATCGGCCAACACCACGGCAGGCGGCAACCCCGACAGCGGCACCTCGAACGGATACCCCTTGATCTTTGTCGTCACTGGGCAACACACCACCAAGCCGATCCGGCCATTGTAAGCCGCGGGGCTGAGCACCACGGCAGGCCGGCGCCCGGGCTGTTCGTGCCCGGTCTGCGGATCGAAGTCGAGCCAGACGATATCGCCCGCATCCGGAACAAAACCACCCCGAGCCACCTACAGCAGTTCCTTGCCGACCGGCGGGCCGAAATCGGATTCTGCATGGATATTCTCATCGGTGACCGCCGCAAGCAGGTCATTCAGGCTAAACGCCGGTTCCCGTATCGGCTCGATGATCACCCGCCCGCCTTCCTCGCGGATGTCCACAGGCTGATCGAGCGACAGCCTGGCCGCTTCCATCACCGCGGCGGGGATGCGAACCGACGCGCTGTTGCCCCATTTCTTGACCAGAACCTGCATCCGCGTCTCCATATCGACAATGTTGATACATAGAAGGCGGCCGGCGCGGCGTCGATGCGAGGTTCGCGGCGAGACGCGCGACATACACCGGCGGTACGTGCTATCACCCCGGTCATGCGCCAGAGACACAAACCGGCAAAGCCATGAGGTCGGCAACCGAAATCCTCCCCGAACAGGCGGCCTCCCGCCTCGCGGCCTACAGACGCGACGTTCAGCGCTCGCTGCCAGGGATGGAGAGAATGATCCCGTTCGGCTCCCGCGCCCGCAACCAGGCACACGCCGGCAGCGACTACGATATCGCCGTCGTCGTCCGCGATCTCTCGGACCGCCAGCGCATCCGGCGCATTCTCTCCGACCTCGCCTATGACCACATCTTGAGCGGTTTCTACATCCGGCCGATCCCGCTGCCCTCGGATTATTTTCAGCCCAACGGGCGGCGGGCGCCGGAGTCGGCCGAGGACATCCTCCGCGACGGCGTGGAAATCCTGTGACCTCCGATCCCGGCCGGGCAGCAATATCCTGGCAGAAGGCCGAGGCGCATCTGCGGGAGGCATCGGCGCAAGATGCAGATGCCTCGCCGATGGCCGTTATCCACTCCAGCTACTACGCCATGTTCCACGCCGCCCGAGCGGTCTTGTTTCAAGCGTGAGGCCAGGCGCCAAAGCGGCACGATGCGGTCATCCAGCAGTTCCGACTGCTGGTCCAGGACATGGACGACACCCTGCGGGCCGCCGGGAAAGCCTTCAACCAGGTGAAGGACGAGCGAACCGCCGCCGGCTATGACGAAACGATTGTGCCGTCACCTGAGGAAGCCAGCGAAGCGATTAACGCAGCTCGCGACTTCCTTGCACTTTTTGGCGACAGGTATGGGATGCGCACGCGGTAGTCTTGAACGATCGCCCGTTCGGCGCGGATCGGGTGACCGCATTTCGTCCATCATCAACGGATCACGCGGCATCACTGCAGAGACGGCGCTGCTGCTGGCGCACCGGTTCGGCCCCGGCGCGGAGCTGTGGATGAACCTACACACGGCGCGATCTAGCTGTAGCCCGGAAATCGATGGCCGCCGAGGCGTAGCCGCCCGGCATGGTGGGCGAGCGCACGCCTCTGGCCTGGCCGTAGAAGACGTTCGGTGCTCAGTCCTCTCCCAGTGAGCACGCTGCGCCGCGGCCGCCGCTTCCAGCCTCGGACACCAGGCCAGGGGCACGGTGATCGTGCGCCCGTCAGCGCGACCGACAATTCGTCCTCGCTGATCGAGACATCGCGAACCCGGATATCGGCGCCCTCAGCCCGTGCCGAAAAACTCATGCCAAGCCTCAGGAAGCCGCGGTTGATGGTGCCGGACCAGACGTAGTATGCCACCAAGATCATGAGCAACAAAGCCGGCATTGCTGGCCAGCCTGCCGAAGTCGGCTTTTTCGTGGATATTCTCATCGGTGACCGCCGCAAGCAGATCCTCGAGACTAAACGCCGGTTCCAGTAGCGGCTCGATGATCACGCGCCCGCCTTTCTCGGGGATGTCCACGGGCTGGTCGAGCGACAGCTTGGCGGCTGCCATCACCGCGGCGGGGATGCGAACCGAGGCACTGCCCATTTCTTGACCAGAACCTGCATGTTCAGCATTATATTAACAACTCGATACATAAAAGCTGGCCGCCCCTGCGTCGATGCCGCTTTCGTACCGAAACGCACGACGGACAGCGGCCGATTCTGCCGGTCCGGGGTCGCAACAGCATGGCCGCGTAGGATTGCCTTGGCGGCCGAGTGCGCATCACCGGTCCCGCTTCATGACAGAGCTCGACGGCAGTGATCGTCACTTGTGACAGCCTGCTCCACGCCGCCGTCGCATGAGGCCGGATCCTGCGGCCCTCAGCTATTCGCCATCCAATTTTCCCGCTATCCGCCAACCGGGAATAGCTTGCCCCGCAGCCCGGTTCGACGCATAGACGCGGCCTTTGGAACGAACGCCAGGAAAATGATGTCCCCGTTAAGAAGTCTGTCCGCCGTGGCTGGCGTGCTGGTGATCGCGGCCGGTGCGATGGCACAGCCCCCAACCGACAGCAATGTGAAGTTCGAAGCCCCCGGTCTCCTGGTCAAAAAGCCCCCGCCCGGTCCACCGGAGGTTAAAGGTCCCCTGCAAGCCTGGCCGCGGCTGGAAGCGGGCGCGGTGCTGTGTCGCACCGAGGACGACCTCGACCGTCTCGCCGCGCGCCATCGCGGTGAAGCCGTCGGCGGCCCCATAGGCTGCCAGATCATGCGCGCAAGCACACCTATTACGGTAATACAACGGAAAGCCCAAGGCAGGACCGAGGTCAGGACCAACAATCCGAACGCCGGAGGATCGGGCTGGACCGATGTCTGGTTGCCGGAGCGTGCCCCGCCGGGATCGACATCCGCTGCACGGTAAGGCGGTCAGTCCTCGTTCAAGCCCAACGCCAGGGCGGCCACGCCCATCGGGTCCTCCATGGCGGCCAGTCGTCCTGCGGCGAGCCAGGCAAAGCGTTCCAGCAGGGCCTTGCGCCGGGCTGCCGGAAGACGAACCGGCACCGGCTCGCGCAGCATATCCGCCTCCAGCCCGGCGCAGACGATCAAGCCGATCTCAGGAGGGAGGATTTGGCGGGGGAAATCGGTATCGACGGCGAAGCAGAACTGATCGCAGAACGGCTGGTATTCCGTCCATTTCTCGTCCGCCATGTAGTCGCGCAGGCCCGATTTCACCTCGATGCAGACGAACCCGCCGCCCGGCTGCAACGCCAGGATGTCGGCGCGCCGCCCGTTCGCCAGCCTGACCTCGTGCAGCGGCGCCCAACCCAGCCGCAGGCACAGCCGGGCGGCGGCCCGGCGAATGCACGCAGTACGCTCCGGGAAGCCGGTGATCTCCACCGGCCGATGCGCCTGCTCCATCAACGCGTCTCCGCCGCATGCCGGAAGCAGGTAACCAGATGATCGTCCACCATCCCGGTCGCCTGCATGAACGCGTAGCAGATGGTCGAGCCGACGAAACGGAAGCCGGCTTTCTTCAGCGCCTTGCTCATGGCGTCGGAAACCGGCGTCGTCACGGGCACCTCACTGCGCTCAGTCCGGGCGTTGCGAATCGGCGCGTTTCCGACGAAGGCCCACAGATAGCGGTCCAGGCTACCGTGCCGAGCAACGACGTCCCGCGCAATCAGGGCATTGCCGCGGACGGAGAAGATCTTCAACCGGTTGCGGATCAGCGGCGACTCCGCCAGCAAAACCTCCAGTTCTGCGTCCGTCATGGCCGCGACCCGTCCAATATCAAAACCGTGATAGGCGGCTCGGTAGGCATCCCGGCGGCTGAGGACGGTGCGCCAGGACAATCCCGCCTGGGCACCTTCAAGGCTCAACAATTCGAACAGAGCCCGATCGTCATGGTGAGGTACGCCCCATTCGGTGTCGTGATAAGCCTGCATCACGGTATCGGCGGTTTCGGCCCAGTGGCAGCGCGAAACGATCATGCCGGCAATTTCGCGCCGCGAAGCGCGACTGTGCCGAGGTGAAGCTGCCGCGCCAGTCGTGGACCCCGCGCAACGGACAATGTTGCGTCCAAATCCGCGATCAAGGCGGCGAGACGGTGGCTTCGCGTCCCGGTGGCCGGTTGCAGCGCGCGCAGCCGGGAGACGGTGTCGATTGCCAACACCCGCAGCCCCACCAGCGTCGCGTCTCCGATGCCGAATTGGCCGGCATCCAGCGAGGCGACCACCGTCTCGGCTGCCGCCGCGAACACGGCGGTCAACGCGGCGATCGCACCCAAGGCTTCCGCCTGGTCCTCACCATGGGTGCCGGCGAACAGCCCGATGGCATGGCGCAGCGCGCCGAGGGTGGCGAAGGTGCCGACGGCATCCTCAATATCGCGAAACGGCATCGCCATGCGATCGTAGGCTGAACCCGGATCACCGAGCATGGCGCTGTCGGTGACCTCGCATCCGTCCAGGGTCATCTGGCAGTGGCGCGACGGACGCAACGCGTGGAAGCCGGGCATTTCCGCAATCGTCAGGCCGGTGGAGTCGCGCGGGACGATGAACGCGCTGTAGCGTTTGCGGCCTGCCTCGTGCGCGGCAATGGCGAAGACGATGATCGCGTCGGCGGACGCTCCATTGGTCACCCACGCCTTCCGGCCGGTAATACGGAATCCGCCCGGGACAGGGTCAACCCGCGTGGTCAGCAGCTTTGGATGCGCCCCGGCGTTCGGCTCGGAAATCGCCACGGCGAGCACCCGGCCGCGCCACTCGGCGCGTTGCGCCTCCGTGCCGAAGCCGAGGAAGTGGCGGCCGGCGAGTTGCGGGCCGCCCCACACACTGGCGAGTCCCAAAAGTCCGGTCCGCTCCACCAGGCTGGCAGTCGTGCGCGCGATGTCGCCATAATCCGGTGAAGGATCGAGCAGTCTGGCCTGCCGAAGCCCGGCAACCGGATCAGTCCCGGCGTCCAGGACACCGGCAAGCCAGATATCGAATTTATCCGCCATCCTGCGCCCGTCCCTCGGCGAGCGCATGGACAACACGCGGCGCCCTCTGCCGATAGGCGTTCGTACTGGCTGCAGGCCTCGCTGTCGAGTGCATCGGCCCTCGGCGGAACACCGCTGCGATCAGCGGCGGCGTGCAGTTCGCCGCATGTTGGCCATCAGACGCAATGCCGGTATCAGCATCTGGGTTACGCTGAGTGTGCCGGAGATGCCCTCAATCGCCTTGCGGCGGACATCGAGTGCTTCGCGCTCCACCCGGCTCGGGCGTGAACGGCTGGCCAGCAGCGCTAATACGAACGCGATGAGCAGGTCCGCCCCGCCCATGATACCGGTGGTGACGAGAAAGGTCTGGTCCAGGGCAATGCGGATCTCATACCACGCTGCGACGTGCGCGAATGCGATAGCGCCGATGATGAACACCAGCGCCACCACGGCCAGGACCACCCGGGTCGCGATCCGGGTGGCCAGGCCGCGCAGACGAACGCCCTCGGCTTCCGCCGCAATCCGCGCAAGCCGAACGGGGCGCATCGGTCAGCGCATCACACGGCCGATGATCCACCCGACGGTGGCGGCGATCAGCAGCGCAATCAGCGGCTGCTCCTTCACCTGGCCGGAGACGGCCTGCGCCTGGTCCCGCACCACGCCGGATGCGCTATGCATGGCGGTTTCCGCCCGGCCGGCAAAATCCGACACCGCGGGGGATACCCGGTCCTTCATCAGCGCCTCGACCTGATCGCGGAGGCGGGCGATCTGGGCCTGTGCGTCGTCGAGCTTGTTGCGTGTGTCATTGGTGAACGCCATGGGAGTTCTCCTTCATCGTTCGCTTGGCCGTGAAACGGGAGGTAAGCCATCCCGTTCCATAACGAACACCTTCTGCCAGCACCCTTTCGCGAGCGTGTAAAGTGACCGCCACGGAAGAGAGCGCGTGCGACGGCGCCGGATGGCCCCGCCGGAACGGCGCCCTATCGACAGGAGGCGCCGGCGACCGAAGCGAAACACCAAGTTTGCGATCAACTCCAGCGCCTCGTGACACTATTCCATCGAGACCCAAAATTGGCATCCTGCCCGCGCTATGCCTGCGGCAAGCCGGGGTTTCAGTCCGCTCGCAGCAACCACCCGTGACAGACAGCCGTCCATGCGCTACCTGCAACCCTCTTGCGTGACATTCCGGGACAAACCTGACGCCCATGGCCAGCAGCAACGACATCCGCGCCGCCTTCCTGGACTACTTCGCCCGCCACGGCCACACGCCGGTGGCCAGCTCGCCGCTGGTGCCGCGCAACGACCCGACGCTGATGTTCACCAACGCCGGGATGGTGCAGTTCAAGAATGTCTTCACCGGGCAGGAGAAGCGCCCCTACGTCCGCGCCACCACGTCGCAAAAATGCGTTCGCGCCGGCGGCAAGCACAACGACCTCGATAACGTCGGCTACACCGCGCGCCACCATACCTTCTTCGAAATGCTGGGGAATTTCAGCTTCGGCGACTATTTCAAGGACCTCGCCATCCCCTACGCCTGGGACCTGGTGACCAAGGACTACGGCCTGCCGAAGGACCGTCTGCTGGTCACCGTCTACGCCGAGGACGACGATGCCGCCGCGATCTGGAAGAAGGTCGCGGGCCTGCCGGAAGACCGGATCATCCGCATCCCGACCTCCGACAATTTCTGGCGCATGGGCGATACCGGCCCCTGCGGCCCATGCAGCGAGATCTTCTACGACCACGGCGACCACATTCCGGGCGGCCCGCCCGGCAGTCCCGGTGAGGACGGCGACCGGTTCATCGAGATCTGGAACCTCGTGTTCATGCAGTACGAGGAAGGGCCGCCCGGTACCCGCGTGGAGCTGCCGCATCCGTCGATCGACACCGGCATGGGCCTGGAGCGCATCGCCGCAATCTTGCAGGGCAAGCACGACAACTACGACATCGATATCTTCCGCGCGATCATCCTCGCCAGCGCCGAGGCCACCGGCCAGGACCCGGACGGCCCGCTTAAGACCAGCCATCGGGTGATCGCCGATCATCTGCGGAGTTGCTCGTTCCTGATGGCGGACGGGGTGCTGCCGTCGAACGAAGGCCGCGGCTACGTCCTGCGCCGCATCATGCGCCGCGCGATGCGCCACGCCACCATGCTGGGTGCCAGGGAGCCGCTGATGCACCGCCTGGTGCCGGCGCTGATCCGCCAAATGGGCGCCGCATATCCCGAACTCGGCCGCGCTGAGACGCTGATCGAGGAGACGCTGCTGCTGGAGGAGACCCGCTTCAAGGTGCTGCTGGAACGCGGCCTGAACCTGCTGGCCGACGAAACCAGCCGGCTGGGCGATCGCGAGGCCCTGCCAGGCCCGGTCGCATTCAAGCTCTATGACACCTACGGCTTCCCGATCGACCTGACCCAGGATGCGCTGCGCGAGCAAGGCCGCACGGTGGACATGGCCGGGTTCGAGGCGTCGATGCAGGAGCAGCGCACCCGCGCCCGCGCCGCCTGGGCCGGCTCCGGCGACGCCGCCACCGAGAAGGTGTGGTTCGAGATCAAGGAAAAGGCCGGCGCGTCGGAGTTCCTTGGCTACGGCACGGAAAGCGCCGAGGGTGAAATCCTGGCCGTCGTAGTAGGCGGCGCCCTGGCCGACTCGGCCGCGGCCGAGACTGACGTAGCTGTCGTATTGAACCAGACCCCGTTCTACGGCGAAAGCGGCGGCCAGGTCGGCGACACGGGCGTGATCTCCGGGCCGGACGGCCTGGTCATCAAGGTGACCGACACGCAGAAGAAGCTGGGCGACCTGTTCGTCCACCTCGGCCGCGTCGAGTCCGGCGTGGCGAAGCCCGGCATCCCGGTTGTCGCCACGGTCGATCACGCACGCCGCGGCGCGATCCGTGCGCACCACTCCGCCACCCACCTGCTGCACGAGGCGCTGCGCCGCAAACTCGGCACTCATGTGCAGCAAAAGGGCAGCCTCAACGCCCCCGATCGGCTGCGCTTCGACGTCTCCCAGCCGCGTCCGATAACCGCAGATGAATTGCACTGGGTGGAGGCGGAGGTGAACGCCCGCATTCGCGAGAACTCCGAGGTCACCACAAGGCTGATGACGCCGGAGGCCGCGGTGGAGCACGGCGCCATGGCACTGTTCGGCGAGAAATACGGCGACGAAGTGCGCGTGGTCGCGATGGGCGAGCCGGACGGCAACAAGCCGGCCTGGTCGATCGAACTGTGCGGTGGCACGCATGTGCGGCGGACGGGCGACATCGGCTATTTCCGCATCGTGGGCGAAGCAGCGGTCGCCGCCGGGGTGCGGCGCATCGAGGCTGTGACAGGCGCCTCGGCGGAGTCCGCGGTGGCCGAGATCCAGGCGCGTCTGAACGACGCGGCGGGCGCGCTGCGGGCGGCTCCGGCCGAGGTGCCCGACCGGATCGCCGCGCTGCTCGACGATCGCCGCAAGCTCCAGGCCCAGGTGGCGGAGTTGCAGAAAAAAGTCGCCACCGGCGGCGGAGCGGCGACGGCCGAGGATATCGGCGGGATCACGCTGACGGCGCGGAATTTGGGCGAGGTGCCAGCGAAGGACCTCAAGGGCTTGGCCGACGCCATCGGCAAGCAGCAGGAGTCGGGCGTCGTGGCGCTTGTATCGACGGCAGAGGGCAAGGCCTCGATCGTGGTCGCAGTGTCGGCGGACCTGACAGGTCGGATCAGCGCCGTGGATCTGGTGCGAGCGGCGTCGGCGGCCGTAGGCGGCAAAGGTGGCGGTGGTCGGCCCGACCTCGCCCAGGCGGGCGGACCGGATGGAGAGAAGGCGGATGAGGCACTGGCGGCCGTGCGGTCGGCGATCTCGGATCGTGCCAGTCCGGCTTGAAGTCACCGCAAACCGATTCACTTCTCGGCTTCACGAAACAATTTCTCGCCGTCCGGAGAGAATGGCATCGCCGGCAGGAAATCGTCGATACGATAAGACGGCAGCGCGGCGGAAACGGAAACGCGCGTTGGCAGCCGCGCGGCGCTGGTGCGATGTGTCCGCCACCGGTTAAGTTCCCGCACTGCTTGGCCGCGCTCTCGAGCGCGCCGCGGCCGATCGGCTGAGCATTGCGTTCCGTGCGGCTGACGCCGAGGCATTGGCGTTCTCCGATGAGTCCTTCGAGATCGTGATGTCCACATTCGAGGTGATGTTTACCCCGGACCGGGACCGCGCCGCCGCCGAACTGCTGCGAGTCTGCAAACCCGGCGGCAAGATCGGCCTCGCCAACTGGACGCCGGACGGATTCATCGGCCAGTTGTTCAAGACGATCGGACAGCATGTCCCGCCGCCGGTCGGTGCCAAATCGCCGGCACTCTGGGGAACGGAGCCTCGGCTGGCGGACTTGTTCGTGCACCTTGGCGCGTCTGTTGCGACGGGAGATCTTCAAGACATACTACGGGCCGGTGTTGAAAGGCCTTTGCGGCCCTTTCGGAGCCGGCGCAGGCGTGGCTCGAGCAGGATCTGACCAAGCCGATTACTCGGTTCAACCGGTCGGGCGACAACACCATGGTGGTGCCAAGCGAATACCTGGAGGTGGTCATCATGCGTCATTGATGTTCGCCTGGTGGAACAGGGTGCGCGCTGCCCGGGCGCGTACCCGCCGCCGTGTTCCGGTACACCGTGGGCCAGGACAACGCCACGCCCAATCGGCCCCGAAGGTTGTCGCCGCCTCCATCCCGTGCATAGGATCGACCAACGGCGGGAGGAAACCAGCATGGATGCGACCAGCGACCCCGAGCGCAAATGCAGCGTCGTCCGCGGCCTTTACGAGAGGCTCGAGGATCGCTGCCTGATGCGGGACCAGAAAGGCGCAAGCGATGTCTTCTACGAACTGGTCCGTGCCAACCGGCCGCTGAACGAAATCGTCGCTGAAGGCGTGCGCATCCACGCTCCGTACACCCACGTTCCGTATCATGAACGCATCGATGACGGTTACCCGAATTTCGTCAACAACGACCATTGCCTGCTCAGCGCCCGCGCGACGATCAACCTGAACCGTATGCTGCCGCCGCATCTGGCGATGCTGCCGATGGCCCAGACCATTTGGTATATTCCTACCGGCCTCGATATCTGGAACCAAAAGATCAACAAGGCGCCGGGACATTACACCCGCCACCGCGGCGACAGCAGCACCGTCGAGGCGCCCCCGCCCCCGGTCGTCTATTGGCCGGACCAGCACCCGCTGCTACAAATCGGGCCGCTTGCGGAGCGCCTGAACACCTGGATGACCCACGTGCATCGAGGCAACGTGATCGACGCCTACCGCCTGTTCCTCGGCCTGATGGAAAATCCCGTCGAGCGTAACGACGTCCTCGGCGAACTCTGCTTCGCCGGCCTGATCGACGTCCAGGATCGTCTGTTGCATAACCGTTCATATACCACAGGCCACAAAGCCTATCGCGCCCGATCGACCGTCGAACTCGGCAATGCCCTCGGCTGGAACCACGCGCATAACGTAATTTATGCCGGAGCACTGGACATCGCGGTCGGACCGCGCTGGTATTCCACCTACGAAGTCGCCTGCAACTATATCAAGATGATGATCGAGGGCCAAGCGCTGCAGGCCATTCCCTATGGCGGCGTCAGCGAGGCCGAGCTGTCGATGCTTCGAAACAACGGAGATGTGAACCCGCAGGAGGCAGCCGATCTCAATACTGCTATACTGATAAAGGGTGAAGTCGAAACCCTGGAGGCGGTGACGAAGTTGCTGAAATCCGGCAAGGACCCGCGTCGTATTCTCGATGTCATCCAGATTGCCGCGGCGCAGATCGTCCTGGAAACCCGCGACCCGACCGCATTCAATATGCCGCATCATTGCTACGAGTATCAAAACACGCTCGCCTGGTTTTACGACACGTTCGATCATCCGCGCCGGCTGCGCCTGCTCTATGTCGCGGCGATGTTCGCCAAACGCGTCGCCTGCCACCAGCAGGGTATCGGTGAGGTCCATCCCGTTTCGCTACAGGTTCCGTCGGGCGCCGCCTCGCTAAGTGAGCGCCAGCTTCTGGACCGCGTGGAGGCGTCGATTTGCGCCCTGAACGGCGACGAAGCCATCGGCTGGACCCAAGCCTATTGCAACAACGTCGCTGAACGCGACCACCTGATGCAACGGATCGCGCTCGCGGCGTGCAAGCTCGGCAACGATCCGCACAACCAGGAAATCGCCCAGTGCATGCTGATGGATTTCGAAACCAACCGGCAGCCGGATCGCGACAAACTACTACTCGCCGCTGCATACCACACGGCCATGCACCGCAAATACGGCGACCCCAAGGAAGCGTCGCGCCGCTTCGGCCATGCCTTGCATTTGGCCGAACTGATGTGATGAAGGTTTAAAACCCGAACCGCTCCAGCAGCGCCACCGTCCGCGTTGGCATCCGCGGCTTTGCGGCCATGAACGCTCGCAAATCCGCCGGATGATCGATATCCAGCCCGATCCCCGGCAGCCGCACGATCGTCGGCTCGATTCCTTGCGCCCGAGCCGCCATCAAATGCGGGAAGTAACTGTCATCGCCAAACCGCAGCGGCACTGAAAACGGCGGAGCGCACAACACCGCGTTTGATCCGAGCTCGTCGTGCGCCGGCACGATCGTGAACGACGGCGGCGGGAGACACGACGAAACCACTGCATCGATTTCCGACGAGGTCACCCGCGGAATATCGCCCGGCACTGTCAGCAACGCACCCTTCCCTTCGGTCATCAGCACCCGGCCCATTCCGTTCACCGCCCCGGTATGCCCATCCAGCGCGCCCTCGCTCACCACGCGGGCGCCATATCGCTCGGCCAGCGCGGCAGCCACCGGATCGATCGTATTGACCATGATCCCTGCCAGACGCTTAGCCCCCGCCAGAGCGGCCAGCACGTCCTCCAGCATCGTCGCCGCCAGCACCTCACGCTGCAGCGGTGTCAGCACCGATCCCGTGCGAGACTTCGCCCCGGTAAACGCCTTCACCGGGACCGCCGCCCAAACGTCGATCATCGTACGCCGCGATGCCGCAAACCGTGCATTTCTCGCCGCCGCAGTGTCGACGCAGCCTCAACGACGATCCGGGCCAGCGCCTCCCGGTCCTCCATCGTCGTCATTAGCGTCTGCGCCAGGGTCACCCGGGCATCGATCGAGACTACCTCCGACATGTCGGCATGGTCGATCACATAGCCATCGAGCAGAGCGGCATAGCGTTGCGCCACCGTGCCAGCCGAGGGGTCCAGCCCCAATTCCGTCATCATCTTCGCCGTCGGTCCCTTCACCGCCCTTCCGGCGATGATCGGCGACACCGCGATGATCGGCGCCTTGCACGCCATCAACGCCTCCCGCACGCCCGGGACCGCCAGTATCGGCTCGACGCTGATGAACGGGTTGGATGGACAGATCACCACCGCCTCCAGCGATTCGTCCGCCAGGGCGGCGATGAACTCCGGGTGTGGCGTGGCGTCGGCGGCGCCCTGGAACTGCAGTTCGCTCACAACCGGTTCGCAACGCCTCCGGACGAAGTATTCCTGAAAATCCAGCCACCCGAGTTCCGTCAGCAGCCGTGTCCGCACCGGATCGTCCGTCATCGGCACAACCCGAGGCCCAACGCCCAGGCGCCAGCAGATATCGGCTGTCACTGCCGAGAGGGTTTCCCCGCGCCTGAGCCGCCGCGTCCGCTCGACATGCAGCGCCACGTCGCGGTCGCCGAGGCGGAACCAGGTTTCGCCACCCAGGGCCTCCATCGTCTGCATGAACGACCAGGTCTCGTCGTGGCGGCCCCAGCCGACCTCCCGGTTGGCCAGTCCGGCGAGCGTATAGACGACCGTGTCGATATCGGGGGAGATGGACAGGCCAAGGTGCTCAAAATCGTCGCCGGTGTTGACGACGACCAGCAGGTTCTCGGGCGGCATGATGCGCGACAGACCGAGGGCAAGTTTCGCGCCCCCCACTCCGCCGGACAAAGCGATAATCACTGAAAAAGATCCTCCTCAGGCGGACGGATGACGTCCGCCACCGGCACATTCGGGGCCTGCCACGTCAGGCCGCGCACGACGACGACAGGTTGCGCTTCCGCGGCCTGACCCTGCAACAACGAAGCGGCTGCCGCAATCTCGTCCGCGAAACCGATGATGCTGACTTCCAGTTTACGGCCGAACAGGTCGGGCTGCCCGCGCAGGTCGATGACCGAGGGGATACCGGCTGCGCCGATGGCCACCCCGGCGGTGCCGCGCCGCCACGGGCGGCCGAAGCTGTCGCTGATAACCACGGCCACATCCGCGCGCACGGCCAGCCGGGAGCGGATCGCCTCGGCTGACCCATCAGGGTCAAGCGGCAGCAGCAGCGCGCGGTGCCGCCCGTCGGGTTCGGCAACGTTGGACTGATCGACTCCGGCGTTGGCCATCACGAACCCCAGCCGGTGCTGCATGATCATCAGGTTGGGGCGGCTGCGGACGACTTTCTTCGACTCCGAAAGCACGACCTCGACGATCCTCGGGTCTTTGCCGATCTCCGCGGCCAGGGTCCGAGCGGCTCCGGACGGGACGACATCTGCGAGGTCGACACTGCGGCCCTCGGCCTTGGAAACGATCTTCTGCGCGATCACCACCACGTCGCGGTCGTGCAGGACGTGGCCGGCACGGTCCAGACCGCTCAGGATCAGCGCCGGCAGATCGTCTCCGGGCTGCACCATCGGCAGGCCGGGGATCGCAAACAGTTCCAGTCGAGCGGTCATCGCACGGACCCGGTCGTCCGCCATTTTACCTGAAACGGGCGCGCAACTTCGGCAGTACCAATTCGCCGTAGATCTTCAGGAACCGGGCCTGGTCGTTGCCGGGCGCGTGAAACACCAGATGACGGAAGCCCATATCGATGTAAGGCTTGATCGTCTCGATATGTTCATCCGGATCGGACGACACGATCCACCGGCTTGCTGCGCGCTCAATCGGCAGGGCATCGGCGAGGCGCTCCATCTCCCTCGGATCATGCACCGTGGTCTTCTCCTCCGGGGTCAGCGCCAGCGCCGCCCAGACGCGGGTATCCTCCAGCGCGCGCTGCTTGTCGGTGTCGAACGACACCTTCATCTCGATCATCCGGTCGAAGTCCGGCTTTGGCCTGGCGGACAGCGCCAGCCCCTCGGCGACGTTCGGCAGCAGCGTCTCGGTATAAAGCTCCCGCGCCTTGCCGCTGGTGCAGATGAACCCATCCGCCATTCGTCCGGCATATTTGGCGATCTGAGGTCCCGCGCCAGCTACATATATCGGCAGAAACGCGCCGGGCTTGTCATAAATGGTGGCATTCTGAGTGCTATAGTACTCACCTGTAAACGTAACATGATCCTCTGCCCACAGCTTGCGGATCAGGCTGATCGCCTCCCGCAGCCGCGCGAAGCGTTCCTTCATCTCCGGCCATACCATGCCGGTGGAAGGCACCTCGTTCAAGCCTTCGCCGGTGCCGACGCCAAGAATCACACGCCCGGGAAACAGCGAGCCGAGCGTGCCGAACACCTGCGCCACGACGGACGGATGGTAGCGGAACGTCGGCGTCAGCACGCTGGTGCCCATGACGATGCGGTGGGTGCTGGCGCCGAGCGCCCCCAGCCACGCCAGGGCAGATGGCGCATGACCGTCGGTATGCTTCCATGGCTGGAAATGGTCGCTGACGAACACGGAGTCGAACCCCGCCTGCTCCGCCGCCACGGAGAAGTCCAAAAGCTGCCGGGGAGCAAACTGCTCCGCCGACGCCTTGTAGCCGAGTTTCAGGGTCATCAGCCTAAGTCCTTCTGTTGGCCGCACGCTACCGCCAGGGCCGGTTCGCGGCAATCCGAACGGGGCGGGCGGGTGGTGTGCGGCTCATTTGCGTATCCGGTGCGGCAAGTTGAAGCCGCGCGTCGATGGCCTGTGTCCTGCGGTCTGTACTCGATTACGAAATGACTGGAAAGCTTCACGGACAATGACCCACAATGCGGCGCCGCGGCCCATTCCGGGCAATGGGATCAGAGATCATGCTTTTGGATCAGGCGACGCCCGCACAACTCCAAACCGCCAGTATTCTGAGTGGCGCGACGATGGCCGCGTTCCTGGCGGCAGGCCTGCTGCGGAGCCGCGGCCGGATGCTGCGGCTAGCCATTGCCGGACTCTATATCGCAGCCGTCTTGGCTTTCATCGTTTACGCCGCGTCGTAGCGGCATCCGCCGCCAGAGATGGAAGGGATCGTGCGTTAGCGTTGCATCCCGCCGCGGCAAAGGTTAGCGTCACCATTCTGCCTTGAACGCCCGGGCGAGCGGCTTGACAGGTCGCGCAAACCGGATGACACGGCAGAGAATAACACGAGTGCACCGGGACCAACCCGGCGCGGCAGGGAGATACGTGTATGGATGCGGCTTCGCGCCGGTTCAGGATCGCCTCACGCCACTCGATTTCTGCACCGCGCGACGCATGCTTCGCGCGGTTGCAAGGATGTTTGTCCATACATCCGGCTGACCCCGCCGTACGCTGCATGCGGCCGCCCCAATAACGATGGAATTCCAGAAAGGACGTCCCGTGACCGCGCCTGAACCGCAAGCTGTTGGCAAGATGACACGTAGACGCGCACTCAAGGTCACCGCCGCGTCTGCCGCGCTGCCTTTGGTGCATATTCGCTCCGGCCGGGCAGCCGGCAAGTTGTCCATCGCGTTTTGGGACCACTGGGTGCCCGCGGGCAACGCTGCGATGCAAAAGCAGGTGGACGCCTGGGCAGCGAAAAACCACGTCGAAGTGCAGGCCGATTTCATCACGTCAAATGGCCAGAAGAACATCCTGACCATAGCAGCCGAACATCAGGCCAGGACCGGGCATGACGTCCAGACCTTTCCGACCTGGGAGGTTCACAACAATGCAGACCTGATCGAGCCGATCGATGATGTGATGAAGCGGCTGATGGATAAATATGGGCAGGTCAATCAGGTCTGCGAGTATTTGGCAAAAGTCAACGGCAAATGGTTGGCGGTGCCCACAAGCTCCGGCACACAGTATAAGGGCCCTTGCGGCCGGATCAGCGTTTTAAAGGAAAAGGCCGGCCTTGATGTCGTGAGCATGTATCCCGCCCGGGCTGAGCACACCGCGGCCTCCGATGCCTGGACCTGGGATGCCCATTACAAAGCGGCGGAAGCATGTGCCAAGGCCGGCATTCCGTTCGCCATCGGCCTCGGCCAGACATCGGATTCCGTTGACTTCGCCGGCACCCTGTTCCGGGCCCACGGCGCCGAACTGGTGGACAAGGACGGTAACGTCACAGTGAAGTCGGACAAGGTCCGGGCCGTTCTTGAATACGCGCAGAAGCTGGTGAAAGTGCTGCCTGACGATGCCGTCAGCTACGACGATGCGTCTAACAATCGCGCTTTGATCTCCGGCAAAAGCGCCCTGATCTGGAACCCGCCATCGGCCTGGGCCGTCGCCAAGCGCGACGCGCCCCAAGTCGCGGCGGACTGCTGGACATTCCCGGCGCCGACCGGTCCGGAGGGCCGCTTCCTGCCCTACCTGCCGTATTTCTGGGGTGTCTGGTCGTTCAGCCAAAACAAGACCGCCGGCAAGGAGTTGATCGAGGCCCTGATGCAGCGCGAGCCCGTCGAGCAGCGTTGCACCGAGGTCAGCGGCTACGACGTGCCGCCGTTTACCACCATGCTCGATTTCAAGATCTGGTCGGAGGTCGAGCCACCGAAGGGCACGGTCTACAACTACCCGATCCGCCCGTTCCACAAGGCGTCGGCGCATATCGCCGCGATGCCGGCACCGCCCGAAATCGCTGTCCAGATTTACAATCGCGGCACCATGCCGACGATGCTCGCGAAACTCAAAAGCGGCCAATCGATCGACCAGGTCATTTCCTGGGCGTCGGATGAATTGGAGGGCTTCGCTCGATAAACTGTTCAGGGCAACAGCCGGCGGAGACCGGCTCGCCCTGATTCAGGATGGTTCCCCGGGAGATTCAACGAATGGCAGATGGCACCAGTGTTCCGATCGATGTTATCGCTCCCGGACAGGTCAGGGCGCGAAGAAACACCATGCAGCGATTTGCCCAGCGGCGATCGACGACCGGGTTTTTTCTGTGCCTGCCCTTGATACTGCTGATCGCTGCGTTCGTGATCTATCCCGCGTTCTACGCGATCTACCTCAGCATGCTGAACAAAAAGATGACGGCGTTCGTGGGTCTGGGCAATTTCCAGTTCCTGCTCAAGCGTCACACGTTCCAGCTTGTTATCTTCCAAAGCTGCCTGTTCGCCGTCACCTCCGTCGTCCTGAAAGCCGTGATCGGCTTCATCCTGGCCCATCTGATGCACAACATCCCCGGCAAGAACCAGCGGATCTGGCGCGGCCTGCTGCTGGTGCCGTGGGTGATTCCCCTGGCGCTGTCCACACTGACATGGTGGTGGATGTTCGACCCGTCCTACTCGGCATTCAACTGGGTGCTGAACCAGTTCGGCATCGACAATGTCCCCTGGCTCGGAGTCGGTTGGACCGCGCGATTCTGCACGATCGCCGTCAATGTTTGGTACGGCACGCCATTCTTCATGATCATGTATCTCGCGGCACTCAAATCCGTCCCGGAGCAGTTGTATGAGGCTGCCGCGATCGATGGCGCCAACACGATCCAGAAGCTGTTTTTCGTAACGCTGCCGATGATGCGCAACATCATCGCGATCACTGTGTTGTTCAGCCTGATCGTAACGTTTGCCGACTTCGATATCGTCCGTATCCTGACGGCCGGCGGCCCGCAGGATATGACTCACGTCTTCGCTACCTACGCCTTCCAAATCGGCATTCAGTCGGGCGACATTCCGCTCGGCGCGGCCGATAGCCTGTTCATGTTCCCGATCCTCGCATTTGCGGCCTTCTTCGTGCTGCGCGGCGTGACCAGGCGCACGAAGGAGATCGCGGCATGAGCACGACAGTCGCCGAACGCCGCATCGCGGTTGCCGCTCAGCGAAAGCATAGTCTGCACCGGAGCCGGATGTGGGCATTGTGGGGCAGTTATATCGCCCTTAGCGTGTTCGTGGTGATGTTCCTGGTGCCGCCTTTCTACACCCTTATGACCAGCCTGAAGTCGTCGGCGGAGATTTCGGCGCAGACCGGCAGCCCCTGGCTGGTGCGCCACCCGACCTTGGAGAATTTCTGGTATCTGATTACGTATCCGAACTTCCAGCGGTACTATCTGAACTCGATCATCGTCACCATCCTGACCGTGGCCGTTTCCATGGTGATATCCGTGCTGGCGGCGTTCAGCCTGTCTCGTATGGGCTTCTGGGGCAGCCAGACGCTTTCGACAGGCGTGTTCCTGACCTACCTGGTTCCGCCTTCGCTGCTCTTCATCCCGTTGTTTCAGATCATCGGCCAACTCGGTTTGATCAACAACTTCTGGTGCCTGGTCCTGCTCTATCCGACACTCGCCGTTCCATTCTGCACCTGGATCATGATCGGCTATTTCAGTTCCATTCCAAAAGAGCTGGATGAGGCTGCTTTGATCGACGGCGCCGGATATTTGCAGATGCTGTGGAAAATCTTCATCCCCGTGGCAATGCCCGGCATCATCGCGGCAACGATCTTTGCATTCACGGTGTCCTGGGGCGCCTTCCTCTATCCGCTCGCATACCTGTACACGTCGAACCAAATGGTCTTGACGGTCGGGATCATCTCCGACCTGATCCGAGGCGACGTGTTCCAGTGGGGCAAGATCATGGCGGCCTGCCTGCTGGCCTCTCTCCCGCCAATCGTAATCTATGCATTCCTTATGGACTACTACGTGGCGGGCCTGACCGCTGGCGCGACCAAGGGCTGATCTGAGCAACGAGGAACGGAACAACCATGGCTGAAGTGTCGTGCCGCAAAGTCGTCAAGGAATATGACGCAGGGGTCCAGGCGGTCAAAGGCATCGACCTGGACATCTCCGATCATGAATTCGTCGTTCTGGTCGGACCCTCGGGATGCGGCAAGTCAACGACCTTGCGCATGATCGCAGGGCTAGAGGAGGTCACCTCCGGCGAAATCTGGATCGACGGCGACGTCGTCAACGACGTACCGCCGCGCGACCGCGACATTGCGATGGTGTTTCAGAACTACGCGCTGTATCCGCACATGAGCGTCTTCGATAACATGGCGTTCGGCCTGAAGCTGCGCAAATTCCCCAAGCAGGAGATTTCGCGCCGCGTGGATGAGGCGGCTCGCATTTTGGATATTACGCCATTGCTCGACCGCAAGCCGCGCGCGTTGTCCGGCGGCCAGCGTCAGCGCGTGGCGATGGGCCGGGCGATCGTGCGCAATCCGAAGGTGTTTCTGTTCGATGAGCCGCTGTCCAATCTGGATGCGAAGCTGCGCGTGCAGATGCGCACCGAGATCAAGAAGGTTCACCAGACGGTTCGCACGACAACCGTTTACGTGACGCATGATCAGATCGAAGCCATGACATTGGCCGATCGGGTGGTGGTGATGAACGGCGGCAACATTGAGCAGGTGGGGGCACCGCAGGAGCTGTATCATCATCCCGCCACGCGCTTCGTCGCCGGGTTCATCGGGTCTCCCGCTATGAACTTCCTGCCGTGCCGCGTCCAGGACGGGACCAATGGCGGCCTTGCGGTCCGGGTGACCGACTCGATCACGCTGCCAATCCCGCCGGCTCGGATGGATCGCTACGGCAAGTTCAAGGACCGAAGCATGATCCTCGGCCTGCGGCCGGAACACTTGTTCGAATACCATGAGCAGGCCAAGCCCGGATGGACCCGGGTGGAATTGCCGGTGGACGTGGTGGAGCCGATGGGCATGGAGACGATGGTGCATTTCTTCGTCGATGGCGTGCCGGTGTGCGCGCGGGTCGATCCGGCGACTCACGCCGAACCGAACGAAATCCTGCCGCTCACCGCGGACCTGAACCAGATGCATCTGATGGAGCCGGAAACCGGCCGGGTCGTCTGAGCAGGCGCCTAACCCGGCGGCTTGCGCGAAACGGTCCGCACCCATAAGCACTGCGCCGTCACTCCACGACCAGGAACGCGCAAATGCTGACACGCCGAACCGTTTTGGGAACCGCCGCGGCGCTCGCCGCGCCAGCCGCAGGACGGGCGCAACCGGCGCCGATACGCATCGGCGAGATCAATTCCTATTCCGCGATCCCATCCTTCACCCTGCCCTACCGCAACGGCTGGCAGCTTGCGACGGAGCAGATCAACGCAAGCGGCGGCATCCTCGGCCGCAAGCTGGAAGTGATCAGCCGGGACGATACCGGCAAGCCCCAGGACGCGGTCAGGCTGGCGGGCGAATTGCTGGACGAGCAGAAGGTCGACATTCTGGCCGGCGGCTATCTGTCCAATGTCGGCCTCGCCCTCTCGGACTTCGCGCAGCAACGCAAGCGGCTATACATCGCCGGCGAGCCGCTGTCCGACGCGCTGGTCTGGCAGAAGGGCAATCGGTATTGTTTCCGGCTCCGCCCCTCAACCTACATGCAGGCCGCCATGCTGGTGGAGGAAGCCGCGAAGCTGCCGGCAAAGCGCTGGGTCAGCGTCGCGCCGAACTACGAATACGGGCTTTCCACGGTGAAGTGGTTCAAGGCGCTGCTGTCGGCGAAGCGGCCCGATGTCACATTCGTCGGCGAGCAATGGCCGGGCTTGGGCAAGATCGACGCCGGCGCGACGGCGGCAGCTCTGGCGGAGCCCAAGCCGGACGCCATCCTGAATGTTACCTTTGGCCCGGACCTGACGAACTTCGTCCGCCAGGGCAACACCCGCGGATTGTTCGAGAACCGGTCGGTCGTCTCCGTGCTGACCGGAGAGCCGGAGTATCTGGAACCGCTCGGGGATGAGACCCCGGAGGGTTGGATCGTCACCGGCTATCCGCAGGCACAGGTCACCACGCCTGCCAACACGGCATTTATCGCCGCCTACAGGGCCCGCTTCAGCGCGGTGCCCGGGATGGGTTCGATCGTCGGCTACAGCCTGATCCAATCGATCGCCGCCGGCATCCGCCGTGCCGGAGCACTCGACGCCGACAAGTTGATCGATGGCTTCAGCGGCGTGAGCTTCGAAACACCGTTCGGTCCGGCGTCCTATCGGGCGGTCGATCACCAGGGCACGCTCGGGACGTTTGTCGGCAAGACTGCGCTGCGCGACGGCAAGGGGATCATGGTCGATTGGCATTATTCGAACGGCGCCGCCTACCTGCCGTCCGATCAAGAGGTTCAGGCACTGCGGCCAAGCGCGGGGTAATGCCTGGCGCCTATCCCCGCAATGAGTTTCCTGGCGATCCAGTTTCTGACCGGTCTCTCGGGATCGGTATCGCTGTTCCTGATGTCCGCCGGGCTGACGATTATCTTCGGCGTCACGCGCGTCGTTAACTTCGCCCATGGCAGCTTGTACATGCTCGGCGCCTATATCGGCTGGAGTATCCTGACGCGCCTGCCGCACGACCCGCTCTGGTTCGTCGGCGGTGTTCTAGCCGCAGCATTGGCCACGGCCTGCATTGGCGCGGTCATCGAAACGACCCTGCTGCGCCGACTGTATCGGGCGCCCGAACTGTTCCAGTTGCTGGCCACCTTCGGCGTGATGCTGGTGATCCAGGACCTTACGCTGCTGGTTTGGGGACCGAACGACCTCCCCATGCCTCGGGCGCCCTGGCTGCGTGGTTCGGTGACCATCTTCGGCGACCATTTCCCGGCTTACGACCTAATCCTTATCGCCATCGGTCCGACAGTCCTGGCGGCGCTGTTGCTTCTCCTAAACCGCACACGATTCGGCATGCTGATCCGAGCTTGCACGGAAAATCGTGATCTCGCCGCCGCGCTCGGCATAAACCATCGGATCTTGTCCACGTCGGTCTTCGCCCTCGGGGCCGGGTTGGCGGGATTGGGCGGAGCGCTAATCCTTCCGGATAGCTCGGCGAACACGCAGATGGACCTCGCCGTCATCGTTGAGGCATTCGTCGTCGTGGTGGTGGGAGGTATGGGCAGCATCAGCGGCGCCTTTCTGGCCAGCCTGATGATCGGGGAGTTGCAGGCTTTCGGTATCGTTCTGCTACCCGGCGCAACGCTCGTGCTGGTATTCGTTATCATGGCCGCAGTACTCAGCGTCCGGCCGCGCGGACTGCTGGGTGACGCCCCGATACCATCCGCCGTATCGGCTACCGGAAAACCGATGCGACCGGTATCGCCGCGCATCCAATTGTTCGGTTGGGGCCTCGTTGTCCTCGCCGCGACCGCGCCGTTTTGGCTGCCGCCATACTGGCTTTCGGTATTGACGGAAATCCTGATCGCGGCGGCTTTCGCCAGCAGCCTTCATTTGATAATGGGTCCCGGCGGCATGATCAGTTTCGGGCACGCCGCTTGGTTTGGCCTGGGCGCCTATGGCTCGGCCTTGATGGTCCGGACGCTGGGGGCGCCGATGCCGCTGGCTTTGGTCGCCGCCCCGCTGATCGCCGGCCTTCTGGCCGTCGCGTTCGGCTGGTTCGTTGTGCGCCTGGCCGGCGTATATCTGGCCATGTTGACCTTGGCGTTCGCTCAGATTGTCTGGGCCACGGCAACCCAATGGACCCGGGTGACCGGCGGCGACGACGGCATTCTTGGCGTCTGGCCGTCCGGACCGGTGCCGTTCTTTTGGTGGGTGCTGAGCCTGTCCGTCGTCTCGATTTGGCTACTTCAGCGGGTAGCTCGATCACCGTTCGGGCTTGTCCTGATCGCCGCTCGAGACTCCGAAGCACGCGCCCTCTCCGTCGGGCTGCGAGCCGATCGGCTTCGCATGGTAGCTTTTGCGGTGTCCGGCGCGGCAGCCGGATTGGCCGGCGGCCTGTTTGTATTCGCAACCGGCAGCGTCTTTCCAACCTACGTCGGCGTCGGTAAGTCAGTTGACGTCCTGTTGATGGTTTTACTGGGCGGCATCAACACTGTCATCGGGCCGATCGTCGGCGCTTTTGCCTACACCGGGTTCTACGATCTGCTCTTGCAGACCATCTCGATGTGGCGGCTGGCACTTGGGTTGACGATCATCACGCTCGTGCTGACCTTCCCCGACGGTCTCGCCGGCGGCTGGCGGCGCTCGCGATCATGACGTTACTGTCGGTCCGCGATCTAACAAAGGCGTTCGGCGGCAACAAGGTGGTCTCCGGCATCTCTTTCGACGTCGCAATCGGCGAAATCGTCGCGCTGATCGGTCCGAACGGAGCTGGCAAGTCCACTTGCTTTAATATGCTGAATGGCCAGATCCGTCCCGATCGAGGAGCCATCCTGCTCGACGGGACAAACATCGTATCATGGAGCCCGGACCGGATCTGCCGCGTCGGCGTCGGCCGCGGCTTCCAGATAGCCGCTACGTTCGGATCCCTGACGGTTAGGGATAACGTGCGAACCGCCCTGATCGCACGGCAGCGCGCGATGTGGCGCTTCTTTCGCTCCGCGTCCGGCGTGTTTACCACCGAGTCCGACGCGCTGCTGGATCGGGTTGGACTGAGCCTTCTGGCAGACCAAGCGTGCGGTACTCTGGCCTACGGCGACCTCAAGCGGCTAGAACTCGCACTCGCCTTGTCCAACCAGCCGCGGCTGCTACTGATGGATGAACCCACCGCAGGCATGACGGTGGCGGATCGGCGGAAGGTCATGGACCTGATGCTGGCGTTGACCCGAGAGACGCACACCGCAGTTCTGTTCACCGAACATGATACCGATGCCGTGTTTCGGACGGCGGATCGGGTCCTGGTGATGGACAAAGGGGCGCTGATCGCAGAGGGTGTTCCGGCGGTCATCCGCTCGAATGCCGCTGTCCAGGCGGCCTATCTAGGTTGCTGAACGACCGCCAGGCCACGGGCACCCTTGCGGCCCGGCCAATAGCTTATCCCTATTGTTGAAAGCGTCGATTAACCCAAATTTAGCGAAGCGCCCCGACGGGCGCCCGACCCCGGGGTTACGTCTAATGCGCCTTTTCCGCCTTTCGCCTGCACCTGTCATCGCATTCGCCGCGCTGATATCCGCGATATCGCCAGGATACGCTCAGGCCCCGCCCGGGCCGCCTTCCGTCGGCGTCGTGCGGGCTGTCCAAACTGCTATCACGGAAACTTCAGAATTTGTCGGCCGCATCCAGGCGGTCGAGCGAGTCGCCCTTACCGCGCGCGTGACCGCGTTCCTAGATCAACGCCTGTTTGTCGAAGGGACCGAGGTGCAGCAGGGCGACCTCCTCTACCGTCTCGAACGCGGGCCCTTCGAAGCAGCGGTTCAGCAACAGGAAGCCGCGGTCGCGGATGCCAGCGCACGCCTCGCCAATGCCAACATTCAATTGACCCGAGCGCAATCCCTGTTGAACACTCCGGCAGGCCAGCGCTCGAATGTGGACGATGCCACGGCCAATCAACGTTCCCAGGCGGCCCAACTCATGTCGGCCCAGGCGCAGTTGAAGCAAGCACAGATCAACCTGGCTTACACCGAAATCCACGCGCCGGTTTCGGGGAAAATCAGCCGCACGAGCATCACCGTCGGCAATGTGGTTTCACCCGGCAGCGGTCAGCTTGCCGCCATCGTCAGCCAGGACCCGATGTACGTCCTATTCCCGGTGGCATCACGCGCCCAGACGGAAATCGAGAAACGCTATGCCGACAAGGGCGGACTTAACGCGGTCGTCGTCAGGCTGCGTCTGCCGGATGGCTCGATCTACAAACAGGACGGCAAGATCGACTACGTCGAGCCGAGCGTGTCGGCAACGACGGACACGATCCTGCTCCGGGCAAAAATCGCCAACCCGGTCCGTCAGGCGGCTTCGGATGGACAGCCGGTTGAACGAACGCTGGTGGACGGCGCTTTCGTGAATGTGCTGGTGGAAGGTATCGAGCCTGTAATGGCTCTCGGCATCCCGCGCAAGGCGGTGCTGTCGGATCAGCAGGGCGACTACGTCTATGTCGTCGGCGAAGACAAGAAAGTCGAACAGCGCCGCATTCAGTTGGGGCAGTCCACACCGACCATCGCCGTCATCGCCGGTGGCCTGAAGGAGGGCGAGATGGTTGTCACCGAGGGCATTCAGCGGGTCCGGCCGGGCGTGGAAGTGAACCCGGGTCCGGCCAGTCCAACGCCCTCGGCCTCCGCGGACACAAGCGGAAAGTCGTAGCATGATTTCCGGTGTTTTCGTCGATCGGCCAAGGCTCGCCGTCGTCATCGCCGTCCTGTTGACCCTGGCCGGCGCGTTGTCCTTGCAGCGCATCCCGGTCTCGCAGTTTCCCGATATCGTCCCGCCTCAGGTAACCGTATCCACGACCTTCACCGGCGCCTCGGCCTCGGTGGTGGAGCAGACCGTCGCCCAGCCGCTGGAAGCGACGATCGTCGGCGTGGACAAGATGATCTACATGAAGTCCAACAGCGCGAACGATGGCAGCTATTCGCTGACCGTCAGTTTCGAGTTGGGATCGAACCCCGACATCGACACCGTCAACGTCAACAACCGTGTGCAACAGGCCATTGCGCGCCTGCCGGCGGAGGTCCAGCGCAATGGCCTCACCGTTCGCAAGAAATCAGCCGCGATCCTGGAATTCCTCCAGTTCTATAGCGAGGGCGGTAAGCAGGACCCGCTGTTCATCAGCAACTACGTGACGATCAACGTTCTGGACCGACTAAGCCGCGTCCCGGGTGTCGGCGATACGACTCTGTTCGGTCGGCTCGACTACTCGATGCGCATCTGGTTCAACATGGATCGGCTGGTGCAGCTCAATCTGGCTCCGGCCGACATCATAGCTGTCATCCAGTCGCAGAACGTTCAGGCCGCCGTCGGCCGAATCGGCGCCCGGCCAACCAGCGACGCCACGCAGTTCCAGCTCAGTGTACAGACGCAAGGCCGCCTGACCACTCCATCGCAGTTCGGCGACATCGTCATCCGAGCCAATCCGGACGGTTCCGTCCTTCGGATCCGCGACGTTGCGCGAACCGAACTGGGTTCGGCGAACAGCGATACGCTAAGCCGACTGAACGGCAACCCGGCGGTCTCAATCGGCATCTACCTGGCCCCCGGCGCGAACGCGGTGGCGACATCCGCGCGGGTCAGCAAGGCGTTGAATGATCTGTCGGTCCGGTTCCCGCCCAGCATTAAGGCGAGGGTCTTTTACGATAGCAGTTCATTCGTCTCGTCCACCATCACCGAGGTGGTGAAGACCCTGGCAATCGCCTTCGTGCTGGTTGTCGCGGTGGTGTTCGTGTTCCTCGGCAGCGTGCGGGCGACCGTGATCCCAATGGTGGCGATTCCTGTCAGTCTTATCGGCACGTTCGCTGTCATGTTGGCGATTGGATTTTCTGCCAACACAATCTCCCTGCTCGCTTTGGTGCTCGGCATCGGGGTCGTTGTGGACGACGCGATCGTGGTGGTCGAAAACGTCGAACGCGTAATGTCAGAGGAGCCGGAGCTATCGCCGGCTGAGGCCACCAAAAAGGCGATGGCCCAGATCACCGGGCCGGTCATCGCGATCTCGCTGGTGCTGCTTTCGGTGTTCGTGCCGATCGCCTTCATCCCCGGGCTGTCGGGAACATTGTTCCGACAGTTCGCGGTAACCATCAGCGTCTCGATGCTGCTATCGGCGATCATCGCGCTGACCCTGTCGCCGGCGCTTTGCGCGATCTTCCTTCGACACAGCCACCGGCCGCGCGGCCCCGTCGGCTGGATGCTGATTGGTATTGACAAGGTCCGGGACGGATACTCCGCCATCGTGACTCGCCTGTTGCGGCTGGCGGCCGTGTCCCTTGTCGTCGTCGCCGCTGCCGCCGTCGGGATTTTCCTACTGGGCAAGATAACGCCGACCGGATTTCTGCCGGAGGAAGATCAGGGCGCCATCTTCACGGTCGTCCAGCTTCCGGATGGGGCGTCGGTAGAGCGCACCCGCAATGTCGTTCAGCAGGTCGAGAACCTGATCCGGCCCATGCCGCAGGTTGAGGCCGTGCTGTCCATCGTCGGTTTCTCGCTGCTGGATGGCGGCAACCAGCCCAATGCGGCGTTCCTGGTCACCCGCCTCAAGCCATTCGAGCAGCGGCCGGGTGCCGCGAACGGTGTCCATGCAGTGCTGGGCGCCATCTTCGGCGCGGCGCAGCAAATCCGCTCGGCGGTCGTTTTCCCCTTCAACCTGCCGCCGATCATCGGCCTGTCCACGAGCGGTGGCTTTGAATACCAGTTGGAGAATTTGGAAGGCCGGCCGCCCGAGGACATGGGCAGCGTTATGCAAGGCATGGTCGCGGCGGCAAACCAGGACCCCCGGCTGAACCGCGTGTTCTCGACTTTCACGGCGTCGAATCCGTCGATCTGGCTCGATATCGACCGGGAGAAGGCGCAGGCGCTCGGACTGGCGATTTCAGATGTGTTCAACGCGTTGCAAACCACGCTCGGCGGCTACTATGTGAATGACTTTAACCTGTTCGGCCGCACGTGGCAGGTCAACATCCAGGGCGATGCCGTCGACCGAAGCGATCCTGCAGCGATCTACAAGATCTACATACGCAACAACCACGGCGAGATGGTGCCGCTACGGTCGATCGCGAATGTGCGCATCCAGCTCGGACCTCAGGTCATCAGCCGCTACAACAATTATCGTAGCGTGACGATCAACGGCAGCCCGAAGCCGGGGATTTCCTCCGGGGACGCGCTGGTGGCAATGGACCAGCTTTCACAGGTCACCTTGCCGCCCGGCTACACCTATGAATGGACCGGCACGGCATACCAGGAGCGGGAAGCGTCCGGCCAAACAGGCTTCATACTCGCCCTGGCGGTGCTGTTTGCTTACCTGTTTCTGGTCGCGCTGTACGAAAGCTGGATGATCCCAATTCCGGTGCTGATTTCGGTGACTGTCGGCGTCTTAGGCGCTTTCATCGGCCTATGGATCTCCGGACTACCGCTCGATCTCTATGCCCAGATCGGCATGGTCGTGCTAATCGCCCTCGCAGCGAAAAACGGCATCCTTATCGTCGAGTTCGCCAAGGAACAGCGCGAAGCGGGGCTGCCGATCATGTACGCGGCAGCCTTGGGGGCGCGCATGCGGATACGCGCCGTCTTGATGACGTCCATCGCCTTTATCTTCGGCCTGATCCCACTGGTCTGGGCCTCCGGTGCCGCCATGCTAAGCCGGCGTGCAGTCGGCACCGCGGTGTTCGCGGGCATGATTGTCGCAAGCTCCATCGGCGTGTTCCTGATCCCGATGCTGTACGTGGTTTTCCAGACCTTGCGTGAAAACGTGAAGGCGCGGTTCAACCGCGGCATCCACGCCGAACCCGTCAAGGCCCACGCCGACGGGGACGATTAGCCGATAACCGCGCTGTCCTTGAGGTCCGCAATGCGGGAGGCATCATACACCAACCATTCGGACAAGACCTGCTCCGCGTGCTCGCCCAGGATGGGCGCCGGCTTGACGTCAGGGGGCCGGCCGCCGAAGCGCACCGGCCATCCGATCATGGGATAATCGCCTACGGTTGGATGCTGCATGGTCTGGCGGATGCCGCGCTGCTCGAACGTTGGATCGTCGGCGAGTTCCCGGGTGTCGGTTACGGCGCCCGCCGGAATAGTGGCGCTGCCGACGAGCTCCATTGCGGTATGTTTGTCGTGCTGAAAGGTCCACTCGGAAACGATCCGATCAACCTCGGCCCGGTGCTCCGTGCGGGCGGCAGGGTTGGCGAAGCGCGGATCGCCGATGAGGTCCTCGCGGCCCATCACCTTGAGTAGCCTAGTCCAGTGCTCCGGATTAGCGGCGCTGGTGTAGATATAAACGTAGTCGTTCGGTCCGCCGCCCTTGCACGGATACACGCCAATGGGCGGGTTGCCACCTCCAACGGTCTTCGATCCCGCCCGCGGCGCGGCTTTGCCGTCGGTCCGCTCCATGTAGGCGAAGGCATTGCGGATATAGTGCAGGACAGCATCCTGCATAGCTACCTGAAGAAGCTCGCCCTGGCCGGTGCGGAGGCGACGCACATAGGCACCCAGGATCGAGACCGCCATGAGCATCCCGGTGCCGGTGTCTCCGATCGTCGCGCCTGGCTTGCAAGGCCGCCCGTCTTCCTCCCCGGTTATCGACATAAGACCGCCACACGCCTGCGCGATCATGTCAAAGGCCAGGTTGTTTTCATACGGGCTGCCTGCACCGAAGCCCTTGACCTGGCAAAAAATGATCGCCGGGTTGATCGCCCGGATCACCTCGTACCCCAGGCCCAGACGCTCGATAGCGCCGGGAGCAAAGTTCTCGATCATCACGTCGGCCGTCGCCGCAAGCCGCTTCACCAGATCAAGGCCGCGCGGATCTTTCAAATTGACAGCCACGGAACGCTTATTGGCATTGTACTGAAGGAAGTACAGTGCATCGTTCGCGCCGGTTTTTCCGGTCGTTCGGCCCGGATCTCCTACCTTCGGATTTTCGATCTTCACGACATCGGCGCCCAACCAGGCGAGCGCCTCGGTGCAGGACGGACCCGCCTCGAACTGGGTCAAATCCAGGATCTTGAGTCCGGCCAGGCAGTTCTCTCCGCTCATATGTGGCATCCTCCCTGAACATTTGCGAAGAGGCTACGCTGGCGGCGCGGAACCCGTCGATAGCCAAGGGCAGGTGTAGCGACGAACAACGGATGATTTTGCGCAACTTTCGAGTGAAAGACTCTTGCCTTCAGGCGCGTGGGAAGCCAGCCTTTAGGCCATGGTGGAACCGGTCAACCTCAGCAATTACCGAGACGATACGCTTTGGGCTGTCGTTGCGTCGGTTGGTAGAACCTCGCGGGTGGCAGAGGTATTTACCAGCCGTCTGGCGGCCCTGGCGGATCAGGCCTGGCGCGAACAAGAGGTCAAGGCTTACGCCAGCTTCCTCAGGAGTTCGAGACAACCAACGCCATCATACACAGTCAGGCCGATCCGTCGCGCTGACCTGCCGCGATCCTGGCGGCCGTTGCCGGCCCTGGGTTTCCTCCAAGGCAAGCTGCTTTGATCGGTTCAACCGTCGGCTTGTAGCTGGACCTTTTCCCGCTCCCCGGTCAAGCGGCCAATCAGATCCTCAAGCTGAAACAAATCGCGAAATTGAATGCTGATTTCGCCGCCACCTTTGCGGTTCGTGGCGATGCTCACCCTGCACCCAATCGTCTCGCTCAACCGCCGCTCCAACTCGGCGACATCAAGCCGTTCGGGCCTAGGCTGCCTGGGCGCACCGCGGGAAGCGACTGCCCTGGCAACCAGGAGCTCGGCTTGACGCACAGACATGCCGCGTTTCGTGATCTGCTGGGCGAGAGCCTCGGGATCCGGCGCATTGATCAGCGCCCGCGCGTGACCGGACGACAAGGCGCCGGATCGCACCTCCTGCTTTATGCTTTCAGGCAGGCGCAACAGCCGGACCGTGTTGCCGACATGGCTTCTGGACTTGCTGACCGCGTAGCCGAGAGCCTCGTGCGTCAGCCCGAAATCTTCCAACAGGCGCTGGTAGCCCTCAGCTTCTTCAAGTGCGTTCAGATCCTGCCGTTGCAGGTTCTCGACCAGCGCCACCACGGCGGCATCGCTGTCGTCCATTTCCCGCAGGATCGCCGGAACATCGTTTAGCCCGGCCAACATCGCCGCGCGGAAGCGCCGTTCGCCGGCGATGATCTGGTAGCGATCCTCGGCGGTCGGGTGCGCTCTGACCAGAATCGGTTGCAGAACGCCCTGAACCCGGATCGACTGCGCCAGATTTTCGAGTTCGCCCTGGTCGAAGTCCATACGCGGCTGGAAGGGGTTGGCGTCCACCTGGTCCATCGGAACGGCGATCACTGCCAGCCCCTGTTCCGCGTTGTGCTGAAGCGGCGAATCTCCAAGCAGGGCAGCCAGCCCACGTCCAAGCCTAGGGGGCATTTTCTTGCTACTCATGGGGGCTAACAGTTTGCGGGAGCACGAGTTTCTCTTTCCTGCCGATTTCTTCCGCCATGGCGTTGTAAGCGGCTGCCCCTAACGATTTCGGGTCATAGACGATCACGGGAAGACCGTGACTCGGTGCCTCGGATACGCGGATGTTACGCGGTATTGTCACATCGAAAACCCAGTCGCCGAAGTGGTCCCGAGCGTCCTTCTCGACAAGTCCGGATAAGCTGTTGCGGCGATCGAACATGGTCAACAGAATCCCGGACAGTCGCAGTCGCGCGTTGAACCGGCGACGCACCGCTTCTATCGTGTGCATCAGGCTACTGATGCCCTCAAGCGCGTAGAACTCGCATTGCAGCGGCACGATTACGCCTGATGCCGCGACCAACGCATTTAATGTCAGCAATCCAAGGCCGGGCGGGCAATCGAGCAGGATGACCCGGAACGCCTTGAACTCCGGCAGTTCGGCCAAGGCCGTCTTCAGACGGAATTCGCGGCGCTCCATCGGCACCAGTTCGATTTCGGCACCGGCCAGATTCATGTCGGAGGCTATCAGGGATAGGTTGGGCACTGAAGTCTGGCGCATGGCCTGACTGTCGGAGCGGCCTTCCATCAGCAGGTTGTAGGTTCCGGAGAATCTGTCCGAGCGGTTGATGCCGAGGCCCGTGGAGGCATTCCCCTGGGGATCCATGTCGATCAACAGGACGGGCAGGCCGCTGATGGCAAGCGCGGCAGCCAGATTGATCGCCGTTGTGGTCTTGCCCACGCCTCCTTTCTGGTTCGCCACGGCCAGGATAAGTGGTGTTGTGATGATGGCCCCCAAGGTCCGACTCGGAAGACGCCGCGGAAAGCGGCGCCAATTGGCTGTCGTATAGCCCCTTTTTGCGCGATGCGGAACGGGAGGTTCCGTCCCGGCGGTGGTCGTGGGGGCCATGACCTCAGGCGTCGGGAAAAAACCGGTTGGCGGGCCGCGGCAGACCCGGATTCTCCCGCAGGGTCGGGCCTTCGTACTCGCCGCGGAACAGGCCCCTGCGCTGCAGTTCCGGCACGACGAGGTCCACGAACTCGTCCAGACCCTCGGGAACATAGGGGAACATCACGTTGAACCCGTCGCAGGCGTCGCTCAGGAGCCACGCCTCCATATCATCCGCGATCGTCTTCGGTGTGCCGGTGAATGACAGCCCGCCATAGTCGCCGGCGATCTGGGCGAGTTGCCGCACCGTCAGATTGTCCCGCTGCGCTCGATCGATAACACGGAGCCGCCCGCTTTTGCTCTGATTGGTTTCGGGGAAATCGGGCAGCGGCCCATCCAGGTCGAATGTCGAAGCGTCGCAACCCAGAGCGATCGACAGCGAACCCATGCCGCTGCCCCCAAGCGCCGTTATGTTCAGGCAGATGCTTTTGCCGCGTACGGGCCTACATTAGCTGCCAACGACGACGGAGCGAGGCTGGCGATGGATCAGGATCTGAAAGAGTTCGCGCACTTGATCGAAGCGGCGGACCGCATTGCCCTCTTCACCGGCGCGGGCATCAGCACGGAGTCCGGCATCCCCGATTTCCGCAGCCCCGGCGGCACCTGGGCCAAACAAAGGCCGATCGATTTTTCCGATTTCATTCGTTCGGATGAAGCACGGCGTGAGTCCTGGCGGCGGCGTTTTGCAATGGAGCCGGTGTTGCGTGAAGCAGCACCGAATCGCGGCCACCGCGCGGTGGCCGAGTTGATCCGGTCCGGCAAGGCCGAGGCCGTGATCACGCAGAATATCGACGGCCTGCATCAGGATTCCGGGGTTCCGGACGATCAGGTGATCGAGCTGCACGGCAACACGACCTATGCGCATTGCCTGGATTGCGGCACGCGCTTCGAGATCGAATCGCTGCGCGTCGATTTCGAGCAGGATCGGATCGTCCCGCACTGTGCCTGCGGCGGCTGGGTGAAAACGGCGACAGTATCGTTCGGCCAATCGATGCCGTTGAATGAGATGCGGCGCGCTGAACGGGAAACCTTGCAGGCCGATCTGTTCGTTGCCATCGGATCGTCGTTGGTCGTTTATCCAGCGGCGGGTTTTCCGGAGCTGGCGAAACGAAACGGTTCCGCCCTGGTGATCCTCAACCTGCAGGAGACTGGCCTCGATGCTATCGCCGATCTGGTGCTGAAGCGGCCGATCGGGGATACGCTGGGAGCCGTGCTGGGGGTGGATTAATACGATTTCGGCTGGTCGAGCACGCGTTCGGCCAGATAGCTCAAGATCAGTTCGCGGCTGACCGGCGCGATGCGCGGCAGCATGCTTTCACGGAACAGCCGTTCGACATGGTATTCCTGTGCGTAGCCCATGCCGCCGTGGGTCATGACGGCCTGCTCCGCCGCACGATAACCTGCCTCTGCCGCGAGATATTTCGCGGCGTTTGCTTCCGCCCCGCAGTCGCGGCCAGTGTCATATAGCCAGGCAGCCTTGAACGTCAGCAGGTTGGCCGCTTCGAGTTCCGCCCAGTTCCTTGCCAGCGGATGCTGAATTCCCTGGTTCTGGCCGATCGGCCGGCCGAAGACGACGCGCTCCCGGGCATAGCGTGATGCCCGCGCCAAAGCGGCGCGGCCGATGCCGATGGCTTCCGCGGCGACGAGGACACGTTCCGGATTCAAACCATGCAGCAGTGCCCTAAAGCCCTCGCCCTCCTCCCCGATCCGGTCTTCGATTGGCACCGGCATATCTTCGAAGAATACCATGTTCGAATCGACCGCATGCCGACCCATTTTATGGATCAGGCGAACCTCGGCATGCGTCTTGTCGAGGTCTGTGTAAAACAACGTCATCCCCTGGGTCTTGCGCTTGACCCTGTCCAGCGGGGTGGTGCGTGCCAGCAGAAGGATCTTGTTCGCCACCTGCGCCGTTGACGTCCAGATCTTCGTTCCGTTTACCCTGTAATGATCTCCATGCAGATCGGCGCGTGTCGTGATCTCAGTGGTGTTCAGACCCGCATTCGGCTCAGTCACGCCGAAGCATGACTTGTCGGTGCCCTCGATCAATGGCGGCAGCATGCGAGCCTTTTGCGCATCGGTTCCGTAAACGACGACGGGGTTCAAACCGAAGATATTGATATGGACCGCGCTGGCACCGCTCATTCCGGCACCCGATTCGGCCACCGCCTGCACCATGATGGTGGCTTCGGTGATCCCGAGGCCCGAACCGCCGTAAGCCTCCGGCATGGCTATCCCCAGCCAGCCGCCCCCTGCCATGGCGTTAAAGAAGTCGGTCGGAAAGGTCGCGGTGGCATCGCGCTCCATCCAGTACCGGTCGTCGAACTGTGCACAGAGACGCAGAACCTCATCGCGAATCTGCTGTTGCGCGTCGGTCAATGCGAAATCCATCACCGAACCCTTTCAACGCTACGTCCACGATCGAAAACCTTAGGCCATACTGAGGTTCCTGCGAACCTTTTGGCTGTCCCTCCGCCCGTTTTCGCCGGTATGTAACGAAATGTCGTTACTTTTGCGCCAGAGCGGCCGACCAGGGCGAAGCGACATCGCTGATGCCGATCCGGGTACCATCGCTGTTCGATATGATCGCATTTGGGCACGCGAAATTGATGGGCATGACACTGCGTTCCACCACCTCCGTGCGACCGTCCGATCCCAGTGCGCCGATGACCTCCGGGCCCAGCGTCATGTCGGCGGAGACGTAATCAGGATCGGAGACATCCACCCGCGGATGATGCGCCGCCTGTTCCAGGCTCATGCCGAAATCCGTCACGAAGGCCATCATTTGCGTGACCGCGGCCAGTATCCGGCGCCCTCCGGACCCGCCGGCGGCAAACCACGGCCGATTGCCCTCCCGGAGAATCACCGGCGACATGTTGGTGAGCGGCCGCTTGCCCCCACCGATGGAATTTGGCTGGTTCGGTCGCGGATCGAACCACATGACGCCGTTGTTCATCAGGATTCCCGACCGCGGCAACACCACGCGGCTACCCATCGAAGACAGCAGCGTCGTCGTCATGGCGATCATGGTTCCGTCCTGATCGCAGACCGTGAGGTGTGACGTACAGGTGTCCGCCGCCACCGGATCTGCTTCGCCCAACCCGGCGAGACGCTCCGCATAAGCAATTTTCATTGCGCGCGAGAACGCCAAATACCAATCGGCGTCCGGCGCCGCACCTGTTCGAACATTCGCCATCTGCTCCAGGACCCGGACCATCGTCGGGGCGGCGGTCAAACCGCCCGCCAACTGAAGCGTGTGACCGCGCCACCGATACTGCGGCGCCGGCAAGACCCGCGCGTGGCAAGAACGGAGGTCATCGACAGACAGCACGCCGCCCATTTCTCCGACATCCGCAATGATCGCTCGCGCCACATCGCCATCATAGAGGTCGCGCAGTCCGGCACGCCCGAGCTGCCCCAGCGTCTCCGGCAGCGCGCCAAGCCGGAAAAAGCCGGGCTTGCCTTGATAGGGCGCGACCGGCGGCAGGCCGTCAGGGAGATAGATGCGTGCACTTTCCGTGTAACGCCGCAACACGGAGGCGGACGACGCGACCTTCAGGGTGGTGAACCAATCCTGCGGCAAACCTCTTTTCGCTAATGCGATCGCCGGCGCAATAACCTCGGCCAGCGGTAGTTTGCCCCACGCTGCATGCATATGGGCATATCCGGCGGCCGAGGATGGGATCGCGAATGATAAGGGCCCGTGAATGTTCGCGTCGCTCTCGATTTCGGGCCAGGAAAACAGATCCTGCTTCATCCGCCCGGTCAGCCTGAAGGCGGACGGATCAAGGCCCAGCGGCGCCACGGGTCCGAAATCGACGACCTCGGCCCTCGGCTCCCCGGCCCGATGCACCAGCGCGAAGCCGAGCCCGCCAAGACCGGAATTCCAGGGTTCAACTGCGGCGAGTGCCAATGCGGTCGCGACGGCGGCATCCACGGCGTTCCCGCCAGCGTTCATAACAGCGATACCTGCCTCCGCCGCGCTGCCCGCCTGGGCCACGACGATACCCCGCCGCCCCTGCGCGGAGGGTTTCGACAAGGCCCAGTTTTGGGTGACGTGCGGCGATGGGACGTATGTCATCCAGGTGTCTCCGGCTAGCCTCAATAATGTGGATTTTGATTATGGGCGACGATCCCGGCAGGAAAGAGGATGCGCCTACCAAGTCCAAGCGCGCTATCTAAACACCCACCCGCCTTAGCCCGAAAGCCTGATGAACCATGGCATCTGAAGACCTGACCCGCCCGCTCGTTCCAATTTCTCGCGCCTTCGCCCAGCTCGATGACCCGACATTCGTGGGCGTGGCGATCCGCAGCGTCGCCTGGTCCGCGGCCAGCTTCGCCGCCCTGTACGCCGTCGCTGTCTGGGTGATGCATAAACTGCTGGCTTTGCATGGGTGGCTGGAATGGGCCGCCGACATCCTGGGCGCCGTGGGTGCATCGCTGCTCGCGCTGTGGCTCTTTCTGCCGATCGCCGCTGCGATCGGCACTTTATATTTCGACCGCATCGCCCTGGCCGTCGAGCGCCGCTATTATCCCTGGCTACCGCCCGCCGAAGGCGCCCCCCTCATCGAGCAGACCTGGGACGGCATCGCCGTGGCTTTCAAAGTGCTGGCGTTGAACATCATTGCGCTGGTGCTGACCGTGATGTTGCCGGGGGTTGGTTTGATCCTCGGATGGGTGGTCGCCACCTACGCAATCGGCCGCGGCTTGTTTGTTGCGGTGGCGATGCGGCGGATGCCGCGCGCGATGGCCGAGTCTTTGTATCGCTCAAGCCGCAGCACGGTGATGGTGAGCGGCGCCATTCTGGCCGCTGCTGCCTACATGCCCGTTATCAACCTGCTGATACCCGTTATCGGCACGGCAGCCATGGTGCATGTCCTGGACCTGGCGCTTACAGCGGTTGACGAGCCGCGCCGGCCGCGTCTGCGGACCAGTCCATAGGGGCGATCGATGCCGCGACTCGCAAGCGATTGTTGTTTGCGTGGCGCCCGCCATGCTAGGCGAAGGCTCCGCATTCAACTGGGTAAAATGTCTTGTTCAAACGTCGCAAACCGGACGAATCTCATCCGGCAGCATCTGGCAATCCCAATGCCGCTGGAGCAGCGCCCGTGACGGATCAATCCAAGGCCGCAGAACCGGACCCGGATTTCCGCAACGCTATTGACCTGACCCCGTCTTCGGATGGTGGCCTGGGTGTTCCCCCTTTTCGTCCCGCTCCGTCTAAGGATGCGCATATAATGTCCAGACCCCCGTTTTCCCCCCCCGGGACCACACCGTCCGCACCAGCCTCACCCGCCAGGCCCGGGCTAAGCCTGAGCCGTCCGGCCGTGCGCGATCCGGCCGATCGGCGGACGTTGGTGGTCGGGCGAGGCATAAGCGTGCAGGGCATCGTCCAGGACGCTGAGCGCCTTGTCGTCGAAGGCACGGTCGAAGCCACCATGATCCACGCGACCGAGTTGGCGATCGCACCGGGCGGCGTGTTTAAAGGCGAAATCGAGGTCGAAGATGCCGAAGTTGCCGGCACCATCGACGGCACCCTGACCGTGCGCGGCAGTTTGGTGGTTCGCGGCAGCGGCAAAGTATTGGGCACGGCACGTTGCCGCCGCCTCCAGGTGGAGGATGGCGGTCAGATCACCGGCAGGGTCGAGATGATCACCGACCAGCCGCAATCCGACATCCCGCCTCGCCAGCTCGCTGAACCGGTCATCTGATCCGGTTCGGCTGAACCCCTTGCTGCCTACTGGCTGATCGCCTGATAGGCAGCAAGGCAGGCCAGGTCGACGATCTGGGTGGATGTCGCATCCATCGGCACGATCTGCACCGGCTTCTCCATCCCCATCAGCAATGGACCGATCGTCGTCCCGCCTCCCAGGTGATGGGCCAGGCGGGCCGTGATGTGCGCCGAGTGCAAGCCGGGAAGGACCAACACATTTGCGTCGCCCGTCAGTCGGCAGAATGGGTAAAACGCGCGGATTGACGGTTCCAGAGCCACGTCGGGGCTCATTTCGCCATCATATTCGAAATCAACCTCGTGCTGGTCGAGGATTGTAATCGCGTCCCGCATCGGCACCGCTCCGGGATGGGGCGGATCGCCGAAGGTGGAATGTGACAGCAGGGCGACCCGCGGTTCGTGGCCCAAAAGCCGCGCCGCTGCCGCTGCCCCCATGGCGATTTTGGCGACCTGATTTGCATCCGGGCGAAAATGCACCAACGAATCCGCCAGGAAGATCGTCTTGCCGCGCATGCCGACCAGCAGGGTCAGTCCGAACGAGATGGCGCCCCTGGCCGTCCCGATCACCTGCCGGATGTCGCTCAGGCAGACCGAGGCCGAACGGGTCACGCCGGTGACCATCACATCGGCATCGCCGGTCGCCACCATGCACGCGGCAAAAACATTTCTGTCCTGATTGACCATGCGCACGATATCGCGTCTCAGCAATCCTCGCCGCTGCAATCGGGCGTATAGAAACTCGACATATTTGTCGTTGGATTCCGACAGCCTGGCATTCTGGATTTCGATGCCCTTGATGTCGCCGTGCCCCAGGCTGCCCAGTGTCGCCCTGACACGATCCTCTTGCCCGATAAGGATCGGGTGCCCGTATCCTCCGGCCTGGAATGCGACCGCAGCGCGGACAACCTTCTGCTCTTCACCCTCGGCAAAGACGACGCGCCGCGGATTGTTCCGCACCATTTCCATGGTGGCGTCCAGCGCGTCTGCTGTCGGATCAAGCCGGCCCGACAGTGTGCGGGCGTAGCGGCGAAGGTCGTCAAGCGGCTTGCGGGCAACGCCGGAGTCCATCGCCGCCTTGGCGACCGCTGGCGCGATGCGCCCGATCAGGCGGGGATCAAACGCATTCGGAATAATATACTCCGGCCCGAAGGCCAGTCGGCGCCCGGTCGATGCGCTGTGCACTTCGTCCGGCACATCTTCCCGCGCCAGCTTCGCGAGCGCCTCGGCCGCGGCGATCTTCATCGCATCGTTGATCGTGCTCGCCCGGACATCCAGCGCGCCGCGAAAGATATAGGGAAACCCTAGCACATTGTTGACCTGGTTCGGATAGTCGCTCCGCCCGGTCGCGATGATGGCATGCGGACTGGCTTCCCGAGCCTCCTCCGGCGTGATTTCCGGATCAGGATTCGCCAGTGCGAAGATGATCGGCTTTTCCGCCATCGATGCGACCATAGGCTTGGTCAAAGCGCCTTTCACCGACAGGCCGAAAAATACATCGGAGCCTTCGATCGCCTGGCTCAGGGTGCGGGCGTTCGTTTTGGCGGCATGGGCCGACTTCCACTGGTTCATGCCATCGGTGCGACCCTGGTAGACCACGCCCTTGGTGTCGCACAGGATCACGTTGTCCGGCCGAACGCCCATCGCCTTCATCAATTCGACGCAAGCGATAGCCGCCGCGCCGGCGCCGTTCACCACGAGCTTCGTATCCCGCAACGATCGGCCGGTCAGGTGGCACGCATTGATCAGGCCGGCGGCCACCACGATCGCTGTGCCATGCTGGTCGTCATGGAAGACCGGAATGTCCATCAGCTCGCGCAAGCGCTGCTCGATGACGAAGCATTCCGGCGCCTTGATGTCTTCCAGGTTGATCCCGCCGAAGCCGGGCCCGAGGAACCGGACGGCGTTGATGAATTCCTCGACGTCCTCGGTGCCGATTTCGAGGTCGATGCCGTCCACGTCGGCGAACCGTTTGAACAGGGCGACCTTGCCCTCCATCACGGGCTTAGCGGCAATCGCCCCCAGGTTGCCGAGGCCGAGCACGGCGGTGCCGTTGGAGATCACCGCGACCATGTTGCCCTTGGTCGTGTAGTCGTAGGCGAGCGAGGGGTCATTGGCGATGCGCAGGCATGGTTCCGCCACCCCGGGCGAATAGGCCAACGAAAGGTCCCGCGCGGTCGTGAGAGGCTTGCTAATGCGCGTTTCGAGCTTCCCGGGCCGCCCGCTGGCATGCATCGCCAGCGCCTCCTCGGCGGTCACCCGTGCCGTACGTGTATCATCAGCCCAATCAGCCATGGCGATTTCCTCAAAATCCAGATGTCTCGAACGTGAGAGCGGCCACATCCCGGACGCGCGCCGCCAACGAAGCAAGGCGAGTCGCGTACAAGCATGGCTGGAGACTGAGTTCTATGGCAGAAAGCAGCGGATGAGCGATAGGTATGATGTAGTCGTCGTCGGAGGCGGGCACGCCGGGTGCGAGGCCGCGGCTGCGGCCGCCCGGGCGGGCGCACGCACCCTGTTGTTGACCCATTCCCTGCAAACCATTGGCGAGATGTCCTGCAACCCCTCCATTGGCGGCATCGGCAAAGGCCACCTCGTACGAGAGATCGACGCGCTGGATGGCCTGATGGGACGGGCAGCCGACGCGGCTGGAATCCACTTCAAGCTGCTGAACCGGAGCAAAGGCCCCGCCGTCCGCGGGCCGAGGGCGCAGGCGGACCGCTCGCTCTATCGGCGGGCCATGCAAACCTTGTTGCTGGAGACACCCGGGCTGACTCTGCGCGCCGCCGCGGTCGAAGATTTCGTAACCGGCAAGGACGGACGCATCGCCGCAGTCATCTGCGCCGACGGCCGGAGCATCGGCTGCGGTGCCGTCGTGCTGACAGCCGGGACGTTCCTGCGCGGGGTCATCCACATCGGCGATCGGCAGATCGCGGCGGGCCGCGTCGGCGAGGCCCCGTCCATGGGACTGGCCAAGACTCTGTCTCGCCTCGGACTTCCTGTGGGCCGACTGAAGACCGGCACGCCGCCGCGATTGGACGGGCGAACAATCAATTGGGCCGGATTGCGGGCAGACCCGGGCGACGACGATCCTCAACCGTTCAGCACAATGACCACGCGTCTGCTGAACCGGCAGGTCGAGTGCCATATCACTGGCACTACAGAGGCTACACACGCCGTCATCCGGGACAACCTACATAAGTCGGCGGTCTATTCGGGCCAGATCGCCGGCAAGGGGCCGCGATACTGTCCGTCGATTGAGGACAAGATCGTCCGATTCGCCGGGAAGGATCGTCACAATATCTTCTTGGAACCCGAAGGCCTGGACGATCCGACGATCTACCCGAACGGGATTTCGACCAGCCTGCCGGAGGACGTGCAGCAATCGATCCTCAAAACCGTCCCGGGGCTGGAACACGCCCGCATGATTCGACCGGGCTACGCAGTCGAATACGACTATGTCGACCCCCGGGCGCTAAACCGAGGCCTGGAACTGCGCGCAATGCCCGGATTGTTCCTGGCCGGGCAGATCAACGGCACAACAGGATACGAGGAAGCGGCTGCGCAGGGCCTGCTCGCCGGATTGAATGCCGCGCGCATCAGCGGTGGGCAGGACGTCGTGTGGCTCGACCGGACCGAATCCTATCTGGGAGTTATGGTGGATGACCTGACAACGCAGGGCGTGACAGAGCCGTACCGGATGTTCACCTCGCGTGCCGAATTCCGCCTTAGCCTTCGAGCGGACAACGCCGACCTGCGGCTGACCGAAAGGGGAATCGCCTGGGGCTGCGTCGGGCAGACCAGGGCAACGGCATTTGCCGGTCACAAGAAGTCGCTGGATGAGGCGATGGCGCGCGCCCGCGCGGAGGGCCTGGCGGCCGCGTCGGTGGATCGTCTCGGCATTCCGGTACCTGTCGATGGGCGTTGGCGATCCATCCTGGAGTTTGCCGGCAATGATGCCATCGGTTGGCCGCGTCTGTGCGCCGAGTTCCCGTGGCTCGCGACACTGCCGGTGAGGACCGCGGAGCAACTTCGCACTGACGCGCGCTACGCGGGCTACCTGCATCGCCAGCAGGCCGAGTTCCGGTTGAGCATGCGCGAGGACGGCGTCGGGCTGGCAAACGTCCCATTTGAAAAGGTCGGCGGCCTGTCTACGGAAATCCGCGAAAAGCTGAACCGGTCCCGCCCGGACTCGTTGGGGGCGGCCTCGCGTATCCAAGGGATGACCCCCGCCGCGCTGGCGTCGATAGCGGCTTTCGTCCGCAAGCGCGAAGCGGCCCGGCCCGCGATCGCGGACGCCTGACAGAACCGTGGACACCGCTTCCCCTAGTCCTGCGAAAGTACTGTCCGCGACCGGCGCGACACCGGCCATGGCGCAGTGGTTCGCGGCCAAGGCGGACCATCCCGATGCGCTGCTGTTTTTCCGTATGGGAGATTTCTACGAACTCTTTTTCTCCGATGCGGAAGCGGCCTCGGCAGCGCTCGACATCGCACTCAGCCACCGGGGCGAGCATGACGGGACGCCAATACCGATGTGTGGCGTTCCGCACCACGCCTCCGAGAGCTATCTCGCCCGCCTGATACGGCGGGGTTTTCGCGTCGCCATCGTCGAGCAGATGGAGGACCCGAAGGCCCGGACCGGGAAACTGCCAATTAAGCGGGAGGTAGTCCGGGTGATTACCCCGGGCACGATCACCGAGGAGACACTGCTAGAGGCCGGGCGGCCAAACCTTCTGATGGCGGTTTCGTGGAACAAAGAGGGCGTTGGGGCCGCGTGGGTCGATGTCTCGACCGGCCTGTTCGAAACCGCTGCGCTGCCGGTGGCGGAGCTTCCAGCCCTGCTCGGCCGCCTCGAACCGGCGGAAATCCTGGCGCCGCAAAAACTGAACCTGGGCGAGTGGGACACAAGCCGCTCGCCGGAGCCGGTGGCTTCGACGCCGTTGATCGCACGACGGCGCCTGGCCGATGCCTTCGGGACGGCGAGCCTCGACGCGTTCGGGACATTCACCGACGGTGAAGCCGTCGCTGCAGCGATGGCCGTCGATTACATCCGCAGCACCCAATCCGGCTCCCTGCCCCGGCTCGGCCGGCCGGAGCCTCAGGGACAAGCCGGCGCGCTTTCGATGGACGCCGCAACCCGCGGCAACCTGGAGATCCACCGATCCAGGGACGGAGGGACTACTCACACCCTTTTCGCAGCGGTGCAGCGGACGCTGTCGGCCGCCGGCACGCGGATGTTGGCGAGTTGGCTGTCGTCCCCGCTAACCGACCATTCCGCCATTGTCGCACGTCAGGATGCATGGTCTTGGTGCATCTCCGATCCCGACGCTACCAGAAAACTGCGGGGCATCTTGCGCGGCGCCCCCGATATGGCGAGGGCCCTGGGCCGCCTCTCTCTGAACCGAGGCAACCCCCGAGACCTTGTCTCGATACGAGACGGACTGAAAGCCTCCTTCGCGGTCGCTGAGCTTCTGCAACCGCCCTTGCCCCGAGACCTGGCAGATGCCCTGGCGAAAATCCCCGGTGCTTCGGCGCTAGTGACCGAACTCGAACGCGCGCTAACCGACCCGGCGCCGTTGCGGATGGAAGAAGGCGGCGTGATCAAGACCGGCTTTGACGGCGAGTTGGATGCGCACCGCGCCCTACGCGACCAGAGCCGCCAGGTCATCGCCACGCTGCAACTCGACTATGCGCAGCGCTTCGGCGTCGCCAGCCTCAAGATCAAGCATCACGCCCAGCTTGGCTATGTGATCGAGGCACCGGCGGCCGCCGTCGAGAAGCTTCGCGGCTTTCCCGAATTGACCTTGCGTCAGGGCATGGCCAACGGCGCCCGGTTTACCGAAGGCGCGCTGTCCGATCTGGACCAGCGCATTCGCGAGGCGGCCGAACAGGCGACGGCGCGGGAACGCGTCGTGTTCAACCAACTCGTGCGCGAGGTCGCGGACCGTTCCGACGAACTCGCGGCGTGTGCCGACGCGCTTGCGTTCCTTGATGTCGTCCAGTCTGCGGCAGCTCTCGCCGAAAGCGGTCGGTGGGTCCGGCCGACGCTTACCGTCACCGATGACTTCCACATCGAAGCAGGCCGGCATCCAGTGGTGGAGAGCGCCCTCGCGGCGCAAACCGTCTTTGTGCCCAACACCTGCGATCTGTCGCCGGATCGGCGGGTCATGCTGCTGACCGGGCCGAACATGGCGGGCAAATCCACATTCCTGAGGCAAAACGCGCTGTTCGTGGTTCTCGCCCAGGCTGGCCTGCCGCTTCCCGCCGAATCGGCGACCTTGGGCATCGTCGATCGCCTGTTCAGTCGCGTCGGTGCGGCCGATGATCTGGCGCGCGGCCGATCGACCTTCATGGTCGAAATGACAGAGACTGCTGCCATTTTGCATCAGGCTGGCCCCAGATCGCTCGTCGTCGTCGACGAGATCGGGCGCGGCACTTCCACCCTGGACGGCCTGGCCATCGCCTGGGCGGTCCTGGAAGCATTACATTCCGCAACACGGTGCCGCACCATTTTTGCCACACATTTCCACGAACTTGCGGAACTCGCGGATCGCTTACCGCGGCTGAAGCCGCATACGATGCGGGTGAAGGAATGGAAGGGCAGCGTGGTGTTCCTGCATGAAGTCGCCGAGGGAGCCGCCGGACGATCCTGGGGCATTCATGTCGCGGAACTGGCCGGTGTGCCCGCGCCGGTGGTCCGCAGAGCGGCATCCTTGATGGCTGCGATGGAAAAACATGGCGGCCCGCTGAACGCAGCGGCTTCGCTGCGCGGACTACCCTTGTTCGCGGCAAGCGAGGCCACGGACGAACCTGTTCTCGACACCAACGAAATTTCACCGCTCCGCAAGGCGTTGGATGATATAAATCCCGACGCCATGACGCCGAAGCAGGCGCTGGACGCCTTATATCTGCTTAAGTCGCTTGCCCCCGCTTGCGCGGACGGGTCCACATAGTACGATTGGTGCAATGTTAACTCCAATCCCTCTGCCGCACGCCCCTGAAGCTGCGGCGACTCTGCTATCCGACGCACTCGCCAGTCTCGCCGGCGAGGGTGGAGCGGTGCCTCGGGACGCGGCGGTAGGCACCTTCCGGCGCCATTTGGCCCGCATCCAGTCCTATGTGCAGCATGCCTTTGAACACGAACAGATCAGCGGTTTGCAGGCCGCCAGGCTTTTGGGGGCGTTGATCGATGGCGTCGTCTCGGCGCTGTTTGAGCATACGACAAACAACGCAGAGCTCGGCCCGGTCGAACACCTGAGCATCGCGGCGACGGGCGGTTTCGGCCGCGGCGTATTGGCGCCATTCAGCGATATCGACCTACTGTTTCTGACCGCCGAGGACCCGAAGCCCGACACGCTGCGGGTGGTCGAGTACATGCTGTATTTTTTGTGGGATCTCGGCCTCAAGGTCGGTCATGCCACCCGATCAATCGGCGATTGCCTGACTGAGGGCGCTAAGGACACAACCATACGGACAGCCCTCCTCGATGCGCGGTTCCTGACCGGTGACGAGACGCTGTTCAGCGAGTTTTATCGCCGCTTCAGGGCCGCCTGTAAGGAAGCAGGGCCGGCAGATTATATCGCTGCCAAGCAGGCCGAACGTGCCGTCCGCCACCGCCGCTACGGCGACAGTCCCTTCGTCGTCGAGCCTAACGTCAAGGAAGGCCGCGGTGGATTGCGGGACCTTCAGACCCTCTACTGGATCTCACGATACGTTTTCGACACGCGGACGATGGGGGAACTGGCCGATCTCGACGGCATCCTGACCCAGCAGGAAGCCCGTCACGGCCGGCGTGCCTGGGAGTTCCTTTGGACCGTGCGGTTCCATCTGCACTACGTGGCGGGCCGGGCGGAGGAGCGGCTGACATTCGACCTGCAGCCGGTTGTCGGCGCCCGCATGGGTTACACCCGGCACGGCCGCCAGGACGGTGTCGAGCGCTTTATGCGCCATTATTTTCTGACGGCTCGCGAAATCGCGCGCCTGACTCGAATCCTGGAACCCGCGATCCTGCGATCGGCCCTCGGTCCTCCGGCGCTAGAGGCGGAAACCGACGCTGCGCTTCTTGCGTCCGGCTTCGTGCTCGCGGAAGGCAAGCTACTGCCTGTCGGCGGCCGCGACTTCGACGCCGAGCCCATTCAAATGTTGCGTATCCTGCAAGTGGCCCGGGATCGCGGGCTGGAGCTGCATCCGCTGGCCATACGATCGTTCATACAAAACGAACGCCGTGCCGTCTCGTTGAGGGACGATCCGAAAGCCGCCGCTAGCTTTATGGATTTGCTGTGCGGAAAGGAGCCGGATCGTTCGCGTCCCGGCAGCCAGCACCCGGACGGTGCCAAATGGCTAAGCATTCTGAACGAAACCGGCTTTTTCGGACGCTATCTGCCCGATTGGGCACGCATCGTCGGGCAGATGCAGTTCGACACATACCACATCTTTACCGTGGATGAGCATACGATCGAGGCGGTCCGTATCCTCAACACGCTGGAGCGCGGTGAACTGGCGGAAGTAGCGCCAATTGCGTCCGAGCTTGTCGACAATGTGCAATCCCGCCGGGCGCTCTATCTGGCGATGTTGCTGCACGACATCGCAAAGGGTCGCGGCGGCGATCACTCGGAGCTCGGCGCGGAGGTTGCACTCGAAATCGGACCGGCGCTCGGCTTATCGGATGAAGAGACCGAAATGGTCTCCTGGCTCGTGCTGCACCATCTGCTCTTGAGCGCGACCGCGTTCAAACGCGATATCGACGATCCGAAGACGATACTGGATCTGGCGGATACCATCCAATCGCCCGAGCGGCTGCGGTTGTTGCTGATCCTGACGGTTGCGGATATGCGTGCCGTCTCCAGCAAAGTCTGGAACGGTTGGAAGGCGACGCTACTCCGCGAATTGTATGCTCGTGTGGCTGAGGTTCTTGCGGGCGGCCTGTCGACCGCAGAGCGCGACGTTCGTGTTGCCCGGGCCAAGGAAGCCGTGGCCGCCTTGCTGCCGGAGTGGTCCGACCGGGAAATCGAAAATTACACATCGCTTGCCTACGCGGGATATTGGCTGTCGTTCGATCCGGAAACGCACGCACGGCATGCGAGGCTTATTCGCGGTGCCGACCACCGGAAGTCTCCGCTGACCGTTGACACCCAACCGCTGCCGGCGCGCGCCGTCACTGAGGTGACAGTTTATTGCGCCGATCATGCGGGACTGTTCAGCAGGATTTCGGGCGCGCTGGCGGTTGCGGGTGCCTCGATCGTCGATGCCAGAATTCACACCATGAACAATGGGATGGCGCTGGACACATTCTGGATTCAGGACACGTCTGGCGGAACGTTCGAGGCACCGCATCGTCTGGCACGGTTGTCCGTATTGATTGAGCAGGCGCTGTCGGGCCGCCTGAAGCTGGGTCCGGAAATCAAACGCGTGTCGAAGGTTCTTCTTGGCCGCCGGATGCAGGCGATCCACGTGCCGCCGCGCGTCGTGATCGACAATCATGCGTCAAACACGCACACCATTCTGGAAGTAAATGGCCGGGACCGCCCGGGGTTGTTGCACGACGTGACCGCTGCGATCAGCGAGCAAGGCCTTCAAATCGCATCCGCGCATGTGACGACCTACGGCGTGCGGGCGGTGGACGTCTTTTACGTGAAGGACGTTTTCGGTCTGAAGGTCGAAAACGATCGCAAACTGGCGCAAATCCGCGAAGCGTTGTTACTCGCACTAACCAATAGCGACGAATTGCCGCCTCCCGCGATCGTTCCGGCAGTACGGAAGGTCAAGAAGGCCGCCGCGGGATAAGGCGTTCCCGGTGGAACCTACGAAACCTCCAGACGGCATCATTCCCAATACAATCCGAATCCACCTGGCTGGCTTTTCGGGTTTGGACGCCGCTTTTGCTTGCGTGTTGACCCTGGCGCCTTCGCTGCTCTCTGCCGCACCGCCTGATCCCGCCGCGGAGCGTGCAATCATGCCCCCGGTTAACCCGGCCTGCATATCATCTCCGTTCGGGCCTCGATTCCTTGCAGAGAAGCCGCTTGCGGGGAAATTTCACGCCGGCATCGACATCCCTGCCCCCATCGGTGCCCCGGTCAAAGCGGTAGCGCCCGGTTCGATCATACGTATCCAACGGCATGGCGTTGGGGGGTTAGAGATCCTTATCCAGCATCCAGGCTTCATCGGCGTCTACAGCCATCTCGGCCTCATAGCTCCGGTTATCGCCGAGGGCAGCAAGGCGGTTTACGCAGGCGAGAAAATCGCCACCGTCGGCCGTTCCGGTCTTACCTACGGCCCGCACTTATACTTCGGCATGATCGTCGAAGGCCACTCCATCGATCCGTCCCCGTATCTTCATCTCGCACCCTGCGGAACCACTCCGCAAGGGGCGTCACAATCGTAATTTCGTCCAGAACCTGCGGTGACGGATCAGCCGATTATGGCCGGGACGGTTCGTGTACCCGCTTCCGTAACCCACTGCAGCGTAGCAACGCCGCCGCAGGACGAACATTTCGGCTGCCACGTCACGTGCTCCGCGCGGCAGTTGCTGCATTGCCAATGCGGATCGGGATCTGCGCTGGCGGCCTGCCTCAATGCGTTGCGCTGGGCCAGGCGACCGGCTTCAGTATCGCCTCGCTCGGTTTCCTCTATCTCGGCGATAAGAAGGGACAAACGGCGCTGATTGATCCCATCGGCAAGCGCGGCCTCCGCCTCGGTGCGCGCTTCGGCTGTCAAGCCCGCATCTAGCGATGTCCGAGCCACCAGAAACCGGCTCTCGGGATTGGTTGGATTACGTTGTACGAGTTGTTTGGCTACCTTTAGTCGCGATGATGCGTCCGGTTCCAGTGCCAGGGCAAACTCCGCAAGCTCCGGATGAGGCGAAAGCGCCCAGGCGTCTGTAACGTAGGTCCGGGCGCGCTTTTCATTCCCGGCGGCGCGCAAGCGGCGCGCATATGCGAGAACCGCCGGGGCGAACTTGGGATCGGCTTTCCAAGCCTGCTTGGCGTATCCAAGCGCACGGCCCGAGTCGGACTCGGCATCGGCCGCGGCAATCAGATAGGCGGGGCGCCGGGCATCAGGGCCGATGAGGTCTAGGGCTTCAGCCCAATTCTCGGTCTGCAAGGCCAGGTCGGCGCGCTGCTGTCGTAGCCAGGAAGTGCCAGGCTGGATAGCTTCGGCCTGATTGGCGATCGCCAGAGCCTGAGGCCAGTCCCGGCGATCGATCGCCTGACGCAGAAGCCCCCGCAGTCCCAGGAACCGCGCGTCCTTCCGATTCGACAGAGCAAGAAACGCCTCATTGGCCTCGTCTTCCCTGCCGGCCAGCCGACTGGCTTCCGCCTGCAGCAACAGAACTTGTGGCGAGTCGCCGAGCAATAGTCTGGCCCGGTGCGCCTGCTTAAGGGCAGCGCGCTCATCCCCGGCAGCCAGTGCGACGAGCACACGAGTCACCGAATTTTCACCTGCCTCGGCCCGGCGCCGGCGGCGCCAGAGACCTCCAACGCGCGGCATCCCAACAATGCCGTAGATGATGCGAACGACAATGACGGTCGCCACGACAAACAGGATCAACGCCAGGATAGCAAAGGCTGCCGATGTTGAGACCGTGAACGTGCCGATGGTCGCGGTCACGTGGCCCGACACACCGGACAGAAACCATGCGCCCGCGACAATCGCCGCAGCGATGATGAGGAAAAGGACGACCCGGCGCATCAGGTCTGCCCAGCCAAGCTGGCTAGCGCGGTTCGGGCATCCACAAGTGCCTTGGCATCCGCCAACCACTTGGCCATTGCCTGCTTCGGCTGCCCTTTCAGGGTCTCCACCGAAGCGATGGCACCCTTCAGATCGCCGGCATCGAGCGCTTCCCTTGCATGGCCCAGCGTAACGGAAGCCGGATTACCAACCAGGACTTCCTCGCCCCTGTGAACGGTCACCAGATTTTGCGCCCGTTCCCAAACGCGGTCGATCAGCGGCTCGGAGGTATCATCCGGCTGCTTCGCCTCAATGGCGACCCGCTCGGATTGAGCGAACAGCAGACGGAGTTGAACCTCTGTCGGCGGGGCCTCGTGCGCGAACCGAGCCAACGCAGGAGGCGCATTCGGAATGTCGCCTACGGGCCGGCCGACCGCAAGCGCGATGGCCGCCTCCTGGATGCGGGTCACACGGTTCAGATGCTCAGAGACGGAGTCCAGACTGCCGGTATTCTGCTCGAGCGAGGCGACTCGCGCGGAAAGCTGGTCAGCCCGCTGCTTATCGGCATCCAGTGTTGCCTGGAGACGGCCCGATAGGGCCTCGATCCGTCCGGACAGTCCGTCGAGGCGACCGCCAACCTGGGTCTGTTCCGCTCCCTTTGCGTCAAGCCCGTCGATCCGAGCCGCCAGTCTCTCGATGTCAGCCTGAGTCACGGCCGGCGGCCGCTGCTCCAGCCGGCCAATACGGGCATCCAGGTCAGCGATACGCTGCTCCAGACCGTGGGTGGTAGCCGCCAAACTTGGCGTGCGCGGGTTTTGCCAGGCGACGTAAATGCCACCGGCAAGAACCAGGAAGCCCAGGCCGTAAAGCCAGGGCAAGAGATCCGTTTGCGCACGCGCCGGCTCGTGCGCAGGCACAGCAGACGGGTCCGCCGGATGCTCCGGCGGCGGTGGATATTCGGCGGGTTCGTTCATTGCAGCAGCGCCAACATTGCATCCTGGTTCGGCTTCGCGGCGACGCTGATGCGACGCCAGGTTAGTCTTTTTAATGCCATGACTGGACGCTCACTGATAGACACTGCTTCGACATTGGACACAGCCTCTCCCAATCCTGCTTCCAGGACAAGGCGCACAAAATGGCGCGCAGTTTCTGTGGAGAAAAACATGGCGGCCGTCAACTGGCCTTGTTGCAAACCGAACACGGCCTCCTGCGGCAAGGAAGGCACAGACGCTGCCTGGTAAGCAACCCGGCGAATGACGCGAAAGCCCAGTTTTCTTAGACTGTCCGCCAGCGCGGTTCCCTGGCCTCGCCCCGTCGGCAGAAACAGGCTGCCGCTCGCGGGCGCAAGTGCCTTGGCGATCAGTGGGGCCAGCACGGAGGCATCTCCGTCGGCATCGATTACCCGGATGAAGCCGGCCGCGCTGGCACAGGAAGCGGTCGCCGACCCCACTGCAAACACCGGACGAGCGAACAAGGCAGCCGGACAGGCTGGAACCGCGTTGCGACTCGTGATCACCGTTGCCGCGATCTGATCTGGAAGCTGCAACGTCGCGTCCACACCGGTTACGGCCAGCACCGGTGCAACCACCGGGACGAATCCCATGGCCGCTATTCGCTCGGCCGTCTGCGACGCGCCGGGTTCCGGTCTTGTGATCAGTATCCGCTTCACGGGGTTCGCTTTCGTCAATGGCCGTCCATCACGCTGGATCGATGTTCCGGATCGCCGTAGGTAACGGTGTTTGCGCCGTTTCGCCATGGGCGAAGACAGGTTGCCCTGGCAGGGCAAGATGGGCCAAGACAGCGCCGGCCGCGATTGGGGGCGGCAAGAAGGGTGCGATGAAGCCGGTCCTGGGTATCGAAACCTCATGCGATGAAACAGCCGCGGCGGTTGTCGACGGGGATGGGCGGATTCTCGCGGAAGCCGTGCTCAGCCAGCTTGCGGAACACGCACCATTCGGTGGAGTCGTGCCGGAAATCGCCGCGCGGAGTCACTTGCGGTATCTGCCCGAACAGGTGCGCCAGACGATGGTGAAGGCAGGCGTGGATTTCCGTGATCTTGCCGGCATCGCAGCCTCGTCCGGTCCCGGCCTGATTGGCGGCCTGATCGTCGGTAGCCAATTCGCCAAGGGCATCGCGATAGCCAATGGCCTACCTTTCGTGCCGATCAACCATCTGGAGGCGCATGCCCTGACCGCCCGCCTTCCCGGTTTGGTGGTAGACGGAGCACCCTTCCCCTACTTGCTGTTCCTCCTGTCCGGCGGCCACTCCCAGTGCATCGCTGTCGAGGATGTGGGCCAGCATATCCGGCTCGGGGGGACGATCGACGATGCCGTCGGTGAGGCTTTCGACAAGGTCGCGAAACTGCTTGGGCTCGATTGGCCTGGTGGCCCGGCCCTGGAAAAGCTCGCGGAAACAGGAGATCCGAACCGGTATCCCTTCCCGCGGCCGATGTTGCGCCGCCCCGGCTGCAATCTGAGCCTGTCCGGACTGAAGACCGCGGTTGCACAGACCATGATGCGACTGGGCGAAATCTCGCCGGCTCAGCCGGAATGCGCAGATATCGCAGCCAGTTTTCAGCAGGCCGTCGTGGACGTGCTGGCCGATAGGGCTACTCATGCGATGGACATGATGCACGCCCGGTTTCCCGGGTCCAACCTGCTGGTGGTCGCGGGTGGGGTCGCCTCCAATACGCAGGTGCGCAAGGCGCTTTCGGAAGCTGCGCGGGTGCGAGGGTTCCGCATGGTCGCCCCTCCGGTCCGCCTTTGCTCGGACAATGCCGTCATGGTGGCCTGGGCCGGGATCGAACGCCTGCGGCGCGGCGTCAGCGACGACATCAGCTTCGCCGCTCAGCCACGCTGGCCGCTGGAGGCGCTGCAAGCGCTGGCTTCATGAACTATCGCCACGCCTATCATGCCGGAAATTTCGCCGACTGCTTCAAGCATGCCTTGCTGGTGGCGCTTGTCGATTCGTTCGCCCGCAAGCCGGCACCGTATTTCGTGCTTGATACACATGCCGGGGCGGGTCAATACGATTTGACGGCAGAGCCTTCGCAGCGGACGGGCGAGGCCGACCTGGGGATACACCGCCTTCTCGCTGCCCGGCCGTCGACCCTCGCAAGATATCTTGGCCTTGTCGAATTGCTCGGCCTTTATCCCGGCTCGCCTAGCTTGATCAGAGCGCTTCTGCGTCCAGCCGATCGGCTGGCTTGTTGTGAAATTCATGCGGAGGACGTGGTTCCGCTGCGGCGTCAGTTTCATCGCGACCCACGGGTTGCGGTCCATCACCGGTCGGGCTGGGAGGCGCTTGGAGCGTTGCTGCCTCCTAAGGAAAAGCGCGGCCTGGTTTTCGTCGATCCTCCATTCGAAGATCCTGATGAGTTTGGTGCGCTGGCGGCAGGCCTGAGGAAGGGGCACAGCCGCTTCAGGCATGGCGGTTTCGCCGCCTGGTACCCGATCAAACAGCGCGCCGCGGTCCGCACCTTTCAAGCGTCTCTGAAATCGGCCGAAATTCGCGACATCCTGGCGATCGAACTCTACCTGCGCGAACCGACAAACGCCGATCGGCTGAACGGTTGCGGACTACTGATGATCAACCCGCCGTACCAGTTCGCTGAGCAGGGTGAACTGCTCGCGTCCGCTGTACTTGACGGCCTCGGGTGCGTTGAAGCCGGGTCGGGAACCGCGGTGATCAGGATCGCAGATGAGTAAGGTCTCGGTCATCGGAGCCGGAGCCTGGGGGACCGCCCTCGCGATCCAGGCAGCACGCGCTGGCAACGATGTGACTTTGGTAGCCCGCAGTGCGGTGGCAGCGACAGCGATCAGCAACAGCAGGACAAATCTTCGCTTGCCGGGCGTGCCGATTCCCGTTTCGATCCACGTCGGCGAGACCCTGCCGCCGAGGTCCGATTTGCTGGTTTGGGTGGTGCCAACCCAACAGCTCCGGTCCTCGCTTATCCGGTATCGACCGTCCCAAACGCCGATTGTCGTTTGCGCCAAGGGCGTGGAAATCGGATCGCATTTGCTGCCGCTGGAGGTGGTGACGGAGGCGTCTCCCGCCGGTCCGCTCGGGATACTGAGCGGACCCAATTTTGCCCATGAAGTCGCGGCTGGCCTTCCGGCCGCTTCGGTGGTCGCGAGCAGTGATCCCGGCCTCCGGGATCTGGTGCGCGCCTGCCTCGGGACGAACAGTTTCCGCCTCTATGGCAACGACGATCCCATGGGCGCCCAGCTCGGCGGGGCAGCGAAGAATGTGATCGCGATCGCAGCCGGCGCCGTCATCGGAGCGGGCCTCGGCGAGAACGCCAGAGCCGCGCTGGTGACGCGCGGATTGAGCGAGCTGTGCCGTCTGGCCGCGGCCCTTGGCGGTCGGGCCGAAACCGTGATGGGTTTGTCGGGTCTGGGAGATCTGCTGCTGACCTGCACCGGCACGTCCAGCCGAAATTTCAGCCTCGGCTACGCGCTCGGGCAGGGAAAGTCCCTTGCCGGCATACTCGCCGAAAGGACCGGGGTGACCGAGGGGGTCAGCACGGCATCCGCTCTGGTCGAGCGTGCGGGAAACGTTGAATTGCCGATTTGCCGTGCGGTATCGGAACTGTTGATGGGAATGAAGACCCTGAACCAATCAATCGTGCAACTTCTGTCGCGTCCTCAGCGAGATGAGTGATAAGCAGCCGCGCATGAGGCTTTGGATACACGCCGTGACCGCTCCATGTTGAGGGGTGTCCTGACGGTTGGCGGATGGACGCTGGTCAGCCGTATCCTGGGCTTCGCGCGTGACATGCTGATCGCGGCGCTTATCGGCACCGGGCCGATCGCCGACGCGTTTTTTGTGGCGCTGAAACTGCCCAACCTGTTTCGCCGCCTGTTCGGCGAGGGAGCCTTCAACGCTGCTTTCGTACCGGCGTTTACCGGGTTGCTGCACACGGAAGGGGTAGCCGCCGCCAGGCAATTCGCTCGTGAAGCATTTGCAGTCATGGGGTTCTGGCTTGGGATGATGACAATCCTGGGCGAGATTTTCATGCCGCAGCTCATGCTGGTCCTGGCGCCCGGGTTCACGGAGGACCCGGCGAAATTTCAGTTGGCGGTGGACCTGTCTCGGATAACCTTTCCCTACCTGATCCTGATCTGCCTGGCCGCCCTGGTTTCGGGCGTACTGAACGGGATGGAGAAATTCACCGCGGCGTCCGCGTCCTACGTGTTGTTCAATGTCGTATCGATCGCGTGCATGCTTTGGATGACCCCATACGTTCCGACGGTGGGTCATGCGCTGGCATGGGGTGTCTCCCTGTCGGGCGTGGCGCAGCTCGGCATTCTGATGGTCGCGGTCTGGCGCGGCGGGATGAAGCTGTCGATCCCTCGACCGAGGCTTACCCCGCAAATGCGGCTGCTGATGCGGCGCATGGCGCCCGGTCTTGTCGGCGCGGGAGTCACGCAGCTCAACCTCGCGGTCGATGTTATCATTGCCAGCCTGCTGCCGCCCGGCACCGTATCCATTCTCTATTATGCGGACCGGGTGCAGCAGCTTCCGCTTGGTGTCATCGGCACGGCGGTGGGCACGGCGCTGCTGCCGCTGCTGTCGCGGCAGGTGCGCTCGGGCGAGGCCGGCGGATCCATCACGACGCTCAACCGGGCGGTCGAGTATGCGCTGTTCCTGACCCTGCCAGCCGCGTTGGCCCTGATCGTGAGCGCCTACCCGATCATGCTCGTGCTGTTCGGTCGCGGGGCCTTCGATACGGAGAGTGCGCGCCTGTCCTCGCAGGCGCTGGCCGCCTACGCGCTTGGCCTGCCGGCATTCGTGCTGGTGAAAGTGTTGGCCCCTGCGTTCTTTGCGCGTGGCGACACCAGCATGCCGGTGAAGGTCGGCGTAGGGTGCGTGGCGCTGAACCTCTGCCTGAACGTGGCGTTCATGGTTCCCCTCGCCCATATCGGCCCGGCGCTCGCGACCAGCATCGCGGCGATCTGCAACGTCCTCGGCCTCGGTTACATTCTGTTCCGGCGCGGACAGCTCAAACCGGACTGGCAGCTGAAGCGTCGGCTGCTAGGCATGGTAGGCGCTTCGCTCGCAATGGGGGTCGTCCTTTACTTTGTCCAGAGGCTGCTGTTTACGGAACCGTCCCACGGCTTGCTCAAGTTCGCATCACTGGCCGGCTTGATCGCGGCGGGCCTGCTGGCCTACGCCGTCGCCGTGCCGCTGCTGGGCGCCTACAATCTCAGTGACATCAAGCGCGTTATGTCCCGCCGTCGCTTGCAGACCGCTGGCGGATCGGCCATCAGTCCGGTCACAACGATAGAGACTTAGAGCATGGACCGAGTCTTCTCCGGCATTCAGCCGTCCGGCATCCCCACCCTGGGAAATTACCTGGGTGCCCTCAGCAATTGGGTCACGCTGCAGGACAGTCACGATTGCATCTTCTGCGTGGTAGACCTGCACGCAATCACAGCCTGGCAGGAGCCGGCCGCTCTGCGGAAGCAGTCGCTGGAGATGACCGCCACTCTGCTGGCCTGCGGCATCGATCCCAACAAGCATATCCTGTTCCTGCAATCGGCGGTGCGCGCGCATGCTCAGCTTGCGTGGATCTTCAACTGCGTTGCGCGCCTCGGTTGGCTGAATCGCATGACGCAATTCAAGGACAAGGCAGGAAAAGACCGAGAGGCCGCTTCGTCGGGTCTATATGTCTATCCCAACCTGATGGCGGCGGACATTCACGCCTATCACGCGACGCGAGTGCCGGTCGGGGACGATCAGCGGCAGCATCTGGAACTCGCGAACGACATCGCGCAGAAATTCAACCACGATTATGGCGTCGAATTCTTCCCCAATATCGAACCGCTGATCCTGGGCCCGGCGGCCCGGGTCATGAGCTTGCGCGACGGCACAAAGAAAATGTCGAAATCGGACCCGTCGGATCAAAGCCGCATCAACCTCAACGATGACAGCGACACGATCGCGTTGAAGATTCGGCGCGCTAAAACCGATCCCCAACCCGTTCCGACCGAACTTGCCGAGCTGGCTGAGCGGCCGGAGGCGCGGAACCTTGTGGGGATTTATGCGGCCTTGACGGGAACCGACCACGCTGCCGTGCTCCAGGTGCATGGCGGCACAGGCTTTGGTCCGTTCAAGGCGGCGCTTACCGAGCTTCTGGTCGATCGCCTGGCGCCAATCGCCGCGGAGACCCGGCGGCTGCTGGAGGATGAATCCTCCCTTTTGCAAGTCCTCAGGTCCGGCAGCGAGCGGGCGGCTGCGATCGCCGATCCGATCGTCGCCGAGGCGGAGCGTCTGGTTGGCTTTGTCGGTGGATAAGGATGCGGGTGGCCTCAGGATCCCGGAGCGGCGGACGACTGCGGGGCGGGATCGATCAGTGCCGGGCCGCCGCGTTCGATGCGGTACACAGCAAGCCCGCGCCTGACCTGACCGTCGGACAGGAACGCTAACCAGCCGTCGGTTCCCAGGAACCCGGCCGGCTGGGTCAGAACGGCGATCTGAGCGCCGCCGCGGCCGATAATCGCTGCCGCGACAGATGCCGAATCGTAGGCCAGGTCCGCCAGCGGCGGTGGCGGCACACCATATTTGGCCGCATAGTCCCGCTCGAGATTGGCCCGGGAAGCGTTATCCGGGGCGGCATACCAAGCCCCGGGCACAGCGCCCGATCCGCTTGCCGGATCACCCCACAGCGCTGGACCGACAAACTGAACCGATGAACGATCGACATCGTAATACGGCAGGACACTGGCCACTTCCTGCAACTCCTCATGAACATCGGCAAGCAGCAGGACGTTGAACGACGGAGGCGGGATCGGTGTCTTCGTTAGTTCCTGCGCCTCGTGGCGACCCTCGGGCGTGCCCAGAGCACGCGCAGCCTTGACCTTCGCTTCGATCGGACCCCGCCGATCGGCGTAGTCCGAGACGTCTTTGGTGGCGGCGGTGATCGCCCCCATCCCGGCTCCATGCATGCGAACCCTTGCAGGCGGCAAGTTCTCGGCGGCGAGCGCTTTCGTCAGCCCATTCGCCATGGCCTGGCCGAAGTCCGTTGAGGGCAGCAGTGCTGCGAACTGGGTCTTTCCCTGAGCGGACGCGGCGACAACCAGCCGCCGGACTTGTTGGGCAGGGGTGATCCCGAGGGTCCAAACACCAGGCTGGGCCTGCGATGAATCGTTGGTGAACGCCAGCACGGGAATATTGGCGCCGCGAGCGACCGGGGCGACGGCGGCAGTTTCCGCGGAGGTCAGAGGGCCGAGTATCAGGCTGTCATGGTTGTTGATCGCTGTCCGGGCCGCGGTAACGGCGCCGGCGGGCGTGCCGGCTGTATCGAGCACGTCGAGTGTCGGTCCAGTCCCATTACCGAGGGCAAGCTGGGCGGCCTGGAGCAGAACCTTCCCGACATCCGCCCTTGGCCCGGTCATCGGCAGCAGTATAGCGGCCCGCTGACCGGTTGCTGCAGTGTTGCCCGAAGGGCCTAGCGAACCGGGGCCGTTCGATCCAGATTGGTTTGCGCCTCCATATCGTCCGGAGGTTTCCTCGCCGCAGCCCGAGAACGCCAGGGCGCAAATAAGGAGCAGGAATGCCCGTTGACGCATCGGCCGAGTCTCCCGATGACCCGCGAGACGGCCAGTCCGGCCCGCTGTGCGGACTTGTGCTAGTTTCCACGCCGATCGGCAACCTTGGGGATATCAGTGCGCGGGCTCGTGAGGCTCTCGCAACATGCGACCTGATCCTGTGCGAGGACACGCGACGGACCGGCCGCCTACTCGCGGCCATGGATATCCACACCAGGACAGACACGCTGCACGACCATAACGAGGACGGCAAGATCCCGGTGGTGCTCGGGAAGCTTCGGGCCGGACAAACCATTGCGCTGGTTTCCGATGCGGGGACGCCACTGGTGTCCGACCCCGGTTACCGGCTGGTCCGGGCCGCCATCGCCAGCGAAATTGCCGTGAGCGCTGTTCCCGGCCCAAACGCGGCGGTCACCGCGTTGATCCTGTCAGGTCTGCCGCCGCTGCCCTTCCTGTTTTTAGGCTTTCCGCCCCCGAAGCAGTCGGCTCGCCGGGCGGCGTTCGGCTTGTTGCGGGCGGCGGAGCGCGCGGGCTTGTCATCGACGCTCATTTGGCATGAGGCCCCACATCGATTGCTCGAGACGCTGGGCGATGTACAGGAGGTTTTCGGAGATCGTTCAGCCGCGGTGGCTCGCGAATTGACCAAACGTTTTGAAACGGTCGAGCGCGGCAAAGTGAGCGAACTGGCAACATTGTTTACAGGGGAACCCGCGCGCGGCGAGATCACCCTACTGATCGGCCCGCCGGAGACCGATGATCCGGAAGAGCTTGACGCACGGCTGCGTTCCGCACTGGCCACCCAAACTGTCAAGGATGCGGCGGCGCTCGTGAGCACTGCAACGGGTTTGCCGCGCAAGCTTGTCTATGCACGTGCCCTGCAGATTCATGAGGAGGGCTGACAAAACGCGGCCAGGCGTTGTACGGCCCAATCGGCCGCCTCGGCGACAACGGGATCCAGATCCTGCCGGAGTATTTCAGCAATCGGCATCAGAGTCCGATCGCCGGAGTTGCCGATGGCGATCAGCACATTCCGGACGAACCGGTTCCGTCCGATGCGCTTGATCGGAGAACCGGCAAATTTCGCTCGGAAAGCCTGATCATCGAGGCGGGCGAGTTCCGCCAGTTCGGGTGCCGCCAGGTCGCTTCGCTCCACCAACTTTTCATGACACGCCGGCTTGGCAAATTTATTCCAGGGACAGACCGCCAGGCAATCATCGCACCCGTAAACGTGGTTGCCCATCATCGGTCTCAGCTCCAGCGGGATCGGCCCGCGGTGCTCGATTGTCAAATACGAAATGCAACGGGTGGCGTCCAGCCGATACGGCGCGGGAAAAGCCTTGGTGGGGCATACATCCAGGCATCGGGAACATGATCCGCAGTGATCCGGCATCGCTTCGCCGCAGTGCAGTTCCAAATCGGTATAGACCTCCCCAAGCAACAGCCAGGAACCATGGGCCAGCGAAACCAAATTCGTGTGCTTTCCTTGCCAGCCAATCCCGCTTTGTTGCGCCAGCGGTTTTTCCATGACCGGAGCGGTATCGACGAAAACTTTGACCTGACAGGCGAAGCGAGACACCATAAACTGTGCCAAATGCTTCAGGCGGCCCTTAATAAGGTCATGGTAATCCCGATTGCGAGCATAGATCGATATTGCCCCTCGTTCTTTTTGTCGTGTAATGGAAAGCGGGTCGTCCGAGGGGGCGTAGGATAGCCCGAGGACCACCACACCGCGGGCGTCAGGCCAAAGCGATCGGGGATGACTTCTCTGTTCGGTTCTGTCAGCAAGCCATCCCATATCGCCGTGATAGCCAGCCCGGAGAAAGCTTTCCAGCCGGTTTCGCGCTTCGGGTCCAAGCGCCGCCTCGCAAAAACCGACCGCATCAAAGCCGAGCCGCAAAGCATGGTCACGAATTGCGGTTCGAGGATCGGCCTCGACTTTCCGGTTCGGGATTTTTGCGACAGGTATGGTCACCCCCGACCGCGATACGTGGGAACCTCCTGAGGCGGCACCCAAACATCCCGGGGTGCACCCGATGTCTGCCAGAAGACGTCGATCGGGATGCCGCCCCTGGGATACCAATAGGCACCGATGCGTAGCCAGATCGGAGCCAGCAATGCCACCAGCTTGGCGGCGATTTCCATCGTGCAGGCTTCGTGGAACGCCCCGTGGTTACGGTAGGACGCCATCAGCAGCTTGAACGATTTGCTTTCGACGATCCAGTCTTTAGGAATATAGTCTATCATGATGTGGGCGAAATCCGGCTGACCCGTCAGCGGACAGAGCGACGTGAACTCCGGACACGTCAGCCGCACGATATACTGCTTGCCCGGCGCGGGGTTGGCGACACGCTCCAGCCTGGCGTCGTCGGGGTTGGCGGGCTGCGACGCTGCATGGCCGAGCAGGGTAAGATGGTCGTAGGGCGTTTCGGTCATGCAGGTGTATCCGCAAATTCCCAGGCGGCGCGGGTTCTGGTGGCGAAGGAGGAAAACTCTCCTGCCTGGACCGAACTGCGGATGCCACGCATCAGAGACTGATAATAGGTTATGTTGTGCCAGGTGAGGAGAATGGGACCGAGCATTTCCTGACATCTGAACAGATGATGTAAATAGGCTCGGCTATGCCGCGAGCACGCCGGACAATCGCAGCCGAGATCCAGCGGATTGGGGTCGTCGGCGTAGCGCGCGTTCTTCATGTTGCGGACACCTGACGCGGTGTAGGCCCGCCCGGTTCGGCCGGCCCGTGTAGGGATGACGCAGTCAAACATGTCGATGCCACGCTGCACAGCAGCAAGGATGTCATCAGGCGTGCCCACACCCATTAAATAGCGAGGCGCATCGGCCGGGAGTTCCGGCACCGTGATATCGAGGGTCGATAGCATCGCCTCCTGTCCTTCCCCGACGGCAAGCCCTCCAACGGCATAGCCGTCAAAACCTATATCCATCAGAGCGTTGACTGACCGAAGGCGGAGCTCCGGATAGATGCCGCCCTGGACGATGCCAAAGAGACCATAGCCCGGTCGCTGCCGGAACGCCTCCCTACAAGATGCCGCCCAGCGCATCGACAACTCCATCGAAGCCTCCGCGACCTCGTATGTGGCGGGAAAGGCGGTGCATTCATCAAGCGCCATGGTGATCGTCGAGTCGAACTTCCACTGGAGATCCATGCAGAGCGCGGGCGTCAGACGGTGGCGGCTCCCATCTATATGAGATTGGAAGGTCACACCGTCAGGGTCCATCTTACGCAACCCGGCCAGTGACATGACCTGAAAGCCGCCCGAATCCGTCAGGATGGGTCCCGGCCAGTCCATAAACCGGTGCAGTCCACCCAGAGCGGCGATGCGTTCAGCGCCGGGACGGAGCATCAGATGATATGTATTGCCCAGGACGCACTGCGTGCCTGTCGCCCGGACCGCATCGGCCGGCATCGCCTTGACGGTTCCGGCAGTACCGACCGCCATGAAGGCCGGTGTTTCCAGCGGGCCGTGAGCAGTGCACAAGACACCTGCACGTGCCGCACCGTCGAGCGCCGAGGTCTCGAAGCGAAATTCCCCGACCCGGGTTGAAGGGCAAATCATCCGGCCTGCGTAGGGCCGGGTCACCTCCGCTGACAAGGGTTATCGTACGCGCCGAACCGGCAGGATCGCTCCTGGTTGGCGGCCGGGAGTCTCTGCCAAAACGCGCAACCAAACATTATAGGAAAAAAGGCTTGACCAAACGCCCCAAAATATCTTATAGTCTTTGACATGATCGGAGACCCGGCGCTGAACGCGCTGCTCCGCAACTGCCGCCACCCGGGCGGTGGGCCGTTATCGCCGGAACGGCGGTGGGCGGCCGAAAACCCGGATTCATTTCAGTATATAGTGCTCCTATTGAACGAGAACTTTATGTAAGACGCAGGCTACGGGGATCTCTTCGGGCCTGGTCGGAAGAAGCGCTTAAAACCACGGGATACCGCCCCGCTGCTCATCAACTCTACTTGGTGTCGGAGCTTGAAAGCCTTTGCGGCGGGGTATACGATCGGCTGATGGTCCTGATGCCGCCGGGGTCTGCCAAGTCCACCTATGCGTCGGTCATCTTTCCAGTGTGGTGGTATACCCAACACCCGCGTTCGTCAATCATCACCGCCTCTCATTCGGGATCGTTAGCCAAGCATTTTAGCCGCCGCGTCAGAAGTCTGATCCTGGAGAAGAAAAATTATCTTGGATTCAGTGTTACCCGGGAAGAGCGGTCAGCGGACAAATGGACAACTACGACCGGCGGCGAATACCTCGCGATAGGCGTCCGAGGCGCCATTGCCGGACGACGCGCCGATCTTGTGATTATAGACGACCCGATCGCCTCGCAGGCCGACGCTGAGAGTCCGCGGCAACGAAATCATGTATGGGAGTGGTTCAAGTCTGATCTTATAACCCGCCTCAAGCCGGGCGGCAAGATCGTATTGATTATGACGCGATGGCACCCGGACGATTTGGGTGGCCAGTTGCTCGCCCATGCTGGATCCGAATGGCGGGTCGTCCGTTTACCCGCTCTCGCCGAGGCGGACGACCCGCTCGGTCGTGCCGTCGGAACCCCGCTTTGGCCGGAATGGGAGGATTATAACGCCCTGATCCGCAAGCGGCAGATGATGGGAGAACGAGCGTGGGCTGCTTTGTTTCAGCAGACACCGCTTCCCGCCGCCGGGCAGCTATTTTCTGTCGACCGCATATCGGTGGTTCAGCCATCGGAGCCGAGCGCGTCCGAAGTTGTCGTGCGAGCCTGGGACCTGGCCGCCACCGAGACAACGGGCCAGAACGACCCGGACTGGACGGTTGGTGTCAAGCTGCTTCGTAGCTCCGATGGACGCTACGTTGTGCTTGACGTTGTTCGCATTCGCGGAACGCCGCATCAGGTCGAAGAACTGGTTGTTAACAGTGCACATAAGGACGGAACCAAGGTTATCGTGGCGATTCCGGAAGATCCCGGTCAGGCCGGCAAAAGTCAAATGGCCTATCTGACACGACAGCTAGCCGGTTTCCATGTTATCTCGGCACGAGAGACCGGTGCAAAAGCCACCCGAGCCATGCCTCTCGCCTCTCAAGTGGAGGCCGGTAATATCGCGATCGTAAGGGGTGCCTGGAACCCGGCGCTAATCGATGAGATGCGCGATTTCCCGTATGGACACAAAGACGACCAGGTAGATGCACTCGTCCGGGCCTTTACGACATTAGCCGATCGGCCACGGGCAACGGGCCCGCTGGCCATCTCTATTTTCAATCGCTGAATATAACGCGAAACCAGTATTGGAAAATAGGTGTTTGATACTCTTTGCGATCTGGTTCCCCGCGATGGTGATTACCCGGATCGCGTTCGCCGGCTCGATATTCTCAACCGCGTACTGGACGGCTCGATCTACGACGTATTGCCGTATCACTTTCATGAGGAGCGGGGACCGGGCGGCGAATACATCCCGCTCCGGAAACGCCGTCCCAGCGTCAGGTATCCGCTGTGCCGAATCGTCGTTGAAGACAGCGTTTCGTTGTTGTTCAGTGAAGGGCATTTCCCGGCGATCGACAGCAGCGACCCGCAGATTCGGGATGCCTTCGCCGGAATCATCAAGGAAACCCGCCTCAATTTCACGATGACCGAAGCGGCCATGAAGGGCGCTGTCGGGTCTGTCGCCCTGCTGCTACGAGTACTGCAGGGGCGCATATTTGTCGATGTACTGGACACAATGTACCTAACACCGACATGGGACCCGCAGGCGCCTGACACGCTCGCCCGCGTCGACGAACGATACAAGGTTTCGGGCGCCGACCTGATCGCCAACGGCTATGCAATCGACGACCCCGGTGCCCAGTATTGGTTCGCACGAAGCTGGGATTCAAGCAGCGAGACATGGTTCGAACCCGTGCCTGTCGAAACACCATCGCCGGCGATTGTGGATGCTACGCGGACGGTATCGCACAAGCTCGGCACCGTGCCGATCATCTGGATCAAGAACCTGCCGGGTCTTTCGGTGACGGGAGATCCCTGCGATGGCGCCTGCACGTTCACGGCTGCCGTTCATACCCAGGTTGAGATTGACTATCAACTTAGCCAGGTGGGGCGTGGACTAAAGTATAGCAGCGATCCAACCCTGCTGCTGAAAGATCCTGCCCTTTCCGACGGCGACATGGTGAAGGGGGCCGGCAACGCGCTGGTCGTTTCCGAAAAGGGCGATGCTCGCCTTCTCGAGATCGGCGGTACAGCGTCGGGCGCGGTCATCGAATATGTCCGCACCTTGCGCGAGTTGGCCCTGGAAAGCATCCACGGCAACCGGGCCAGCCCCGAGCGGATAACCTCCGCCCAGTCAGGGCGAGCATTGGAGTTGCTCAACCAGGGCCTGATCTGGCTGGCTGACAATATGCGAACCAGCTATGGCGAGGCCGGGTTGTTACAATTGGCCAGAATGATCGTCCGGGCTTCGCAGGCTTACTCTCTCGTTGTGCTGGGACAAGAGGTCGGTTCGTTGGACCCGGCTGCTTCGCTCAGCCTGAAATGGCCGCGCTGGTATCCAACAACCGCCGAGGATCGTCAGAAGGATGTGCAGTCGCTGACATCCCTCGTCGCGTCCGGATGCATCAGCCGTGAAACCGCAGCGCGCGCGATTGCTGCTTATTACGATATAGAGCACTTCCCGGCTGATCCCGACGCCGAGGATGCTTAAGCACACCGTGAGTTGGAAATGGATGACCCATTGAATAACGAAGAGAACATCACTCAAGACCAATACCTGACCGAGCCGGCTAACGATCAAGTCAAAAGGCTGCGTGCCGAATACGAATCTCGCCTGGTGGCTGCCAATCTGAGAACTGAAGCGGTCAGAGCAGGAATGATCGATCTCGATGGATTGAAACTCGTTGATCTATCCGCTGTCACGCTCGATGCGAACGACAAAGTCGTCGATGGGCGCAAGATCATGGACGGCCTTCGCCGAGAGAAACCTTGGCTGTTTGGTGCAAAGTCTTCATCAAGCGCCGCTGCGGCCCCGGCATCGCAGCCGGTCCGGCAGAAAACCGCTCTCGAAATGAGCGACGAAGAATATGCCGCCGCCCGCGCGGCGCTGACAAGACATCGCTTTTAATCGTCCGTCACGCCTGACGGTGTAACCCGACATTCATAGGACCATTAATGGGTATCCAAAATTTTCCGACCTCGCTGCAGCCGATCATCCAGCAAGGTTTTCTGGAGCGTGAGTTTCAACAGGCGCTGCGGTCGAAGCTCGGATATCGGGCGTGCGCTGACCGCGTCAGTGTCGCGGTTGGCATCGGTGAAACGCTGACCAAAACCCGCGCTGGTCTGAAGCCGACCGTTACGACACCATTGGTTCCGTCCACCAATACCAATTTCGATAACGGCCTTACGCCCACGACATGGGGGGTCGAGCAATACACGATTTCGATCAACCTCTATGCGGCGACGACCGATCTTAACGTTGTCACCGAGCGAGTCGGCATTGCCTCGCAGTTCCTGCAGAATGCATACGTGAACGGAGAACAGGCGGCACGCAGTCTCGACGAACTCGGCCGAAATGTGTTGTTCGGGGCCTACCTGGGTGGCAATACCCGCGTTCGCGTCACGCTTTCGGCCGCCGCGGCGACGATCTCGGTGGACGACGTACGGGGCTTTCAGAACGTCTTTGTCAACGGCGTGCAGCAGGCCGTCAGCAGCACCAACACCATGAGCGTGACCGTCGGTGCCAACGTCTACACGCTGGTCGGGGTCGCCGCGGATGCCTCCAACGTCTCGACCGCGCCGAATGGCATTTCCGGGACGCTGACGTTCTCAAGCAATGTGACCGTAGCCGATGGGACGGCGGGCAACACCGTCGCTGCTTCAACCGGATCGTCCATCGTCCGTCCGTCGCAGCGTGGCAATACATCGCAGATTCTGGCATCCGATACGCTCGCTATGTCGTGCCTTTTGGACGCGGTCGCCAAGTTGCGGCTGAACGCGGTTCCCGAGATCAACGGCGCGTATAACTGCTATCTCGATCCGGTCTCTGCCCGCCAACTCTTCGCGGACCCGGACTTCAAACAGCTCTTCCAGGGAGCGACGTCGGCCAATCAGGTCTTTAAGAACGGCATGACGAACGACTTCCTGGGGCTGCGTTTCATTCCGACGACGGAAGCCTTCGTCCAGGCCCATCCCTCCCTCAGCGGGTTGATGGTTCGACGGCCGGTGATCTGCGGGCAAGGCGCCTTGATCGAAGGTGATTTTGCCGGCATTGCAAGCAGCGACGTCGCTCCGGCCGACTCCATCATTTCAATGGTCGATGGTATTGCCATGGTGACGCGCGAGGCGATCGACCGCCTGCAGCAGATTATCGCACAGTCCTGGTACTGGATCGGCGGGTTCTGCGCGCCCTCGGATACCACAACGAATTCCACCACTGTCCCCACCGCGACGAACGCCGCGTTCAAGCGCGCCGTCATCGTCGAACATATCGGCTAGTAACGAAGCGGAGGTTTTTCGCCATGCCGAACGGCTCGGTCAGCCCGTTTCGCCCTACCGGCACTGTGAGCTTGGCAGCGAGCAGCACTTCAGCGAACGTCACGCTGTCAGGCGGCGGTGATACTGTCGTGGTCACGAACACAGCGAGTGTTCTGGCCTACGTCAGATTTGGCTCGGACGCTACGGTTGTCGCCAGCACGACGGACATGCCCGTCCTGGCGAGCAGCCGGGTGATCTTGTCGGTCAACAATCTGATTAAAACCGCCGCGGCGATCATGCCGTCCGGGTCCGGCACGATCCTGTTCAGCCGCGGTGACGGATCAATCCTGTGAACCCGCTGTCAGATGCCGAAAAGGTCGATATCCGCCGCTTCTGCGGATATCCGGCCTACGGTGCAGCACCGTCGGGAATGGAAGCGTGGCGTTTTTTCCAGGTCTATGGAATGCTCGAATTTCGGCTGACCAACCTCTCCGCACCGGAAATCGCGGTGGCTCGACGATACCTCGGGACCCTGTTGGGTCTCGAGCTTGCGGTTCCGGAGTCGGCAGCGAACCTTGATACCGATGAAGCGTCCATGTGGACGCGGAACAAGGCCGAGGTGACCGACAGGATTCGCCTGCTGGATGAATGGCGCCGGCGCCTGAGCGGCTTTCTTGGCGTTCCCCCGGGGCCGACGCTTTCGGGTAACTCACCTGCTTTGATTGTTTGAGCGATGGATAGCCGCAAGCTCCAGGACCGCCTCTACTTCGGCTTAGGCAAATCGGCACGCCACATCGGACAGACGGCCAACGCATTTCGTCCCGGCGGCCCGTTCGACCCGCTCAAGAAAGAGAACCGATTTTTGCGTCTGCCGGCGGTATTCGTCCCAGTCACCGAGTCTACCAAGACAACAAACGTCTATGGACAGCCACTTTGGCATGGTATCTTCGACGCCAGCTATACGCGCACTGGCGACTATCTGGTCTGCGGGAGCTCAATCTTTTTCATCGCTTCTCAAGAGCCGTTGCTGCCGGTGCTGTGTGTCATGGCCAATCGCACAATATCAGTTTCCCGGCCTACGGTGCAGACAGCCACGGGCACCAATCCCTATGGTGGGTTTACGCCAAACAAATCTTCCACATTGATGAATGCCTGGCCCGCAAGCGTGCTCGGTGAAGCGCGGTCTGCCCTGACAGCGGCGAATCTCCCGACCGATCAGGCGATCCCTTACTGGAACATCTTCGTTCCGGCACCAGCAGGCGTGCTGCTGGCACCGGGGGATATGGTTACCGACGACATCGGCCGAAGTGCGGTCATCGCGGGGTCGGAGTTAACGAACCTGGGGTGGCGGATTACCGCGAAGATGGCGACCACCTAATGGCGGATATATCTGACGTTGAACAAGCGATCACCGAAAGCGTGACGGCGAGCCTCTATCCTGAGGGGTCTGCTCAATCGAGCGTCGTGGGCGTCTTGTGCAGGGTGTATCGCGGATGGCCCAATGCGGCAACTCTGAATGCCGATCTCAGTGCAGGCATCGTCAATGTGACGATTGCGCCAGAGAACGAGCCTGGCCGAACGACGACCCGGTATCTGCCGGAGTGGCAATATACTCCGGTTAAGCCGGGCACAACCGCGACGGCAACCGGCGCCACAGTCACCATAGGCGGCACCCCGGCGGTAGGAGACGTTGTCGGGGCTTTGATCGACAACGCCGCGTATGTATATCGCATCCAGAGCGGGGATGCTGTAGAGTTAATCGCAGCCAACCTCGCGGCTATCATCCGATCGGATCGCATTGTTTCCCTAAACGGTGCGACTATATCACTCCCCGGTGCCGGCTCGATAATCGCCCGGGCTGTTTGCGACTGTCCCAGTTCAGTTGAGAGCCGCCGCCAAGAGAAGGACGTTCGGGTCACTTGTTGGTGCCCAAGCCCTCCAATCCGGGATGCGGTGGCGGCCGCTATAGACGCGGCTCTCAATCAAGTCGCCTTTCTGGCGCTTGCGGACAGCACGACTGCGCGAATCACCTATAAAAATACTGCAATTTTCGACCAAGCCCAAAACGCCCTGCTCTATCGACGGGATCTCGTTTACGTTACCGAATATCCCACCGTGACGAGCCAAGAGCAGCCTTCAATGATGTTCGGCGCAGCCTCGATCAACGGCAATGTAAAATACGGTTAGGTACATCTCATGAGTCTCCATCTTGTTGTGACAAAGCCTTTCCTTGGCTTTGTTCGAGGCGACGTGATCGCCGATAGCGCGAAGATTGATGAAATCCTCGCATCCGAGTACAAAAAGTCAGTTAACCGGGTGGCTTCACCCGTTTCGTTGAAGGGCTAGCACCGTGCCGATCAGCCAGCAAGGCACCGTCAACACGACATCGCTCATCGTCCCGGACCTCTATGTCCAGATCGTCCCGCCTCAAAACCTCGTTCTGAATGGCGTCCCTACGAATATCGTTGGTGTTGTGGGTACGGCATCGTGGGGACCGGTAGACCAACCCACCATCGTTGCGACGATGGCCGATTACGCCCAGTCGTTCGGACCGGTCATGCCCAGAAAATACGATATCGGTACGCAGGTGGCGACCGCGGTTCAGCAGGGCGCTCAGAACTTCCGCTGCGTCCGTGTGACCGATGGCACCGATACAGCGGCATATTCAGTTGTCCCCGGCTGCAACGCCAGCTTCACTGCGATGTATACCGGGTCTCTCGGCAACAAAATCACCATCACACTCGCGACCGGTTCGCAGCCCAGCACGTGGAAACTGTCGGTTTTGCTTCCGGGCTTTGAGCCTGAGGTTTACGACGGACTTGCCGGAAACGGCGCAGCGTTCTGGAACGGTCTCGCAGCGGCGGTTAACTCGGGTCAAGGACCGCAGCGAGGATCATCCTTGCTGGTCGTCGCGAGTTCGGGCGGCACGACCGCATCACCAGCCGCATTTTCCCTGACGCTGGGATCGACGAGCGCCGGAAGCGATGGTGCAACGCTTGTAGCCAGCGGCCAGCTTATCGGCACCGACCTGTCCTCCCGCACGGGAATGTTTGCGTTGCGCGGACAAGGCTGCGGGCTTGCTTTGCTAGCTGACTGCGACGATGCGACAACCTGGAGCACACAGGCGGCATTCGGGCTTCAAGAGGGGATCTACATGATCCTCACAACGCCCGCGGGCGACACCATCGCGAATGCTATCGCCACCAAAGCGCAGGCAGGACTAAACAGCTATTCCGCGAAGCTCATGTTTGGCGACTGGTTGTGGTGGTCGGACCAGGTGAACTTGACGGTTCGGCTGGTTTCGCCGCAGGGTTTCGCGGCTGGCCGTTTGGCGAATCTTTCACCCGAGCAGTCCAGCCTCAACAAACCGATTTACGGCATCGTTGGCAGCCAGCGCTCCGGCGCGCCAGGGTCCGGCCAAAACACGGCTTACTCATCCGCTGATCTTGGCGTGTTGCTCGCAGCAGGGGTTGACGTGATATGCAACCCGCAGCCGGGGGGATCTTATTGGGGAGTCCGCGGCGGTCACAATACATCATCCAATCCGGCGATCGATGGCGATGACTACACACGCCTCACAAACTATATTGCCGAGACACTCGCTGCGGGGATGGGTCAGTATGTGGGGCAGGTCATCAACAGCAATCTGTTCGCGCAGATTCGGTCGACGCAGTTGTCGTTCCTAAACAACATGCTGTCGCAGGGCTTGCTCGGCAGCACGGACGGCTCGGTTCCGTTCAGTGTCATATGCGACACATCCAATAATCCTTCCTCGCGAACTGGTCTTGGATATGTCCAATCCGACGCTCAGATCCAGTATCAGGCGATCAACGAGCGGTTCATCGTGAATGTCGAAGGTGGCCAGACGGTCCAGGTCGCGCGCCAGACACTGCCTACGGGTCAGGTTAACTAGGAGTCCATGCAGTGGGTCTGACAACTTTTTCAATCGGCCGCGACACCCAACTGGTCATTATGGGGCCGAACGGACGCGTCGATCTCAGCCATGTAACTGGCTTCGAAAGCCGACAGTTGACCGCTCCGATAAGGGTGAACCGGCTCGACGGCCGCCAGCTTGGCGCAGAATTGCCGAAAGGCTGGGAAGGCAGCTTTGAGGTCGAAAGGGGCACCTCGGTGCTTGACGACTTCATTTCCTCGATCGAACAGGGCTTCTACAACGGCGCGGGCAACCAGTCCGGAACGATCTACCAGTACGTGACGGAAACCGACGGTTCGGTTTCGACCTACCAGTTTGACAACGTGGTCTTTAAGCTGATCAGCGCCGGCGTCTGGAAGGGCGATGCAAGCGTCAAGCAGAAGCTGGAATTCTTTGCGACCAGAAAGAAACGCATCTGATGACCCCTTCAAAGACGATTGTCCAGGCTTCCCTTGAGACTGTGTCGGCTGTAGACAAAAGGGGAAGGAAGTTGCTGTTGCGGCGGCTGACGGCATTGGACACGCTGCGGCTGTTCAAGGCAGCGGGTCCGATCCTTGCCCAAAACGGCCCTTGGCTCTCCATGGCCGGCCTGGCGTTCTCCGTTTTGGAGATCGACGGCGTCCCGATACCGTCGCCCGCGACCGAACCGCAAATTGAAACCCTGATCGACCGACTTGGCGACGACGGTCTTGCGGTGATCGCAACAGTGCTCGACGATGATACGAGCGAGACCGGCGCAAAGGAACAGGTGGGAAACTCGCACGGCACCCCGTCCTGATCGACTGTCTATATCTGGTTCGGAACGGGGTGCCGTTCGACGTCGCCTTTTCGCTCTCCGCCGTCGAACGGACGGCTTACGTCATCGCATTAGGTACGATTGATGGACACTCCTTCGACTGGTCAGCCTTCGGCTGGTTTGTCCAGCGCTAACCGGTCCGGCTGAATTTCATGCGTTCGATCGATGCCCAGCGGATCGAGTTGCTAACTCGCCTCCCGCGGCCTGTGAGCAGCACCAAGCGAATCTCGCGGTTCCCGGGGTTTCGGCGGATTTTGCGGTTTCCAGCATATCCGATGGCGCCTTTGCCAATTAGACATTGGGCAAACCAAATCGCTTCAACCGACCATGACCCGGTGGTAAATCGCCCTGCTCTTGTTTCGGGCCAGTATCCGAGCTTCTTATCGTCTCGTCAACACCATCAGCTTGCAACAGTAGGCGGCATGCGGGATCGAGATTCTGCTTCGAATAAGGCTGCCGGCGACCTGATAGGCCGGTCGGCGATACCGGGAGTGCGATGGCGCTCAACCGCCATCGCATCGCAGCAGCAGGTGGCTTTGAGTCGGGCGAACTCGTTCGCAAGCGCTGCGGTGGTGCCAAATACTTCCATACCTGCGGTGGGGCCGGATGGGGCTTATGCCAGGCGGACCAGAAGCGACATCGGCACGGAGTGGGTACATCGGTCCGGAGCAAAATCTGGCGTTCCAGCCTTGTTCCATCCTACCTCTCCGGCTAGCGGAGGGTTGGCGGAGATTGGTCCTTGGCGGCCGCCGGTTGGCGGCGAGCAGTTCGATCCGTCTTCACGGGATAGGACAGAAGGGCCATTGCGGCACCAAGTCGAACTGAAGCGAAACCTTCAGGTTCGGGACGGTTTTGTTTTAAATGGATCGAACCAAACGCCAGGTGAAGATGGAAGCCGCTCAAATCGGCTTCGGTGTTCCACTCTCCATCTTGATGGTTCCGCCCTGGGGCGATGGGCAGTCGACCATCTCCAGCGGACCCTCTCCAGGCCCGCCACCGGCATGACCGGAGTAGACCCGCGAGCCACGCCCCCGCAAAGCCGCGTCTCGCCCTTTTGAGCTGAAATGCCACAGATTCCTATCACAAACCATTCTTCCTTTCGGTCAGCGTAAGCCATGCAGCAATCACCGATTCAGATTGGCACAATAAACCTTCAGGATTTTGAGGTTCCGCCGTCTGTGCGATTTGGTGGCCGCCACAGAGTCACGATCCACACTCTTGCCGGCGGAACCCGCATCCTGGAACGCCTCGGCCCGGACGATGGCGATATCCAATTTCGAGGTATATTTTCGGGTCCTCAGGCTGAGGCGAGAATGCGTGCTATCGACAATTTTCGCTTGACGGGCGAGGTGGTGTGGTTGACGTGGGATTCATTCAGGTATCAGGTTATAGTCAAGTCGTTTATCGCTGACTATTATAGCCCATGGTGGATCTCATATCAGATCGTCTGTATGATTGCTCACCAGGACGGCGCCGCCGATCTGCAGACGCTGGCCCTAAGCGCACTTGTATCGGCCGATTTTGCGGAGGCAGTAGCGGCGGCATCCGGGACGTCGATCCAGCTCGGATCTCTGCAAGCCGCGCTGTCATCCACTAATGCGTTGACGGCGGGCACGTCGGATCGGGCACAGGCCTTGGCGACTGTGGCCTCGTCTCGAGTTGCGATCGGTCTGCAGATAACGGCGCAATCCGCTGTACTCGCCTTGCCGTTTGGAGCCAGTTCAGCGGTTTCCGCCTACGGGTCCGCGTTGCAAAGCACCGTGGCCTCCGCAGGCGCGTTAGCGGCGGCGGTGAACACCAACGCGTACGTGGGGCGTATCGGTTCAAGACTGAGCGCGTGAGAGGGTAGGATGAAGACAATAACGACAATAGGCGGAAATCTATTCGAGATAGCTGCCGTGGAACTCGGTAGCGCCTTACAATGGGTTAACATCGCCAGAACCAACAATCTAAAAGATCCGATGCTGTCGGGTCAAATGCAAATTATTATCCCGGATTTTTCTTCCGTCTTCACGGACGGTATTGGACCGCAATAAGGTGGCCGAGGTCGTCGCTTATGAAAATAATGTTGCAGTAGCGATCAACGGAACAGCCACGCTTGGCCTGTTGCACGCGGCTATAACGTCTACGAACTGCTTCTCGGCAGACTCGTATTCACTGACGTTCGCTATGGGCGATGCCCCCTTGAGCGATATTTCCGTATGGTCTACTTTGGCGAGCGGTTGCGTGGAAGTGTTGACAGGCAGCGGGCCAGGGCCCGCCTTGACAAGCCTGATCACCGGCATGATCGACTCGGTTCACATCGATGCAATTAGGCGGACCGTCACCGTCGAAGGCCGTGACCTTTCCGCTTCGCTCGTCGACTCTTACCAGCAAGGTGATTTTGTCAACCAGACCGCCTCCGAGGTAGTTGCGACGATAGCCAACCGTCACGGACTTGGCGCGGTTGTGACGTCGACGTCAGGGTTTATTGGCCGCTACTATGGCGACGGATATACAAGGCTATCAACCGGCCAATTCTCCCGTTTGAGATCGGATTGGGATCTTGTGGTCGAACTGGCCCGGGAAAATCAATTTGATGTCTTCGTCACGGGGAAGCAATTATTTTTCCAGCCATCTTCGCCGGTCCCGGCGACGCTCACTCCCATCACGCCAGACATGGTCCGAAGCATGCGCTTTAACCGTTCCCTTGTGGTCGCAGCCAATGCGACCGCAAGGGTGCAGGCGTGGAACTCCCAAAACATGGTTTGTTATGATAGCAGCGCGGAGTCGACGGCGGCAACGAATGGATCGACCAGCCAGCCCTTTCTGTTCTCCGCGTCGAATTCCACCTCAACGCAGGTGACACAGTCCGCGGCGCGATACACAGCCGAGATCAATCGGCTTCGAACCGTTCTGCTCCTTGAGATGCCGTGGGACCTTGCGATTTCGCCGCGTGGCGGGATCATGCTCGGCGAAACCGGATCGCTGCTTGACGGACCCTATCTGGTCGACAGTGTTGAACGCCTTTATAGCTCAACTTCAGGTTCCAGGCAGACTGTACGGGCCGTCTCGGCCTCCGGTGTCAGCGGGACATAAAGAAGATGAACAATTACTTGGTCAACGCTCTTAAGGCGCATGCATCAAGCCTGGATAATGCCGCGGGTCAGGTGAAATTCGGTACGATAACATCCGTTGACTACCAAACCGCAACCGCACGGGTCAAGATTCAACCGGACGGCGTGCTGTCCGGCTGGCTTCCGGTTTTGGCCCAGTGGGTTGGCAACGGTTGGGGCATGGTCTGCCCGCCAAATCCCGGCGATCAGGTTCTGCTCGTCCCACAGCAGGGCGACATCGAACAAGGAATAATTATAGGACGAGCCTTTTCGAGCAGTCAGATGCCCCCCCAACCGCCGGCGGATGAGTTCTGGCTCGTGCATAAAACAGGCAGCTTCCTAAAACTCTGCAACGACGGAACAATACGCATAAGTGGAGACCTTCATGTCCAGGGCGACGTTTATGATAGCCAGGGATCGCTTTCAGCCCTGCGCACCGCCTACGACTCGCATACCCATACCGTGCTTGCAAACGCAACAACAGGCAAACCGTCGAATCAGGCTTAGGCCCGATGATTGATATCTCTTTGGAATGGGATGATGATCTAAACGTTGGGAGCAACGGCGACTTGGCTTTGACGTCCGGGGCGGATGCGACGAACCAGCGAGTATACAGGCGCCTTTTGACGAACCCCGGCGACTATCTCTGGCAACTCGATTACGGCGGCGGATTGGCGCGGTTCGTGGGAACGCCAGCGAAACCAGCAGATATCGAATCGGTAGTCAGGACCCAGTTGGCTCTGGAAAGTGCCGTAGCCGCATCGCCTGCTCCGCAGGTGAGTGCCAGCTTGATAGACGCGGCTAACGGATATGTGGTCGCCAATATCACGTATTTCGATGTTTCCTCAGGCTCATCTGTGCAGCTTAACGTTGGTTCTGGTTGATCACGCATGAATCTGTCACTTAAATCCTTCAGCCAACTCGTCGAGGACATGGGCGCTGCGCTCCAAAGTTCCGCAACGGCTCTGGTTGACGTCTCGGTCGGCTCGGTCATCCGCGCCATCTTTGAGGCTAATGCCTCGGTCGTATTATGGCTGCAATGGCTCGTCCTTCAGGTTCTACAGACAACACGAGCGTCAACCTCCAGCGGCTCCGATCTCGATTCCTGGATGCTGGACTTTGGATTGACACGGCTGGCCGCGTCGCCATCGTCCGGGACAGTCACTTTCTCGAGATTCGCCAACAATCTGGCTGCGCTGGTCCCTGTAGGTGCCATCGTCAAGACCTCAGATGGCTCGGTCAGTTTCGCCGTGACTGAGGATATTAGCCTGTCAACGTGGCAATCGGCACAGGCCGGTTATGTCATCCCAGGAGGTATAACCTCTGTCGATCTGCCGGTCACCTGCACATCCGGTGGCACCGCTGGAAACGTCCTTGCGGGCGCTATTTCGGTCATAGCGGCATCCTTGCCCGGGGTAGACCTGGTCACCAATGCCAATCCGTTGTCGAACGGCGTCGATGCCGAAAATGATCAAGCATTTCGCAACAGGTTCCAGAGCTATATCGCGAGCCTCTCGCGGGCCACGTTGACGGCCGTACGAAGCGCCATCACGAACATCCAGCAAGGCTTGCACGTGATGATTCAGGAGAACATCGCCGCTGACGGCACATCGAATGTCGGATCCTTCCTGGTCACGGTCGATGACGGATCAGGCTACCCTTCGTCGGCGCTGCTGTCATCGGCGGCCGCAGCCGTTGAATCCGTGCGTCCCATCGGAACGACATTTGCGGTTCTGCCTCCCCAAATATTGGTGGTAAACGTAACGTTGATCGCTACTTTGAAATCAGGTCCTTCCTCATCCGGTTACGTTACCGGAATTCAGGCCCGCGTAGCTGACTACCTCAACACACTGCCGATCGGGCGGGTTGCGTCGGCGACCCGCGTCGCGCAGAGCGCTTATCTGGCTGGTCAAGGCATCGAAAATATCAGCGGATTGCTATTGAACGGACTAATGGCCGATGTGCTACCGCCGCCCAGGACTGTCGTAAAGGCGGGTTCTATCGTGGTGACTGTAAATGACGGGTGATCTTTCCGACTTTGTTTTACGCATAAGGTCCGTTCTCCCAAAACGCTGGTTCGGCGATCAAGCTCCAAATCTGACGGCCATTATTACCAGTATAGCAACTCCCTGGACATGGCTATATGGCTTGCTAAATTACGCCGTTTCACAAACACGTATCAGGACTGCAAGTGATAACTGGCTCGATCTGATCGCTCTCGATTTTTTCGGATCCGATCTCGTCCGTGCAAGCGGTGAGAGCGACACCTCCTATCGATCCCGCATCCAGAAGACCCTGCTTCGCACAGCGGCCAGTCGTTCCGCAATCGCCTCATGCATGGAGCAGCTTACCGGCACCGAACCGCGCATCTTTGAGCCTGCCAGATGTAGTGACACCGGAGCCTATGCGACGGTTGCAGACCAACCGGTGCCTCCAGGTTGCGGTTTGGCCTACGGGGTCGTGGGGGGCTGGGGCAGCCTTAACCTGCCATTCCAATTCTTTGTGACGATCACCCGGCCTCCCACTCCGGGCGTAGGCCTCCTGCCGGGGTACGGAACGAACGCCGCCGGCTATGACGCCGGTTCAACAGCGTATTTCGATCTTTCCATGCTGCCAAGCCAGGTGACCGACGAGGATATTCAAGATACCCTGAGCAAGATTCTGCCAGTTAATACAGTAGCCTGGCTGCAAATCACATAACGTATAACGCAAGCAACATAGCGAAAACCAGTATGGACCGTAACATCGTCTATCCAAGTGCCATCCCTTTGGACACGGATCTTCTTTCCGTCAACAAAAATGCAATGATCGGTCTGGGATTCCTCGCCCAGGCAGTGCTGGGTACGAGCCCCGTGGTGGACGGTCTGGCATGTCAACCGACAACGCCCGCGTCGATGAGCGTGCTGATCGGCCCCGGCAGCATCACCCAGTTTGGCCCGGTCGACAATCTGCCCTATGGGTCTATACCCTCGGACACAGTCGACTCCCTGGTGAAAATGGGAATCAACATCGGTTCCACCACGTTTCTCCTGGCTGCCCCGTCGAGTGTCGGGCAGTCGATCAACTATCTCATCGAAGCGGCGTTTCTCGAGGTCGACGCAGACCCGATAATCCTGCCCTACTACAATGCAGGCAATCCCGCCCAGTCCTATAGTGGCCCATCCAATACGGGTATCCCGCAGAACACCGTCCGGACGCAGCGTGTACAGTTGGAGTTAAAGGCCGGGATCCCCGCAAATACCAATAGCCAGACAACCCCGGCAGCGGATGCCGGTTGGATCGGTCTGCATCAGATCACCGTGTCATACGGCCAGACGACTGTCACCGCGGCCAATATATCGCCGCTGATCACTGCGCCTTTTCTGAATTGGAAGCTGCCCTCGCTCAAGCCCGGTTTTGGTTCCGGTGTGCAGACATTCGTTACCTCGGGGACCTTCGTCGTTCCGGCCGGTGTGACCCAAGTTGAAGTCGAGGTTTGGGGTGGCGGTTCGGGGAGCTTCGCTTCGACTAACGTACTACCCAGTGGGGGTGGTTCGGGCGGCGGCTATGCGAGGAAGCTGGTTACGCGCTTGTCGCCAGGGCAGACCGTGCCGGTGACCGTCGGCTCGGGCGGAGCCGGTGGAACGACCAGCGGCACATCAGCAGGCTCGGGCGGCGCATCGAGCTTTGGCCAGTTCGTGAGTGCTACCGGAGGCGGCTTAAACAGCCAGGCGAGTGTTACCACTCCGGGCTACGGGGCTACCCCCCCGGGCATCGGCGTAGGAGGTGACGTGAACTTTTCCGGATCTGCTGGACAGGGGGGGATCTCAAACCAAGGTGGAATGGGCGGCGCCGCCCCGATGGGAGGCACCCAAAACAGCGGGAGCACCGGAAATACTGGAAGTTTTCCTGGCGGAGGGGCCGCCGGGGCCGGCACCGGTCCCAGCAGCAACGCAGCCTTCAACGGCGGCGCCGGCGGCGGCGGATTCGTTGTGGTCAGGTGGTAGGCCCCCGGATAGCACCATCGCAACAGTCTCAATCGTATCAACCTTATCTGAGCGCCCATATTAACCATGTCAACGCCCGCCGCCCATGTTTGGATCCCGAGCCACGCGCGCGTGGTAACAGTCGATTCGTTCATCCCAGTTGCTCGCGGAACGACCGCGGTTGCCCCGCCACCTTTGAACTGGCCGACCAAAGACCCCGGGGATATACTTGACTATATATTGGATATCGGGCCCGCCATAATCGGGAACGACGGTGATAGTATTGCTACTCTCGACGTAAGCTCAAGCCCATCGAACCCGGGCGATCTCACGATACAGAGTTCGACGACGGACGGAAGCCGGGTGATACTATGGCTGGCGGAAGGACAAGCCGGGACCGTCTATACCTTGACCTTCGCTATAACGACAGTCAACGGCCGTTCTCTGCAACGAAGTGTTCTCCTTCCCGTTCTGCTACTGTCGATCCCCTTAATTCCGGCCGCTGCCATCCTGACTACAACGGGAGCCATGCTGACTGACCAAAATGGTAATCCCGTTCTTTCAACCAGTAGCTGACCTCGATCGGCTATTCATTTCCCAACAATAGATTTGGTCAAGCAAATCCCGTCGGCAGCCGGGGTGGCCGGAGAATGAGCTTTCATGCCCACAATAGATCAGCTTAGCCCCGCGACTTCAGCCGCGGATACCGATGAGTTTCCGGTCAGCCAAGCCGGCATCACGAGAAGCATAACCCGCTCTCAGGTGCTGAACGGAGTCCAGCCGGCGATCACGCTGACCACCGGTTCGTTGCTTGGTCGCATCAGCACCGGAATGGGTGCGCCGGAAGCCATTGCGGTCGGCTCAAATCTGATCCTCAGCAGCGGCACTTTGTCCGGGGCTGCCATGCCGTTCGTGATCTCTGCTTTGCCAGCCGGCAATGTGCCCGCAAGCACGGATCTGCTGTCGATCTCGCAGAGCGGCGTAAATGTCTCGGTAACCTATGGCCAATTGCTCAGCGGCATCTCTGGTGCAGAAAACATTGATCTGTCGCAAGGTCTGGTAACGCCGACCGGAGCGGCGAGCGGAGAGAAATTAGCCGATCTTGCCGCGAATGCGCTCACCCTTAACGGAGGAACGTTAGCTGGAGCGCTGACGTTAGCCGCCAACCCGCTCATACCTGCACAGGCAGCAAACAAGGCCTACGTCGACCAGCAGGTCGCAAGCGCCCTTTCCCTCACCGGCGGATCGATGACCGGGGTCCTGACACTTGCGGGGGCACCCCAGAACCCCCTGGATTCTGCGACAAAAGGCTATACGGACGCGGTTGCGGCCACCCTGCTTCCGCTCAGCGGTGGATCGCTTGCGGGACCGCTTCTACTCCAAAACGACCCATCGAGCAGCCGGCAAGCTGCTACGAAAAACTATGCCGACCTTAAAGTCTCACGCTCTGGCGACACGCTGACAGGAACTTTGGCCCTCGCGGCGGACCCGGTATCGCCGTTACAGGCGGCAACGAAGAACTATGTAGATTCCCGTTTTGGTAATGCCTTGCCAATTGCCGGCGGAACATTGACGGGCACCCTGATGCTCGCTTCTGACCCGGTCACAAATGGCCAGGCGGCAACCAAGCAATATGTTGATCAACGGGTCGTTCGGGCTGGAGACACCTTAACGGGCATGCTAACGCTAGCCGGCGATCCCGTGCTTGCCAGCCAGGCGGCGACGAAAAATTACGTTGATGCGCAAATCGGCCGGACCGTCCTGGCCGCGGGGTCTACCATGACCGGCGCTCTACTGCTGGCCTCGGATCCCGCCACAGCGCTTCAGGCCAGCACAAAGCAATACGTCGATCTCCACGTCGTCCGAGCCGGCGACACGCTGACCGGCGCGCTCTATCTGGCATCCAACCCAACCTCTCCGCTGCAAGCTGCAACCAAGCAGTATGTCGATAGCCAGTCGATCACCGCGGCAGGCGGAACGTTCACCGGTCCGGTCATATTGGCGGGCGATCCGACACAGGCGACTCAAGCAACCACCAAGCAGTATACCGACACAAGAGTATTGCGCTCGGGAGATACTTTAACCGGTTCCCTGACACTGGCTGCCAATCCCGTGACGCCATATCAGGCGGCGACAAAGGGCTACGTTGATACCCAGGTTCTTGCGAGCCTCTCGCTCGCGGGAGGCAGCCTGACCGGGGCCCTGGCCCTCGCTGCCGATCCGACAAGCTCCAGCCAAGCCGCGACGAAACACTATGTGGATGGGCAGGTGGCGTCCGCACTGCCTATTTCCGGCGGCAGCATGACCGGTATCCTGTCGCTCTCCGCAAACCCGACAGCAATCGCGCATGCCGCGAACAAGCTATATGTCGACAGCCAGATTTCGACAGCATTACCCTTGGCAGGCGGCTCACTGACCGGGACGCTGACGCTGGCCGCGGTACCCGCTCTACCTCTTCAGGCTGCGACCAAATCCTATGTTGACGCGAATCCGAATGCTGCCGGTGTCATCAACGTTTCTCTACCTCCGTACGGAGCGAAACTTAACGGCGTAACCGACGACACCGCCGCCTTCGCGGCAGCCTACGCGGCGGCTCCCGCCGGGTCGGTGATCTATGTCCCTAAAGGCACTACTGTCCTGCAACAGCCCGGCAACTGGGGCGTCCCCCTGACGAAGCGGGTGAAGTGGCTGGTTGACGGAACGGTATTGGGGGACGGAACGCCACTTGCCGCCGCGATACCCAATGGCGGCGGACCTGCCAGCCTGGTTTTGCCGGGTTTCGTCAACGGAAATACGACGATGGGCCTTTCCTCGTCGCAAGGATCGTCGCAATCAACTGATTTCAGCGTCAGTCAGTCTTCATATATAGTCAACCACGCCGGAGGGACGGCCGGCTCTGTCATAACCAACACCAGAGCTGATACGATCATCTACAACAGCCCCGGGAATTATATTTGGGGTGGCCTTGATAGGTTGATCTGGAACGGGACCCAAACCCCCAACGCCAGTACCCCTGCCCAGCACGTTGCGCGGTATGTTCAGACGCTCCGGCAGTCGGCGACCACCAACTCCAGCGGAGGATATCTTCCTCAGCCACAGCTTTGGGCAGCCTGCCTTGAATACAGAGATACAACAGGCCTTCCATCCAGTGCGACCAACTCGTCCCTGACTATCGAAATGGACTGGTTCGGCAATGGATTGGACGACGCAAATTCTCGGACAATTCAGAGCCTTGTCATCGGACAAGCCAATACATCCGGCGCAGCGGTCCAGGTGTCCTCCATAATCGGCGTATACCTGGCCTCGGGATCGTCCGGCAGTGCGAAAACGGTTTTTTCCGTTGGCGTGCCATTTTCCAACGCCGTGCTCGATACGTCCTATGCGCAGTCGCTTAGCGGCGCCCCAGCGATTAAACTCGCAGCCGGCCAGGCCATTGCCTTCGAGGCTACTAGTAGCAACAAACTCTGGTACAATAGCACGACCGGAACGCTGACCTGGAACCAAGGAACTTTGGCCTACCCGGTGGGCAAGGGTATAACCGTCGGCTGGCAAAACGTGGTCGGCAGCTCCTACACTTTGCCCAACTATATATCCGGCAACATCATTTTCCTGACGGGAAGTTCAGCCTACACCGTCACATTGCCGGCTGCCAGCACCGTCGCAGCGGGTACCGGCTATACATTTTCAGTAATCGGTACAGGACCCGTCAGCATCGCCCCGAATGGCACAGACACGATTGATTGCAGTCCCGTCGTTCTGCAAGCCAACGACCGCTACCATATCGTTTCCGATGGTGCTTCAGGCTGGCGCGAGGTTTTCCGGACAAATGCAGTCGCCCCGCGATTTACCGGAACGCCGGTACTGCCGTCTTATACGGTTGCAACACTCCCGACCGGCGCGGTTGCCGGCGCGATGGCATTTGCCAGCAACGGCCGAAAGCCCTCCGAGGCCGCAGGAGCGGGCAGCGGAGTAATGGCATTCTTCGATGGCCAAAAGTGGACGTCATCGTGCAGCGGCAGCGCGGTTACGGCATAGACTGTAGTCCAAGATCAAGACTTTACCGAACAGAGCGCATAGATGCCCAAAATTTCCGACCTTCCGGCCGCCAAATCGGTCTCGCCCGCGGATCTGGTGCCGATAAGCCAAGGCGGCTCGGCGATGGCCGCAGCCGTGGGAACACTGCTTGCTTCAACGCAGCCAGCGATCATCATCCAACCGTCCGCGTTACTCGGCCGGGTCAGCCTGGGCTCCGGCGGGCCCGAGCAGGTTGACCTGGGGATTGGGGTCAATCTGGCTGAAGGCACCCTTGTCGCGACGGGCCTTGATCACGCTGGTTTCCCCTTGCTCTCAAGCTTGGGCACAGGCACTGACCTGGTTATCAGTAACCAGGGAACACCTATGCTCATGCCGGCGTCATTGCTGCATGGGTTGTTCTCAGCGGGCAAGAACGTTGCCATCACAACCGATGGAACCATTTCAGCGACGGCATCCGCCGTCGCCACAAACAGCGAGATCGGCAGCCTTCCGATCGTATCCGCGCTGGCCGATCAGGATCTTGTCGCCGTCAGCCACGCCGGGACCAATTGCGCGATTAAATACAGCAGTTTTCTCGATGGCGTTACTATAGACCAGGCCCAAACGGCCGGACCGGTTGGTGATACGGATACAATTTGGGCGGCTCAGGGCAGCAATGTCATGGCAAGCCAGAATTTCGGCGCAATCTGGGTTTGGCTCGCCAAGAAGTTGCCCACCTACAAGGCGCCCGTTGTCGAGCTCACCGGCAGCATCAACCTCGATACCACCGTCCATAACGGGCGAGTACTGGTTTGCAGTCAGCCGCTGACGCTGACGCCGCTCACGAGCAACATGGGCAGCGGCTTTCAATGCACCGTCATCAACGCCAGCGTGGGAACAGTGACCCTGGGCAGCGGTTTTGTGACATCGACCGGAAGCCTGACGTTAGGCCCGCAACAGGCGGCGTCGATTTACTGCGCGACCTATTCCGGCGGGACCATCGCATTCGCCTCGATCGCCGGAGGGGCGGCCGTAACGGCTCCGGGTCAAGTCACCGGCCTGGCAAGCTCAACGATAACCTCCGCTGCCATCACGATTTCCTGGCAGGCGCCCGGAAGCGGCGGCGCCGCGTCTTCGTATGCCGTGCAATACCGAGTGACAGGCACATCGTCCTGGAGCACCGCTCCGGCAGTCGTCGGTGCCACGACATGCGTGTTGAGCAGCCTGACGGCTGCAACCAGCTATGACATCGTCGTGCAGGCGATCAATGCCGCCGGGACGGGATCATCGTCTTCGATTTTGACCGTGACAACCGCGGCCTTGCCTCAATTGCCGGTGCCTGCCCAAGTGACTGGCCTTGCCGCGACACCGGCTTCCAGCAGCAGCATACAGCTTACATGGTCGGCTCAGACTGGAAGCAACGCCGCTACCAGTTTCACAGTCCAATACAGGGCCACCGGAACCACAACCTGGGCTTCCTCCGTGGCTGGCATTTCTGCAACCACAACGACAATATCCGGGCTGCTTGCCTCGACAAGCTATGACTTCTCGGTCATCGGCGTGAACGCTTCCGGCAGCGGCCCTGTGTCCTCGACCGTGACCGTGGTTACCCAGGCAGCCTCGACGCCGGTCACGTCGATAACGTGGAACCTGTTGCCAACCGGCCCCTATACCCATGGAAGCGGATCGATCGGCGTCAATGCGCTGGTATCGCCCGCGAGTGCAGCGATCCAGTTCGGGTTCTCTCTGTCTGCCGTTACACCGCCGACATCCTGGACGGCCGCTATACTCGTAAACACCAATCTCTGGGGCGCTTACGTGCCCACACCGGCGACCGCGGGCACCTGGTATGTTTGGGCGGAAGGCACCAACGGCACCGGTTCGACCGTCAGTCCGACTCCGTTCGTGGTCCAATAGCCAATGGGCCTCCTTTTCGTCCAAGCGGGCCGGGCGATGGGGGTCGGGGCCGGTCACCTCGCTCTCTATGCGCCGCTTCCGTCCACGGCAACCGTTCCGTCCGTCTCCCTGGTTCAGACAGTTGCCGGAACCGCGGGCTGGTGGGATGCCAGTAGACCGAGTGGATTGATCGGTCCCGGAAACACCCCGCTGACGGCGTGGAACGTTGCAGGCAGCGCACTTCTGGATCAGTCCGGAAACGGCCAGAACCTCCTCCCGTTTTCCGCCCAGTCCAAACCAGCCCAACCCCAGGGCGCCCCGCATCTTTCGGGCTTGCTGGGCGGAGCCGGATTTCCGGCAACGGGTTCCGGGCTGCTGCAGCCGGCGCTTGACCCGGCGACCGGATGGCAAGTGTCCGGCTCTGGCGCTAGCACCACTTCGGCCTGGACGTGGTATCTGGTCTGGTCGCGGCCCAATTGGCGGCAAAACAGCGGTGTCGATACGCAGCCGATCACGTTGTTGTCGATCGGGTCTCAGCCTGTCTTGCAGTTGGACAGCGCCGGTGGGACCGGCCGGCTTGTGCTCTTTCCGGGAGCGAACCAGGTCGTGGTCAGCGCGTCGATAACCCGGCGCCACACGCACTCCATCGTCTTCCGTTACTCTACGTCCGCCGGGGCGGATATATGGCTCGATGGTGTCCGGGTCGCGACCTCGGTCGTCTGGTCCGCTGCGGCGCAAGCCGGCAACGTGCTTTTGTTACATGACGGAACGGCCAAAGGCGCCGCGCAATGTTGGCTTCACGAAGCGGCCGAGTGGACCCGATCTCTCTCCGACACTGACGTCGCCGCATTGATTGGCTACGCATGCCGCTGGGTATGCGGCGCCCGAAAAGGGATCTATCTGCTCTTCAACGGCCAGTCGAACGCGATCAACTACGCGCTGAACGACGGTGCCGCCGCACTGCTGGCTCAGGGCGTTGCTTATTACGTCGGCGCTTTGGCCTACAACGTGCTTGCAACGACGGCGAGCGCCGCGCCTTTCACTATGCAAAGCGGCCATGGGATTTACGCCACCAGTTCAGGGTATCCGGGCAGTTTCGTTCAGAACCCCGGCGACGGCTCGAGTCCGTCCACATGGTCTCTCGGGGCCGATGGCCTGGCCATGCAGCAGGCGGTAGCCGCTTTGCCAGCCGAAGATCTGGCCGACGTCTGCGCAGTCGTCTGGCCGTGGAATGAAACCGACAGCCTGCGCGCCTACAGCGAATACAGCACGTTCAAAGCCGCCGCGCTTCGGTTTCTCTCGCTGGTCAGGGCGATGCTCGGCGATACCACCAACCGAATCCCGTTGATTTGGTGGAACGCAATACCGTACGGGACTGCGGATGGCATCACCATGCATCGGCAAGTCGTTCAGAGTATCGCTGCCGACACAACCCAGCGTGTCGTTATCGGCAACGTCCAGACCAGCGACAGCAATCCGCGCGGATCGTCGTGGAGCCCGACGACCGGAATCGCGACCGGCGGCGACTCCTCCCATCGGGACAGTGCCGATAACCAGCGGTTTGCGATGCTGGCAAGCCCGATCATCGGCCGGACTTTGATCGCTGGCGGCTATGCGGACTCAATCACGGCTCTACCAGGGACCATGCCCAAGACCGGCGGCCCGGCGATCAGCCACGTCTACCGGCAATCGAACACGACTCTTGTGATCACGGTTGCCCATGATGCCGGGAACGACCTGAAGGTTCCTTTGCAGGCTGCAGCAGGAGCGGGCTTCGCCGTCATGGATGGGGGCACGCCAGGCAACGACGGAACAATCGTTTCGGCCGTCTCCTGCCAGCGCATCGACGCTACGCACCTGCAAATAACTTTGCAAACCGCACTCCAGAACGTCTCAAGCGCCTGCCAACTTTATTACCCCTACGGACCTACCCAAATCGGCCGGGGCAATGCGGTGACAGACAACTTCTCCGCGATCATGCAACCAACCGGCTGGAGCGTCGCAACCGATCTGGGAACCAACTGGGTTCTGGATTGTCCTCTGTCGGCGACTTTCTCGGGCATCACGCTCTCGGACACTGCCTCGTAGGCGGCTCTTCTCAGCGCCGATACGGCAGCGGCAGTAATGTCCGTATCGGCAGCTTGATCAGCCCATTGGCATCCCTGACGATCACCATCGCCAGGGGAGCGTGATCCAGTATCATCTCCCGGCAACCGCCGCACGGCGAGACAACCGCCAGTTCCCGATCTTCCTCTTCGGGTTTCGGATGCCTGATTGCGACGGCGGTCTGGATCGTCCCATCCCCCTCCAATATCGCCCGCCCCAACGCAACCGCCTCGGCGCAGACCGCCAGGCGCCCAACGGTCGTGCCAATATGCAAACCGGTCCAGATCCGGCCATCCGTCGATTGTATCGCAGCAGCCACAGTGTGCCAGAACGTGCGATAATGCCGTTCCAGCACCGCGTTGGCAGCAGCAATCAGCGCGTGATCGTCGTCGGTCAGCGCGACATCCCGCAGGACCGACTCATTCAGCGGCTTCGGCTTCCTCGCTGTCATCGATCGTTGACAGCATCAGGTTGGCGATCACACCGGACTGCTCCCGAACCTTGACCTCGATGGACTCCGCAAGATCGCGGCGGTCGCGGAGGAACTGCTTTGCGTTCTCCCGCCCCTGGCCGATGCGCTGACTGTCGTAGCTGAACCATGCACCGGACTTTTCCACAACACCGGCCTTCACGCCAAGGTCCAACAATTCGCCGACCTTGCTGATACCTTCGCCATACATGATGTCGAATTCGACCTGGCGGAACGGCGGGGCCAGCTTGTTCTTGACGACCTTGACCCGGGTCTGGTTGCCGACGACCTCCTCACGCTCCTTGATCTGGCCGATGCGGCGAATTTCCAGGCGGAGGGACGCATAGAATTTCAGCGCGTTGCCGCCGGTGGTCGTTTCGGGATTACCGAACATGACGCCGATTTTCATGCGGATCTGGTTCAGGAAGATCAGCATGCATTTGCTGCGGCTGACGCTGCCGGTAATCTTGCGAAGCGCCTGGCTCATGAGCCTGGCGTGCAGACCCATGTGGCTGTCGCCCATCTCCCCTTCCAATTCGGCACGCGGCACCAGAGCGGCCACGCTATCCACCACCAGCACGTCGATCGCGCCGGAACGAACCAACGTATCGGCGATTTCCAGTGCCTGCTCGCCCGCATCGGGCTGGCTGATCAGCAGGTTGTCGACATCGACGCCAAGCTTCCGCGCGTAGGTCGGGTCCAGCGCATGCTCGGCGTCCAGGAAGGCGCAGGTGCCGCCGCGCTTTTGCGCCTCGGCAATCGCATGTAGCGCCAGGGTGGTCTTGCCGGAACTCTCCGGGCCGTAAATCTCAATGATGCGTCCGCGCGGAAAACCGCCGATGCCGAGTGCGAGATCAAGGCCGAGAGAACCGGACGGGATGACCTCGATCTGCTCGTCCCCGGCCCGCGCACCCATGCGCATGATCGACCCCTTGCCGAAGGCCCGTTCGATTTGAGCCATCGCCGCGTCGAGCGCCTTATTCTTTTCCATTCCGCATGTTCCTCGGTTCGAGACAGATTGACCGCTTTCTCAACCAAATTAGGCGCAAACGGCACCTATTCACAACCAATACGTGCACACTCAAGCGAATGCCATTTGTGCCTCTTATGTTCCAATCCTCGCCGAGCGACAAGAACTTTCTATGAACGTCGGGCCGATTCGTGCAGAATATCGGCACTAGCATCAACCCTGCCCCCCGAGTCGGCATAGCCAAAAACGCAATCGTTAGGCCACCGGCAGCGATCGCCGGCCGAGGCGCCAGACATAGGCGATGATTTCAGCCACCGCCTTGTAGTGTTCCGCAGGAATCTCCGCATCAAGCTCCAGGCGGTAAAGCGCGCGGGCGAGCGGCGGGTTGGCAACCAACGGCACATTGGCGGCTGCCGCGACCTCCCTGATCCTGGCAGCGACCTCATCCGTGCCCTTTGCCACCACGCGCGGCGCCGGGTTGGTTGCCCGGTCATAGGCCAACGCAACGGCGTAGTGCGTAGGGTTGGTCACGACCACCGTCGCCTTGGGAACCTGAGCCATCATCCGCTTACGCGCCCGCATCATCCGGATACGCCGTATGCGGGCTTTGGTGTGCGGGTTACCCTCCGTCTCCTTGAATTCTTCGCGGATATCCTGGCGGCTCATGCGCAGATCGCGGGCGTAGCGGAAGCGGACCCAGAAGATATCGGCCGTTGCCAACATCGCGTGGCAAAGCAGACTCGCCAGAAAGATATGGAATATCGGCCGCGCCACGGCGGACGGCAGCACACTGGGGTCCTGCCGTGGCAGCAGCATCAGGCTCGGCAAGTCACCCCGGATGGCAATCCATATCGCAGCGCCATGGGCCGCCAGCTTGGCGAGCGATTTGACCAATTCCTCGAGACCCTGCCGGCCGAACAGGCGCTTCACTCCGGCGACCGGGCTGATGCGGGAGAATTTCGGCTCCAGCACGCTCCCGTTCAGCAGAAATCCTGTTTGCAGCAAGACCGCCGCTGCAGCGCCAAAGGTTGCCGCCAGAAGATACGGCAGGACGGCGAAGGAGACATCGCGGATGGCGGTGCCCGAACCGTCCCGCCACGAACCATCGGCTTGGGCGAGATACTGACTCAATGCCGACAGCAGGTCCCGCATGGTGGCCTGCGCCTGATAGGCCAGCAGCCCCACCACCGCGGTCATGCTGGCAAAGATCGTCGCCTCCCGGGAAATCGGCACCCGCCCGGCATCGCGGGCCTGATCGAGATGCCGGCTGGTCGCAGCCTCTGTCTTGTCGCCCGTGGACTCGGACTCATCCGCCATCCGTCAATGGCTCCCCGGTAGCAAGCCCAGGAAGCTTTGCGCACTATCCCGCCAGGCGAGGATGATCGCGCTGCCGGTAACCATCAGCAAAGCCAGGCCGCCAAGAATCTGGCCCGGCATCGAGACAAAATAAATCTGCATGCGCGAGCCGGCGCGGGCGATCTGGCCGATGGCGACGTGCCAGACAATATCGGCCACCACAAACGGCGAGGCGAGTTGCAGAGCCAACCCGAACGCTGTGCCCACGGCATGAAGCGCTACCTCGGCGCTATCGGCCGCCGGCAGCACGTGTCCGGGCGGGATCAGCCGAAACAGCCCGTCCAGGGCTTTCAACGGCAGGACATAAAGCCCGGTCGTCAGGATAAGCATCGGCACCATCGTCTCAAACAGCTTGCCCAAGGCCGTCGATTGCGAGCCAAGCTCGGCATCCGGCTGCAGCACGCTGGACAGCCCGATCAGATAGGCCATGAACTGCGCGCCGATTGGCAGGGCCAATGCAATCATGCGCGCTACCCAACCGAACCACAGGCCGGTCGCGACCTCTCCGGCCACCATTAACGCCATTTGGATACCTGATTCCGGAACCTGCGGCGTAAGCGGTTGCAAATCGGGCAGCAGCAGGATGGTGATGCCCAGCGCCAACCCGATGCGGACAATCGCCGGTGCTGCGCTTTCGCCGAGCGCCGGCAGCAGCGCCATCGCGGCACCCACGCGCGCCAGGGACAAAGCGAAGGCCGGCGCCAAATCCAGCAGCGACGCCCAGTTCATGGCTCATGACCCGCCGATGGCGACGATGTGGTCGAAGACCTCGCGCGTGAAGTTCAGTAGTGTCGCGATCATGAACGGCCCGAAGATCATCAGCGCGATGCCGATGGCCGCAAGCTTCGGCAGAAACGCCAGCATGGCCTCGTTGATCTGGGTCACGGCCTGAATGATCGACATAATCAGGCCCACCACGAGCGCAACGCCCAGCACCGGGCCGCCAAGCTTGACGATCACAACCATGCACTCGCGCACCAGCGCCGCGGTTTCGCCCTCATTCATCAGATCGGCATCTTGATGATGTCCTGATAAGCCTGCACCACGCGGTCGCGGATCACGGTCGCCGTCTGCAAGGTGAGTTCCGCGTGCGACAGGGCCGCAACAACCTCCGTCAGGTTGCCGCCGCCGCTGATCGCTTTCATCGCCTGATCATCCGCCGTGTGGCCGGTCTGGACGGCCTTCTCCAACGCCTGCTGCACCGTGGAGCCGAAATCTCCCACCGCTCCGCCGGATGCCTGCCGCGCCGTCTTCGCGTACGCCTCAGCAGCCGCCGAAGGTGTTACGACAACAGTCGGGATCGTCGTCATTTGAGCAGATCGATCGTCTTGTTCAGCATGCTGCGCGTCGCCTGCATGACTGAAAGATTTGCGCTGTAGGAACGCTCCGCTTCTTTCATATCCATCACCTCGACGAAGCTGTTGACATTCGGCAGCTTCACATAGCCCTGCGCGTTCGAGGCCGGGTTTGCCGGGTCATAGCGGAGCTGCAACTCGCTGGAATCCACGCCGATGGCCTTCACGTGCACGGTGTCGACACCCGCCGCTCGATCCATCGCGCTTTCGAAAGTAATCGTCTTGCGGCGATAGGGTTCCGCCCCGGGCGACGAGCCGGTCGAATCCTGGTTGGCGATGTTCTGTGCGATGACCCGCAGGCGCGTGGTCTGCGCATCCATCCCGTTTGCGGAAATATTCAGCGCGCTGTTCAGGTCGCTTGCCATGGTCAGCCGGACTTCCCGAGTGCCGTGTTGAACATCCCGACATATTTCTTCCAGATCGACGTAACCAACGACTGCGTCGTTTCCGTATCGGCGACCTTGGTCAGCTGCTCATCGATTGCTACCGCATTGCCATCAAGCGCGCGCACCGTAGAACGTTGCCTGGCCAGGGAAGCCACCCCGGTCGGGAGGCTTCCGGCCAGATGCCCGGGTTGCGTTTGCACCGGCGCCATGGTGCCGCTGCCGGCCAGGACATCGGCGAAAGACGTCACGTCCCGCGCCTTGAATCCCGGCGTGTTCGCGTTGGCGATATTGCCGGCCAGCACCGCCTGGCGCTGCGCCGTCCAGTTGAGCCGCTTTTCGGCCAGATCGAACAAGCCAATTTTGGTCGGGTCCATATCCGGACCATGACTCAAAAAAATGAATAAACAGTTAACGGCACTGCGTTAACTGTTTATTCATCTTCCTCCTGCACCATGAGCGGCATGCGTTCCAAAATGGACAGCTTGCTGCTTATGCTGCTTACCACCACCCGGACGAAGGCCGGCAGCCACGCCTTGGCTCACGCCAGTACAGGCGTGGAAGGTGGTCATTCGACGTCCATGACGGTCGAGGCCACCGTTGAACGGACAAACCGATGACGGGGCAGACCGTATACATGGCAGGCGTGGCCCTGATCGGCGTCCTGGGTTTAATCGGCCTTTCGGTTCGGGTTCTTCAGGCCAGCGGCTGGCGGCGGGCTTCCCGGACCGGACGTACCCTGGTCGTGCGCGAAACCATCGCCCTCGATCCCCGCCGTCGCCTCCACCTCGTGCAGTGTGCCGATCGGCAGGTGATCCTGCTGACGGGCGGGGGGCAGGATCTGGTGGTTGGATGGGTGCCGGACGCATGAAGCCGTGGCACTTTCTGCTAGCCGCCGTGGTCCTCTTCGCCCCGGAGCTTGCCAGGGCGCAGTCGGTCAACATCGATCTCGGCGCCGCCGGTCAGGCCGGGGCGACCGCGCGCATCGTGCAGCTCACCGCGCTGATCACCGTCCTGTCGCTCGCGCCCAGCCTGCTGGTCATGATGACCGCGTTCACCCGCATCATCATCGTCCTGTCGTTGCTTCGCAGCGCCCTCAGCACGCAAGGTACGCCGCCGAACGTTGTGCTGATCGGGCTTGCCCTGTTCCTGTCGTTCTTCGTCATGCAGCCGGTGCTGGATCAGGCATGGACTGCGGGCATCCAGCCGATGACCGAGGGTCATGTCTCCGAAATGGAGGGCCTGCGGCTCGCGACCGAGCCATTCCACCAGTTCATGGCGGACAATGTCCGTGACGAGGACCTGACGTTTTTCCAGAGCCTCGGTCATCTGCCCCCCTCAGCCGAACCCGCAGCGGCGTCGTGGCGCGCCCTGGTGCCCGCTTTCCTCGTCGGCGAACTCCGCCGCGCCTTCGAGATGGGCTTCCTGCTGTTCCTCCCCTTCCTGATCATCGACATCGTGGTCGCCAGCGTGCTCATGAGCCTTGGCATGATGATGCTGCCGCCGAGTGCCGTGTCGCTGCCATTCAAGCTGATCTTCTTCGTGCTGGTGGATGGCTGGCGCCTCGTCGCGGGAAGCCTGGTGCAGAGCTTTGTCACCGGCTGAGACGGCTGACATCGCGGCCAATTCAAGAAATCCGCGCAACTGCCACTTTCCGAGCCGCCGGCAATAACGATATCGTACTTTATCAGCATAAAACCGGAGGAAACCGTGGCGACGTTGGCTTTGGAAGCGCGAGATACCCTGGCGCCCGTCACCGCACCTCCGCCCGGCCGTGCGCTCGCGCACATCCCCGGCGATGACGGATGGCCGCTCATCGGCAGCACGCTGGAAGCGATAGATGATCCCAAGCGGTTTTTCGAGGAGCGGGCGGCACGGCACGGGCTGGTGGTGCGCGCCAATATCCTGGGTGAGACCGGGGTGAACCTGCTCGGACCGGACGCGAACGAGTTCGTGCTGTTCGATCAGCAGCGCCTGTTCTCCTCGCAGTTTGGCTGGGGGCGGTTCATGGACCGTGTCTTCCCGCGCGGCCTGATGATGATGGACTTCGATGAGCACAGGCTGAACCGCCGCGCCCTGTCCGCTGCATTCAAGGCCGGGCCAATGAGGGCGTATCTGAAGGCACTCGATGCGGGGATCGCGGCGCGAATAGCGCAATGGACGGCGACGCCCGGGCCGATGCTGGTCTATCCGGCGATGAAGCAACTCACCCTCGATCTCGCCGCAACCTCTTTTCTCGGCACCGGCATCGGCCCTGATACGGACCGCATCACAGGCGCCTTCGTGGACATGGTGGCAGCGACGGTCGCTCCCATCCGCAAGCCGTTGCCGGGGACGCAGATGCGGCGCGGCGTCCGGGGACGCGCGCGCATCGTCGAGTGGTTTACCCGCCAGGTGCCGCTCCGCCGAGAACGCGGTGGCGACGATCTGTTCTCCGAGCTTTGCCGGGCGAGGATGGAGGACGGCGCGTTGCTCTCGGTGCAGGCCGTGGTGGATCATATGAGCTTTTTCATGATGGCCGCGCACGACACGCTGACCTCCTCACTGACCGCGTTCGTCTGGCTGCTCGCCGCCAATCCGGGCTGGCAGGCGCGGCTTCGGGACGAGGTTTCGGGGCTTGGCCTGCTTCCCGGCGAGGCTTTGCCGTTCGACCGATTGGACGCATTGAAGCTGACCGAGATGGCCTTCAAGGAGACGCTGCGGATTATCCCGCCGGCTCCTGCGGTACCACGCCGGGCGATAAGGGACTTCGTGTTTTCCGGTTTTCACGTCCCGGCGGGCGCATCCGTCGCGGTCAATCCGCTATTTACGCATCATATGCCGGAGATCTGGGCCGAACCGGAGCGGTTCGATCCGGAGCGGTTCACCGATTCCGCGCAGGCGAACCGCCACCGGTTCGCATTCGTTCCATTCGGTGGCGGCGCCCATATGTGCCTTGGTCTGAACTTCGCCCACATGCAGGCGAAGTGCTTCGCCCGGCATCTTCTGCTGAATGCAACCGTCAGTCTCGCCCCCGGATATACGCCCGCCTGGAAGATGTGGCCGATTCCTCAGCCCAAGGACGGGTTGCGAGTCACCTTGACGACCGTGTAACGCGATCAGTGAACCGAGAGCGGGTGCATTTCATGCTGGACGATCGCAGCGACAGCGACCGCGCGATCTCCTGCAACGGCCATCGGTGTGCCATCGGCGGCATGGATTGCGAAACCGGCCACCCCGTTGACGATCACCGGCTTGACGTAGGCGATATGCGAGACGCCGAGCGCGGCCAATTGTTCTTCAGACAGGTGGCGAACATCGAACGCCACCGGCTCCGTGGCGGGTGCCAGGGTAGTGTTGCCGCGGTCGCCTGAATTGATATCCATCGATCCTGTACTCCTGATAAGCGGCGGCCTTCGAAAGGCCCGCCGACTTCCCTTGTTCAACGGGTCCGCCCGGCGGCCCCCGTGCAATCCTCAGTCAATCACCGTTCAGCCTTACTCTCAACAACTGTTCCAGAGTCGACCCCATTTGGCCGCAGCGCCGTCGCCGCCGTATTGCGTGTAATGGGGATGGTCTTCACCCGGACTTCAGGCTGCGGCTTTGCCAAATCTATATGGAGCAAGCCGTTGTCGAGCCAAGCCCCGCGGACCTCGATCCCCTCGGCCAACACAAATGACCGCTGGAACTGACGCGCCGCGATGCCCCGGTGCAGGAAAATCCTGCCCTGGCTGTCGTCGGTCTGCCGCCCGCGGATAACCAACTGGTTGTCCTCCTGGGTGATTTGCAAATCGTCCATGGTGAAACCGGCGACCGCAAGGGTGATCCGCAGCCCGGTCTGGCTGATCTGCTCGATATTGTACGGCGGATAGCCGTCGGACGAGGTCTTCGCCGCACGCTCAAGCATCTGCTCAAGGTGGTCGAAGCCCAGAAATAGTGGCGACGTGAACATACGAGTGGTCAAAGGCCCCCTCCTGCGAGCGAAGCGAACACCGGGACCCGCTATGGCATCCCGGCTACGCAACATCTTGGCAGTCGCGGGCATACTTGCAAGAGGCCCCTTATAATCGTTAGGACGTCCTATTGGCCGGCGTTGATCGGCCGCGTCCCTGCCGCCACATCAGCGAGACAATGAGCACCACCATATCCCCCGCAGCGATCAAGCCGATATCGATTGTGATCGCCCCGAACCAGGTTCTGAAAGCGCGCGCCCGTCCGGTGCAGGATAAGGACGCGGACGTTGTGCGCGACCTGATCCCGCGGATGTTCGCCGCGATGTATGCCGCACCCGGTATCGGACTGGCCGCGCCGCAGGTCGCCGAGAGCCTGCGGCTGATCATCATCGACCTGAAGCCGAACGATAAGTTCGAGCCGCTGACGTTGATCAACCCCGAGATTGTCGCCGCAACCGAAGAACTGGCGACCCGGGAAGAGGGCTGCCTGTCGCTGCCGAACATGTATGCCGATGTCACCCGGCCGGCGAAGGTCAAGGTCCGCTATCTGGACGAATTCGGCGCCAGGAAGGAGATCGAGGGTGAGGGCCTGATGTCGGCCTGCCTGCAACACGAAATCGACCATCTGGACGGCATCCTGTTCGTTGACCACCTGTCCATATTGAAGCGCAACATGATTATGCGACGCCTCGCCAAGGAACAACGGGAAAAGAAGCGGTAGCCGCGATGCGACTGGCGTTCATGGGCAGCCCGGACTTTGCCGTTCCGGCGTTGCGGGCGGTCCATGGCGCGGGGCATTCGATCGCGGCGGTGTATTGCCAGCCTGCCCGTCCTGCGGGGCGCGGCCAGGCTATACGTCGGTGCGCGGTCCATGTCGTAGCGGATGAGTTGGGCCTAGCGGTCCGCACGCCGAGCCGCCTGCGAACAGATCCGGAGGCTCAGGCTGCGTTTGCAGCGCTGAATCTGGATGTGGCTGTGGTCGCGGCCTACGGCCTGATCCTACCTCAGGCCATGTTGGACGCGCCGCGCCGCGGCTGCCTGAACATCCATGGCAGCCTGTTGCCGCGTTGGCGGGGCGCGGCGCCAATCCACGCCGCTGTGCTGGCCGGCGACGCGGAAACCGGCATCACCATCATGCAGATGGACGCCGGCCTGGACACCGGCCCGATGCTGCTGCGGCAGAGCGTCCCGATCACCACAGAAACCACGACGGCGCATTTGCACGATCTGCTTGCCGATATCGGTGCGACGCTGATCGTGAAGGCGCTGGCCTCATCACCCGCTCCCATCCCGCAGCCGGAGAACGGTGCGACCTACGCGCCGAAGCTGACGCGCGACGACGGCCGGATCGACTGGAACGCCTCAGCCGAAGGCATCGACCGGCAGGTGCGCGCGTTCGATCCTTGGCCGGGCACGTTTACGCTGCTGGGCGGCAGCCTGCTGAAGGTTCTGGCAGTGAAGCCCGCAGAAGGCAGTGGCCCCCCGGGCAGCGTGCTCGACGCCAGACTCACGGTCGCGTGCGGCAGTGGGGCCATCAGCCTCACCCGCGTTCAGCTTGCCGGCCGAGCAGCGCTTGATGCCGATGTGTTCTTGCGTGGCCACCCCGTATTGGCCGGAAGCGTGCTTGGCCAGTGACACGATGGGCGCTGTTGCTCGAGTATGACGGCGCGACGTTCGTCGGCTGGCAACGGCAAACCAACGGTCTGTCTGTTCAAACGGTCCTGGAACAGGCCGCTTCCCACCTGAACCAAGGCGCGCCCGTCGCCAGCATCGTTGCCGGCCGGACCGATGCCGGGGTCCATGCCGAGGGGCAGGTGGCGCATATCGACCTGCCCGAGGGCCACCGCGCCAAATCCGTCCGGGATGCACTGAACTACCACATGAAGCCGCATCCGGCAGTCGTGCTGAAAGCAGTGGAAGTCCCGCCCGACTGGAACGCGCGATTCTCCGCAATCCGCCGCACCTACCGTTTCCGCATCCTCAACCGTCGCAGCCGCCCTGCACTGCTGGCCGGACGGGTCTGGCACGTCCCGGTCCCCCTCGACGCCGAAGCCATGCATGCCGCCGCAAAGCTTCTGGTCGGACGCCATGACTTCACCTCGTTCCGGGCAGCCTCCTGCCAGGCCAAATCGCCGATCCGCACGCTCGATCGGCTGGACGTGAGGCGCCACGGCGAGATCATCGAAATCGAGACGGAGGCGCGCAGCTTTCTGCATCATCAGGTGCGGAACTTCGCCGGCACGCTCAAGCTTGTCGGCGAAGCAAGTTGGAGCGTGGAACGCGTTGCCGCGGCTCTGACAGCCAGGGATCGCGGGGCTGCCGGCCCAACCGCACCGCCCGAGGGCCTGACGCTCATGAGTGTCGGCTACCCCGACAACCCGTTCACGGACTGAGCGCCACCGCGATCGATGGCAGCACTATGCCGATGAACACATCGAGCAGCACCAGGGAGGTCGCGATGAGCGGTCCGACCCCGAGGGCCAGCCGCGTCGCATACCATTCCAGCCACAGCGCCCAGCCGATGGCGATCAGTTCGCAGGCCTCGCCAATCACCTCGGGCGCCCCGAACAGACCGGGAAGCCCGCCAATGACAACCAGCATGCCCTCGATCACATTGCACCAGTTCCACAGCGCGATGAATCGTCCCCAGCGCGGCGCCCGGCCCAGCACCGGCGCCAAATGGTAGGTCGCTTCGACGAAAACCAGCCATCCGAGAACAAAGACGATCACCTCCCGTCCGGCCTGATGTAGGGCATCGGACGGGATGCCTGTGTCCACCCAGGACATCATCAGGCGGCACATGAGCGAGGGCAGGCAGAATGCGATCGCCCAGAAGCTCCGGGCGATGGTGGCGCGATCTCCGGGGATCATCACGACGCCGTCGGCACGGCCGCGCGCCAGCCGCAGCGCGGCGGAAAGTCCCGATGCCATGCTGGCAACCGAGGCGTTCATGACCCGGGTGCCAAGGCCATCGGGACAGCGACCACCAGAAACGTGCCCACATTCACCAGAATGACGAACAGCATGGCGCGCGCAGCCGGCAGCGACAGCGCCTTGCTGGCCAGAAACCACTGCATCCAGATCCCGTAGCACCCGAGGCCAATGAGCATTGCCTGATTGGCCGAGGACTCGTCCACACCGGCGTCGATGGCGAGGCTCATCGCCACCATACCCAGGCAGGCCAAGGCCAACAGGATCCACTGGCACCAATTGAAGGCGGTGGCGAAGCGCAACCAGGCGTCCGGCCGATTCCAGAAGCGCGCGAGCTCGAAGGACAGAACAGGGGGCAACAGCAATGCGCACAAAGTCATCCCGAGGCCGGTCAGCGCGCGCCGCGGTCCGTCGGAAAACACCGCCAGGACAGCGCCGACTGTCGGGAACGCCAGCAACGGGGCAAGGCTAAACAGGAACGCCCGTGGGGTGGCGCCGAAGCAACCAACACCGTCGGCGCGCCCGCGGGCAATCCGCCAAATGCCGACGAGCACGCTGTTGCGCGGTGCGGCATGCTGGCTCATGGCAGGAACGCTGCGATGATGTCGCGATAGATCCGCGCCAGGTCGCGCAGTTCAGAAACAGGAACACATTCGTCAGCCTTGTGCATCGTCGCGCCGACAAGGCCGAACTCGGCGACCGGGCAGTAGTTGGCGATAAACCGCGCATCGGAGGTGCCGCCTCCGGTGTCCAGCCTTGGGTCGATCCCGGTGGCGCGCCCGATCGCCTGGCGCAGCTTATCGACCAGGGGGCCGGGCTTGGTCACGAATGATTCGCCGCTGATAGACGCCTCCAGATCGAACCGCTCCGCATAGCGCGACAGGGTCGCCCGCACCCATGCAATCAGCGAGGCGCCACTGTGGGCGTCGTTGAAGCGGATATTCAGGGCCGCACGGGCCGAGGCGGGGATGAGGTTGGTAGCCATGTTGCGGACGTCGATGCTGGTCACTTGCAGCGTGGACGGCTCGAACCAGTCGGTGCCCGCATCCACCGGCGCCGATGTCAGCGCACCAAGAGCATTGATCAGCCGGTGAACCGGATTGTCGGCCCGGTGCGGATAGGCGACGTGGCCTTGCGTGCCATGCACCTCGATCGTCATGTTGACGCTGCCACGGCGGCCGATCTTGACCATATCGCCGAGGCGGACGGGGCATGTGGGTTCGCCCACGAGGCAGAAATCGGGGATCTGGCTGTTGGCGCGCATCCATTCCAGCACCTTGACGGTGCCATCGATGGCGGCACCTTCCTCATCCCCGGTGATCAGGAAGCTGATCGAGCCTTTCGGCGGCCCATACTGCGCTACCGCGGCAACGAAGGCGGCGATCGCCCCCTTCATGTCGCAGGCGCCGCGGCCATACAGCACGCCGTCCCGGACCTCGCCGCTGAACGGATCGGCGCGCCAGTTGGACGCGCCCACAGGCACGACGTCGGTATGGCCGGCGAAGCAGATATGCGGCCCGTCCGTACCCAGGCGCGCAAACAGGTTATCGATCTCGCCGAAGCGCAGCCGGTGAATGGTAAAGCCGAGCCGCGTCAGCATCGCCGCAAGCGCGTCCTGCGCGCCGCCATCGGCCGGCGTCACCGAGGCGCAGCGGATCAGCGCCTGCGCCAGCGGCAGCGGGTCGGTCAGGTCTGTCAATCGCGGAGCAACTCGTTGATGGACGTCTTCGAGCGGGTCTGCGCATCCACCGTCTTTACGATCACGGCGCAATACAGCGAAGGTCCCGGAGACCCGTCCGGCAGCGGTTTGCCCGGCAAGGAGCCTGGGACAATGACCGAATAGGCGGGGACGCGGCCCATATGCACTTCGCCGGTCGCCCGGTTGATGATCTTGGTAGACGCGCCGATGAACACGCCCATCGACAGCACGCTGCCGCGCTCCACGATGACGCCCTCGGCGACCTCGGAGCGGGCGCCGACGAAGCAATCATCCTCGATGATTACCGGGTTGGCCTGCAGCGGCTCCAGCACGCCGCCGATTCCCACGCCGCCGGACAGGTGGCAGTTGGCGCCGATTTGCGCGCAGCTTCCGACCGTGCTCCAGGTGTCCACCATCGTGTTGCGGCCGACCCGGGCTCCGACATTGACGAAACTCGGCATCAGCACCGCGCCCGGCGCGATGAACGCCGATCGGCGGACAACGGCGCCGGGGACGGCGCGGAAACCGGCCTCGCGGAAGCGGTTCTCGCCCCAGCCGGCAAATTTCATCGGCACCTTGTCCCAGACCGGCGCCCCGCCGGGGCCTTCCATCGGCACCGAATCGGACAGCCGGAACGACAGCAGCACCGCCTTCTTCAGCCACTGATTCACCTGCCAGTCGGCACCGGTCTTTTCGGCAACCCGGACCTCACCGCTGTCAAGCGCGTCCAGTGCGGCCTCGACCGCGTCGCGGGCTGCACCCTTCGTCGATGACGAGAGGGTCTCCCGCTGTTCCCAGAGATCCTCGATCGGCTTTTGAAGGCTGTGCTGAGACATAAGCGGCCGTTCCTGACTGAAGCGGGCGGACGATGCGCAGCGTCGTTTCTCCTGTCAACGCGCGATCGCCCGCTGGCCGCCCTGGTCAGCGATAATAGCCGGGATAGCCGTAGGTGACGGGCGGCGGTGCATCATAGCGACGATGCTCGCGCCACTCGTGTTCCCGCCATTCGTGTTCACGCCAGGCATGTTCGCGCCACTCGTGGTTTTGCCATTCGCGGCGCTCGTGGTGGCGCCAATCCTCATCGGCGAAGGCCGGCGCCGCGGCACCGGCCACGAATAAGGCGCCAAACGCGATCAGGGTCAGATTGCGAACTCGCATGAAAGCCTCCTTCTGGCGGCGAAAGGCCGCCCGGGAGTGTCTCTGCCAGGGAGACATGGCGAAGATTCGGCGACTTAAAGGCTTTTCCTTCCATGAGCGCGGGCGACGGGGTAAAATCGGCGAAAGGATTCTTGGAGCGCTCGATGTCACTCGGCAGTGAACTCAAACGGCGGGCCCGGATCATGATTGCCCCGTCCGTGTTTCTGGCGATCACCGGCTATTTCGCCTGGAACGCGACGCAGGGTGATCGCGGACTCAAGGCTTACGCCCAGCGGAAGGAACTGCTGCACCAGGTTCTGGTCGATCAGGCGGCGGCCAAGGCCGAGCGGGACGGCTGGGAAACCCGGGTGGCGGGCCTGCGGGCGCGGCACCTGGACCCGGACACGCTGGACGAGCGCGCCCGGGCGATGCTGAACCTGGCCCAGCCGACCGATGTGATCGTCAAGCTGGGCCCGCAGGAGAAGCTGTTCTAGCTACCGGTTCATCATCACCGGCAGCTTGGCGTTCTCCAGCACATGCCGGGTGACTCCACCCAGGATCAATTGCCGCAGCCGCGAGTGCGAGTAGGCGCCCATCGACAGCATATCGCAGCGGAAATCCGCAGCCGCGGCCAGCAAGCCGGCGCCAACGGACCCGCCGATGGACTTGAAGGACACGATGCTGGCCTTGATTCCATGCAGTGCGAGGTATGCCGCCGCATCCGCCGCGCCAGGGCCGCGCCGCTGGTAGCCCTCGGCTGACAGAAGCGCCACGGCCTCGGCGCGCTCCATCCAGGGCATCGCCGCCTGGACCGAGGACGCCGACTCAGCCGTGCCGTTCCAGGCAAGGCAAACCCGGCTGCCGATTGTCGGCTGGGGCGTCTGGGGCGAGATCAGCACAGGACGGCCGGAATCGAACAGCACGGCATGCAGCGCATCCGACGAGGACACGTCGTCGCCGCTGTCGGGGTGCGGCACCACCGTCAAATCCGCCAACCGTGCCTGCTGGGCCACAATATCCTCCTCCCGCCCGGTCACCGAGGCAAAGCTGGCCGAGGCGTGATCCGCGCCCGGTCGCGCCTCCTCCACCACGACATCGTGGCGAGCAACGAAACGCTCGAACATCAGCCGCACGGAGTGGGCGCGGTCGTTGCTCTCCTTTTCTGTCGCCGACATCATTTCCTCGATCATCGCGCCGGACAGGCCCTCGCCGGCCAACGGTGCCACGTCGCGGCTATCGACGCGGACGTGCAGGGCCAGCACATGCGCGTTCCAACCGCGCGCTATCGTCAGGGCAGTGGACAATGCGGCCTCGCCAGCCGCGGTCCCCGTGAGGGGAAGCAAGAGCTTGCGTATAGCCATGGTCTGCTCCATGAGACGGGTGTTGCGTGTAGAGCAATGCAGGTTTGCGTTCACCCTGCAAGGTGGGGTGGAAAGCGTTACGGGAACAGCTTCGTCTGTTCCCATTCACCGTTGGCGGTCCGCCGATACACCGTCCGGTCATGCAGGCGATAGGGCATGTCCTGCCAGAACTCGAAAACAGCCGGCAGCACGCGATAGCCGGACCAATAGTCCGGACGGGGGATGTCGTCACCCGGGTAGCGCTGCTCCGCCTCGACCAGGCGTTGTTCCAGCAGCGCCCGCTCGGGCAACGGGCGGGACTGCTGCGAGGCCCAGGCGCCGAGGCGGGAGATCCGCGGACGGGACGCGTAGTAGGCGTCGGCCTCGGCATCGGTCACGTGTTCGACCGTCCCCTCGATGCGGATCTGCCGGCCCAGCGACTTCCAGTAAAAAAGCAGGAACACGTTGGCATTGGCCTCGAGTTCGTCCGCCTTGCGGCTTTCCTTGTTGGTGTAGAAGACGAAACCGCGGTCATCGAAATCCTTCAGCAGGATGGCGCGCGCCGACGGCCGCCCGTCGGGCGTTGCGGTGGCGACGATCATGGCATTGGGATCTTTCGGTTCGGCTTTTTCGGCCTCCGCCATCCAGTCGCGGAATTGGGCGAACGGCGAGGCGTCCAGGGTTAGTCCTGCGGCCATGGCGGCACTCCTTCACAGCAAGGCTCTGTCGGAGCGATAACAGCACTTTCGTGCGATCCGGCAAGCCGGGATGCGGACCCGGGCAGTCATGCGCCGCCGTTGCCCCTTGCCAGTTGGCGAGCCGCGGGCAATCACCATAGGCAGAAGAGTCTGTTCCGGGAGGTCCTTCATGCAAGACACGCTGCGCCCTGACCCGCATGCCCAGATCAAGGACGAGGTCCGCAAGCTCTGCGCCAAATTCCCCGGCGAGTACTGGCGGCGGCTGGACCGGGAACGCGGCTACCCGACGGAGTTCGTGACGGCTTTGACCGAGGCCGGTTACCTCGGCGCCTTGATCCCGGAGGAGTATGGCGGCGCCGGTCTGCCGCTATCGGCCGCGGCGGCGATCCTGGAGACGGTGCAGTCGGAGGGCTGCAGCGGGGCGGCGTGCCACGCCCAGATGTATATCATGGGCACGATCCTGCGGCACGGCACCGACGCCCAGAAGACGGCGTATCTGCCGAAGATCGCCACCGGCGAACTGCGGCTGCAGGCGTTCGGCGTTACCGAGCCGACGAGCGGGACGGATACGACGTCGCTGCGGACCTTTGCCCGAAAAGAGGGCGACCATTATGTCGTCAACGGCCAGAAGGTGTGGACCAGCCGCGCGGAGCACTCGGACCTTATGTTGCTGCTGGCGCGCACCACGCCGCGCGATCAGATCGAGCGCCGGACCGACGGGCTTTCGACGTTCATCGTGGACATGCGGGAGGTGTTGGGGAAGGGCCTGACGATCCGGCCGATACGCACGATGATGAACCACAACACGACGGAGATCTTTTTCGACAACATGGTGGTGCCGGCGGAAAACCTGGTCGGGGTCGAGGGCCGCGGCTTCCGCTACATCCTGGACGGGATGAACGCCGAGCGGCTGCTGATCGCGGCGGAGTGCATCGGCGACGCGAAGTGGTTCCTGAACAAGGCCACCGCCTACGCGCGCGACCGTCAGGTGTTCGGCCGGCCGATTGGCCAGAACCAGGGGATCCAGTTTCCGCTCGCCCGGGCCTATGCGCAGATGCGGGCGGCGGAGTTGATGGTCCAGGCCGGTTGCGCGAAGTTCGAGGCGGGGGAGACGCCGGGCGAGGAAGCCAACATGGCGAAGATGCTCGGGGCGGACGCAGCCTGGGCGGCGGCCGAGGCATGCATCCAGACGTTCGGCGGGTTCGGCTTCGCCGAGGAATACGATGTGGAACGGAAATACCGGGAAACCCGGCTGTATCAGGTTGCGCCGATCAGCACGAACCTGATTCTGTCGTATCTGGCGGAGCACGTGCTGGGGTTGCCACGCAGTTATTGAAGCGGGTGCGGGTTAGCCCTTATCGCGTTCGGGTGAGGCCGATAGTTCCTATGGCGGAAGTGGGGGATGAAGCCGTGGATCAAGTGCAAACGGCTCTTGCACGAATGAGTAGTGTCCCGCCGCAAGCAAGCCAACAAAGACCAGATTCCAACTGTGGGTCGATACAACGCTTGGCAACAGCACGAACGGATGGGTGATCAGCAAGGCATCGCCCCAGTGCTGTTGCCCCGCGCTCGGCATGCCCGGCCTGAGCCAGTTGGCGTTGGGAACCGACGACGGATCGACAATGTGAACCCTCGCCGGCATCGCGATGGTAATAGCCGTCAGGACGTGCCTGACCGTGTCCAACGCCCTGAAACCCTGATGGACCGCAACCTCGAGAATGGCGGTTGCCGGGTCGATCGAGCAATAAACCGCCCGGACACCCCTGCTGTTCCAGCGGCCACCCAGCCGGTAGGCGCCCTCGCCGCTGTCCCAGTTCGCGGCGAAAACCGCCTGGTCGAGGCGCCAGGCCATCAGGACACCTCCACCGAGCGGTGCGGGAAGTGGCGTCACGTATAGACGCCGTACTCTAACCGCCCGAGGAAGTCCCGGACGATCTCGGCGCCGGCCGTTGTCGCCAGAAGATCGATCGGACGCCGTTGATCCAGGCCCATGGCAGGCAGCTGCAACCACCGCTCAGCCTCCTCCTGCGAGCCCAGCACCGCGGTGGCCAAGACCAGGATTTCGGCGAATTTCCAGGCCCGTCCGGTCTGCTCCTGACTAAGCAGCTTCGCCGGAGCCTCTTTGCGGCGCTGGATCGTCCGCAAGCTCATGCCAACGGCCTTTTCGAACGAGGCCGACTTCTGGAGGGTCTGCAAGTGTCCGACGAGATGCATGAGGGCTTCGCCCGGCATGCCGTGCAGAATCATTTCATGCGCTTCGAGCTGAGTGCTGACCCGGTGCCGGAGAATACGCCGTCCGCCAAACAGGGCTGCGACATGTTGGAGGGCCGGATCGCCGGGTGTTTCCTCATGCATCTGAGCGGCCATCGCGGTCCTGTCAGGTGTCACTTTTCCTATGACAGATGTCGCACCTGGTTGCAATCTTCGGGCGCCCGGAACGCAAGCATCCTGGCGGCGCCATGCCTGCGATCGGCCAGCAGCGGCTGGTCGGGCAACCAGGACTCGTCCTGGCCAGTTTCGGCGATAATAAGCGCCACCGGGGCGATGTGGCCGGTTCGCAGCAAATGGGCGATGGCGCGCGGGATGAGTCCGCGGCCGTAGGGCGGATCAAGGAAGACCAAGGATGAAGGCTGGATCACGCCCATCCCCCCTGTGTCATGGCCGGACTTGGTCCGGCCACCCACGACTTTGCCGCCGCCAGTAGCGTAATTCTTGGATGGCCGGCCCAAGCCCGGCCTTGACACGGTAGTGAAGACATCGCCCCCTAGCACCCGCGTCCGGTCCTCCGCCCTGCAGGCCGCCACATTGGCCCGCAGCGCCTTCAGCGCCGCCGGGTCCGACTCAATAAAACAGGCGGTTGCGGCACCTCGCGACAGAGCTTCCAACCCCAGCGCCCCGGTCCCGGCGAATACATCCAGGACCGCCGCGCCTTCGATCGCCTGCCGCCCACCCCACTCGGCATGCATCAACATATCGAACAGCGCCTGACGAACCCGGTCCGCCGTAGGCCGGGTCCCCTGCCCCGGCGGCGCAACCAGCGTGCGGCCGCGCCAGGCACCGGCGACGATGCGCATGCTACCGCTTGCGCGGCAAAGGCGGCGGTGCCCCCGCGCCGGCCGGCAATTGCTCGCGCAGCACGCGCGCGGGGATTTCTTCAATGCCGCCGCGTTCCAGCGTCCCAAGCTGAAACGGGCCGTAAGCGACCCGGATCAGCCGGGACACGGACAGGCCAAGATGCGCCATCACCCTGCGGATCTCGCGGTTGCGGCCTTCGCGCAGGCTGACCGACAGCCAGGTATTATCGCCCTTCTTCGCATCCAGCTCCGCCTCGATCGGCCCGTATTTCACGCCTTCGACCGTCACGCCCTTGGCCAGTGCCTTCAGCGCGCCCTCATTCGGGACGCCGAACACCCGCACGCGGTAGCGCCGGAGCCAGCCGGTCGCCGGCAGTTCCAACTGCCGCGCCAGGCCGCCATCGTTGGTCAGCAGCAGCAGCCCCTCGCTGGTCAGGTCCAGCCGCCCGACGCTGACGACCCGCGGCAATTGCAGCCGCAGCTTCTCGAAGACGGTCGGCCGACCTTCCGGGTCCTTGTGGGTGGTCACCAGGCCTTCGGGCTTGTGGTAGCGCCAGACCCGGGTGCGGTCCGGCTGGTCCACCACCTTGCCGTTGACCTGGACGACATCGCCGGCGGAGACGAACGTCGCAGGATGTTCGACGGTCTTGCCGTTCAACTTGATGACACCCTCGGTGAGCAACCGCTCGACGTCCCGCCGGCTGGCGACGCCGGCCCGCGCCAGCCATTTGGCGATACGGTCGCCGCGTGGTTCCTCGGTATCCGTCATGCGGCGTCCGCCGCGATATCGTGACGGCAGAAGCCCTCGGGCCAGACAATCTCCTGCACCGCGGCATAGGCGGCATCGCGGGCACGGGGCAAATCCGGTGCTGCCCCGCAGATGGTCAGCACACGGCCGCCCGCGGCGAGCACGCTGCCGTCCGGTCCAGCCTTGGTCCCGGCCTGAAAGACCGTCGCGCCCGGCCGCGCCGCCGCGGCGTCCAGCCCCTGGATGACCGAGCCGCGTTCCGGCGCCTCCGGATAGCCGCGCGCCGCCATCACGACCGCCACGGCGGCAGCATCGTTCAGCCGCACATCGAAATCCCCCAGTTCGCCGTCGCACGCGGCCAGCAGGGCCGGCAGCAAATCGGACTTCATCCGGCTCAGCAGAGCCTGGCATTCCGGATCGCCGAACCGCACGTTGAATTCGATCAGCTTCGCCCCTTCCTCGGTCAGCATCAGGCCGGCGAACAGGATACCGCGGAACGGCGTTCCCACGTGCACCATATGTTTCAGGGCCGGCCGAATGATTGCCTCCAGGCAGGCATGCTCCAGCGCGGGAGGAAAATTCGGCACCGGCGAGTAGGCGCCCATCCCGCCGGTATTCGGTCCGGTATCGCCGTCGCCGACTCGCTTGTGGTCGCGGGCAGATCCCAGGATGACGGCGTCCTCCCCGTCGCACAGGGCAAACAGCGAGACTTCGTCGCCGAACAGGCATTCTTCCAGCACGACGGCTGCACCGGCATCGCCGAAAATCTTCCGATCCATCATGGCGTCGATCGCAGCGACCGCTTCGTCCTCGGTCGTCGCGATCACCACGCCTTTGCCGGCGGCCAGGCCATCGGCCTTGACGACGATCGGCGCGCCTCGGTGACGCACGAAGGCACGCGCCAATTCGGCGTCGTCGAACCGCTCCCACAGCGCGGTCGGGATGCTGGCCGCATCACAGATTTCCTTGGTGAAGGTCTTGCTTCCCTCTAGCTGCGCGGCGGCCCTGGTCGGTCCGCAGCAGGGGATGCCGGCGGCTTCCATCGCGTCGGTGATCCCGGCGACAAGTGGCGCTTCGGGGCCGGGAACGACGAGGTCGATCGCGTTGTCCTGCGCGAACCCGACCAGCGTCGGGATATCGAGGACGCCGATATCGACGCACTCCGCCACCCCCGCGATGCCGGGATTGCCGGGGGCGCAATACAACTTGGTCAGCAGCGGACTGGCAGCGATCGCCCAGCACAGCGCGTGTTCCCGTCCGCCTGATCCGACGACCAGCACCTTCATCGAACTCTCCCCGGTTTCCTGCGCCGCTGCCCTAGCATAGGTTACGGATATGGACGATCCACGACCTTCTCCGGTTTCCAACCTGCCGGAATTCACCGTCTCCGAGATCTCGGGGGCGGTGAAGCGCACCCTGGAAACCAACTTCAGCCGCGTCCGCGTGCGCGGGGAACTGACCGAGGTGAAGGCCTACCCGTCCGGCCACATCTACCTGTCGCTGAAGGACGAAGGCGCGAAAATCTCGGGCATTGTCTGGAAAAGCTCGGTTCCCCGCCTCGGCATGAAGCCGGAAAACGGCGTGGAGGTGATCGCCACCGGCCGGATCTCGTCCTTCGGCGAACGGTCGTCGTATCAGTTGATCATCGAGCGCATGGAATATGCCGGCGCCGGTGCGCTGCTGGCGCGCATCGAGATGATCCGCCAGCGCCTCGCCGCCGAAGGCCTGTTCGACGCCGACAGGAAACGGGTGCTGCCAGGGTTGCCGAAGGTCATCGGCGTGGTGACCAGCGAGCGCGGCGCGGTGATCCAGGACATCAAAATCACCATCGCGCGGCGCTTCCCGCGGCACATCCTGGTCTGGCCGGTGCCGGTGCAGGGCGAGGGCGCGGCTGAACGCATCGCCGCCGCGATTGCCGGGTTCGACGCAATGCCGGCGGCCGGCGATCCGCCGCGGCCCGACGTGCTGATCATCGCCCGCGGCGGCGGCAGCCTGGAAGACCTGATGGCGTTCAACGAGGAAATCGTGCTGCGTGCCGCCGCCGCATGCCGCATCCCGCTGATTTCCGCGGTCGGGCACGAGACGGACACCACGCTGATCGACTTCGTCTCCGACCGCCGCGCGCCGACACCGACGGCTGCGGCGGAGATGGCAATTCCGGCTCGGGCCGATCTGGTCGCGGACCTGGCGCAGAAGGGATCGCGGCTGATTGGCGCGCTCAATCGCATGGCGCAGGAATACCGGCTGCGGCTGGCGCGAGCCGAGCGCGGCATTCCCGACCTGCCGGCGCTGCTCGGCACCGCGCGGCAGCGGCTGGATGACCGGGCGGAGCGGGCGATGCTGGCGCTGCCGTCTTTGGTGGCACGGCGGCGGGCGGTGCTGACCTCCGTGGAGCGGCGGCTGCCGGACCCGCGGTCGCTGACGGCTGCGGCGCGCGAGTCGCTGCGCGACCGGGGGTTGCGGCTGGTTCTGGGGGCGCCCGGGCTGGTGGCGGCGCGGCGGACGGCACTGGAGTTGATGACCCACCGGTTCTCCGGCGCGGCCGGGCGGGCGGTGGCATTGCTGCGCGGGCGGGCGGATCGGGTGACGGGGCGGCTGACCGTGTCGCCGCTACGCGGGGCGTTGCGCGAGGCTCGGGCGCATCTGACCGGGGTCGGGCCGCGGCTGGACGCGGCATCGCCGCTGGCGATCCTGCAGCGCGGCTATGTGCTGGTAACCGATCCGGCGGGGCATCCGGTGGTTTCGGCCGCCTCGGTCAAGCCGAACGCACGCTTGAAGTTGCGCTTCGGCGATGGCGAGGTCGAGGCGGTGGCACAAGGCAGCGGCGGCGGTAAGCCTCGGGCAAAGGCGGCGCAGGCGCGGCTTGATCTATGAGGATGCGATCCCCGGCATGATGGTGTCGGCGTGATCGAAGGCGGCCTTGATGCGGTCGAAGCGGGCGGTGATCGCCTCGCGTTCGTTGGTGTGGGTCAGGACGTAGAATTCGTCGTTCAGGATGGCATGCAGGACGCGCTGTCCGACGGTTTCGGGATCGAGCGCGGTTGGGGCGACGAATGATTTCATCGCCTCCTGCCCCGGCCGCTGGTAGCTGCCGCCGAAACGGTCGGGACGGTGCGCGGCCGAGTCGAAGATCGCGGTTTTCACGCCGCCGGGGCACAGCACGGAAACCCCGATGCCGGTGCCCTGCAGTTCCTGTTCGAGCGCTTCTGACAAAGCCAGCACGGCGTATTTGGTCATCGCGTAAGCGCCCTGGTTGCGGCCGTCGCGGACGAACAGGCTGGAAACCGATCCGGTATTGACGACATGGCCGCCCTGCCCGTGCGCGCGGATCATCGGCACAAAGGTTCGGATGCCGTTGATGACGCCTTTGATGTTGACGCCGATGACCCAATCCCATTCCTGTGGCGTTACGTCTTCCAAGGTCGAGCCGTGCATCGCGACGCCGGCGTTGTTTACCGCAATATGGAGCGCGCCGAACGCCGTTAAGGCGGCCTCACCGGCAGCCTGGACGGACTCGGCGTCGGATACATCGACCGTCACGGTTGCGGCACGGCGGCCGATGGCTTCGATCGCGGCCTTCGCGGCTGGCAGCGCGTCCGGGCGAAGGTCCGCGAGCACGATATTGGCTCCGGCACGCGCCAGCGCCTTGGCGATGCCAAGGCCGATGCCGGACGCCGCCCCCGTAACGAGTGCGGTCCTGCCAGTCAGGTCACGCATGCGATTTCATTCCGAGGCCATCTCCTTGAACACCTCGATGGCGGTCAGCAAAGATTCCCGAACCAGCGGCGCGCCGATATAGCCGGCGAGGTGCAGCAGCGCCTCGGACAATTCGTCCTCGGTCCAGCCCTGGTTGACGGCAAAGCGCAGATGCAGCTTCAGCTCCGGCACGCGCCCCTGCGCCGCGTCGGAGATAACGCAGATCAGCGCTCGGGTTTTAAGATCCAGGCCGGGACGGGTCCAGAGCGTGCCGAAAACCGCCTCCTGGGTATAGGCGGCGAATTTCTCCATGATCGGATGCCGGTAGAGGCCGTCATCGAGTTTGTCGGCGTAGGCATCGCCCATCAGCTTGCGGCGCATCGCCCGGCCCTGGGCGCGTCTGTCGTCAGCCATGATCGGTTTCCCTCCGTCCCTTGACCGGGGCAGTGTTGTCCAACACCGGGCGCTTGGCTAGGCCGAGGCGAGGCCGCCCTGCTTCTCAATGAACTCCGCAATTTCATGAACGCCCTTGCCGGCCCGTATATTCGCAAACACGAACGGCCGATCGGCGCGCATCTTGCGGGCGTCGCGGTCCATGATGTCGAGGCTGGCGCCGACATAGGGGGCGAGGTCGATCTTGTTGATCACCAGCAGGTCGCTGCGCATGATTCCGGGACCGCCCTTGCGGGGGATTTTATCTCCTGCCGAAACGTCGATCACGTAGATCGTCAGGTCCGCCAGTTCCGGACTGAACGTTGCGGCGAGGTTGTCGCCTCCCGATTCGATCAGGATCAAATCCAGATCCGGAAAGCGCCGCCTGAGTTCGGCCACGCCGGCCAGGTTGATCGAGGCGTCTTCGCGAATCGCCGTATGCGGGCAGCCGCCGGTTTCGATGCCCATAATGCGCTCTATCGGCAACGATCCGGCGCGGGTCAGGAACTCCGCGTCTTCCTTGGTGTAGATGTCGTTGGTGATGGCGGCGATTTCGTAACGGTCGCGCAGGTGCTTGCACAGCGCGTCCATCAGCGCGGTCTTGCCCGAACCGACTGGGCCGCCAACGCCGACCCGCAAGGGACCGTGCGGAGATTTGGTCATGAGCGGAACAACCTCGTGTATTGGGTTTCATGGCGCATGGCGGCGAGATCGGAACGGAACGTGCAGCCACCAAGGTCGTCCAGGGTGGCGGTTTTTGTTTCTTCAGCAGCTGCCAGGATCGTCGGCTCCAGCGCCGCCAGGACGCGCAATCCGGCGGTCTGGCCGAGCGGGACGAGCCGAACGGCGGCGGATATCAGGTTCGTTGCGAACGCCTGCACATAGGCGGTGGCGGTGTCGTCTTCCGGGATGGCTTTGCCGGCGGCGGCGGCCCCGATGGCCACTGCGTACGGCATTTCGTCAGGCACATCGGTCCAGGGCGCGACTGCCAGCACGAAGGCGCGGCCTTGGTTGAGCGCCTCATCCCGGCGTTCCCGCGACGGGGTTGCAGCCAGCGCCAGTGCGGCGATTTCCCGCAAAGCAGGCGGGTCGGAAGCGTTGCGGTGGGCGTGGCGCAGCAGGATCGTATCGCAACGAACGGAACCCCTGGCCAGGACGTCTTCGAGCCAGTCGCGCAACGTATCGGCGTCCTTGATGTCGCCCGCTTCGACCGCCCATTCCAGGCCGTGCGAGTAGGCGAAGCCGCCGGTGGGGAACGCCGGCGACAGCCAGGCCAACAGATGCAGCAACGGCCTTGGATCAGTGGTGGTGATCATCGTCGCCGTCATGGTGATGATGGCCGCCACCGGCATAGGCGCCGGCCTCCGGATCGAACGGGGCCATGATCCTATCGACGTGGCCGCCCAACCCCTCGACCATATCTCCGATGACGTGATCGGCGCGGATTCGGATGCGGTCGCCCAGCAACTGCACGGGCAGATGGCGATTGCCGAGATGCCAGGCGATGCGGATCAACTCGCCTTCCTCGTGCGCGTGGATCTCCATCAGGTCTTCCGGCTGGGCGCAGACGCGCACGATCCCGGTTGCGACAGCCAAGCCGTCGCCGTCGCGCAACCTGACGGCTTGCGGCAGGTCGATCAGCAGTTCCGCACCCAGCATGGTTTCCAAAACAATGCGGCGGCGGAAGCGGCGGTCGTAGTCGATCAGGACCCGGTCGATCTCCCGCTCCGAGTCCCAGCTTCCCGCGGGAAGGATGTCCGCGACCCTCATCAGAACAGGAAATACCGCTGCGCCATCGGCAGCACCGTCGCTGGCTCGCAGGTCAGCAACACGCCGTCGGCACGAACCTCATACGTTTCGGCATCAACCTCCAGCACCGGCGTGGCATCGTTATGGATCATCGATTTCTTGCCGATGCCACCGCGGGTATTGTCCACCGCGGCGAGGCGGCGTTGCAGGCCCAGCGCCTTGCCGATATCGGCCTCCAGCGCCGCGGCCGAAACGAACGTCACGCAGGTGGCCGCCAAGGCACGGCCAATGGCGCCGAACATCGGCCGGTAATGCACCGGCTGCGGCGTTGGTATGGAAGCGTTCGGATCGCCCATCGGTGCGCAGGCAATGGCGCCGCCCTTGATCACCAGATCCGGCTTCACCCCGAAAAACGCCGGCGACCAAAGCACCAGATCGGCCAGCTTGCCGACGGCGATGGAACCGATTTCGTTCGCGAAACCCTGCGCGATGGCGGGGTTGATGGTGTATTTCGAGATGTAGCGCTTCACCCGGGCATTGTCGTTCCGCTCGGTATCGCCCGGCAGCGAGCCGCGCTGCGTCTTCATTTTGTGCGCGGTCTGCCAGGTGCGGATGGTCACCTCCCCCACGCGGCCCATCGCCTGGCTGTCGGACGACATCATCGACAGCGCGCCGAGGTCGTGCAGGATGTCCTCGGCCGCGATGGTTTCCTTGCGGATGCGGCTTTCGGCGAAGGCCACATCTTCCGGGATCGAACTGTCCAGGTGATGGCAGACCATCAGCATGTCGAGATGTTCGTCCAGCGTATTGGCCGTGTAGGGTCGCGTCGGGTTGGTCGAACTGGGCAGGACGTTGGCCAGCCCGGCGACCTTGATGATGTCGGGGGCGTGTCCTCCGCCGGCGCCTTCGGTGTGGAAGGCGTGGATGGTGCGGCCCTTAAAGGCGGCGATGGTGTCCTCGACGAAGCCGGATTCGTTCAGCGTGTCGGTGTGGATCATCACCTGGACGTCGAAACGATCCGCCACCGACAGGCAGTTGTCGATCGCGGCGGGAGTGGTGCCCCAGTCCTCGTGCAATTTCAGGCAGGACGCGCCGGCACGCAGCATTTCCTCCAGCGCCTGCGGCTGCGAGGCGTTTCCCTTGCCGGCGAAGGCGAGGTTGACCGGCAGCCCCTCGGCGGCTTGCAGCATGCGCGCAAGGTGCCACGGACCGGGCGTGCAGGTGGTGGCGGCGGTGCCGGTGGCGGGGCCGGTGCCGCCGCCGACAAGTGTAGTAATGCCCGCGGCGATGGCATCGTCCACCTGTTGCGGACAGATGAAATGAATATGCGAGTCGATCCCGCCGGCGGTCAGGATCTTGCCCTCGCCGGCGATGATTTCGGTTCCGGGGCCGATGATGATATCGACTCCGGGTTGAACGTCGGGGTTGCCGGCCTTGCCTATCCGCGCGATGCGGCCGTTGGTGATGGCGACATCGGCCTTGACGATGCCCCAATGGTCGATGATCAGCGCATTGGTGATGACGGTATCGACCGCGCCCTGCGCCTGCGAGGCCTGCGACTGGCCCATGCCGTCGCGGATCACCTTGCCGCCGCCGAACTTCACTTCCTCACCATACAGGGTGAAATCTTTCTCCACCTCAACGATCAGGTCGGTGTCGGCGAGGCGCACGCGGTCCCCGGTGGTGGGGCCGAACATGTCGGCATAGGCAGCGCGGGTGATGCGGGCCATCAGGTGAGTGCTCCCATGACGTCGCCGCGGAAGCCCCAGACGTGGCGGGTGCCGCGGTAGGGGACCAGGGTGATCTCCCGCGTCTGGCCGGGTTCGAAGCGCACGGCGGTGCCGGCGGCGATGTCCAGGCGCTGGCCCCTGGCGGCTTTGCGGTCGAAGGACAGGGCGGCGTTGGTTTCGGCGAAGTGGTAGTGGCTGCCGACCTGGATAGGGCGGTCGCCGGTGTTGGCGACCGTCAGGACGGTGCGCGGCAGGCCGGCGTTCAGTTCGATGTCGCCAGGTTCGGGCAGGAGTTCACCGGGGATCATGCAGCGGTCCTATGGGCGGCGGTTTCGTTGAACAAGCTATAATCGGTCACCTTGCAGAAGTGTATTGCCGTTCGCCGTATATGTCCATAATATACAGAGACGATGTTCAACCTGGCTGCCATTCAGGGCTTTCAATGGGACAAAGGCAACGGCCGCAAAAGCGCCGATAAGCCCAGCGTCAGCCAAAGTGAGGCCGAGCAGGTCTTCTTCAACGAACCCCTCCTCGTCGACGACGATCGGCACAGCCAGAACGAAGCGCGCTTCAGTGCCATTGGCCATACCGATGATAACCGCTTCCTCCATATTACCTTCACGCTGCGCGACCAAGGCCGGCTGATCCGAGTCATCTCCGCCCGCGACATCAACCGAAAGGAAAGACGGCGCTATGAACAAGACGCTTAAGCCGATTCCCGCGTTTGCCACTGAAGCGGACGAACGCAAGTTTTGGGAAACCCACGATTCAACCGACTATGTCGATTGGAGCAAGGCGCAACGCGTCCGCCTGCCCAACCTGAAGCCGTCGAGTGCCGCGATATCACTCCGTCTGCCGGTGCCGCTTCTGGAACGGATCAAGATCGCCGCCAACAAGCGCGACGTTCCGTACCAGTCGCTGATCAAAACCTGGCTGGCGGAGAAACTCGACAACGTCTAACGAATACTACCGAATCGGCTCATGCACCGTGACCAGCTTCGTCCCGTCCGGAAACGTCGCCTCCACCTGCACGTCGTGGATCATTTCGGAAATCCCGGGCATCACCTGATCGCGGGTCAGTACCTTGGCCCCGGCCTCCATCAAATCGGCGACGCTGCGGCCATCGCGGGCGCCTTCGACGACGAAATCCGTGATCAGCGCTACCGCCTCCGGGTGGTTCAGCTTCACACCGCGCTCCAGCCGGCGGCGGGCCACGATGGCGGCCATGCTGATGAGCAGTTTGTCTTTCTCGCGCGGGGTCAGGTTCATGCCGGTCTTTCCTCTACCCGATCAACATAGCCAAACCCGCGGCAGCGGACGAGACTCCCGCAGCACGTCCAACGCCGCGATCGCGGTGCGCCGGACGAAGGCGCTGTCCGGCCCTAGGATGCGGGCGATCAGCATGCCGTTCCAGGCGCTCGCTCCGGCTTCGGCAGGACCCAGCGCCTGGCGCAGGGGGTCGAGCAGACGCTCGGCATTCGGTGCCACGTAGACCAAGGTCGCCAGGGCGAGGGCGCCCTTGCCGATCGCTGCCCGGGCCAGCAAGCCATCCACCGCGCCGTCCAGGCGGATCGCGTCGTGCAGCAGCAACGCCCCGTCGCGCCGCACCTGGATCAGGTCGCGCAGCATCGCCCGCCGGACCGTCTCCCCCATCGCCGTTCGGCCGAAAACCAGTGTCTCGACGCCCAGGAAGCGCGCATCGGCGGCCATATCGATTTCCAGCCGGCGCTCCAGCGCGCAGCGGTCGAACAGGATAGTTTCCTGGGGTAGCCACTCCAGGGCAGCGGCCGCCCCCAGCGACAACGCGGTTCGAACCCGGGACGGAGCGTCTGAGTCCAGGGCTCGATAGAACCGCTCCGCCGCCTGCGCGGACACCGTGACCTGACAACACGGAGCGGCGGAAACAGCGACATCGAGACGATCTCCGGCCGCGACACCGCCGCCTGTGTTCAGGGTGACGACGTCCATCCAGCCGGATAAAACGCGCTTCGGAAACCGCGCCTTCAGGCACCCGGCCTGGCGCAGGTCGTCCAGTACCGTCCGGTCTTCGTATCGCTTGACGCCAACGCGCAGGTCACCGACTGCGCGTTGCAGCAGAACCGGGTCAGACAGACAGGCGGCGTCGTACATCAGCCTCGTCTAGGTCCTCTCTCCGCCCCGCCAGAACGATGTCGCCGCGATCCATCACCACCATGGTCTGGGCCAGTTCATGCGCGAAGTCGAAATACTGTTCCACCAGCAGGATGGCCATATCGCCGCGCGCGCGCAACAGGGCAATGACGCGGCCGATATCCTTGATGATGCTGGGCTGGATACCCTCCGTCGGCTCGTCCAGGACGATCAGGCGGGGCTTCATCACCAGCGCGCGTGCAATGGACAATTGCTGCTGCTGGCCGCCTGAAAGATCGCCGCCGCGCCGCCGCAGCATCGTCTTCAGGATCGGGAAAAGATCAAAGATCTCGTCCGGCACCTTGCGCTGGCCGCGCGGCAGGACGGCGAAGCCGGTTTCCAGGTTCTCCCGCACCGTCAGCAGCGGGAAGACGTCGCGACCCTGCGGCACCCAGGCGATGCCGCGGCGGGCGCGTTCATACATCGGCAGGCGGGAGATTTCCTCGCCCTCCCATTTGATCGACCCGGAGGCAATCGGATGGGCGCCGACGATCGCCCGCAGCATCGACGTCTTGCCGACACCGTTGCGGCCGAGCAGGCAGGTCACCGCCCCGACCTCCACCGAGATTGACACTTTCCGCAGCGCGATCGCCGCGCCGTAGTACAGATCGACTTTTTCGACGTCCAGCATCAGCGCCCCAGATATACTTCGATGACCTTCGGATCATCGCTGACAAAGTCGATCGAGCCTTCCGACAGAACGGACCCCTCGTGCAGCACCGTGACCTTCACGTCCAAGGCCCGAACGAAGGCCATATCGTGCTCGACGACGACGACGCTGCGGGTGCGGTTGATCTCACGCAGCAGCACGGCGGTCTGTTCGGTTTCGGCGTCGGTCATGCCGGCGACCGGCTCATCGACCAGCAGCAACTGCGGTTCCTGCGCCAGCAGCATGCCGATCTCCAGCCATTGCTTCTGGCCGTGCGACAAGTCGGCGGCGATGCGGCGGCGCGCGTCGGTCAGGCGAGTCGTCTCCAGGATCGATTCGATGCGGCGCTTTTCGTCGGCGGTCTGGCGGGCGAACATGTTGAAGCGAGGGCCGCGATCCCCGGCCAGCGCGAGCAGCAGGTTGTCCCAGACCGTATGCGGCTCGAACACCGTGGGCTTCTGGAATTTGCGCCCGATGCCGAGCGAGGCGATGGCCGGTTCGTCCAGCCGGGTCAGGTCGATGTCCTTGCCGAACACGACCGTGCCGCTGTCGGGGCGGGTCTTGCCGGTGATGACGTCCATCATCGTGGTCTTGCCGGCGCCGTTCGGGCCGATGACCGCGCGCATCTCGCCGTCGTTCAACCGCAGCGACAACGCATTCAGGGCGCGGAACCCGTCGAAGCTGACGGTGACGCCGTCGAGGTAAAGCAGGGTGTCGGTCATCCCGTCACCTCTTGCGCCGCCGCGGCGGCCGGGCTTTCCGGCTCGGGTTCCTTGCGGGTGCGGGCGCGGAACAGGCCCATGACGCCGCGGGGCAGGAACAGCGTGACGAAGATGAACATGGCACCCAACGCGTAGAGCCAGATTTCCGGCAGCGCGCCGGTGAACCAGGTCTTGCCGAAGTTCACCAGGACGGCGCCGAGGATCGCGCCCACCAAGGTGCCCCGACCGCCGACGGCGACCCAGATCACCGCCTCGATGGAGTTGCCGGGGGCGAATTCGCTGGGGTTGATGATGCCGACCTGGGGGACATAGAGGGCGCCGCCGATGCCGGCCATCATGGCGGACAGCACCCAGACGACCAGCTTGTAGGACTCCGGCCGGTAGCCGAGGAAGCGGGTGCGGCTTTCGGTGTCGCGCACGGCGATCAGGATCTTGCCGAAGCGGGAATCGACGACGAAACGGGCCAGCAGGAACTGGCCGCACAGCAGCAGCGCGGAGATCACCAGCAGGGCGGAGCGCGTGGCATCGGCCTGGACGTTGAAACCGAGGATGTCCTTGAAGTCCGTCAGCCCGTTATTGCCGCCGAAGCCCATGTCGTTGCGGAAAAACGCCAGCAGCAGCGCGTAAGTCAGTGCCTGGGTGATGATCGACAGGTAGACTCCGGTGACGCGCGAGCGGAACGCCAGCCAGCCGAATACGCCGGCCAGCAGGGCGGGGACAAGGATCGCCATCAGCATGGCGAAGCCGAACCAACTGAAGCCGTACCAATACCAGGGCAGATGGTCCCAGCCGAGGAAGACCATGAAGTCGGGCAGCGTCGGATTTCCATACACGCCGCGTGTGCCGATCTGGCGCATCAGGTACATGCCCATTGCGTAGCCGCCCAGGGCGAAAAACGCGGCATGGCCCAGCGACAATATCCCGGCAAAGCCCCAGACCAGATCGACGGCCAGCGCCAGCATGGCGAAGCACAAATACTTCCCCGCCAGCGCCACGACATAGGTCGGCACATGCAGCGCGGAACCCGGCGCTGTCATCTGGTTGAGCAGTGCCAAGACCAGGGCGACGCCCAGCACCAGGGTGATGGTAATCCAGCCTGTGAGATCGAGCTTCATGCTTCCACCGCCCGGCCCTTGAGCGGGAACATGCCGCGCGGATTGCGTTGCACGAACAGAATCAGCAGCACCAGGACCACTATCTTGCCGAGCACCGCGCCGGCTATCGGCTCCAGGAACTTGTTGACGATGCCAAGGGTCAAAGCGCCGACTACGGTGCCCCACAGATTGCCGACACCGCCGAAAACCACGACCATGAAGCTGTCGATGATGTAGCCCTGACCGAGATTCGGCGAGACGTTGTCGATCTGCGACAGCGCCACTCCGGCGATGCCGGCGACGCCCGAGCCGAGCCCGAACGTCAGAGCGTCGATCCAAGGCGTGCGGATGCCCATGGCTGCCGCCATCCGTCGGTTTTGCGTCACCGCCCGCATGCGCAGACCCAGTGGGGTATAGCGCAGCGCCGCCATCAGTGCGCCGACTACCAGGAAGGCGAACAGAATGATGTAAAGGCGGTTCAGGGTCAGGGTCAGGCCGCCCAACTGGATCGCGCCGCTCATCCAGCCGGGCGTGTCGACCTGCTGGTTATTGGCGCCGAAGAGGGACCGGACCACCTGCTGCAGCACCAGCGACAAGCCCCAGGTCGCCAGCAGCGTTTCAAGCGGGCGGCCGTACAGCCAGCGGATCAGGCTGCGCTCGACCACGACGCCGACTCCGCCGGATACCAGGAAGGCGAGCGGCACGGCGATCAGCAGGCTGAATTCGTAGACTGCGGGCAGATGGGCGTGCATGAACTGCTGCACGACGAACGTGGTGTAGGCGCCGATCATCACCATCTCGCCGTGCGCCATGTTGATGACGCCCATGACGCCAAAAGTGATCGCGAGCCCCGCCGCGGCCAGCAGCAGCACCGAACCCAGGCTGACGCCGTAGAATACGCTTTCGCCGACGCTCCAGAGTTGCAGCACCCAATCGATCGACACGACCGCCGCAGCAGCAGCGTCGGCCACGGGTCCGGTCTGGCCGGCGAGCGACGAAAGCAGGCTGCGCGACGCCTGGTCGCCGCGCGCGCGGAGTTCCGCAACCGCCGCCAGACGATCTTTCTCGGCGGCATCAGGGTCCGAAATTACGGCCGCCGCGCGGGCCTGTTCCATTCGGCGCTTCACCGATGCATCGGCTTCCTGAGCCAGCGCCCGGTCGAGCGCCGGGATGGCCGTCGGATCATGCGCGTTGAACACGGCTTCCGCCGCGTCTACCCGCACCGCTGGATCCTTGTCGAACAGCCTCAGGCTGCCCAGCGCTGCATCGATCGCGCTGCGCACCGAGTTGTTGACGCGAACGGCTTTGGCTTCGTCGTCGGAATCGGTGAAGGCCTCGCCGGTGATGGCGTTGGTAAAACTGTCGTCGTCCGCTTTCAGCAGCAGCGTACCATCGGGCATGTAGTAAAGCTGGCTGTTTTGTAGCGCGGAAATGATCGCCGCGGCATGCGCGTTGCCGGACAGCGCGAGGTCCTCGACGCCCTGCCGCACGGTGTTGAAATTCCCGGATGCAAGCTCGGCCAGCGGGTCATCGGCGCGCGAGGCAAACGGCCAGCACAGCCCCACGAGCAGCAGCAGAACCATCAGGCGCGGCATGGGACGACCCCTGTCAAAAAGAGAAAGGGGCGGCCGGGAGGAAACGGCCGCCCCTTTTTGGCAAGTCAGGCCCTCAGACCTTCTTGCCAGCGGTGCACGTGCCGGTCTTCACGTTGAACGCACCGCATTTCAAAGGCGCCCGCCAGTCACCGATAAGGTCCTTCGTATCGGCAACGTAGGGCGACCATTCCTGAGCCACCACCAGACCCGGGGTCTGGGAAACGATGTTGAACTGGCCGTTGCCCTGGATTTCACCGATCAGCACCGGCTTGGTGATGTGGTGGTTGGACATGATGGTGGAGAAGCCGCCGGACAGATTCGGCACCGAAACGCCAATCAGCGCGTCGATGACGGCATCCGGATCGGTTGTTCCGGCTTTCTCGACACCCTTGATCCACTGGTTGAAGCCGATGTAGTGGGCTTCCATCGGATCGTTCGTGGTGCGCTTGGGATTCTTGGTGAACTTCTTCCAGGTGTCGATGAACTTCTTGTTCTGCGCGGTATCGACGCTCTCGAAGTAATTCCAGGCGGCCAGATGCCCGACCAGCGGCTTGGTGTCGATGCCGGCAAGTTCTTCCTCACCGACCGAGAACGCGACGACCGGGATGTCGGTCGCCTTGATGCCCTGGTTGCCGAGTTCCTTGTAGAACGGCACGTTGGCGTCACCGTTGATGGTGGACACGACGGCGGTCTTCTTGCCGGCGGAGCCGAATTTCTTGATCGATGCGACGATGTTCTGCCAGTCGGAATGGCCGAACGGCGTGTAGTTGATCAGGATGTCCTCCTGAGCGACGCCGCGCGACTTCAGGTAGGCTTCGAGGATCTGGTTGGTCGTGCGCGGATAGACGTAGTCGGTGCCGGCCAGAACCCAGCGCTTCACCTTGTTTTCGTTCCACAAGTAGTCAACCGCCGGAATCGCCTGCTGGTTCGGCGCTGCGCCGGTGTAGAAGACGTTGCGGCTGCACTCCTGGCCCTCATACTGGACCGGGTAGAACAGGATGCTGTTCAGTTCCTCGAAGACCGGCAGCACGGACTTGCGCGACACCGAGGTCCAGCAGCCGAACACCGCGGCAACCTTGTCCACGGAGATCAACTGCCGCGCCTTTTCCGCGAACAGCGGCCAGTTGGAGGCGGGATCGACGACCACGGCTTCCAGTTTCTTGCCGAGCAGGCCGCCCTTGGCGTTCTGCTGCTCGATCAGCATCAGCATGACGTCCTTCAGCGTGGTCTCGCTGATCGCCATGGTGCCGGAGAGGGAGTGCAGGATGCCGACCTTGATGGTGCCGCCGGATGCCTGGGCGGCAGCGGGCTTGGAGGTGGTGGCTTCGACAGCGCCAAAAGCCGCGAGAGTCGCGGCGGCCACGCCGAGCCGGCCCAGTCCGCGCCGGGAAAGAGAAGGTTCGTCCAAAGACATACGTGCCGGTTCCTGTGCCTGTTGTTTGGTTCGGTTTCCCCGTCGGGCGGAGGCAGACACCATGATGCAACCGACGTGCCAGAATTGGCGGCCGGAAAATCAGGCATTCGGCAAACCGCATTGCCGTGCATTTTCTTCCAATTCACCAATCTGCCTAGAAAATCACCAACAATCCCGTGCGGGCGCGGCTGGCGAGCTGCCTAATATTTGTGCGAATCAGCAATGGGCATTTTTTGGCCGCCAGGCGAAACCTGCCTATCATCCCTCCGCTTGCGCTGCCGGGAGGAAAGCAATGTCCAAGATCATCATCGCCGATAATCCGCTGAACGACGTCGCGGTCGCTCGCGAGATCCTGCCAGCCAGCCTCGAAGCGACAGTGGCGCGGCCCGGGACAGCGGAGTTCCAGGCGGCGCTGTCAGACGCGATCTGCATCGTCGGCTTCGGCGAGCCTTTCATGGGTGATGAATTCTATCGCGCGGCGCCGCATTTGAAACTCGTGCAGCTTCTGTCCGCCGGATACGACCGCTGTGACATCGAAGCCGCGCGCCGGGCGGGCGTGCCGATTTGCAACAATGGCGGCGCCAACGCGACCGCGGTGGCGGAGCACGCGATCCTGCTGATGCTGGCGGTAAGCCGCCGCCTGGTTTGGCAGCACGGCAACGTCGCCTCCGGCCGCTGGCGGGGCAACGCGGTGAACGACGTCAAGCTGTATGAGCTGAAAGGCCGCACCCTGGGCATCGTCGGCCTGGGCACCATCGGCAAAAAGACCGCCCGCCTCGCCCGGGCGTTCGGGATGACCGTGCAGTATTATGACATCGTCCGGCTGAGCGAGGCGCAGGCGGACGATCTTGGGGTGACATTCGCGCTGTTCGAGGAGGTGTTGCGGACCTCCGACATCGTCTCGCTGCACGTCCCGCTGACCCGGGACACGCGGCACATGATGGGCGCGGCGCAGTTCCGGCGGATGCAGCCGCACGCCTATCTGGTGAACACCTGCCGCGGCCCGGTGGTGGACGAGGCCGCGCTGATCGAGGCGCTGGCCAACGGCACGATCGCCGGCGCGGGACTGGACGTGTTCGAGCAGGAACCGCCCCCGCCCGATAATCCGCTGTTTGCGTTGCCCAACGTCGTGCTGAGCGCGCATTTCGCCGGTCCGACGCAGGAGAACCAATACACCCGCTTCCGCAATGCATTCGACAACTGCCAGCGGGTGATCCGCGGCGAGAAGCCGCTATGGGTGATCCCGGAGTTGACCTGATCCGCAAGATTACCGTCTTGCGACAAGAATGCGACAGATCCGCGAATACTGCTTCACACCTTATCAATTCGTATTGAATTTCCTCCCCGTTGGCGCGTACACGCGCCCGAGAGGAGGACGGGCATGTCAGCGTCGGACTGGTGGAAAGGCGCGGTGATCTATCAGATTTATCCGCGCAGCTTCCTCGACACCAACGGTGACGGCATCGGCGACCTGCGCGGCGTGACGGCGCGGCTGGATCATGTTGCGCGGCTGGGTGTGGATGCGATCTGGCTCTGCCCGTTCTTCGTCTCGCCGCAGCGCGACTTCGGCTACGACGTGGCGGACCATCAGAGAGTGGACCCGATCTTCGGCAGCATGGCGGACTTCGATGCGCTGCTGGCGCGGGCGCATGCCTTCGGTCTGAAAGTGCTGATCGACCAGGTCTGGAGCCATACCTCCGAACGCCATCCCTGGTTCCTGGCCAGCCGCGCCAGCCGGACGAACCCCAAATCGGACTGGTATGTCTGGGCCGATCCCGCGGCGGACGGGTCGCCGCCAAATAACTGGCTGTCGGTGTTCGGCGGCGCGGCCTGGACGTGGGAGCCGCGGCGGCGGCAGTATTACCTGCATCATTTCCTCAGCCAGCAGCCCGCCCTGAACCTGCATAACCCTGCGGTGGCCGACGCCATGCTGGAGACCGCACGGTTCTGGCTTGACCGCGGGGTGGACGGGTTCCGCCTCGATGCGGTCGATTTTCTGCTGCACGACAAGGTTTTGCGGTCCAACCCGCCAGCACCCGCGCAAGGGGAAATCCCGGCCAAGCTGTTCGCAATGCAGCTTCATCTGCACGACATGCTGCAGCCGGAGGCACTCGGTATCCTGGCGCGGATACGGGGACTGATGGACCTGTATCCCGGCACGGCGACCTTGGGCGAAATCAGCAGCCAGCCGGGGGCATACGAACGTCTCGTCCTGTGCACGCAGGGCTCGCATCGCCTGCACATGGCCTACACGCTGCGGCCGTTGCGCGGCGGGTTCGATGGTGCGTCCGTCACCGGCCTGCTGCGGGATCTCGTGGCGGCTGACGACGATGGCTGGATCTGCTGGTCGTTCAGCAACCACGATGTCGAGCGCGCCATCAGCCGCTGGAACCCGCAGCGCGGCGAGGCGCCCCCCGATCCGGCGTTCGCTCGGCTACTGATGGCGCTGCTGCTGTCGTTGCGCGGCAGCGTCTGCCTGTACCAGGGCGAGGAACTTGGCCTACCCGAAGCCGATCTGGCGGAAGCCGATTTGCGCGACCCGTTCGGCATTGCCTATTGGCCGGAGTTCCGTGGCCGCGACGGCAGCCGGACGCCGATGCCGTGGGTTGCCGCCGAGTGTCACGGCGGGTTTACCACGGCCGAAACCCCCTGGCTGCCGATGCCCCCGGCCCACCGCATGCTCGCGGCGGACGCGCAGGAGGCGGAACCGGGCTCGTTGCTGCACGCTTACCGGCGCTTCCTGCACTGGCGGCGTGGCGTGCCGCCCTTGCTCCGCGGTTCGTTGCGCCCTATCGCGCTGCCCGAACCTTTGGTGGGGTTCGTGCGCGAGCTTGACGGGCAACGCGTGCTGGCGGTGTTCAACCTGTCCGGCCAAACGATCGCGTTCGATCGTCAGGCCTTTGGGCGCCTGACTGTGCTGGAGGCCAGCGGCTTCGCCGATACGGGCGCCTGCCTGCCGCCGTTCGGCGCCTGGTTCGCCGCGCTCGAACCGGCCGCCGCTCTCGTTCCGGCGCCGTCCGGCGATTGACCGCGCCGCTCTTCCCGGCGGGGCGATCCCGGGGCAGCATCGCAATCCGAATGTCCGGGAGAGAACCATGATCCACGTCGTCGCCATCATCACCGCGAAGCCAGGCAACCGCGCCGCCATTCTTGAAGCATTCCACGCCAACGTGCCTGCGGTGCACGCCGAGGAAGGCTGCATCGAATACGGCCCGGCGACCGACGCCGAGGGTGTCGGCCCGCTGCAGACCCCGTTCGGTCCGGACAGCTTCGTGGTGCTGGAGAAGTGGGAAAGCCTCGATCACCTCAAGGCGCATGGCGCGTCGGCGCATATGAAGGCGTATGCGGCAAAGACGAAGGACCTGATCGCCAACCGGGTCATCCATGTGCTGTCGCCGGCCTGACGCAGCACTGCATTTCCCTTCCCGCCCGGTTTGCGCTAAATCGCTCTCACTGAAACGAGAGGGTGCTATGGGCGGGACGGTCAAATATCTCCTGGACGAGACGAAAATCCCCCGGGACTGGTACAATATCGTCGCCGACTTGCCGCAGCCGCCGCCGCCCGCGCTGCATCCCGGCACGCTCCAGCCGCTCGGCCCGGACGATCTGGCGCCGATTTTTCCGATGGAGCTGATCCTTCAGGAGGTCAGCGCCGAACGCACCATCGCCATCCCCGAACCGGTGCGCGAGATCTACCGCCAGTGGCGCCCCTCACCGCTGATCCGGGCACGGCGGCTGGAGGCTGCGCTCGACACGCCCGCCCGCATCTATTTCAAGTATGAAGGCGTCAGCGCCGCGGGCAGCCACAAGCTGAACACCGCGATTGCCCAGGCCTTCTATAATAAGCAAGCCGGCATTAAGCGCCTGTCCACCGAGACCGGCGCCGGGCAATGGGGCTCCTCGCTCGCCTATGCCGGTGCGATGTTCGGCCTCGAAGTGCGCGTCTTCATGGTGCGGGCCAGCTACAACCAGAAGCCCTACCGCAAGGCGATGATGGAGACCTGGGGTGCCACCTGCGTCGCCAGCCCGAGCAATGAAACCGCCTCCGGTCGCGCCGTGCTGGCCGAGCATCCGGACACCAACGGCAGCCTCGGCATCGCTATCAGCGAGGCGGTCGAGATTGCCGCGCAGAACGCCGACACCAACTACGCGCTCGGCTCCGTGCTGAACCACGTACTGCTGCACCAGACGATCATCGGGCAGGAGGCGATCCTTCAGTTCGAACTGGCGGACGACTACCCCGACATCGTCATCGGCTGCACCGGCGGCGGGTCGAATTTTGCCGGACTGGTGTTCCCGTTCCTCGGCGCGCAGTTGCGCGGCGGGCGGAAGGTCCGGGCGATCGCCTGCGAGCCGGCCGCCTGCCCGACTTTGACGCGCGGGCAGTTCGCCTATGATTTCGGCGACACCGGGCACCTTACACCCCTGGTGAAGATGCACACGCTGGGCTCCGCGTTCATCCCGCCCGGCTTCCATGCCGGCGGCCTGCGCTATCACGGCATGGCGCCGCTGGTCAGCCTGGTGCAGGAGCTCGGGCTGATCGAGTCCCGCGCTTTCAACCAGACTCCCTGCTTTGAAGCCGGGGTGCAGTTCGCCCGCTCCGAGGGCATCGTGCCGGCTCCGGAAGCCAACCACGCCATCCGCGCGGTGATCGATGAGGCGCTGCGCTGCAAGGCGGAGGGGACGGCGCGGACGATCGCATTCAACCTGTCCGGGCACGGGCATTTCGACATGCAGGCGTATCTCGATTACTTCGCCGGCAAGCTGGAGGACCGCGGCTACGACGACGCCGCGTTGCAGGCGGCACTGGCGGATCTGCCGAAGGTCGCGGCATAGACCCTTGCCTTCACGCGTCGCGCCATGACGCGTGAAGGCCCGCCGGTTAACCATTCGGTAACCATCCACGGATAAAACGCTCTCATTCCCGCATAAAGAGAGCGCATGGCCCGCCTGCCCTGGTTCGAAGACTTCAACGACAAGACCGTCCGCGCCGCCCCCGCGGTCGAGGAACTGCCCGCGCCGCCCGAGCCCGTCCCGGACCCGCGTCTCGAAGCCTGGACCGAGGGCTTCCTCGCCGGATGCCGTGCCACCGCCGCGAGCAACGCCGAGACAAGCCAGGCCATCACCGCCGAACTGGCGACGCGCGTGGCGGCAATCGAAGACTCCCTCGCAGCGATAGCCGACGGGCACGCCGCGACCGTGGGCGGCCTGCTGCTCGACATCCTCGCCGCCGCACGTCCCCCCGAGTGGCCGGCCGATGCGCTGGAGGCGGTTGTGGCCGCGATCCGGCCGATATTCGCACTGGAGCCGCGGTTGCATGTCACGCCCGCGGCACCGGGGGAGGTTTCGTTCCGCGACCTGCCGCATCTGTACAAGGCCATGGAAGCCGGCGACTGGGAACTCGCGGTTCGCTGGCACCAGCCCGGCGTCAGTACGGATGCGGCGACCCTGGCCGATGCGATACGCCAGGCCATCGAGCCGCACGAGGCTTCAGCCATGCCGGTTCCGCTCGCCTCCGATGAGGGATAGAAAGCCCGCGACTCGGGATCGCCTCGCTATAACGCCGCGATTCGCCCCATTTCGGACCGGAGATTCCGCCATGAAACATTGGACCCTTGCCTGCATTCTCAGCGCCGCCTTGCTGGCCGGCTGCTCATCATCCGACAAGTCCAAGAACGCCGACGGCTCGGGCAGCGCGACCAGCGGGACGGGTTCCGAAATCGGCGGTGCAGGCGGCGCGGGAGGTGCCGGCCGCGCGGCGCCCGGCACGCAGGAGGATCTGGTCCAGTCCGCCGGCGACCGGATCTTCTTCGACACCGACCGCAACACCCTGAACGCGCAGGCGACGGCGATCCTCGACCGCCAGTCCTCCTGGCTGCAGCAATACCCGCAGGTCAATGTCTGGGTTGCCGGCAACTGCGATGAACGCGGGACCGAGGAGTACAACCTCGCCCTCGGCCAGCGCCGCGCCAACACCGACCGCGACTACCTTGTCGCGCACGGCATCAACCGCGGCCGGATCGAGACGATCAGCTACGGCAAATCGCGGCCGATTGACGCCGGTTCGTCGCCCGAGGCCTGGGCCCAGAACAGGAATGCCATCACATCGGTCCGGTAGCGCCGAAAAAAACCGGCAAATTCGCCGCGGCGTTAACCATCCGCTAACTCTTCCACCCGATAATCCCCCGGTCTTTGCAGGGGATCGTCATGCTGGAAGCCGTCGGATGCATTGCCCGGACCCATGATTTCGGCCTGGCCGGACTGGCATGCCTGTTCGGCATACTGTCGGGCCTGATCCTGGCCCGATTCTTCATCGGCCGGCGGTCGCAGGAAGGTCTGCGCTTCCGCGCCCTCGCCAACGCCCCGATTGAAGGGATCGTTCTCGAACAGCACGGACGCATCCGCGATGTGAACCCGGCGCTGTGCGCCATGGCGGACGTGCATGCTGGCGCGCTGGTTGGCCGCAAGCTGACAACCTTGATCCGCGGCCTCTCGATGACGGTCAGCGACCCGCCGGGCGAGTACGATCTGATTCTGGCCGACGGGGGATCCCGCGCGGTGGAGGTGTTGTGGCGCGACGGCACCGAGCCCGGCAGCCACGTCGTCGCGGTGCGCGACCTGTCCGTCGAGACCGCCGCCCAGCATCAGATCCGGCGCCTGGTGCAGTTCGATCCGCTGACCGGTCTCGGCAACCGCGAGCTGTTCGAAAGCCAGTTGCAGAAAGTCCTGGCGCTGTCGGACCGCGCCACCGTCGGCGTCGCCGTGCTGTCGATCCAGTTGGATCGCTTCGACCTCGTCCATGAGGTGTTCGGTGAACAGACGTCGGACCAGATCATCCTGCTCGCCGCGCGCCGCCTGCGCGATTGCGTGCGCAATACCGACACTGTCGCGCGGCTCGGGCCGGACGCCTTTGCGATCCTGCAGCCGTTGGCCGACAAGCCATCCGATGCGGCGGTGCTGGCGGAGCGGATCGTCGCGGAAATGGCGCTGCCGTTCGAGCCGAGCGGGCAGCCGATAACTCTGTCGGCCAGCGTCGGGGTGGCACTGTATCCCGACGATGGCACCACAGCGGCCGAGATGATCGACAGTGCCGCGCTGGCGCTTGGCCGCGCCCAGCGGGACGGCAGGGGCACCTGGCGCTACGTCGATCCCGCCACCGATGCGGCGCTGCGCGATCGGCGGTCGCTGGAGCAGGATCTGCGTGAGGCATTGCGGGACGGGCGGTTGAGCATCGTCTACCAGCCGTTCTTCAGGACCGAAACAATGGAGATCATCGGCTTCGAGGCGCTACCGCGGTGGGATCATCCTGAACGGGGCACGATCTCCTCGGCCGAGTTCTTCGCGGTCGCCGAAGCCTGCGGCCTGATCATGCCCATCGGCCGGTGGATCCTGGCCGCCGCCTGCGCCGAGACGGTGGCGTTGCCGCATCCGGCCACGCTCGCGGTGAACCTGTCGCCGGCGCAATTCCTGTTGCCGGGCATCGTCGACATCGTTTCCGAGGTGCTCCGCGACACCGGACTGCCGGCGCATCGGCTGGAACTGGAAATCACCGAGTCCACGCTGATGGAAGATGCCGAGGACGCGCTGCACGTGCTGTCGGGCCTCAAGGCGCTGGGCATCCGGATCGCGGTGGATGAGTTCGGCGCCGGCTATTGCAGCCTCGGCAATCTGCGGCGGTTCCGGTTCGACAAGATCAAGATCGACAAGAGCTTTATCTGCGACATCGACAACCCGGACAGCGGTGCCGAAGCGATCGTGCAGGCGATTATCGCCATGGCGGCCAGCCTCGGGCTGGAGGTGGCGGCGGACGGCGTGGCGACGGCGCGGCATCTTGCGTTGTTGAAGACGCTTCACTGCGGCTTCGTCCAAGGCTACCTGCTGGGACGTCCCGGCCCGGCGGGATTCTCCGCCCGCCTCGCCGAGGAGCAGGCTCGGCTCATGAACGAAACGGTAAAGCCGTTGGCCGCCCGCTAGGAAGGACCCGCGGCGGCCGACGGCTGCCGGCTGAAAAAGAGAAGGCGGTGCCCGCAGGCACCGCCAAGTTTGGGAGAAGACGTCAGGAGTCGACGACGTGCCGCCGGTAAGGGCGGCCAGCAGTGAGACATTGCTTTAGACCACTAAATGTGTCAAGGCTTTATTATTTTAAACGCATATAGATAGTGCAATACGAGGCGATGCGGTCGGAGCGAGCGGGACAGCGCGCCCTCCTCCCCCTGTTCCATCAAGGAATCGGTGTCGGCCAGGTGCCTTAATGGCAAATCCCGTAGCAGCCGGCCAGGACGACCGAGGCCGGGTGGCCGGGCACGGCGATCGCGGCGGTCAGACGCCGCTGCCGCGCGTTGATCACCGCGACTTCGCCCGCATCAGCCAACGGGAGATACAGTTTCTGTCCGTCGGGCGTGACCGCTCCTCGGCCCGCCGCCGCCAGGTCGTACAGCAACACCGCCCCGGCCGCCACAGCGGGTATAAACGCCAGCGTATCGAACCAGGCGGTGTAGATCGCGCCAACGCCGGTGGCCGCTTTCAGCACGGCAGCGTTCCGGACGTCGCCGTCATGAATGATCGTCAGCGTGCCAAGCTGGTTGTCGGCGACCAATTGATACGCCCCCGCCGCCGAGGGAAACGCCACCGTCGGCGCCGAACCGGCCGAAAGCGGGTCGAGTGCCGCGGAGCGATCCAGGTCCAGATGGCCGCACGCATTGTACGAACGGCATTCCGAGGTGGCGGCCGCATCATGGGGTTCTCCGGGCTGGCGAAGGCTGGTTATCACATTCCTATAGCGCTATTACCTGTCTCAAAATAACTTTGTCTGACTGTTATAATATTTTTTAGACTCGATCGACTGGTTGAATTGCACACTAACGGCCAAAACTTGCAACCGCGCCAACCATCTGATCGTCTTGACATCGACCCGCCAACTGAACCATCGTTCAGATAATCGCGGCAGACCGCGCCGGCACGGGGGGATATAAATGGCACGGTGCCCGAGTTGGCGCCGCGGGACATGGCCGGCACAGGGCAACAGCCCGTTCGCCTGCCACGCGCGGTTGCGGCAATGCTGATCCAGATCCTCAACGGCTTGGTCTATGGCGGCTTGCTCTACGTCCTCGCCGTCGGCCTCGTGCTGATCTTCGGCCTCCGCCGCGTCGTCAACTTCGCCCACGGCAGCCTGTTCATGGTCGGCGCCTATGTCGGATACACGGTGACCGCGGTCGCCGGTTTCTGGGCCGGCCTTGCGGCGTCCGTCTGCGTGCTGACCGTCATCGGAGCGGCCCTGGACCGGTTCGTCTTCCGTCCGTTGCAGGATGAAGATCCGATCGTCACGATGCTCGTCACGTTCGGCCTGCTGCTGGTGCTGGAGGACGCCGTCCGCACCATCTGGGGCAAGGAATTCCTCACCGTGCAGCCGCCCGCGATCCTGTCGGGCGTGGTGCATCTCTCCGGCACCAGCTTTCCGGTCTACCGCCTGGCGGTCATCGGCGTCGCCATCCTGGTCGCGGGCGGGCTGTCCCTGTGGCTCAGGTTCAGCCGCGTCGGGCTGTACGTCCGGGCGTCGTCCGTCGATCCGCTGACAACCGGCATGCAGGGAGTTGACACCGACCGTCTGTCGGCAATGGTCGTGGCCATCGGTGCCGGCCTCGCCGGATTGTCCGGCACCATATCGGCGCCGCTGGTGGCGCTGTCCCCGTCGATGGGCGGCAGCATCCTGATCGACAGCTTTGTCGTCGTCGTCACCGGAGGGCTCGGCAGCTTCACCGGCGCTTTCGTCGCCGCGATGATCATCGGCCAGTTGCACAATCTGGGAGTCGTGTTCGTGCCGGCGGCCGCCTCGATGATCCCGCTGGTGCTGATGGTCCTGGTGCTGATCTGGCGGCCGGGCGGCCTGGTGAAGGCGGGCGCATGATCCGGATCGCCGTTTTTCTTTTCGCGGGCGTTGCCGGCGCGCTGCTGCCCGCCCTGCTCGGCTCACCGCTGCTGCTGACCTTGCTGACGCAAGCGGTGATCAACGCCATCCTGGCCACCGGAGTCGGCTTCCTGGTGCGGCAGAACGGGCTGGTCAGCTTCGGCCATGCCGGATTCTTCGGCCTGGGCGCCTATATCGTTGCGGTGTCCACGACCAACGAGTGGATGCCCATCGGCGCAGCGCTGCTGGTCGCGATCCTGGCCCCGACCCTGCTGGCGCTGCTGCTCGGCGCCGCCATGCTGCGCCTGGCCGGCGTTGCGTTTTCAATGCTGACCCTGGCGGTGGCGCAGGCATTCTATGAGCTGGCGATGCGCTGGCGCAGCCTCGCCAACGGCGACGACGGCATCGCCGCGCAGTTGCCGGGGCGCATCCTCGGCCTGGACAGCAGCCTGTTTCAGCAGGCCGGCAGCATGTTCGTGATCTGCTGGATCGTTCTGATGCTGGTGCTGTTCGGCCTGTCCGTGCTGATCGCCATCCCGTTCGGGACGCTGACCCTGGCGATCCGGGAAAATGAGGAGCGGGCGCGGTTCATCGGCTACCACACGATCCTGCCGCGCGCCGCAATCTACGCCCTTTCGGCGGCGATCGCCGCGCTGGCCGGGGTTCTGTTCGCTCTTTACAACGGCTTCGTTACGCCAAACGTGCTGTATTGGGGCCTGTCCGGCGAGGCCCTGGTCATGGCCGTCGTCGGCGGCACGCGCGCGGTCTGGGGTCCGGCGTTGGGCGCGCTGCTGTTCTTCCTGCTGAAAAACGCCGCGGGCGACCTGACGGAACATTGGCCGGCCATCATCGGCGGCACGCTGATCCTCGTCACCGTCCTGCTGCCGCGCGGCGCCAGCGGGACCATCGCGCTGCTGATGCAGCGGATGGGAGTCCGCACGGCATGACTTATCCGGCACTCGAAGGCATCGGCCTGACCCGCCGGTTCGGCGGATTCATTGCACTGGACAGCGTTTCAATCGCGCTGCGTCCCGGCGAAATCCGCGGACTGATCGGGCCGAACGGCGCGGGCAAATCCACGCTGATGGACGTGCTGTCAGGGCGCACGGGCAAATCCGCGTCCGGCCGCGTTTTGTTGTTCGGGCATGACATCAGCGGACTGCCGGCGCGGCAGCGGCGGCGCGCCGGGCTGGCGCGGTCGTTTCAGAAGACCAACATCTTCCCCGACCTGACCGTCGCCGCACAGATCGGTTTGGCTGCTCGTGCCGCCGAAACGAACAATGCGGAGGAGGTGATCGACGCGATGGAGCTTTCCGCGCTGGCGGGACAGCGGGCGGCCGACATCTCTTACGGCGACCAGCGGCGGGTGGACGTTGCGCTGGCGCTTGTCGGCCGCCCCCGGGTTCTGTTGCTGGATGAGCCGGCGGCCGGACTGTCGATGGCAGAGTCGCTGAATTTGGCACTGCTGCTGCGCGATCTGGCGGCGCGCTGGCAGGTGACGGTGCTGATCGTCGAGCACGACATGGAGGTGATTTTTTCGATCTGCAGCCATCTGACGGTACTTCATCTCGGGCGCATCCTGGCGAACGGGCCGCCGGAGGAGGTGCGGGCGATGCCGGAGGTTATCACTGCCTATCTCGGGAGCAGCGCGGCATGACGCTGTTATCGTTGCGTCATGTGGATGCCTATTACGGCCGCGCGCAGATCCTGCACGATGTTTCGCTGGATGTGGCCGCCGGGGAGCGCGTGGCGATCCTTGGCCGCAACGGCGTAGGCAAGACAACGATCGTCAATGCCTGCCTTGGGGTCGCAACGGTCCGGCAGGGGCGGATTGCCTTCGGTGACCGCGACATCGGTGCGATCCGCCATTTCACCGCTGCCCGCGCGGGAATCGCCGTCGTTCCGCAGGGACGCCGAATCGTTCCCGGCCTGACGGTAAAGGAAAACCTGCTGCTGGGCGGCGCCGTCAATCGTAAGGGACCTTGGACGTTGCCGGCGGTGTTCGATCTGTTTCCGGTCTTGCGGGAACGAGCGGAGCTCCCCGGGACCGCCCTGTCGGGCGGCCAGCAGCAGATGCTGGCCATCGGCCGGGCGCTGATGGCGAACCCCGATCTTCTGGTACTGGACGAGCCGAGCGAGGGTCTGGCGCCGGTGATTGTCGATGGCCTTGCCGACACGTTGCGGGCGCTGGCCCAAACCGGTACGGCAATCCTGTTGATCGAACAGAACTTTGGTCTGGTTCATCGCGTTGCGGAACGGTATTATGTTCTGTCCAAGGGATCGATCGTCGAAGCCGGCCGGTTGGTCGGCCTGTCGATGGAGACGTTAAAAAAACATGTAGCCGTCTGATGGGGAAACGACAATGAAGCTGAATCGCAGACACCTTCTGGCTGGGGCTACCCTGATCGCTGCCTCGCGGCCCGGCCTCGGTCGCGCCGCCAAAGATCCGATCCGCATCGGCGTTCCAACCGCGCTGACCGGCCCATATGCCGATTTGGGCAACCAGGTGAAACGCGCGACGGATTTTGCCGTGGACGCGGCCAATGAGGCGGGCGGCATCGATGGGCGCCAGGTCGAGGTCCGCTACCTTGATACCGAAGGCAGAGCCGATCTGGCGCGGGAGCAAGGCGAGAAGCTTGCTCTGTCGGGGTATAATCTGTTGATGTCGACAATCGCCTCAGGTGAGGGTCTGGCGATCGGCCCGCAGCTTCAGCGCTGGAACGCAATCTATATTTCCACCGTCAACAAGGCGGACGATATCACCGGCAAGGCTTGCAATCGGCGGATGTTCCGGGTGAACCATCCGGATTCATCTGATGTTGCGGTGGTGCAGCCCTGGCTGAAGCAGCAGAAGCAGCGGAAATGGGCGATTCAGGCTGGCGACACGGCGTGGGGCCATAACTCCGGCATGAGCTTCTCCAACGCCGCGCAGGCCGATGGGCGTATCGTTGAGGTGGAGCAATACTCGCCGTTCGGAACCAATGACTATGCGCCGTATATTCAGAAGATCGTGGATTCGGGGGCGGAAGGGTTGTGGGTTGCGCTTGCCGGCCGCGACGCCATTACCTTCGCGCAACAGGCGCGGCAATTCGGATTGCTTGATAACGTGTTCACTGCCGGCGTCAGTTTCATTGCCGACAACCAGGTGAAGACGCTGGGCGATGCTGCCAAGGGTATCGTCGGGATCATTAATTACAGCTCGACGTTGGATACGCCGGGGAACAAGGCGTTCGTTGCGGCCTGGCAGAAGAAATATCCCGGCACCACGCCGACGAATTTCGAGGCGGAAGGGTATCTTGGGACAGAGGTCCTTTTCCAGGCGGTGAAGAAGGCTGGCAGCGTCGTGCCGGCCGATGTCGGCCGCGCGATGGAGGGGACGACGTTCGCAACGATCTTCGGTGACGCTTTGTTGCGCAAGGAAGACCATCAATTGATGACGCCGAATTTCTTTGGCTACGTCGGCATCGTTGATGGGGTGGCAAAGCCGATCATTAATATGACGGTGGCGGCTGATGTTGCGTTCCCGCAGCCTAATGGGAATTGCAAGCTTACCGGATAGGACGTTGCAGTTGCAACATCCTACCGGGCGGAAGCGGCGCGGCTAGCCCACCATGGTCAACCCGCCGCTGACGCTGAGTATCTGCGCCGTTACGTAGTCGGACCGCGTGCTGGCGAAGAACAAGATCGCATCCGCCAGCTCCTGCGGCTTGGCGATGCGGCGGAACGGGATCGCCTTCTCCAGCGCGATCTGCAGCTTTTCCGGTTGGGCGTGGAACAGCGGCGTGTCGGTCGGGCCGGGGCAAACACAGTTGACCGTGATCTTGTAACGCGCGGTTTCCCTTGCCAGCGACTTGGTAAAAGCGATCATGCCGCCTTTTGCACCAGCGTAGACCGTTTCGCCCAGGCTGCCGACGCGACCTGCATCGCTGGCGACGTTGACGATCTTGCCGTAGCCGTTGGCCGCCATCGCCGGAAGCAGTTTCTGCGTCAGGCCGATGGGCCCGCGCAGGTTGATCGCCAGCACGCGATCGATGAACTCGGGCGAGTTCTCCACGAACGGCTGGATCTGGTCCCAGCCGGCTGCGTTCACCAGGATGTCCACCCGCCCGTGCTTTTCCAACGCGATGGCGGCGCAGGCATCGACCGATTCGAGGCTGACCAGATCGAGCGGAACGTATTCGATCTTCAGCCCGGCATTCTCGGCTTCCGCTTCGGCCGCCGCGCCGCCCTTGGCGTTCACATCCGCAACGAGCACGATCGCGCCCTGCCGGGCGAATTCCAGCGCCGTCGCCTTGCCGATACCGGAGACGCCTCCTGTGATCAGGGCTGTCTTGCCGTCGAGTCTCATGCTTCTCTCCCGTTATGATGCCAGTGCCCGGCTGATCACCAGGCGCTGGATATCGTTGGTGCCTTCGTAAATGCGGGTGACGCGGGCAGCGCGGTACAGGCGCTCGACCACGGAGTCCTGAATATAGCCCGCGCCGCCGAATGTCTGGATCGCATCGGAACAGACTCGTTCCGCCATGTCGGAGGCGAACAGTTTGGCCATCGACGCCTCTTTCAGGCAGGGTTTTCCATGGCTGCGTAATTCGGCCGCGTGCAGCACCATCAGCCGCGCCGCCAGCAACTGGGTCGCCATTTCTGCCAACCGGTGCGACACCGCCTGGTGTTCGTAGATGATCGTGCCGAAACTCTTGCGTTCCTGCGCATATGCCAATGCGAGTTCGTGCGCCGCGCGGGCGATGCCGACCGCTTGCGCGGCAATACCGATCCGTCCGCCTTCGAGGTTGGAAAGGGCGATTTTGTATCCCTGCCCTTCTACGCCGAGCCGGTTTTCCACCGGCACTTCGACGTCTTCCAGCAGGATCTCGCAGGTATCCGATGCGTTCTGCCCCATCTTTTTCTCGACGCGGCCGACGCGATAGCCGGGGGTTTTAGTTTCGACTATGAAACCGGTGATGCCGCGCTTGCCTTTGCCCGGGTCGGTGCTGGCAAAAACCAGGCAAACGTCGGCGTTCTTGCCGGTCGTGATATAGTGCTTGGTTCCATTCAGCACGTAGACATCGCCGCGCCGCGTTGCGCGCGTTTTCAGCGCCGCCGCGTCCGACCCGCCCGTCGGCTCGGTCAAGGCGAAAGCGCTGAGACACTCGCCGCGCGCCATCGGCCGCAGATACCGTTCCTTCTGGTCATCCGTGCCAAATGCAACGAGCGGCCCGCAGCCGACGGAATTATGCCCGCTCATGACACAGGCGGTGGCGGCGTCGCCGGCGGCGATCTCCTCCATCGCCAGCGCGTATGAAACATAATCGGTTCCGGCCCCGTCCCAGTCGGCCGGAACCGTCATCCCGAGAAAGCCCAGCTTGCCCATTTCCCGCAGCGCCTCGCGGGGGAAAGTGGCGGTCCGCTCCCACTCCGCCGCATAGGGTGCCAGATGCCGCTGCGCAAAATCGCGCGCGGTATTGCGGATCATCTCTTGTTCTTCGGTGAGGATCATCGGTATGGTTACGCCGGAACTGAATGAGTGATCGGTCAGTCAGGTATGTTCATCCCGCGGCGGCCCCGAAGTCAAGCGCCGCGGATGGACAACCGGATGACCGGACGCCGGCGACAGGAGGAAAACCAGATGACCGCACCGCATCAGTACACCGACGTGCTTTACGAAGAACGCGACGGCATCGCCACCATCACCATTAACCGCCCGGAAAAATACAACGCCTTCCGCGGCACCACCTGTGATGAGCTGCTGCATGCGTTCAATCGTGCCGGCTGGAACAAATCCATCGGCGTCATCGTCCTGACCGGAGCTGGCACCAAGGCGTTCTGCACCGGCGGCGACCAGTCGGCGCACGAAGGCAGCTATGACGGCAAAGGCACCATCGGTTTGCCGGTGGAGGCGCTGCACAGCATCATCCGCGCCGTGCCGCAGCCGGTTATCGCCAAGGTCCGCGGCTTCGCCATCGGCGGCGGCAACGTTCTTGCGACGCTCTGCGACCTGACGATCGCCGCCGAAAATGCCCAGTTCGGTCAGGTCGGCCCCAAAATGGGATCAGTCGATCCGGGCTTTGGCACAGCCTATCTCTCCCGTATCGTCGGCGAGAAAAAAGCGCGAGAAATCTGGTATCTCTGCCGCCGCTACACCGCGCACGAAGCCGCGGCGATGGGGCTGGTCAACAAGGTGGTGCCGGACGACCTGCTCGACGCGGAAGTCGAAGCCTGGTGCAAGGAACTCGTCGAACGCAGCCCGACGGCAATCGCCATTGCCAAGCGCTCGTTCAATGCCGACTCCGAAAATATTGCCGGCATCGGCGCGCTGGGGTTGCAGGCGTTGAAGCTGTATTATGAAAGCGATGAATCCAAGGAAGGCGTCGCCTCCTTCCTGGAGAAACGTAAGCCGGAGTTTCGCAAGTATTACAAATAGGCGCTTGACGCAGATCAACGCACTGGCAGCGGCCGGCGATCACGGTGCGCGCGTCAGGAGACATAATGAACGAGGAAAGCGCGGCGGCAGGCTCGACGTTGGAACACAGCCACGAGCGGGATGAGATCCGCGCGCGCCTTGCCGAGGACGCGCAGCCGAATTATCTGCGCGACTGGATCTATGGCGGGATCGATGGAACCGTCACGACCTTCGCCATCGTTGCAGGGGTTGTCGGTGCGGATATGCCGGGAAGCGTCGTGCTGGTGCTCGGCATGGCGAACCTGATAGCCGACGGGTTCGCCATGGGCGCCGGCAACTTCAGCGCCACCAAGGCCGAAGTGGACGACTACGAGCGCCTGCTTGCGATCGAACGGAAGCACATTGCGGTGGACCCGAACGGCGAGCGCGAGGAGATTCGGCAAATATTCGCCCGCAAAGGTTTCGCCGGCGACGAACTGGAACGGATCGTGGACGTTATCACCGCCGACGAGGACCGTTGGGCCAAGACCATGACGGTCGAGGAATACGGCTTGTCGCCAGCGGTGAAATCGCCGGTTCGCGCCGCGCTGAGCACCGCCGCCGCGTTCGTGCTGTGCGGTCTGGTGCCGTTGGCGAGCTACCTTCTGGCCTACAGCTTCGGTTTGTCCGTGGCTGCAACGGGTCTGGTGTTCTTCGCCATCGGTGCGGCCAAGAGCAAATGGTCCCTGTCCGACTGGTTCCGCTCCGGCCTCGAAACCCTGGCGATCGGCATGAGCGCCGCTGGCCTGTCCTACGTCATTGGCTATGCGCTGAAGGCGCTGGTGCACGTTTCCCTCTGACACGCTGACCCGCCCCCGCATCGCGGATATCTGGATTTCTAACCGCGATGAGTGCACTATCGGCCAAACGAACGTTCGTTCGGTTAGGGATCAAGGAGCCGGGATACCGGCCAGGTCGAGAGGGGGGCTAGAACCGTGGAAACACATGCGATTTTGCCGGAGGCCCGAAAGCAGGCGATGAAGGCATCCGGCCTCTGGCCCGACCGCACGTTGCTGGACGATTTCGACCGTTGGGTAGAGACGGCGCCCGAGCGCGTCGCGATCGTCGATCATAACAGCATGACGGGCGCACCCACATCGCTGACCTACGCGTCGCTGTCGCAAAAGGTCGATCGGATCGCCGCCGGCCTGGCACGGTTGGGCGTCGGGCGCAGCGACGTGGTGTCGATGCAGTTGCCGAACTGGTGGCAGTTCGTGGCTTTACATCTCGCGGCGCTGCGGCTGGGCGCGATCACCAACCCTGTAATGCCGATCTTCCGCGAGCGCGAGATGGCGTTCATGCTACAGCTTGCGGAAACGAAAGTGCTGGTGATCCCGAGGGAGTATCGCGGCTTCCGGTACGAACCGATGGCGGACGCAATCCGGGCTAGCCTGCCGGCTCTGCGACATGTCCTGGTCATCGGCGGCGAGGGGAGCAGCGCGTTTGAACCTCTGCTCGAAACGGACGACCGGTTCGCCGCAAGCCTCCCGGGGCCTGACGATGTGATCGAAATTCTTTACACATCCGGCACAACGGGTGAGCCGAAGGGGGTGATGCACACCTCCAACACGCTGTATTCCAACATGCTGCCTTATGCTGCCCGGTTGCGGCTGGACCGCAACGACACCGTTCTGATGGCGTCGCCGCTGGCGCATCAGACCGGGTTTATATACGGGCTCGTCATGCCGATTGCGCTGGGCGCAAAAGCGGTTTTCCAGGATATATGGAATGCGGCCAAAGCGGTCGACCTGATCGCGGAACATCAGGCGACCTTCACCATGGCGGCGACCCCGTTCCTCTCGGATATGGCTGATGAAGCGACGCGCCGCCCCGCTGCGGTGGCAAGCTTGCGGACATTCCTCTCTGCCGGGGCCCCGATTCCGCGGGCTTTGGTGCGGCGGGCGGCGGAACATCTTGGTGCGAACATCATTTCCGCCTGGGGCATGACCGAGAATGGTGCCGTAACGACGACCCGCATTGGCGACCCGCCGGACAAAACGTTCGAAACCGATGGCTGTCCGATGGAGGGCATGGAGATTCGTGTCGTGGACGAAGTTGGCGCCCCCCTCCCGCCCAATGCCGAAGGACGCCTGCAAACACGGGGACCGAGCAACTTCGTCGGTTACCTGAAGCATCCGGAATGGTACGCCACCGATGCGGAGGGCTGGTTCGAAACCGGCGACCTCGCGCGGATCGATGACGACGGGTATGTGCGCATCACCGGCCGCACGAAAGACGTCATCATCCGGGGCGGGGAGAACGTGCCCGTGGTGGAAATCGAGGGGCTGATCTACCAGCATCCGGCGATCCAGGAAGTCGCCCTGGTCGCCATGCCCGATGCAAGACTGGGCGAGCGGGCCTGCGCCTTTGCCGTCTTGCGGGAGGACGCCACGCTGACATTTCCCGAATTGATTGAATTTCTGGAACAACGCCGTCTGACCAGGAATTACCTGCCGGAGCGTCTGGAGGTTGTAGAAGCCATGCCGAAGACGCCCAGCGGCAAAATCCAGAAAGTGGTTCTGCGCGGGATCGCCAAGACTTTCACGGCGGCGGAGGGCTAGACATGTTTGATCTGCAAGTTACCGATGGCGTCGCGACGCTTCTGCTGGACCGCGCCCCGGTGAACGCCATGAGCGATGCCTGGGTGGCGGGGTTTCATGCGTTGCTGGATGGCCTGGATGCGCGAGATGACTGGTCGGTACTGCACATCCGTAGTACACTGAAAGTCTTCGCCGCCGGAGCCGATCTAAAGGAGATGCGGGAGCGTTTCGAGTCGGCGGACGGACTTGATCGGCAAATCGCGGCTGTGCGCGGGTATCAGAGGTTGTTTGCCCGTATCGAAGCCCTGCCCCGGGTCACTCTGGCTGAGATCAATGGCACAGCGCTCGGCGGCGGGTTCGAACTGGCTCTGGCCTGCGACCTGCGCATCGCCGCACTGGAAGCGAAGATGGGCTTGCCGGAACTGCGGCTTGGCTTGCTGCCAGGGGCGGGCGGAACCCAGCGCTTGACCTGGCTCGCCGGACGGCCGGCGGCGTTGCGGTTGATTCTGGGTGCAGAGCAGGTCGATGGCGCGGAAGCGCGGCGGCTCGGGCTTGTGCAATGGAGTGTGCCGGCGGCTGATCTTGCAGCGGCAGCCGCTGAGATCGCGAAGCGATATGCGGCACTGCCGCCGCATGCGGCGAAAGCCGCCAAGGCATGCATCACGGCCGCGACCGCACCGGGGATCAATGGTTTCGATGAGGAGTTGCAGCAAACCCGCGGTCTGCTGGCCTCCGCGAAAACGCGAGACCTGATTGGCGATTTTCTCGCCGGGATAAGGAGCACACCCTGACCCGATCGATGCCTCCCGCCGGGAAGTCGGCAATCAAGACGACGGTGGAAGATTCCGCACTGGTCGAACGGCGGCGCGCTCAATTGACCAGGGCGGCGATCGCCTGCTTTAGCGAACGAGGCTATCATCCGGCGACGATCCGCGACGTTGCCGAACGCGCCGATGTCAGCATCGGCCTGATCTACCAGTATGTCGGGGACAAGGAAGATCTACTGTTCCTGGCGTTGCAGGAGGTGCTGGACAGCTACATGCGGCAAATCCCGCTGGCGCTGGAGGGCATCGCCGATCCGTTGCAGAGGTTCTGCGCGGCGGTGCGGGCCTATGCGCGGGTGAACGGGTCGTCCGTGGACGCAACAGTCCTCGCTTATCGCGAAACCAAATCACTGCATAAGGATCGACGCAACGCGATCATGCAGATGGAACGCGACACCAACGAGCTGATCGCCGCCTGCGTGCGCGATTGCATCGGTGCCGGACTGTTCGAGGCGATCGACGTGGATATGTTCGTCTACCAGATTGTCATGTTCTGCCACGCGTGGGCTTTGAAGGCATGGCACTTCGCCAGGACGATGGACGTGGACACGTACGTGGAACGCGGCTTGCGCCTGATGCTGCGCGGTGTGCTGACCCGCAACGGGGCGAAGCGGATGGCCAAGCTGGAAGGGACATCGGGATGACGGAAATAGACGGCTACGAAGTCCTCGGCCTTGGCATCTATTTCGAAGATCTGCCGGTTGGCCGGAAGTTCCGCACCATCGGCCGCACGCTGACTGAAGCGGATCTGGTGAATTTCATCGGCTGCACGGGCATGACGGAAGTGCTGTTTTCAAATACCGAGTTCCTGCGGGCGGAAAGCGACATCAAGCAGCGTGTCGTTCCGGCTGCGATGGTCTACGCATTTGCCGAAGGCCTGCTGGTGCATGCGACGATGCAGCACACCGGATTTGCGTTCCTGCATATGGAGATGAACGTAACCGCCCCGACTTTCGCCGGCGATACGATCCATGTGGAATGCGAGGTGGTGGAAAGCCGCCGCAGCGAAAGCCGCCCGAACCGCGGCCTGGTGCGCACGTTCAACCGCGTCCGGAAGCAGAACGGCACGGTGGTGCTGACCTATAATCCATTGCGAATGGTGAAGGCCCGGGCCTAAAGCGCCAGGCTGGTCAAATCCGGCCCCACGGGCACGATGCCGTTCGGGTTCAGCACCTTGATCGAGTAATAGCCTCGCTTGATATGGTCGATGGAAACAGTCTCCCGGATACCGGGGACAGCCAGCATTCGGGCCAGATAGGCTGACAGGTTCTCGTAGTCCGCCAACCGGCGCAGATTGCACTTGAACAATCCATGATAGGCGGCGTCGAAACGGATCAACGTGACGAACAGGCGCACATCCGCTTCGGTCAGGCCGTCCCCGAACAGGAACGGCCCGTCTGCCAAACGCGCTTCGAGCTCATCCAGCATGCCGAAGACCTCGGCGAAGGCTTCCTCGTAAGCCTGCTGTGTCGTTGCGAACCCCGCGCGATACACGCCGTTGTTCAGCCGGTGGTAGATCCGTTCGTTGATCGCGTCGATATCCGCCTGGAGATGGGGCGGATAAAGATCGATCGCCGATTCCGCCAGCGAGCCAAAGCCCGCGTTGAACATACGCAGGATATCGGCCGACTCGTTGTTGACGATTGTCTTGCGATGCTTGTCCCAAAGCACCGGCACGGTCGCACGCCCGGTATAATGCGGCGCCGCACGGGTATAAATCTCGTGCAGATAGCCCGCACCGTCGGCCTGGTCGCCGAAGCGCCATCCCTGATCGGTCACCATAGGCTCCAGCACGGAGACCGAAATGAACGACAAACCCTTCAGCGCCCGGGCGATCAGCGTCCGCGACGCCCACGGACAGATAAGTGCAACGAACAGATGATACCGGTCCCGCTCGGCACCGAAACCGCCCTCACCGGTCGGCCCCGGCGCGCCGTCCGGCGTGATCCAGTTGCGGAAGCCGGACGTTTGGCGGACGAACCCGCCCTTGGCGTCGGTAGACTGAACCGGATGCCAGTCCGCGCTCCATCGTCCATTCACAAGCATCCGGCCACCGCGACAGTGATCGACGTCCCCCAGGCATCGCGGACAGTCAACCGCGACGCCGCATCAGAGGACGCTAGTCGAAAACCAAGCACGTCCTGGTAAAACCGGCTGACGCGGTCAAGGTCGCGAACGGTCAGCGCAACTTTGCCGATGCTCAAGGGGCGATTCATGACCGCGTTCATTGCCGTATCCTCCAGGTCAGGCGGTCGCCAGGCGGTGACGCGCAGCACCCGGTGTCGGCACCAGCGCCCAGGCTCCATCCCCGATCAGGGCGACGGAAACCAGTCCGGCGATCCAAAGGGCGAGGAATTCCCAGCCGCCATGCGGGTTGGTGAAGAAGAACCCGGCCGGGCCATGCACCGTCGCGATGGCGCCAGCCAGGATCGGGGTCAGCGCGACGGCGGCGGCACGCGGCCAGACGCCGAGGATAAGCGCCACCGCGCCTACCAGCTCCCAGACGATTGTTACGTAACCAAGCGTCGGCGGCAGCCCGAGGGAGCCGAAGAAGGCCGCCGTTCCGGCCGGCGTGAAAACGAATATCTTCAGGCCGGCATGGGCGATAAACAGAATACCCAGGCTGAGGCGGAGCAGGAAGGCGGCGTACGGCGCAGTGCGAGTGTCGAGAGGCATTGGGGAACTCCTTCAAAAGCAACTGGCGGACATCTTTCAGGAGTTCCCAAATGAAAGATATCCGGATAAACTGGCAGTCTCTGCTTCCAAATTGGAATCAGTCCCGCCAGCCCTTGTCCCAGGGCGGTTCGCCGCGATAACGCGCAACCAGGAAATCCACCAGCACGCGCACCTTCAGCGCGAGATGCCGGCCGGGGGGATAAACAACGTACAGCCCGAATGACCGGTCTTCGAACTGTTGAAGCAGTGGCCTCACTGTTCCTGTGCGGAAACACTGACCGGCCATGAAGCTCGGCACCCGTGCAATGCCAAGCCCCGCAGCAGCAGCCGCGAGACAGGCCTCGGCGTTGGAAAACCGCAGCCGGCCTTTCACCGGCACAGCAATCGTTGACGACCCGTCGGCAGTGCGGAACCGCCAGGTGAACGCCTCGCGAAAATTCGTGTCGATGATGCATTCCCGCTTCGCCAGCGCCGCGGGGTCTTCCGGCGCGCCCAGACGATCGAGATAGGCGGGCGCGGCAACGGTCACCACCCGCATATCGCAAAGCTTGCGTGCGATCAGGCTGCTGTCGCTGGGGTTGCCGATGCGTACCGCGACATGGAATCCCTCGTCGATCAAATTCACCAGCCGATCGGCGAAGCTGACGTCAAGCTGGATGTCGCCATAAGCCCGCGCGAACTCGATCAGATCGGCTGTCATCTGCATCGTTCCGAAAGATACCGGCAGCGAAAGCCGCAATCGCCCCGTCGCCGCGGCCGACGTGTTCCGGACGGAGGCATCCAGCGCGTCGAAATCCTCCAGCAACGCCTTGACGCGTTCGAAATAAGCCTGCCCGACCTCGGTCGCCGACAGCGCCCGCGTCGTCCGACTCAACAATTGAACCCCGAGATCGGCTTCCAACTTCGAAACAAGTTTGGATGCCTGCCCGGAACTCGTGCCGAGAGCCCGGGCAGCCCTGGAAAAGCTACCCGACTCTAGCACCGCAACGAACATCCGGTCGCAATCAAGACGTTCCATCGGGCGGCAGGCGTCAGCCCTCCGGCTCCAGCACCAGCAGCCCCGACGCGGTATTCGAAATCGGGATGTGGTAGTTCACATGCACCTGCCGCGCCTTCTCCGGCAACGTGCCGCGCGCCACCAGCCAGTTCAGCAGCTCGACGCCCTGCGTACCCGCCAACTCCACCAGCTCCACCGTCGAATATTGCGTTGCCCAGGCAGGGTTCGCTGTCAGGCTGTCGATGAACTTCAGGTCGAAGTCCTTGTTGATGAACCCGGCCCGCTCCCCGTCCAACTGATGCGACAGACCGCCAGTGCCCAGCACGACAACCCGCTCTTCGCCCGGCCACGACGCGACGGCCCGGCCGATCGCCTGGCCGAGCTTGTAGCAGCGTGCGGCCGACGGCAGCGGCGCCTGCACCGTGTTCACCACCACCGGAATGACCCGCACCGGCCAGTTCTGCTCCGGCCACAGCAGCGCCATCGGCAGCGTCAGGGCGTGATCGACCACCATCTCCTGGCAGGTCACCAGGTCGAAATCCTCGCCGACGAGCGACTCGATCAGGTGCCAGGACAACGCCTGGTCGCCCTTGAACGGCGGCAGCACCGGGATTCCCCAGCCCTCATCGGCGTTGCGGTATTCCGCGGCCGCACCGACGGCGAAGGTGGGCATCTTGTCGAGGAAGAAATTCAGTCCGTGGTCGTTATAGGCAACAATGACCACGTCCGGCCGCACCGAGGCGAGCCAGTCGCGCACCGGCGGGAATCCATCGAAAAACGGCTTCCAATACGGATCGTTCTGCAAGCCCTTGTGGATCGCGCCGCCGATGGCGGGGATGTGCGATGTGCTGACGGTGCCGACGATCTTCGCCATGGCTTATTCCCCCCTCGCGGCCAGAAGCTTCGCCTTGAACTCGTCCTTGGTCAGGCCGGTCTGCTGCGCGCCGATATCCTGCATGTCCAGGCGGAAGATCCCGGCGAATTTGGCGAGGTAATAGGCATTGCCGCCGGCCGCGATAAGCTGCAGCACATTGCGGTTGCGGATCGCGTTGCGCTGTTCCGCATTCAGGCCGTACTTCTCGCAATAGCTGTCTTCGTTATCGAGAAACGCCGCGCGGTTGGCGGCATCGTTGAACGAATAGCACATCTTGTTCAGCGCATAGCCCTTGCGGGCCTGTTCGCCATCGAAGATCGTCGTTCCGGGCACCGGTTGGTGCGAATTGGTGGTTGACATGACGTTTTCCCTTTATCAGACGCCTTATCCTGCCAAAGCAATGGACCAAGAACCAGTGGGATCGCGCCTATACCAGTTATGACCATTTCGGCATGGATCACCGCCGCGGGCCATACTGGAAATCAACATTCGGGCCGGTCGAGCAAAATTTTCTCCGCCGATGAGCGAACCTGATAGGTATCGGACCCACCGCGTCGAGGATGCCGCCAGCATGGTCCAGATCACGTACGTCGAACCTTCCGGCAACGCCGTCACAGTCAACGTCCCCGAGGGCAGAAGCCTGATGAAGGGTGCCACCGCCAACGGCGTGAACGGCATTCTCGCCGAATGCGGCGGCTCCTGCGCTTGCGGCACCTGCCACTGCTACGTGGAGCCCGCCCGCCTCTCGGAGCTGCCGGAGCCGACCGACGCGGAACGGGCGATGCTGGAGACCGTGGCTGCGGAGCGCCGGCCGAACAGCCGGCTGTCCTGCCAGATCACGGCCAGCGCGGCGCTCGAAGGCCTGGTGCTGGTGCTGCCGGAGACGCAAATCTAACCGGCGAATGCGGTTTCGGGACCGAGACCTTCGCTTCCGGCGGCCGGTTGCCCTGCCCCGGATCAATTCTCCGAAAGCCCGTCCCGCCGGCGTTTTTCCAGCCCGCGCGGAAAAACCTGCCGCCAATCGGTCGCGCGGGACAGGCAAGCCCGAGCTTTCGCACCCTGACCCATGAAATTAATGGTGCCACGGGCCGATTGGCATGCAAAGATCGCAAAACCAATTCACTGCGGCTCCCAGAGGTGATCATGAGTTCCACGAAGACCATCGGCGTTCTGACAAGCGGTGGCGATTGCGCCGGGCTCAACGCCGTCATTCGCGCCGTCGTCACACGCGCCATCCTGGGTTACGGCTGGCGCGTGCTCGGCATTCACCAGGGCACCCAGGGCCTGTTGAAGCGGCCCGTCGAGTTCACACCGCTCGACCTGGCAACGGCCAGCACCTCCATGGCTCGCAGCGCCGGAACGATCCTCGGCACCACCAATCGCGGCGATCCGTTCGCCTTCCCGATGCCGGACGGTACGCTAAAAGACCGTTCCGAGGAGGTTATCGAAGGCTACCGCATGCTGGGCCTCGACGGCCTGATCGCCATCGGCGGCGACGGCAGCATGGCCATCCTGCGGCACCTCGCGCAACAGGGGAACATTCCGCTCGTGGGTGTGCCCAAGACGATCGACAACGACGTCGGCGCCACCGAGAACTCCGTCGGTTACCACACCGCGGTGATGGTCGCGACCGAGGCCATCGATCGTCTTCAGCCGACGGCCGCCAGCCATGACCGGGTGATGATCCTGGAAGTGATGGGACGCGATTGCGGCCACATCGCCCTGGCGGCCGGCATCGCCGGCGGCGCGGACGTGATCCTGATCCCGGAGATTCCCTACGACCTCGACGCCGTAGCCGCGCATATCAAGAAGGTGCGGCACCACGGGCACAACTTCGCCATCGTCGTGGTGGCCGAGGCGGTGCGCGACAAATCGGGTGAGCGCGTGCAACTCAGTCACGCGCTGGGTGGCACCACTTATGGCGGCATCGGCCATGTGCTGGGTGAGGCGATCACCCGCCGGACCGGGGCGGAGACGCGCGTCACCGTGCTGGGCCACGTGCAGCGCGGCGGCCAGCCGACATGGGACGATCGCCTGGTTGGTTCGGCGTTCGGCGTCTATGCCGTGGACCTGATCGCGCAGGGCAAGTTCGACCGCCTGGTGGCCTGGCAGAACCGTCGCGTGGTGGATGTTCCGCTGGTCGCGGCGTTCGAGCCGACACAGGCCATCGGCGCCGACGACGCACTGGTCAGCACCGCCCGCGGCCTGGGCATCTGCCTCGGCGACCGATAGGGGGCGCCCGGGACCATGGTCCGGTGGATCATGGTCCTGTCCGCTGCCCTGGCCCCGGGCGGATGCGGGTCGATACCGCCGGCATCGCTGCCGGCGTTGAGCCGCATCGGTATTGCGACAACCGATCCCGCGGTGCTGCGGGTTGCCGTGCGTCTGCCCGATGCGGTGAAGCCGCGTCCCGGCGGCGTGACGATGGACGCTGTCACGCGGGGAAACGGCGCGGCGGACCGGACGGTGTCGCTGGGGTTCGGCATCGCGACGAAGGCGTTTTGCCGTGTCGCGGCGCTGCCGCCAGGGCCGTTGCCGGCAACCAGCTATCTGATGACGTCCGAGACGGGCCGCTACGTGATCCTGACTGAAGCCGACGATCTCCGCTCCCGGCCGAAGCTGAGGGGAGAACTGGAGGGTCTTGAGCCGTGCTGATCCCGGTGTGCCGAGACGGCGTGGCGTAATACATACAGGAGTAATTCAAATACAACCGGCGTTAAACAATAATAAACCTTTCGCCGTGAATCAATTTATAGTTGACAAACGAGGAGCGGCTCGCTTAATCGTCGGACATTGATTTGGATTCCGCAATTTGAAACCAAACCAGAGCTGTGTTTGCCTGTTCGTCGTCCGCCAACCTGAGCCAGACGCTTGATCATGGACACCCTTGAACGTACTTCGTACGACACGATATCCCGCAGCCTGTCACCCATCGGCTGCGGTCTCGCCGCTTGCGACCTTCCCCCGCCCGGCATCATCGAGAACCGCACCTTCGATGAAATCGCCATCGGCGATGCGGCGCAGGTCGTCCGCACCTTCACCAACCAAGACATCGAACTCTTCGCCAGCGTGTCCGGCGACGTGAACCCGACCCACCTCGACCCCGGCTATGCCGAGGAAACCGGATGCCACGGCGTCGTAGCGCACGGCATGCTGGGCGGGTCGATGTTTTCCACGGTGCTCGGCACGCTGCTGCCCGGGCCGGGGACGATCTACCTCGGCCAGGATCTGCGCTTCCGCGCTCCGGTCAAACCAGGGGACACGCTGACGGCGAAAGTTGTGGTGCGGGAGACCCATGCCGACAGGAAACGCGTCGTCTTCGACTGCCTCTGCACCAACCAGCACGGCCAGGAGGTCATCTCCGGCAATGCCGAGGTCATCGCACCGGCCGGCAAAGTGCGCCGGGAACGGGTGGCGCTGCCCGAAGTATCCGTCATCCACCATCAGGCTTACTCGGATTTGCTCAGCCATGCCGGTGGCCTTCCGCCGTTGCCGACGGCCATCGTGCATCCCTGCGACCATGGCAGTCTGCAAGGCGCACTCGACGCCGCGGCGGCCGGGTTCATCGAACCGTTCCTGGTGGGACCGGAGGGCAAGATCCGCGCGGTGGCGGAGGAAGCCGGTCTCGATCTTTCCGGTCAGCAGATCATCAACACCACCCATTCGCACGAAGCAGCCGAGGTCGGCGTGGCGCTGGCGCGGGACGGCAAGGTGCAGGCGCTGATGAAGGGCAGCCTGCACACCGATGAACTGATGCACGAGGTGATGCGGCGGGAAAACCGGTTGCGCACGGCGCGTCGCATCAGCCACGCCTATGTCATGCTGCTGGCGTCCTCGGGCAAGCCGCTGATCCTGTCCGATTGCGCGATCAACATCGCCCCGGGCCTGGAGGACAAGGTCGATATCGTGCAGAACGCGATCGACCTGGCAATCGCCCTCGGTATCGCGGTGCCCAAGGTGGCTGTGCTATCCGCGGTGGAGACGGTGACCGCAGCGATGCCGTCCACGCTGGACGCAGCGGCTTTGTGCAAAATGTCGGATCGCGGCCAGATCAAGGGCGGTGTTCTCGACGGCCCGTTGGCGTTCGACAATGCGATCAACGCCGCGGCGGCGCTGACCAAGGGCATCGCCTCAGCCGTGGCGGGCCATCCGGACATCCTCATCGTTCCCAACCTGGAAGCGGGGAACATCCTGGCCAAGCAAATGAGCTTCTCCGGCGGGGCGGATGCCGCCGGTATCGTCCTTGGCGCGGCGGTGCCGATCATTCTGACGAGCCGGGCGGATAGTGTGCGGACGCGACTGGCGTCCTGCGCCGTTGCGGTTCTGGCCGCTGGCACGCGTGTTTAGCGGTCAGGCGTTGGCATGGATGGTGAAATAGGCAACGCCGCCAGATTCGCCAGAGCCGATGCCAAGCTGCCCGTCGCTGAGACTCAAGGCCGTCAGGCCCGCAAAGGTCAGCGCCGCGCTCGAACCGCCGGGGCTGGGGACGTGCACCGTCAGGCCGGTATAGCCGGCCGCGCCTTGCCCGATCTGCCAGCTTATTTTTGGGAACTCATCGGCTGTCAGGCCCCAGATTGTTGCGGTGTCGCCGGCATGGAAGTTGGTGATCGTGCTCCAGATCGAGGCGGCCTGGTTTTCATAATCCACGTAGAAGTTGTCGATACCGCTGCCACCGGTAAAGAAATCCGAACCGGTGCCGTCCAGCACGTTGGTGCCGCTGCTGGCCGAAATGCTGCCCAGGGTGCTGGCACTGTAGATGAACCAATTCGGCGTGCTGGCGCTGATGTTCAGGTTATCGGTGCTGATCGAGACATACTCCTGCTGCACGCCTGCTACCGGACCGGTGTAGGGTTGCCCCGTCGCCGTCACCGGCTGGCCGGTCGTGGTGTCCGTCACTGCCAGCACGGGCGCGCCTGAAAGCTGCTGTTCGGCGGCATCGGCGATCGCCTGATGGCCGGTCTCGGTCGGGTGAAGGCTGTCCCAGAACAGATACTGGTCCTGCGCCGCCGGGGTCGTCGCCGCAAGCGTGCCGCTGGTGGAATCGGTGTAGTTGCCGGTCCATACGCGCGAGGTCACGTTGGTCAGCCCGTAGGACGCCGGGTTCGCGACCGCGCTGTCGATCAGCCCATAGGCATCGACCACATGCACATTCACCGCGCTCGCGCTGGCCAGCGCGGCGAGCTGGCTGGTCAGGGCCGAATTGTAGGAACTGGCAAGCTGCGATGCCTCGGCGTCGAGGGCGGCCGATGGCGTGTTGCTGCCGTTGGCCAGCCCGAGCATGACGTCCGGCGTCTTGCCGAGATCCGGGATGTCCAGCACCAGCAGGTTCTTCGCGCCGTCGGAAACCAGCGACTTCACGAAGCTGATTTCGTTGGCCACCGCATCGTTTACGTCGGTGGCCTGCTGGTCCGCGCTCAACCCGGGCGTGCCGAGGATATCGAGCAGGTCGTTCGACCCGATCGACAGCGTATACAGCGCGTTTGCCGCAGGTGTCGTCACCTGCTTCTGGAACTGGGTAAGCTGCGCCGGCAGCGAAATCGCCTGGATCTTGGGATCGGTTGTATTCTGCGGCGTCAGCCCGGTTTCGGCCCCGCCATAGGCGAAGTCGGTTCCTCCGGTCAGGCTGGGCGCCAGCGTGCCGAGGCCGAGGGCGATCGACACATTCTGCACCCAGGTCGGGCCGTTGCTGAAAACGGTGCCGGTGCTCGTCCCGTATTGCTGGGTGAAGTAGGGCGGTGAAACCGGCTCCTGCGCGCCCGCGGCTTTGGTGGATATCGAGAGGTTGCCGGCATCGGACAGGCTGTCGCCGAATGCGTAAATGGCGCTGTAGGTGGGCAGCGCCGAACTCTGTGACATGGACGGATATTCTCCTCGAAGGCAGCAGGCTGCTACATAGGCGAGCAGCTTGCCGGTTCGAGGGAGCCTTCGTGGAGTGTGATGTCGCCGTAGTTGGGATCACGGAACTGCGTACGCTGCCGTTCGAGATGTCCCCTGTGAAAGCCGGTATTCCGAACGAACCCTCAATCCCCGTTCAACTGTTGCTCCAGCCCGTGCAGCACCTGGTAGCACGGCAGCACCTGCGCGACGCTCGAGTTCGGCTCCCGCCCCTCGCGGATCGCCGCAAAGAATTCGCGGTCCTGCAGCTCGATCCCGTTCATCGACACATCCACCTTCGAAACGTCGATCTGTTCCTCCCTCCCATTGAACAGGTCGTCGTATCGGGCGATGTAGGTCCCCGTATCGCCGATGTAGCGAAAAAACGTCCCCAACGGCCCGTCATTGTTGAACGACAAGCTCAGCGTGCAGATCGCGCCGTTCGCCGCCTTCAACTGAATCGACATATCCATCGCGATCCCAAGCACCGGATGAATCGGCCCCTGGATCGCGTTCGCCTTCACGATGGCGGAGCGCGCCTGATACGCAAACAGATCGACAGTATGCGCCGCATGGTGCCACAGCAGATGATCCGTCCAGCTCCGCGGCTGCCCGAGCGCATTCATGTTCGTACGCCGGAAGAAATAGGTCTGCACATCCATCTGCTGGATGTTGAACTCGCCCGCCACCCGCCTGCGATGCACCCACTGATGGCTCGGATTGAAGCGGCGCGTATGGCCGCACATCGCCACCTTCCCGCTGCCCGCCGCCAGCTCGGCCACCGCCTGCGCCTCGCGCCACGAATCCGCCAGCGGGATCTCCACCTGCACATGCTTCCCGGCCTTCAGCGCCGCGATCGTCTGCGATGCATGCAACTGAGTCGGCGTGCACAAAATGACCGCATCCACCTCCCTGATCGCCAGGCTGTCTTCAAGCTCTGTCGTGACATGCGGAATGCCATACTTCGCCGCGATCTCCCGCGTAGCGTCCAGTTCGCGGCTGACCAGCGAGACGACCTCCAAGCCGTCGATATTCCTGATCCCGTCGAGATGCTTGATGCCGAACGCGCCTGCTCCGGCGAGGGCTACCTTGATGGTCATTGTTGTTTCTCCCCTGTCAGTTCAGGCCAGTAGAGCCGCATCGGATTGTCCACCAGCAGCTTCCGCTGCAATTCCTCCGTGCCCGCGATATGCGGAATGAAATCGACCAGCAGCCCGTCATCCGGCATGTGGCCCTTCAGGTTCGGATGCGGCCAATCGGTGCCCCACAGCACGCGTTCCGGGAAAGTCTCAACGATATGCCGCGCGAACGGCACTACGTCGCGATAAGCGTTCCGTTCGCCGTTCAGGGCCGGAGGGCCGGAGACGGAAAGCCGTTCCGGGCACGTTACCTTCGACCAGACATTCGGATGTTCCCGCATGAACCGCACGAACAACGCGAACTCCGGGCCATCGAGCGGCTTACTGACATCGGGCCGCCCCATATGGTCCACGACGATGGTTGTCGGCAGCGCGGTGAAGAAATCCCACAGCTCTGGCAAATCCACCGACTCGAAATAGATCACCACATGCCAGCCGAATGCTGCGATCCTGTTGGCGATTTCCAGCAATTCGTCCTTCGGCGTGAAATCCACCAACCGCTTGACGAAGTTGAAACGAACCCCACGCACGCCTGCTTCGTGCATGGCCTGCAGGTCCGTATCCGCAACATCCCGCCGCACTGTCGCAATACCCCGCGCCCGCCCGCTGCAATGCGCCAGGGCATCGACCATCGCCCGGTTGTCGGCGCCATGGCAGGTCGCCTGCACCACGACATTCCGGGCAAACCCCAGACGGTCGCGCAAGGCGTACAACTGCTGCTTGGACGCATCGCACGGGGTGTATTTCCGCTCTGGCGCGAACGGAAATTCCGCCCCCGGCCCGAAGACATGGCAGTGCGCGTCCACCGCGCCCTCCGGCACGCGGAACACGGGCTTCGACGGTCCGGCATACCAATCCAGCCAGCCGGGGGTTTTTTCGAATGCCATCCGACTGATCCTCAATCGATGTAGCGCAGACCGGCTTTCTCAAGCGGTTCGCGCATCTTGTACAAATCCAGCCCCAAAACGCCGGCCGCCAGCTTGGCGCGCTTATCGACCTCGTTCGCCTCGCGCTTCTCCGCCGCGTCGGCCGCCAGTTGCGCCACCGCCGCCGGAACGATCACCACGCCGTCGGCATCGCCGATCACCACATCCCCGGGATTGACCAGCGCCCCGGCGCAGATGACCGGAATGTTGACGGACCCCAACGTCGCCTTTACCGTGCCCTTGGCGCTGACCGCCTTGGAGAACACCGGAAACCGCATCTCCGTCAGGTCCTTCACATCGCGCACACCGCCGTCGATGATCAATCCCGCCGCGCCGCGCGCCCGGAAACTGGTCGCCAGCAGATCGCCGAAGAACCCGTCCGAGCACGCCGCGGTGCAGGCTGCAACCACCACGTCGCCGGGCTGGATCTGCTCCGCCACCACATGCATCATCCAGTTATCGCCCGGCTGCAGCAGCACCGTCACCGCCGTCCCGCACACCCGCGCATCGGAATAGATCGGACGTATATACGGCTGTAGCAACCCGACCCGGCCGATCGCCTCATGGATCGTCGCCACGCCGAAACGCGACAGTTTTTCCACCGCCGCCCCGTCAGCGCGGACAATCGAACGCCGAACCACACCAAGATCGTTCATGCTCATTTGCCCCTCGCTTTCAGCGCCGCATCCAGGCGGGAGAACACCCGGCGCGCATTGCCCTCATACACCGCGTGCCTGTCGGCGGGGCTCAGTGCCGAACCCTCGATATACCGCTTCGTGTCATCGTAATAAAATCCCGTTTCAGGATCGATGCCGCGGACCGCGCCAATCATCTCGCTGGCAAACAGGATGTTCTTCACCGGGATGACCTTGGTCAGCAGATCAATGCCGGGCTGATGGTAGACACACGTATCGAAGTAGATGTTGTTCAGCAGAAGCTCGGTCAGCAGCGGCTTCTTCATCTCCTGCGCCAGGCCGCGGAACCGCCCCCAATGATACGGCACCGCACCGCCGCCATGCGGGATCAGGAATTTCAGCGCCGGAAAGTCCTTGAACAGATCCGAGGTCAGGCACTGCATGAACGCCGTCGTGTCGGCGTTCAGGTAATGCGCGCCCGTCGTGTGGAAGCACTCGTTGCAGCTCGTGCTGACGTGCACCATCGCCGGGATGTCGTATTCCACCATCTTCTCATAGATCGGATACCACGTACGGTCCGACAGCGGCGGCGACGTCCAATGCCCGCCCGACGGGTCCGGGTTCAGGTTGATGCCGACAAACCCGTAATCCTTGACGCATTTCTCCAGTTCCGGGATGCAGGTCTTCGGATCCACGCCCGGCGACTGAGGCAGCATCGCCGCGCCGATGAAATGATCCGGGAACAATTGGCTGACCCGGAAGCACAGCTCGTTGCAGATCGCCGCCCAGGTGGCTGACACCTGGAAATCGCCGATATGGTGCGCCATGAAGCTCGCCCGCGGACTGAAAATCGTCAGGTCGCTGCCGCGTTCCTTCATTTTAGCCAACTGATTGTTGACGATGCTCTCCCGCAGTTCGTCGTCGCTGATCTTCAGTTCGCTCACCGCCGGCCGCGCCGAGGGGTCCTTGATCCCGGCGACCTGGCGGTTGCGCCAGGCCTCCAGCGCCTTGGGTGCAGTCGTGTAGTGGCCATGGACGTCGATGATCATCGGGGCGCCCCTCTCAGTGTGCCGTAACGGGTGCCCGGCCGGCCGCCTTCGCCGCCGCGTCCTCCGGCCGTACCGCCTGCTTGACCAGCAGCGCCAGAGCCGCAATCGCGCCCGGAACCGCCAACACCATGAAGATCTGGGCGAAGGTCAGTTGCCGCGCGGTCAGTTCGGCCACCAGGAACGAACCGGCGATACCGCCGAACCGGCCAATCCCGAGCATCCAGGCCACGCCGGTGGCACGGCCCTGCGTCGGATAGAACGCTGCGGCCAGCGCCGGCATGGAGGACTGGGCGGTATTCAACAGCGCGCCGCCGGCAAACACGGTCAGCATCAGCAGGCCGACATTGCCGGCGACCTGTCCGATGGCGAAGATCAAGACGGCCGTCAGCAAGTAGCCGGCGGCGATGATGCGGTTGGCATTGAACCGGTCCATCAACCAGCCGAACGCGATCGCCCCGACGCCGCCCAGCGGGAAAAGCGACGCAATCAACGTAGACGTCTTCGGATCAAGCCCAGCATCGCGGAACAGGATCGGCATCCAGTTGATCAGCGCATAGAATATGACCAGGCCCATGAAATAGGTCAGCCACAGCATGATCGAGCCGACACGCAACGGCGCCGAAAGGACAACGTGGATGCCGCTCGGCGCCCGGTCGACCTTCACCGGCTCGGTCAGCACAAAGTCGCCCGCCCTGTCGGCCGCAGCGGAAATGCGGCGCAGCACGGCGCGGATGCGGCCGACCTGATGGTTGTGGTGGACCATGTAGCGGACCGATTCCGGCAACAGCAGCAGCAACAGCACGCTCAGCACCAACGGCGTCGCCCCGCCCAACACCAGCACGCTGCGCCAACCGAAGTTCGGGATCATCCAAGCCGCCAGGAACCCGCCCAGCGCAGCGCCGAGGGGAAAGCCGCAGAACATCATGTTGGTCATCATCGCGCGGCGGCGGGTCGGGCAGAACTCGCTCATGAGCGTCACCGCGTTCGGCATCGCGGCGCCCAATCCGACGCCGGTGACGAAGCGCAGGATGGTCAGTTGCTGAAGATTGGCGGACCAGGCCGAGGCCATGCAGGCCACGCCGAACACCAGCACCGATGCGATCAGCACCTTCTTGCGGCCCCACAAATCGGCCACCGGGCCGGAGCACAGCGCCCCCGCCGCCAAACCGAACAGCGCCGCGCTGAGCACCGGGGCGAGCGCCGGCTTGCTGACGCCCCACTCACCAATCAGCGACGGGGCGATAAAGCCGATGGCGGCGGTGTCGAAACCGTCCAGCAGGACGATGACGAGACACAGGCCGAAGATCAGCCACTGGAAGGGCGAGAACGGGTATCGGTCGAGAAAGTCCTGGATATCAACCGTTGTGCTTTGTGACATGACGTGTTTCCTCCGTTTATTCGTTATAGGACAATACTGAGCCCGGCACCATCGCCTCGCCGCGCATCAGCAGGCGGGCAGTCCGCAGCAAAGCAGCGCGGGTGACGGATTGTGGATTGTCCGGGTCCAGTTCGAGTTCGACGCTGAACTCGCCGGTCGGGTGCTCCACCGATACTGTCTTGACGTTGCCGTCCGGCACGACAGCGATGCCTTGCGTGACCGAGCCGTCCAGCACGCAGGCGGTTGCCACGGTGACCGCGGCGAGCACGCCGATGGCATCGTGGCAAACATGCGGGATGAAGCTGCGGGTGCAGATGCTGGCGGAGCCGCGGGGGGCGGCGATCAGCGTCATCTTAGGGTAGTTCTTCGCCGTGACGTCGCCCAGCTTCATGGCGTGGCCGCAGGCGATGCGGAGGCGCTCGATGCGCGCTTTCAGGTCGGTGTCGGCGTTCAGTTCCGCCACGCTTTCGTAGCCGGTGCGGCCTAGGTCGCTGGCCTTGAAGATCACCAGCGGCATGCCGTTGTCGATGCAGGTGACATCGACGCCGTCGATCGTGTCACGCACGCTGCCGGTCGGCAGCAGCCCGGGCGCCACCGATCCGGCGGTATCCAGGAAGGCGATCTTGATCGGCGCCGAGGTCCCCGGCACGCCGTCGATGCGGGCATCGCCTTCATAGGCGACATGGCCGTCCGGCGTCTGCACAGTGATGTCGCACTGCATGTCTGTATTCAGCGTCAGGACGCGCAGGGTGGTGGTTGGTCCCTGCGGGCGGGCCAGGCCGGTCTCCAGCGCAAACGGCACCACGGCGGCGAGCATGTTGCCGCAGTTTGGGGTGGTATCGACGGTGTCCTTGTCCGGCTGCAACTGCGCGAACAGGAAATCCAGGTCCACGCCCGCCTGGCTGCCCCTGGAGACGATGCCCACCTTGCTGGTCAGCGGGTGCGCGCCGCCGAGGCCATCGATCTGCCGCCGATCGGGCGAGCCCATGACGGCCAGCAGCAGCTTGTCGCGCGCCAAGGTGTCGGCCGGGAGGTCGCTGGCCTTGAAGAACGGCCCTCGCGAGGTGCCTCCACGCATGAACAGACAGGGGATGGCGGTCTGCATCTTGGTGTTTGTCTCCCTTGATTGACCTTATCCTGCCGAAGCAACGGAGCGATGGCCAGAGGGGAGGCGCCTATACCAGTTATGACTGTTTCGGCATGGGTCTGCGGCGCAATCCATGCCGGAAATCAGAGTTCTCCGACCAGATCCGTCACCAGTCGCACGACCTGTTGCGCCAGGGGTGTCGGCCGTTTGGTCGCCGAGACCGCCACGCACAGCACGGTCACCAGCGCCGGGTCGACGATCGGGCGGAACACCAGCTTCGCGGCGCGGGCCGAGGCGGCCACCCCGCTGGCGCTGAGTACCGCATGGCCGTAGCCGGCGCACACCAGGTCGATGATCGACGGCACGCTGGACACCTCCCAGGCGATATCGAGCTTGACGCCCGCCAACGCGGCCCGGGTTTCCAGCAGCCGGCGGATCGCGTGGAACCGCTCGGGGACGATCAGCTCGAAGCCTGATATCTCCCGCATCGGCAGCGGCGCGGTGGACGCGTGTTCGCCCGCCGGGCTGACCAGGCCGAGCGGTTCGTTGAGCAAGGGCGTGATCTCCAGGCCCGGCTGCGCTTCCGGGTTGTAGATCATGCCGATATCGACCCGGCCTGTGGTGACCCATTCGACGATGTGGGTCGACAGCCCCTCGACGATGGCGAGCCGGGCGGCCGGGAAGCGGGTCTTGAAGCCCTCGACGAGGGCTACGGTCAGCTGGCGGCCGGCGCTCGGGGGCAGGGCGATCGTCACCTGGCCGGAGGGTTCGTCGCGCGATGCGCCCATGTCCTCACGCGCCTGCTCGACCAGCCGCAGGATCGCCACGCTGTGGTCGAACAGGCGCTTGCCCGATTCGGTCAATGCCACGCCGCGGCCGTTGCGGACGAACAGGTAGGTGTTGAGCTCCGTCTCCAGGCTGCGCACGTGCCGGCTGAGCGCCGGCTGGGCGATGTCGAGCACCACGGCCGCCTTGCTGAAGCTGCCGATCTCGGCGACCTGCACGAAGTATTCGAGCTGCTTGAGGTTCATGCGGCGGGCGGGTCCGGCTTCAGGGGTAAGCGCTGAGGCGATCTTGGGCTGCTGCGGTTGTATTTGCACAGTTTTGCAGGCGACGCAAAGTCCATTCCCCGTTCGCAATGGCGCTTGAAGGTGCGCCGTCCGGGGCATCGGCACAAGACATCCGTTGTTGCGATGCGTCGATTGATGGCGTGGACCTGCCATGAATGCCGGCCGGGCCGCGATGTGCCGGCCATTGGTAGCGTTAGCAGAAGAAGGTTTTTTTCAATTAATTTTTCTCTGGCGTGCTGCCGTTAGTCTTGCTAATTTACCCAAAGGCATAAAACGAAGTGCGATCAAACACGCATTCTCCGGGGGGAATATATGGCCATGGCCACCGAAACCTTTTGCGACGCCCGTGGTTCGCGCATCAGCCGGCCGGTTCGAGGCTTCGCTGGGAAATAGCCCGACGGCCGAACGGCAAACGCCGCTGGCTATTCCGTAGACGATCTATTCTCGCGCCCCCGTAGCCTTGCCTGCTCCACCCGGGTCATGTCGCCGGACGGCCGGGACATGGTCTCCATAACAATCCGTCAGGGAGGACTCGCTGTGCCCGATTCAACCAATTACCCATTCCGGTTCCAGGAAGAGATCATTCCGGGCGTCGCCGATCTGGGCGGCGACCTGAACGGCGAATTGGTGATTACCCGTTCGACGGTCTATGTCTACGAGGCGCCGGTTCGGCTTTGGCATTGGGTCAATGCGCTGGCAGTCGTTATTCTGGCGGCAACCGGCTTCCTGATTGGCAGGCCGTTGTTCAACGTGCCGGGCGAAGCCTCGGACCACTTCCTGATGGGTTATATCCGGTTCACCCATTTTACCGCGGCATACGTCATGACCATCGGGTTTCTGCTGCGTATTGCCTGGGGTTTCGTCGGCAACCACCATTCCCGCCGGATTTTCTACCTGCCGGTCTGGAGCCGGAAGTGGTGGCGCGGCATGATACATGAAGCGCGCTGGTACGCCTTCCTTGAAGCGGAGCCGAAGAAATACATTGGCCACAATCCGTTGGCGCAGATTTCGATGGTCGTGATGTTCACCTTCCTCACCGTTGCGATGATCGTGACCGGCTTTGCGCTGTATTCGCAGGGAGAGGGCATCGACAGTTGGCAGGACAAGGTTTTCGGCTGGGTCTTCCTGGTGTTCCCCAACAGCCAGGACGTGCACACTTTGCATCGCCTGGGGATGTGGATCATCATTACCTTCATCATCATCCATGTCTACGCCGGGCTGCGCGAGGACATCATGAGCCGGCAGACCATGATCTCCACCATGTTCTCCGGCGAGCGCCAGTTCCGCGACGACCGGGATGCCTAGAGTATCTTCAGGCTGACGGGAACCGCGGCGGCGACAGTGGTCGTCACGGCCGGGTGTCGCCCCCGTGTCATGGCCGGAAACACGCGTGGGGGCGTACGGGCCGTCATCGCCCCGGACGCCACACGCGTTGTCGGATTGCTTACATTGATGTTGTGTTTCCGACAATTTTGTGCGCTGCACGCGCCGGCGGCCACCCGGTTATAGCGTTGAAATAAGGGTGTTTTCGAAGCACTTTTGCACTGGCGCCCCGGCATGAAGCTTGCTATTTCTCCCGTGAGACAACACGACAAGCGAACGAGCGTGCACCGCTCAGGGGGAAACATTGGGTGTAGCCACCGAAACCTTCTACGACGTCATCCGTCGGCAGGGGATCTCCCGCCGCAGTTTCGTGAAGTTCTGCAGCCTGACCGCCGCCAGCCTCGGCCTCAGCCCCGTCGCCGCCACCCAGATGGCCCACGCACTCGAAACCAAGCCCCGCGTCCCGGTGATCTGGATGCACGGCCTGGAGTGCACCTGCTGCTCGGAAAGCTTCATCCGTTCGGCCCATCCGCTGGTCAAGGATGTCATCTTGTCGATGATCTCGCTCGACTACGACGACACCATCATGGCCGCCGCCGGGCATCAGGCCGAAGCGATCCTGGAAGAGACCAAAGAGAAGTACAAGGGCCAGTACATTCTGGCGGTAGAAGGCAATCCGCCGCTGAACGAAGACGGCATGTACTGCATCGACGGCGGCAGGCCGTTCGTTGAGAAGTTGAAATACATGGCTGCCGACGCCTCAGCGGTTGTTGCGTGGGGAGCATGCGCCTCCTGGGGCTGCGTGCAGGCCGCCAAGCCCAATCCGACGCATGCGGTGCCGATCGACAAGGTGATTCTGGATAAGCCGATCATCAAGGTGCCGGGGTGCCCGCCGATAGCGGAAGTGATGACCGGGGTTATTACGTACATCACCACTTTCGGCCGGCTGCCGGAACTCGACCGTCAGGGGCGGCCGAAGATGTTCTATTCCCAGCGCATCCACGACAAATGCTACCGCCGCGGCCATTTCGACGCCGGGCAGTTCGTCGAAGCCTGGGACGATGAGGGCGCGCGCAAGGGCTATTGCCTGTACAAGATGGGCTGCAAGGGTCCGACCACCTACAACGCCTGCTCGACGGTGCGCTGGAATAACGGGGTATCGTTCCCGATCCAGTCCGGGCACGGCTGCATCGGCTGCTCGGAAGACGGGTTCTGGGACAAGGAATCGTTCTACGACCGCCTCACCACGATCAATCAATTCGGCGTCGAAGCCAACGCCGACAGGATCGGCGGCACCATCGCCGGAGTCGTTCTGGCCGGCGTCGCGGTGCATGCCGGAGTCACCGCCGTGAAGCGGATTTCCACCAAGCGGGATGAATAAAATGGGCGTCCAGACCCCGAACGGCTTCAACCTCGACAACTCCGGCAAACGAGTCGTCGTCGATCCGGTCACCCGCATCGAGGGCCATCTGCGCCTCGAAGTGAACGTCGACAGCAACAACGTCATCCGCAACGCCGTGTCCACCGGAACGATGTGGCGCGGTATCGAAGTCATTCTGCGCGGGCGCGATCCGCGCGACGCCTGGGCGTTCACCGAGCGAATCTGCGGCGTCTGCACCGGCACCCATGCGTTGACCTCGGTGCGCGCGGTGGAAAACGCGCTGTCGATCAACATCCCGGAAAACGCCAACACCATCCGCAACATCATGCAGTTGACGTTGCAGGTGCATGACCACATCGTGCATTTCTACCACCTGCACGCGCTGGACTGGGTGGATGTCGTTTCGGCGCTGTCGGCGGACCCGAAGGCGACCAGCGCGCTGGCGCAGTCGATCTCCGATTGGCCGCTGTCCTCGCCGGGCTACTTCAAGGATTTGCAGACGCGGCTGAAGAAGTTCGTCGAGAGCGGGCAACTGGGTCCGTTCAAGAACGGCTATTGGGGCCATCCGGCGTACAAGCTGCCGCCGGAAGCGAACCTGATGGCGGTGGCGCATTATCTGGAGGCGCTCGACTTCCAGAAGGACATGGTGAAGATCCACACCATCTATGGCGGCAAGAATCCGCATCCGAACTGGCTTGTCGGCGGCGTCCCGTGCGCGATCAACCTGGATGGCACGGGTGCCGTTGGTGCGATCAACATGGAGCGGCTGAACCTCGTTTCCGAGATTATCGACCGGATGGTGACCTTCACCAACCAGGTCTATCTGCCGGACCTGCAGGCGATCGCCTCGTTCTACAAGGACTGGACCTACGGCGGCGGCCTGTCGGGCAAGTCGGTGATGTCGTACGGCGACATTCCCGAACACGCCAACGATTATTCCGCGGCCAGCCTGAAGCTGCCGCGCGGCGTGATCCTGAACGGCAATCTGAACGAAATCCACCCGGTCGATCTGACAGACCCGACCCAGGTGCAGGAATTCGTCAGCCATAGCTGGTACACGTACGGCGACGAATCGAAGGGCCTGCATCCGTGGGACGGCGTCACCGAACCGCATTACGCGCTCGGTCCGAACGCCAAGGGCACCCGGACCGCGATCGAGGCGGTGGACGAAGGTGCGAAATATTCCTTCATCAAGGCGCCGCGCTGGAAGGGCAATGCGGTCGAAGTCGGTCCGCTGGCGCGCTGGGTCATCGGCTACGCTCAGGGCAAGCCGGAGTTCAAGGAACCCGCAGACAAGCTGCTCGGGGATCTCGGCCTGCCGGTGACGGCGCTGTTCTCTACCCTCGGCCGCACCGCGGCGCGCGGGCTGGAATGCCAGTGGGCGGCGGGACAGCTTCGTTACTTCCAGGACAAGCTGATGACCAGCCTGAAGAACGGCGACCTGGCCACGGCGAACACCGACAAGTGGAAGCCGGAAAGCTGGCCGAAGGACGTCAAGGGCGTCGGCTTCACCGAGGCTCCCCGCGGTGCGCTGGCGCATTGGGTGAAGATCAAGGACGGCCGCATCGACAACTACCAGTGCGTCGTGCCGACGACCTGGAACGGTTCGCCGCGCGATCCCGCCGGCAATATCGGCGCGTTCGAGGCCGCGCTGATGGATACGCCGATGGCCGAACCGGAGAAGCCATTGGAAATCCTCCGGACGATCCATTCGTTCGATCCGTGCCTGGCCTGTTCCACCCATGTCATGTCGCCCGATGGCCAGGACATGGCGACCGTCACCATCCGTTAAGCGGGGGTCCGAGCCATGCCCACTACAACGCGTCCGAGCCGGTTCCAGGAGCAGGTGCTGGCCGGCGTCGCCGATATCGGCGGCACGCTGAACCGGGAACTGCCGATAAACCGGCCGACGATCTATGTGTATGAGGCGCCGGTGCGGCTGTGGCACTGGGTCAATGCGCTGGCGATCGTTGTCCTGGTGGTGACCGGGTATTTCATCGGCAGTCCGTTGCCGACGCTGTCGGGGGAGGCATCGGACCATTTCCTGATGGGCTATATCCGTTTCACGCACTTCAGTGCGGGCTATGTGCTGGCCATCGGGTTTGTCATGCGGTTCTTGTGGATCTTTTGGGGCAACATCCACTCGCGGCAGTTGTTCTACCTGCCGATATGGAGCCGCAAATGGTGGAGCGGCGTGCGGCAGGAACTGCGCTGGTACATGTTCCTGGAGAAGGAGCCGCGGAAATATATCGGCCATAACCCGCTGGCGCACATCTTCATGGTGCTGATGGCGATGTCCATCACGGTCGGCATGATCTGCACCGGCTTCGCGCTGTATTCGCAGGGCGAGGGCATCGACAGTTGGCAGGCCAAAGCCTTCGGCTGGGTGTTCAAGCTGTTTCCGAACAGTCAGGACGTGCATACGTGGCACCACATGGGGATGTGGGTGATTGTTACGTTCGTGATCATCCACATCTACGCCGCGATCCGCGAGGACATCATGAGCCGGCAGACGATGATTTCCACCATGATCTCCGGTGAGCGGCAGTTCCGCGACGACCGGGAGGATTAGCGGTGACGGTGCTGGTCCTCGGCATTGGCAACATCCTGTGGGCGGATGAAGGTTTCGGCGTGCGGGCGGTGGAAGCGTTCCACCGCCGCTACGAACTGCCGGATGATGTCGTGCTGTTGGACGGCGGCACCCAGGGTCTGTATCTGGTGAACTATGTACAGGAAGCCGACGACCTGCTGGTGTTCGACGCGATCGACTACGGAATGACACCGGGGTCGCTCAAGATCGTGCGCGATGACGAAGTGCCGAAATTCACCGGCGCGAAGAAAATGAGCCTGCACCAAACCGGCTTTCAGGAAGTGCTCTCCGCCGCCGATCTGCTCGCCGCCTACCCTCGCCGGCTCGCCCTGATCGGCTGCCAGCCGGTCGATCTGGAGGATTGGGGCGGCCCGCTGACCCCGCCAGTCCGCGACGCGATCGGACCCGCGGTGGACGCGGCGGTGGCCGTGCTGTCCGTCTGGGGCGTGGCGGTGCGGCCGCGGCCGGTGCCGCTGCGCGAGGAAGACGGGCTGCTCAGCAACGATATTGGCCACGCCGCCTATGAACGCTGCATGGCCGGATGACCCGGGAAGGAAACCTCCAATGCGCCACGCCTTTCGCTTCGCTGCTTTGTCCGCCTTCGCAATGGCCCCTGCGGCGGCTTTCGCCCATCCGGGCACCGCGCCGCATGACCACGCCGGCTTCCTGGCCGGCGTGCTGCATCCTCTGACCGGCGCGGATCACCTCGCCGCCATGGTGGCGGTGGGGCTGTGGGCGGCGGCACTCGGCGGCCGGGCGATCTGGGCGGTGCCGGCCAGCTTCGTCGGCCTGCTGGCCATCGGTGCGGTGTCGGGCGTCAGCGGCATCGCGTTGCCGGCGGTGGAGCCGATGATCGCGGTGTCGGTGATCGCGCTCGGCCTTGCGGTTGCGTTCCGGCTTCGGGTCGCGGCACCCGCGGCAGCCGCACTGGTCGGAGTCTTCGCGGTGTTCCACGGCCATGCGCACGGCGCGGAAATGCCGGCGCTTGCCAGCCCGCTGCTGTACGGTCTCGGCTTCGTGCTCGCCACCGCCGCCCTGCATGGCGCCGGCATCGCGCTTGGTCTCGGCCTCGGCCGCACCGGCGCCGCCTGGTTGCCACGCATCGCCGGCCACGGCATCGCGGCGTTTGGCGCCCTGTTGCTCGTCGCCGGCTGACATGTGCCTCGGTGTCCCAATGACCGTGCTGACCGGCAGCGACTCCTGTGCGCTGTGCGGACGCGGTGAGGAGTTTCGGCAGGTCTCGCTGATGCTCATCGGCCCGCAACCGGCGGGCACGCACGTGCTGGTGCATATTGACACCGCCGTGCGGGTGCTTGACGCCGAGGAAGCCGGCCAGATCGACCGGGCGCTGGAAGGCCTCGCCGCCGCGCTGGACGGCCGCGCGTTCGAGCACCTGTTCCAGGACCTGATCGACCGCGAACCCGAACTGCCCGCGCATCTGCGGGACTAGAAGGATCCCCGGCATGTCATCGCTGATCGACACCCTGTCCAGCCGGCACGGCATCCCGACGGTGGATGAACACAGCATCTATGCCTTCCTGGCGCCCGCCGCCGGGGAACCTGCGCATACGCTGCTGTTCTTCACCGGCGACCCGGCGCAGCGCAGCGAAAGCAACGACGTCGCCGTGGTGTTGCCGGAACTGCTCGCCGCGTTTCGGGGGCGGCTGCGCGCGGCGGTGGTTGCCCGCTCGGCCGAGGACGCGCTGAAAACCCGCTTCCATGTCCAGGTTGTGCCGAGCCTCGTGGTCACCCGCGGGCCGGCGCCGTTGGGCGTGCTGCCGCGCATCCGCGACTGGTCCGAGTATGTGGCGACGTTGCAGACCCTGCTCGCCCCCACCACACCGGAGATGACGGCGCCGGTGCGGCCGCAGGTCGAATTCCGTCATACCAACGGCAGGAGCGGCGCATGAAGCCGGGCATTCACGTATCGCCCGAATGGGCCGAAAGTCCGGTCGTTTTGCAGCCTTCGCTTGAGGACCGGAAATCCGGCACCACCGGTACTGGGGCGCTGTCCTTCCTCGCCACCACCGGCGCCGAGGCGATGGTTGCGCGCTGCCCGCGCGTCGCGGCCCTGCTGCCGCGTATTGCCGAAGCGCTGGAGTACCAGACCGCCAACGCGCCCGGCATCCTGTTCGATCTCGCCGAACTCGGGACCGAGGAGGTCGCGCTTGTCGGCGAAGTGCTGGGGGAGGGCGAGGTCAACGCTTTGGCCGCCCTGCCGGACGGAGTCCTGGCGCAGGTGCAGGAAAGCGTTCTGACCGGCCTGTGGCGCGTGCGCTTCAGCGATGCGGCCGGACGGCTGATCGCCGATTACGCGGAGGTGTCGGCTATCCCGCAGGTGATTCGCCGCGCCGCGGCGATGACTCTGCCCGAGCTTGTCATCGGCGAGGCGCCCGCGGGCGCGATGAACGTCATGCCGGTGCTGGCGGAAATCCGCGACCGCGTGCGGCGGCGGCGGCCGGGCGATGAAGCGCACACGATCTCCTTGTCGCTGCTGCCGATGACGCATGAGGACATCGCGTTCCTGCAGGAATCGCTGGCCACCGGTCCGGTGCGGATCGTCTCGCACGGCTACGGCAGTTGCCGCATCCAGGCGACCGCGGTGCACGGCGTCTGGTCGGTGCAGTATTTCAATACGTCGGACACCATCCTGCTCGACACGGTGGAAATCTGCGACGTGCCGATCGTGGCGTGCGCCGCCGAGGTTGATTTTCGCGACTCCGCGGTAAGGTTGCGCGAGATCGAGGATGCGTATTTCCAATGAGCGCCACTGCGGCGTCCCGGTTCGAATGCGGCGTCTGCTGGCAGGTGTACGACCCGGAGGCCGGGGATCCGGTGTGGCAGATCGCAGCGGGCACGCTGTTCGAGGATCTGCCGGAGGAATGGTGCTGCCCGAACTGCGATGCACCCCGGACGAAGTTCCTGCGGGTGACTGAGGGTGGTTGAGGCGCCAACTCCCGTGTCATGGCCGGGCTTGGCCCGGCCACCCACGACTTGCGGTGGCGCAACATCCAAAGTCGTAGATGGCCGGGCCAAGCCCGGCCATGACACGGGGGGAACGATCCGGGCCCGACGCCCTGAGTTAGTGTCGCTGGATAATGTCACGGATAACCCCGCCCCCCGCCTCGCGGCGTTGTGGCAAACCATCGCGCTGCGCATGGCCGATCTGCCGATATACAATCCGAAACTGACGGTGCAGACGACGGAGTTCCGCCGCCATGGTCCCTGGACCGTCGGCGTGGCCGTCACGCCTTGGTTCATGAATGTCGTGGCCATCCCGGATGACCCGTCTACCGTGCCGTTGCCCGGCGGCAGCGTTTCCATCGACCTTCCAGGCGGCCAGATTGAGGCGATCGTCTCCGACCTCGATGGCTTCGGCCGTATCGCCAGCGCATCGCTGTTTTCGCCGATGGAGGCATTCGACGACCCCGCGGTGACCGGCGTCACCGCCGTGGCCGCGCTCAACGCGCTGTTTGGCATGGAGGACGAACCCGCCCCTGCGCTCGACCGCCGCCGCCTGTTTTTCGGCGGCCGATGAGCGGGCTGTGCGAGGGAGAGATTTGCGTCACTGCGTTCCTCGCCGGTGACGCTGTCCGGCGTATCTCGATCACCTCCGACCGCCCGGTCTCCCTCGCCTCCGCCATGATCGGCCGCCCGGTCCCGGTCGTTGCCGATGCCATGGCGGCGCTGCATGGGCTGTGCGGGCAGTCGCACGCCGCGGCGGTGCATTTCGCCGCAGCGGCGGCGATCGGCGCCTCCCTGTCCCGCAGTGAGGCCAGCGGCTGGATGATCCGGCTTGCCGGGGAACGGCTGGCCGAGCATCTGCGCAGTCTCATTCTGCACGGCGATGCGGATGACCGGTGCGGCGAGGACCTCGCTGTGGTGCGCGGCGCGATTGCCGCGGGACAAGCCGCGGCCAGGAGCGGCATCGTTCACCCCGATGGCCGGTCGCAGCTTCTCGTCATGGCGCACGGTCCTCGCCCCATCGTCATGGCGGGCGCAGCCCTCCCTCGCGTGCTCGGTCGCACGCCATCCACGCCTTTGCCTGGCTCAGCACCGCAAGGCGTGGATGGTGGCCCTTCGGCCGCCATGACGGAGAAAACCAACTGCGCTGACGCACTGTCGCCCGCGGACGATGCAGCGATCATCGCTGCGCTTGCCGCCGACACCGGCTTCATTCGCGCGCCGCATCTGCCCGGTCGCGTGCCCGAGACCGGCCCCGCCGCCCGGCAGGGACTGTCAGCGGCGGAGCCGGACGCCGCGGCAGAAGCGCGTGTTACCGAAATTCGGCATGCCGCCGCCCTGCTGGTCGATCCGGGGGCCGCCTCACCGGACGAGTGGATCATGGCCGGTCGCGCCGGACCGAACACGGGCTATGCGGCGGTGGAAACGCCGCGCGGGCGGCTGTACTATCGCCTCGTGCTGGATGCGGACGGCAAGCTTCAGGACGCGCGTGTGCTGGCCCCGACGGAGTGGAATTTTCATCCCGCCGGCCCGCTGGTGCGCGCCCTGACGGGATTTCGCCCCGGCCCCGGCCCCGATGCCGTAGCCGCCATCACCCGCCGCGCCGCCGCTTTCGATCCCTGTGTCGCGCTGCGGGTCTCGGTCGAAAGCGCCGCCGATGCATGAAATGGCACTCTGCGAGGGCGTTGTCGGCCTCGTCGAGGACGAAGCCCGCAAGCAGAGCTTCACCAGGGTCAAGTCCATCATCCTGGAGATCGGCGTGCTCGGGCATGTCGCACCCGAGGCAATGTTGTTCTGTTTCGACGCGGTCAGCCATGGTACGATGGCCGAGGGCGCGAAGCTGGTCATCGAACGGACCCCGGGCGCCGGCTGGTGCCTGGATTGCAGCAAGACGGTGCCGTTGCAGGAACGCTTCGGCGCCTGCCCGGATTGCGGCCGGCACCACGTGCAGATCACGTCGGGCGATGAACTCAGGGTTCGCGAACTGGAGGTTGAGTGATGTGTACCGTCTGTGGCTGCGGCACGGAAGCGATCGAGGGCCAGGCGGCGCACGAGCCGCAGCACCATCATCACGATCATGACCACGAACATCACCATGACCACGGGCACCATCACCACGATCATCCGCACGAAACCGTCGGCCTGATCGATGCCGGCGCCGGGATCGCGGGCGTCCATGTCCCCGGCCTCAGCCAGGAGCGCATCGTCCGCATCGAGCGCGACATCCTGTCCAAGAACAACGACTACGCCCGGCACAATCGCGAGCGCTTCGCCCGCACCGGTACGTTCGTGCTGAACCTCGTCTCCAGCCCCGGGTCAGGGAAGACGACGCTTCTCTGCCGCACCATCGAAGCGCTGAAGCAGCGTTTGCCGATAGCGGTGATCGAGGGCGACCAGCAAACCTCGAATGATGCCGAGCGGATTCGCGCCACCGGGGTCAAGGCCGTGCAGGTCAACACCGGCAAGGGCTGCCACCTCGACGCCCATATGGTCGGCCACGCGCTGGACGGGCTTGGGCTGGAACCAGGCGGCGTGCTGTTCATCGAGAATGTCGGCAATCTGGTGTGCCCCGCGGCGTTCGACCTCGGCGAGGCGCACAAGGTGGTCGTGCTGTCGGTGACCGAGGGCGAGGACAAGCCGGCGAAATATCCGGATATGTTCGCTGCCGCGGACCTGATGCTGCTGACCAAGTCGGACCTGCTGCCGCATCTCGATTTCGACGTCGGCGCCTGCATGGCCGCGGCGCTGCGGGTCAACCCGCATCTGCAAATCCTGGCCGTGTCGGCGAAAACCGGCGAGGGGATGGCGGCTTTCCATGCCTGGATCGAGGCCCGGGCGGCGCGGCGCGTTCCGGCCTGACGATGGGCGCTGCCGAACGCATCCGCGTGCGGCTGAGCGGAGCCGTGCAGGGCGTCGGCATGCGGCCGTTCGTGCACCGGCTGGCGCATGAGTGCGGCTTGTCCGGCTTTGTGCATAACGGCGCGGACGGCGTGACCATCGAGGTCGAGGGATCGGGCATCGCGGCTTTCCTGAACCGGTTGTCCGCCGAGGCCCCGCCGCTGGCATCGATCGATGCGCTTGGGATCGACACGCTGGCGCCATCGGGCGAGGCGGGGTTCTCGATCCGCGCGAGTACCGGAGGACGGGTCGCAACCCGGGTGGTCGCCGATGCCGCCACCTGCCCGGCCTGCCTGGACGACCTGTTTAATCCGGCCAGCCGGTTTTTCGGCTACCCGTTCGTCAACTGCACACAGTGCGGTCCGCGGTTCACGATTACCACACGGCTGCCGTACGACCGGGCGAATACGTCGATGGCGGGTTTCGGGATGTGCCCGGACTGCGCGTCGGACTACACGGACCCGGCGAACCGGCGCTTCCACGCCGAACCGATTGCGTGTCCGCTCTGCGGGCCGCGGTTGTCGGTGGCGGGCGCTGTGGACGGGCGAGGCGGGGAACCGCAAACCGTGTCATGGCCGGGCTTGGCCCGGCCATCCACGACTTGCGTGGCCACGGGCGCTAAAGTCGTGGATGGCCGGGCCAAGCCCGGCCATGACACAAAGAGCGCGGGCCATGACACAACGAACGACCG
>NZ_CAJATU010000157.1 GCF_903944925.1 uncultured Rhodopila sp. | reverse complement strand
TACTTGACCGACGTTCTCGCCCGTATCGCTGATCATCCCATCCATAAGATCGACGATCTTCTCCCCTGGCGCTGGACAAAGTAGCGCTTCACCCGCGCCGGGGCAGCACCTCAAACCGCGGCCATCGGCTGACGCTTACTTCTCGTGCAGGCAATCCGGTTTTTGAAACTGGTCTGGCTGGACCACAACGGGGTGCCTCCCATAATCCAGCGCATCAAGCTGGATGCCGTGCGGACCCGGATCAGAAAGGAGGTGAATGTGTTTGCCGGTCTCACCCGCTGGATGGCCGCGCGCTGCGTTCTCGCCCTGGAGGATGAGAAACGCCACGCGGGATTGCTCCGCTTCGTCGAGCAGGATGCAATCAGGCTCGTCGCCGCCACGCATCTGCTTGGAGTTCCAACTCCCGACGAGGATCTGGTCGCGTTGAAGGGATGGGAGGCGTTGGTGGATGGTAGCGAGGAGACTGCGGAACGCATCCACGTCCGGATCGGATTATTGGCGAAAGGGAAATCGTCGTCGCGCCCGTGGTGAACCTGGCCATAAGCGCTCCAGCCGACGACCGAAACGGGCTATCTAGGCCGACCTAAGCAGCAGCTTTGCGCCGTGAAGTTAACCGATCTTAGAAATTTTTTGGCACTCGTGGTCTTGCCCGGTTTGTCGGCCAAACGCGTTCCACGAATCACCTGGCGCACTATGGGTGGACTCTGGTCGAACGGTCGGGCCTGTGACGCGAGCATTGCACCAGTAACCACGCTGACATGCGTTCCGGCGGGTACTGGTTAGCCGCCGATCCGTCTGGCTCCGCCGTGGTGAGAAAGCGGGCTGAAAACTCCTCGTTGATTGAAAGATTGGCGACTTTGACCGGGCTGCCAGTACCTTGAACAGGCTACCCCCCCTTGGTGCAGGAGATCAAATTCCGTAGAAGACATAATTGCATAGGTTGCTCGACGAAATTTCCGCGGGCTCTTGCATCTATAAAAAATATAGGTATATATGATGCACAAGCGACGAGCCGAGGAGCAAATTCACGAAATTGCCAATTCTGATTCGGGACGGGTGTTTTTGTATAAACACGCTAAAAAAAGAGACCCTGAGATCGGTAAGCTTCCGCTGACCAAACCACAGATGACGGGCGTTTTGGCGTGTGGCCGAATTACTGAAGGGCCGTCCCCAGATAGCATTGTTGCTAATGGTTGGAAGTTTACAATGACCAGGGCCATGAACATGCACACCTACTATGTGGCTGGCGTGTTGGTTCCCGACGACACGGTGTTAGTGATCACCGGCTACGAGGATATCTCGAACCGCGCCTCTCGTTCTGCTCGTCTCCCTGGTGGAATCAATGGTGATGGCAGCGATACCGAATGATGCCGATAGAACGGATAGAGAATGACATGGAGACTTATCACTACACCGAATGCGGCCTCGATAACGTCTGGATCAAGGGCGGCTTTGAGAAGAGAACGTTTGGTGCATACGGAACAGCGGTCGCTGTCCGCGATGAGAAAGGCCTTTGGCAAACGCTTGGGCGGAGTATCGTGAGGCAGGACCGAAGGATGGAAGGGCAGGAACTCAAATTCTTGCGCACCCTTCTGGACTGGACCCAATCCGACCTCGGGAAGCGCCTGGGATACACAGACGGTCAGATCGTTGCGAAGTGGGAGAAGGCCCGGCACGATCCGGTACCGGTGAACGCTGACACGTTCGTTCGGGCCGCATACCGCGAGCAGATTGGCGAGCAGCCTATGGTGACGCGCGTTAGTGCTCGTTTGGTTGAGATCATGAACGTTGTCGTTGAACGATGCCAGCGGGTATTGGAACGAGGTCCCTTGGGACAATGGACACCGAAGGAGTTTCCCTCAGAGATGGACTTACCATTGGCGAACTCGATCTCTTAATTTGGCATGACATTTGCTAAACTGGTCAGATCTATCACAGTGTGTCCATTCAGACCGGAGCCACTATCCTAACCTCGTGTCACACACTTCGCACGACATCGAACTCTCGGGACGCAGGCGAGAATTTTGTTTCTAAGATTCCATTGACAGACCGCAGCTGGCGAAGCTACTTTGCCGACGGTCCGAGCACCGCTGTTGTCGCCGACACAAACGCTTTCTGCCCTTATGATCGTTGATTACCGTCCCCTTCACCTGGACTCGGACTTGTCGGCGACCCGAGGCTATGAAGAGGACTACCCCTATGATTTTCAGGGCTGAACAGTGTGATCTCGGCGAGATCAAGAGGGTTCTGCGTACAACTTTCCCGCGCGTAAAGTCCAGCCATCTGTCCGAGGCCATCGCCAAGGGCCTGGATTACCGCACCAGCAGGTCGATGCACGCCGATTTCAGGGCATCCGAGCCGGTCGACCGAACCATTCGCGAAGCCGCCTTCGCTGAACGTTTGTCCGAACTATCCGGCGTCGCGGCCACGGGCGAACCTCTGACGGCGGCCTTGGTCCAGGTGATCCCAGCAGGGTTACATGGCGAGAATGGGGACGAGAGAATGATCATAACTGTGGCCAGTCTCCTGTTCGAGGAGCGTATCCATCGGCACAACTCGGCATTCGAATATCTCAGGGGACGCGGCGACGGCGGTGCCGATGACCAGCTGCCTCGCAACGTGGACCGAGCGTTCAGTCTGTCGTCTTTGGACCTGGGTGACGAAGATCCCGATGTCACGGTGGAGTTCTGTGAAAGCGACGAATCGACGGTCATCAAGTCCGGCGAAGACGACAGAACTATCGCCGGACTGATTGACGGCGACCTGGATGCCATAAAGCGGATGCTCGCCAAGCGGAAGCAGCAATCAGGTTAACTCATCTACGGCGGAGATGGCATGAACGCCCTCTCCGCCGCTTCGTCTGATAGGTTGCGTCAGATGGCGCGACTATCGATCGTCACGAGTCACGCTGGCATAACTTCGTCCAACCGCGCTATCGCTTTTCGGAGCGCCGATTTTGCAGATTTATCGGAGCCCGTCGCAATTAGCGCAGCACATCGCCGAAGCAGAGCGAGAATCCGGGTCGGCTCGATGGGCAGAGGCCGGGGGACACCTTGAACGGCGGTCGATGCAAGCCGTGCTTCTGCAATGTCCTTCGGATCGATATCCTCGCCTGCGAGGATGCGCCTCAGCATGTCCGCCTGCGGCCCCTTCGCCTTCGTGCAAGCGGCATCAGGTGAAGCGAGCCGTTTCCGGTAGAGTTCCTTCTGCGTCGGAATGGCTGACCCGTCATCGATGATGAAGGCGAGTAGATCCGCATTTGAAAGCCCTGCACGGCAGGCAAAGTAGCGGATCGGAAGCCAATCGTTTCCGGACACCTCTATGGCGCATCGGACATAGTCAAGCGGTTCAGCGGTCAGTTTGCCCGACAGGAAATCCTGTTGCATGTCAGCCCGGGTCACCAAGCCCTTTTTGACCGTGGCAGGGACAGCGGCAGGTGCCGCGGTTTTCACATCGCCAATCAGGCGAAGGGCCGGGGCTCCGGTCCTCTCGTTAAATTCGCCTTCCTTGATTAGATGGAGCCTCTTGATGATGTCTTCGTCCAGTTCGATGACATTTTTGCCGTCCATCAGCCGCCCGTCTTCCAGATCGGCTACCATCGCTCGGGTCGGACCCAGCGCCAAAACACGCTCCATCATAGGCAGAATATCGGCGCGGGCTTGTGCATCGCGGGCATCCAGCATGGCTCGCAAGTCAGCGTACTTGATCCGCGCGGACTGCCCGGGATAACGAAAGAAAATGTCTCCTTCTTTGATCTCGCCGCCGGAACCTTCGTTCTTCGTGGCGATCACGGGCCGACTCGGGTGCTGCTCGACATAGAGCACACCAATTTTCGCCGTCCCAATGAGTGTGACAATCGTTTGGAACCTGGGCGTCGGGTCAAACGTGCTTCGCAACCTCTTCGCTATTTCCGCCGGGTCCGTGTTGGCGAAATCATCGTTGTTTAATCCGACGACCCGGTGGGGTTCGGCGGCATTCTTGTCCTGCACACCGAAAAAGACGTAGCCACCTCGGTTGTTCGCAAAGGCGGCGACCGCTCGCATCCATGCTGCGGGATGTTTCAAGCCGAAGCTGAGCTTGCATTCGGCTTGGTCCGTCTCACCGGCATGTAGGTGCCATACGCCTTTCGGGCCTTTTGAGAACATCCCGCGCAACGTGTGCTGCGACAATGGATCGGAAGCCTGAAACTTAGCCGCCGTGACAACCAGTGGGATATCGGTCGACGGGGTTCGCGACTCCAAGAATGCCTCCAGTTCGTCGTCCGACGCTCGCGCTATGTCAGCGGAGTTGCTGTAGGTACCGTCTCCAATGCCCGTAATGCGGCCTGAGTTCACCGCTCGGTTTGGTCGGTTGAAGAAAAATTGGATGTCACGGTTTTTCATGCCGCGCTCCACCATCGCCTTGATCAAGGCGATTTCATCATCGGTAATGGTCCGGCGCACCATCTCGGGTTCCATTCGCGGGCGAAGTGCTACAAGAGCGTGGTATTCTATACTGGCCAGTAAGCCGTACAAACCGGTCTGCGGCTAACAGTTCATGGTGATCTCCTGATATGTCGAGCCCACGCCAACTAAAGCCCCCAACTTTTCGTATCAAGGTAACTGCTCCGCAAATATGCGGAAACCCGTCGTGCATATTCCTGAAAGTCGCGATTTTGAGAAGCGATGCGGTCAACCGTATTCCAGTCAATCTGGCTGCGCTTTCTACCCGGTATAGCTACGCGGCTTTCCGCCGGACAGTCAGGCTGGAAGCGCATGAACCCAATACCGTGTGCTGCGCACAGCATCTCCAGTTCGTCCCAGGTCTCCTTTCCCGAAACGGACGCGGCAACAAGATAACCATAGGTCGCCCAACTGCTGTTCGAGACGGCCTGAAAAAAACATTCGCGAAGATTGCTTGCGGTAATCTCCACCTTGACCTCGAAAGACCACAATTCGATGACCTCAGACCCAAAGGACTGGGCACACTGAAGGTCCTCAGTCTGCCAGTGGACCCCCTTGGGCAGCATGCCAACGATATCGGGGTGAAGCCACTGATTGCCTCTGGGTCCCCGGTTGTTCTTGGAAGTCTTTTCATCAACGCGAACGGAAAGCATGTCGTACTCGGTGTGGAGGAACCGCCGTATTGGTTCGTAAAGAGCGTGCTCGGCGTGCGCCATCGGGTCGTCGACGGAACCTGTGGAATTCTTCGCGCCCACTATCAGTTCCGGTGGCAAATCACCTTTGTCGGCCCAGTAAAATAGCTTCGGCCGCACGGACTCATCGGTCATGAGATTTGGCATCCGCTTCTGCAGCGCCGGGCGTTGCGCCAGCTCGGCCACAAGTTGCTGCTCAAACTGCAGTTCGGGTCTGGACTTTGCGAGCGCCGCACGTTTGGCCGAGAAGTCGGCCTTATGGCTCTGGAGCACTTCAACGACGATTCCACGAGCCGTGTATCGCTGACCGGGATGCGCTTTGAGGAATTCCACCGCGTAATGACCGATGCCTGCCATAATACCTTCTCAAAAATTGCCGCCGAAACGGACAGGTTTTCCTGCTGCGGCGATTTGCATTTCAGCCGTCTCCAATGCTCCCGAGATACAACTTCGGCGCAAGGAAACTGAATAGCCTTCTGTGTCAAAAAGCATGCCAACCACACCGAGGGACTCCCCTCAAGCCCTGCTGCAATCTCATCATGTTATCCGCCTGTAAGCAGGCGAAGTGCATCCAGGAATCTCTCCCGAGATGCTTCACGAAGCTTCTGAAGGCCACAGGCATCCCTCATCGCCAGCAGCACCTCGTCCTGTTCCTGATTGCCGGACGAACATTTCCGGGCAAGGGCAACCAGTTCCTGCGTCGCTATCTCGTTTGGATCACGCGTTTCGCCTTCCTCCGGCGTTCGAAAGGAGTCCCAACCCGATGGGTCGGCATCCTGCGACCAAACAAACTCGCCAGCAGCTTCCTTGGTTCGCGGGCAGTTGCCAGGTATCGACGCCGAGACCCGGTCTTGGATTTCCCGACCAGTCCGCTGAAACCCGTGAATTCGTGCCACCCGCTGGGTCAACCGATCCAGTCTGATTGGCCCCCATCGGACGATTTCATTCAATACGATGACACGTAACGTTTCCCGATACTCATCCTCGTAAAAATGCGACGCATCGGGGCGAGCGTTATCTTCGGACAACACAGAAGGCTGTCCCGACTGTTCAAACGGGTCCGTTGCAATTTCGTCGTCCGCCACATCGTGCGCTGTCTCCCCTTCATCTTCCGCGAGAACATCCGCCGATTGGTCAAGGTCGGGAACAGCGGTCTTGGCACGCTTCTCGGCAAGCGCCGCCTGCAAAGCCGCATGCAACCGATCGCACTCGCGAGCCGCATTCGTCCACCAATCGGTCGACCAAATCCGCAGGATGCGCCAGCCAAGACCCTCCAGGACGACCTGCCGCAACCTGTCGCGGTCCCTGGCAGTCGCTCCGCGGTGGTATGTCGCGCCATCACATTCAATCCCGGCCAGGAACGCACCGGACGCATCCGGGTCAACGACCCCCAGGTCGATGCGGAACCCGGAGACGCCAATCTGCGGGTGGAGAATCCAACCCTTGGCGCTAAGCCGTTCAGCGACGGCCGCCTCGAAAGGACTCTCGTGGTCTCCGAGCGGCCCGGTCGCCGCCCTTGCGAACGCCCTGGCTCCATGCGTCGCGAAATCCAGGAACTGCTTCAGATGCGCCACCCCGATCGCTGAGGTGCGGGAGAGGTCGATGTGTTCGGAGCGCAGGCTGCCGAACACGATCAGCGCTTCGCGTGCCCGCGTGATGGCGACATTCAGCCTGCGTTCGCCCCCGGCCTGATTCAGAGGCCCAAAGTTCATCGCCACGCGGCCAGTCTGGTCTGGACCGTAGGTCAGCGAGAACATCATGACGTCCCGCTCCTCGCCCTGAACGCTCTCCAGGTTCTTGATGAGAACGGGTTCGGCGCAATCCTCCTCCGAGAAGAAGGGTTCGAGGCGCGGGTCCTGTCGCCGGGCGTCATCGAGCAAGTTTTCGATGAGGGACTGCTGCTCGGAGTTGAAGGTGACGATGCCGATGGTCCGTCGGCGGCCACCCGTGAGCATACCCTGCAGCATCGCGACCACTTCAGCCGTCAGCGCAGTCGCCTCGGCGCGGTTGGTTCTCGCCCCGGCTCGGGCATAGACCCCGTCGGGGACATGCCGGAACGTAACGGCTTTGTCTTCGGTCACCGGAGCCGGGAAGGTAACCAGACGGCCGCCGTAATATGCCTGGTTCGAGAACGCGATCAGGCTCTCATGGCGGCTGCGGTAATGCCATTTGAGTTCGAAGGACGGGATGCCTGCGCCAATGCATTCGTCCAGGATGGATTCGAGATCCTCGACTTCGACCTCGACGGAGTCGCCGTCACCGCCCGGTATCTGGCGCTCAAAGAAGCGTGTCGGGGGCAGCTGCTTGGGGTCGCTTTTCGCCGTAGGAGTCGCAACTGCTGTCGATGCGGTCTGGTGATGGTTGTAGCATAGGATTTATAGAACTCATTTGAAGTTCGCCGCCGCATAGGTAACACAAATTATTTTGAGCCAATAGCTTGCTGCGAATCGTGTTTTTCACGGACTCTCTATTGCCAGCAGTCCTCGTCGGACTAACGACAATAGTTTTCTTATCGCTGTTAGTTACACGGCCGCAAATTAGGTCCACCATCCTGGCAATGTGTTCCACTTCAAACGCGCGTGTTCCGCTAGAAATAGCTATAATCGATGGCGCAACATTAGCATCATCCTGGTCCAACGCGACAGCTTTGGTGAAGCAGGACTTAGTAATGACATTAAGTTGAATCAACGCATCAACTAATGCTGGACGCAACCGCAAAAGCCATCTCTTATTTTTGTTGTCTCGATGGAAGTTTACTAATACATCTGACCAAACGCCATTGCCGAATGCTTTGGCGGAGGCATCAGTGCAAAATGAACGAAAAACCGGCAATTCTTCAAGCCCGATTGATTGGCAGAGCGGCTTGGCAATCCTCCCGACCGTTGTGTTCCACGCGCAATGGTCAAAACTTTGGCCAAAAGCGCGCCGGGCAATTGTTCCAGCCGATTCAAAAGGGTCATCTGGAGGTCTTGGTGACGCGCGCATCAGCTCTACGAACTCGTGTGATAACGAACGTGGATTTCCCCGGAAAAACGCAATGTATTCTTCCGGTAATAGACTGTCAATTTCTGCGTTGTGTGTCTTCGTGTCTTGATGAGGGCATGAATTTATGGTAGATGTCGTAGCCATTTATTTCTCCGCTGCCCGGCCCCTGCACCAATCACTCTGCCGCCCCGGCCAAGACCTTGTCCTTGGTGATCGGCACGCCTAGCGGCACACTGTCATGGTCAAAATTGACCCACAGCGTTCCTGAAACGCAAGATTCTTGAAAATCCCGAAACCTCAGCCGACGGAGATCAAACCCAAGGGTGAGCAATAAAAATCCTGGCGCGTCCTTTTGCCTTCAACCGCCCAGTGTGCAGAAGAGACGACACCGATGATGAAGCCTCGAAGTCTTCCGGTCACGAGGCATCTGATGACATCCGGGAAGGCGATCATCGGCCGCTGGCCGACCATAATCCGCACCGTCGAACAGGATGCAATCAAGGTTGTCGCCGACACGTATCTGCTTGGAGTTCCAACTGCCGACGAGGCACTGGCAGCGCTAAACACATGGGAAGCATCGTTGGAGGGCAGCCAGGACCGCCGAACATCCTCGCCCCATGCCGTCGGATACACAATTCAACGTATACATTGACTTTATTATACGTCAACCTGGGCAGTCCTATCCAAGAAGGGAATATTGCTATGAGAAGAAAATCGCCTGAAAGCACGCCACAGACTACGACAATCCTCAAAGTGGTTGATGGCGTTACCTACAGGGGCCATTACACTGTTGCAGAAGGGTTCATGAGCATGCGCAGCGGCGACGGCAGTGCTTATGGAAAAGTTGGACCCATCGGAGAGGTCGGGATTTCGGACCTGTTATTCGGCGAGATAATCAGATCTGGCGAGGCGGAGATTATCGTGTCGTAATAGCATGTTCGTCACAAACAGACTTTGAGACCGCTTACCGCAGATACCGAGCGCGACGGAAAACCTGGGATGGCAAACAACTTACCCCAACGTCAGATCCTGCTTCTGGCTCTGGCGGACCAGCTCGTTCAGCACCTCCCGCACATCGGCTTCCTCAAAGACGAACGCGGAGAAACCAAAGTTTCCGGGATTGGCGATGTGGCCACGAAGCCTCCCGGTCACGAGGCACCTGATAACATCCGGGAAAGCAATCAGAGGTCGCTGCCCGACCATAATCCGCACCGTCGTGAACGAAATCCCCTCGCGCGGCGGTTGGCCAAGCGCGAATTCCCGGGCGCGCTGCAGCAGGGCTTCGACATCGGCGCGGTCGAACGAACGTCCCTCGCCACGACGGTTCCGGCGGTTCCAGTTGACCACCGGGAGCAGCCCCGCCTCGATGAGCTGTTGCGCCTTGCCCCTGCCGACGCTCAGCATCCGGTCGGCATCATACGGGGAAACCAGCCTGTTCAGCCGTTTCTTCAGCGCCGCCACATCCGCAGAGGCATATTGGGGGGTGCCGCGCTGGCCGGACATCACAGGTCTCACCTTGTCCCACATCGGCGTCCGCTGAAGCGTGGCGAAGGACTTTGCGCCGATACCGAGATGCCCGCGAACTTCGCCCCGCGTCATCGCATCGCCACCGGCCCCGTCTGGGCGGTCCAGGAAAGTCGGCCACGCGCGGCCGACGACATCCCCGCGGCGGGCAAGATGCTCAGCATAGGCATCCCGCAGAAACGACGCGTAAGCGGCCTTACCGCAACCATGGATGAAACGGTGAAGGTGACCATACTGGACGGAAATGCTCTTGCCGTGGTCGCGCGCAGCCCGGACACGGTCGGCAAGCTGGCCGAACGCATCGGGCCAACCCATGGCAATACGCACACCATGGTTCAGCACGCGGCCATCCCGGAGCATATTCAGCGCGCCAAAACCAGCCTCATTGCCCTGGACGAGAACCATCTCCATGCGGCCGAGGAAGTAGAGCAGGTCAATGAGTTCCTGCAGCGGCAGGCTGGCGAAACTGGCGGGCAGCACAGGTCCGTCGCTGACCACGCCGCACAGCCGATAGATGGCGGCGACGCCAATACAATCCTCCAGGGGAATACGTGTCGCGCCCTCAATCAGGTCCTGCCCGCAATCGCAGGCCGTCAGTTGCCCGCGCTTCCAGACCGTTTGCGTTTCGCAGGACGGGCAGGCGGAAACCAACTTGAGATGATGGATGGGACAGGCGTCGATTTGCCGATGCTCCCAGATTCGCCGATGATAGTGAGCCTCGGCGAAGCAGTCCGGGCAGAAGCGCATCAGCTTCCGGGCAATCGCCGTCACGGGCACACGATAGCCCAGGAACGCCTCTATGCCGTCCGAACCGAAGCCCATGTCACCCAGGCGATGGACATCCATCGGGATTGTCGCCGCCGCCGCTTCAGGGTGGACATCCAGCGGCTGTCCCATGGCGGGCAAGCCCAGCCAGGAACACATGATGTCGGCAGTGCAGTGGTTCAGCTCCGCGTGGCGAACGACCAAGCCGCGCACGCTCTCGTCCGCCCGGGGCGGCGGTTGGAGGATGAGCGGCAGGGTGGTCATTTCCTTGCCCCCAGAAGCTTCCGCCCGCTCTTTTTGTGCAGCGTCGTGACCCGGGACTCATCAGGCATCCGCGCAATCTGTGAAAGGTTGTCCACAGTGAACGGGTTGACCCAATCCTTGTTGCGCAGATCCGCCCGCTTCGCGGCGGCGGTCGCCAGGACGTCCTGGTTGAAACCCTTGCTCTGCCGCCTTACCGCGACGCCAGTGGCTTCCACCAGGAGCTTGTAGACGGCGTTGTGGTTTCCGCCGTTGGTGGCCACGTGGAGCCGCCGGAGCAGTCCGTCATCCTCGGACAGGACAGCGTTGCCGAAGCCGGAGGCAATCTCAAAGGCCATGATAAGCACTTTGAATCGCTGCCACGAAGAAACGTCGTCGGCGTCGTAAGCGACGATGGACACCGTGTCGTGCCGACGTGATTCAAGCTGCGGGTTCATCTGGAACATCTCCAGGGTCACCGGCAGCCCTGCGAAGATGATCGGCACCTTCGCCTCATCCAGGATGTCCGACTTGAACACATCCGTCGCCGAATACGGAATCACCGCCTGACGGCTTTTCCGGTCGACCAGATGGTTCGACTCATCAATCAGGATAACTTCCGTCTGTTTTTCCTTCAGGTAGTGGGCAAACCGCTCCCACATGTCATCGAAGGTTTCCTTCCTTGGAAACGGCTTGGCTCCCACAGCCTTCAGCGCGGCGACCGCAAGCGCCGGAAAGCTGAACCGCGGCGGCATCTTGAACTTGACGACGGGAAGCCTGACGCCATCAGGCTGGGCATCGGCGCGGGCAGCGTAGCGATCCAGAATCATGCTCTTGCCCCAGCCCGAGTCGGCGGTGATGACACCGCACATGACACCGCCACTGGGCCTGTTCTCGCCGGTGCGCACATCGTCGATAAGCTTGATGGCTTCTTTCACCTTCGGCGTGCTCACGTAGACCTTCGCGAGGCGCGCCTGACGCGCCGCGATGTCTGCCTCGAAGTCGGTCATCACAAACCCTCCACGTCAGTGCCGAGGTCGGACATGCGCTTCCGCAGGGCGGCGACCCTGGACTGCTCATCCTCCTCCGGAGTTGTCCGCTCCACCGCTGGCTGCTCCCGGGCGGGTTCGGGCATCGGTTCGGCTACGGTGTCTTCCCCGGCGGGCTGCGCCGCTGCCTGGTAGGCCCCCGCGGCAGGGCGAGCGCCTTTTACGGACGCGACCGGAATGCCCCCGGGAATTTCGTCGTCGATTTCAGCCTCGAGCAGGCGCGCGATGGAACGCGTCATGTTTTCGTTGCGGTCCTTACCGTATTCTGCCTCGGCCATACGGTAGAAGTCCGCCCAGGAACCTTTCGACCCGATGCCGTTGTACATCGCGACCGCCCGGCGCGCGGTGACGCCCTCGTCGCCGCACATCGCGCTGATGCGCCGCTGGAGTTCGTCCCGGCCGACGCAAAGTTCGTGGATACTCACGTATTTGCCCGCCCGCTCGACGGCATATCGCCTGATCATCCGGTGCTGGGCGAGCGTCAGACCGGAGGTGTATTGCGGGTCGAGCGAGGCCACACAGTGGTATTCCTTCGTCAGCGGGTCCTGCAGCCAGATGTGGGACAGGTCGTTCCGGTCGAAGCGGATGCGCACCTTGCCGAGATTGGCCGCCCCGGCCCGGGTGCGAATCAGCTCAACGGGACGGTTGTCGCCGAGGTCGCCATAGCGCAGCCCCGCGAGGAAGATGCCCTTGTTGGTCGGCGTGCGAATCGCATATTCGCCCAGCACGATGTCGAGCATGCCGATGTCGTCGATCGGCGCGACTTCCAACTCGGCGGTCTTCTCAAGCCACAGCCGCTCCGGAATGTCGCGGATGCCCTGGTGGAAGGCCAGGTTGTAGAGGACCACCCAGCGATGCAGCAGCTCGTCGGCATCGGCGAGCGCGATGCAGGCCATGCCCTCGGTGTCATAGTCGCCCCTGTCCTGCGGATTTGAGCCCGTCCGGCCCGGCAGGCGGCCCGAAAAATCGTTCGCTACGGTGAGGAACCAGCGCTCGATATGCGGCTTGAACTCAGGGGTTCGGGGCGGCGCGTAGAACCACTGCACATCCAGTTCCTCCAACGCCTCCTGGAGGAAGACCGCATGGTTCTCCAACCCGTTGTCCAGGATGATCAGCTGGGGCATGCCCCAGGCAACCCACGGCCGCCCGATTTGAGGCCAACGCTGGAGCATGTAGAGCTTCGGCGCGAAGGCGTTCCGCAGGGCCGCCGCGACGGTCAGCGATGAGGGCGGCTCGACGTGGGTAAGCGTCAGCCGATGGCCGCGGTTTGAGGTGCTGCCCCGGCGCGGGTGAAGCGCTACTTTGTCCAGCGCCAGGGGAGAAGATCGTCGATCTTATGGATGGGATGATCAGCGATACGGGCGAGAACGTCGGTCAAGTAG
>NZ_CAJATU010000156.1 GCF_903944925.1 uncultured Rhodopila sp. | reverse complement strand
TTTGCCGGGTATGCCATCATCGCCGCTTTCACTCTCCTTTTTGTCTTCCTGTATCTGACCACAGACATGCCCTTCAGGACCTTCATCATCGGACCTGCCGTCATGGGCGCCTGCTGGTTCCTAACCAGCTTCGCGCATTCGCCGGCCGTCTACAGGATCGTCGACAAGGTCATAGGCACGACCAAGGATTGACCATCGATGCCCTCCAACGGCCAAAGGATGAATGCCGCCCGGTCCAGCGCATGAAGCTGCTGCGTCTTCGGACTGACCATCTGTCGGCGTGGACGCCATTCTGCGTCTGCTGCGATCTGCGGTTCTCTGATTGTCCGCCCTCCGCGTCGATTCTACGAACTTTTTAAACGCGTTAGCCGACTATGGCAAGGCATTGAAAGGCGTGATAAGAATTTAAGGCCTGCCGCCGGTCGCACCGGACCGCTGTGGCGCCCCGGGGAAGACTATCCCAGATCGCGGGTTGGCCAATTCCCGTCGAACCGCGGCCCCGGATCATGCGGGAATCGGCGGAGAAGGCCGATTTCCGGTCAATGCCGGGGCTATCGGCGGCGCCGAAGGCACCTGGGTACGCGAGGATTTTCGGCCGCTGCCGGCCGGGTTGGTCCCCTCCCCTGCCCCGCGCCGACGACCGGGCCGTGGCAGCCCGCCGCGGACCCGGACCCGGCCACCTGATCAAACGACCGTTTACATATGACTTCTACGTTTGTACAAACGTTCCTGAACCCTGCCGGATACCGGTCCATGCCGCCCAAAGCCCGGAAAATCGCCGCCGCCGGACGCCTGATCGGCTACGCCCGCGTCTCCACCCAGGAGCAGGGCACCGACCCGCAAACCGACGAACTGCGCGCCGCCGGCTGCATCACGGTGCACGAGGAACACGCCTCCGGCGCCGATCGCTCCCGCCCCGTGCTGGCGCGCCTGCTGCGCGACATCGCCGCCGGCGAAACCCTCGTCGTGGTCCGGCTCGACCGGCTGGCGCGCTCGGTCAGCCATCTGCTTGCGGTGATCGAGCAACTGGCGGCGCAGGGGGCGTTTTTCCGCAGCCTGCGCGATCCGATCGACACCACGACGCCACAGGGGATGTTCTCGCTGCAGGTGCTAGGCGCGGTGGCCCAGCTCGAGCGGGCGCTGATCGCCGAACGCACCAAGGCCGGCCTGCTGGCGGCGCGCAAACGCGGCCGCGTCGGCGGCAATCCCGGCCTACGGGCGGGCGATCCGGCGGCGATCCGCAAAATCCAGGCGCAGCGCAACGCCACCTGGCTCAATGGCGTCCTGGCGCAGCTCGACACCTGGCTGCCGATGGTGCGGCGGATGCGCCCGGCCCAGCCCTGGGGGGTATGTCGCACGGGTGCTGAACCAGCGGCCGGGCATAAGGCATGACCTGGACGGTGGAGCGCCTGCGCCGCGCGGTGCGCCGGCTGGCCGCGGAAGGCATTGTTGAGGCGAGCTTGCTGGACCGCGCGCCGCCGCAGGGCGGCACGGATCGGCTGATCCGCCTGGTCGCCGGCATCAAGACCGCATCACCCGATTGTGCGTTGCAGCAGATCGCCTCGCAACTGGAGGCCATGCGCGAGCGTACGCCGCGCGGCGGTACTCGCTGGCATCGCTCGTCCGTTCAGCAACTCCTGGCCAAGGCCGAGCGCCTGGACTGAACGAGATGGCAGGGGAGTTCAGCCGCACAAGTTGCACCGCTGAACAATGCGTTCGCTCGGAAAGGACACGACCTCGGGTTCATAGTCCGGGATACTCTACGTTTGCCAAGTTGTACTTTGACCACCACAATGGACGCTACTCAAGCATCCGGCTTCGCGCACAAGGCCCGGCTGTCTGCACTTCGGACATAGCGGTCCGATCCGGGTCGCTGGTGGTTCCGCCGATGGGTGAACGGTCGCCTTGGCAACCAAGGTTGCGGCCGGCGCAAGGAACCCGGTGTCGATCCCGTGCCGCTCGATGATATCGCCGATGGCGGCGACCAGCGAGCCGACATACCGCACGTTGCTCCAGGGCCGGACCGCGCCGTCCTGATCGATGTCGCTGGTCGTGACATACACCGCGTGTTCGCTGTCCGACAAACGCAGCTCTGTAGGTCGGCGCTGGTGAGCTTGTTGGCCCGCGCCATCAAATCGTTCGCACCCGGTACGACCGGTTCGACGCAATCGGCGGCTTTGAATTCCAGCACCGATCCGGTGATCGCACTCGGCCGATACGTCGTGCAGCCCTTGCAGCAGCATCGGTAGGCGTCAAGGCAAACCTCCTGGAACGACCCTGCCCTTCCCGGCTGCATACGCCATGGTCGATGCGATCTGGTCGGACGTGGGTTTGCGCTACCCTCCGGCGGCGGAGCGACTCCCTCGTCAGGCGTCCAGAACGATCGGCCGCGCTGACCGGCTGTCGGTAGGGATCGGCGAGCAGAATCCGTCATGGTGCTTGTTGCACGAATTGGCCCATGCGGTGAAAACTCACTCGGACGGTCGGTCGGTCTGATGGGCACGGTCCGATTTTCACGGGTATCTATGTCTGCCTGCTTGAGCGCTATCTCCGGCCAGACTTGCAATTCCTGACAGCTTTCCTGCCGGAAGCCGGCATCGAATTTGCCGCGATCCGCTTCCGGTGTTCGTTGACCATTGGCGGCAATGGTGAAGATCGCGCTTGGAGGTTGCCAGCCACGGATCCTTCGGACGAATCGTTCCTTGATTGTCGGGGATTCTAGCGATGGCCCGTCTTACCGCCGATCTGCTTCGGGGCGACGGGTGGGCGGCTCGGCTTCAGTATAACGCCTTGGTCGACGACTTCTATTTTGGCCTCCGGATAAACCGCCGTGGCCATCGCGAGAACCTTTACGAAATCCGGCTTGAAATGATGCAAATGCTTATACGCGGGGCCATGCTGTGCCTTCAGCGCCGCCCATGTCACAGTACGAGGTGCATTAAGTGACCGAAGCCGATAAGCCAGCCAGATGTAGGCGTCCAGTGCTGCCGAGTTGTTGGCCAATGCTCGGATTGCGGACTCTTCGAGCGGGATTGGATGCTGTTTCAGCGCCTCAAAAAACTGCTCGCTAAGTTTTGCGGACTCCAGCGATAGCCGACCCTGGCGTCCGCTCTGTGGTGTGTCAAGGAATATTGCGCGGTCAACAATGCTCTGATTGACCAGTCCGGTGCGGCCGTTGCCCGCGATGTGAAACGTGAGACGGCATCTGCTCAGTAGTTCCGCTTGCTCGCGAACCGCTTTTCCGGTGTTCCCGCCCCAAGATACGCCGATACGACCCATCCAATCACGCCAAGAATTGCCCAGCTCAACTTCGCGGCTGTTGGTACGGAGCGCTTGCGTCTGTAGATAAATCAGGATCAGCCGAGGATAGGCTCCGAACGGTACGCCGGCAAGCACCATCGGTCCTTCCCCGTCCTTGCCGGTTGGTCGGCGACCTGGTTCCACCAGTAGCCGCATATTTCCTGAGACCACCTCCCAAGGCTGATCTATCGGGATACGACGATGCGGCAAAGCACATTGCGCCCAACCCGCATAGGCAAAGGAGAGCGCGTTGTCCTCGTCAGCCATGTAAAACGCCGCAGCTTCCAGAACGTCTCTGGGCGCGACGTTCTGTTCCACCGCAGCTCGCTTTCCGAGCGTCTCCAATAGATCGTGAACCTCTCCCATCGGTCCCCCAACACCTCTCACGAGCCATGCTTGCTTGAAATCGTCCACCGTGTCGCTGGGGATTCTGCCGAGGAGGCTATTAGGAAAATATTTGAAGAAGCTACTATTAGCTTGTTCGGTAGAATCCCCAGGATAACTACCGAAAAATGGCGGATTTCCGTGGATGGGCATCGCCAGACTCCCCACCCCTCTCGGCAGAATCCCCGGTCGGCGTGTGGATAGAATTTCGAGCGACTCGGCCGCCCCCGGTCCGGCGTATCGGCAGAATCCCCGATGGCCGAAATCAGCGATGCCGCCTTATGACGGAACCCGGCTTGTCGGGCAAAATCGCTCATGTCCTCGCCGATACCCGTGTTGAGCCTTTGCGGTATCCTATCGGCAGAGTCCCCGCATCGAGATTTGGCCGGTGCCCGCACCGCGGGCATCAAAGGTCTATCGGTAGAGTCCCCAATCGGAGTGGCGCCTGAGCCGTATCTCTGTAGAGTCCCCGGTGTCAGACAAAGGCTCAGGGCTGTGGCGCAGGTGCGCCGCTTCATCGGCAGAATCCCCGACCGGAGCACGAGTCGCCTACCTCACGTAGGCGGGATCTCATCGGCAGAATCCCCGCGCCGGGTGACCGGGAGGCGTTAGCTTTCGTGCCATTCGAAAGGCGTTGATCACGCCGCGATACATACGACGCCATGTCGCACGCCAAACAACAACGATCCGCTCAGGGCCAACCAATCTCAACGTTCGCGAACCTTTGATCCGAGGGCGTAGCACTTCTGGAACTGACGAGGGAGAGATGAAGTGTGCTGAGCCAACTACCGAGGATCGCCGCCCCCTACTTATCCCTTCGTTGAGGCCTTTATTTCCGCCACGTCGTCAACCGTATCGTCCGGACGAGTGATCGGTTTGGCCAGCCGCTCGGCGAGTTGCTGGACTTCATTATCCGGAATCGATGTTGCGAACCGAAAGACCCATTGGCCGCCGTTGCGCGTAAGTGTCCCTATCCGGCGGCCTCGGTCCACGATATGCCGACGTTCCGGTATTGGGTGGCGCTTTCCTGCGCGTCCTTCCTCTCTTCCCTCTGCAGCGCGCATTAGCACGTCGATCTGCGCTACTGGATCCTCTATCGAACAGTCTTGGTTGGCGGACTGCCGATGAGCATCGAGAGCATCGATTATCCGCTGAAGGGCCTCGGCGTCGTTTTCGATTTTTTCCATGATGCGGCGCGCGGGAACCACTGCTAGGCGTCGCGGTTCTATTAACCGATCAAGGATTTCATCTGGAAATCTTGCGAGCCGGAGATAGAGACTGAAGGTCGAGGGATCTATACCAAATTGGCTGGCTATTTCTTTTGCAGCGATCCGGAGTTGGCGTTGAACGTCAGAGAACCAGCGGGCGCGCTCGAGCGCGGATACGTCCGCGCGACGCTCGTTCTCGGAGAATTGGATGCGAAGCATCGCCTGGTCATCGAGTTGCCGCACACGGGCGAGGACGGATCGCTGTAGCCGGCGGCATGCTTCGAGACGGCGCCTGCCGGCGGCAACCTCGAAACTGCCGTCACTCGCCCTTCGCACAGTTATCGCGTCGTTCTGTCCATTTTTCTCAATGTCGGCAAGGAGATCGTCGAACTCCTTGCCGGTTGTGCCGCCACGGAGGCGGTCTCGGGGCAGACGATCCGTAATCGCGTCCACCTGGAGAAAGACAAATTCGTCATCGTCATCCGTGACCTTTTCACTGAGCGCGCGGGTTCGTTCGAGCTCCGCGACGAGGCCATGATTTGTGGAACTTGTATGCGCAAGCTCGTTCTCGAGTCGGCTGATGCGCTCCCGCATGGTCTCTACCATCGAACCCAGTGCGAGCGCGGGTCTATGAACGCCCGCGCCGATTGGGGCGGCTGGTTTCTCCGCGACAGTGTGCTCGGTTGCTTCGACAGTGCCTGCCTCAATGGCTTGTTTCAGCGCGCCGAAGCGGGACGGGGGTTTCGTCATGCACTAACCTCTCGGCTGGTTGAGCGCTCACTCGGCTCCCTGCCCCATCCTTTGCGAATTTCTCTTTCGATCGCCCGATTGACCGCGTTGGCGCTTGCTATAACCCGATTGTAAGCTACTCGATCGGTCGTCGGTTCATACTCGTAGAGGGTCTCCTTACCGAAACCAGCGGTACCCATAATTCTTGAGTGCAGAAATTCCCCGGGCAACACGGCATCCCCGAATCGCTCCCGAAGGAGGTCGACCAGTGCTTCCTGACTACGGTCTGTCGGATCGTAAGCGGTGATCATCACCCTGGTAAATCGGGTACCGAGGTCGTGACCGAACGCGCTACGGAAGTCATCGACATAGGTGGCAAGATGGCCAAAGAACTCGCCAGTTGAGGCCAGATCGGTCATGGTTGCACGAGACGGCACGATCAGCCCGGTTGCAGCATGAAGTGCGATTGTCATAAGCATATTGACGTCGGGTCGCGTGTCGACGACGGCCACGTCATACTTATCACCGGTTGCCCTCAAGAATTCCTTTAGTTCATCGAAATACAACACGCTTTCAACTCGACCGTTTACCGACCGTCTTGCCAACGAATCCTCAGCTTGCGTGAGGATCGCGCCTGCCGGGACGATATGGATTGATGGCCAATAGGTCGGCTGGCAGAGTGACGAAGCGGGCAATTCTCGCTCCGCATCCCGCGCAGCAGTCCAGGCCGCAAAGCTGTTGTCGAGACCTACTTCGGTTGAGGGGTCCATGCCGAACTGAGCGGTCGCGCTGCCCTGACTGTCGAGGTCAATCAGGAGAACGCGATACCCTTCCCTGGCCATATATTGAGCAAAATGGACACTGCTGGTGGTTTTCGCTGAGCCGCCCTTAAAGTTGGAAAAGACGATCGTTGCCAGTTCCTCGCCGCGATCTATCCGTCGACCTGGAAGAAGTCGTAGGTCACCGGAATCCCCGGCCAGAGATTTGCGGAGAATGAGGATATCGTTTAGTGTATGGCGAGTGCGGGCGGCCCCGTTTCGCTCTTCGGCGGCACGCGCATGCGACGTTATGACGCCGGACTTTATGCCGAGCAAAGCTGACACTTCCTGCGTGGAAAAAGTCCGAAGCCGCTTTCGCTTATCGGGCGCGTTCTCCGTTTCGATGGCCACCCTCTGTGCGGACCTCAACACATCCGCAATCAGGCGGTACATACCGGCGCCTTCCCCTTCGTGGCCCATCAGTCCCTCAGACTATGCGTTACGGGTTTAAGGACTCCTTGCGCGGGACCCGATCCCTTGCTCGATCATGATAGTAGGGATCGATGGAGATGGAAAGAGGATTCTATCCTAAGTTGGATGCATCCAAGTTGCCCACCCGAAGCCATGTCGCCAAGGCAAATCAGTCGCCGAATCTGGAACTTGCGGCGACGCCAGATATCCTAACACAGGAAAGCTGCTAACTTGGATGCATCCAAGTTAGCTGTTTCCGTCGTGCGAACCTCCTGCGACGCTGATCGCTCCTTTTCCAGGCTGGCCCACGCAGGAACCCACGAATACGCTCCCTTGCTCCAACCGCTTTGCTGGGTCTTTTGATCCCCGGTATACTGGTATCGCCGAAGTGCGCGGCGTTGGTCGACAGTCGATTTCCGTCTTAGGGGTTACGTCGACGTCAACCGGTAGTTCCGTAATCTGTTCCGGACACAACGGCCCGTGCGATAACGGGATGCAGTCCCGCATGATCGTCTCCGCAACCGGTGATAGCAGCCGTCGCCAAGGCGTCCTGGTCATCACAGGATTACGAGTGTTAACTATCCTGCCTTGTGCTGCCGCCGAGCAGTTTCATCCGCGGCGGGGTCTTCCGGAACGGGGGGTTCCGCCGGTCGTCAGCCAGAACAGCATTGTTCGACCGGTCTGTCGCGGCAGCGGTTGATGCCGAGTGCCGGCTGGGATCTCTCTCGGGTGTGCGCACCGGCGTGGATTGTCGCAGATTCCACTGCGGGAAGCCGAAACTGGGCATTTCTGGCCGGGCGTAGGGGCGGCATGGGTAAAATTGCTCTGTCAAGCAGGCCCCCGCAGGAAAGAGCGTGGCGATCGGGTCGAGCGGGCGATGGTCCAGGCGACAACGTTTTTGAAATCGCGATCGATTATGCAGATGCTTAGGCGTATGGCCGGCTGGCCATATCATAGCCGCCAATTCTCGGCGCGCGACGGTGCGATGATCTCCGGAGCGGCCCGGTAAGACTAAGCGCGGGCGATCGAAGACTTGCCCGCCACGGCAGGAGCGCTGGAATCGTGCTTCGACAGCGACTAGCGGTCCCGGCGGCAGGGGCAGGAAGTCAGCATCGATCCGGTACCGGAGAGCAGCGGGCGAAGAACTCCAGTATATCTTCTTGAATCGAGAATCCGTCATACTGGCCCCGCTCTGCGTATTTTCGGCCGGCTGTCGGACCGGAAAATGTTCGTCTTGCGCCGGAAAGCTGAGCGTCTTTGAACCGGTAAAGCATCGATAAGTGTCACTCCGGCCCCAGCCACGGCGGTCTTTGGTAGCCGTGCAGCTTTTCTCTAAAGCGCCGCAAGGCAAGCCTTGGCCGAACCCTTAGACGGTATAATCCGTTCAGACTTTCGGGGGATATCATTATGAAACGTCCGTTTCATGGGAACTTCCATGATCTGAAAGATGGGATTAGGCTGCCGTGCGGAGGCGAAACGATGGCGTTTGTCGCGTGACCTTAATCGCGACCAAATAGCCCTTGGCATCTCCTCAGCGCGAGATTTGAGTCCTTAATCGCGGCAATTTTGTCCCTTAATCGCGGCGAAAGTTCCCTTAATGACGTCAATAATGGCTTCCGATGTCGAGGTGTCGCATGGTATCGGGTATTGTCCGCATGATTGAGCTTTGTCGTGTGGCTAAGGGAGTTCGATGACGGTGGCGCTGATCGGCTACGCCCGGGTCTCAACCGACGATCAGAACCTTGGCCCGCAGCTCGATAGCCTGCGCGCGGCCGGCTGCAACGAACTGTTCGAGGAGCACGCCTCCGGCGGTGACCGGGCGCGCCCGCAGTTGGCCGCTGCGCTGGCACGGGTCAAGCGCGGCGACACCTTGGTGGTCGCGCGGATCGTCCGTCTGGCACGCTCGCTGTCGCATCTGCTCGAGGTGGTCGAGACCCTGCGGGCGCGCGGGGCGCATTTCAAATCGCTCGCGGATCCGATCGATACCTCAGGGCCGAGCGGGGTGCTGGTGCTACAGATGCTGGGGGCGGTGGCGGAGTTCGAGCGGAGTCTGATCCGTGAGCGGACGGTTGCCGGCGTGCGGGCTGCTCGGGCGCGGGGCAGGGTCGGGGGGAACCCCGGGCTGAGGGACAAGGATCCGGTGGTTCTTGGCAAGATCGCGGCCTCGCGGCGTGCGACCCGGCTGGCGCGTCTGTCGGCTGAGATGGACTCCTGGATGCCGGTGGTCGGGCGCCTGCGGCCTCAGACGGCTTGGCCGGAAGTCACCGCGGCGGTGAATGCGGCCCGGCCGGCAGGAAGCCGAAAGTTCACCGAAGGCCGGCTGGTCGGCACCGTGCGGTTTCTGGTGTCGGAGGGCTTGGTGGATGCGGCGGTTTTGGCGACGGCGCCGCGGCGCACGCCGCGTAAAGGTGTGATGGCGCGGCAGCGGGCGTGCGATGCCGTTGCGGCTCTGCTCGCCGGCCGCCCGCGGCTGACGCTGGCGGAGATCGGGGTTGAACTGGCGCGGCTCGGGCACCGTCCGCCGCGCGGAGGCGCCGCGTGGGCGCCCGCCTCGCTGACCGCTTTGCTCGGGCGCGTGCGCCTGGCGGGGTTGGTTCCGCCGGGGTCGAAATGGGAAGCATAAGGAAGTGGAGGAAGCCGGCAGGTGGTTCCGCTGAATACGACCGACAAGACCGATTACAAACCCCAATTATATATCGCTCCAGCCTCGACACAGGCCTGCCTGACTGTCGCCAAGGCCTTATACGCAGAGGAATCGAGCGTCAGTTGCCACTCTTGCTCCTCTACGTCCTCCAGTCCGGCGGCCCGGACCACACGTGCCCAATCAAGTGCCAACGCTGTGGCCGTGGCAAATGCGCCGCCAATCTCCGCGGCTCCGGCCGCAAGCCGTTCTGCTGCCGCAGGCCCCAGGAACGCCATGATCTCCCCAAGGTCCGGTGTTTCGCAACCGATCCAGTCCGCAGGACATCGGGGAACCAGCGTATGAATGGGTGGCCGCCCGGACAGAACTTCAAGAATAGACGCGCAAGATGCGAGAAGCGCGAACAGTAGACGCATAGGCTGCGTGCCGGGGGTAGCTTCCCGCGTAACGAGTGCGTTCATAAGAAGGGTGCAGACGGCCGGCAGCGCGGTGTCTGGAATCGCGCAATCCCATCCGTCCGGCGAGTTGCGGCCGGCAAGTACATCGCCGAGAGCAAGCTCCAACTCCAACACGCGTGAGAGGCTGCCCGGCGCAAGCATGACCCCTCCAACGACATCCCAGCCGGAAGGTGAGTTCGCAGGCGGCCGACGGTCATTCCGGAGGCCGGTTCCATAGAGAAGAAAATGCTGGCGTCCTTCGGAACAACGCAGCTCGGCCACGGAGTCTGTAACCGATCCGTATCGGGTCCACCACCGATCCGCGCTCTCCAACAGACTGCCATGGAAGGCACAAACAGTGCAGGACGCAACGCGCCATGCGGAGCGGAAGCAAATCTCACCATGGCGCACGATGTCTTCCCCGAAGCATCCCTTGCACCACGCCGGGTAGGATCTGAGCCACCCCGCATTTTGCTGACATGCAATCGACCGCAATGCTGCTATTGCAGCGGTGTCCAGCCGCGTCGCTTGCGCCAGATTCTTATCCAGCTCCGGCCAGGCGTTTGTATCAAGAATATCGTCGAGCTGCCCCCAGCAGCGTGGCTCTTCCCCGCCGCAGACAGCATTCACGAATCCCGCCGATGACATGTCATAACGCCCCGCCAGGCGGCGTACCCATGACGACATCGCTTCGCCCATCCTTGGACGCGGCGCGATGAGGAGGGGCTGCATTCTTCTGCCTCAAAGGGAAGGAACTGTTGTTCGCGCTCCTCGGCCGCCTCGCGAACCAAGCGGCAATCTTTGCACCGTAATGCCGCGCCATACGGTTTCATCCTCAAGCGCGGCAAGGTCGATGGATTCTTTGCCAGTCCGGATCGCAGCAATCGTTGCCCGCTCGATTGCCTTCGACACATTCAGCGTCACGCCGCCTGTGCGTTCCGCAAGCAACCGTCGCACTTTGGGCGCGTCGATCGGTGACGGCCGGCGCAGCGGCATGCCCGCCACCAGGAGATTGACAAAGCGCTGGAGTTCTTCATCCGCCTGCCAAAGCGGAAGCTCGACATCAGTAAACCGACTACGGAGTTGCGAATCCGAAAGTAATGCATGCCGTGCCTCAGGCACACCGGCGCAGACAAGCGCGATGGCGAGTTCATTCGACAGGAAGCGAAGCAGCTGAAGAAACAGGCGCTGCTGGCGCGGCGTGCCGACAAGCACGGAGTTGATCTCATCGATGACCAGTACCCGCGCGCGGACCTCACGCAGCACGCGGAATGCGGTATCACGCATTTCCTGCAGACGCTGCCGCCCGACAGGACCGGACCGCGGCGCACGCAGCGCGACGAGAAGCTGGTCTACGAACGCCGCCTCAGTGGGTTCGTGCGGCATCCGCACGACGACGACAGAGCGACGCTCGATACCGGCTATTGTATCAAAAGGCCGAGCATTTATCCGCTCGAATTTGCGCAAGATCATCGTCTTGCCCATTCCCGACTCACCCAGCAACAGGATGTTTTCCATCCGTTCGCGAAGTGGCTGCTCCAACGATTCCTGCAGAAGTGAGAGGACAAGCGACGCTTCACGGTGATCGATCCAGCGTTCCGCCCGCACGCGCTTGATGCGTGTCTCGTCATCCAGCACTGCATACGGGCGCGCATCAGGCAAAAGATGGCCATACGCGACGCCACCGAGACTTTCGACTTGCCCGGTCATGACCAGAATTCCGTTTTGGCGATGTCGTCCGCAGTGATCACGGGTACCTTGGCATCCGGATCGTCGGCCGCTGCTGTCGGGTGCTGCGGCGGCTGCGATGCGGGGCTTTTCTGCCTGCCCGGAGAGCGCGCCAAGGCGCGTCTGGCCGCCTTGCTGCGGTCACATGCTTGCGCGAGCACGCTGCGCTGTTCCTCGATTGCCATGAAAATGGCGTGCTCATCGATGGTACGATGCCCCTCTTCATGTAACCGTTTACTGGCCAGTCGGTGCTCCCAAAGCGTCACCGCCGGACGGCCCAGGTCGGCATACGGCACGCGGATATGGTCTCCTGCCGGAAGTTCGACAAACACGGCGCTAAGGTCGCGCGGATCGTACTTCACCCGCGACCTGGCACCACCGGCATCCACGAGATGAGCCAGGGCGCCATCCTGATACAGCACATTGAACAGTCGTATTCCTTCACGGCGCACGGCGCGCTCCTCAAAAGGCAGAAAATCGAGGAGCAGCGCGTCAGGATCCGCGGGCATGCGCATTTCATGACCGGCTGTCCCTTCACGCCAGGCGGCCGAAGGCGTGCGACCGAGCACCGTATGGACCTCGTTGTGATATGGGCGGAGCACCTCCAAGACGAGGATACGCTCGAATTCACGAAAGCTCAGCACGGCCCGAGCCTCCGATGCATAGTCGCCGCGCGCGCCGATGTCAGAGAAAGTCGTACCCGGCAACGCGTGAACCCGTCCCATCAGCGTTCCCATCAGCCGCTCAATGTGCCCGCCGAAGCGGGGCGTGGCCGGCGGCCGGTACTCGATACGGATACCGTACTGCTGACAACCGCGCTCGAAGGCGCGCGAATGGAACTCCGCTCCGTTGTCGACATGAATGAGGTCCGGCAGCCCGTGTGCCGGCCAGGGCAGGGGGATGGCCCGGTCTTTGAGCCACTCAGCCTTTGGCAACACGGCTTGCGTCACCGCAAGAGCCGTCCCCGCCGCACTCGGTGGGTCCAGCGAGAGCGTCAGACCGACCACCATCCGCGTATATACATCCAGCACCAGGGTTAACCATGGGCGTCCGATGCAGGCACGCGTCACGTCGTCGACCAGCATGATGTCGACCTTGGTGTGGTCGACCTGGACGACCTGCAGCGGGCGCTCGGTTCGCAGGCCGCCTTTGACCTGCCCGAAGCGATCAGCAGCGACGGCTGCACCCTCCCGCGCTCGGACGAGGTCCCGCAGGGTTCGTGCCGATATCCTGGCACGCAACGCCTTCATCGACGGCGGGGTCAAATCCACGGCGCGGCACCTTCGTGCAACCTCGCCCAGGATCCTCCGTAAGCGTCAGCCGATGGCCGCGGTTTGAGGTGCTGCCCCGGCGCGGGTGAAGCGCTACTTTGTCCAGCGCCAGGGGAGAAGATCGTCGATCTTATGGATGGGATGATCAGCGATACGGGCGAGAACGTCGGTCAAGTAG
>NZ_CAJATU010000155.1 GCF_903944925.1 uncultured Rhodopila sp. | reverse complement strand
CGCGCGGCGCATCTGTCTCCGGCCGCAGTTCGATCACCGGCGGGGCGAAGCGCACGAGATGCACGGAATGCAGCAGATGCGCATGCAGCATCGCCTCCTTCCGCTCTCCCACAAAGGCGACAACGTCGCGGAACGTGGCCAGCCGGGCCCCCGGGTCGGGCGCCGCTACCGCCATCGCCGCGCCATTGGCCACCGCCCGCACGCCACCGCCGCCACCGGAAGGAAGCGACGGCGCCTGGCCGCTCGTACCGCCCGACGTCAACCGCCGGATCAGGTCCCCGGGGGTCGGCATATCGGCGACGTAACAAAGCCGGATCAGCACCATCTCCGCCGCTGCCCGACGATCGGGGGCGGTTTCGACCTCGCCGACACCCTTCAGCAGCATCTGCCACGCCCGCGCCAGCACCGGAACCGCCAGCCGATCGGCCAGTTCCGCGCCGCGCGTGCGCTCGGTTTCGGGCAGATCCTGGCTGTGGCGCAGCCCGGGGATCGATTTCAGCCGCGTCACAGTGTGCAGCAGTTCCAGCAAATCCTGCAGCAGGGTACCGTGATCGGCACCGCGCTCATAGGCCCGGTCGGTGACCGCCAGGGCAGCGGCGGGCTTGCCGCTCATGACCGCTTCCAGCAGGTCGAACACGGCCTCCCGGTCTGCCAGGCCCAGCATATCGGCCACCTGAGCGCCGGTGATCGTGCCCTCTGCCTGGGCGATCGCCTGGTCGAGAATCGACAGGCCGTCACGAACCGAACCATCGGCGGCTCGAGCGATCTGCTCCAGCGCGGCGGCTTCTATCGTTACCTGTTCCTTCTGCGCGATGCGGCCGAAATGCTGTTGCAGTTCGGAAATCCGCACCCGCCGCAGGGAAAAACTCTGGCAGCGCGACAGCACCGTGATCGGCACTTTGCGCAGTTCCGTCGTGGCAAACACGAACTTCACATGCGGCGGCGGCTCTTCAAGCGTCTTCAACAGTGCATTGAACGCCGCCTTGGACAGCATATGGATTTCGTCGATGATGAAGACCTTGGTGCGGATCTTCATCGGGCGTGAGCGGCTGACCTCGATGATTTCGCGGACGTCGTCCACGCCGGTGCGGGATGCCGCGTCCATCTCGAATACATCCGGCTCACGCTCGGCCAGGATGGCGACACAGTTGCCGCAAACGCCGCATGGGTCCGCGGTCGGGCCTCCGTTGCCATCCGGTCCGACGCAGTTCAGCGCGCGGGCGATGATTCGGGCTGTGGTGGTTTTCCCGACCCCACGCACCCCGGTCAGCATGAAGGCGTGCGCGACCCGTCCGACGGCGAAGGCGTTGCGCAAAGTGCGCACCATCGTCTCCTGGCCGATAAGGTCATCGAAGGTGGCGGGGCGGTATTTCCGCGCCAGAACGCGATAGGCCGTGGCATGTACAGGCTCCGGCAGAGCCACCGGCAGGGCGTCTCCGAACAGGCCCGGGCCCTCGGGCGCCGGGGCGGATTCGCCGTTATCCGCGGGGTCGTCCTGAAACAGGCCGGACATAAACTGCAATCATCTGGCGGCCCTTCCCGGTCGGGACAGGCATCGCGATGGAAGGGGTGGGAGACCGACAAACGACCCGAGCGGTGACCCGTTGCGGCTGCTTCCTTCCGGACCTGACCGGGTTGGCGAGGCGCCCGTCCACCGCCGATCTCCCGCGACGTGCTTAACACGCATTGGGGGGGTGGGGGCAAGAGCGGGTATCGCGAATCATGTTGGCAGGGTTCCGCCGCGCCGATCGGCGCGCGAGCACGCAGCCGCTGGTAGCCGTCCCGTCCGCATACGCACGCACTTATGTATGAGTGCCGGTGGCAGGTAGCCGCCGGCACTGATTGTTGCGAACGCCCCGCGGGCTTTCTCGCCGATCCGTCGTCCCGCCTCGGTCCAGGCTTTCAGCCATTTTTCCGCTTGCCGGTCGCCTCGGGCCTGTTTGGCCGGGGCTGCGTGGCGGAAACCGTGCTGACCGGGCTGACTGCGGGAGCCTCGCTCGGCGTTGTCCCGCTCCGGCGGCCAAACCGTTAACGGCGCATGGGTTAGGTCAGGGGCAAAGATGTGCGGCCGCCGCATCATTCCCCTGCGTCGCTGGCCGGCAAAGATCGGGTAACCATGACAATACAGTACCATTTTCGTCCTGTTCCGTGCGGCCTTGGATAAAGCGGTCGTCCGCCGGGTGTTCGCAGCCCGCCCGCGGCTCCGCGCGTCACCAGCGGCTATCGCGGGTCAGCGTTGCGCCAAAGCAATACGCGCGGTAACGTGCGACATCATCTGTATTATATCGAAACCTCTTAATTTTATCATTATTGAGGCTCGCCGGTTTGGGGCGGCTTTTTGCTCAAGAACTATCATTCATCATATCAGCTTGACTGGTCTCCCGCTTCGGACATGCTACGGCATCACCGAAATCCAGAAATAATCTGCCACATCCGCAATGCTACGGATTATTTCCACGCTCTCGCGCTTGCGAGATAGCCGCTTCGCGCCGTTTGAGCTGCGGAGGGGCGGGAATGGAATGGCGGGCCACGTCTCAAAATCGGGAAAGTTCACCGATATCATGCCGATATTTGTATAACCATACTCTTTATCAGACACTAAAACAAAATAAGAGGGCACAGTATTTTACGAGAAAAACGCTAGCGTTCCGGTTACTGAACCGTTATTAACAATGCGCGGAACGAACCGTCCGCAACCTTCCTATCTTCAAGGAATGCTGTCATGGCACAAATCCAGAAATCCACTGACTCCTCCAGCCTGGCGGAAGTTATCGACCGCGTGCTCGACAAGGGCATCGTGATCGACGCATTCGTCAAGGTGTCGCTGGTCGGCATCGAACTGATCTCGATCGAAGCCCGTATCGTGATCGCGTCCGTTGAGACCTACCTGAAGTATGCCGAAGCCATTGGCCTGACCGCGTCTGCGGCCGCTCCGGCCTAAAGAATTCGGCTTCCGACGGTTTGACTTTGAGGTCCGGGGTGGTTCGCCACCCCGGTCCTACTCAGGACACGTGACTTTGGAGGACGATATGCAGTTTGGTAAATCCCTGGCAAGGCTAGCGAACGATATCGCTGCCGGGTATGGCGCGCGGAACGAAATTGCCGTCGCCCGGGCCACTTCACTTTCGGCATTGAATGCCGCAACCCAACAGACGCTGGCTGACAACAATGCTCATCGTGCCGGCGTAGCGCGCGATCTTGCCGCCACCGCCGCGGATCTGCGCCAGCGGCTCGCCGCCGGCGATGCCGCGCTCGAAACCGCCGTGCAGACGACGCTGACGGCTGCCAGGCAGGATCTCGCGGCAAAGCGCCAGACAATCTCGGACAACGCCCGTGCGCTGCGTTCGAACCTCGACGCATCCCGGCGCAAGGCATCCGACGCCCTGACCGCCTTCCGCACCGAAGTCCGCGCTGATCAGGCAGCCACCGCCGCCGCGCTGAGCGAGTCGCTCAGCAAGTTCACGACTGAAGTGCGCAATGAATCCACCGCCTTCCTTGCCGGTGCCCGCACCGATCGGGCCGCTTCCGCGGCCGCGTTGTCGAACTCGTTGAACAAGTTCATCGCCGGCGTCCAAAGCGAGACGGCAACGATTAAAGCCGAAGTGCAGGACCAGTTCCGCATCGCCCGCGCCGCCTGGGGCCATGCGACGATACCGGTCGCCAAGGCTGCTGCCCCGGCCCCGGCTGCGAAGCCCGCCGCCGCCGCTCCGGTTGCGCCGCGGGTCCAGGTGCGTCCCGCTGCACCGCCCGCCCCGCCGCCCGTTGCCGCGGAGGCAGCGCCGGCCGAGCCGGCCGCCAGCACGCCGGTTCGCCATCGCAAGCGCGACATCGAGAAGACTGCCAGCGAAGATGAGCAGTCCGGCTCAACCCGTTCCTCCGGCTCTTTCAACTAGAGCAAGATCATGAGCGCCCTGACACTGACCGACGCCGCACCCGAAGCTGAAATCAATGTGGATGTTGAGGCAAGCGATACGTTTGTCTTAACCCCCTACATCGAGGACCTGACGCGCAGGGCGCTCATTTACCTACGCGCTGGCTACTCCGTGCATCTCAGCGGGCCAGCCGGAACCGGCAAGACGACCCTTGCCTTCCATATCGCGACGCAACTCGCCCGCCCGGTGACGCTGCTGCACGGCGACCACCAGCTTACCAGTTCCGACCTGGTCGGTTCGGCAAGCGGCTTCCGCAAGTCGAAGTTGGTCGACAACTTCATTCACAACGTGCTCCGTACCGAGGAGCAGCAAACCACGCTGTGGACGGATAACCGCCTGACGACCGCCTGCCGCCACGGCCACACGCTGATCTATGACGAGTTCAACCGCACCCCCCCTGCGGCGAACGCGCCGTTGCTCAGCGTGCTGGCCGAGGGCATCCTCAATCTGCCGCGGGTGCATGAAGGACGTGAAAACTACCTCACGGTCCATCCCAAGTTCTGCGCCATCCTGACCTCGAACCCCGAGGAATATGCAGGTGTTTTCGAAACCGCCGACAGCCTGATCGACCGCGTCATCACGATCTGTGTCGGCCATTTCGACCGCACCACCGAAATCGCCATCGTCCAGGGCAAGTCGGGGCTTTCGCTCTGCGACTCCGAGGCGGTGGTGGATCTGGTTCGCGCACTCCGGCTGCGCGAGGATCGTCAGCAACTGACCGTGCGCGGCGCTTTGGCGCTGGCGCGCGTGACCGCGGCGGCCGGCGTGCGGCCGACATTGGACGATCCGTTGTTTCGCTGCTGTTGCCGGGATATTCTTCATGCAACGGATGAAGAACTTAAGCACGCCTTCGCGCTTGAGGACCGTCCGAGCGAGGCCCCGGGCGAAGTCATTCCAGGGTTCCGCCGGCGGCGTGACAAAGGATCCCGGTCATGAGCAAGTTCACCCGCATCCGCACCACCATACCGCCGCGGACCTACGGATCCGGGCGCAAGGCGGCGACTCCCGCGGCAATCCTTCTGCGCATGAGCTTTTTGGAGCTGGAACGTCAGCGGCGCGTGCAGGAAACCGAGCTGCTCAGCGCGCGCGCCATCAAATTACAATCGCGCATCGAGGAAATTGACCGGGAAAAGCTTGTGTTACGCCAGGCATTGGATCAAACAACAGAGCCGCTCGGATCGGCCGGGGCACTCCCCGTGACCCGTGCCGCGGCAGTTCGCTCAAGTAACCAGAGCCGCCCGCGCGGCGGCTTCGCCATCAGGTACTGACTGGCATGACAACACTGATTGCCCGAAAGAAGGTTAAAATGGACCAAGGTTTCATAAACCCGGAAAAGGCGGTGCTGACCAAGGCCGCACCTGTTCACGCTTCGCCCATGGTAAGGCTTGCAAGCATCGTCCGCGGCCTGACCACCGATCTGCTGTGCGCGAGCGACACGCGCATCATCAAGATCGCGGTCGAGGGCTCCGCCGGATGGTCGGTCGAAGTCGAGGTTTTCGCTCCCAATCCGGAACTGACGGTCAGCCTGCGCGGCGGATCCAAGGCTATATTGGAGCGTCACCGCTACCGGCTTCACTTCGACCTGGACCTGCAACTGCTCGCGCTCGAACCGGCCGAGGAGTAAGCCGATATGGCCAGCAGCAGCGGCCGGCTATATATCTATGCGGTCACATCCGCGGATGTGGTGCTGCCGGCGGATCTGAAAGGGCTGGATGGCGCGCCGGTGCGTCTGTGTATCGTCGGCCGCCTGGGAGCCATTGTTTCAGACACGGACCTTGATGTCGTTCGGCCGGAGCGGCGCTATCTGTCCGCCCACCAGGCCGTGCTGACGCGCGTCATCGCTGATACCGATTTGCTGCCGATGGCATTCGGCATGATCAGCGACAGCGAGGAAAGCGTGCGCCAGCTGATCGCCGAGCATGTCGCCGTACTGTCCCGCCAGCTCACCCGTATCGTCGGCAGGGTAGAAATGACCGTACGGCTTCGCTGGCAGGAGGAGGACACTTTCCGGGTCTTCGTCGATCGCTTCCCCGAGCTGCGCAAGCGCCGCGACGCCTGCTTCAGCGGCAAACGCGAACCCGGGCAAATGGAACTGCTGGAACTCGGCCGCACTTTCGAAAAGCTGATGAAGCGCGAGCGTGAGGACAAGACAAGCCTGGCACTGGCCATGCTCGGTCAGGTCGCGGTCGAGGTGAAGACCGTCGAGCCGTCCAGCGAGCGGTTGATGTTCGATCTCAATTGCCTGGTCGAGCGCGACCAGGAAAACCGGTTCGACACGATCGTCGAGGAACTCGCCGGCAAGCTGGGTGACGAGTTCGTCATGGAGGTCCGCGGACCATGGCCGCCTTACAACTTCGTCAGCGTCTCGATCTAACAACCGCTGGAGAAGCACGATGATCGGCAGCCTCCTGATGTCACCGATGACCGGCCTCACCTTCATCATGCGTGAAATCGCGCATGCCGTGGATGAGGCGCGGGAGGCAGGCCGCAAGGCCATCATGGCCGACTTGCAGGAGTTGCACCGGCAGATCGAGCGCGGTTCCATAACGGAGCCGGAGTTCGAACTGCGCGAGGCGGCACTGCTCGACCAGCTTGAGGGTCTATCCGGCAACGGTGCCGACAAGGGCACGGGCGGCGCAGAGTGAAGACGTCTATCGGCGGTGGGACGGCTACGTCCAACGCCACGCTTTGCGACCTTCTGGACCGGTTGATCGACACCGGGGTGGTGGCGCGAGGATCTATCGTTATTTCAGTGGCCGGGATTCAGCTTATCTACATCGAAGTTAGCCTGCTGATCGCATCAGTCGAGACAGCTTTCGGCGAGCGCCGTGTCCTTACACAGCCGGATGCGGTGGCGGCATGAACCAGATCTCCTCCCCCGCGTCGCAAATCTTCACGCCGGAGGAGAACCTGGCCATTACTCTGGCGCGCCGTCTGGACCCTTCGGCGCGCCATGTGGACATCGGGCGGGACACCGGCAACGGCCTTGCCAAGCTGGTCCTCGCCTTGCTGAACGTGATCCATGAACTGCTTGAGAAGCAGGCCATGCGGCGGATCGACGGCGGCTCGCTGTCTCAGGCGCAGGCCGAAGCTTTGGGTGAGGCGCTGATGCGCCAGGCCCTGACCATACTGGACCTCTGCGACCAGCTCGGCATCACAGAGGAAGACCTCGCCATTGACCTCGGCCCCCTCGGGCGCCTGGGTGGAGACTGAACGTGAGCATCAACAGCAACGGCAATTTCCAGCATTCCGTCCCAAGCACGACGCTGGGCGATCTGCTGGAGCGCATCCTCGACAAGGGCGTGGTGATCTCCGGCGACATCAAGATCAAGCTGGTCGAAGTGGAGCTGCTGACCATCCAGATCCGCCTCGTCATCTGCTCGGTCGATCGCGCCAAGGAGATCGGCATCGATTGGTGGCGCTCCGACAGCCATTTCTCCGGCCTGGAAGGCACCGGCCCGGCCGGCCGCATCCGCGAACTCGAAGAACGGCTCGCGCGGCTGGAAGGCACTGCAAAAATCGAAACGCCGGCTTTGGTGGAGGCGACGCATGGCTGAGCGGGACAACTCAAACGGCGGCCTCGAGGGGCTGCTGCGCAATATCGGCGACATGCTGCACCAGGCCGCGAACATGTCGGCGGAGGGACGCCGCGACGGTCAGCGCCCGATGTTCGAATCGCGCATGCGCATCCGCAGCGTCGATGGAGAGGATATCGGTGCCGATTTCTTCGGCCTGCGGGACCTCATCGCATCCGCCACCGCCTCGACGAAGGGCAATGAGTCTGATGACGAGGAGCCGCGTCCACCCGAGCGGCGAGAGCCGTCGGTCGAGCTGTTCGCCACCTCCGACGCGATCAGCGCGATCGTCGAACTTCCGGGTGCCGAAGCCGCAAGCCTGATTGTGCGGGTGGAGCACGACATGCTGACCATCGCCGCCGGCGGGTGCGGAATCGAGTACGGGACTGAGGCGCTGCTGCCAGCCCCGGTCGACGACGCGGCACGCGAGCAAAGCTTCCGCAACGGCGTTCTCGAACTGAAATGGCCGCGCGTCAAAGCGCCGAAATAAGGATACAGGTGGCGTGACCCGCCGGCTGCTCATCGTCCCGATCCTCCACACATCGGCTGAGCTTGGGTCGGAGGGCCAGCAGAACCGGGCGGAGTTCGTCGCCCGCCATGGCGACCTGCTCTGGGCGGAGCGCGAAGCCAGGATCGAGCATTACTGGCTGAACGTCCGCGATGCCGTTCTGGCGCTGCCCATCGGCTTGGACCATGTAAAGGTTTACCAGGACAGCCTGCCCGACGGACTTGGCACCGATCGCCTCGTCGCGGATATGGCCGAACACGGCAACAGCCCGAACCACCGTGTGTTGCAGCTTCTGAAAAGCCGCGGGGCGTCGATCATCGGCACGGAATCGCTGTCATTGCTGCTGGAGGAATACCAGGCCGTCAAGGAAGGCCGCGCCAGCCCCGATCTGCTGCGCCGCTCGCTGGAAGCACGTGACCGCTACATCGCCAGCCGCATCGGCGAAACCCTGGCCGAAGGTGAAATCGGCATTCTCTTCATCGGCGCCGCGCATGATGTTGCCCGCTTCTGCGATCCCTCGATCAAGGTCGCGGTACTTGCCTCCGGCGCCCGAACCACCCGGGAAAATCCATGACCGACGCTCCTGCATCCGACACCAGCCTGACAGCCGTCGAAGCCCGGACCGAGGATATCGGCCGCGGCATTCTCCGCGTCGATCCGGAAGCCATGCAGGCGATGGACCTGCGCAGCGGCGATACGGTGGAGATTACCGGCGACCGAACCGCGCTGGCCCGGCTGCTGCCGAACTTCCCGGCGGATCGCGGCAAGCGCGAGGCGCATCTGGACGGGATCACCCGCGGCAACGCCGGCATCAGTCTGGGCCGCCCGTTTACGGTGCGGCCGCTGCCGTGCAAGCCGGCGGAATCGGTGATCCTGCGGCTTGAGGCCGGACGCAAGCTGGCATCAGGGGACATCGAATATCTGGCCCGGCGGGTTGACGGCATCCCGCTGCGCGTCGGCGATCAGGTCGGGATCGTCTTGTTCGGTGGACGCACCGAGGAACTGGTCGTCGAGCGCGTCGAACCGGCGGGCGCGGTCATTATCCAGCCCAGCACCATGTTGCAGGTCAAGACGCCGCAACCGGAACCGGCCGCACGCGGGGGCGCCGCTGCGCCTCGCCAGGGCAAGGCCAACCTGGGCAGTTACGAGGATGTCGGCGGCTTGGAAAAAGAGGTGAAACGGTTGCGGGAGATGGTGGAGTTGCCGCTCGCGCGCCCGGAACTGTTTGCCCGCCTCGGAATTACACCGCCGCGCGGCGTGTTGCTGTACGGGCCGCCCGGCTGCGGCAAAACGTTGCTCGCCCGCGCCGTGGCGGCTGAAACCCGCGCGAGTTTTCATTACATCAACGGCCCGGAGATCATTCACAAGCACTACGGCGCCAGCGAAGCCAAGCTGCGGGAAATCTTCGAGACCGCGCGCAAGTCCTCACCGGCCATCATCTTCATTGATGAGATCGACGCCATCGCGCCGCGCCGAGACCAGGTCGTCGGCGATGTCGAGAAGCGGGTTGTCGCAACGCTGCTGACCTGCATGGACGGGCTGTCCGATCGCGGCGACCTGGTCGTGATCGCGGCGACCAACCTGCCGAACTCGCTCGACCCGGCGCTGCGCCGGCCGGGGCGGTTCGACCGCGAACTGGCGCTGGGCGTGCCGAACCGCGACGGGCGGCGCAAGATCCTCTCGATCCACACACGCGGCATGCCGCTGGAGGAAGAAGTCGATCTCGACCGCGTCGCCGAAATGACGCACGGCTTCACCGGCGCCGACTTGCAGTCGCTGTGCCGCGAAGCGGCGATGTCGGTGCTTCGTCGGAATGAAGCCGCCTTGATCGACGGGACCGTGTCGCCGGCCGGCCTGCATGTCGAAATGCATGATTTCCTGGACACGGTGCCGCAGATCACCCCCACCGCATTGCGTGAAACGACGGTCGAAGTGCCGCATGTCAACTGGAGCGATGTCGGCGGCGTCACCGAAGTCAAGCGACGCCTGCAGGAAAGCGTGGTCTGGCCGCTGCGCTATGCTTCGACCTATGCGCGCTATGACTTGCAGCCGCCGAAGGGGTTGATTCTGCACGGGCCGCCCGGCACCGGCAAAACGTTGCTCGCCCGTGCGCTGGCGACCGAGGCGCAGGTCAATTTCGTTTCCATTCGTGGTCCGGAACTGCTGTCGAAATACGTCGGCGATTCCGAGCGCGGCGTGCGGGAGATTTTCGCAAAGGTCAGACAGGCGTCGCCGTGCATTTTGTTTCTTGACGAACTTGATAGTCTGGTCCCGGAACGAGGCCGATCGCAGGGCAATGATGTAACCGATCGGGTGGTGGCGCAGTTCCTGGTCGAGATCGACGGCGTGCGGCCGTTGAACGACGTCTGGCTTGTCGGCGCAACGAACCGGCTGGACCTGATCGATCCGGCCCTGCTGCGGCCGGGACGCTTCGAGCTCAAGCTGGCGGTTGACCTGCCGGACGAAAGCGCGCGCCTCGAGATCCTGCGGGTCCATACCGCTCGCAAGCCGTTGGGGGCGGATGTCGATCTCAGCCGGCTTGCCGCCGACACGGCCGGGTTCTCCGGCGCGGATTTGGCAATGCTGACAGCGGGCGCGACGCTTGCCGCGGTGCGCCGGGCGGTGCAGGCGCAAGAGGCGGGCACGGCGGAACCGGTTGCCGTCACGCCGGCTGACTTCGCCGAGGCACTGGCCGAGATGCAATTGCAGCGTTCCGCACCTGCGCCGAAGCGGGTGGCGCATGATCCGTGGGGTTCGCCGGCATGACCGGCGGATACCACCTGTTTGCATTGGTTCCGGCCGAGACCAAGTTGCCCGACCCGTTGCCGGCGGGATTGGAAAAGGCTGCCGTTGCGCTGTTGCCCATCGGCCTGGTCGCGGCAGTGGCTCAGGCGGTATCGAGTGAGTTCCTGGCGCGGTTGCAGGAAGGCAACGGCGATCCCGCCGCCCAGCAGTGGCTGACCGATCGGCTGCTGGAGCATGAGCACGTGGTCGAGGCTTTCGTCTCCGCCGGGCCGGTTTTCCCGCTTGGCTTCGGGGTCCTGGTGGCGGATCCGGCGGCTCTGCGCGAGGCGGTGGCACCGCATCTGGAGACGCTATCCGGCTTTTTCGATGGCGCTGCCGGACGCCAGGAGTGGTGTCTTAAGTTCTATCTGCATGACGAAGCGCCGCGCCGAGGCGAAATGGCACAGGCAGCCCGGAGCGGCCTCGATTACCTCGCCGCGCGCCGCGCGCTGCCGGAACGATTGGCCGCGCGCGAGGCGGCCGGACGGATTTTCGTCGAAACGGCCCTGGCTGGCCTGAGCCGGCATTGCGAGGGAATGTTGGGCCGCGAGGCCGGAACGGCGCCGGGAAAGGGGTTGCGGCTGCTGGCCAACGTGGCGCTGCTGGTGCGGAACTCCGATCGGGCGGCTCTTGAGGAGGCGGTCGATGCGCTGATAGCGCCGGCAGGCAACGAAGGTTTGGAATTGACCCTGACGGGTCCGTGGCCGCTTTACAGTTTCCGGCCGCTCATTTCGCTCGGGGTAGCGCCGCAGTCGAAGTAGCCACAGTGCCGTAGCCCGCCCTGGACGAAGCCGCGCCTTCGGCGCTACTCCGCGGCATGAGCAAACGATCGCAGCAGATCGACGCCTTGTTCCGTCAGGGCCAGCAGCTCCATGCGGCGGGCCGGTTGGCGGACGCTGAACGGGTCTACCGCCGGATCCTCGCCGCCGCGCCGCGGCATGCCGAGGCGTTGCACGCGCTAGGCGCGTTGGCCATCCAGTTTGGGCGTCCGGATGCCGCGGAAGCGTTGCTCAGCCAAGCGATCTCCCTGAAGCCGGCCGCGATGTTCCAATTGACACGCGCGGCGGCGCTGCTTGCTTTGAAGCGACCCGAGGAGGCGGCCCGGGTCTGCCGCATCGTGCTGAAGACACAACGGAACCATCCCGGGGCGCTGCAAGTGCTCGGTCACGCGCTATGCGACGGTGGACAGACCGAAGCGGCGATCGACGCGTATCGCGAAGCCCTGCGCCTGAAGCCGAACCTGCCGGATATCCGCAGCGACCTCGGCACGGCGTTGCGCCACGCCGATCGGCTGTCGGAAGCCGAACAGGAACTGCGTCTGGCGCCGGCCAATCCGGTGGCGTTGGTCAATCTGTCCAGCGTGCAGAAGGAGCGTGGCGCGTTTGCCGAGGCGGAGGCGACGCTCCGTCAGGCGCTGGGCATGGCGCCGAACGATCCGGTTCTGTTGTATAACTGGTCGCTGCTGATGCTGCTGCTCGGACGCCAGGGGGAAGCCCGGGACGGCTGGGAGCACCGCTTCCGCGCCGGGGCCGTGCCGCCCCGCCCGTTCACCCAGCCGCAATGGCAAGGCGAACCCTTGGGCGGCCGCACACTTCTGGTGCACGCGGAGCAAGGGCTTGGCGACGTCATCCAGTTCTGCCGCTACCTCCCCGCTATCACCGGCAACGTCGTGTTCGAGGCGCCGCCGCGGTTGTTGCGGCTACTTTCCGGCAACCCCGCCATGCCGCCCATGGTTCCGGCCGGCGCGAAGCTTCCCGCGTTCGACCTCGTCGCACCGCTGCTCAGCCTGCCCTGGCGGATGCAGACTCCGCCGGCGCAGCCACCCTATCTGTTCGCCGAAGCCGATCGGCTGGCGGCGTGGAAGTACCGCATCGGCGGCACGGGCTTTCGCATCGGCATTGCCTGGCAGGGCTTCTCCGGACGGCATGAGGACAAGGGACGGTCGGTGCCCCTCTCGCTCTACCGCGTCCTGGGGCAGCAACCGGGGGTTCGCCTGATCAGCCTGCAGAAAGGCGAGGGTGAGGAGCAGATTACCGGTGCCGGCTTCCCGATCGAAACCTTGGACGGGCTGGACGAGGGCTCGGACGCCTTCATCGATACCGCCGCGGTGATGATGAGCCTGGACCTGATCGTCTCGTCCGATACCTCGATCGCCCACCTGGCGGGCGCGTTGGGCCGCCCGGTCCGCGTCGCGCTGCGCCGCGTGCCGGACTGGCGCTGGATGCTGGACCGGGCGGACAGCCCCTGGTATCCGTCGATGCGGCTATTCCGTCAGCAAGACGATGGCGGTTGGCCGCCGGTGTTCGACGCCATGGCGCGGGAACTGCGGTCTTGACCAGCCCGCTGATCCCCGTGTCCTGGGGGGAACTGCTCGACAAGATCGCCATCCTCGAGATCAAGACGGAGCGCCTGCGCGCGCCGGAAGCAATCGCCAATGCGGAGCGGGAACTCGCACTGTTGCGCCAGGCTGCGGGGGCGCTTCCGCCCGAGGCGGTGCCGCTTCGTTCGGCGCTTCTGGCGGTGAATTTGCGGTTGTGGAGGATCGAGGACGCCATCCGGGCCAAGGACGCCGCCGGCGACTTCGGCCCTGGCTTCATCGCGTTGGCTCGCTCCGTCTATCGGGAAAACGACGAACGCGGCCGCATCAAGCACGCTTTGAACCGGCTGCTGCGGTCGTCACTGGTGGAGGAAAAGCAGTATTCGGCGTATTGATGCCGGCATGATCGAAGCCGATTCCATCGCCGAGAACCTCCGCCGGGTGCAGGACCGCATCGCCACAGCCGCGAGGGCCGCCGGACGGCGGCCGGAAGAGATTACCCTGGTCGCGGTATCCAAGACCAAACCGGCCGAAGCAGTCGCTGCGGCGCTGGCCGCCGGCCAGACCGTGTTCGGCGAGAACCGGGTGCAGGAAGCCGCTGCCAAGTTCCCTGCCTTGCAAGCCGCCCATGCGCTTTCGTTGCATATCATTGGCGGGCTGCAGACCAACAAGGCGCGCGACGCTGTGCGGATCGCCGACGTGATCGAGACGCTCGACCGTCCGAAGCTGGCCGATGCGCTGGAAGCCGCCATCGCCAGGGAAGGCCGATCGCCGGCCTTGCTGATCGAGGTCAACACCGGCCTGGAGCCGCAGAAATCCGGTGTCGCCCGCGATCAGGCGGACGGATTCATCGATGACTGTAAACTGCGTTTCGGTGCAGCTCTGGCGGGACTGATGTGCGTGCCGCCGCAAGGCGACAATCCGCGTCCGCATTTTACCTGGCTGGCCGCCTGCGCGGCCCGCCACGAGTTGACCACGCTGTCGATGGGAATGTCGGCGGATTTCGAAATCGCCATTGCCTGCGGCGCCACCTGGGTGCGTGTCGGCAGCGCGATCTTCGGCGGCCGCTAGGGCACTACCGACCGATCGGCGCGAAATCCGCAGGGACCATCAGGCTGTTTCTTTGCGAGATCAAATATCCGGCGTCCGCGCTCTTTTGTAGATACGTCTGCCAATCGCTGTCGGCCATCATGGCGGCGCGTCTTGAAGCACGATCGGCGGCGTCCTTGTAAACCCAAATATGAACGTAGGTATTCACGTCGCCAGTGTCGGTGAGCAGGAAGGCGAACGGCTCACCGAGATGCCGTTTTTGCGGTGTAAGGCCGAACTCCTTATAAAGGGCGATCTGCCTGGTTAGCGTTCCGGGCTTTACAGTGTAGCTGCGGTGGTCGATCAGCATGTGGTCTCTCTCCGTGCGGATGCTCCGCTCTGGGCGGGGGCAGTTAACCAGGCAAGGCCGACCCTAGATGGTGCACGATAATCGACGCCAAAGCCTCGCACCCTGCCTGGTCCCCGGCATCGAAGCGAGCCAGTAGCGGACTGTCCAGGTCGAGAACGCCAATCAGGGTTTCGCCGCGGATCAGAGGAACCACCAGCTCGGATCGGGAGTTGGTGTCGCAGGCGACGTGACCCGGGAAGGCATGCACATCGTCCACAATCACCGATTGCCGGCGCTCCGCGGCCGCGCCACAGACGCCCCTGCCGAAAGGAATGCGGACGCAGGCTGGCCTGCCCTGGAACGGCCCTAAAACCAGGCCGGAAGCACCGGCGAGATAAAAACCTGCCCAATTCAAGTCGGATAGACCATGAAAGATAGCCGCCGCCGCGTTCGCGAGGTTCGCGGTGACATCCGTTTCATTCGCCAAAAGCGCGTCAATTTCGGTCGCGAGATCGACATAAAGTCCGGAATTATGAGCATGGTCTGTCGAGCAGTCTGAATCGCGCGACGGATGATCTACGGCCGCCGGGACGGTGCCGACAACGTAGAATCGATTCTTCATGGTCTGGAAGCTCCCAAATTCACGCGAGCTTAGACCAAGATTACAACCGCAGGAACTGCGGCAAAGCCGCCTGCAATGGACGCCGATCTCTTTGAGAGGAGCGGCCGGGCCGCGTAACGCCGCGGCCCGGATTTCAGTGAGTCGCTCGAGCCGGCTCATTGGTGCGGGCACGCGCTTGTGCAGGCTCTGCGGTGATGCGAAGTGTCGAGGCGGCATCGCGCAGGATTGTCCGCATTTCACGCAGGAACGCCATACCCGTGGCCGTACGCTGCACCAGCACGCTGCGGCGATCCAGCGGATCGGTTTTGCGGCGAACCAGATCAAACTCCGACAGTCGATCCAACGCACGTGTGATGGCTGGTTTCGACACGCCAAGCTTGGCAGCCAAACCGCGCACCGTCTGTGCCTCGGTCTCCAGATAGCATGTCAAGAACACGCCGAGCTGTCGCGCTGACAGGTCCGGGCCATCGCGGCGAACCAGCTCCACGATCGCGGTTCGCAGGATTCCGGCAAGCCCGTCGCTGACTTCGTTTGTGATCATTCTCCTAAACCCTTCCTATAAAGTTGTAGCCTCACTCGGACTGAAGCGAAGGCCACCATCGGATAGTTGTCATGTCATCGAGTTCGTGTCTCGTAACGAAGCGGTGTACCAACCGTATTTGTTCCGGTGATTAAATTGGAAATTCGTAATTATAATACATAAGTATAAGATATTTCAGCGCACTGAACAGGTCATTTTGTATCCCCGTGCCACAACGCATTGCCATCCGCCCGAACCCAAACCCGTGAATAACATGCCCTCCCAAGGCATGAACTCCTACCAAACCGGGACCAAACTTGCCACGCAACCCCTTTCTCGGGCAAATTCGCGCGATGAACCAGACGAAGAGGTGGAAACACTTGGTCATACGAAAGTCACAGACCACCTTCGAACGCCTTAACCTGCCATCTTCCGTCCAATCACGCAGTTTCCGTCCGAATTTTTTTTGCGGCCGGCCTTTTGGCGCGACACCCGCTCCAATACCACCCGGTATTCCGGATTGGCGAAAAAGGCCAAACCAGGGCAATGATCAAGCGCGACAGTTGCGAAGAGGCACTATAATTATGGGCGGAAATTTATGAATTAAAACACCCACTAAGCGCTCGTGAGCGCGCAGACGAGGCCGAATCCCCGAATGAGAACACCCGCATGCGCCCGTCCTCGCCGATCGGCACGCGGGATGAATGGCCAATGGGAAGCCGGCCATGCACTGGTATCGCGCACAACCAGCTTGATTGTTACTATTAAGTTATCCGGAATGGCAGCGATACAACGGCCGGTAGTCCTGCATCCGCGATCGACTCGTGTCACGCAATCGCGACGCGCCTCGCCGGATCTCGTCAACCCAGCGATCGGCCACGGTTGATCGCAGCGTCGCCGAACCGCTCGCGCAGCGAGTCGATAGCCGTCTGCACAGCGGCTCGCCTCGGGGTCAGCGAATCGGCCAGGTCGCCGAGATCCGCCATCGAACCGGCGACAAGCGGGTTCGCCCCGATGCCGATGAGCCTGAACGCCGCGCCGGACACCTCCTTCTTCAGCAGCGAACGCGCCAGGTCGAACATGCGGTCGGGCAATACCGTCGGGCTGGGCAGGCGCGCGGCCCGGGTGCGCAGCGCGAAACGGGATGTCTTCAGCTTCAGCACAACGCCGCCGGCCGCCAGTTCATGCCCGCGCAACCGGACCGCGACTTTTTCGCAGAGCCGCCACAAATGCCGCTCCAGGTCCCGCAGGTCCGACAGCTCGCGATCGAACGTCGTTTCGGCGCTTACTGACTTCGCCTCATGCGACGGATCGACGCGCCGCATGTCCTGTCCCAGCGACCGCCGCACCAGGCCCGGCCCGTCATCGCCCAACCTGCTCAGCGCCTCGCGGTCCGGCAGCACCTGCAATTGGCCGAGCCGGGTGATCCCCATGCCTTCGAGCCGTTTCGCCAGCGCAGCGCCAATGCCTGGCAGCAGGCGAACCGGTTCGGGCGCCAGCAGCGCCGCGGCCTCTTCCGCGTCGATAATATTGAAACCGCGCGGCTTGCCTCTTCCCGCCGCGATCTTCGCCATCAGCCGGTTGGCCGCAAGGCCGATGGAGACGGATATGCCGACCTGCTGCTCGACCGAGGTCGCGAACCGTGCCAGCACGGCGGCGGGCGGGGCCGCATGCAGCGCCTCGGTGCCCGCCAGGTCCAATACCGCCTCATCGATCGAAAGCGGCTGCACAAGCGGCGTCAGCGCGCCCATCAGCGCCCGCACCTGCCGCGATGCCGCGGTGTATTTGGCGAAATCCGGCTTGATCACCACCGCGTCCGGGCAGGCCTTCAATGCCTTGAACATCGGCATCGCGCTCTTCACACCGGACATGCGGGCGATGTAGCAGGCCGCGGTAACGACCCCGCGCGTCCCGCCGCCAACAATCACCGGCCGCGCCGCAAGCTCCGGCCGATCGCGCTTTTCGACGCTGGCGTAAAAGGCGTCGCAATCGATATGGGCAATGGTCAGACGCGACAACGACCGGTGATGCACAAGCCGGTGGCCGCCACAGCCGGGGCAATGCGGACCGGTGAGCGTATCCGCGACCAGCAAGCACTCACGGCACAGCGAAGGCATGTCACGCCGCCGGCCAAAGCCAGGCCGCGCCCCGCACCCCCGATGAATCTCCATGCTTGTTCCGCAAGATCGGTGTCGCGATCACATCGCTGAACGAGTGCGCCGGGATCAGCCGCGGCAGTTCGGTGTAGAGATGCGGCATGTTCGATATCCCGCCCCCCAGGACGATCGCGTCCGGATCCAGCACGTTGATGATCACCGCCAATCCCCGCGCCAGCCGATCGGCGTGGCGTTCGAGGGCGTCGATGGCGATCTGGTCGCCGGCTTCGGCACGGGCGGGAATCCCGCTGGCATCGAGCGCGCCTGGCCCGTCGCAATCACGGGCCAGGGACGGGCCGGCAAGATAGGTTTCCAGGCAGCCATGCTGTCCGCACCAGCACAGATTGCCGGGCACCTCTGGTCCGCGTGGCCACGGCAATGGTGTGTGCCCCCATTCGCCGGCGATGCGATGCGGGCCGCGATGCACCTGTCCGTGGAAGACGATGCCGCCACCGCAACCGGTGCCGAGGATCACGCCGAACACCATGGCGTATCCTGCCCCGGCGCCATCGGTCGCTTCGCTGAGGGCGAAGCAATTGGCGTCGTTATCGACCCGCACCTCCCGGCCGAGCGCCTGGCTGATGTCGTAGTCGAAGCGATGTCCGTTCAATGCGATCGAGTTGGCGTTTTTGACCAGGCCGGTCGCCGGGCTGATCACTCCCGGTATGCAAATTCCGACGGTCGCGTTGATCCCAAGTCGGGATTCGGCGTCGCGCACCAGCCCGGCGATACCGTCCACCGTATCCGGATAGCCGCGCGGAGTGGGAATTCGGTGCCGCAGCGCGACGGTTCCGTCCGGGGCCATGACGATGATCTCGATCTTGGTCCCGCCCAGATCGATTCCGATGCGATGCTGGCTCATGCTATGATCATGCCGTTCAAACGCTTTTGGCTCAAGCCCGGCTTGCCCAAACTCCCTGTCATAAGCATGCTGACGGTATGAGCGAGACCCTGCTGGACGTGAAAGGCATGAACTGCCCGTTGCCCGTTCTCCGGGCTAACCGGGCGTTGCGAGGCATGGCCCCGGGGGAACGTTTGCGTGTGCTGGCAACTGATCGAGCCGCGATAAGCGATTTTCAGGCATTCTGTCGTGAAACCGGCCACGCGCTGCTGGCGTGGAGCGAAGAAGCTGGCATATTCAGCTTTGTGATCCGCCGCAGGGCGGATGGGATAGAACAAAAGGGGGGCTGACGTGGCAACCGCGTTAATTACGCATCCGGCGTGCCTGGAGCATGATACCGGCCCGTATCATCCGGAAACATCGGAGCGGCTGCGGGCTGTCCTGGCGGCGCTGGAAGCGCCCGAATTCTCCGACCTGATCCGCGAATCCGCGCCGATGGCGACAATCGAGCAGCTCAGCCGGGTGCATCCGCGCGATTACGTCGAAGCGATCCTGGCGATCCATCCCGATCTGGGTGAGCCGGTGCAGATCGATGGCGACACGGTCATGAGCGCAGGCAGCGCCGAGGCTGCGGCCCGCGCGGCCGGGGGCGCCTGCATGGCGGTGGATGCGGTGATGGAGGGCTGGGCGCGCGCCGCCTTCGCCGCGGTGCGGCCGCCGGGACATCACGCGGAGCCGAACAAGCCGATGGGTTTCTGCCTGTTCAACAACGCCGCCGTCGCCGCGATGCATGCGCGCGTCCAATGGAATGTGCCGCGCGTCGCTGTCGTCGATTTCGACGTACATCACGGCAACGGCACCCAGGCGATGTTCGCCGCCGACGCGACGTTGTTCTACGGCTCCTCGCACCAGCACCCCTGCTATCCCGGCACAGGCGAAGCGTGGGAGCGGGGGGTAGCCGACAACATCATCAACGTGCCGCTGCGCGCCCGCGACGGCGGCCCGGCTTTCCGCGCCGCCTGGGCCGAGACAATCATCCCCGCATTGGATCTGTTCAAGCCCGGGTTGCTGATCATCTCCGCCGGCTTCGACGCGCATATAGCAGATCCGCTGGCCCAGTTGCGGGTCGAGACGGTGGATTACGCCTGGCTCACGGACCAACTTGTCGGTGTCGCCGATCGGCATTGCGGCGGCCGGGTGGTTTCGGTGCTGGAAGGGGGTTATGACCTGAATGCGCTGGCGGCCGCGTCCGCGGTCCACGTTCGCAGCCTGATGCGCGTTTAGGAAAGACAGCCTATGCCTGATACGCCGCCCGACGATGTCGGCCAGCTTTCGTTCGAGGACGCGTTGGCGGAGCTTGACCAGATCGTGCGTGGCCTGGAAGGCGGGACGCTCAAGCTGGATGCCGCGGTCCAGGCGTTCGAGCGCGGCGTCAAACTGCGGCGGCACTGCGAGGCGAAGCTGGCTGAGGTCGAAGCGCGGGTGGAAGCTTTGGTGCAGCGGTCCGACGGATCGCTCGGCACGCGGCCGCTGGAGTAACCCGGGTCCGGAGCCATGAAGCAGCGGGCCGATCTGATGCTGGTCGAGCGCGGCCTGGCCGAGAGCCGCACCCGCGCGCAGGCGCTGATCCTGGCCGGCAAAGTCTTCTCGGGCGAGCGGCGGGTCGCTAAGTCAGGCGACATGCTGGCAGAGGCAACGCCACTCGAAGTACGGGGACAGGACCATCCGTGGGTGTCGCGCGGCGGTTTGAAGCTCGCACACGGCCTGGCGCATTTTGGTTTCTCTCCGGACGGGCGCGTTTGCCTTGATGTCGGCGCTTCTACGGGCGGCTTCACGGACGTGCTGCTGGCGCACGGCGCCGCGAAGGTGCACGCAGTCGATGTCGGTCACGGGCAGCTCGCCTGGAAGCTGCGTTGCGACGACCGCGTGGTCGTGCACGAGAAAACCAATGCCCGGTATCTGGATCGCGCCCAAATCCCCGACCCGGTTGAGGCGGTGGTCTGCGACGCGAGCTTTATAGGCCTGTCCACCGTGCTGCCGGCCGCGCTCGGTCTATGCGTGCCCGGTTCCTGGGCAATCGCGCTGATCAAGCCGCAATTTGAAGCCGGCGCCGCGGCGGTGGGCAGCAAGGGCGTCGTGCGTGATCCCGCCGTTCACCGCGAAGTCTGCGAGCGGATCGCCGCATGGTGGGGCCGTCTTCCAGGCTGGGCGGTTCTCGGTATCGAAGCGAGCCCGATCACCGGACCGGAAGGCAACCGCGAGTTCCTGCTCGGCGCGAGCCTGCACAAGGCGATCTGAACGGGATCGCGGCCAATTTCGTTGCAGACGACACACGATCGTCTGCAACCAGTCCTCTCCCGAAACCTGAACTGCCTAGACTGCCTTCTTCAAGACGGGAGACGCCTTGAACCGGACAGTTTTACCAGCCTTTACTTTAATCGATTCGCCTGTCCGTGGGTTCAACGCCTTGCGTGCCTTGGTCTTGCGAACGGTGAACGTGCCGAAACTCGGCAGCGTGAACTTCCCGGTCCGCTTCATCTCCTTCACGATGGCATCGATCAGCTCATTGGTGGCGCGGTTCGCCGCGGCGCCGGTCACTTCAGTCGATTGCTGAATGACGCGGGAGATAAACGCCTTTGACATCCAAGTTCCTTATGATTCCGAGACCAAAAGATGCATTGATCCCCCTAGCGGACGCGGTTGTGCTCCAAGTCGGCATGATTCGTCAACAAATTTACGATTACAGAAATGAATAATGCGCCGAGACCTCAAGCAGAGTTGATCTGACGAGGCGTTTCTCCTGCCCGGGCCTGAAACGGACCCGGGAAGCCGCATTCATCCGGCAACGGTCAACGAATTATCGCGGCCAAGCTTGCATGGTCGCTCAGGCCGCCGGATTTCTGCGACGGGCAGCGCGCCTGACCGCTGACCGCCGGTATGTGCCCGCCGCGCCAGAGGATGCGTCCATTCGTTTTAATGCGCGCAAATCGCGGCGAAACCCAACCGAGCCCACGAGTCTCGAGGCAAGGTTATGCCATCCAGGGCGCAATATCGCCCCCGGCAAGCCGATCGGCTGAAATGGGCTACCGGTCAGGCTGCCGAGGTGCGCCCGTGGCTTCGCGCCGATCGGCTGCCGCCAACTCTCGGCGGGACACTTCGGCAAGCAGGCACCAGACCCGATCCGGCTGCAGCGGCGCATCCGGGTCGTTCAGAAGCCGATCGAGTTCGTCCAATTTGCTGCTGTATTCAGCGCCCGTCATCTTCACCTCACAACGACGTCCCCACAGCCTGCCGGCAGCAAGGTCCAAACCCGCTTAAGATATGAGATGCTATCCCGCCGAGCGGGCGGATTTTTTGATCAAACCGACGACATCACCGCTGGTGCGAGTGCCGCCATGCTCGCCGCCGGATGCCCGGGGTTGCGAAACCGCAACTCGCCGCCCGGCGCGGCGTCGGGTTCGCCCAGGCCAAACAATTCCAAACGCGAGATGAAGGTGACCGCCACGACGGGACGCGCTTCCGGATTGGTCATGAACTGGCGCGCCTCGCCCTCCAGCTCCAGCCGTTCGCGCAGTCCGCGCCATTCCAGCCGGTCGGTGTCCTCGACGAACATCGACAGGATGCCCGGCCGTTCGCCGGTCAGGCGAACCGGCGCGATAGCAGCAAGGCGCCGGCGAATGGCGATCGCCACCTCATTCTCCTGCCCGGCCCGCGCCGCCATCGCAAAGACGCCGCCACCCGCGGTTGTAACGGACAGATGCGCTTCCGGACCGAATTCGCGCCTTAGCGACGACATCAGGCCCATGTCCTCGGCCTGCGCGCCAGCCAGCAACAGCGGATCGAGCCGCAGCACGATCGCCTCGTCATGATCCTGGCGCGATTTCGTCTCCAGCATCGCGCGGATGCGCTGATGCAGATTGGCCAGCGTTTCGCTGCCGGCATCTGTTTCATGCAGGCCGCCCCGCAATCCGCCGGGCAGCGTCATTTTCAGCAAGTACCGGCCCGGATGCGCCTCAAGCCAGGTTTGCAGATCGGGATCGATCCGGTCCGCCAGCCTGAACCACGCACCGCGGTGCACGCCGCGGCCCTCCTCGGCGGTGACCACATCGCACGCCACCTCGGCTTCGATTTTGTCGCGGCTAAGCAGGAGGTCATGCGGGGTTTCGTCCTCCAGGCCGGTGAAGCTGACGTCGAACCCGCGGGAACGTTGCAACATCGCCGAGCGAATCAGGTGAAATACCGGAATCAAGGTATTTTGTCCGCTCAGGCCGATACGAAGCTGCTCGGCCAGACGATCACGCCCTCGGGGGGTTAGGTCCGCAGCTATCGACGGGATTTCGCGAGCGATGTCGCCCAGCAGCGCCTCGGTGACCGATGGCGGGGCGTCCGGTTGGCGCCGCAGCTTCTCGAGGCTCAGTTCAAGGACGTGCCGCTGACGAATCGCCTGGCTGGCACGCGGACCGGCTGCCGCGAGGTCGCGGATTTCGGCAAGCCGCTCACGCCAACGTTTGCCGCCGACAAGGCTGACAAAAGGTTCGATTACCGGAGCGAATGGAGGTGCCAGCAGCATTGTCATCATATTTCATCACAACAGCGAGACATCCATTGAGGCGCACAAATTCCCGACCGTCAAGCTCGGTTATTGCGACAAATCTCTAACGCCTCCGCGAGCGAAGCGGCGATCAGTTCCGCGGCAACCGCGCGCTGGTTGGCGCGTCCGGATTTTGCGCCCGGTGACGCATCAGATGATCCGCCAGAACACACGCGACCATCGCCTCGCCCACCGGCACGGCGCGGATTCCGACGCAGGGATCGTGCCGGCCTTTCGTGACAACTTCGACATCATGGCCGGAGCGATCAACGGACTGGCGCGGCGACAAGATCGAACTTGTTGGCTTGACCGCAAACCGCGCCACGATCGGCTGTCCCGAGGAAATTCCACCCAGAATGCCGCCGGCGTGGTTCGAGCCGAATTCCACCAGCCCGTCCCGCATCCGCATCTCGTCGGCATTCTCCTCCCCCGACAGGGCAGCCGTGGCGAAACCGTCGCCGATTTCCACGCCCTTGACGGCGTTGATCGACATCAGCGCGCCGGCGATATCGGCGTCCAGCTTACCATAGATCGGCGCACCCAGACCGGGCGGCACGCCCTCGGCAACGACCTCGATCACCGCGCCGGCCGAAGACCCGGACTTCCGCACCTCCGACAGGAAGGCTTCCCAGGTTCGTGCCGCCTCCGCATCCGGGCAGAAGAACGGATTTTCGTCAATCTGGTCCCAGTCCCAGCGGGAGCGGTCGATCCGGTGCGGCCCGATCTGCACGAGCGCGCCACGAAGGACGATCCCTGACCCGAGAACCTTCCGCGCAACGGCACCGGCCGCCACGCGCATCGCGGTTTCGCGCGCGGAGGAGCGCCCGCCGCCGCGGTAGTCGCGTATTCCATACTTCAGATCGTACGTCAGATCGGCATGGCCGGGCCGGAACTGCGTCGCGATCGCGGCGTAATCGCGCGACCGTTGATCCTGATTCTCAATGACCAAGCTTATCGGTGTGCCGGTGGTCAGGCCCTCGAACACGCCGGAGAGGATGCGGACCTCGTCAGGCTCCTGCCGCTGCGTGGTGAACTTCGACTGCCCGGGCCGCCGCTTATCAAGCCAGGGCTGGATATCGGCCTCGGTCAGCGGAACGCGGGGCGGGCATCCATCCACCACGCATCCGATCGATGGACCGTGACTCTCGCCCCAGGTTGTAACCCGGAACAGATGACCGAAGCTGTTGTGCGACATGACGCCTTATGCCATCAGGACTCCACGATGGCGATGTCCGGCGCGTCCGGATGCTTCATGCCAACGGCGTGGTAGCCGCAATCGACGTGGTGGACCTCGCCGGTCACCCCGCCGGACAGATCCGACAAGAGATAGAGCCCTGCGCCGCCGACTTCCTCGATTGTCACGTTACGTCGCATCGGCGAATTGAGCTGGTTCCAGCGCAGAATGTAGCGGAAATCGCCAATCCCGGAGGCGGCCAGGGTCTTGATCGGTCCCGCGCTGATTGCGTTGCAGCGGATTCCGGCGGTCCCGAGGTCTGCTGCCAGATAGCGCACCGACGCCTCCAGCGCCGCCTTGGCCACACCCATGACGTTATAATGCGGTACCCAACGCTCGGCGCCGAGATAGCTCAGCGTCAACAGGCTGCCGCCGGGCTTCATCATCGGCACCGCGCGTTGGCTGACCGATACGAAGGAGTAGCACGAGATATCCAGCGCCTGGAGGAACGCGGCGCGCGGTGTGTCGAGATAGCGGCCGCGCAGATACTGCTTGTCCGCATAACCGATTGCATGGACCAGGAAGTCGATCCCGTCCCAGCGCCCGGCCAGGGACGCGAAGGCCGAATCGACACTGGCATCGTCGGCAACGTCGCAGGGGAACACAAGGTCGGACCCGGTCTGCCGGGCAAGCGGGCGAACCCTGCGCTCCAGCGCTTCCCCCTGAAAGGTGAAGGCCAGTTCCGCGCCTTGCGAGGCGCAGGCCGAGGCGATGCCCCAGGCCAGGGATCTGTCATTGGCAACACCCATGATCAGGCCGCGCTTGCCCTGCATGAGGCTGCCTTGGATGGGGAGGAGTGCCGGCGAAACGTCTGCCATTGTCTATCCTATTCCTGTCGATGCGCGGCGACACGCATCGCGTCCTCGTGGTGACACAAGGCGGGCGGAGGGGGCAAGAGGCAGCACGCGTTTCCAGGCAACTCCGTTGGGTCGGTCGAATGACCCGGCTTGCTTATCGGGAAATACGGCGTCCACATCAGGCCGCCGTTACGAGCCGTCTCCGAACCGGCGCAGCCTTGGCTGGGCCGGATCGCGCGGCGGCCGATTGCCGTCCGATCGCGGGCGCCTTCGGCCTCACCGCCGCTTTGGGCTTAGCTGGCCTGGACGGGTTTTCTCCCGTCAGTCGCTCGATGACCCGGTCGTACGATGCCAGGTAGTCGGCCATCGAAAGGTGTTCTTCAGCGTAGGCCCTGGCACTCGCGCGCAGCCTCCGGGTCAGGGCCTTGTCCTCCAACAGATCAAGGACCTGACCGGCCAGAGTGCGCGGATCGAGGCATGGCACCAACAGACCGTTATCGCCGTGGGTGATGAATTCTTGCACCGGTTGGGTATCGCTCCCGATAACCGGGCATCCGGCGGCCAGCGATTCGCGAAGCGACCAGGAAGCGACGAATGGATAGGTCAGATAGACATGGGCATCCGATCGCTGGAGCATCGCCAGATAGTCCGCATATGGAATCCGGCCCGGCAAGAGGACCCGGTCGCGGTCGATATCCTTGCCAACCTCCGCCAGCATGACCTCCTTCCACGTCCCGCCCTTAGTCGGCGCGCTGCCGTAGCTGACGCCATCGCCGCCGACGATCACGACCTTTATATCCTTGCGCGCCCGCATGAGCTCGGGAAGCGCCCGCATCATGACGTGGAATCCGCGATAAGGTTCCAGGTCGCGCGACACAAAGGTGACCAGCTTGTCGGATGGTTTCACCGTCATGTCGCCGAGCTTGAAAGTCTTCTTGCGGGCGGATGGATCCGGCGAGCATTTCTCCAGGTCGACCCCCTCCCAGATCAGCTCGATTCCGGGGCGGGCCCAGTCCGGATAGGTCGATAACTGCCATTTCGTCGGCGTCTGTCCGGTGCTGCCGAGGTTAAGGGCGATATGATTGATCGCATTCTTCGCCCGGATGCGCGGGAAATCCAGCGGGTCGGCGGGGAACTCCGGATCGAAGCCGACATCCGCCCTATCGTATTGATAGTAGAACTCCATGTACCCGAGCATCGGCGTATCGGGCCAGACCTCGCGCAGATTGAGCATCTCGCCCCAGCCTTGATGGCCGATGATGATGTCCGGCGCGAACCCCAGGTGCTTCAGGCCGAGCGCCGTGCGGCACACCGCTTCGCCGCGCCGCATGCCGTTATCCAGCTCCCGGGCGGATGGATGCGTCTCGGCGATGTCGATGGCCGGCCGGGTGTATGGAATTTTTCTCACACCGGCGATCTGGTTCGGGTTGGGTTCGGTTATGAACAGCACTTCGTGTCGTTCATTTTTTGCAAGCTTTCGGACGATGTGAAGGAATTGTCCCGGGTAGTTTTGGTGGACGAACAGGAACTTCACCCTGGATACCCCATACCGCGTCCGGCGCTGGCGGGCGCCCCGCACGTCACATCGAGCCGCCGCTCCAGCCCAAATCCGTTACACCCGATAGCCGGGAAACACGCCGATCGGCACCAGTCAGCCTGGCCGGCCTGATGCCGATCGTTTGGTGGAATCCTTAGCCCCGCGTCCTGGCAACAGGTTTCGCAGCAAGTGCCTTGCCCTTGTTGCCGTCAGGCTTCGCGCCGATCGGCTGCGAGGCGGCAGCGGTCGCATGATCATCCTTTTTCGCCGCCGCCGGCTTGCCGGAACCGGCCTTGCTGTCGCGCGGATGCAGAACGATCTGGAAGGCTTCCAAAGCTGCGAGACTTTCCGCCTCGCATGCCTCGCCCGCGCCAACCGGTCCGATTTCGCTGCCGTCGACGAAGGTTGCCGAATAGGTGCAATCGAATGCTTTTGCCGCGGCGCCCTTTAGGCGGACCTTCAGCCCGAGCAGCGGCAGCGCCATGCCCCGGCTACCGCAGTATTTGCCAGCCTCGATCCAGGGCGACAGCCAGTTGCGTCCCAGCACGGCCTGATATTCCAGTTCGCCCGCCGCGATGCCGTCCACCGGAGCAAGGCCGAAGCCTTCGACCCAGAGGCGGCTGCCTTTGACGCCGATCCAATCACCTACACTGCCGCCGACATCGCCGGTGCGCTGCACGTGCGCCATGACCTGAGGCGGCGGCCCGGACGGCTTAGGCGGCTCGGAGCCGACTTTGGCCGGCGACGCGAGTCCGGCCGGCAGCCCATCCGAGGCGTTTGCTTCGCCGCTGAGACGCAGGACCTGAAGCCTCGGTGCTGCATCCTTGCCTCGGACCTGGTAAATCGTCACCAGAATCTGCGCCGAACCATCCGTCACGCGCACCAGCGCCGCGGTGCCGGCGAGCCATCCGTCTTCGCGGAACGTGCTCACGCTGACAGCTTCGGGACGCCCGGCGATACCCGGTGCCGGCGTGATCCTGACCCCCGGGAGTGCGGTGATCGGATCCGGTTGCGGGCTGCCCGGCGTCTGGAAGACACAGAACAAACCTGTCTCCAGCGTCATCAGATGGGCGGAGACCTGCAATTCCGCGATGCGGCTTGCCGGGCTGGCCGGTTCCTGATCGGGTTGGCTGGCTTTCGCCGGCTTGACCCGGCTTAGCTCCGCGCTTGCGGCTTCGGACATTCGGCTTACTCGCTCGTTAGATGTTCGTGTCATGGCAGACGTGATATGATTCAGTTGGTAGGATGCAGCCGGGCAACTTGAGCGGTTGGAACGGCGGCATCGCCCAAACTCCACTCGTTCATTGGCCGGCTGTTCCAGTCGCTGCGATTAATACGTTATTAATAGCACCGGGCGATAGTCCTAAGGGAAGCAAAATTCCGTAGCCGGATCGTTTGATTCGCTCGGCGGGAGCTCCGATATCGAACGCGGCAGCGCGCAAGCCCGCCCGCCAAATGTCGCCAAGGCTCAGGCACCAGGTCTCCGGCCATATGGAGGCGACGAAAGCCAGCCTGGCCTGCTGCGCCGCGATCAGGCCGACCGCCTCGCCAGGCTCGAAGCGGCCGGTGACAAAGATCTTTCCAGTCGCCAGCATGCGCGCATCGTCGATCGTGTGACCGACAATAACGAATTCAAGGTCCAAACCGCGCCGCGCGGCATCCCGCGCGCAGGCCAGCACCACATCGTAGCCTTTATGCACCCCGATACCGCCCACTACGCAGATTCGCGTGGTCCCGGACGTGCGCGAGCGGATGCCGGGTGGTGCAGCGATCAGCCGATCATTTTCGTGCGCGACAACCGCCGGCAGAAGCCCCTCGAAATGTCTTTTCATTCTCTGCGCCGCATCGGCGGACGGCACGACAACCCGATGCGCGGCAGCAAGAAAGCCGGCCGAGCGCCGCCGCAACGCGTCCACCCGGATGTCTTCCTTGAGGAAATGCCCGTTGTCTTCGACGCAAGCCTCGCATTCGTGCAAATCCGGTTCGCCGCAATATCTCGCGTGCGCGCCGACCAGCGACAGCCGCGGGCAGAACCAGGCATAATCGTGGACATGAACCTCGTAGGGTACCCCCAACCGGGAGATCATGTCGTAAATGGCACCGGGATGACGCAGGAAATGATGCACCTCCAGTCTGCCGGCCTTCGCCGCGCGCAGCAGCCGCAGCAGCGCAGTAAGCTCTTGCGGCATGGCGAAGACAAGGTTGCAGAAATCGTCCGAGATCCCGTCTCGCACAGAGATGGCAGCACCTCCGCCAGCCGTTTCGGCCGGACGAAGCACGATTGCCCGGCGTCCGGCGGCCTGATGATCCCGGACCGCCGCTGCGACGCGGACTTCCACGCCGCCACCGTTGTCGTGGGTGATCAGAATAGTTGATTCTTGCCAGTTCCGAGCCGCCGCCCGCCAGCGCAACAGGTCGATCCGCCGTCGCGTCTCTGCGAGCGGATCGCGGGCTATGAAGCGTTCGGTCAGCGCCTGCTGCCCGGGATGGAGCTGTTCAAGGATCCTGCCGTTGCGCGCGCGCAGATGCACGGCGTCGCCGCCGAAGCTGGTGCCCCCCATGTGACCGACGAACAATCCGGTCAGCGCGACGTTCCGCCAACCCAGCATGCGTGCCCGCAGGCAGAGATCGTTCTCCTCCCCATAGCCCTGCGCGAATACGTCGTGACGAAACAATCCGGTGGCGTTCAAGCAATCGCGGCGCAGGAACAGGCAGAACCCGATGCCAACCGGAATGTCGACGAGACCGCCCGGGTTGGCGCGTTCGGCGAATCGGTCGAGCCTGTTCGTTTCAATTTGGTCGGGGACCGGGTTGGTCCCCGCGCTCCCCGGATAGCTGAGGATCGTGGCATCGTTGGACAGCGGGGTTACACTGCCTATGTCATGCGCGGAATACGCGGCATCCCGCAGCCGGCCGAGCCAGCCCGGCGGAACCAATGTGTCGCTGTTGAGAAGCACCACGTCCCGGCCCTGAGCCGCTCGCATGCCATCGTTGGCGCTGGCTGTGAACCCGTGCGCGACGTCGTGCCGCAGGAGCTCTATTTTTCGCCGTTTGGCGAGCTCGTCCAGCGCGGCGATCAGTGCAATCTCGGTTGAACCATCGTCAACAACCAGGATCCGCGCCCGTGTCAGATTTGACGTGAGCAAACTGTCGAGACAAGCCAACGTGACTTTGGTTCCATTATGCACCGGAACGACAACAGTGGTTGCATGCTTGCGCCCGTCCGCGCCCATTGGCTCGGAGGCGGCTGCGGCATCGGCGCGAAGCACCGCACGCGGACCGTCAACCTTGGGCACGCTGCGAGATACCCGGCCGGCCAAGCCGGCCGGATAGGTTTGCGCGAGACGCAGTGCCGCCGCGATGTTGAGCGCCTGGTCGGCAAACGGATCCAGTGGACTGCCGAGGATATCCCTGCCGTCAGGCCCGCGGACATGGATCGGTCCGCGCGCATCCAGCAAATCGGCTCTTGCCAAGCGAAAGGAGCGTGCATGCGCCAGCGGTCCGGTGTCGGGCACCGGGGTCTTTTCATCGGTTGCCGTAACGGTCTGCCGGACGCTGGGCGAGCCGTAGTCCAAGGTCAGTTCGGCTAGTCGCTCCGGATCGCCCGGATGCCATGCCCAGCCGCGAATACCGCCTTCGAAAACCTCTACGCAGCCGGTAACGCGGCGAATGCGATCGATCCTGATCGGACTGCCAAGCAGCTTGCGACCGGCGGACATAACCTCGATCTCGCGCCCACGCGTCCACCCGTCAGGAAGTGAACTGCCACGCAATCGATTTCCATCGAGACTGATCTGTATGCGATCGGCCTCGACGGCGCGGATTTCGAGCTTTCCGGCCGACGTCAGGCCGCACCAGCCGGCAAACCCCTCGGTGAAGCCGATCTGATCCGCCAAGGGTGCGGTATGGGCGTCAATAACGTGGCGGGACAGCGCGACATCAAGCGATTCGGCTGCGGCCGACGGATCGCCGAGGCGCAACCAAGCGGCCGCGAGCCCAAGCCAGGCTTGCCTGACATCGTATTTCTCGGTGACGGTTCGAAAAAGCGACCGGGCCCTGGACGGGTCGCTGGCCAGGCAAGCACTCGCCAGAGACAGGATCGCGTTCGGGTCGGCGGGCACCAATCGATGAGCCCGTCCAAGCCAACGAAGCGCGGTATCCTCGTCAGATTCAGCCAGGGCCTCCAGGCCCCGGGCCATGGCGTTACGGGCAAGCGCGGCGACCGACGGTTCAGGCTCGTTGGCGCCACGCGGCATGGATCAAAGACCTGAAACCCTGGCCAGGTTCGCCTGAGTGGTCTCTCTCGGGACACCCTGTTCGGCACCCAGCGCAACGAGGTCGGCCCGTGCGTCCTCCAGACCCTGGGCAACCGCACGCTCCAGCCACTTTCGGGCTTGCGGCGGGTCGAGTTCCCCGGCCAGATTGCGTGCCAGATATCGGCCAAGCATCATTTGCGCATAGGGATGACCGCGCTCGGCGGCATCGCGGAACCAGCGTTGCGCAACGGTCCGGTCCATCGGCACATCGTGGCCGCCGCCATACATGGCGCCTACGGCGAACATTGCTCCGACGTGGCCGCGTCCGGCGGCTTTTTCGAACAGAGCCAACGCGGCGGGGTGATCCTTGACGCCGCCGCGGCCGGAAAGGGTCATCTCCGCGAGCATCACTTCCGCCTCCACCATGCCGATGCCGGCGGCTTTGGCAATCCAGGCGCGTCCCTCCTCAGGATTAGCGTCCACTCCACGCCCCTCGACCAGCATGCGGCCATACCAATATTGAGCGTTGACCACCCCATCCGCAGCCCGCCGGAGCCATTCGGCGGCCTTGCGGTCGTCGCGCTCGATCCCGACGCCTTCGGCCAGGCAAACGCCGAAATTGAACGCGGCGATCAGGTCGCCCGATTGAGCCGCCTGTTCGAACCATTCGCGGGTGCGTAGCGAATCCTGTTGGTCTCCGTGGCCTTTGAGCAGCAGGTTCCCGAGATCGACGTGCGAATGCGCATCGCCTGCCTGCGCCGAGATGCGAAACAGGTTTGCAGCCTCGTCCGGATCCCGCATGACTCCGGCCCCGGTCAGATGAAGCATGGCAAGCGCCCGCGCCGCGCCGCGGTGACCGGAGTCGGCGGCCCGGCGGAACCACATCGCCGCCTCGGCGTAATTCGGCGGCAGGCTGCCGCCCTTGGCATAGATATCGCCGACCAGCGCGGCGGCTTCCGGATCACCGGCCAGCGCGGCGCGTCGCAGCCAGGACTCTCCGTCCAGCGGATTTAGGTCGACTCCATTGCCCTCCATGAGAGCCAGCCCCCAGCGGGCCTGCGCGGCGCGATGGCCTTTCTCCGCCGCCTGCTTGTAACACTTCGCGGCCATGGACCGATCCGGAGGCACGCCCATGCCCCGTTCGTTCAGCATGCCGTAGAGGTAGAGCGCCGTTGCCAGGCCCTTCTCCGCTGCCTGACGGAGATTGTCGATAAGTTCCGCCTGGGTTTCCGGTTTGCTGGTGTCCCGTGCCAACGCCAGCGCATAGCCAAGCTGGCCTTGGGGGCTGCCTCCGGCCGCCGCTGACTTATACCAGTGGTCGCCTTCCTCCTGATTTCGCAGATCCTCCGGACCCGAAGTCAGGATGTAGCCGAGCACCGCCTGACCGTCGGCCGAACCACTTTCAGCCGCGCGTCTCGCCCATGTCGCGGCGGCGGTGAAATCAGGCTCAGACGCCGCTTGAGCCGCGAATATGCCCAGTCCGAATCCCGGTCCGGCCTGCGATTGCCCGGGGCCCATCCCATGCAGGCAGAGCGTCGCCAGCAGCGCCTGCGCCTCAACATAGCCGTTTGAGGCGGCGCGCTCGATCCACCGGACGCCGTCCGCCCGGCTTGGTGGAACTCCGGAGCCTTCCAGATAGCATCGGCCTACGCGAAATTCCGCTTCGGGGATGCCCGCCCGCGCCGCCTTCGACAACTGTCCGAAGCCGTTCTTGACGTCGCCGGCTTCCTGTAGCTTCAGACCGCGCTTGAGGGCGGCGGCGGGGGAAAATCCGCTGAATAGTTTGTCTAGTAGCGACATTTTGCATGCGTCCGGTTGGGCTGCGTTGAACCTTACGGCTCACGCATGCCTTCAGTGGCCAGCGGCACCAATCTACCCATCATGTAGCCTAGAACCGTTTGCTTGCCGACGCGGATATCAGCCTGAATCGGCATCCCCGGTATAAGGTGGAAGTTGGGCGGCGTATTGTGCAGATCGATCCGGTCCAATGTGATTCTGGAGCGGTAGAACCACACCGCGCCGCCGTTCACTTGCTGCAAAGGCACGCTTCCCGTTGGGTTGCGCTGGTCGTCTGCCGCTGTGATGCTATCCGGGCTGATGACGCGCACGACACCATGTGCCATTCCGTACCGTGAATAGGTGAAGGTATCAAACTTGATGTCGACCGGATCGCCGACGTTGACGTGGCCATCTTCCGCCGCCGGAATATTGGCTTCCACTTCGAGTGGTGCGCCGGTTGGCACCAGGGTTATGAACTGCTGACCGGCGGTCAGCACGGAACCCACGGATACCCTGCCCACGGTCGCGACCGTCGCGTCTGTTTCAGCACGAAGCTCGACAAGTTGCCGCCGGAGCTGATTCTTGTTCAGTGTTTCGCGCGCATCCGAAAGCTTACCGAGTGCATCGGCCAGCTTTTCCGTCCCGTCGTTGTGCCAACTGTCGATAAATTCGTTCCGTTCAGCTACCAATGCCGCGAGATCGCGCTGAGCGCCTTCCGCAGTTTGCCGTGCGCCATCGAGTTGGCGTTGCATTTCCGCCCGGCTGTCCATCGCCGACAGGGTGTTCAGCTTTGATCCCACGTTCAGGTGTTCGAGCTCGGTTCGCATCTGCTCGAGCGATTTCGCGTACGTCAGCCGATCCCGATAGCCGACTTCGTCCGATCGGGCGCGCGAGATCGTTGCAGCAAGACTGTCCATTTTCTGACGGTAGTTTTCGAGCTTATAGTTATACTCGGACTGCCGCTGGGCATAGACCGAAGCCTGAAACATCATGTTGGGGTCAAGCCCGCTATAAGTGAACGGCCGGTTCTCCATCTCTGCCTGCCTGCGGGACACCTCGGCCTGAAGTAACGACACCTGAGCTGCCGATGCACCGGCATCGGACTGAGCGAAGGTGGGATCGAGGCGAGCCAGGATCTGACCAGCATGGACAATATCGCCTACATGCACCTCGATCGAGCGAACGATAGCGGTCTCCAGCGGCTGCACAACGATCGTCGGCGATCGTGCAACGACGACACCCTGCGCGGTCACGACCCGGTCGACGCTGATCAGGCCGGTCAGCGCGAACAGAACAGCAACCATGCTGCTGACGGTCAGAGCGAGACCTCGCGCGATACGCGGCATCGGCATATTGATGATGCCCAGCGTCGGGGACTGATATTCAAGGATAACCGGCAGGGTAGGATCATGCCGGTCATCCCGGCGTGAGCTAATTGCCTTGGAGGAGGGTCGGGGCGAGAGCTGCATGACCTTGTCCTTCGCTAAACATGTGTCGGTTCTGCTGGTTCCAGAGAGTGCGGTAAATCGCGCATTTCTCCAGCAAGGCGGAGTGAGTTCCGATATCGATCACCTTGCCCTTGTCCAGCACGAGGATTTGGTCGCAATCGACCAGCGAGGAGAGGCGGTGGGTCACGATGACCATCGTGCGCCCGCGGGCGATTCGCTTGAGGTTGGCATTGACCAAGGCCTCCGATTCCGGATCCAGTGCGCTCGTTGCCTCGTCAAGGATCAGGATGCGCGGATCGGTAATCAGCGCCCGCGCGATCGCCAGTCGCTGTCGCTGGCCGCCGGACAGGTTTGGCGATCCTTCCTCGACCCATGTTTCATACCCGTTGGGCATCCGCTCGATAAATTCCTCGGCGCCGGCCAGTCGCGCCGCCCGGATTGCATCTTCGAGGGTCAGGCCGGGACGGCCGGACAGGATATTGTCTCGGATGGTTCCACGGAACAGGAAATTCTCTTGCAAGACAACGCCAAAGCTGGAGCGCAGATGTCGCAGATTGATCTCCCGCAGGTCGGCGCCGTCGATCTTCAGAAAGCCCGAATACTCCCGGTTTATGCCCTGCAGCAGCCTGGTGATGGTGGACTTTCCGGAGCCGGAGCGGCCGACGAGTCCAAGCGTCGTCCCGGCCGGGACGGAGAAGGAGACGCGATCGAGGGCTGGAATCTTGGTCCCGGCGTAGGTGAACGTGACGTCCTCGTACGAGACGGCACCGGCGAATTTCGGACGCAGGCCACCCGACGCGGCATCGACTTCAAGCGGCCGGTTGAGAACCTCGCCCGCCTGGCCCATCGAGGCGCCGACCTCTTCCCATTCCTCGATCAGACGCGCCAAGCCGACGAGCGGCTGACTGACCCTCTGCGAAAGCATCATGAACGCGAACATGCTGCCGATCTGGAATCCGCCCTCGTCGGAAAGCGCGAGATACGCACCGACGAGAATCGTGCCCATGTACATAAAACGTTCGATGGGGGTGACGAGAGTCTGCGGCCAGTTCGACAGTTTTCCGAGTTCCATGCGCCACTTGCCGACCTCTGCGGTCTTCTCGTCCCAAAGCGCCTTTCGCTGCGGCTCGATCGCGAGCGCCTTTACGGTCTTGATGCCGAAGATGGTCTCACCCAGGGCGGCCTGCTTCAGGGTTTCCGCCGTGATGACTTTTCCGAAGACCACCCGAATAGGCCGGAGGAAGGCGAGAATAATGAGCATGATAATCGTTGCGCAAACGACAACGATCCAGGCAAGTGTCGCGTTCAGCCAGAACAGAAACGGAAGCAGCACAGCCAGAGTGATCAGGTCGAGAATGGTGGTCATCAGCTTGCCGGTTATGAACTGCCGGACCTGATTGACCTGGCTCACTTTATACATCGTCTCGCCGGCCGGGTGCCGCTCGAAATAATCAAGCGGAAGGCGAATCAGGCGGCTGAATACCTGCAAGCTCAACGTCGCGTCGGTTCTGATGCCAACCACCAGAATGATCAGGCGGCGGGCGAAACCCAGCAAGGTTTCATAGAGAACCATCGTCGCGAGGATCACCGCGATGAGGAAAAGTGTTGAGTAACTGTGATGAACCATAACCCGGTCCACCGTCTGCATGACCAGCAGGGGCGGCAGGATGGTCAGAACGCTGATTGCCAATGACGCGACGAGAAGATCGCGAAGATGCTTCTTCTCCTTCAACACGACGCTGGCGAGCCAACGCAATGTAAACGGCGGATCGGCTTTTTCTTGAGATCGCTCGGCGCGTAGCAGAACCACCTCGCCGCTCCAGACCTCGGCCAGGCGCATTTCGTCGACCGGGATCGGCGGTTCGGCTTCTGGCGCACGGGGATCCCGGATGAAGACGGTTTTCGTCTCGGCGTTCGCGCCAATCAGAAGCCCGGCGGAGCCGTCATTGAACAGCAGGACAACGGGACCGGCGCCCGCCACCGAAAACATGTGGCGCCACCGCAGGCGCAACCCGCGTGACCACATGCCGGAGTTCTGGGCCCAGAGGGAAAGCGCCGCCGCGGTCGGGAAGGTTTCGCCCTGACCCAGGCGAAAATCGGCGGAATCCAACTCCAGGCCATAGTATCTGGCAGCCGCCATCATCGCCAAAAGCCTGGGATGGATCGGACCCCGTCCGGTGCCCCCGGACGTGGACGACATGCCTGCGCCGGACGACCCGCCGCCGCCAGCAACGGCTTCCGCTAACGTTGCAGGTACGCGGTTAGTCCCCAGTGGCCCGGGAGTGTGTCCGTCAGATATGTCCACGAGCAAACCCTTCTAGTGGCGTATCAGACTACATGGCCCCCGGGATGCCCGGATTCCGTGGGTCTGGCCAGTTTGTGTACAAGGACGTGCACGACCTTTCACCTGCCAGAGCCGTTTCCTGGCACGGCAAGGCGATAGATGTCACTCCCGAAAGCTGCCTCGATCACCGCGGCGGCTTGATCACGAATTCGAGTATGTAGAACCAAACCATCAAAACCAACAAAAATCTTAATACGAGATGGACCTCGCCCTACCGTCGTTAGCGATACCATCGCAATTCGCGTCGCTTACGCGCGCCCCTTTTGGCATGTCTCGTGGCTGGTGCCAAATATGCAACACCAATAACCCAGCGTTACGACGCACCGGATCCAAGGCGTCGCTCGGCGTACTGCGAGATGGATCGTCAACGACCCGTAGATGTGCCTATTCTGTGACAGCCTCGCAGGGAGACAGTTCGCATGAACATCCGAAACGCCACGGAAGCCGATGTCCCGGACATGCAGGCGATCTACGCTCATCACGTGCTTAACGGCACCGGGACATTTGAGGAGGAACCGCCCTCCGTGGAGGAGATGGCGCAGCGGTTCCACAATATCGTCGATCACGGCACCGTCTGGCTGGTGGCGGCGGACGCGACCGGCGTGCTCGGCTTCGGCTATTATGGGCCGTTTCGCGACCGCTCGGCCTATCGGTTCACCGTGGAGGACAGCATTTATGTTCGGGAGGACGTCCGCGGTCAGGGCGTCGGCAAGGCGCTCGTGACACGGCTGATCGAGCTTGCGACGGCCCAGGGCGCGCGGCAGATGATCGCGGTCATCGGTGACTCCGATAACGTCGGGTCTATTGGCGTGCATGCCAGCCTGGGCTTCAACCGCGTCGGGACCATGCGGGCCGTCGGAATCAAGTTCGGGCGCTGGATCGACGTGGTCACGATGCAAAGGGCGCTCGGCAAGGGCGACGCGAACGTTCCGGCCTGACTGTCACATTATGCGCTTCGATAGGCGGCTGGCGGCGATGGCGGCGTACGGTTTCGTCTCCGGCCTGCCGCTGCCGCTGTCCGGGTTCACCTTCCGGCTGTGGCTGTCCGACAGCGGCACTGCGCTTTCGGTCGTCGGGCTGACCGCCTGGATCGGGCTGGCGTACTCGCTGAAATTCGTCTGGGCGCCACTGCTCGACCAGCCGCCTCCCTTGGCGGGACTGCGCCGTCTGGGCCGGCGGCGGGGATGGTTGCTGCTGGTTCAGCCGCTGCTCGGACTCGCCGCGGTGCTGCTGGCGCTGTCCAACCCGGCAGCCGCTCCGGTGGCGGCCTTTGCGGCGGCCGCCTGCGTGGCGTTGTTATCGGCGACCCAGGACATCGCGATCGACGCCTGGCGCATCGAGATTTTCCCCGAACGCCGGCAGGGCGTGGCGTTGGCCTGCTATGTGTGGGGCTACCGTGTCGCCATGCTGGTTTCCACCACTGGCGTAATCGCCGCCGCCGGATATATCGGCTGGCATCAGGCGCTGCTGGGCGTTGCGGTCCTGATCGCTGCGGGATGTGGAGTAACCCTGGCCGCGGCGCAGGAGGATGGACCGGCCACGATTCCTCTGCGCGGGCTGCGGCATGCGGTGATCGATCCGGTGCGATCGTTCCTGGCGCGTCCGTCATCCTTGCTGGTGCTGTCGTTCGTGGCCCTGTTCAAGCTGGGCGAGGCGATGGCCGGGATCATGACCGCGCCGTTCTACCGGCACCTGACGTTCGACAAGGCGGCAATCGCCGGAACCGGGCCGTTTTCGCTGGGGGGGACGCTGGCCGGCATCTCCCTGGGCGGCTGGCTGGTGGCGCGCATCGGGGTCGGGCGAGCGTTGCTGCTGACCGGTACGGCACAGACAGTGGCGATGGCGATGTATGTCCTGCTATCGCTGACGCCGGGGCAGCCCGCGATGCTGTATGCGACGGTGACGACCGAGGCGTTCGCGCAGGGCCTGGCCGATGCCGCGTTCCTGACGTTCCTGTCCGGCTTGTGCGCGCGAGAGTTCGCGGCGACTCAGTATGCGCTGCTGTCCTCGGTGCCGAACCTCGCTATTCATACCATCGGGGGGGTGTCGGGGTTGATGGCTGCATCTTTGGGGTGGACGCTGTTCTATGCGGTTTGCATGGCGGGCGCGCTGCCAGGGATGGCGCTGATGCTGGTTCTGCTGCGGCGGCAGAAGCGGGGGGCATAGAAAGTACGACCTGACGCCCAAGTGGCCGGCAGGTTGCAAACGTTCCCGGATGCTCCCTAATATCGCAATGCAGGAGCATTATGGATGACCGCCGTCCCGTTCGACACCCTTAAACTCGCCGATCGGCTGCAAGCTGGGGGTTTCGATGCGGAACAGGCGTGTACTATTTCGTCGGCCCTTGCGGACGCGGCAGCGAGTTCGGACATTGCCACGAAGCAGGATGTGGGTGCGCTCAAACAGGATTTGAGTGCCCTGGAGACCTCGGTCAGGCGTGACCTGAGTGCGCTTGAGACCACTTTCAAGCGTGACCTGGTCGACCTCGAACAGCGAGTGACCATCCGCTTCGGCGGGATGCTCGTGGCCGCCGTCGGGATCATCCTGGCGGCATTCAGATACCTGCCGGCTCACTAAAGCCGTGGCCGCGGAGTGCTCCACCGCCGCGCAAGAATGATCCAACGAGCCACAGCCGGCAGGGAGGCTCCGCCTCGCCGCATCGGGTGTCCGAGCAGGAACAGTAGCACCGCCAGGTTGCCAAGATTGAACACCAGGCCCGAGGCGAAGGCTGGCTGATACGACCCGAACAGGTCAACCAGCAACCCGGCATGCCAGCTTCCGAACGCCATTCCCGACATCGCCGTGAACAGGACCGTCGGGATGCGCCAGGACGCCTCTTTCGCGGGATACAGGTCCCGGATCGCTACCGAATAGGCCGGGATGATGCCGCTGAAGCCCAACCCGAAAGCCGCCGAAACGGCGAACAGCCCGGCCTCGTTGCGGGTCAGCATGAACCCGCCGATGGCCAGCATCTGGAATGCCGAACCGGCCATCACCGTGCGCAAGCCGCCGAACCTGTCGGCGAAGGCGCCCCAGAACTGGCGGGACAGGAATGCGCAGGCCGTCAGGACAGACACCATCGCCGCGCCGTCGGCGATGCCGATGTCACCGCAGAATGCGACGAGGTGCGATGCCGGTAGCGCCATCGGCACGCAGCACAGGAAACCGGCCAGGCAGATCAGCCCCATCGTCACGTTAGGCGCCAGGCCCAACACGCGGCCTCCCGGCTGCAGACCGGCCTGGCCAACCGACCTCACGACCGGTTCCGGGGCGGGGCGCAGCAGCGCCAGCATCGGCATGATCAACGCCAGCACGACGCCGCCATAGGCGAGCATTGCCGTTTGCCAGCCGTAGCGGGCGATGCCGTAGCCGATCAGCGATGGCCAGATCATGCCGGCGATATACTGGCCGGAGGAAATCAGCGCGATCGCCGTGCCCCGGCGGCGGTCGAACCAGCGGCTGACATAGACGATCAGCGGAGCGTAGATCGCGCCATTGCCGAGAAACCCGATGAACAGACCATGCCCTATCAGCAGCGCCCCAACTGTGCCGATGCTGGAGAGTGCAAGCCCGGCGGCCATCATGACCGCGCCGAGCATCACCGTCCGGCGGATGCCGATACGGTCCGCCAGCCAGCCCATCGGGACGCCGCCGGCTCCGTTGCCGATCCAGACCAGCGCGCTGGCCAGAGACAGCACCGACCGGTCGGTGTGAAGGGCGGCCTGCATCTCTCGCAAACCAACGACCGCCAGCAGCGGCGAGCCGTAGGATACCGACAATATGGCCAGGGTCACCAGCGCCGCCCGCCACGACAGCGGCCCCTCGATCGTGCCGGCCGGCCTCTGCATCGACTTTTCTCCCCCGCGCGGCGGCGCCCTGTTGCATCAGGGCCGGTTGCTTGCGCCATGCCGCGACCTATAACCGTGTGACGAGTCGCCGCCGCACGCAACAACCGGCATCCGGGAGACTGATATGACCGATCCGACAGGTCCGCTGAAGGGTTTGCGGGTTTTCGACCTCACCCGCGTGCTGGCGGGACCGAGCTGCGTGCAGATGCTGGCCGATCTGGGGGCCGAGGTCATCAAGATCGAACGGCCCGGGGCCGGCGACGATACGCGGGGGTTTGCCCCGCCCTTCATGCCGGGCACCAACGAGAGCGCCTACTTCATCGGCGTCAACCGCAACAAGCGCTCGGTCACATTGGATATCGGCCAGCCGGAGGGCCAGGAGATCGCCCTGAAGCTGATAGCCGGCTGTGACATCCTGGTCGAGAACTTCAAAGTCGGCGCGCTGGCGAAATACGGGTTGGGGTATGAACAAATTCATGCCCGATTTCCGCGGCTGATCTATTGCTCGATCACCGGCTTCGGGCAGACTGGCCCGTACGCGCCGCGGCCGGGGTATGACAGCCTGATCCAGGGGATGGGCGGGGTCATGAGCCTGACCGGCGAGCCTGAGGGTTTGCCGCAGAAGGTGGGCGTTCCGGTGGCGGACCTGTTTGCCGGGCTGTACGGCTGCATCGGCGTCCTGGCGGCGCTTCGGCATCGCGACCTTACCGGACAGGGCCAGCAGCTCGATATTGGCATGCTGGACACCAGCGTGGCGTGGCTGGCCAACCAGGGCATGAACTACCTGGCGACCGGGGAGAACCCGGTGCGGCTGGGCAACCAGCATCCCAACATCGCGCCCTACCAGGTGTTCCCGACCGCGGACGGCCACATGGTGCTGTCCATCGGCAACGACCCGACGTTCAAGCGCTTCTGCGAGGCGTTCGACCTGACACATTTGCTGGACGACCCGCGCTTCGTCACCAATGCCGCCCGTGTCGGCAACCGGCAGTTTGTCACCGACACGCTGACTCCGGTCATGCAGCAGCATCCGACACACTGGTGGATCGAACGGCTGGAATCCTTAAAGATCGGCAGCGGCCCGATAAACAAGCTGTCCGAGGTGTTTTCGGACCCGCATGTGCTGGCGCGAGATATGGTGCTGGAAATGGCGCACGGCTCGGGCCAGACGGTGAAGGTGATTGCCAACCCGGTGAAGCTGTCCGAGACGCCGGTAGATTACCGCCTGCCGCCGCCGTTGCTGGGCGAGCACACCGATGCGGTGCTGGGGGAGCGGTTGGGTCTGGATGACGAGGCGCTGGCGGCGTTGCGGGCAAAGGGGGTTATTTGATGGATCATCGATCCGGCTCGATCCCGTATCTGCTTGCCGGGCAGTTCCACAAGATGGCATTCGATGCGTGGGGCGATCCCCAAGCCCCGGCCGTTGTCTGCGTGCACGGCCTGACACGCAACAGCCGCGACTTCGATGCCCTGGCCGAGTCGTTGTCGGGCCAGTTCCACGTCATCTGCCCGGACCTGCCAGGACGGGGGAACTCTGACAGGCTGCCCGACCCGATGCTCTACCAGGCGCAGCACTACGTCGTCGCCCTCGCCCATGTTCTCGCCTGGATCGCCAAAGACGTCACCTGGATCGGGACCTCGCTCGGCGGCATCTGCGGCATGGCGATCGCCGCGACCGAGGGTTCGCCCATCAACCGGCTGGTGCTGAACGATGTCGGGCCGTTCATCCCGGCCGACTCGCTGCGGCGCATCCGCGACTACATGGTCGCGTCGGGTGACTCGCCGCTGATGGTGCGCTTCCCCGACCTGGAGTCGATCGAGCGGCACCTGCGCGTGGTCCACGCGCCGTTCGGTCCGCTGTCGGATGAGCAGTGGGCGCAGTTGGCCCGCAACTCGGCGCGCGCGTTGCCCGACGGGCGGTTCACCATGCACTACGACCCGCGCATCGCCGAACCGCTGCGCGGGCATGAACCGGTCGATATCGATATGTGGCCGTTCTGGGACCGCATCCGCGTGCCGCGGATGGTGATCCGCGGCGAGACGAGCGACGTGCTGCTTGCCGACACGTTCCGCCGCATGGAAGCCTCCGGTGCCGAGGCGTTCGAGGTGCCGGTGACCGGGCACGCGCCGGCCCTGCTCGATCCGGCTCAGATCGAGGCAATCCGGGCCTTCCTGGCGCGCTGACCAGCATGCGGCCGTTGCCCGATGAGGCGATGCATCTACCGTTCGAGCCGGGCCGATACCGGATGGGCATGGATTTGGTGTCCGTCCCCGAAGCGGGCTGGTTCGAACTGGACCAACGTTATCAGCCGGAGATGGCCGAACGCCGGCGGCTGCTGGCGGACGCCCATGACGATGTCTTCGCCGCCTTGCCCGAGTCCGGCCGGGCGAGGGCGGAGGCACTGGACGTAGTCCAGGCTGCACTGACCGCGCATCATTCCGACTGGTTCAGCCGCGACGGCCGCGTCATTCGGAATCACCTGACGGACGAAGTTTTCGAAGTCGGGGTGGTCGATCCGCTGGAACTGGCTGGGCAGCTGGTGCAGGAGGATCTGTGCCTGATCGAGACAGGCGACCAAGGTCCGATCTTCACCGCCGCCGTGCTCTGTTTCCCCAGCCGCTGGCGGTTGGAGGATAAAATAGGCAAGCCCCTCTCCGCCGTGCACGCCCCCGTGCCGTTCTACGCCGATCGGCTCGCCGCGCCGGTGGACCGGTTTATGCAGCACCTGAAGCCGGGCAGAATCGCGTCGCGCCTGAACTGGTCGCTGCTGGATGATCCGGCGTTATTTCAGCCGGGCGGCAAATGGCGGGTAGATAGCGGGACGGGTATCACCGCGGAGAACGCCGCAAGCCGGGTCTTCCTGCGAGTGGAGCGGCAGACGCTGCGGCGGCTCCCGGAAACCGAGGCGGTGCTATTTGGAATCCGCGTGCACGTGTATCCAATTGCACGGGTCATCGATCGGCCGCAGCGCGCCGCGGCATTGGCGGAAGCGGTGCGGGCACTACCGGAAGAGATTGTACACTATAAGAGTGTGCGCCCTTTCCACGCACCGCTGCTGGCCTGGCTGGATGAGCGCAGCCGCTGAACCTGTCGATCAGGCTTCGATCGCACCGCTGTCATCGGCATCCAATGTAAACGCCGCCGCCATGAGGGCCCGTGTGTAATCGTGTTGCGGCCGGGCGAGCACGTCCGCCGCTACTCCCTGCTCGACCACAACACCATGGCGCAGCACCACAATCCGGTGCGCGAGGGCCCGCACTACCCGCAGATCATGGCTGATAAAAAGGTAGCCGAGGCGATGGTCGCGCTGCAGTTGCTGCAGCAGATCGACGATCTGCGCCTGTACCGACATATCGAGCGCACTCGTCGGTTCGTCCAGCACCACAAAGCGGGGCTTCAGCACCATGGCGCGGGCGATGGCGATGCGCTGGCGCTGGCCGCCGCTGAACTCGTGCGGATAGCGGTCGCCGATGTCGCTGGCGAGGCCGACTTCGTCCAGGGCCGCCGCCACCCGCTTGCCGCGCTCGGCTGGTGAGAGAGTGCGCTCGTGCACCGTCAGGCCCTCGCCAACGATCTCTGCTACTGTCAGCCGCGGGGACAGACTGCCGAACGGGTCCTGGAACACGATCTGCATGTCGGCGCGCATATGCCGCAGCAAGTTCTTGTCGCAGGAGGCAAGGTCCTTGCCGGCAAAGCGAATGCAGCCCTGTGCGTCCACCAGCCGGAGGAGGGCGTATCCCATGGTGGACTTGCCGGAGCCGCTTTCGCCGACGAGTCCGACCGTCTCGCCTTCATGCACCGCCACATCGACGCCATCGACGGCGCGGACGAACCCGACGGTGCGGCGGAGCACACCGCGGCGGATCGGGAAGTGCACCTTGACGTCCGTCGCCTGCATCAGCGCGGGGGCGTTCGGGCGCAGCGGCAGCGGGTGGCCGCGCGGTTCGGCGGCGAGCAGCATGCAAGTGTATGGATGTATCGGCGCGCTGAAGACTTCCGAGACACGGCCGGACTCCACGACCTCCCCGTCCTTCATCACGCACACCCTGTCGGCATAACGCCGCACGATCGCCAGATCGTGGCTGATCAGCAGCAGCGCGAGGCCGCGGGCGGCTTTCTCGGCCGCCAGCAGCTTCAGAATCTGCGCCTGGATGGTGACATCGAGCGCGGTCGTCGGCTCATCCGCAATCAGCAACGCGGGGTCGTTGGCCAGCGCCATGGCGATCATCACGCGCTGCCGCTGCCCGCCGGAAAGCTGGTGCGGGAATGCCTCCAGCCGATCGGCGGCATCGGGAAAGCCGACTTCGTTGAGCAGTTTGGTGACGCGGGCGCGGGTTGCGCCCTGGGTCAGGCGCTGGTGCAATTGCACCGCCTCGGCAACCTGCTGGCCGATGCGGGTCAGCGGGTTGAGGCTGGTCATCGGTTCCTGGAACACCATGCCGGCGACGCCGCCACGGAGGCGGCGCAACAGCCGGTCCCCGGCGCCGATGACGCTTTGGCCGTCTACGACGACCCGGCCGGTGCAGCGGGCGCCGGGCGGGAGGAGTTGCAGCAGGGAAAGGGCGGTCAACGATTTGCCGGAACCGCTTTCGCCGACAAGGGCGAGGGTCTCGCCGCGATCGAGGGTGAAGGAGACGCGGTCCACCACGGGACGGTTGCCAAAGGCTACGGTCAGATTGTCGACGGTGATGAGGCTCATGGAGCGGGGGCCGCTTGAGCAATGGCCGCTGTTTGGGCATGGACCGCCGCCTTTGTGTCATGGCCGGGCTTGGCCCGGCCATCCATGGCTTGCGGTGCCGAACCAGCCAAAATCGTGGATGGCCGGGCCAAGCCCGGCCATGACACAAAGGGCATTGGGTGCACGTGGCGCACCCGGGACACGCAGGGCACAACGAGCCGACGGCCGTATTTTGCCGACGGCATCACTTCAACGACCCATTCACCGGCGTCTTGCGCGGGTCAAACGCATCGCGCACCGCCTCACCCACAAACACCAGCAGCGTCAGCAATCCCCCAAGCACCACGAACGCGGTGATCCCCAGCCAGGGCGCCTGGAGATTGTTCTTTCCCTCCGACACCAGTTCGCCCAGCGACGGCGACCCGGGCGGCAGGCCGAAGCCGAGGAAATCCAGGCTGGCGAGGATCGTCACCGACCCTGACAGCGTGAACGGCAGGAACGTCAGGGTCGCGACCATGGCGTTGGGCAGGATGTGCCGCCACATCACCGCCGGGTCGGAGACGCCCAGCGCTTTCGCCGCGCGCACATAGTCCAGGTTGCGGCCGCGCAGGAACTCCGCCCGCACTACCCCGGTCAGGTTCATCCAGCTGAACAACAGCAGAAATATCAACAATATCCCGAAGCTCGGCGTGATGATGCTGCCTAGGATGATCAGCAGATAAAGCTGCGGCATCCCCGACCAGATCTCGATGAAACGCTGGAACAGCAGATCCACCAAGCCACCGCGAAAGCCCTGGATGGCGCCGGCGGCAATGCCGATGACCGAGGAGATCGTGGTCAGGGTGAAGCCGAACAGCACGGAAATGCGGAACCCGTAGATCACCCGGGCCAGCACGTCTCGCGCCTGGTCGTCGGTCCCCAGCAGGTTCTGCGCGTCCGGCGGCGACGGCGCGGGCGTCCGCAAGCCCTTCACGACCGTATTGTAGCTGTAGGGAATCGGCGGCCAGATCATCCAGCCCTTCGCCTCGATCGCCGCCTGCACGTCCGGCTCGGTATAATCCGCATCCGTCGGCAGGAAGTCGGAGCCGAACGTGTCCTCGCTGTAGTCCTGCAACACAGGCACATACCAATGCCCGTCGTAGCGGATCAGCAGCGGACGGTCATTGGCAAGAAACTCGGCGAACAGTGTCACGCCAAACAGCGCCACGAAGATCCACAGCGACCAATAGCCCCGCTTATGCGCCCGGAAGATCGCCAGGCGGCGGCGCGTCAGCGGCGAGAGATGCATGCTACTGTCTGGCCTCGAAATCGATGCGCGGATCAACCACGGTGTACAGCATGTCCCCGACGATCTGCATCAGCAGGCCGAGCAGGGTGAACATATACAATGTCCCGAACATCACCGGATAGTCGCGCCGGATCGCCGATTCAAACCCCAGCAGCCCGAGGCCATCGAGGGAAAAGATAATCTCCACCAGCAAGGCGGAGGAGAACAGCATGCCGATGAACGCCGAGGGAAACCCGGCGACGATCAGCAGCATCGCATTGCGGAACACGTGGCGATACAGGATGCGCTGTTCGCTGGCACCCTTGGCGCGGGCGGTGACGACGTATTGCTTGCGGATCTCCTCCAGGAAGCAGTTCTTCGTCAGCACCGTCAGACCGGCAAACCCACCGACAACCAGCGCCACCGTCGGCAGCACCATGTGCCAGAGATAATCCAAAATGCGGGCCGGAATGCTCCAGGTCTCGGTTCCCGCGCTGTGCAGGCCGCGCAAGGGGAACCACTGCACGAAGCTGCCGCCGGCAAACAGCACCACCAGCAGGATGGCGAACAAAAACCCCGGCACCGCATAGCCAATCAGCACCGCCGCACTGCTCGCCACGTCGAACCGGCTGCCGTCCCGCACCGCCTTGGCGATGCCCAGCGGAATCGAGACGAAATACACCAGCAGCGTGGACCAAAGGCCGATCGAGACAGAGACCGGCATCTTCTCCTTGATCAATTGCAGCACCGGCTCGTCGCGAAAAAAGCTGCGCCCGAAATCGAAGCTCAGATAATCCCGCAGCATCAGCACGAACCGCTCGGGCGCCGGCTTGTCGAAGCCGAACATCTTCTTGATGTCGGCAACCACATGCGGATCCAAGCCCCGCGCGCCACGATAAGCGCCGTCGCCCGACGGCATCGACTCCGCCCCCCCGCTCCCGCTCATGCGCCCGGTAACATCTCCGCCGCGACCCTTCAGCTCAGAGATCATCTGCTCCACCGGGCCGCCCGGGGCGAACTGTACGACAAAAAAGTTAATCGCAATGATCCCGAACAACGTCGGAATCACCAACAACAACCGCCGCAGCAGATACGCCCCCATCAGGCTGGGCCTGTGGCAAAGTAAGCAAGGCGGGGGCTCCTTCCCCTTGGTCCGCTTCGCGGCCCAAGCCCGCCAAGGGCCGACGACCCATGGAACCCTGGACTAAGGCGAGTGGACGAGAGGGGGCGACACAGTCGTGTCAACCGACACAGTCGCCCACTCTCGTCCACGCGCCTTAAATCAGTGGGATCAAAGGGGGCCTCGCCCCCTTTGCGGGTCCAGGACAGCGCCCTGGCCTTTTCTTGCCTCATGGCCCCGCCCGGCGGGCGGTGGCTACGGCGGCGGATTTTGCGGGGTCGATCCACCAACTGTCGAAGGCGAGGCCGGTGCGGACTGGCCTGTCGGGGCGGCCGAAGATGTCCCAGTAGGCGACGCGCACGGATTGCAGGTGCCATTGCGGTACGACATACCAGCCGGCCAGCAGGGCGCGGTCGAGGGCCCGGGTTGCGGTCACCTGTTCGGCGCGGTTGGGCGATGCCAGGATTTGGTGCACGAGGTCGTCGATGATCGGTCTGCAGACGCCCATCAGGTTGTCGCCACCTTCCTGTTTGGCGCTGTCGCAGGTCCAGAAGCCGCTCTGCTCGTTGCCGGGGCTTTCGGATTGCGGCAGCGTGACGACGATCATGTCATAGTCGTAGCTGTCGATCAGGCGCTGGAACTGCGCCGGATCGACCGTGCGGACCCTGGCCTCGATTCCCAGCCGCGACAGCCACTGGACGTAGGGCAGGGCGACGCGCTCGAAGGCGGGTTGATCCAGCAGGATTTCGAAGCTGAACGGGTTGCCGTTGGCATCCACCAGCTTGCGGTCGCGGACTTTCCAGCCGGCCGCCTCCAGCAGCGCCAGGGCGGCGCGCAGCTGCTCGCGGTTGTTGCCGGATCCGTCGGTGACCGGAAGCTGGAAGGGTTTGGTGAACACATCGGCCGGCAACTGGCTGCGGTATTTGTCCAGCAGGGCCAGTTCGGCGCCCTCCGGGATGCCGCTGGAGGCGAGTTCGCTGTTGCTGAAATAGCTGCTGGTGCGGGTGTAGTTGCCGTAGAACAGGTTGGCGTTGGCCCACTCGAAATCGAACGCCAGGGCCAAAGCGTGGCGGACGCGAACATCGTTGAAGATCGCCCGGCGGGTATTCATGCCGAAGCCTTGCATGCCGGTGGGCAGGCGGTGCGTCAGCAGTTCCTTCTTCACCAGCCCCTTCTGCACCGCCGGAAAATCGTAGGCAGTGGCCCAATCCTTGGCGACGTTCTCCTGGCGGAAGTCGATCTGTCCGGCCTTGAAGGCCTCCAGCGCGACCGTCCCGTCGCGGAAGTATTCGGTGCGGCGGGTGTCGAAATTATCGAGACCGCGCATCACCGGCAGGTCCTTCGACCAGACATTCGGCACCCGTTCCAGCGTCAGGGTGCGGCCGAACTCGAAGCGGCCGACGCGGTAGGCGCCGGAGCCGAGCGGCGGGTCGGTTAGCGGATGATCGAACTCGCGGCCCTCCCACCAGTGCTTCGGCAGCACCGGCATCTGGCCGATGATCAGCGGCAGTTCGCGGTTGGTGCTGGACTTGAAGCGGAACACCACGCGCCGTGGACCCTCCACCGCAACCGAGGCGATATCGGCATAGTACTGCCGGTAGAACGGCCGCCCTTTGTCCCGCAGGGTGTTGAAGGTCCAGGCGACGTCGTCGGCGGTCACGGGCGTGCCATCGTTGAACTTCGCCTCCGGACGCAGTTCGAAGGCGACGCCCATCCTGTCGGCGGGCAGCTCGATGACGCCCGCGAGCAGGCCGTATTCGGTCTCGGCCTCATCCGCGTTGGGCTTGAGCAGCGTGTCCCAGACCTGCAGAACGTCGGCCGCCGGGGTGCCGCGGACGATGAACGGGTTGAAGCTGTCGAAGGTGCCGATAGCGCTGAGCGCGACTTCGCCGCCTTTCGGCGCGTCCGGGTTGACGTAGGGAAATGCCTTGAAGTTTGCCGGCAGCGACGGGGTGCCGAGCAGCGACAAACCGTAGGTCCGCAACGGGGCTTCACCGGGTGCCGGGGCCTGGGCGTGAACCGTACCCGCGCCGGCCAGGAGCCAGGCAACCAAAACAAACCGCCAGCGCATGCGCATTCACTCATCTCCGTTTCCGCCATGATAGGGCGGCTGCCGCGGTTCGTCAGCAGCGTTGCCGCGGGCGTGCGGTATCCCGAGCCTTGTGCCATGGCCGCCGTCGTTGGCGAAGGGTGGTATCAAGGGGGCGGGTAAAGTGCAGCCGAGTCGACCCAAAAGTTGCATAATCGCATCAGTAACGATTTAGCACAATAGATGTGATCACGTCTTTGTGAGAATGGCATTGCGGCCGGGCGAAATTCCGATATACAACCGTGATGTTTCCGCTCCGAAGCATCTCGTCGTCATCAGCCACGCCGGCGATATTTTCGGGACGGTTTTGATGCCGCAGAGTGGTTCAGGCTGGAATCTGGTGGTCCCGGTGCAAGACGATCGCATCCAATACGAAAATCTAACAACGCGGCCGGTCACGCACCCCGGACTCGTCCAAATCGATGCAGCAAAGCCAATCACAAACTCAATCTGTTTCGTTCCAACCTCGCTCGCTCTGACCCTCGCCGCCATCGGCGGATAGATCGTTACTGGGGTATTGCAACGTAACATTCGGCACGCCTTCGAGCCTCCCTCAATCAAGATAGCTGGAGACCGACATGCCTATCAAGGAAACGCAACAATCATACCGCCTTTTGTGGGCTCAAGTGGTGCTTCAGGCCAAAGCCGATCTGGAAAATGAGCCGGTTGGGTCGATCATATTCAATCAGGCGGCGGCATTTTTCGTTAGTCGCGGGGAATGGGCGGAGTCCCGCCTCATCGTTGCAGATTGTCTCGATATGCATCCGGACGACCTGAAGCGTTGCGGCGAACGCTGGATCGCGGATCGCCGGCGGCGGGAAGGTCTGCCGGCGGAACCGGAACAAACGGCACGTCCGGCAAACACACGCCCGTTGCGTCGCCTCGTCGCAGTGCCGGCCGGCGAGAGGAGTGCCCGCAAAGCCCGCCCGGCCGCCAGGAGCAATCCGTTCAACCCGTTCCGGGAGCAAGCCGCGGCGGCCGCCGGTTAAGTCCGTTCAGGATCTGGTTCCGGCGCGGGCGGCGGTTCCACGTCGCGCCCGCCGGCCGGCGAAATGGAAGATGAGGCGGTCGAACCTCCCGCCTGGCGTTTCCGCGAGCGCAAGGCCTCCGGAGTCCTATCCGGGCGGTGGCGCCCGGATGCCGTCAGCCTTGAAATCGCCCTGGCGATATCCTTTATGCTGCGGTGCACAATGAGAGGAGCGTCCTTCGCCACCCGTCCGGGCCCTGCCCGGCACATTCGAAGGATCGTGGGATGAATTTATACGAAGGCACGCAAAGCCATCATCATAGCCAACATAACGCCGCCATTTGGCGGACCCGGTTGCATGCCGCGCTCGACCGGTTTGTCCGCGCCCGGGCCGAGCGTCGCCGCCGGGCGCGCGATTTCCAGGCCCTGTCCGAGTCGACCGATCGGCAGCTCTGGGACATGGGCATCAGCCGGGCCGACGTGCCAAGCGTGGTCAACGGGACCTATCGCAGCGAGTGAATCCCGGAGCGGCGTGCCGGGGCCTGAGCAGGCGCCCGGCACGTTGACGATGCCGCGGCCGCCGCTTCATGCTGCCTCCAAAATCGGAGGGAGCGGAACGAGTGGACCGAATCGGCGACGCGAAGGGCGAGTATCGAGGCCTGCTTTACCGTCTTGATGCCGATCTAAAATCCTGGCTGGAAAAGCGGCAGGCGGAAGAGGCGCTGGAACCGGATCTGTCGATTATCGACCCGCACCATCATCTGTGGCACAGCTTGCATCGCGGCCGTTACTTTCTGCCGGACCTGCTGGCCGACATCGGCGGCGGCCACCGAATCGTCGCCACGGTCTTCGTGGAATGCCAGGCGATGTACCGCCAGCACGGTCCAACCGAGATGGCGCCAATCGGCGAGGTCGAGTTCGTCAATGGCATCGCGGCGATGAGCGCATCGGGCAACTACGGCCCCTGCCGTGTCGCCGAGGGCATTGTCGGCCACGCCGATCTGCGCGCCGGCGCCCGGGTAAGGGAGGTCCTCGAGGCTGAGATCGCGGCTGGCGGCGGCCGGTTTCGCGGTATCCGGCAGGGCGCGGCCTGGGACTCAAACGATTCGGTGGGCAGGTTCGTCTCCCGCCAGGTCCCGCCGCATCTGCTGCTCGACCCGGCGTTTCGCGAGGGTTTCGGCCAGCTTGCCAGGCTCGGCCTGTCGTTCGAGGCGTGGCAGTATCATCCGCAACTGCCCGATGCGATCGATCTGGCGCGGGCATTCCCCGACACCACGATCATTCTCGATCATGTCGGCGGCGTGCTTGGGGTTGGACCGTATGCGGGCCGCAGGCAGGAGGTCTTGGCGGATTGGCGAAAGGACATCGCGGCGTTGGCGCTGTGCCCGAACGTCTACGTCAAACTCGGCGGCCTCGGCATGACGTCGTTTGGGTTTGATTTCCCCGAGCGTGACGTGCCGCCCTCATCCGAGGAACTTGCCGCAGCGTGGCGTCCCTATATCGAGCCGTGCATCGAAGCCTTCGGCGTGGGCCGCTGCATGTTCGAGAGCAATTTTCCGCCGGACAAGCAATCCTGTGGCTACACCGAGCTGTGGAACGCCTTCAAGCGCATCACCGCCAGCGCATCCGCTGCGGAAAAGACCGCGCTGTATGGTGGCACGGCAGCGCGAGTGTATCGGCTGACGGTTCCCTGATCAAACTCCCGGCGAAGGTGGTTACCCTCAGATCGTAATCCGGACACCCAGCTCAACCACGCGGTCGCTCGGAATGCGGAAGAACTCCGTCGCCGGCACGGCGTTGCGGGCCATGATCAGGAACAGGGCACGCCGCCACCAGGGCAGTTTCGGCGCCATGCCCGGCACCAGCACCTCGCGCCCCAGGAAGTAGCTGGCCTGCGAAACCCGCACGCCGAGGTCATCCGTCAGGCTTTCCAGTTCGCGCGGGATGTTCGGGCTTTCCATGAATCCGTAGCGCAGGATCACGCGGTGGATTCCGGGCGCAAGCAGCGCCGTCTCGGTCCGGCGCTGCGGCGAAACCTCCGGCACGTCCTCATTTTCAACCGTGACGAACAGGACGTTCTCGTGCAGCACCTTGTTATGCTTGAGGTTGTGCAGCAGCGATGTCGGCACGTAATCCGGGTTGCTGGTCATGAACACCGCCAAGCCGGGCACCCGGATGATGCGCGACTGCGGCAGCCGCGCCAGGAACGGGGCCAGCGGCATGCTGGATTGCTTCCAGCGCGACAGCAGCAGGTCCCGTCCGCGTTTCCACGATGTCATCATCCCGGTGAGCGCAAGTCCCATTGCCAGCGGCACCCAACCGCCCTCGACGACCTTCACCGTGTTGGCCGAAAAGAAGACCGTATCGATCATGAACAGCGAACCGAATACGGAGATTGCGGCAAAGCGGGACCAATGGAACTGCCGGCGGAACACCACCATCGCCAGGATCGCGGTGCACAGGAAGGTGCCGGTCACGGCGATGCCGTAGGCCGAGGCAAGATTGTCCGATGTCTTGAACGCCAGCACGAGCAGGACGACCCCGATCGCCAGCGCGGTATTAACCTGCGGCACGTAGATCTGGCCCTCCTCCATGTTGGAGGTATGGCGCACCGTCATGCGCGGCAGGAAGCCAAGCTGCATGCACTGCCGTGCCATCGAGAACGCGCCGGAGATCACCGCCTGGCTGGCGATTACCGTCGCCAGGGTTGCCAGGATCACCATCGGCAGCCGCAGCCACTCGGGCTGCAGCAGGAAGAACGGGTTCTGGATCGCCGCCGGGTCGTGCAGCATCAGCGCGCCCTGGCCGAAATAGTTCAGGATCAGGCTGGGCAGCACGAAGGTCAGCCAAGTGATCTTTATGGGCTTGGCGCCGAAATGTCCCATATCGGCGTATAGCGCCTCGGCTCCGGTAACGCACAGCACCACGGCGCCGAGTACGAAGAAGGCCAGCCCCTTATACTGAAGGCACAGGGCGAAAGCATAACTCGGGGAAACCGCCTTCAGCACGAGCGGATATTGGATAATCTCGAGCAGTCCCGCCAAGCCGATGACAAGGAACCACACCACCATGATCGGCCCGAACACCCGGCCGACGCGGCCGGTGCCCTGATACTGTGCAGCGAATAAGGCGACGATAACGGCAACACTTATCGGCAGGACGTATAGCTTGAGCTGCGGCGCGGAAACCTCGAGCCCCTCCACCGCCGACAGCACGGATATCGCGGGCGTGATCACCCCGTCGCCAAAAAACAGGCAGGCGCCGGCGATGCCGACAAGCGCCAGCCCGCTTTTGGTGGCTGCGCCGACGGAGACTCGCTGGGCCAGCGCCATGAGCGCCAGGATGCCGCCTTCGCCGCGGTTGTCGGCTCGCATCACCAGGAAGACATATTTGATCGTCACGATGATGATCAGCGACCAGAAGATCAGCGACAGCACGCCAAAGATCTCGACAGCGGTGGTCTGGGTCGGGTCGAAAAGCTGGAGGCTGGCCTTGAACGCATAGAGTGGGCTGGTGCCGATGTCGCCATAGACGATGCCGAGCACCGCCATCAGCACCCCGATCCGCGGAACAGACTTGGTGGTTTCCGCGGTCTGCAGATCGTGGCTCAAATAAATGACCTCATTGCCGGCTGTTCCGCGGAGAGGACGGTTCGGGCGCTGCGTCCCTTACCGTGGTGGCCACACGGGAGCAAGCAACCCGTAAGCCTGTATTCGGCGTCTGCGCTGCGAGCTGCCTCAACTGTTATGGGCCGCGCCAGCGCTTATTCCGGGCGGAATTGCGCTGCGAACTCCACCCATTCGCGCCGGTTTAGCCCGCTGGTCTCCATCGTCACAGCCTCCCCGGCCAGCATGCGCTTTATGACGTGCACCATTTGAGCCGACAACGTCACCGCGCCCAGCCGATAGTCGCGAAAGGCAGCGCAGGCGATCGGCACCCAGGCTTCGGTCATCCGCAGCATGATCTCGGCGTAGACCCTGATCTCATACTGGGCATGCGAGTCGGCCCGCAGCGAGAGGAAGTGGAACAGGTTGTGGAGGTTGGTTTTCCAGTACCACTGCGTATAGGTATTCAGCGTGAGGTTCATCCGGGCCAGTTCCCGCGCCAATCCGCGCCGCCCGGGATCGGCTGAGTCGCCCTCGTTCAGCATGCTGGCGTAGTGCGCGTAACAGCGGTCGGCATCCGAGCGCAGCAGATTCAGCACGTCGGCCGCCTCGTCGCCATCCAGCACATCCCCCCGGCCCTGCCGGTTGATCGACGACTGAGCGGCGAGGTTTTCAGGCGATGGAACGTAGAACTCCTTGTCCAGGATCGAGTATCGCGCGGAGTATTCGTTCACGCTGGCGGTGCGGTGGCGGATCCACTGCCGGGCCACGAAAATCGGCAGTTTGACGTGGAACTTGATCTCGCACATCTCGAACGGCGTGGTGTGGCGGTGGCGCATCAGGTAGCGGATCAGGCCGGCATCCTCCTGCACCCGCTTCGTGCCGCGGCCGTAGGATACGCGGGCCGCCTGCACGATCGCGCTGTCATCGCCCATGTAATCGATCACGCGGATGAAGCCGTGGTCGAGGACCGGGAAGGGACGATGGAGGATATCCTCCAACCCCGGCACAGTGGGGCGCAGCGTGGCGGAGGTCTGGCTCCGCGCGTCTTCAATTTCGGCGTCCCGCGCCAATGCGTGCAAATCGTCGGACATGCGAGCCTCTCCGGAACCGGTGAGGCGTCCATACAGCTTCGCGCCGGGTCGTAGAAAGGGTTGTCTGACCGGCCGCCCCGTCAGTCATCAAAAGCCGGAATGCGCTGGCGCAACGCCTTCGCCACCAACCGGGTTCGAGGCGAGGTTGCGGTTGTTGCCAGCGTTGTAGGGCAGCGGCACCGGCGCCCAGATGCCGACATTGACGTTCCCGATCGTCGCTATCGGCCGCGGCTGTGTCGCCGGTGTGCGACCTTGGATTTCCGACGTCACGGACTGACCCGCAAAGGTCGGCCCGGCCCCGGGGGCGGGTTTGGTCTGGGCCCGGGCGGGAATAACGGTCAACAGCGCAAGCGCGGCGAAGATCGTGGCACCTGATGTGTTCATAGCTGCCCTCCTGCATTCACATTGATCATGAACGCCTCACGCCGGAAAATGGTAGTTCGTCGCGATTTGGACACGGTTTCCTGCGATCACAGGAGCGTTAGACCGCCGCCGCGCCTGGTGGGGTGTCCCGCGTTGCCCGCGCCCGGCATCGGTTTCGTCTCCATACCAACCCGCGCGCCGAAAATGCCTTCCCGGGCAAGCCGTTTTGTTTATCATGACGTATCGCAGAACGGAGACACGGATGCCGGTGGGTGCAGCGAGCCAGTCGCAAAGTCAGAGCCAGTTGCAGCCGCACGGGACGATGCAGGGCTACGATCCGAACTCATTCTTCTGTGAGATGCTGAGACCCGGGCAGCCGCAGCACCCTACCCTGACGCTGTTGCTGTCTCGGCTGGCAGCTCTGCCGATAAGCTCTTTGCGGCAGCGGGCGGCGGATGCCGAACGCGACCTGCTCGAACGCGGTATCACCTTCACCGTCTACTCCGATGCCACGGCGATCGACCGCATCCTGCCATTCGACCTGATCCCCCGGGTGATCACGCCATCGGAGTGGAACCAGATCGAAACCGGTGTCGTCCAGCGCGTCCGGGCGCTGAACATGTTTCTGCGCGACATCTACCACGAGCGCAAGATTCTCGCCGACAAGATCGTTCCTGAAGCGCTGGTGCTGAAGAACGCCGGCTACTGCGAGGCGATGGTCGGCTTCAACGTCCCGTACAACACGTATGTGCATGTCTGCGGCACCGACATCGTGCGCGACGAAACCGGCGAATTCCGGGTGCTGGAGGACAACGCCCGCACCCCGTCCGGCGTCGCCTATGTCGTCGAGAACCGGCACATGAGCCTTCGGGTGATGTCCGACCTGATGACCGGGCTGCGCGTCCGCGGTGTCGAGGAGTACGGCCTGCGCCTGCACAACGCGATGGCGGAGATCGCGCCGGCCGCCGTCAGCGACCCGCAGGTGGTGGTGCTGTCGCCCGGCATCTTCAACTCCGCCTATTTCGAGCACGTCTTCCTGGCGCGCGAGATGGGCGTGCCCCTGGTGGAGGGCCGCGACCTGACCGTCGAAGGCGGCAAGGTCTGGATGCGTACGACCGCCGGCCTCGCCGCGGTGCATACGATCTATCGCCGCATCGGCGACGACTTCCTTGATCCGGATGCGTTCAATCCCGACAGCATGCTGGGCGTGCGCGGCCTGATCGACTGCTGGCGGCATGGCACAGTGGCGATCGCCAACGCTGTCGGCACCGGTGTCGCCGACGACAAGGCGATTTATGCGTATATGCCGCGCATCATCCGCTACTACCTTTCGGAAGAGCCGATCCTGAAGAACGTGGAGACGCGGATCTGCGCGGAACCGGAGTCGCTGGCCTATACGCTGGACCATCTGGCGGAACTGGTGACCAAGCCGGTCGCGGAATCCGGCGGCTATGGCATTCTGATAGGCCCGCACGCTTCCAAGCAGCAGCTTGAGGATTTCCGGGTGCTGCTGAAGGCGGACCCGTCTAATTATATAAGCCAGCCTACGCTGAAGCTGTCGGTGTCGCCGACGCTGTGCGACGACGGCGTGCGGCCCCGCCACATCGATCTGCGGCCATTCGCGGTCACCGGGAAAGAGACCTGGGTTCTGCCTGGCGGCTTGACCCGGGTCGCTCTGAAGCAGGGGACGCTGGTGGTCAATTCCTCCCAGGGCGGGGGAACCAAGGATACCTGGGTGCTCGCATAATGGACATCAACCCGAACCGGCACACCGCTTACCTGATCGCCCGCCATGCCGAGGGCACCATCTGGCTTGCGCGGTATATGGAGCGGATCGAGAACCTCGCCCGCATCCTGGACGTCACCAACACCTTCGCTCGCGACGCCGACGATTCGCGCAACTGGCTGTCGGTGCCGCGGATCAACGGCGACCTGGTCGAGTTCCACAAGCGCCACCAGATCGCGACGCAGCGGACCGTGGGCGAGTTCTACCTGCTTGATACGACGAACGAGACCTCCGTCCAGTCGTTCATCATCGCCGCGCGGGAGAATGCACGAACGTTGCGGGCACTGATCTCGACTGAGATGTGGCTGCAGATCAACGTATTTTACGGACACATCAGGGCGCTGGACGCGGCGTCGATCGTGCCGGAGCATTTCACCGCCGTCTGCAACATGCTGAAGGACGGCGCGCAGTCGCATACCGGCATCACCGAGGGCACCTTCTACCGCGACCAGGCCTGGCATTTCTATATGATCGGCCGGTATCTGGAGCGGGCGGACCAGACCACGCGGTTGCTCGATACGCGGTTCCACTCGCTGGTGCCGCGGGAGGATGCGAGCGACAATATCGATGCAGGCCAGTGGAACGCACTGCTGCGCGCGGCGGCGGGGTATCACGCGTATCGGCGGGAGCATCCGAACGGGTATCATCCGCAGGAGGTCGCATGCTTCCTGCTGGCGAACCGGGCGTTTCCACGGTCGGTCGGGCTGAATTTGGGGCGGGTGGAGCGGCATCTGACGCAGTTGCGGACCAGCTATGGGCTACGCGGGATGTCGGCGGCGCTGGAGCGGCTGGACCAGTTGAATGCCACGATGACGTATCAGAACGTGACGGAGTTGGCGTCGCGGGACCTGTCGCCTTTTCTCGATTTTGTTCAGCGGGAGATCGGCGGGCTGCACCAGGATATCGTGGAGACCTTTATTTGAAGCAGTGCCTGAGGTTTTCCGCACCTCCCTCAAGGCCAGGACAAGCCGGGCCATACGTCTGGGGGCACCGTCGAATGCAGCGACTGTTCCCGGGTGTCGGCCGGGACTAAGTCATCGCCTCCTTGCGGTGCGTAGGGAACCGAGGCTCGATGGCTCGTCACCGGCGTCCTTCTCGACGATGTCGGACGGTGTCAGTAGCGTCAACCCGGATCGTTCAGCGACCTGTTGCAGAGCAACGAAACTAAACGCCAACATCACGTGCTGGTGCCGCGCCCGCCACCCCAGCACCTTGATAATACACCCCGCATTCACACTTGCGTTTTCGAAGTTGCGCTCGCCCGGTGGTGCTGCGCTCGCATCTGCATCAGACGCAAGTGTGGTGGAGGCCCATCGATTCGGGAATGCAGGCTTACGTCAAACCCCGAATCTGCCGGCACAGCCGACCGGGAGCGTGATTTGATCGAATTAGACGAAGGTAAACTAACTATTTTGGATAAGCGCCAAAAGGTAGATGGCGGACTAAAGAACAATTTTGGCTGAGTTGGCTAGCCGGGCTTTGCCCTTCAAGAATATGCAGAGTCGACTTCGAACCGCGGAGTGTTCGCCATGATTGAGGCGTTCGGAAATACTAGTCTCGATCAACAGGGCAACAACTACATCATGACGCCGATCGGCGGGACGGCGGTCACGCTTAGCTACCGCGGTGCCCCCGTTGTGGTCGGCCAATTTGGCGGATGGACGCCGATTGGCGCTGAAAAGACCGCGACCGGGTTCGAGGTCGCCTTCAAGATGACGGGGGCCGATCAGTATACCGTCTGGAACACCGATAGCACCGGCGCTTACCTATCAAGTGTATTTACAACGGCCTCCGGATCAAGCACAGCATTGGAGTCGCTTGAGCCTAGCTTTCAGCAAGATCTGAATGGCGATGGCACGATCGGGGTTCCTGCCGGACCCGCGCCCACCGTGATCGAGGCATTCGGAACGACCAGCCTGGAACAGCAAGGCAACACCTATTTGCTTGCTCCCAATGGTGGGACGGCGGTAACTCTCAGTTACGGCGGTGCCCCCGTTGTGGTCGGCCAATTCGGCGGATGGACGCCGATTGGCGCGGAAAAGACCGCGACCGGGTTCGAGGTCGCCTTCAAGATGGCCGGGGCCGATCAGTATACCGTCTGGAACACCGATAGCACCGGCGCTTACCTATCAAGTGTATTTGCAACGGCCTCCGGATCGAGCACCGCGTTGGAGTCGCTTGAGACCAGTTTTCAGCAAGATCTGAATGGCGATGGCACGATCGGGGTTCCTGCCGGACCCGCGCCCACCGTGATCGAGGCATTCGGAACGACCAGCCTGGAACAGCAAGGCAACACCTATTTGCTTGCTCCCAATGGTGGGACGGCGGTCACTCTCAGTTACGGCGGTGCCCCCGTTGTGGTCGGCCAATTCGGCGGATGGACACCGATTGGGGCGGAAAAGACCGCGACCGGGTTCGAGGTCGCCTTCAAGATGACGGGGGCCGATCAGTATACCGTCTGGGCCACCAATAGCACCGGTGCGTATCTATCAAGTGTCATTGCCACGGCATCCGGATCGAGTACCGCCTTGGAATCGCTTGAGCCCAGTTTTCAGCAAGATCTGAATGGCGATGGCACGATCGGGGTTCCTGCCGGGACCGCTCCCACGGTAATCGAGGCATTCGGAACAACCACCCTGGACAAGCGGGGAAGCAATTACTTTCTTACCCCGATCGGTGGGACGGCGGTCGAATTAAGCTATGGTGGAGCGCCTGTCGTGGCTGGCCAATTCGGCGGATGGACGCCGATTGGCGCGGAAAAGACCGCGACCGGGTTCGAGGTCGCCTTCAAGATGACGGGGGCCGATCAGTATACCGTCTGGAACACCGATAGCACCGGCGCTTACCTATCAAGTGTATTTGCAACGGCCTCCGGATCGAGCACCGCATTGGAGTCGCTGGAGCCCAGTTTCCAGCAAGATCTGAACGGCGATGGCACGATCGGTATACCTGCAGGGACCGCGCCAAAGGTGATCGAGGCATTCGGAACGACCAGCCTGGAACAGCAAGGCAACACCTATTTGCTTGCTCCCAATGGTGGGACGGCGGTCACTCTCAGTTACGGTGGTGCCCCCGTTGTGGTCGGCCAATTCGGCGGATGGACGCCGATTGGCGCGGAAAAGACCGCGACCGGGTTCGAAGTCGCCTTCAAGATGACGGGGGCCGATCAATATACCGTCTGGGACACCGATAGCACCGGCGCTTACCTGTCAAGTGTATTTACAACGGCATCCGGATCGAGCACCGCGTTGGAATCGCTTGAGCCCAGTTTCCAGCAAGACTTGAATGGCGATGGAACGATCGGGATCGTGGGCAATACCGGGGTCGGGGACACGCCACATTTTATCTACGAGGGCCTCGATGCGACCGGCGCCAAGATATATGATGTGACATGGGGTACCTCGGGATCGCAGCCGTTCGCTGTTCGCGTGCTGACACCAACCAATCCTTCGGCGAACTACACGCATAGCTTCCTCTATGCGCTACCGGTGGAGCCAGGGCTCGCCCAAGCCACCTATGGAAGTGGTCTTGATCAAATGGCCCAACTCAACGTAGAAAATAAATATAACGCAACTATTATCGAGCCGATCTTCCCCATCGATCCCTGGTATGCGAATAATCCTCTCAATCCGACCATCAACTACGAGACATTTATGTCGACTATCCTGCCTGCGTGGGTCGACAGCACTTTTGCCACCACCGGCACCGAAAAGAACTTGCTGGTCGGTTTCTCGAAGTCCGGCTACGGTGCACTCGATCTCCTGCTGAAGCACCCGGGAGTATTTAATGCTGCCGCGGCGTGGGATTTCCCGGCGGACATGGCAGCTTACAACAGTTTCGGTACAAGCTCGAGCAATGATTATGGCACGCAGGCGAATTTTCAGAGCAACTATCAGTTGACCGGTAGTTTCCTTGATGCTCTGAAAGCACCGTTTACCTCCGCGGATCGTATCTGGATTTCCGGCTACGATGTGTTCCAGCAAGACATTACGGACTTCAACGCTCTGCTGACCGCGCATGGCGTCTCTCACACGCTAGCGCCGCAAACCTTAGATGCCCATACTTGGTCAGGCGGCTGGTTGTCCGGTGCAGTGACCGGGCTTTACGGACTGGAGAACACCTTGCTCGGCGGGGTGCAAACTGCGTAGGGCGGATCGCAGACGGGTGCACTCATAGCCTCTGTCAGCGCCGCACCGCTACAACCGCCAGTCATTTGGCCGATGGCTCCGGTCTCAACCCCGGGTCTGCTCACACTTTGCGGACAAGCTCCGGAAAGAGCAGCGGGCTGGATGCCGTAAGCGACGGGTCGGTTGCTTGGCTGTTTCATGGAGCCGGCGTACAGGTTAAGCTCTCTCGCATGACCCGTGCCACCAAATCCTCCGTCTGCCCGCACGACTGCCCCTCCACCTGCGCGCTCTCCGTCGAAGTCATCGACGGCCAGCGCATCGGCGCAGTCCGAGGTGCCGACAACAGCTACACCGCCGGGGTGATCTGCAACAAAGTTTCGCGCTATGCCGAGCGCATCCACCATCCGGACCGCCTGACCCAGCCGCTGCTTCGCACCGGCCCCAAGGGCGCCGGCCAGTTCCGATCCATCACCTGGGACGAAGCGATGGACCGCGTCGCCGGGCGCTTTATGGATGTCGCCGCCCGCCACGGCAGCGAAGCGGTCTGGCCATTCTACTACGCCGGCACCATGGGCCTGGTGCAGCGCGACGGCCTCAACCGGCTGCGCAACGTGATGCGCTACTCGCGGCAGAAGATGACGATCTGCACGTCCCTGCCGGAAGCCGGCTGGCTCGCCGGCATCGGCGCCAACCGCGGAGTCGATGCCCGCGAGATGGCGCGCTCTGACCTGATCGTCGTCTGGGGCGGCAATCCGGTGTCCACCCAGGTCAACGTCATGACCCACGTGTCGCGCGCGCGCAAGGAACGCGGCGCAAAGCTGGCGGTCATCGATCCATACCGCACGCCGACAGCCGCGGTGGCCGACATGCACATCGCGCCAAGGCCGGGAACCGACGCCGCGCTGGCTTGCGCGATCATGCACATCGCGTTCCGCGACGGCTATGCAGATCGCGACTATATGCGCGACTACGCGGATTGTCCGGAGGCGCTGGAAGCGCATCTTCGCACCCGCGATCCAGCCTGGGCCGCTGCGATCACCGGCATTCCGGTGGAGCAGATCGAGGCGTTCGGCGCGCTGTATGGACAGACGAAGCGAAGCTACATCCGCGCCGGCTACGGTTTCACGCGCAGCCGAAACGGCTCCGCAGCGATGCACGCCGTGACCTGTTTGCCAACCGTCACCGGCGCCTGGCAGCACGAGGGCGGCGGCGCGCTGTGGTCCAACCGCGGGATCTACGGCATCGACAAGACGCTGATCGAGGGCCTCGACGCGCTGGACCCGACGGTCCGCATGATGGACATGAGCCGTATCGGCAGCGTGCTGACCGGGGACCGCAGCGAACTCGGCGACGGGCCGCAGGTGCACGCGATGCTGATCCAGAACCAAAATCCGCTGACGGTCTGTCCCGACAGCAACCGCGTGCGGCGCGGTTTCGGCCGCGAGGACCTGTTCGTCGTCACGCATGAGCAGTTCTTGACCGAAACGGCTCGCTGGTCGGATATCGTTTTGCCTGCAACGATGTTCATGGAGCATGATGATCTTTACCAGGCTGGCGGCCACAGCTACCTTCAAATCGGTCCCAAACTGATAGAGCCACCGGGGGAATGCCGATCGAACCATGATGTGGCGCGGGAACTGGCACGGCGGCTGGGGGCGCAGCATCGGGGGTTCGAGATGTCGGCGATGGAAATGGTCGATGCCACGCTGCTGGCATCAGGCTATCCGGATGCCGCGACGCTGCTCGAACAACGCTGGTTCGATGCGGCACCGCCGTTCCGCGCCGGGCATTTCCTTGATGGCTTCCCGACCGCTGACCAGCGCTTCCATTTCGCACCTGATTGGAAAGCGATGGGCGACCGCAATGGCGTCATGCCCGCCCTGCCGGACCACATGGACAATGTGGATGCCGCAACCGCGAAGGAACCGTTCCGGCTGGTGACGGCACCGTCGCGCAGTTTCCTCAATACCAGCTTTTCCGAGATGGCATCGGGACGCAGGCGGGAAGGACGCCCGACGGTGCTGCTACATCCCGACGATGCGGCGCGCCTCGGCCTGACGGACGGATCGAAAATCCGGCTCGGCAATGACCGCGGAGAGGTTGTGCTGCACGTGCGTATCGCGGCGGGCCAGCAACCGGGCGTGCTGGTCGCGGAAAGCATCTGGCCGAGCGAATGTTTCGAAGGAGGGATCGGCATCAACGCCCTGACCAGCGACGATCCCGGGCCGCCGTTCGGCGGAGCGGTGTTCCACGACACCGCCGTCTGGTTGCGTGAGGAAGCCGCCGAGGTTGCGCTGGCGGCCGAGTGATACCAGCCGGCGCGGCGGACAACTCCGCGCGCTCGGCGATTGCGTCCCGCACGTCTCCCGGATACTGGCCTTAAAGTTGCATTGTGGGCTGGTATTAATCTCCTCGCCCGGGGGCATCCATGATCGTCGAGGCGGAACCGTACGAATACACTTTGAATCTCCCCATCGCCGCGCTGCTGATCATCGATATGCAGCGGGATTTTCTTGAGCCCGGCGGCTTCGGCGAAATGCTGGGCAACGACGTCTCGCAACTTCGCCGCACGATCGAGCCGAACCGGGCGCTGCTCGCCGCATGGCGCAAGGCCGGCGGGTTGGTAATCCACACCCGCGAAGGCCATCGCCCGGATCTGGCGGATTTGCCGCCGGCAAAGAAAATCCGCGGGCGCAGCGCGAGATGCATCGGCGACCCGGGACCGATGGGCCGCATTCTGGTGCGCGGCGAGGCAGGCCACGACATCATCCCCGAACTCTATCCGGCCGCCGGTGAGCCGGTGATCGACAAGCCCGGCAAGGGCGCATTCTTCGCCACAGACTTGCAGGCGATCCTGCAAAACCGTGGCATCAGCCAGCTTGTCGTTACAGGTGTCACGACGGAGGTTTGCGTCAACACCACGGTCCGCGAAGCCAACGACCGCGGCTATGACTGCCTGGTCGTCTCCGATTGCTGCGGCTCGTATTTCCCGGAGTTCCACGACATGGGTCTTCGGATGATCAAGGCGCAGGGCGGCATTTTCGGCTGGGTCGCGGCTTCGGCGGCGGTCTTGCAGGCAATCAACTGATCAACGGAGCGGCAGCATGAGCGGAAATACGGCAACCGATTTTCGGCCGAAATTCTGGGTTGCGGGCGACTGGAACGCCTTGTTCGGCTTCGGAACCAACATCCTGGTGAACGTCCTCGTCCTGACCGGCTTGCTGCGCTTTGTGCTGAAGATGTCGGATGCGCTGGTGTTCGGACGCATCCTGCCGGCGCTGGGCCTGATGCTTTTCCTGAGCACGGGATATTATGCATTCCTGGCGTGGAATTTGGCCCGCAAGACCGGGCGCAGCGATGTCTGCGCGCTGCCTTCGGGCATCAGCGTGCCTCACATGTTTGTGGTGACTTTCGTGGTCATGCTGCCGATCAAACTGGCAACGAATGATCCGGTCCAGGCGTGGGAGGCGGGGCTGACCTGGGTGTTCATTCAAAGTTTTGTTTTGATGCTGGGCGGTTTTGTCGGACCGTATATTCGCAAGATCACACCACGCGCGGCGTTGCTCGGTTCATTGGCCGGAATTTCCATCACATTTATATCCATGAGCCCCGCAGCCCAGGTTTTTTCCACCCCAGTGATCGGCGTTGTCTGCTTTGCGGTCATCCTGGCGAACTGGTTCGGTGGCGTGCGGTATTTCGGCGGCGTCCCGGGCGGGCTGGTGGCCATCGCCGTTGGTACTCTGATCGCCTGGGTATCAACTGCGCTCGGCTTGGGGTACGGCGATCTCAGCGTCGGAAAACTTGCTGTATCCGTCTCGAATTTCGGCTTTTCCTTGCCGATGCCGGCGTTCAACTACACGTTCGACGGCTTCAAATACCTTGGAATTATTCTGGTCACCGCGATCCCGTTCGGCATCTACGATCTGATCGAGGCGCTGGACAACGTCGAAAGCGCCGCCGCAGCCGGCGACAGTTTTCCGACCATCCGCGTGTTGACGGCGGACGGCGTCATCAGCCTGATTGGTTGCCTGATGGGAAATCCGTTCATCAACGCTGTCTATATCGGCCACCCCGGTTGGAAATCGATGGGTGGCCGGATCGGCTATTCTGCAATGACCGGCATCATCGTTTTGGTGTTGACCTGGCTCGGCATCATCGCCGTGATCAGCGCCCTGATCCCGGTCGTTGCGATCCTGCCGATTTTGCTTTACATCGGAATGCTGATTGGATCTCAGGCTTTCCAGGAGTCGCCGCATCGCCATGCTCCGGCGATCGTTCTGGCGCTGCTGCCTCAGTTGGCCGCCTGGGGAAAGACCCAAATCGACAACGCACTCGGCGCCGCCGGAACGAACGCCGCCGCGGTCGGCACCGGCAAGCTGGCGCAGGTCGGGGTGCTGTATGACGGTTTGGCAACGTTAGGCGGTGGCGCCACCCTGGCGGGCATCATCCTCGGTGCGATCACCGTGTTCATCATCGACCGTGCATTCGAAAAAGCGGCTGCCTTCGCCCTGGCCGGAACGATCCTGACGTTCTTCGGATTCATCCATGGGGCGGAGGGCATCAGGATAAACAGCTCGCCCGCGGTCGCGGTGTCTTATCTCGGGGTGGCCGGCATCCTGTTCTACCTGTCACGCTATGCGCAGTTCCATCCGCTGGCGATGGAAACCCATGGCGGCGCGGTCGCGGCTGAGGCTGATTGATCCCTCGGCACCAACTTTGGCGAAGGTGCCCGACTACCGGTTATGAAAACCGCGAAAAATCCGGCTTGCGCTTCTCCACGAACGCCCGGAACGCCTCCGCCGCCTCCGCCGAGCGCAGCCGGTGGCGGAACAGCGCCAGTTCCTCCTCGATCCGCCCCGGCACGTCGCGGCGGCCGTGCTTGATCAGCGCCTTGGTTTGCCGCACTGCTTCGGGCGGCAGCGCCGCCAGCCGAGCCGCGTACTCATGCGCAGTGCTCATCAGATCGGCATCGGCCACTAGCCGATTGACCAAACCCCAGTCGTATGCGGTTTCCGCATCGATTGGCTCGCCGAGCAACAGCAGCGCGCTGGCCCGCTGGTGCCCGACCAGCAGGGGAAACAGCAGCGAACTGGCGGCTTCCGGCACAAGCCCCAGGCTGGTGAACGGCATCACGAAGCGCGCCGAGCGCACCGCCACAACGATATCCGCATGGGCCAGCATTGTGGTCCCAACGCCGACAGCCATGCCGTTGACCGCCGCCACCAGCGGCTTCGTCAAAGAGGACAAGGCGTTGAGGAAAGGCGAGACCTGGATTCCCTCCTCCGTCGCCGCCCGCGCCTGAAAGTCCTTGATGTCATTGCCGCTGGTGAAGGCGTCGCCCGTCCCGGTCAGCACGACTACCCGGATCGCCGGATCGTCGTCGGCGCGCCTGAACGCGGTTTCGACCGCGTCATACATCTCCCCGGTCAGGGCATTCTTCTTTTCCGGCCGGTTGAGCCGGATTTCCAGCACCGGGCCGGACTGCGTGACGATAACATCCGCCATTGGTTGCTCTCCCTGTCGCCGGCGGTAACCGGAACCCTCTTGCACCGACCGCCTGTTTTCGCCCAAAAGCTTATATGGCCGCGCACTACTATACGGTAACCTGGGATCAGCTCCATCGCGATGCCCGCGCCCTGGCGTGGCGGCTAATGGACACCGGACCGTATGCCGGGATCGTCGCGATCAGCCGAGGCGGCCTGATCCCCGCCGCGATCATCGCGCGCGAGCTCGATCTGCGGCTGGTGGAAAGCGTCTGCGTCGTCACCTACCAGGATGAACAGCGCGGCGAGCCGGTGGTCACCAAGCCGCCCGAAGCGGCCGGCGACGGCACCGGGTTCCTGATCGTCGACGACCTGGTGGATTCCGGCACCACCGCCCGCGTGGTGCGCGCCCTTCTGCCAAAGGCCTATTTTGCCTGCATCTACGCCAAGCCGCAGGGTCGGGAGGCGGTGGACACCTTTGTAACCGAGGTGTCCCAGGACACCTGGATTCTGTTCCCCTGGGACACCGAGCCGCAATTCATCGAGCCGCTGGCCCGCCGAACCCCGGTTTGAAGCCTGTCCGGTCAAACCCGGCCGTAGGTATCTTCCAGCCGGACGATGTCGTCCTCACCCAGATACGCGCCGGACTGCACCTCGATCAGCGTTAGCGGAATCTTCCCCGGGTTCTCCAGCCGGTGGACGCAGCCCAGCGGCAGATAGACGCTCTCATTCTCACGGACGATCAGGGTTTGCGAATCCCGCGTCACGCGGGCGGTGCCGTTGACCACGACCCAGTGCTCGGCCCGATGGAAATGGCTTTGCAGCGATAGCTGCCGCCCCGGATTGACCACGATACGCTTGACCTGGAAGCGTTCGCCCTGGAACAGGCTTTCGTAGTAGCCCCATGGCCGATAGCAACGATTATGCGCCACAGCTTCCGGCCGGCGCGCGGCCTTCAGTCGCTCAACGATCTTCTTGACGTCCTGGGCGTGGGCGCGATGCATAGCCAGCACAGCGTCTTCGGTCACCACTACCACGACATCCTTCAGGCCGACGACCGCGGCGAGCATGCCGTCGCTGCGGACGTAGCAATTCTCGGCGCCCTCCAGGAAGACATCGCCCAGCGCGACGTTGCCGGCCTCATCCTTGACGCCAAGCTCCCACAGCGCGCTCCAGCTTCCGACATCCGACCAGCCGAGATTGGCCGGAACCACCGCCGCGCGGCTGGTCCGCTCCGCCACCGCATAGTCGATGCTGATCGACGGGCAGGCCTTGAACGCCTCCACCCCCAACCGGATGAAATCCAGATCGGTCTGCCGATCGGCTACGGATTGGCGGATGGCGGGGAGGACGGCGGGCGCGTGAACCTCCAGCTCCTGCAGCAAGGTGCGGGCAGTGAAGACGAACATGCCGGAGTTCCACAAATGCCGGCCGCCGGAGACGAACTGCGCCGCCGTCTCGGCGGAAGGCTTCTCCAGAAAGCGCGCCACGCCATAGACACCATCCGCCTTGGGCAGCGGATCGCCGATTTCGATATATCCGTAACCGGTCTCGGGCGCCGTCGGCTGCATGCCGAAGGTCACCACATAGCCGGCTCTCGCGGCTGTCGCCGCAGCGTTCAGCGCGACCTGCAAGGCGGCTGTGTCCGTGATCGAGGCGTCGGCCGCCATCATCCACACCACTGCGTCCGGATCATCCTCCGCCACCAGAAGTGCGGCGGCGGCGATCGCCGGGGCGCTGTTGCGGCCCACCGGTTCCAGCACGATGCGGGCATCGTTGATACCGGCGTCGCGCAACTGCTCGGCGATCAGGAAGCGGTGTTCGTTGTTGCACACCACGATCGGCGGTGCGAACCCCGCGCCGTGCGCCCGCAGGGCGGTTTCCTGCATCAGCGTCCGCTCCGACACCAAGGGCCAAAGCTGCTTGGGGAAGCTCTCCCGCGAGACCGGCCAAAGCCGGGTGCCGGAGCCGCCGGACAGGATAATGGGAACGATACGATTTTCGGTCATGGCCTCATCCATATGCCCGGAACGTTCTAGCCCGCCTTTACCCCTGCTTGCCAAGCCGCAAGCACATCATCGGGTGCGGGGTGTCTTCAAAAGATGCGGACGAAAATCGAATACGGTTGCGTACGGGACAACGCCGCTGCCCGTCGCTGAAAATCCTTGGCCGATTGCCGGACCGTCACGCATCTGGCATATGCCGCGACCGTGGCGCCAGAACATGGAGTGCTTCGGGGATAGGCGCCTACCGAATAACGAGGAAGGGGTAAACCCGAAATGAGTGCGGCGCAAATCCTGATCATCGCCTGCGGCCTCGCGGCCCTGGTGTATGGTCTCATCACTACTCGGCAAGTACTTGCCGCGGACGCCGGAACGGCCCGCATGCAAGAAATTGCCGCGGCCGTACAGGAAGGCGCCCGCGCCTACCTGAACCGGCAGTATCTCACGATTGGCCTTGTCGGCGTGGTCATCATGGTCATTCTGGGCCTGTTCCTGGGCCTCCACACCGCCATCGGCTTCTTTATCGGCGCGGTCCTGTCGGCGGCGACCGGCTTCATCGGCATGAATGTCTCGGTCCGCGCCAATGTGCGTACCGCGCAGGCATCCCGCCGCGGCCTGGCATCCGGTCTCGACGTCGCCTTCAAGGCGGGCGCCATCACCGGCCTGCTGGTCGTCGGCCTGGGCCTGCTGGGCGTTGCCGGCTATTACTTCTACCTGCGCCGGGGCGTAGGGCCAGACGCCGACGTGCGTCCGGTGCTGGAAGCAATGGTCGCGCTTGGCTTCGGCGGATCGCTGATCTCCATCTTCGCCCGTCTCGGCGGCGGCATCTTCACCAAGGGCGCCGACGTGGGCGCCGATCTGGTTGGCAAGGTTGAGGCCGGGATTCCGGAAGATGACCCCCGCAACCCGGCTGTGATCGCGGACAACGTCGGCGACAACGTCGGCGACTGCGCCGGTATGGCGGCCGACTTGTTCGAGACCTATGCGGTGACCATCGTGGCGACCATGCTGCTGGCGGCGATCCTGTTCACCGGCGTGATCCGCGACGAACTGCTGCTGCTGCCGCTTGGCATCTGCGCGGTTTGTATCCTGACCTCCATCCTTGGCACCTATTACGTCAAGCTGGGTCCGGATAACGGGATCATGAAGGCGCTTTACCGCGGCCTGCTGGTCACCGGCGGCGCATCTGTCGTCGGTATCCTGTTCGTCATCATCTTCACCGCCGGCCTGTTCACCCCGCTGACTTTGACGGCAGGCGGATCGGTCAACGGCTTCGAACTGTTCATCTGCTCGCTGATCGGCCTGGCGGTGACCGGGGCGATCGTCTGGATCACCGAGTATTACACATCGACCGAATACCGGCCAGTACGGTCGATCGCGCAAAGCTCCACCACCGGTCACGGCACCAACGTGATCCAGGGGCTGGCAATCTCGATGGAAGCGACGGCGCTGCCGGTGGTGGTCATCAGCATCGGCATCATCTTCACGTCCATGATCGCGGGCCTGTTCGGCATCGCGGTTGCGGCGACGACCATGTTGTCCCTCGCCGGTGTGATCGTGGCGTTGGATGCGTATGGCCCGGTGACGGACAATGCCGGTGGCATTGCCCAGATGGCCGATCTGCCGGAAGACGTGCGCGTGACGACGGATGCGCTGGACGCCGTCGGCAACACCACCAAGGCGGTGACCAAGGGCTATGCCATCGGTTCGGCCGGCTTGGCCTCGCTGGTGCTGTTCGCGGCCTATACCCAGGACTTGGCGCATTACTTCCCGAAACTGACCGTCGATTTCACGCTGCAAAATCCGTACGTGGTCGTCGGGCTGTTCATCGGCGGCTTGTTGCCGTACCTGTTCGGCTCGATGGGCATGACCGCGGTGGGTCGCGCGGCCGGCTCCGTGGTGGTGGAAGTCCGCCGCCAGTTCCGGGAGATCCCGGGCATCATGGAAGGCACCGGCAAGCCGGAATACGGCAAGGCGGTTGACCTGCTGACCAAGGCCGCGATCAAGGAGATGATCCTGCCGTCGCTGCTGCCGGTCGGTGCGCCGATCGTGCTGTGGATCGTGATCGCCATCATCGCCGGCAAGGCTGCGGCGTTCGCGTCCTTGGGTGCGATGCTGCTGGGAACGATCGTGACGGGCCTGTTCGTCGCGATCTCGATGACCTCGGGTGGCGGCGCGTGGGACAATGCGAAGAAGTACATCGAAGAGGGTAACTTCGGTGGCAAGGGTTCCGAGGCGCACAAGTCCGCGGTGACCGGTGATACCGTGGGCGACCCGTACAAGGATACCGCTGGTCCGGCGGTGAACCCGATGATCAAGATCACCAACATCGTGGCTCTGCTGCTGCTGGCGGTTTTGGCGAACCTGATCAAGTAGGCTGGTTCGTATGTGGTTGAGAAGCGGCCCCGGAGGTGACTTCGGGGCCGTTTTCTTTTGTACGCCACGTTCTATCCGGGCTCGGGCGGTGTGCCTTGTGGTACACCCCGGACGGTCTGATATCAGAACGACATATGGTGCTGACCCGTATTGAGATTCGCCGTTGGTCAGCCGGCCGGACGCTCTTGATCGTCCTCAGAGCCTCCGGACCCGAATGAGGTCGTATCATCGGGTTCGGATCGGGCAGCCCCGGCACGCGCAGCCGGGTTCGAAATGCCTGCGCAATCAGGGCTATGGTTCGCGGCTGAGTGATTATGGACGGCCGATGGCGAGGCCAGTACGTAACGATAACGCTACTATTGCTAGTATCCGCATCATTACCGGAGATAACGACAACATATCCGCAGCATGAACTACCTGCACTTTATCAACGGGTGAAAGTACGACGGCTATGTGCCGAAATACTATTGATTGTATTAAAATATTTCGACAGGATTTCTAGTTTGACTGCTCTCTTTTTCGTGATCTAGGCTGCCTTCCATCACGAAAACGGGAGCGGCATTTTGTCAGGTACTACATCCGCATCGACGTCCTCAGCCACAAGCGCATTTCACGTAACGAACGGCCAGATCATCGCGCCCAACGGCCAGCCTTTTGTGGCGGCAGGCGTCGATGTGATCGAAGGCAACCAGCCTTCGGCAAGCACGCTGCGAAGCGATTTCCCCGGTATCAATTTCGTTCGCTTGGCGATCTATGATTTCGCCAGCCCGGCCACGCTATCAGCCTATGTCGATCAGCTCACCTCGGCCGGAATCGTTGTTGAACTTGAGGACCATAGCACCTCTAACGGTTCAAACGCCGGGGGCTCCTCTGGCACGATCTTTACCGGCCAGCAGCTCACCACGGAGCTCAACTGGTATTCCTCGATCGCCTCCGCCTTTGCCAGCAATCCCTATGTCTGGTTCGGCACAAATAACGAGCCTTCGGAGACCGACGCGTCCGGCAGCCAGAACCCCGCCGCGCTTTCTACCTGGCAGCAACAGACCTACGATGCCATCCGCGGCGCAGGCAACGCCAACCCGGTCATGATCGAAATCAATGGCGGGAGCACGCCGTCCTCATTCGCGCAGGGCTACACGCAATCGGTTTACGCCGGCATGACAAACATCATCGGCGACGTCCACTATTACGGATGGATCACGGGCTACTCAACCGACCAGGCTGCGGTCAGCGGAAACCTCGCGGCCGACATCGCGCAAACGCAGCAAACCATCAGCAGCGCCGATGGCACTCTGCCGATAATCATCGGCGAATACGGCAACAGCACGAGCGGCACGACAATCGACCCGAATGCAAATCAGGTGATCACCGCGGTCCAGCAGAGCGGCTACGGGAACGTTGCGTGGTCGTGGGGCCAGGGTGGTCCGGGAGACGGCCTGACCGCCAGCGACGGCAGCAGCCTGACCGCATACGGCCAGCAAATAGCCGCCGGCATCGCGGCGACCGCGGCCAGCGCCGCATCGGCGCCCGCTACGGTTGCCACGCCCCCGGCAACAGTCGCAACCGCCGCGCCGACGCCTTCGGCCAATGATATGACATTGCTTGCCGGGGCCACCGGCTCAATCGCGGACGCATTCGGCAACACCTGGACGATCGTCAACGGCGCAGCGGAGATCAACGGCCAGGCTGCCGGTTACAGTTCGGGCGTGGCCGAGTTGGCCTACGTCAACGGCAGCGTCTGGCAGGAAAACGGCACCAATCTGTGGTGGCAGTGGACCGGCACCAGCTGGGATTCGAATGGCGGTACGGCGACCAGCCCGTTGCCGGCGGCGGCACCCGCACCAACTCCCGTCGTAACGGCTTCGGCGAATGACTCGATGGTTTTGGCCGGCTCGGCGGCCACGATCACCGACGCGAGCGGCAACACCTGGTCCATCACCGGTTCCGGCCAGGTCGCGGTGAATGGTGTCGCCGACACGACAACCGCCAATGTGACCGAACTGGCTTATGTCAATAACGAGGTCTGGCAGGAGAACGCGAATAACCTCTGGTGGGGCAAGACGAGCCCGGCGGCAGCATGGTCGCCGCAGGCTGGAACCGGCGCGAGTCCGCTGCCGGCGCCGATAACGCTTTCCACGGGGGCGGCAGGCAACACGGTCAGCCAGAGCCAGGTCTCCGTGGTGGCTACCTCCGGCGACCACATGCTGTTTCTCAGCGGTTCGGCTGACATCGTAAGCCTGTCCGGCGGGTCCGACACGATCACCGACACCGGGCAGCGGAACACATACATCCTTCCCGCTGCGGGCAAGGGTAGCGACACGTTCACCAACGACATCCTGGCAACAGGGGATACGCTGGACCTGAAGGCGGCGCTCGCCGCGACCGACTGGAACGGGGCAGCCTCGACGCTGGCGAACTATGTGACGCTGGCCGGGTCCGCAACGGGCACCGTTCTGTCGGTTGCGCCAACCTCCGGCGGGACGGGCGTGGCGATCGCGACGATCGACGGGACGTCAAATGCCACGTTGTCAGACTGGCTCAGCCACCTGATCACCTGACGTGCCGCGGGGAGATCGCCTTGCCACCGCGATCTCCCCGAAGCGATCGCTTATGTTCCGATCCCGCCGATGGCCAGGTACTTGATCTCCAGATACTCTTCGATCCCGTATTTCGATCCTTCGCGCCCCAGCCCCGACGACTTCATGCCGCCGAACGGTGCCTCGGCGGTCGAGATGATGCCTTCGTTGATGCCGATCAGCCCGTATTCCAGCGCCTCGCCGACGCGGAAGATGCGGCCGATATCGCGGGCATAGAAATACGCTGCCAGCCCGAACTCGGTATCGTTCGCCAATCGGATCGCTTCGTCCTCGGTCTTGAACCGGAACAGCGGCGCCACCGGGCCGAACGTTTCTTCCCGGAAGATCTGCGCTTCGTGCGGCACGTTCGCCAACACTGTCGGTTCGTAGAAATTGCCGCCAAGCCTATGCCGCTTGCCGCCCGTCACCACCGAGGCGCCCAGCGACAGCGCGTTGGCGACGTGTTCCTCGACCTTTGCCACCGCGGCGGCGTTGATCAGCGGCCCCTGGCTAACGCCCGGCTCCATGCCATTGCCGATTTTCATGGCCTCGACAGCGGCTTTCAGCTTGGCGGAGAAGGCATCGTAGACGCCCTCCTGCACCAGGATGCGGTTGGCGCAGACGCAGGTCTGCCCGGTATTGCGGAACTTGCTTCCCATCGCCCCTACCACCGCCGCGTCGAGATCAGCGTCGTCGAACACGATGAAGGGTGCGTTGCCGCCCAGTTCCATGCTGGTTTTCTTGATTGTCGGCGCGCACTGCGCCAGCAGTTTGGCGCCGACCTCGGTGGAACCGGTGAAAGATAGCTTGCGGACCAGCGGGTTGGAGGTCAGCTCGCCGCCCATGGCGGAGGATCCGCCGGTCAGGATGTTGCAGACGCCGGCCGGCATCCCGGCCCGCTCGGCCAGCACCGCCAGCGCCAGCGCCGAGAACGGGGTTTGCGAGGCCGGTCGGATGACGCCGGTACAGCCGGCCGCCCAGCCCGGGCCGGCTTTCCGGGTGATCATCGCGGACGGAAAATTCCACGGCGTGATGGCCGCGAACACGCCGATGGGCTCCTTGGTCACGATGATGCGGCGCCCCTTGGCGTTCTGCGGGATGGTGTCGCCGTAGACGCGCTTGCCCTCCTCGGCGAACCAATCGATGAAGCTGGCGGCGTAGACGATCTCGCCCTTGCTCTCGGTCAGCGGCTTGCCCTGTTCGGCGGTCATGATCACCGCCAGATCGTCCGCATTGGCCAGCATCAGGTCGGACAGCTTGCGCAGGATCGTCCCGCGCTCCTTCGCCAGCAGCGCGCGCCAGCCGGGATAGGCTCGGTTCGCCGCTTCGATCGCGCGGCGGGTTTCGGCGACGCCCATGGACGGAACTTCGCCGATGGCCTCTCCGGTGGCGGGGTTCTTCACCATGATGGTCTGGCCGTTGTCGGCCTCCACCCACTTGCCGTCGAGGTAATTGGCCTGACGGAACAGCGACGGGTCCTTTAGCGGCAGCGGTGATACCGGGTTCAGCATGATCGTTCCTCCTGCTTCGTTGATGCGGAAGATAGTGAGTCCGGTGCGCGCTGTCAGGGGTGGGCCTGGACCGCCCGGGCGACCTCATGCCCGCCATGCCAGATCATGGTGAGCGCGACGTACAGCACGATCGCCAGGCCGATCCAGGCGATCCAGCGGAATTTTTCCAGGAGACGGGCGATCAGGTTGGCGGCCAGACCCATCAGGGCGACCGACAACAAAAGCCCCGCGGCCAGGGCCATCGTATTGCCGTGCGCGGCACCGGCCACCGCCAGCACGTTGTCCAGACTCATGGAAACGTCGGCGACGATGATCTGCAGCACCGCCTGGCTCAGCGTCTTGCCTTCGACCGAGACCTCGGCGAGGCCGGGGGGGCGGCGAAGCTCGCGATACATCTTCCAGCACACCCACAGCAGCAGCACGCCACCGGCCAGAAGCAGGCCGATGATCGCCAGCAACTGCAGCGCCAGCGCGCCCATGGCGATGCGGACCACCGTCGCGCCCGCGATCCCGAGCAGGATGGCCGAACGCTGCTGCCGGCGCGGCAACCCGGCGACGGCCAGACCGACGACGACGGCGTTGTCGCCCGCCAGCGCCACGTCGATCATCACCACCTGCGCCAGAGCCGCCATATCGGCGGCCAGCCCGGGCGGCAGCATGTGCGCCAGTTGGGCAAAATCCATCACGCTCGGGTCGTCTCCGCTTGCCAGTGAGTGTGTCGCGGTCTAGCTGGCCTCTTCCCCGGCATCGGACAAGGCAATCATGATCCCGCGTTACTCAAGGCCCGAAATGGCCGCCATCTGGTCGCCCGAGAACCGCTATCGCATCTGGTTCGAGATCGAGGCTCTCGCCGCCGAAGGCATGGCCCGTGCCGGCGCCATCCCGGAGGACGCCGCCCGCACCATACGGGAGAAAGGCGCCCCGAAGCTGGCGGCGATCAACGCCGCCGAGATCGAGCGGATCGACGCGATCGAGCGGGAGACCCGCCACGACGTCATCGCCTTCCTGACCTGGCTGGCCGAGGCTGTCGGCCCCGACAGCCGGTTCGTGCATCAGGGGATGACCAGCTCCGACGTGCTGGACACCTGCCTGTCGGTGCAGTTGACGCAGGCTGCGGACCTGCTGCTGGCCGATATCGACGCCGTGCTGGCGGCGCTGAAGACTCGTGCGCTGGAGCACAAATACACGCTGACCATTGGCCGGAGCCACGGCATCCACGCCGAACCGACGACGTTCGGGTTGAAGCTGGCCGGGCACTACGCCGAGTTTGCCCGCAACCGCGAGCGGCTGGTCGCCGCCCGCGCCGAGATCGCAGTGGCCGCGGTCAGCGGCGCCGTCGGCACCTTCGCGCATCTCGATCCGTCGGTGGAGGAATATGTCGCGTCGCACCTGGGGCTGCGGCCGGAGCCGGTCTCCACCCAGGTGATCCCGCGCGACCGCCATGCGGCGTTCTTCTGCACGCTGGCGGTGATCGCCAGCGGTATCGAGCGGCTGGCGACGGAGGTGCGGCACTTGCAGCGGTCCGAGGTGCGGGAGGCGGAGGAATTCTTCCATCCCGGGCAGAAGGGGTCCTCGGCGATGCCGCACAAGCGGAACCCGGTGCTGAGCGAGAATTTATGCGGCCTGGCGCGGATCGTGCGGGCCGCCGTGGTGCCGGCACTGGAGAACGTGACGCTGTGGCATGAGCGCGACATCAGCCACTCCTCGGTGGAGCGGGCCATCGGCCCGGACGCGACGGTGACGCTGGATTTCGCGCTGATGCGGCTGGCGGGGATGATGGAGAAGCTGGTGGTGCATCCGGAGCGGATGCTGGCGAATTTGGAGAGTTTGGGCGGGGTGGTGCACTCCGGCGAGGTGCTGCTGGCGCTGACCAAGGCGGGGATCCTGCGGGAGGACGCCTATCGGATCGTGCAGGGTAGCGCGATGGCGACGTGGACTCTGTTGGGGACGCCGGAGGGGAAGACGTTCCGGCAGAACCTGGACGCTGATCCGGACGTGGCGGGGCGGGTTGCGCCTGCGGTGCTGGACGCAGCGATGGACCCGGGGCTGCATCTGCGGGGGGTGGACCGGATTTTTGAACGGGTGTTCGGGTAGGGGCGTTTGCGGCTGCGTACGGCCGGGGTTTGTGGTATTTTTCCTGCTATGGAGCGGTCCATGAGTGTCATCGTGCAGGTTCAGCTTCCAGACGGTCTGAAATCCGCCATCGATCGGCAAATCGCCGCCGGACTGGCGGCGTCCGAGACCGAGTATCTCCAGGAAGCCGTGCGGCGCTATGCCGAGGATCTGGACGATGAAAAAGACCTGTGGACGATCGCGAAAGAAGGCATCGAGGATATCGAGGCCGGCCGATTTGCCCTGATCGAAACCGAGGCGAATGCCGAGGCGCTGTATGAGAGCACGATGGCCCGAGTGCAAGCCAATTTGGCGGCCGACAAGACCTGAGTGGCTTACCGCCTTGCCGGCCGCGCCCGCGTGCAGGTCGATCGGATTCTGACAGAGCGCCCGCAAGTTCGGCTTCGAGGCGGCAGGGCGCTATTACCGGCTCATGCTGGCAGCCTTCGCCGCGCTGGCCGATCGGCCGGTGAAACCGAAAGAGGTGTCGCTGCCCCCGGGGGTGATGGCATACCCGCTGGCTTTGGCGCGCCGGTCCATGCCGCCCGAGCGGCGCGTCGGACGCCCTCGGCATATCGTCCTTTATCGGGTAGCGCCGGATGGGGTGGCCGAGGTTTTGGGTATCGCCGATGACCGGATGTTGCTGGGCAGGGCAGGCGTTGGGGGCAGCGAGAGGCGGATATAAAGTAGTCCGCATGACCGATAGGCCGCCACTAATGGTATTTCCGCTCCGCCACCATCGGCGGCAACCGCCATGACAAATACGTCGGCCGCGACAGCGCGGAACTCGAGCAAAGGATCGCCCGGCATCGCGTCGAAAAATCCGGCTACAAGGAACGCCGGACCCTGGTCTCCGCCCTGATCCGCTCCGGCCTGCGCGGTCCGGACGCCCGCACCGGCCGCATCCACGAAGCCCTCGCCGAAGCCGGCGTGTTTCGCATGCGCGTCGTCGTCGTCGGCACCGGCGCGCATCAGACCTACCCCGGCCTTATCGGCGCCAACTGCCAACCAGCAATGCTATGACCGACGACCCCGATCTGTCGATCGCGATCGAGGACGCGGTGGATGTCCCGTTCCTCGACATCCTGCGCGGCGTGGACCCGGATTTCCAGCCGCTGACGCCGGTCTTCGCCCCCGGCCGTGCCAGCCGCTTCGCTCTGGGGGATCGCTACCGGGTGGATATCCTGACGCCGATGCAGGGACCGTCCGACGATTCGCTGGTGGCCCTGGCGGCCCTGAAGGCGGACACCCAGCCGCTGCGCTTTCTCGATTTCCTGATCTATCGGGAGATTCAGGCGGTTTCCCTCTGGGCGCCGGCATCCCGATCATCGTACCCCCACACCTGAGCGATTCGCGCTGCACAAACTGATGGTGAGCCGCCTAAGGATCGCCACGTCCGACAGTCAGGCGAAAGCCGGTAAGGACATCCGGCAGGCGGCGGACCTTATCGCCATCCTGGCGGAGCAGCGTCCCTATGAGCTTCGGGATATCTGGGAAGAACTGACAGCCCGCGGCCCGAAATGGCGCCGTCTGGAAGCCGAGGCCGCCAGCTCGCTGGACCAGGCAACGGGATCAACCAGGGTGCGCGAAGCCTTGGAAAGCATGCTTCGTGGCGTCGGCCGGGAGGTCATCCTCCCGACGACCACGCGCGCCGCCAACACGGCCGATCGCCTCGCCGCCATCTGGCACTGCTCTTGCGTCTATCATCCCGCCAGCCATCGGCTGTATAGACATCCCAGTCTCCCCCGGACTCCGTCACGACTGCTTACCGAAAGTCCCCCAGCCATGACCGCAGCATCCGCCCCGCCGCACGGCAGCAACAAGATCCCCGCCACGCTGATCCCCGGCGACGGCATCGGGCCCGAGATCGTTGACGCCGTCGTGCTGGTGCTCGCCGCCCTCGGCGCGCCGTTCGGGTGGGACCTCCAGCAGGGCGGCATGGCCGGCATCGCGGCGGGCGGCGACCCGCTGCCGGAGGCGACCCTTGCCAGCATCCGCCGCACCAGGCTGGCGCTGAAGGGGCCGCTGACTACCCCCGTCGGCGGCGGCTTCCGCTCGATCAACGTCCGCCTGCGCGAGGAATTCCAGCTCTACGCCAACCTCCGCCCCGCGAAGACCCTGGTGCCCGGCGGACGCTTCGAGGACATCGACCTGATCCTGGTGCGCGAGAACCTGGAGGGCCTGTATGTCGCCTTCGAGCACTACATCCCCATCGGCGACGATCCACAGGCGGTGGGGATTTCCTCCGGCGTCAACACCCGCGCCGGGTCGCGCCGGATCGTCCGCTATGCCTTCGAGCATGCGGTCAAGCTCGGCCGCAAGAAGGTCACGCTGGTGCACAAGGCCAACGTGCTGAAGGCGCTGACCGGCGTGTTCCTGGAAGCCGGGCGGCAGATCGCCGAGGAGTACAAGGGCCGGATCGACTGCGATGAGCGGATCGTCGATGCCTGCGCCATGCAGCTCGTGCTGAACCCCTGGCAGTTCGACGTGATCGTCACCACCAACCTGTTCGGCGACATCCTGTCCGACGAGATCGCCGGCCTCGTCGGCGGCCTGGGCGCGGCGCCCGGCGCCAATATCGGCGAGAAGGCGGCGATCTTCGAGGCTGTGCATGGCTCCGCTCCGGATATCGCCGGCCGCGGGATCGCCAACCCGACCGCGCTGCTGCTCGCCGCCGGACTGATGCTTGACCATGTCGGGCTGACGGACCAGGCGCACCATCTGCGCAAGGCGATCGACGACGTGCTGAACCGCGACAACGTTCGCACCGGCGATCTCGGAGGCAAAGCCTCCACCGGGGAGTACGCGCGGGCGATCGTGCAGCGGGTCACGTCGGGGGTGTGAACCGGAATATTTACGACCCCCATGGCAAAGCTGACCGCAAGCGATTATTCTAGACAATCGGTCCAGAAGGTCATCAAACATGGCACTCAGCATCAAGACAACCGAAGCCGACGGCTTGGCACGCAGCCTCGCGCGGTTGACCTGACAAACCATGACGGAAGCCGTCACCATCGCCCTGCGGGAGCGTCTTGCCAGGACTCACACCGCGCCGCTGCTGTTTATCGGCGATGACTTCGGCACCACGGACGTGATTCCGGCGATGCCGCCGGAGTAATTACCCCTCCAGCGGGGACGGCGCCATCGGGCGCTTGCCGCCGCCCGGCTGGAACCGGCTCAGATAGGCCGGCACGATCAGTTCCACCGGAGTCGGCGTGATCCCCAGATCGCCCAGCCCGAGCGCCCCGTCGGCCACCACATTGTCCCGCTGCAGCATCAGCAACTGATCCGGCGTCAGCGGCTTGCCCGGCACATACTGCATGATATTCGCCTGGAACCGGGCAACCCCCATCGGAATATCCACCAACCTGCGGTTCCGTTTGGTCTGCTTCAGGATATAGGCAAGAATCTCGCGGAACGTCCAAACCCGCGGGCCGCCGAGTTCATAGGTCTTGCCGGAGGCCGCTTGCGACTTCAGCGCGGCCATCACCGCATCGGCGACATCGCACACATAGACCGGCTGCATCCGCGTCTCGCCGCAGATCACCGGCATGATCGGCGATAGCCGCGCGATCTCGCCGAAGCGGTTGAAAAACTTGTCCTCCTCCCCGAACACCAGCGACGGCCGCAGGATCACCGCGGAGGGGAACGCTGCCAGCACCGCCTGCTCGGCCGCCCCTTTCGAGACACCATACGCGCTTGGGCTGCCGGTATCGGCGCCGATGGCGGAGATCTGCACGAAGCGGCCGGCACCACCCGCCGCGGCGATGCGGGCGATGCGTCCGGCACCCTCGGTGTGGATCGCCTGGAACGTCGCCGAACCGCTCTCCGCCAGAATGCCAACCGCGTTGACGACAATGTCGGCACCGTCCACCGCACGGCGCACCGTGCCCTCGTTGGTGACCGAGGCGAACAGCGGCACGATCTGGCCGACGGCGCCCATCGGCTTGAGGAACAAGGCCGCCTCCGGGTCGCGCACCGCCACCCGTACGATGTAGCCCTCCCGGGCCAGCCGCTTGACCACATAGCGGCCGACAAATCCCGAGCCGCCGAAAACCGCCGCCACGCGCCGCGTCGCCATTGTGCAGAGCCTCCCTTGAGCACGCGGACTGATACGCTGCCAACGCCGCCTCCTCAACCCGGCATCGATACTGCTGGAAGAATCCGCTCCAAACGTCACACAAGCCGTTGACGCCGCCGCGGCCGGGGGCTACATCGCCCGCCCTACCGCAGTCCGCGTGCGGACGAACGGTTGCCCAGGTGGCGGAATTGGTAGACGCGCAGGTTTCAGGTACCTGTGGCCGCAAGGTCGTGGAAGTTCGAGTCTTCTCCTGGGCACCAATCACATAGAATGAGCATTACGCAGTTCATGCCGAACGGCACCATCCACCTGCACCGGGACGACCTTCCGGAAGGCCTGTCGCTCGGCCCGGTCGTCGCGGTGGATACCGAGACGATGGGTCTCAATCCGCATCGCGACCGGCTGTGCCTGGTCCAGCTCTCGGGCGGCGATGGCCACGCTCACATGGTGCAATTGATTCCACCGCAGCGCGGCGGACGCGGCTTCGAATGCCCGAACCTCAAGCGGATGATGAGCGACCCGGCCGTTGTGAAGCTGATGCATTTTGCTCGCTTCGATGTAGCCGTTCTGCAACATTATCTGAACATCACCGTCAGCCCGGTGAAATGCACCAAGATCGCCGCCAAGCTTGTCCGCACCTTCACCGATCGCCACGGCCTGAAGGACCTCTGCAAGGAACTGCTGGGCGTCGAACTGTCGAAGCAGCAGCAAAGCTCCGACTGGGGCGCGGTGGAGCTGACCTCGGAACAGCTCGCCTACGCCGCTTCGGATGTAATGTATCTGCACGCCCTCTGGGCTAAGCTCGAATCCCTGCTGATCCGTGAAGATCGGCTTGCCCTGGCGGAGGCGTGCTTTGCCTTTCTGCCGGCACGGGGACGATTGGATTTGCTGGGTTACGAACAGCCGGACCTGTTCGCGCATTAGTTTTGGCAAAGTCTTGCCCTGATATCGCCAATATGACCTCGAATAATCCTCGCTGTAACTGTTCGATAATGTCGAGCCGTTGACCCCGGCCGGCCCAGCGGCCCATAGAAACGCCATCGGCAGCACGGAAGACGCAGCAACTTTGACGAATCCCCTCTCTCTGCCCCAACTCGCCACCTCCGATTTGCAGGTGGCGCGGGACGTGCTGAACACCGAAGCGGCCGGTTTGCTGTCGCTGGCGGCCAGCCTGGGGGAGCGGTTCAGCCAGGCGATAGACAGCCTGTCCTCGGCAAGCGGCCGCGTGGTGGTTTCCGGGATGGGCAAATCCGGCCATGTAGGCCGCAAAATTGCCGCCACGATGGCCTCCACCGGAACGCCGGCCCTATTCGTCCATCCCGCGGAAGCCTCGCACGGCGATCTCGGAATGATCGTCGCGGGCGATGCGGTGCTGGCGCTGTCCAATTCCGGCGAAACGGCAGAGCTGGCCGATCTGGTGGCGCATACCCGCCGGTTCGCGCTGCCGCTGGTTTCGATTACGGGACGGGTCGACTCGACGCTGGCGCAGGCTTCCGACGTAGCATTAATCCTGCCGAAAGCGGCCGAGGCCTGTCCAATGGGCCTCGCCCCCACCACATCCACCACCATGCAATTGGCCCTGGGCGATGCGATCGCGGTCGCGCTGCTGACCCGCCGCGGCTTTACCGCTGCTGATTTCCGTCAGATACACCCCGGCGGCAAGTTGGGCGCGCGCCTGCGCCGGGTGCGGGAAGTGATGCATACCGGCGACGATGTGCCGCTCGGATCGCCTGACATGCCGATGGACACGGCCCTGCTGCGGATGACGGAGAAGCGCTTCGGCTGCCTTGGCATCGTCAGCGACACCGGCGCGCTCATCGGCATCGTCACCGACGGCGATCTGCGCCGCGCCATGGGACCGGACCTGCTGTCTCGCCGCGCGGGCGACATCATGACCGCGTCGCCGCGCACCATCGGCCCCGAAGCACTGGCGGTCGAGGCGCTGCACGCGATGAACGCGCATAAGCGGCCGGTTACGACGCTGTTTGTGGTGGACCAGGCGGGACGCCCGCTTGGCATCCTGCATGTGCATGACCTGCTGCGCGCGGGGCTGGCATGAGCGGCCGACAGGGCCTCGCGGCCCCACCCGAGCGGCATACCGGCGGCTACCTTATCGGCAAGGGGTCGCGCACTCGGACGCCGCCGACGCCGGGACGGATCGCCCGCCGGCGGTTGCTGATCAATGTGACCAAGTGGGTATTGCCCATCGCGGCGTTGATTCTGTTGGCCATGATCGCGGTGTGGCCGGAGATCGATCGCGCTACCAACAAAGCGCGTCTCTCGATCGCGGGGGTTTCCGGCGAACTGGATTCGGGCAAGCTGATCAACGCCCGCTACAACGGCCTGGATGAGAAGGGCCGTCCCTACACGGTCACCGCGGCCACCGCCCGTCAGGTCGATCCGGAGCGGGTGGCGCTGACCATGCCGAAGGGCGACATAACACTCGAGAATGGAACCTGGCTGATGATCTCAGCCAAGAACGGGACGTACTTGCAGCATCTCAATCAGCTCGACCTGGTGAACGACGTGACGCTGTATCGTGACGACGGAACAACCCTGCATACCGCCAGTGCCTCGATCGACGTCAAGGCCGGCGCCGCCGCCGGGTCGGAGCCGACGCATGTCGAAGGCCCGTTTGGCACGCTGGACGCGCAGGGCTTTACTGTCATGGACAAGGGTAGCGCGATCGATTTTCCAGGGCCGGCGCACGTCGTCCTGAACGCGGCACAATGATGCGACGACTGACTTTGGCGGCCGCGATCCTGCTCTGCCTGGCTACCCCGGTCCGGGCCCAGCAGCTCGACCTGTCGCATGGCGGGCCAATCGACATCACGTCGCGGGATGGGATCGAGTGGCGGCAGGCCGAGCGCGAGGTCATCGCGCGCGGCGACGCCCGCGCCATCCGCAACAATGTCACGGTCACCGCCGATCGGCTGACCGCGTGGTATCGGAAGAAGGGCGAGAACGGGGCGGCGCCGGCACCGGTGCCGGCCAGTGGACTGGCTGCGGATACTTCGACCGAAGGGAACGAGGTGTATCGCCTGCAGGCCGAGGGCAACGTTCATATCTTCACCCAAACCGACCAGGCGCAAGGCGACAAGGCGACCTACGATCTTGATCAGGCGGTGCTGGTGATGACCGGGCGGGACCTGAAGCTGACCACGCCGAACGACGTGATCACCGCTCGGGACGATCTCGAATACTGGCCGCAGAAGCACATGGCCGTGGCACGCGGCGATGCCGTGGTTGTTACCAACGACGCCAAGCGCGTCGCAGCCGATACACTGGTGGCCTACACCACCGAGAATCCTCCCCCGGATGCCAAGGCGACCCCGATAGCAGCTAAGCCGGTGGACGCCGCGAAGCCGTCGGACGACCCGCTTGCCGCGTCCGGCAAGCTGCAGCGGGTGGAGGCGTTCGGCCATGTCTCGGTTCGCACGCCCACCGACACGGTCACCGGGGACCGCGGCGTTTACGTCCCCGATACGGGTATGGCGCGACTCGCCGGAAACGTTCAGATTACGCGCGGCCAGAATCAGTTGAACGGAGCCGAGGCGGACGTGAACATGAAGACCGGCATCGCAACATTGGTCGCCGCCAATTCCGGCCGGGTGCATGGGTTGGTGGTTCCGAACGACGAAACCAACAAGTCCATCGGCAATGATTCCGCCGCTTCCGCAGCCGCGGGCAAGCCGGGGACGCCAGCTCCGGCGAAGACCAGGCCATGAACGTGGTGCGCGAAGCACGCCCTGAGCGAGAGCTGAAGGTGCTGCACGGGGGCGCCGGCCTGACCGCCCGCGCCGTCGGCAAGACCTACAAAGGTCGGCCTGTCGTGCGCAACGTGACGGTGACGCTGCGGCGGGGTGAGGCTGTCGGCTTGCTCGGCCCGAACGGCGCCGGCAAGACAACGACGTTCTACATGATCGTCGGACTGGTGAAGCCGGACACCGGCGCGATCAGCCTGGATAATGCCGACATCACCCGCCTGCCGATGTATCGCCGCGCCCGCCTGGGCATCGGCTACCTGCCGCAGGAAGCCAGCGTGTTCCGCGGGTTGAACGTCGAGCAGAACGTGATGGCCGCGCTGGAGGTGATCGAGCCGGACTCCGGCACACGCGACCGCATGCTGGATGAGTTGCTGGCGGAGTTCGGCATCAGCCATCTGCGCCGCACGCCGGCCCTGGCGCTGTCGGGCGGGGAACGGCGGCGTGTGGAAATTGCCCGCGCTTTAGCCACGCAGCCTTCGTACATCCTGCTGGATGAACCGCTGGCGGGCATCGACCCGATCGCGGTGGGCGAAATCCGCGACCTGGTGAAGCATCTGAAGGATCGCGACATCGGCGTGCTGATAACCGACCACAACGTGCGCGAGACGTTGGACATCATCGACCGCGCCTACATCATGCATGACGGGCAGGTTCTGATGGAGGGTTTGCCGAGTGAAGTGGTGGCCCACGAAGATGTGAGGCGGGTTTATCTGGGCGAAAAATTCAGCCTCTAGGATTCGGTCAACCCTGATCTGCGTGCGGGGCGATTGCTTAGCACGGTTTTTGCATCTCGGATTCACGAAAGCCATTGACCCCGCCGGGAATGGCTAGATAATCGCCTGATCATGGCGATGGCCCCCCGTCTCGATCTTCGGCAAAGCCAAACGCTGGTCATGACGCCGCAACTGCGTCAGGCCATCAAGCTGCTGCAGTTTTCCAACATCGAGGTCAACGCTTTCGTCGAGGAGGAGATGGAGCGGAACCCGCTCCTGGAACGCGACGACGTCTCGGATGCGCCCATCGGTGAACGCGCCGCGGTGGACCAGATCGAGCCGCGTGTGGCCGCGGCGGGCGATTCGGCGGACGCGGCAGGGGCGGAAACTTTGCCGGCGGAGTCCGCGGCGCCGCTCGATATCGACAATTCCAACACCTATGATTCGGGTGGGGTCAGCGACGGGGCGTCGCTTGGCGGCCGCATGGATGGCGGCGGCGGCAGCCACAGCTTCGACGGCGAGGAACGCGGGATCGATGATTTCGCGGGGGATGAGCGCTCGCTACGGGACCATCTCGGCGAGCAGTTGCGGCTGAATTTCGACAATCCGGTGGACCGCATTGTGGGCGCGCATCTGATCGCGTTGCTGTGTCCCGCCGGCCGCCTGACCGCTGATCCGGCGGCAATCGCCAAGGCCATGGGCTTGCCGCTGGAAAGAGTCGAGGCGGTTCGTGCCAGGATGATGCGGTTCGACCCTGTCGGCCTGTTCGCGCTCAATCTGAAGGAGTGCCTGGCGGCGCAACTGGCGGAGCTGGACCGGCTGGATCCGGCGATGCAGATGCTCCTGGAGAACCTCGATCTGCTGGCGAAGCGGGAAAACCGCAAGCTGATGGCACTGTGCGAGGTCGATGCCGAAGACCTGACGGACATGATCGCGGAAATCCGGGCGCTCGATCCGAAGCCCGGGGCTACCTTCGACATTACGCCGCCGCAACTCGTGGTGCCCGACCTGCTGATGCGGCAGACGCCGGACGGGGACTGGCTGATTGAACTGAACCCGGAGACGATGCCCCGGGTGCTGGTGAATGAACGCTTCTACGCCAAAGTGGCGCCGCGGGCGAAGAAGGAGGAAAAGGTGTTCCTGACGGAGCGCCTTGCCAACGCCAACTGGCTGGTCCGGTCGTTGCAGCAGCGGGCGCAGACCATTTTGAAGGTCGCGGCTGAGATCGTCCGCCAGCAGGAGGCGTTTTTGCGGCTCGGGGTGGCCCATTTGCGGCCGCTGATCCTGCGGGACATAGCCGAGGCGGTGGAATTGCATGAGAGCACGGTCAGCCGGGTGACGGCCAACAAGTACATCGCGACGCCGCGCGGTACGTTCGAGCTGAAGTACTTCTTCACGACGGCAATCCACGGCACCGATGGCGGCGATTCACACAGTGCGGAGGCGGTCCGCCACCGGATTCGCGGCCTGATCGACCTGGAACCGGTCACTGATGTGCTTTCGGACGATGCGATCGTCGCGGTCCTGCGGCGGGAGGGCGTCGATATCGCCCGGCGGACGGTCGCAAAATACCGGGAGGCGCTGCACATCCCGAACTCGGTGCAGCGGCGGCGGGAAAAAACCGTCCCGGCCTGACGATTCCGGTGAAAGCCGTTTTGGACTCCGTAATTATACCTAGTGGACTCCACAGGGTGGACCATGCCCAAATACGATTTGGCGTCAGGCACTCACGCGTGGCGCTGGCCGGACGGGGTCGCCAAGGAACATGCCCCGGACGGTTGTTTCAACCGGTTGGGAGAGTACCATGCAAATCACAGTCTCCGGCAAGCAGGTCGATCTGTCGGACGCATTGCAGACTCGAGTGTCGACCCAATTGGAAACAATCGCGAACAAATATTTTGACCATGCCCTGGAAGCGCATGTGACGTTCAGCCGGGCGCGCAGCTTCTTTACCTGCGATATCAACGTGCATGCCGGCCGGGGCTTAAGCCTGCGCGGGGAAGGCGAAGCGGCGGATGCCAACGCGGCGTTCGACGACGCGGCGGAACATATCGCCAAGCGGCTGCGACGCTACAGGCGGCGGGTCAACGACCATCACCGGGACCTGGCACACCGCGCGCGGCCTGAAGCTGCCCGGCAGTATATCCTGAAGGAGGAAGAGGGCGGGTCCGACGCGCCTCAGGCGGACGGCCGGACGCTTGATGATGCCTATGCCACGGTGGTGGCGGAGACCTATACGGAAATCGCCGTCCTGTCCGTTGGCGAAGCGGTGATGCGGATGGACCTGGCGGACCAGGCGGTGCTGATGTTCCGCAACAGCGCGAGCGGGGTGCTGAACGTGGTTTACCGCCGCGCGGACGGGCATATCGGCTGGATCGATCCAGGGACCCAGGTGGCCGACGGGATGGCTTGATCGGCAGGGATCGGCACCGGCGTCTGTAGTGTGTCATGGCCGGACTTGCTCCGGCCATCCACGACTTGCGGTGGTGATGGCGGCACAGTCGTAGATGGCCGGGCCATGACACAGGGACGGGATGCCTGCCTTTGCCCACTACTCCGCCCCCTGACCGAACCCCTCAACCATCGCCCTGATCCGTTCCGGGTCGCCCTGCTCCATCACCCGCCGGGCGAAGCGGGTGCAGCCAGCAATATCCACGGACCTGATAACCTGCTTCACCTTGGGCACGGCCGAGGCGTTCATGCTCAGCGACCGCACCCCCAGTCCGAGCAGCAGCGGCGTCATCTTTGGCGCGGCGGCCAGTTCACCGCAAATCGACACCGGCATGCGCATGCGTAGCGCCGCCTCGGTCGCGAACTGTACCAGGCGCAGCACCGCCGGGTGCATCGGATCGTAAAGGTCCGCGACATCGCTTTCCGAGCGGTCCACGGCGAGCGTGTAAGCGGTCAGGTCGTTGGTTCCGATAGAGAAGAAATCCGCCTCCAGCGCCAGGGCGTCGGCCGACAGGGCGGCTCCGGGGGTCTCGATCATGATCCCCAGCGGCGGCAGCTTTTCCGGCAGGCGCTCACCTTTCCGGCGCAGTCGGCGGCCGACGCGTTCGTAGATCTCGCGCGCGGCACGGACCTCACCCACCGTGGTGACCATCGGCAGCAGCACCCGCACCGGCCCAATGCCGGACACCCGCAGGATGGCCGCGAACTGGGTCTCCAACAACTCCGGTCGGCGCAGCAGCAGCCTGATACCGCGCAGGCCCAGCGCTGGATTGGTGTCCGCAAGTTCCGGCACGACGCCGGCCAAGGTCAGCGCCTCGATCTCCTTCTCGCCACCCCAGTCGAGCACGCGGATGGTAACCGGATCGCCATGCATCGCATCGACGATGGTGCGGTAGCTTTCGGCTTGGGTATCTTCGTCCGGAATGGTCTCACGGTTCATGAACATGAACTCGGTCCGGAGCAGACCAATCCCGATCGCGCCCGACTGCACGATCAGTGGCAACTCCATCGGAAGTTCGAGGTTCGCCTGGATCTCTACCGGGTGGCCGTCGCGGGTCACCGCGGGCAGCCGGCGCAAGCGGGAATAGCGCTGCCGCTCGCGGGCGAAAGCGGTTACCGCGCGCCGGGCGGCGGCCAAGGCCGGCGGCGCCGGGTTCAGGATGACGGTGCCGGCGATACCGTCCACCACCGCGATATCCCCGGGCTTCATCACCTGAGCCAGGCCGGCGACGCCCAGTACCGACGGCAGGCCCAGAGCCCGCAGCATCACGGCCGTATGGCCGTCGGCGCCGCCTTCCTCGGTTACCACCCCCGCCAACCGGGACGGATCGAGCAACGCGGCATCAGCCGGACGCAATGACTCGCTGACCAGGATCGCCCCTTCCGGCAACCCGGCGAAACTGCGGAACGGCGCCCGTGTCAGGTTGCGCACCAGGCGGCGCGCGATCTCGCGGATTTCGTCGCCACGGCGGCGCAGCCCGGCACGGTCCTCGGTGGACATGCCCGGTTCGGCCTGCCCCATAATTGCCGCGGCAATCTCGTCCGCCTCGGAGATGACCGCGCTCTCCGCCGACAGCAGGGTTTCCTCGATCCGCTGCCGCACGCCGCGGATCAGGCGGGAAGGGCCGATCATACGGATGTAGGCATCGATGAGGGGGGCGATTTCGGATTGGGATTCTTCGGGCAGCACCGCCAGGCGCGCCCGCAGCTTCACCAGTTGCTTATGCGACTGGACGATCGCCGCGTCCAGGCGCGCACCCTCGGCGGCGATGTCGGCGGCCTGGATCTTGTGGCGGGTGATGACGGGATCGGGCTCATGCGCGCCGAACACCGGCCCGATGGCGATGCCGGGCGATACCGGTATGCCGGTGAAGCCGCGCTCGGGGCGTTCGGGCTGCGGTCGCGATTCAGGAGCAGCGAGGTTGGCGCGGGCCAGTCGCTTGTGTTGGGGCGGCGGCGGCGGATCAATCCTGTTCATCGAAGCCGGCCTCGACCAGGGCTGCCAGAGCGTCCATCGCTTCCTTGGCATCCCAGCCTTCGGCACGCAACTCGATTTCCGAGCCGTTGCCGGCGCCGAGCATCATCAGGCCCATGATCGACCGGGCGGAGACGGTCTGGCCGTCACGGATTACATCCACCGATGCGCCGAAGCGCTCCGCCATGGTGACGAAGCGGGCAGCGGCCCGTGCGTGCAGGCCTCGCTTATTGCAGATCGTGACGATCTTGGTGAGGACAGGTTCGCCCGACGGCACCGGCTCACCGGAACCGTCGCTCATCCACAGGTTCCGTTGGAGCCGTTCACTTTGCAGCCGTGCAGCACGTGCGAGGCCGCGGCGATATATTTACGGCCGGCATCCTCCGCACAGCTCACGGCATCAGCCAAGGGCTGCTTCGAGCGGACTTTCGCCAACTTCACCAGCATCGGCAGGTTGACCCCGGCGATGACCTCCACGCCCTTCCGCTCCATCATGGAGATGGCGAGGTTGCACGGCGTGCCGCCGAACATATCGGTCAGCAGGACGACACCATCACCGGTGTCGCAGCGGCCGATACAGGCTTCGATTTCGGCGCGACGGTTGTCCATATCGTCTTCCGGTCCGATGCAGACCGTATCGACATTGCGCTGGAGTCCGACAACGTGCTCCATCGCAGAGCGCAATTCGTCCGCCAGGTGGCCATGCGTAACCAGAACCATACCGATCATGTTTGATCCGAGGCGTCCCAATGAGCTGCAAGAGCCGTTCGGCCGTGTTTTTTCGGTCTGACCATTATGTTGCCTCAGGCCTCCTACGCCTGAACCGACAAGGCTCGCGCAGCCTTGTCTATGTCTGAATCCTCCCGGCGCGCAACCGGGCGGTCCATCAGGAACGCGTCCTGGGCGCCATCACGAGCCAGCTCCCGATGCGTTACGTACACTCTCCACGGGGTTTGCGTGGCGCCGTCCGAGAGGTTGGCCGCTGTCCGCGTGGTGAGATGATTTGCTAGTTTTTCAATCAGATGAACTGACCTGTGCTGGCCTCCGGTACACCCGATCGTGATCGTAGCGTATTTTTTACCCTCTTGCACGAACCTTGGCAAAAGCAGGTCAACGAGTTCCCGAAGCTGTGAAAAAAATTTAACGAAGTCCGGGTCCTGTTCTACGTAAGCCCCTACTTCCGGATCCAATCCGGTCCTAGGGCGCAATATGGGATCGTAGTGCGGGTTCCGAAGGAAGCGTGCGTCGAATACCAGATCCGCTTCTCGCGGCAGGCCTTTCGGATAGGCGAAGGACATCAGGGAGACGATCATCCGCACCTGATCATCGTCGGAGCCGGCGCCGAAATGCCGTTCGATCAGCCGCCGCAGATGAGCAATCGGCAGATCCGTCGTGTCCACCACCAGATCGGCTGCGGTCCGGAGCAGTTCCGTCAATGCCCGTTCGGCGACAATGCCGTCGGCGACGCGTCCCTGCGGCGCCAAAGGATGCCGCCGCCGGGATTCCGTGTAGCGGCGCAACAGCGTGCCATCGTCCGCCCAGGCGAACACCAACTGGACCCGCAAGCCAGGGTTCCGCCGCAACCGCTCGATGACATCCAGCACGGCGGTCGCGTCGAAACCGCGGGTGCGGGCGTCGACACCAATCGCCAGCCTGCGGTCGCCGGCAGCGACCATCTCCTCCAGCATTGGAAGCGGCGGATTGTCGACGGTTTCGTAGCCGACATCCTCCATGGCGTTGAGGATCGACGCCTTGCCGCCGCCGGAGAGGCCGGTGACGAGAACGATGGATTTGCGGCCTGGACCGGTCATGCGGCGAAAGCGCCCGCTACCTGCCGGACCCGGCCGATGGCGCATTCGAGCGCCAGGGCGATCCGTTCGGGGGCGGAGGCCGCGGCGGGATCAATGCACACAACCGGAAGCCCCAAATCCGGGTGCTGTCGCGGCATCGGCATGCGGTCGGACGGTGTAGCCAGATCGACAATCAATGCGAGTCGCACCCCGGAACGATAAGGCAGTTGCACAACACCAAGTCCACGGACCTCCAGCAGGCCGGCCAAGGCAGCCGGACAGGACGCGACGCCGTCGACAAGGTCCACCTGATCATCGGCCACCAATTCGAAGCCGCGAGCAAGAAGCCGGAGAACAAGGTCGGATTTGCCCGATCCCGGAGGTCCGACCAGCAGAACCGCGTCCTCATGCTTTGACACGCAGCTTCCATGCAGACGCCGATGGCTGTGCATGAGTGGCATTTTGATCGCATCGCAAGAGAAAAGGAAGCGACTTGTGGCGACGCACAACAAATGTCAGCGTGCCGATCATGACAAATCGGCAGACTGTGACCGAGGCTGCATCCCGAATATATCAATATATTCGTCATACACCATTGCTGCGTGTAGCCCAGGGTGAATTTTCCACCAGTGCGCCCGTTGCCTTGAAGCTGGAGCTTTTGCAGCATGCGGGCAGTTTCAAGCCCCGTGGTGCGTTCAATCGTCTTTTGGCGGCTCCGGTCCGGCCCGTGCGGGTCATTGCGGCATCCGGTGGCAATCACTGGGCGGCAGTTGCGTACGCCGCGCAAATCCTCGGCATGGAAGCCGAAATTTTCGTTCCGGCGGCGACGCCGGCGGCCAAGATCGCACGGATCGCCGGCTATGGCGCCCGGGTCGTGCAAGGCGGCGAAACCTATGCCGAGGCGCTGGCCGCGTCGCGCCTGCGCCAGGCGGAGACCGGCGCGCTGGAGATACATGCGTATGATCACGCCGATGTGCTGGCTGGCCAGGGGACCGTCGGGCGGGAGCTGGAACTGGACGCGCCGGAGCTGACCCATATTTTGGTTGCCACCGGCGGCGGCGGACTCATCGGCGGCATCGCCGCCTGGTACGCCGGCAGCGCCTCGGTCATCAGCGTCGAGCCGGAGGGGTGTCCGGCGCTGCATGATGCGCTTGCCGCCGGCCAGCCCATCGACGCTCCTGTCGGCGGCGTGGCTGCGGACAGCCTGGGCGCGCGGCAGGTCGGGGCGGAGATGTTCCCGCTGGCTCAGCGCTACGTCAGTGCTGCGGTGCTGGTGCCGGACGCGGCGATCCTGGCGGCGCAGCTTATGTTGTGGGACCGTTTCCGGCTGGTCGTCGAACCGGGCGGGGCAACCGCGGCGGCCGCATTGCTCTCCGGGCGCTTCCAACCCCCGGCCGGTGCGCGGGTTGGTGTCGTGGTCTGCGGGGCGAACACCGATCCGGCGAAGGTGGCGAGCGGCTAGGCCGCAGCGGCGCGGGATTTGCTCGGCGGCGGGGTATCCGCCGGACGAGAACTACGCCGCCTCCGTCGCCACAACCCGCGCGATGCAGCTGTGGAATGAGTTTCCCAAACCGACGGTCGCCGTTGTGCATGGCGCCTGCTTCGGCGGCGGGGTCGGCATCGTCTGCTGCGCCGATGTCGCCTTTGCCACGCCTGACGTGCAGTTTGGCATTACCGAAGTGCGCGTCGGCGTGGCCCCGACGCCAATCTCCACGCATCTGGTGAATGCGATCGGGTTGCGGCATACGCGGCGTTACGCGCTGACCGGCGAGCGGTTCGACGCTCGCGAAGCCGAGCGCATCGGGCTGATCCACGAAGTCGTTCCTGCGGATGCGATGGAAGCGAAACTACAAGCGGTTCTTGAGGCGATCTTCCTCGGCAGCCCGACCGCGATTGCGGCGACGAAGCGCAGCTTCCTCGGCGCCAACAACCTGTTGCTTGACGCACGTCAGGTTTCGATGCTGGCGCATGAAGGGTGGACGCAACGCCACTCGGCCGAGGGCCGCGAGGGCACGGCGGCGTTTCGCGACAAGCGCCGGGCGGCGTGTTATAAATCCGTCGGCAGCACGTCAACGTGAGGTCAACCCGAAACCCGAACGCCTCATTGTTGTAGGTATGCCAAACACCATCCACTCACCAGGCCAGGTTCTCAATGCGCCCCCCCGGAAGCAGGCCAAGCCGCCCGGGCCCTGCGCGATGGTGATTTTCGGCGCCGGGGGCGACCTGACCAAGCGGTTGCTGGTGCCGGCCCTGTACAACCTCGCAACCACTGGCCTGCTGCCTGAGCATTTCGAGCTCATCGGCGTCGATATGGCCGATCTGGATGCGGATAAGTGGCGCGACAGTTTGCATGCGATGATGGAGAGCTTCGTCGGCAAGGCCGCCAGCGAAAGCCGTATCGATAAGGTCGATGAAGATACCTGGAAGCGCCTGACCGGCCATATGGCCTATATCCGCGGCGACCTGAACGACGAAGGCCTGTATCAAAAGCTGAAGCAGCATATCGATCAGCCATCTGATACCGGTGGCAACTGCCTGTTTTATCTCGCGGTGGCGGATCGGTTTTTTGGTCCGGTGGTGACACAGATCGGCAAGGCGGGGCTGTTCGAGGAAAACTGGGACCAGGACGGCAAGGCCCCGGAACACTGGCGCCGGGTGGTGATCGAAAAGCCGTTCGGGCATGACGAAGCCTCGGCACGGTCGTTGAACGCCTCGATCCTGCGTTGCGCGGAAGAGCACCAGATCTACCGCATCGATCATTTCCTCGGGAAGGAGACGGTGCAGAACATCATGGCGCTGCGTTTCGCCAACGGGATGTTCGAGCCGATCTGGAACCGCGACCGAATCGACCATGTGCAGATTACCGTTGCGGAAACGGTCGGGGTGGAAAGCCGGGGCCGGTTCTATGAGAAGACCGGCGCGCTGCGCGACATGATCCCGAACCATGTGTTCCAGCTGCTGGCGATGGTGGCGATGGAGCCGCCGGCCGGGTTCGATGCCCATGCGGTGCGAAGCCGCAAGTCGGATGTGTTCTCGGCGATGCGGACGATCGCGCCCGGCTGCGCGGTGCGCGGGCAATACGGTCCGGGGCCGGATGGAGTTCCGGGTTACCGTCAGGAAAAGGATGTGGCGCCGGACTCCGCTATCGAAACGTACGTCGCGGTGCAGGTGGCGATCGACAACTGGCGCTGGGCCGGGGTGCCGTTCTTCATACGCACCGGCAAGCATATGTCGCGCCGCGTCTCCGAAATCGCGATCCGCTTCAAGCCGGCGCCGTTCGCGCCGTTCGAGGACACCAACGTCGCCGCGCTGCCGCCGAACTGGCTGCTGCTGCAAATCCAGCCGGACGAGGGCATCGCGTTGCAGTTCGAGGTCAAGCGTCCCGGGCCGGTGGTGGATCTGGCTGCGGTGCGGATGGCTTTCAAATACGCCGACTGGTTCCCGAAGGAGCCGAATATCGGCTACGAAACGCTGATCTACGACGTGATGATGGGCGACCAGACCTTGTTCAACCGCGCGGATATGGTCGAGGAAACCTGGCGGGTCGTCGGTGCCGTGCTGGATGATTGGACCAAGGAGAAGCCTGAGGGGTTCCCGAACTACGCCTCCGGCAGTGATGGTCCGGCCGAGGCCGACGAGCTGCTTGCGCGCAGCGGGCGGGCGTGGCGGCCGGTGATGGATAAAGCCGAGGGCAGAGCCGAGGGCTGAACCGGGCATCATCGCTGGTTCGAGAGGGACACCATCCAACGAAAACGCGCACACCATGATCCGGACCCCTCCAGACCATGATGTGCGCGCAACGTCTACCCGAAAGGCCCCCGAGCGGCCGTTACGGAAGCCTAACCCGTGAACTGACGGGCGCGGCTGATCGCCTCATCGAAGGCCGAGATGACCTGACGATGGCTCGAATTATCGTTCATGCTTTCGATGTCGTTGAAGCCGCGGCTCATGGCGACCGAGAGCAGGATCGTGTTGGCGCCGCTCTGCGGACCATGCAGGTTCAGCAGGCGTGCCGCCCCGCGCAGGGCGCCGACAGCGCAACGACGGCCGTCGCGGGTTTCGTAACGGCGCTGAACCCAATCCTTCCGGTCTTCGATCAGCGCGCGGCCAATCGTCAGGACTTGTAGCGTCACCGCATCCGGCTGGCCGGCCGGCAGAGGCTGAAAGGCATGGAGGGGAACGGCTTTCGACACCGGGGGCGTCCCCAGCACGAAATGCGACAGGCGCGTCCAGAAAGAAGGCTTCGCAGGCGAGGTGAGATAGCCAATTCCATCAAACGGCATGGGTGCCTCCCATTGTTACAGGGTGATGGATGTTAAACCACATTCTTGCCCCAAATGTTCACAGTGCACGATAAGTTGGCTGAATTGGCTGTGACTTCACCGCCTGTGCCGAATCCAAACGGATTACACGCAACCGCCTAAACGATCGGCAATCGAACTATAAATCGCGCGCCCAGCACTCGGCCCGCGCCATCGCGACGGTTTTCCGCCGACACCTGCCCGTGCAGCGCCTCGATGATCTGCCGGCTGATCGACAGCCCAAGGCCGGAGTGCTGGCCGAAACTCTCGCCTTTCGGCCGCTCCGAGTAAAACCGGTCGAAAATATGTTCCAGGTTCGAATCTGGAATGCCCGGCCCTTCGTCCTCCACGCACAGTTCCGCCATCCCGCCGGCATCGCGCACGCGGGCGACAATCTTGCCGCGCTCCGGGCTGAACGACCTGGCGTTGCCGATGAGGTTTCGCAGCACCTGGACCAGACGGTCCTCTACCGCCCAGACGCGCAGCCCGGGCGGCGCGATCACCTCCAGCTTCGGATCGTGCTCCGGGTCCCGCGTCGCCTCATCCAGCTCCTGCAAGGTGCGCAGGATCGGCACCACATCCACCGGCTCGGCCGTCACGCGCGACAGCTCGGCATCCAGGCGCGAGGCGTCGCTGACGTCGCTGATCAGGCGATCCATCCGCACCACGTCCTGCGCGATGATCGTCAGCAACTGCCGTTGCCGGCCGGGGTCTTCGATCCGGCGCAAGGTCTCGATGGCGCTGCGGATCGAGGACAACGGGTTCTTGATCTCATGCGCCACGTCGGCGGCGAAGCGCTCGGTTGCGTCCATCCGCTCCCACAGCGCGGCGGCGGAATTGGCCAGCGCGGAGGCGAGGACGCCAACTTCGTCCCGGCGCTTCAGCAACGACGGCGGAACGCTGCCCGAACGGCCGCCGCCTTCGCGCATATCGGCCGCCGCCTCTGCCAGCCGCAGGATCGGCCGGGCGATGGTCAGCGACAGGTACCAGGACAGCATCACCGTTATCAGCAGCGCGATGCCGAACAGCGCCAGGATCGACATCCGCACGGTGAACAGGCTGTCGTCCACCTCCCGCGCCTCACGCGTTAAGGACACAATGCCGACGGTGTGCTTGTCGCGCTCCACCGGCACGGCGACGGTGACCAGCAGGCGGTTGTCGCGGGTGCGGCGGATATAGGGCGCGGTTTCGCTGCTGTTGCCGGCACTGCTGAGGCGCAGTTCCTCCTTCACGTCCGGCTGCCAGTCGGGGCCGCCGGCGGAGGGCGTCAGGTCCACCCGGGTCGTCGGCGCCTTGTGCGGCAGCCAGGACAGCACCTGATCGTAGAGCCAGCCAACGGTTTCCAGCACCGGACCATGGTCGGGCGGGGGAGGAAACGTCTCGGTCGTCTCGGGGCCGCCGCTGCCCCCCGGGCGGATGCGCGAATCCGCCAGCAACGTGCCGTCGGGAGCATACAGCTTGGCCTGCGCATCCGGCGTCGGCTCGGTCAGCCGGCGCAGCAGCGAGACGGCAACCTCCGGCACCAGCTTGGGATTGTCCGGATCGGTTGTCCGCACCGCGCTTTCGCCGAGCGCCCCGGCGAATACCCGCGCCTGCTCGCGCAACGCGGTGACCTGGGCTTCCAACAGGCCGTTCTGGTACTGGTCGAGATAGAGCAGCGCCACCACCAGCAGTGCCAGCGGCAGCGCATTGACCAGCAGGATGCGGCGCAGCAGTGGCGACACCCAGCGCTGGCGGTATCGCGTGGGCGAGGCGCCGCGGGACAGACCGGTCAATAGAAAGCCGTCAGGCAATCACTGCTCCTTGTAGCGGTAGCCGATACCGTAGAGCGTCTCGATCTGGTTGAACTCTTCCGTTCCGGTGCGGAACTTCTTGCGAATCCGTTTCACGTGGCTGTCGATCGTGCGGTCATCGACATAGATGTTCTCGCCATACGCCGCATCGATCAGTTGGTCACGGCTTTTCACCATGCCCGGCCGGGCGGCCAGCGCCTTGACCAGCAGGAATTCGGTGACCGTCAACTGGATGTCCACACCTTTCCAGGTGCATTGGTGTTTCGTTTCGTCCAGCACGAGGTCGCCGCGGGTCATCACGCCGCTCGGCGCGGCGCCCGAACCCTCGGCCTTGCCGACTTCGTTGCGGCGGAGCAGGGCGCGGATGCGCTCCAGCAGCAGGCGCTGGCTGAACGGCTTGGTGATGTAGTCGTCGGCGCCGAGGCGGAGGCCCATCAGCTCATCGACTTCCTCGTCCTTGGACGTCAGGAAGATTACCGGGATGGAGCTGCGCTGCCGCAGGCGCTGCAACAGCTCCATCCCGTCCATGCGCGGCATCTTGATGTCTAGCACGGCGAGGTCCACAGGTTTGGCGGTCATGCCCTGAAGCGCGCTTTCGCCATCGGTGTAGGTGCGGACGGTGAATCCCTCCTGCTCCAGGGTCATCGACACGCTGGTGAGGATGTTGCGGTCGTCGTCTACCAAAGCGATCGTCTGCTTCATCGGGTGTTCCTTGCCGGTCGGGGCGGAGTCTGGCACGTGGAGTCTGGCACGAGATCGCCATATCGGCGACGATTATGGCAGATGTCCGGACATGGAGTGAACGCATTATGGCAGATGAGGAATACGATCCGCCGCTGGAAGCGCGCCGCCTGCTGCGCTCGGCCCGGGTCGGGACGCTGGCGACCAGCGACAAGGGGCACCCGTTCGCGTCGCTGGTGACTCCGGCCTGTTTGCCGGACGGATCGCTGGCGATCCTGGTGTCGAAGCTGTCGGAGCATACGCGACATCTGGCGGCGGACCCGCGGTGCTCGGTGTTGCTGGCGGGGGTGGCGGAGACGGTCAATCCGCAGACCACGCCGCGGGTGACGTTTATCGGTTCGGCTGAGACGGTGGAGGACACGGCGCTGCGGGGGCGGTTCCTGACGGTGCATCCTTACGCGGAATTGTATGCCGGGTTCGGGGATTTCAGCTTCTGGCGGATCAAGCCCGAAGCGTATCGGCTTGTCGGCGGGTTCGGCCGGGCCTACCGGCTGAAGCCGGTCGACGTGGCGCCGGACGCCGAGGCGGTGAAGGCGGTGCTGGCGGCGGAGGCGGGGATCATCGAGCACTGCAACCGCGACCACGCGGCGGCGCTGGCGGCGATCGCCGGGTCGCCGGGGGATTGGCGAATGGTGGCGGTCGATGTGGACGGCTTCGATCTGGCGCTGGAGCAGCGCGTGGTGCGGATTCCGTTTGCGGCGCCGGTGAAGGACAGCGAAGACGTGCGGCGGGAGTTGGGGCGATTGGTGCAGGAGTTGTAAAGCCGACCCAGTCAAGGTCGAGGGTTCTTCTCTGCCATCTCATAATCTCGGTGTTCACTGCGCAAAACGCGGTCGCCGAAGCAGCACCGGCGGTGCCGGTTACAGACGCACTTCCCGCATCAGCGCGATCAGGCAAAATGGCCCCGGGCAAGCGGCCGCCCCACAAAACAACCTCGATCGCGATTTCCGGCGAACCGGAACCCTCTCCCCGCGTTCCTGTCTGGATCGCCCACCCAACCGGCGGTCCACCGACAACGAGAACACAAAAGGGGAGACCGCGCATGGCCGCCGACACGCCCTTCATCCGCAGCGCATCCGCCATCGAACCGATCGAGCAGGAAACCATGCGGAGGGTCGCAAGGCGGCTGATCCCGCTGCTGATGGTCAGCTACTTCGCCGCCTACCTCGACCGGGTGAATGTCGGTTTTGCAGCGCTGACGATGAACAAGGCGCTCGGATTCTCCTCCGCCATCTTCGGCATCGGCAGCGGCATCTTTTTCCTCGGCTACTTCCTGTTCGAAATTCCTTCCAACCTGATTCTGTCGAAAGTCGGCGCGCGGCGCTGGATCGCCCGCATCCTGCTGACCTGGGGCGTGATCTCCGGCGCCACCGCGTTCATCACCGGGACATGGTCCTTCCTCGGCATCCGCTTTCTGCTGGGTCTGGCCGAGGCGGGCTTCTACCCGGGCATCATCCTGTATCTGACCTGGTGGTTCCCCTCCGCCTACCGCTCCCGCATCATCGGCATTTTCATGACCGCGATCCCGATTTCCATCGTCACCGGCTCACTCATCTCCAGCCAGATCCTGCGCCTCGGCGACTGGGGCGGGTTGGCCGCCTGGCAATGGCTGTTCATCCTCGAAGCCCTGCCCGCCGTCATCCTCGGCTTCGTCGTCATGTATTACCTGACCGACGGGCCGGAGCAGGCGCATTGGCTGACCGACGAACAAAAGACCTGGCTGACCCGCCGCCTCGCCGCCGAACGCGCCCATCGCGAGACCATCCATGACTTTTCGCTCGGCCAGACGATGGTCAACCCGCGAGTCTGGCTGCTGACGCTGGTGTATTTCGGGCAGAACATGACCGGCTACGGGCTGGTGATTTTCCTGCCGCAGATCGTCAACCGCTTTGGCGTCGGAGTCGGCCTGAACGGCGTGATCAGCGCCCTGCCCTTCGCCGCTGGCGCCGTTGCGATGGTGCTGTGGGGCCTGCACTCCGACCGCACCGGGGAGCGTAACCTGCACGCCGCCGCCGCCTGCTTCCTGACCTTCGCCGGCCTGGCGGTGTGCATCTTCCTGGATAACCCCGTGTTGATGATGGTTGCGATCATCCTGTCGCAGATGGGTCAGGCCGCTATCGCCCCGACCTTTTGGACCCTGCCGACGGCGATGCTGTCCGGCACCGCCGCAGCGGGAGGCATCGCGCTGATCAACGCCGTCGGCAACCTCGGCGGCTTCCTCGGGCCGTTCATGATGGGGGCGATCAAGGACGCGACCGGCAGCTTCAGCATCGGGCTGCTGTCGATCTCCATGGGCGTCCTCGTCTCCGGCATCGTCCTCGCCGCCCTCGGCCATGACCGCCGGTTGGAAAACGTGCCGCAGGGGGCTGACCGCGCCCTCGCGGAATAGCCACTTCTCGGGTGAAGCCAATCGTTGCTACGGTCGTCATGAAGAGTGACCGGAAGGACGATGGGATGGCTGTTCCACCACGCGCGACCGACGGCCTGCACAGCATTGTTGTCGCGGGAGGCGGGGCCGGCGGGCTCGAACTCGTCACCAAGTTGGGCGACACGCTCGGCAAGCGCGGCAAGGCGCGGGTCACCCTGGTCGAGAAGTCCCGCACCCATCTATGGAAGCCGCTGCTGCACTCGGTCGCCGCCGGCAGCCTGCGGCGGTCGCAGCATGAGCTGAATTACCTGGCGCAGGCGCACTGGCACAATTTCCAGTATAAGTATGGCGAGGTCGTCGGCCTCGACCGCGCCGCCAAACAGCTTCACCTGGGTGAGATGCGGGATGAGGACGGGCGGCTGATCACGCCGGCGCGGTCGCTGCCGTACGACACGCTGGTCATGGCCATCGGCAGCATCACCAACGATTTCGGCACGCCCGGCGCGGCGCAGTTCGCGGTGCCGCTGGAAAATCCCGAGCAGGCCAGCCGCTTCAACCGCCGCATCGTCAACGCCTGCCTGCGCGCCAACGCGCAGCCCGAACCGGTGCGGCCGGGACAGTTACATATCGCGATCATCGGCGCCGGGGCCACGGGCACCGAACTATCCGCCGAACTGCACCGCACCGTGCGCGCCGTGCTGGCCTACGGCCTGGACCGCATCGACCCGCTGCGCGACGTCCACATCGTGCTGATCGAGGCGGCCGAGCGCATCCTGCCCGCGCTGCCGGAGCGGATTTCCAACGCTACCCTGGACCTGCTGCGCGGCATCGGCGTGGAGGTCCGCACCAACGCCCGGGTAGCGGAGGTGCGCGCGGACGGCGTGGTGCTCGCGAATGGCGACTTCATCCCCTCGGAACTGGTCGTTTGGTCCGCCGGGGTGAAGGCGCCGGATTTCCTGAAGGATCTCGACGGACTGGAAACCAACCGGATCAACCAGTTGGTGGTGAAGGACACGCTACAGACCACGCGCGATCCGGATATCTTCGCCATCGGCGATTGTGCCTCCTGCCCGCGCGAGGGGTCTCCAACTCCAGTGCCGCCGCGGGCCCAGGCGGCGCATCAGATGGCGTCGCACATGGTGCGGCAGATCGACGCGATCCTGGCCGGCAAGCCGCTGGAACCTTACCATTACAAGGATTTCGGATCTCTGGTGTCGCTGGGCCGCTACAGCACCGTCGGCAGCCTGATGGGCTTTGTTGTCGGCCGCAGCATGTTCATTGAAGGCCTGTTCGCCCGGGTGATGTATCGCTCGCTCTATAAAATGCACGAGGCCGCGCTGCACGGCGGTCCGTCGGTGCTGTGGCGCACCATCGTCAGCACGGTGACCCAGCGGCCGACACCCTCGGTCAAGCTGCACTGATCCCGCAGCGGCGCGTATCGCCGGCGTGAGCTGCTTATCCAAACCGGAGTGCTGCCTCTGCAACAGCCCGCCGATCAGATGGCAGCGAGCTCTTGCAAATTTATGCTGCGCTGCAACATCAGTGGGTATTGCTGAATGAAAATTTGCATTTGGATATTGTCCGGTCCAAAGAGCGATTGGCGCTCTCGTTGCCAGACGGACCAAGGAACAAAAATCACATGACACCTTCGAATGGCCCCGAGACGATCAACCACGTCATTGCCGCTGCCACCGAAAATGCCGGCCGAAGCAGTGACCTTGTTGTCGCCGCCGGCCAGATCGTCGCCAAGCGCGTGGCCCTGGGGGTCGCCGCCGCCGTCGACCCCATGCGGGCGGATCACGCCGAATTCGGGCGCATGCTGCCGGAAAAGGTGGAAGCCTTCGCCGCCTCGGGCATGGCCATGCTGGGGCAATCGAGCGATGCCGGGTTCGAAATCACCCGCCGCGCCTCCGACGAAATCATGAACGCTGCCAGCGCGACGCTGGAGATGGCCACCTGCTCCAACCCCATGGCGCTGGCCGAGGCGCAGGGCAAGTTCGCGCTGTCGCTGCTCGATCGCGCCGCGGCGAACATCATCGCCATGAGCATGCTGGCGTTGCGCGCGCACGATGCCGCCATGGCGCCGATCCGCGAGACGGTCGAAGCCAATGTCGAACGCCTGGGGTAGCCGGAGCGCCCTCGTTCTGCTGCTCGGCATCGCGTTCGGCGGCCCTGCAATGGCTTCCCGTGCGATCCTCGGAATTCAGGGTCTGGCCATCGGCGACGATGAATATGTCGCCGGTTTCGACCTCGCATACGATGGCTGGGATGTGATCGCGGTCTGCCGCGTGCTGCCGAACTGGACTCTGACGATCTACAACAGTGGACACCCGATGGACAGCCGCATCGTTGGGGAAGCCAGCCATGGCGCGTCGAGCCTGCCGGTGACGATGCTGGATCAGTTGAAACGGCTGTTCCTGGTTGAAACGGCCACGGGTGCCGTCGACTCGGCGTCCAAGCCGGGGGCGGTCGAGGTGGGGCGGTATGGCTACGGGGGTGTTTTCCGCAAACTCGTTCTCCAGCCTCCCAATGTGGCTCTGGAACCCGCGTCGGCCTGTCCCGCGCCGTAGCGGCGATTACTCCCGATCCGGGAAGCCAACCCCGATCAGGACCAGCACCAGGGCGGCCGCCCAACCGAGATAGATCGCGATCAGCAGATCCTTCGGCCGGAACCGCCGGCCGACCCAAAGTCCGGGCAAAGCACCGGCAACCAATGCTCCACCCACCGGCAACGTGCCAAACGTATCGTCCGCGTAGATTGCCATCATGAAGCCCATGACCAAGGCGACGAACACCGCCGGTATGCAGGCCAGCAACAGCATCTCGTGGCGCATCAGCGCACTGGCCATGGTGACAAAGCTGAACAGGCCGATTGCCGACAGGTAGGTCAGCGCCTCCGTCACCAGGGGATCAGCTACCGGCTCTCAGCGTCGAAACCAGGCCGCGCAGGCAGGCCAATATCGACAGTCCGGCCAAGCGTCCGGTCTTTGGATTCTCGGCACTCGGCACGTTCTCCACCGTCATCGAGAACCTGGCCGCATCAGCTTCCACATGAATGGTATGGATGTTCCGCGTCACCCCGGGATCGGCCCAGATCCGCACCTTCGTGCGAACCGGGCCAATGCCCGCCAGAGCCAGGGCCGCGGCCACGTTGGCATTTGCCGGGAAACCCGCGGCGGCATCCAGGGCGTTGCCCTCAAACACCAATAGCGGCTCGGTCAGGTCCATTACCTCGATCCCCTGCCTGACCAGGTATGGTGCGCCGGCGAGGGCGGCGGGCGGCTTGCGGGATTCAATCGAGACGCTTTCGACCGGCCCCTCCGCGGCCGCGCGGACCGCGTCCAAGCCGAGAATGGCCCCCGTCGGGATGATGATCCGCGCCCCGGTCTGGATCGCGAGCTTGGCCAGATGCATGCGCGGCAGCAGCGCGCCGACTGAGGCGGGGACGAAAATTCGTCCGGCCTGCAGCGCCGGCAGCGCTATCTTCTCGAACACCGTGGCCGGCGCGGCTTCGACCACAATGTCAGCCTCCGCCAGCTCATCTAAATCCAGCAGCGGCGGTTCGGACTGGAAGTCGGCCAGTTTTGCCCGCGCCTTTACCGGATCGCGGCTGGCGACACCAATGAGCCGCAGGCCGGGTAAGCCTTCATCAAGCGCCCGGGCGACCGGCAGCCCGATCGCGCCAAGACCGGCAATCGCAACGGTCCTGTTCATGCCCGCACTCCTTCCGACGAAACGTGCCGCTTAGACATCCTGTACCACCTTCGCCGCGCCGGGGCGATCACGATGCCCGGACAATTCCGCACCCGCGCCTTTGTCCAACCGCGTCGCCAACAGCGGCGCCATGAAGGAGACTGCCGCGACGAACAGGAACGCCGCCGAGAAATCCGGCAGCCCGGGCTGGGCGTGCCCGGTGACCGCGATCGAGGCGGCAAGCGCCGCAGCCGAAACCGCAATTCCGAGAGTAAGGGACATCTGCTGGAAGGTTGTATAAAAACTTGTTGCTGAGCTCATGTCTTGGCGTGGGACGTCGGCATAAGCAATAGTATTGTAGGCCATGAATTGTAACGACTGGAAAAAGCCGCACGCCACGAGCACGGCGTAGATCAGCGGCAACGGCCAGTTCGGCCGGAATGCGGCGCTCAGTGCGAGCAATCCGGTTGCCAGCGCACCGATCCAGGTCAGCACGTTGCGGAAGCCCAGGCGCCTAAGGAAATACGGCGCGCAGGCCCGCATCGCCAGCGAGCCGATGGAGCTGACGAAGGTTATCAGCCCGCTCGATGCCGCTGACAGCCCGAAGCCAAGCTGAAACATCATCGGCATCAGGAAGGGCAGCGCGCCGACACCGATGCGCGACAGCGACCCGCAAAACAACGACATGCGGAAGGTGGTGATACTCAACAGACGGAAATCCAGCATCGGGCGCGGCGTGCGGCGTGCATGAACGACATACAGTCCGCCGGACACCGTGCCCGTGCCCAGCAGCGCGGCGACGATCCAGATTGAGCCGGCGCCGCGGCTGCCGACCTCGATCCCGAACATCAGGCAGGCGAGCGCGATGCCTGACAGGATCAGGCCGCGGAGATCGAACTTGGTTCGCGCCGGTTCCTTCATTTCCTCGAAGAAAAATGTTACAAGAACGATCCCGGCGACCCCGATGGGAACGTTGATGTAGAAAATCCAGTGCCACGACAGATAGGTCACGATGAAGCCGCCAAGCGGCGGACCGACGATCGGACCGATTGTGGCGGGAATCATCAGCCACGCCATGGAACTGACCAGTTCCGCTTTCGACACGACGCGCAGCATCACCAGCCGCCCGACCGGCGACATCATCGCTCCGCCCGCCCCTTGCAGCATGCGCGCCGCCACCAGCGTCCACAGCGTCGGCGCCTGCGCGCACAGGATGGAGCCCAGCGTAAACAGCCCGATCGCAGCCCGGAACACCGACTTTGATCCGAAACGATCGGCGATGCGTCCGCTGGCCGGAATGAACATCGCCAGGGTCAGCAGATACGACGTCAGGGCGACATTCATGCGCAGCGGATCGACCGCGAAGCTGTGCGCCATCGTCGGCAGCGCGGTGGCCAGGACGGTGCCGTCGAGCTGCTCCATGAACATGGCGCTGGCGACGATCATCAGCACGGTGTGCGGGTTGGCGCGCCTGTCGATGACGCGATCGGAAGGCTCGATAATGGGCGGCGGCGCGGTCATCCGTTCAGACTAACCCCGGGCTTGCCTGCGTGACCATGGCGACAGACCATGGCGGCGCGTGTTGCCAAGCGCCGGACGGGCGGCGATGCTCCGCTACGCCCAACGATAAGGAAACCTCCGTGACTGCAGCCACTGGCCCGCTCGCCGGCATCCGGGTCATCGACGTTACCACGGTCGTGCTCGGCCCGTTCTGTTCGCAGACGCTTGGCGACATGGGGGCCGACGTGATCAAGATCGAGCCGCCGCAGGGCGACGACCTGCGCCTGGTCGGGCCCAGCCGCACGCCGGGCATGGGCAGCTATTTTGCCAATCTCAACCGCAACAAGCGCAGCGTGGTGCTGGATCTAAAGAGACCGGTGGCGCGGGAGGCGCTGCTGCGCCTGGTCGAGAGCGCCGATGTGTTCGTGCACAACATGCGGATCAGCGCGGCGCAGCGCCTGGGGCTGGATTACGCGACGCTGTCGGCGCGCAATCCCCGGCTGATCTACGCCTGCGCGAGCGGTTTCCGGAAGGGCAGCTCGATGCAGGAGTTTCCGGCCTACGATGATCTGATCCAGGGTGTTTCCGGCATCGCATCGCTGAACGCCGGTGCCGACGGGGCGCCCCGCTATGTCCCTACCGTGCTGGTCGACAAGCTGACCGGCACGACTTTGGCCTCGATGATCGGCATGGCGCTGTTCCATCGCGAACGCACGGGCGAAGGGCAGGAAATCCACCTGCCCATGATGGAGACGATCCTGTCCTTCGCCCTGGTGGAGCATTTGTGGCACGGCACGCTGGGCGAGCCGGAGAAGGGTCTCGGCTATCCGCGCATGCTCACGCCGCATCGCCGGCCATATCCGACCAAAGACGGCTTTATCAGCGTGATCGCGCACAGCAATGCGCAATGGGGCAAGCTGTTCGAGGCGATGGGCGTGCCGGCTCTGATCGACGATCCGCGGTTCAACTCGGTCCAGGCGCGCTCGGCGAACATAGACGCGGTGTATGCGACACTGACCACGGGCATGACGCAGCGCACGACGGCTGAATGGCTGACCTTGTTGCAGCAGGCCGATATTCCCTGCGGCAAGGCGAACGCGCTGGACGAACTGTTTGACGACCCTTATTTAACCCAGACGAAATATTTCGAACCTCGCATTCATCCGGTCGAGGGAAACGTGGTGGTGCCGGCGATCCCGGCTCGGTTTTCAAACTCTCCGCCGAACGTGCACCGTCTCTGGCCGGTGTTGGGAGAACATACCAGCGAAGTCTTGAAGAGCGCTGGTTTCTCGGAGGAGGAGATCGCTGCGATAGCCGGGGCATAGCGGTTCTTAACGGCTTCGATCCCGCAGCGATGGCGTTTCATTTCGGCTCAGCATAACACAAACCGCGGAAGCGGTGTCCCCCGTGCATGACCTGCGGTTGCCGCCGGGGTAGAACTTGTCCCGAAAGTCCGGGAAATGAGTTTTCAATGCTCCACACACTGCGCGTTGGCACAGAAAGATTTTCCAGCCGGGGCCGGGCCGGTCATGCCGGCAAGGCCGACCGGTGGGACGCCCTGGCGGAAAAGGCGATCATCGTGCTGGGCTACCCCCGTTCGGGCACAACGTGGCTGGCCAAGATCTTCGACAGCCACCCGGACGTGATGTATCGGCACGAACCGGATGAGCTGACCCCGGCGCATCCATTCCTGCCGCCTGACGCTCAGATCAAGGCATGGCTGCGCCAGCGCGGGCTTCGCGCCGCCGCCAAGCGCCCGAGTTTCCCGAAGTCCTGGCGTTCCCCGGCGCTCGACCGCGTCCGATCCGCGCTGGGAACGGCGCTGACCGCTTCTGAGCGTGTGAAGCTGACGGCGCGGTTGAGCGCCTATATCTACATGCCGGATTTCGTGACACTCCAAGGCTGGCGGCAGGTCCGGGCGGCCATCAAACTGGTCAATTGGGACGGCACGCTGGCGGCCGAGTCGATGCCCGCGACGCGCAGTGTCTTCATAGTGCGTCATCCGTGCGGCCAGATCGCGTCGGTCATGGCCGGAATGGCGGCCGGGCGCTTCGGCGACCTGCAGGTCGATCTTGAAGCCGCCGAAAGCCTCGCCGCCCGGCGCGGGACCTCCAGGGCCGGCTTCCACGCCCTGCCCGATCCGGCGAAGTTCGCCTGGAGCTGGCTGGCTTTCAACGAACCCGCGGTGGAGAATCTCGGCAAGCTGCGCAACGCGCGGATCCTGGTCTACGAGGATCTATGCCGTGACCCGGAAGGCATATCGAAAGACCTGTTCGCATTTGCCGATCTGGATTGGCACCCGCAAACCAGCGCCTTTCTGGGTGCCAGCACCCGCCACGATCGCTCGGCCGGATATTTCGACGTTTTCCGCGCAACCGAATTGGCAGCCGAACGCTGGCGGCAGACCATGGACCGGGCGGATCAGCAGGCGGTGCGGGCGGTGGTGTGCGGTTCTCCGTTGGCGCGCTTCTGGCCTGACTTCGCTGCACCATCGGGGTAGGCCGCCGGACTGACGCGCAGCGGACCGGCGGCGTCGAAGCCGGGCGCACAGGCTCGGCATGATGCATCTTCCGACAAGGATCGTCATACCAACGTGATTTGAACCGCGATGTGTCCGTCGGCCATGATCCGGACTGCCAAATAATCTGGCGCAGTGCGATCAACGTGCAGAGGGTCCGATTGGATCTTCCAAATCGGTTCCTGTGACCCCGACGCAGATCGGGTGCAAGCCGTCAATCTCAGCGAGGCAGCGCGCCCTTGTACCGGCAAATTCTCGGCTACGTTCCATCCAATGTGGTGCCGGCCATTATTTCGATTCTGATGGTATTTGCCTATACCCGGCTGCTCTCGCCAGGTGCCTTCGGCATATACAGCTATATATTTTCAGCGGTCCTCGTGCTGCAGACGTCTCTGTTCCACGCCTTGCCCATCGCGGTGATGCGGTTCTACCCCGGCGCTGCGCTCGCCGGGCGGCAGGACGGCCTTCTGAAGGAAGCCTATATCGTCTTCTACGGCCTGGCCGCCGCGGTCACCATGATCTCGGTTTCGGCGATGGTGCTGCTTGGGGTGCCGGAGGCATACCGGATACCCGCCTTGCTGGCCGTGCCGGTGCTGGTGTTCCGTTCGCTCGTGCAACTCAACCAGTCGATCAGCCGATCGGCCAATAACATGCGGCGATACAACACGATCGAGTGCGTGCATGCGGTCCTGGGGTTTGGCCTCGGCGTGGTGGCGATTTACCTGCTCGGCCCCGGGGCGGAGGCAATCATACTGGGCCTGCTGATCGCAGCCATCCTCTGCTCGATGCTCGACGTCCGGTTGCTGGCGGTGCCGCTGCGGACATCCGCCGGTGCGCTGGACAAGACTGAGCTCGTCAAGTTGGTCGCCTATGCCTGGCCACTCGTTGCCGTCGCCGCGACGGGAACCATTCTGCAGACCAGCGACCGGTTCATGCTGGGATCGATCACGGGCGCCGAGGCGCTGGGTATATTCGCCGTCGCCTACAGCCTGGTAGAGCGGCCGACGACTTTGATCTGCTCGTCGATCACCACCGCCACCTTCCCCCTGGTCGTGCACGTGCTGGAAAACCAGGGACGGGAAGCGGCCCGGCTCCAGGCCGGGCGCAACGGCATCGCGCTGCTGGCGGTCACCTTGCCGACATGCGTAGGCCTTGCGCTGACCTCGGATTATGTCGCCGCTTCGCTGGTCGGCCCGGCCTTTCGCGCCGGTGTCGCCGGTCTGCTGCCAATCATGTGCTACACCGCCCTCGCCCGCGGCCTGAGGGCGCATTTCATCGATCACGCCTTCCATCTGTCCGGGCGGCCATTGATGATGCTGTGGACCTATGTGCCGGCTACAGTGTTGAATATCGCACTCAACCTCTATGTCGTGCCGCGTTATGGCATGTTCGGCGCCGCCTGGACCGCGCTTGGCTGCCAATGGATGACAGTGATCACCGGCTGGTTCATCGGGACATCGTTGTTCCCGGTGTGGCTGCCATGGCGGCAGACACTCCGCTGCGCGCTGGCGGTTGTACCGATGATCGCCGGGCTGACCTTGATCCGCTTCCCGCTCGACTGGTTCGGCCTGGCGGCGGCGGTCGGACTGGGGGCGGCGCTGTACGCCGTCAGCGCGCTGGCACTTGATGTCGGCGACGTGCGTTCATTGGCGCGCATTGCCCTTCGCCGGCGGTTCCGGCAGAAAGTTTGCGAATTGACGGACTGACAATCGCGCGCCCGGGCTAGGGCTGAACCGCAACGACCGGATGGGCGGTCATGAGGTTGCCGTCCCGCAGCAGCTTGATCTCCACCGCGCTGCCAATGGTTTCTTCCGCAAGCACGGTCCTCAACCCATGTTGTCCGCTCAGGCTGCATCCGTTCAGGGATAGCAGCACATCGCCGACACGCATGCCGGCTCGGTCTGCCGGGCCGCCGGTGGCAATGTTGACGACCATTCTGCCGGAAGTTTGGCCGGTACGGGTAGCCAACTCAGGAGGAACAACTATCGGCTGTAGCGCTATGCCAAGCCATGCTTTTCGACCATAGGATCGGCCCGGCGCGTCAAACCTCTGCGGAGACGATATCGCGGCTGCTCGTGTCCCGCCGGGCAGGAACAGGCTGGCAATCCCGGCTGCAGGGATCGCGATCGACTCGCCGTTCGCTCCGTATGCCGCCAAACCCAGCAAGTGTCCGTCTGCGTCCAGCACGAGGCTTCCCGGGTCCAGAGCTGCTGCGGCCAGATCCAGCATTGCAACATCGCCGGCGGCTGTTCGCAGAAACCGATGTATCACCGCCAGGCGCACCGTCGGCGACGCCTCGACGTCCGCACCCAGGACCAGAACCAAGCCCCCGAGCGAGGCTGCGCCCATGGCTGGAAGACTTACCGGCATGGCTGAGTCGAGCTTCAGGCTTGCCAGGTTGTGCAGCGGATCCCGCACGCCCGGGCGAGCCATGGCGACGGACCGGTTGGACAACACAACGGTGTAGCTATCCAGGGCGGGCAGCGCCTGATCCGTGGTGACGATCTCGCCGGTCGGGCACACCAGTCCGGTGACATGCCGGGCTGGTCCGATACGGATCGCGGACAATAGCGGTGCCGCCTGTTCGACCAGGCGGGAAATGGATTCGGACAGCGTGGAAAGCGATGGTGACATGAGGTCTTGGTCTGCCGTGCTCAATCAGGTGGCATGCCGGAGAGGGCAGGCTACAACCCAGACGTGATATCGTCTTGAGAACAAGAAGTCCACCTGCCCGCCAATAAGGCGAGGGTATGGACCGATTCGGTGCGGAACCGTCTGTCGCCGGTCCGGCGGCTCTATGCTGCGCCGGTCCGGCACTCCCCTTGCGGTTGCGATAGAAGGACCGTGCGCAGGGCCCGCCACATCGTGCGCTGTGGGTGGAACATTTCCGGCCCGCAAGCCCGCAAAACCGACCGGGGCGGCGGCATCGTAACGCAACGGTCAACCGTGCCGCGAACTCTTCGACTCAGGGCAGGCTTTTCGGGTCAACTCCGATGCAGTTGACCTGACACGAAGCAAGTCGCGCCGGACAGTGCAGCGAGGGTGCAACGCAGCTTCACAACCAAGCGTAACGGGCCAGTTGTATCGGATCGATCAAAGTGCGCGCATCCAGCATGTTGAGGCCGTCATAGTACCGACGAACGCCATAGTCCTTCAGGTCGAGCGTCGCATACGACTCCACCGCCTCGACATATTTCTCCGACAGCACCTCGGACTTCGGGTCGAGGTTGGTGACGACCACCAATCCGGTCAGCGCGGCATCAAAAGTTTCGATCCTGAGGTCCGGGCGGTATTGGCGCAGGATCAACAGGGTTTTCCACACATCGCCGCACCAGCCGCCGGGAATGCGGGTGATCGGCCGCAGCGACTCATCCTGGCGCAGCCGGCGCGCCAAATACAGATCGGTTGGAACGCAATCATGCAGCAGGATCAACGAATTCCTGCGGCAGCACCGCTCGACATTCATAAAGTCCCGCAACAGGAATTCGTAGAGATGCATGCCGTCCAGGAATGCCATGTCGATCCGGTCACCGAGCAATGCCACCGGATCGTGCTGTTCGAAAAAGCGGTCGCTCGGCATCCGGTACAGCAGGCACTCGGGCTTGTTGCCGATGATCGACTGATCGACTGAAAACGCAGGATCTATCGCGATCGTCGCGCATTGCGCGGCTCGCAAGGTATCCCCGCGCTCGATCCCGATTTCCAGGTAGGTGCGCGGTTTGAGAATGCGGTGCAGCGCGGTCAGAACAAGCTCGTGCCTCGGACCGGTCAAGGAGGGGACAGTTGCGTCGTCAACGGTAGTGGACATGCGGGCGATCTCCGTATTGGCAGCGTCATGACATCGCGCGGCGCCGCCGTCCACATCAAACCGACACGCGGACCGAAACGATCCGTTCCCGGTGATTCGCCGCCGCTCTGGATCCTGGCCACGGGGTCGAAATGGCAGCACCGGGAGTTCGCGCCCGGGCTCGTCCCCCGGGACCTCCTTGTCACGGGTTCGGCAGTACTGCTTCCTTATGCCTTTATATAGGTACGCGTTATGCAGGATGCGGCAAGCTCGGCGTGTATGGATGACGTTCATGAAACGGCCGTCGTAACGTGACGCCGCCGGGCCGGCTTCCTGGCGATCGGAGTTCAGACCCTTAAGGAGACTGACAGTGCAAATCCCGCTCCCGACCAACAACATGCTCGCCGAGACCGAAGGTGCCCTCGGCTGGATGACGTTCAACAAGCCGGCCCGACGCAACGCAGTGTCGCTTGACATGTGGCAAGCAATCCCCGGGATCCTCGATCGATTCGAGCAAGACCCGGCAATCCGGGTCATCGTGCTGAAGGGGGCGGGCGATCAGGCATTTGTCTCAGGTGCCGATATCTCGCAGTTCGAGTCGGCTCGATCATCGCCGGAGAGCATCGCATCTTATGAAGCGGCCATAGACACGGCGAGTGAGCGTCTTATCGCCTGTCCAAAGCCGACGATCGCGATGATACGCGGGTTCTGCATCGGCGGCGGCCTGGCGATCGCAATCGGCTGCGATATTCGCATCGCTGACGGCGGCGCCCGATTTGCCGTTCCGGCGGCTCGGCTGGGGCTGGGCTATGGCGCACCGGGCGTGAAAAAGCTCATGGAACTTGTCGGTCCGTCCTTCACCAAGGAAATTTTCTTCACCGCGCGACAATTCTCGGCGGCTGAGGCACTGGCCATGGGCCTGGTGAATCGTATTGCACCAGGCGATTCCCTTGAGGCGTATACACGGCGTTATTGTGAAACAATTAGCAACAATGCTCCGATGACGCTGCTCGCCCTGAAAAAAACAGTTGGCGAACTTTCGCGGGGGCAGGAGGCCGATCTGGCGGCTTGCGAGCGTTTGGTGAGGGCTTGCTTCGACAGCGAAGACTATATCGAGGGGCGGCGGGCGTTCATGGCGAAGCGGCCGCCGGTGTTTCGCGGGGTCTGACGCCGGTTGTCGGCTGTGTCACGCCGAGAATCGGGATCCTTGTGCGAACTGATCGTCCGGTCGCGTCAGGCCGCGGCAGCGTTTTCACCGCGAATCTGTTGCGTATAAATAGCTAAACACGCCTGAAGTGTTCCGTTTCCGGTGTTTGTGCGCCGCTGTCCTCGCGAACGATACTGAACACAACCAAAAGTTGCACAACTCGCACTAGATTGCCGTGAGTAAAATTCACGTGAGTTGGGGTTGGCTCGATTTGCGAGCTGGCAAAGCACCACGTTTTTTGGAGACCCCGGCTATCGCCCTCGGGGTCTCCAATAAGGCTGAATTCAGAATATTTTGGCTTGCCAAACGTACAAATTCTCGTATGGTGCAACCACCCAGTGCATTTCGGCAGCTACCTGCACATACCGGCCTCGCAAGGATCTACGTGTGACGGGTGAGCGTGCCTGTTACTCGATTGACGATTGACCAGCCTTCGGCCCGTCGCCGAAGCGCATAGGAGAAGACGATGACTGTCGTAACCGTACCCGGATCTGGCGCGCCGGGCACACAGCCACCTGTCACCCTGGGATCGTCGACATCCGATTCGTCAAGCCTCGCGGCGCAGATCGGCGCCCAACTGGCAACCCAGTTGACCAATGTGACGACCGCGCCGACCACGAGCGGAAGCGTCCCGTCCGCTCCGACGGTTGCCGGCACGACGCAGATCCTGGACATCACCACCGATACCAACACCACCGTACCGAGCGGCAGCGGCTATTCCGTGATCTACGTCACCGCGCCCACCACCGGCGGCGGGGCGACGGTGAACGCAAGCGGCACGGCCCAGGCTGGCATCACGGTCCTGGATGGTGACGGAAATAACTTATTGAACGTTGCCAACGCCACTGTGGCGGGACTCGGCGGCAGCGACACGGTGAACGCCGGTGGCAACTCTTATGTGTCGCTGGATTCCGGGGACAACAGCATCACCGCGACCGGAAATTCAACCATCGTCGCGGCGGGAGGCTCCAATACCATCACTGCCGCGGGTGACGCGGGATCGACGGCGTCGATCCAGTCCTCCGGCACGAATGACGTGGTATCGCTGGGTGCGGGCGATGCAACTGTCGCTTTGGGCGGTTCGGGCGCAACCTTGTATATCGGTTCGGGGGCCGACTCGATCGCGGCGCTTGGCACCGGTTCGAAAATCGGTATTGGAAGCGGCGATGCCTCCATCTCGACCAGCGGCAGTGGGAACACGACCTACGCCGGCACCGGGTCGTCGACCGAGGATGACAGCGGCACCAACAACGCTATCGGCGGGTATACGGGCTCGCTGGCTGTCACGGTATCAGGCACCGGCTCCGGTATTTTTGCTGATACAGGAACGGTTACCGCGGACATTACGGGTGGCTCTGACACTCTCAACGGCGGCCTGAGTACTCTCATCAATGCGACGCTCTCCGGGTCCGGCGACGCGGTGGGTGCCGGCACGGGCATCACCAACCTTCTGTTCACCAGCACGGCAACGAACGGATCGGTTTTCGGTGGCTTGGCCGGGTCTACCCTGAACGCCGATCTCGAGGGCGCAAATGCGGTTGTCGGTCTGGCCGCCGGCGATGCGGCGATAACACTGGGTGGCGGCGATGCTTCGGTCTGGGCCAATTCAGGGGCGTTGAACCTGCTGGCGACGGGCTCCGGCAGCGACACGATCAACCTCTATTCCGGGGCATCGACCCTTACCGCCGGCGACTCCACGTCGCTTTTGGTGAACGAGAGCACAGGGTCGCTCGTGTTCGTTGGTGGCGCCGGGGTTTCGACGGTTGTTGGCAGCGACGGCGGCACGACGCTGTTCGGCGGCGCGGATGGCGTGATCAACTTCACTGATCCGACCGGCGCGGCCACATTCTTCGCCGGTGCCGGCAATGAGACGCTCAACGCCGCTGGTTCGACGGCTCCGATCATCGCCTCGGCAAGCAGCCTGGTGGGAAGCTCGGCATCCATCGTTGGCGGTGCGGGCAACGACACCCTGATCGGTGGCGTGGGTGCCGCGACGTTCACGGGTGGGGCTGGAGCAAACGTCTACGAATTCACCTCCTCCATCAGCGGTGGCAGCGCGACGATTGCCGATTTCAATACGTCGAGCACGTTGGACCTGCTCGGCTATGGCTCTGCCGCCGCAGCGGCCGCCCTGGCGAGCGCGACGCAAAATGGAACGAGCGTAACGTTGACCCTGTCGGACAACACCAAGATCACGTTCCTGAATCAAACCGCTGCCAGCCTGACCGGGCATATCAATTCGGTCTAGCGGAGGCGGCGCTTTCACGCGAAATCCTCGCCGCCCGGAAAATCGAGGGTTTCGCCTGAAGGTTTGCGATTTCGCGTCGCGACTGCCTGGCGGGAAATGCGAGCTCGACCATGATCGACCCTTGCGGGGTTGAAACACCGTAAGCGGCATGTTATGGGCGGCCAATGAACCAGATCAGGCTGGCGCGCAGCGCAGTTCGTTTGACTGAAGGGCTAGCTGGCCTGGACGACAACACCATCAATGGGCATGCAACTGCTCGTCAAGGATGCGGTGCGGAGTGTCCGGTTTGTCGAGCTGAATGCCTGGTGCCAACCCCTGAGAATTTGGTATATTGCCCGGCCTGTGGTCATGTCTTTCAGGCCGACCTGAAAGTGACCGTTTCATATGACGCTAATTATGCGCATCAATATGACAACCGACCGGTCAAGGAAATGTCGGAGCTGAGGTGGGATTTCATTCAATCCGGTCTCGGGCTGGGCCGTGGCAGCCGGATCCTGGATGTGGGCTATGGCAACGGTGCCTTTCTAAAGCGAGCCGAAGCCGCCGGAATGGCGATCTTCGGCATAGATCTGCATACTGAGGATTTTGGTATCCCCGTCGTGGACTTCGATACGGACCTGGTCTTCGACTTGATTTGTTTCTTCGACTCGCTCGAGCATTTTCCGGATTTCGCTCCGATTCTGGGCCTTAAGGCATCCTGCGCCGTTGTATCCATCCCGGATACGCCGAATTTCATTTTGCATGATCCCGGCAGTTGGCGGCACTTCAAGCCGGGCGAGCATCTGCATTACTTTTCTCATCGCAGCCTCGATATGTTCATGGCTAACTGGGGACTTCCGGTAAAACTGCTGGAAGGTCATCCGGAGGATGGCATCAGGGGCATGCTGAAGGTGCACAGCGACGCTTACGACAACATCTACACGGCAATTTATACTTCGGCCATGCCTGGTGCGCTTAGCCGGTAATGATCCGCTGGCTCTCACGTATCTACCGGCGGACGGGTATTCATGCTGCGCCACGCGGCACGCTCCTGCACTGGTGCAATCACTGGGTGCAACGGATTGTCTATCCGCTTAAATTCCGCTACCGTAACAGCGGCGGCGGAACACCAGGATTGTTCGGCAGCGTTCCCTATTACGACATCAAGCGGATGCGACGCACCCGCCCGGTGTCCGGCCTCGCGCTCATCTTCCATATGGGCGCCGGCGATTACCTGATGGCAACGCCTTTGATCCGCGCCCTGCGCCTGGCGCACCCGGATCTTCCGCTTTATGCGTATGCCTCGACCCACGGGGATACGGTCAACTCTCCGCTTGTGCTGGAGTTGCTGAAGATCAACCCGTTGGTTGATCGCGTGTTTGCATATCGCGGCCGACCGAGGGAGCTATGGACGGATTACGATTTTGCGGATGCATTGAAAGCCATTCCCAAGGATTTTCTTATCCTGCCGGTGATTTACGATGTCGATCCCGGCGTGTTTCATCGCACCACGTCATTGTTTGAGACATTCGATCTCCCGATTGACTTTCCGCTTCCCACGCCGATTGCCTACGAAGCACCGCTATCCGAAGCGGCCGGCGATCTGCTGGATATGATTCGGCAGCGGTACGACCGCCTTGCGCCGGCAGGGATCGTGTGCACGCATTTCGGGTCTCGTTCTGCGGGTTACGAATATCCCTTTATTTCAGATCTGGTAAATCGCCTTCTGAAGCAGGGCTGGCTCGTGTTGAGCTTCTCTCCGACTGGAGTTACCCACGATCGGGTAATCGATGTCGACATATCGACGATTACGCCAGGCGATTCGATAGAACTGCTGCGGGCTCTCAAGAAGGCTTCGAAACGGCTTTCGCTGATAAGCGTGAACTCCCTGATGTGGCCGATCTCCGCCGCTTTGGAGATTCCGAATTTGGGACTGCATGTTTTTCGCGATCCAGCGTTACATCAGTACCTTTATCCAAATATATTTGTTGTCACACCGCATTTTTTCCCGACGCTGCCGGCGTTTCGTCTGCTTCTGGCGCCGCCCGGTTCCTACGGGAAACGGCAATCGGCTGACGGGCGGACGGACTTTGTTGATTACAGACCGGAGTATGTCGCCGACCTGTTCGAGGGCATGGCCTGAGGCGATAAGGTCCGGGTCAGTATCAGGTGCGGCGGCGGCCGAGTCGCCATTTGGAGCCACCGTCCAACCAGCCAAGCGTCAACAATGCCCCGATGCCGGCGTAGAACAGCAAAGATCCCGCGATGATATGCGCCGTGGTCCACATCGCACCTGGCCCCGATGCCATGACCGCGCTGCCGGCGATGTAGCCAAGGGCACGTTGCAGCGTGATCTCATAGCGGAGCCGTATTGACACCATCCATAGCGCGCCAGCCCCGATAATGCCCTTGGTCAATGTCAGAAATTGCAGCACGCGCACCAGCTCGGCGTCCGGAATTGCAGGATCGCCACGCGTTACCAACCAGGCCAGAAGCGCCGAGGCGGCAACGGCGGAAAACAGCATGGAGCGAAGCAATACTGGCGTCAGGCGAACGCCAGCTCCAGCCGGCACCACCACACCCGGCGCTGATAGGCCGATCGGCTGTTGGGCCAAGGGGCATTCTCCTTAAACGCCCCGCATCATTCGCGATGTCCCCGTATGGCGTCAAGGCAAAGGCACGTCGGGGTCAGCGCTTGTAACCGTGCGATGCGTCGCCGGTCGCAGCGCCGCCTTGCAACTCGGCCAGAAAGGCATCGTGAGTCATTGGACGAGAGAACATCGGGTAGTTCTTTTCGATCGCCAGGCGCTGCTCTTCCTCGCTGACGGTCGCGGTGCAGTCCGTCAGGGTGATGACATCGTAGCCCTTCTCATACCCGGTGCGCATCGTTGATTCGACGCAGCAATTCGTCAGGAAGCCGCTCAGCGCCAGCGTGGTGATGCCCCGCGCGCGCAGGATGAAATCGAGGTTGGTGCTGGCAAAGGCGTCCAGGCCGCGCTTGCCCTCGATCACGATGTCCTGCTCCTCGGGCTTCAGCACGTCGACGATCTCGGCGCCCCAGGTGCCCTTGCGGAACGCCTTGGTGTCCACCACGCCCTTGAGGATGCCGTATGGCTTGCTGCTCAGTTCATGGTAATCCGGGGTGAAGCTTATCGGCGAGAAGATGATCGTGGCGCCGAGTTCGCGGGCGCGCTTCACTGTGGCGACGGTGTGGCCCAGCATGCCGGTGCTCTGCATCACCGGCTTCACAGCCTCATGCAGGGCGCCTCCCTCGGAGGTAAAGTCGTTCTGGTATTCAATAAGGACGAGAGCGGTCGAAGACATTACAGGCTCCTGTTCGTAGACTCGCGTTGATCGCTGCTGTCGTTCGGCAATAGCGGCTTCACCGCCAGCGGTTAGCGGCGGCGATCGTCAACGTCAAGCAAGCACCGCCAGCGCATGACCCAGCGCGATCTCCGCGGCATCGTTTTGGACCGCGAATGCAATAAACCCGTCCCGATCCGGCGGCGCGTGTTCAAGCACAACAGTGGTTCCCGGAATGACCATGCGGGTGAAGCGCGTGGCTGCGCGCAACAAAGGCATCGGCCGATCGGCGCGATGCCGGTCGATGAGACGCTGCAGCGCCATCGCCCAGGTGCAGGTGCCGTGCAGAATGATGTCCGGCAGGCCGGCCGCGAGGGCGAAGGCCCGCTCGGTATGCAGCGGGTTCCAGATGCGGGCGCACTCCGTGTAGATATGCGCTTGCCCGCGCGGAATGCCGATCGTTTGCCGCGTTATCGCGTGCGGCACGCCGCGCTCGGCCCGCAGCGCCGGCAATTCGGCAACGCAACCGCCCGGTCCGTCCGTCTCGACGCCACGATAAAGTGCGCCAAACCAGCCCTCCGCGACTGGCGCGCCATCCGCGGCGTCCACCGTGGCAATGCGGGTGGTCACCAGGGTTCCCGCCCGCGTCTGCTGCACCCCGACGATCCGTCCGGACACCGCCAGCCGGTCGCCCGGACGGATCGGGCGATGGAACCGCGAGTCCTGGAAGCCATGCACGAGGTCATCGAAAGCGCTGGTTTCGTCGCGGCCGATGGCACCGAGATAGGCCGTTGACATCAGCGTCGGCCACTCCAGCGCGACGGTGAACGTTGCGGGCGCAACGATACCGCCGGGCCGCGCATCATCCAGGTAAATCGGCGCCGCCGAGCCGATCCCGGCGGCGAACGACAATATCCAGCGCTTATCGACCTCAATGACCCGGCAGCCGAGATCGGCGCCCAACGCGGATTGCGGGATCATTGGCCGAAGCGCTCCCGTTTCAGTCGCAACCCGGAGGCTTCCCTGTCCCAGGTATCCTCTGTCACACCCTGCGTTCGCAGGGCATGCTTTTCCACCTTGGAGGTCGGCGTCTTCGGCAGTGCCGAGACGAAACGGATATAGCGCGGCACCATGAAATGGGCCATGCGGTCGGACAGGAATGTGACCAACTCCGCCGGTTCGATCGTTTGTCCCGGCTTCGTCACGACGATCCCGAGCACTTCCTCTTCGCCAAACTCGCTGCGCACACCGACCGCGGCGGCCTCCTGCACCGCGGGATGGGCAACGATTTCCGCCTCCACCTCGAACGAGGAAATATTCTCGCCCCTTCGGCGAATGGCATCCTTGACGCGATCGACGAAGAAGTAGTTCCCGTCTGCGTCGCGGCGGAAGGCATCGCCGGTGTGGAACCATCCGTTGCGCCAGGCGCGCGCCGTGGCCTCCGGGTTGCGGTGATAGCCGTGCGACATGGTCCAGGGCGTGTCCGACCTCAGCACCAGTTCGCCGACGGTTCCGTGCGGCACCTCGCAGTCGTTGTCGTCCACGATGCGAGCCTCGATTCCCGGACGCACTTGCCCGCAACTGCCGCGCAGCGACGGGTTTGGTCCGGAAACGATTGGCGCGGACACTTCGCTCATGTTGAACAAGGTCACCAGTTCGAAGCCGAAGCGCTGTGCGATGGCCGGCGCGTCCTCCCCCAACGGAATGATCCCGGCGCGCCGTATCCCATGCGTGCGGTCTTCCGCGCCCGGCGGGGTGCGGGCCAGGAAGCCGGCCATGGCGCCCAGCAGCAGGCACTGCGTCGTGCCGGTGCGGCGGCAGACATCGAAGAAGGTCGCGGTGTCAAATGGACCGATGACGGCAATCGATGCGCCGCGCGCCAGGGCGCCGGAGACGTACAGCGTGCCGCCGACATGAAACAGCGGCAGGTTGATAAGGTAGCGGTCATCCGGCGTAACGCCGCCAGTACAATGCCAGCCCATCGTGTGCAGATGCAGATAGCTGGACAGGACGCCTTTCGAAGGCCCGGTCGTGCCGGAGGTGTAGCAGATCGACTGCAGATCCCATGGCTGCAGGTTCGGCACGGTGACGCTACCCGGGTCCCCATCCAGCGCGGTGAAGGGCAGCAACGCGATGCCGAGTGCGGCGAAACGCGCAGCCTCGGACTCGGCTTTGTCCGGCGCTGTGAAGATCGTGGTCAGGGCGCCGCGGCACCCGTCCTCCAGCAAACGTTCCAGCAGATCTTCGTGGACGATGGCGACTCGCGCATCCGAGTTGCCGACGACATGGGCCAGCAGGCGGCCTCGATAGGCGGTGTTGATCGCGACCGACACCGCGCCGAGATGGTTGGTGCCGAACCAGGCCGACAGCGCGCGGCGACCGTTTGGCAGCCAGATCAATACCGTTTCGGCCTGTCCAACCCCGGCGGTAGACAACCCGGCGGCGACCCGAAGCGACCGAAGCTGCGTTTCGGCGTAGCTCCAGGTCTCGCCATCCTCGAACACGGCGAAGACCCGATCCGGAGTGGCCGCGGCGTGGCGCGCCAGGATCATCGGCAGCACGCAGGTCTCCGGCGGCGGCATGCGGGGATCGAGTCTTGGCCCGGTCACTCCGGCGGCATCATGCGGCATGGTCGCGATCTCCCCGAATACTTTTCTTGACGCGGATCATGCCAAGGGAACCGGGTGGCGGCAAACCCGCCCGGCCGGGCCATCTGTTATCTACAACGAAAATGCGCTTTTCTCAGCGGACTGAAAACGCCGCATCGGAAAGATCCAGGCAGATGTGTCCAGCGCTCGTGCAATTCAGCTATCGTCCCGGCCTGAAATCGAACCCGTTCTCCAAAGTGCGCCTGATCGGCAGTTGGGACGCGAACGGCGCGCCCGCTTCCGACTGGTCATCAACAGCGATGCACCCCGCTATCGATCCGGATGGGTGCCCCTGTTTCGAGGCGGAGGTCGCGTTCGATCCGGCCCACGCCGGCACGACATTTAGCTGGGGTGTCCGGCTGGATGGCCCGGCGGGAACGGACCTCTGGGGCATCGCCAGCGAGGTTGACGATGAAGCCTCGACCGCTCGCCAACTTTCGTTCGTGTTGCAGTCCGGGTCGCAGACCGCATTCTACTATCTCACCTGCTGCTACCGACTGGGCGCGATCAAGCTCAGCGGAGCGGGACGTTTTTCGCTTTGGGCGCCGAATGCGCAAGCGGTCGATCTCGCCCTGGCCGATCCGGCAAGGGGGTATATCGCGGATGATGGCGAAGGGGCGTTGCAGCATCTTGCGATGACCAAGGGCGACCAGGGCATCTGGAGTATCGGCCCGGCCAACGCCCCGGCACTGGCTAATTTCGCAAGCCTCGCCGGCACGCCATACATGTTCCGGGTAACAAAAGATGATGGCAGCATCGCCTACCGCACCGACATGTTTTCCCGCATGCAAATCGGCGCGGGGCAGATCGATCCTGAAGGAAAACCATATGCGGGACCGCCGGAAGCACTGGACGGGCCGCATAGCTGTTCGGTGGTTTGCGATACCGACGCGGCGGAAGCCAATTCGTTTTGGCGCGATGAGTTCGTTGCGAAACACCCGCTTCCGACCAATGTCCAGGACCTGGTCATCTATGAACTCCATGTCGGTGCGCTGGGTTTCGGCAAGCCGGACGCCGGGACGCTCGACGATGCCATGGCCTTGCTGGATCATTTGACGGCGCTCGGCATCAACGCCGTCGAGCTGATGCCAATCTCCGAATTCGAGGACATCGCCAACTGGGGCTACGGCACGGCGCAGTTTCTGGCGATCGATCAGGCCGCGGGCGGCACGGAGCGCCTGATGGCCTTCGTCAAGGCCTGCCACCAACGCGGCATCGTCGTCATCCTGGATGTTTGCTACAACCATTTCGATCCCAACGCGGATCGCGCCGAGTGGGCGTACGATTCAAACGACCCAACGCGGAACATCTACTTCTGGTATGAAGGAAAGCCATCGGACTATCCAAGTCCCGATGGCGGCTACATCGACAACATATCATCGGGATGGGCACCCCGCTTCGATCAGGAAATGGTCCGGCAGGTGTTCATCAGCAGCGCCGCCTGGTTCGTGGACCGTTGCCATGTCGACGGTTTTCGCCTCGACCAGACCAGTTCGATCCACCAATATCCGACCATCCACGCCAACGGGCAGCAGGCTTCCCGCGCGGCGGCGTTCGGCACCAAGTTCCTCAAGCAGTGGACACGGACGATGCGGCTGCTCAAGCCGGGCCTGTTCCTCAGCGCGGAGGATTACTCCGACTGGGATGCCATGACACAGCCCAGCCTGAACGGCGACGGACTTGGTTTCGATGTCACCTGGTATGGCGAGTTCCACCACAACCTCGTGGAATATCAGGGCGGCAACTACGCCGAACTGGTCAAGCAGTCCGGCTATGGCGACAACCGCCCGCTGCAGATGGATTATTTCGCCGGCGCGCTGCGGACCAGCGCCAACGCCAAGGTCGTCTATACCGAATCGCATGACGACTGCGGCAACCGCCCCGGTTCGGCACGCACCATCGTGCTCGCGGTCAACGGCGCGGCGCAGACCGGCGAAACGCGACGCTGGGCGGAAGCGCGCCAGCGTTTCGCCGCCGGCATGGCGTTGCTGTCGGCCGGCACCCCGATGTTCTTCATGGGCGAGGAAATCGGCGCGCAAAAGCCCTATACCTACGATACCTTCCTGCAAAATCGCGAGGATATCCTTGGCGACTCCCTCGGCACCGGGGCCTTGCTGTTCGCCTATTACAAGGATCTGGTCCGGCTGAGCGTGGAAAACGCAGCCATCCGGTCGCGCAACATCGATGTCGCTGTTACCGGCAACGCCGATAGGGTCATAGCGTTCCACCGCTGGGACGGTTCAGACGAAGTTCTTGTCGTCGGGTCCCTCAGTGATACCGCCTTCAGTTCCGGATATTGGCTGCATGGCGACCGGATCGGCGATGCCGGCTGGACGGAAGTCTTCAACAGCGACGCGCAGTCCTACGGCGGCTGGAACATTGGCAACGATGGGCAAAGGTTGCAGGCCGAGAACGGCGCGCTGAACGTGATCATCCCCGCGGCCGGCCTGGTGGTCTTGCGCCGCACTTAAAGGCCGTCGCACTATCGGCAAGTCCGTGCCAAACCGGGAGGATCACAGCAATGAGCGGCACCGCCGTATCTCAACCCCGTCGCCGTGGCCTGCAATCGGTCGCGCCGCTGTTCGTTGACCTGTTCGAACGCTACATGCCCGACCCCTTCGTGCTGGCGATCATCCTGACCGCGGTCACCGCCGTCCTTGCGCTGCTCATTGCGCCCAAGGGCTCGCCCGAAACGATCGTCAGCACGTGGTATACCGGCATCTTCGCGATCCTCGGCTTCGCTTTCCAGATGATCCTGATCCTGGCAACCGGCCATGCGCTCGCCCACGCGCCGGTGGTGGAACGTTTGCTGCACCGGCTTGTGGCCTTGGCGCGCACCCCCAACCAGGCGGTGGTGCTGACCTTCCTGGTGGCGGCGGTCGCATCCCTGCTGAACTGGGGCTTCGGCCTTGTCGTCGGTGCCATCCTCGCCCGCGAGGTGGCGCGGCAGGTGCGGGTGGATTTCGGCTGGCTGGTCGCCGCCGCCTATTCCGGCTTCGTGGTCTGGGCGAGCGGCATATCCAGTTCGATCGCCCTGACCCAGGCGACGCATGGCAACGCACTGAACATTGTCGAAAAGCTCACCGGCCAGTTACTGCCGCTCTCTGACACGGTGTTCGCGACGTTCAACTGGGTTCCCACGCTGCTGATCGTCTTGCTCATGCCGCTGGTGTTCATCGCCATCCGGCCGGCGGATGCGGATGTGAACGCCTTCGTGCCGGAACCGGACGCGCCGCCTCCTCCGGCCGATATATCCAACGCCCCGGCCCGCCGGATGGATCGTTCGCCGGTGGGCAGCCTGTTCCTGGTCGCGGCGGGGCTTGCCGCGGTCGCCGTGCTGTGGCTGGAGGGCAAGCTGGTCCTCGACGTCAACATGGTCATTCTGATTTTTCTGATCGCCGGCATCGGCCTGCATGGCTCGCCGGTGGCTTACGGTGCGGCGATGAAGAACGCCGCGAAGCAAACCGGCGGCATGATGCTGCAATATCCGTTCTATGGCGGCATCATGGGCATCATGTCGGGCACCGGCCTGGCCGACTCGATCTCCAAGGCGTTCGTTGCGGTTTCCAGCGACCATACCCTGCCGTTCTGGAGCTATATCTGCTCCCTGATCATCACCTTCTTCGTGCCGAGCGGCGGCGGCCACTGGGCCGTGCAAGGGCCTTTCGTGGTGCCCGCTGCCGTTACCTTGCACGCTTCGATGGCCGGTTCAGCGATGGCGGTGGCGATGGGCGAGCAGGTCGCCAACATGCTGCAGCCCTTCTGGGCCTTGCCTGTCGTGGCGATGGCAGGCATCGGCATCCAGCGCGTGATGGGTTATACTGTCGTGACGTTTGTGGTGACGGGCGTCATCTACGCCTTGGCATTGCTGCTCTTGATCTAATATTACAATGTTACTCCTTACGCGCAGTGGTCGCGGGCGCCTGTGCCGTCTTGATGGTCAGTTGGTCCGCCTCGATACGCGTCCCGCCGATGCGGCCGAACAAGGCATCCAGGTCGGTTGCAAGCTGATCGGGCAACCGCGCGGAGGTTGCGCCGAGCAGCGCATGCGGCAGTTCCGGGGTGATATCCCGGTCCGCGAGCCAGCAGCGGATCCGCTGGCTTACCGCCGCCGCGGTCAATCCGTTCGGCTGCCGGCGCCCTGGAATCGATAACGGCGCCGAACCGCGCAGTTGCGCCCCATCAACCGCGCCGGCCGGGAAGATCGGCTTGGCGCTGCCGTCGTCATCCGTTGCTATGCAGTACAGATAACCGTCCTCGCTCGCCGTCACGGTGACTGCGATCGGCTCGCCCGGGCGATACTCGGGGTGACGTCCACGGTCGGTTGTGATCCAGACCTCCGGCCCGGCGATGGAACGGCTCAGCCGCTTTAATTCGGCATCAAACTGGTCATGGCATCCAAGCACCAGCCCGGCAGCGATCCTCGCCGGCCCGTTCGGCAGGTTTGACGGAACCCCACGAAACGTGACGGTTGCCCGTGCCGCACCGCCGGGGGTGATCTCAAATTGGCTGCCATCCTCTATCGGGACATCAGCAGGCCATTCAATCCGCTCCGCCCCGGCCGGCCAGCCCAGCGTCCTGCTGCTGCCCTTGCGCCGCAGCGCGTAGACGCCGGTTTCACCCGACGGCCGGGCGATCCACACCGATGTCGCGGACTCGACACAATACGTGCCGGAGCGCTCGGGATCGACCAGCACATCGTCCAGCGTCGGTCCGGACTGCGTGGAACCGGTCGATCGCGTGCCGCCGATGACCGTGGCATCGACCCCGTGCATGCGAAACATGTCGGCGAACATGGCGGCGTCGCCGGCGCCCGTGGCCGGTTGCTGCTGCGCCAAAGTGCCCTCGAACGGCCCGCGCAGGCGCAACGTCGCACCCGACTGGAACAGCAAAGTCGCGCTCGCCCCCTCCGGCAAACTCAGCCGATCGGCCGAAGAGACGACCATGCCGGGGACATAGCCGGGCACGGTGGAGGCGAGCAGAACCGCATCCTCCGCACGGGCGACCCGGGAACCGAGCGCTGCAACAACCAGACCTGCACATAACACGGCCCGGCCAAGGCAGTTCGAGATGCGCGGCATGATCATAGATCCTTTTCCGTCGTGGTTTCACTCTAGCCAATTCCGCGGCCCGGGGATGTGGAGTCGTTCACAGCAGGGGCCTCCGGAGCCGGATAACGTAAAGTTTCATCGAGAGGATAAAGTAAGGAACCCGCAATGTGCCGGACATGCGATAATGTAAGTATTCGTTTGCATCGGGGCGATCAAGGGAAACTCATATGAAGAAAAGACGCCTGTTCGCTTGCGTTCTCGCCATGGTGCCGGCCATCGGCGGCGGCGCGATTGCTGACCCGAAGCCAATGGCGGACGGCGCGAAGGTCTATATTATCTATCCGCATGATGGGCAGGTCATCCCGGGCGGGAAATTCTGGATCCGCATGGGCCTGAGCGGCGCGGGTGTGGCACCCGCCGGGATCGAAAAGGCGAATACCGGTCATCACCACATCCTGGTGGATACCGACCTGCCGCCGCTCGACCAGGAAATTCCCAACGACAAGAACCATTTGCATTTCGGCAAGGGCCAGACCGAGGCACGGTTGGAGCTGCCGCCCGGAAAGCACACGATTCAGTTGCTGTTCGCGGACGATGTCCATGTGCCGCACAATCCACCGCTGTATTCCAAGAAAATCACAATCATCGTCCCGCCCTGAAGGAGAGTTCCATGCGTGATATAAGACGCCTGATCATTCTGGGCGGCGCTCTGGCTGTCGCTTGGGTGGCCGCACCGGCCTTTGCGCAGTCCCCGTCCGCCATGCCGGATATGGCGCACGATCACGGCGCGCCCGAGGGCGGTTTCAAGCGGACTCCAGCCCCGGCGGACGCGTATGTCTATATCGGCTGGCCAAACGATAACGAGACGATTCATACCACGCACATCCATGTCTGGTTTGGCACCCGCAATTTCGGTGTCGCCCCGGCGGGAACCAACAAGCCGAACACCGGGCATCATCACCTGCTGATCGACACGGCGCTACCGCCAATGGACCAGCCGATACCGAATGATAAGAACCACCTTCACTTCGGCTTGGGCCAGACGGAAACATTCATCGACCTGCCGCCGGGCACGCACACCTTGCAGATCCTGATGGGCGATGCCGATCATGTCCCGCACGATCCGCCTTTGATGTCAAAGAAAATCACAATTCATGTCGTCGCGCCCCAAGAAAAGATCTCCGAGGCGCATTGAAAGATCGGCCCGCAAACCTGTTGCCGACCGCCGCCGGGCTTGGCGCGGCGGCAACAGGCGTCTGATCCCTACTCGGTATCCCGGGCCACCCGGAAGCCGTTGACAATATACCGCACCGACGCGTCGTAATTGCCCCGATAGGTCACCGTGATCTCGTCGTGCGTTGAACGGAACGATCCCCCCCGCAGCACGCGTTTGTCGCATGCCTTGCCCTCCCGCGGGGTCGCGTCAACCGGCGCGCCGCGATAGTTCGGGAACCAACAATCCGCAGTCCATTGCGCAACCCCACCAAGCATATCGTAGAGCCCGAACGGATTGGGTGACATCGCATCGACCGGCAGGGGCGCATAAGCGTCCTGCGTCCCGCCGCAATCCGTGCAATTGGCGAGCGACATACCAACGGAATCGCCCCACCAATAGCGCGTGGTCGTGCCGCCGCGCGCCGCGTACTCCCACTCCGCCTCGCTCGGCAATCGATACGGATGCCCACTGGCGCCGGACAGCCAGGCCATGTATTGCCCGACATCTTCCCAGCTTAAATTGTGAACCGGGGTGCGATCATCCGCGACCCGCATTCGCGGCGTGAAGTTGCACGCCTTGGCTTCCACGCAGGCTTTCCACTCCCCGACGGTGACCGGAGCGAGGCCGATCGCAAAGGCGTGGACATCCACCCTGTGCGGGGGAAGCGACTCGGGTTCATGCGCGCCCAGCCCCATCATGAAGCTGCCCGCCGGGATGCGCACCATGCGCGGACATGTCGGGCAGTCCTGGAACCGGTTCGCATCGCTGCTCTGGCCGCGCGGCGGTGTCGATCCCCCGACTATCGGCGGGACATTGGTCGCAACGACCATCGGTGGCGACGCAGTCGCCGGCTGCGCCGTTGCCATCGGCGCCGGCTTGGGCGGCGGGGCCTCGGCCGCTTTCGGGGCAACCGCGGCCTGGGTCTTGGCTGGCTCGGCCTTGCCACCGGCATGCGACCTTGCCGCATCGGCCAGCTCCATATGCCGGTGCCTGGCCTCCTCGGCGTAGCGGGATGACGGGAACAGCCGCGCGAACAGCTCGAATTCGGCCGGATCGGTGCTGTTGCGTATGGTTTGCCACAAGGCCGCCTCCGGCCCCGGGTCGCTGATGCCGGATGCCGCGCCGACCTCGACATCGAGCGAACCCTCGGCGGTCCCGCCATGGCCGTTATCCACGGTGTAGCGCAGGCTGCCCGCGGGTCCGGTAAATCCGGCTTCGGGCCAGTAACTCAGCTTGCTCAGTTCCTGCGGTGTAACGTGGTCGCCGGCACGCAGGATCGCAGCCCCGTTGCGAACGGTGCCGCGTGGCAGCGCGGTGATCGTGACGGTGAGCGGATCGCCGTCCGGGCTGACCGGCGCGGGGATGCCCAGCACCTGCTGCGCAACCTGCACGCGGTCCGGACCCGACAGGACCGGCGGATGATGCGAGGACCGCACCGTGATCGGCAGACTTGCGGTCACGCTGCCGCCGCGGCCATCTTCGATCAGGATATCCAGCGTTCCGGCGGACCCGATATTTTTTCCGTCCGGCTTGAACACGGCTGTCTTCAGCCGCTCGGCCGATATCACGGTGTTGAGGGTCACCGCGCGCCCGTCGATGCGAACCTCGCCAAACCGCGGCAAGCCGATGATGCGAATTGTCAATGGGTCCTGGTCGGGATCGGTTGGCTCCGGCAACCCGAGCGCTGTCGGGCCGGAGACTTCGGTCACCTCCAGCGGCGCGATGGAGCCGATAACCGGCGGCCGGTTCGGCGGCCTCGGGTAGAAGTAGAACGGCTCGGCCCCCAGCGAGCTGAACACATAGGGTTCCTGCCGGTTATTGGTGGCACGCAACACGGTGTCGCGCACGCTGCGAAAGAACAGGCTCAGCTCCAGGCCCGGGATCTGGAAATGCGCCAGCAGGGCGCTCGCGAACGGACTGTGCTCCAGCCCGTCCTCGGCGATCTGATCGGCCTTCGCCGCCATCACCACCATGGTATTGCGCGGAACATTGTCCACCCTCGCCAGCCCCGGCGTGGTAGCCACCGCGCGCCCCGCGATGGTCATGGACCGCGAGACGCGATCGATGAACGGATTGTTGCGGCAGCTATCGAGCAGGACGATGCCGATCCGGGACGCCTGCGAGACCTCACCCAGCAATCGGTCGAGCGGCATGGCTTCATACAAAAGGTCCCGCTCGCGTTCGAGCTTGGCGTCGGCCGGGATCAGGTAGTTCTCCTTGTCGACCTGCACGCCATGACCGGCATAATACACGACCGCCACGTCGGCGGAGGCCGCGCGAATGCCGAACGACCGGATGCCGCTGTTTAACGCGCGGAAGTCCGGATCATAGAGTTCCGTGACATCGAACTTGAGGCGGCGCAGGCTGTCGCCGATGGCGCGCGCGTCATTGACCGGGTTGGCCAGGTGGGGCGCGTTCTGGTAGCTGCTGATGCCAATAACCAGCGCGATACGTTGTTCATCGGCGTGCGCGGCATACGCCACCGTCAGCAGCCACAGGACCAGCACTGCGCGAACACATAGGGAGATCATCTGATAACCTCCACGGCCAGCCTGGCGTCAGCGACCTGCGCGCCGGAGACCCCGCGGAATTGTGCGGCGACGTCATCCAGCCCGCTGACCGGCAAGGGTTCGAGATCCTGCGCCTTCAGCCGATCCGGCAGGCGCAGCCCGATCTCGGTGTCGGAGCCGAGGCAGGCGACCGCCTCGGACCCGCCGGGATTGTCGAAACGCAGCGAAAAGGATCGCTCGCCCGCGGGCGGGACTTCGATCTGCTGGCCGGCGCGCAGCAGCGCATCGGGCTGGAAGCGGTTCGGGAAGATGCGCGCGACCGTTCCCGCGGCATCCTGGTAGAAGCAATAGACATACTCATCGCGCGTTGGCTGCACGGTCAGCGCCATGGTTTCGCCGACGCGATAGGTCGGTTTCGGGCCGCGCGGGCTGCTGACGACCAGGCCCGGCGGTGCGGCCGGCGGCGGGGGGGCCGTGCCGCCATTATGCATGGGTGTGACGGCCGCCGTTTTCGGGGCCGGGTTGCGCGCATCCGCGGCGAGCAACCGGTAATACAGATCGAAGTCCACCCGCCCGTTCGGCACCAGGTCGTTCTCCGCCTGGTAGCGGGCGATCGCATCGGACAACGCCGAACCCGACGCCACGCCGGATCCCTGCAAGTAGCCCGCGCGCGTCAGCGCCGTGCTGACGAACCGGGTGCTTTCGGCCTCGGTCATGGTGTCGTACCAGCCACGTGCTTCGTTGCGGAAATTGGGATTTGTCGACTCGATGCTCAGGCACTGCCAGTAAGGCACGCGCGTCAACTTGCCGAGTACTTCGATGGTGGATAGCTCAATCAGGTTACGTACCGCCTGGTGGAATCCTTCGGACTTGTCCAGCGACACGCTGAGGGAGAGGCCGGCCTTGCCGATGAACCCGCCGACATCGGCCCCCTTGCCCGACTGCACCACGGCAATCGAGTTGCTGGCCGAGATACCCGGCATGATCTGGCGGGTAACGAGCTTTCCCATGTTCAGGTCTATGGAAACGACCGAAACAACCTGATAGCCGTTGATCGCGGCGTCAAGCCCGGGGATCGAAACCCCGCCGCTGGCGGACGATTGCAGGACGTTGCTGTCGAGCTGGGTAATCGCGCCGCGGACGTAATAATTTGGCGCGACGAATTCCTTATGCAGGCCGACCATTTCCGACAGCACCTGCACGTCGAGCTGGGTCGGGTCGTAATCGACGAAGTGAAACGCGTTGCTCTTGGCGGACATGCGGGACACCGCGGTGATGAACATCTCCTTGGTGCCGGTGGCGATCAGTCCGGTGGCATCGGGAATGCCGGCCGTGGTGATGTAGATGTCCTGCTTGCCTTGGGCGATGAACATGTCGTCCATGCAGCGCAGGGCCTCGTTGAAGTTACCGATGTTACGAACCACCGCGGTGCGCGGATTGGCGACGTCATAAGCTGTCTGCGGGCGCGTCTGGCAGGCGGCGAGACCGGTTAGCAGCGCCATCAGGCCGGCGGCCGGACGCCTGAAGAGTCGAGACAGCCGGGTCGGCCGGGTCACGGGTGCCGCCGTCGGGATGCGGTCGACGGCTGTGCAACCGCGGATTGTTCTGGACGTAAGCATCTCGTCGGATACTCCACACCGGACGCCCGGCAGAGTCGGGACAGTCAGGCAGTTGGCACGATCCAGTGTCGACATTCCCGCCGCTCCTGTATGTGAGGGCGATGCCTCACGGTCGGAGCATGCCATTTCGGCCGAGACTCTACTGTGATCTGGCCAACTGTTGTGGCCGTTCGTTGCCAAAATAGCGTAGTTTTGCTTCACGATCTCTTGTGCTGCGGCGCGGTCGCGCTGAAGCGACTCGCCATGTCCTGCGCCTGCGTTCAGCATGCCGTCGGAGGGCTGGGAAATGGCGACTGCTCCAATCAGCCGGGAGGACATCCTCGCCGGCCATTTCTTGTTGAGATACCTCCGCCCGGAGGAGCTTTCCCGTCTGGCGGCGACCGCGAGTCTGGTCCGCCATCGCGCGAATGCAACGATCTTCCAGAAGGGAGATCCCGGCCTCAGCATGATGGCAGTCGTGAGCGGCCGGGTGAAAATCTGCACGTTCTCCCCCGACGGCAAGGAACTCGTGCTGAACATCATCGATCGCGGCGGCCTGTTCGGCGAAATCGCGGTGTTGGACGGACAGCCCCGGTCCGGCGACGCCGTCGCGCTCGAAGACACCGAACTGCTGGTGCTGGAGCGCGCGCGCCTGATGCCGTTCCTGACCGCCAACCCGGAGATTCCCACGCGGCTGATCGCGGTGCTCTGCCAGCGGCTGCGCCAGACCAGCGAAGCGCTGGAAGACGCCCTGCTGCGCGACGCCCCGTCGCGCGTTGCGCGCGGCCTGCTGCGGCTGGCCGGCACGTTCGGCAGGCAGGAGGCCTCTCGCCTGCACATCGACATCAAGCTCTCGCAGCAGCAAATCGGCAACCTGATCGGTATTTCCCGCGAGAGCACCAACAAATATATTGTTGACTGGAGCCGCGCCGGCTACCTCGAAGTCAATAGCGGTTTTATTACGATTCTGGATAAATCGGCACTGGAAGACCTATCGCAGGCTGAATTGTAGCCGCGCCGGCACACCGCGCGGCAGCCGAATCGATGCGATAGGCGGCCATCGCAGTACGCCGGCCGCGCAGCATGACGTCCCCGATGCGGATGCCCGGGCACAGTCCGCCGAGGCGCGTCCAGGTCGGTTCGCCCACCACGATCGTGCAGTAGCGCGGGCCGGGTTCGGCATACTGCTTGCCGAGTTGCTCCAGCCGTGCGCCGACATTGGCCGTGTCGCCCAGCAGGCAGAACTCCATGCGCGGCCCCTTGCCCAGGCTGCCGGCGACCATCGGTCCGGTGTGCAGGCCGACGCGCAGCCCGCCCACCGGCAGGCCCTCGGCGCACCAGGCGTCGTTGAGGCGCTGCATCGCGGCTTCCATCGCCAGCGCGCAGCGGGCGGCGTTTTGCGCGTCCGCGGTGATGGCCGCCTCATCCAGCCGCGGCACCGGCACACCGAAAACCGCCAGGATGCCGTCGCCGATGAACCGCAGCAGCACCCCGTCATGCGCCATGATCAGCGCGGCCATGGTGTCGATGTAGCGATCCAGCCACGCAATCAGCGGGGCGGGCTCCATGCCCTCGCAGATCGTCGTGAACCCGGCCACGTCCGCGTACAGCACCGTCGCGGTCAGCTCCTGCGGGACCGGGCGGCCGCCCGCCATGAACAGGTCCCGGTCCTTCATGATCTCGTTGACAACCGGTTCGCTGACAAAGCGCGAGAACAATGCCCGCAAGGCCCGCCGGTCACGCCGCTCCGCCGCGCTGCGCCAGCCGCGGCCGCCGCCCCCTGCGATGATCAGCGCCAACAGGGGCGCCGCGACGGGAACCAGCACGCCGGTGAAGGCGTAGGCCGCCAATACTATCGCCACATACAGGATACCGAACGCCGCGAGCGCCGCCGCGAACAAATGGCCGGTCACGCTGACGCCCAGCGTCACCCCAGCCGCCGCCAGGCCAGCCGTCGCCAGGATAGCCGGCCAGGGTATCGCCGGTTCCGGTGCGGCGCGCCGCGCCAACAATTGGGAGACGACCTGAGCGTGAATCTCCACCCCGAAACTCGGCGGCCCGAAGGTCGAGGCGATCGTCCGGTGCTCGTCGCTGCCGCTGATCAGGCTGCCAATCAGCGCAACCTTGCCGTTCAGCCAGCTCGCGGGCAGCAGGGCGATGGACTCGGCGGGATAGGCCGGAACGTCGGGTCCGGCATGCGGGCCGCGCGTGCTGCGCCGCCACTCGATCGGAAACGGCCGAACCGGCACCGGTGCGCCGAGCGCCGAGGCGATGGCGGCGGGAAAGCTCGGCGAGCCTGTCACCGGATGCACGGGCATGTGGTCGCGCACCACGTCGTCGAACCGGTCTCGCGCCAGGTTGGCATCGCCGGTTCGCACTCCGTTCAGAAACTGATCCAAAAAGCGCCGCCGATTGGCTGGCATCGGGGTGTCGGGAGCGATGCTGATAGCCACGACGGGGATATCGGCACGCGTCAGCGCCCGGCGCAGCGCCGCGTCCTTGGCGGCCTCCGTCGGACGATCGAGCAGGATATCCAGTCCGATCGCGGCGACGCCTTTGCGCGCCAGGGTATCGACGAGGTCCGCCAGGAACAGGCGATCGACGGGTGAGCGATAGGGCAGTGCGGCCAGCGTCTCCTCGGTGATGCCGACGACGATAACGCCAGGGTCGGGGGTGGTCAGCGGCCCGAGGTAACGGAACGCCACCGCGTCGAACAGGCGCTGCGCCGCGGCGAGCGGAAACGGCGGCTGCGCCGACACCAGCGCAACGGCGGTCGAAACAACCAGCATGAGCGCGATCCAGGCTGCCGCGCGGAGTCGCCTTGTTCGCATCGCCGTCGTCACCCGAGGCCGAACAAGCTGTTTCGGGCGGCAACCATCCGCGCCGCAAGGCATGTTTGGCCGGTGGCCGTTCAAATGTTACGGCAGCCGTGGCGGCACACCGAAGAAAGGCGCGCCTCGGAATCCGGGCAGTCTTGGCAAGACGCGTCCGGCATTGCCGCGCCGATGCCAGAAGAGCGGACTGAACGGGCTCCATGGCCAGGGAGTACACTGCGCAAACCAGGGACCCTGGGACTGAAACCCGCTGGTAATGTCAAATTGAATGATAATCGGCGGTTTCGCTTCCGGGCGGTGGCCTCCGGTCGCGACCGCCGGGTTGCCCGCCGCGGTCGCCTCGTCGCGTACCACGGTCGCCTGACCCCGGTCCGCCGCGCGGCAGACGATCAGGATGGCCGCGGCGGCGGAGATCAGCCTCATGCGGGGAATCATGCTCAGTCGACCCGCGCGAACTGCACGCGGCGATTGACCGCATCGTATTTGTTGCTGACCAACGGTTCGGCCATGCCCCTGCCCACCACCTCCAGCCGTGCGGGATCCACGCCCTGGGCGACCAGGTATTCGCCGACGGACAGGGCACGCTTCTCGGACAGGAAGACGTTGTAGGCGACGGAGCCGACCGCATCCGTATGACCCTCCACCCGCAGCTTGATGCTCGGCGTTTCCTTCATCAACTGAGCGATCATGCCGACCATATCGTGTGCCGAATCCGGCAACGCGGCGGAGTTGAAGCCAAAGTTAATGTGGAATGCGACGACCCCGGCTTCGTCCGGTGCGTCAGCCTTCTGGCCGGGCATGCTGGCGTCGGCCTTGACCACCGATGCCGAGGCGGTTTTCGCCCTGGCCCGCTTTCGCGGCGCCGGTGCCGCATCGGTGGAGACGGGCTGGACCGCAGTCGGCTGGGTCGCGGCATCCGGCATCTGCAAGACGATCGAGCGGCTTGCGCCGGGACGCGATTCCGGGATCAGGATGCTGCGGAGCTGCTCGATCGACGGCGCATCGTCGAACACGGCAACCGGCTGGGCCGATGCGGAGACGGTAAACGCCAGCATTGCGGCCGAGGCCAGGATCGCTAGCCGGCTGAAGCGGGAGGAACAGGTGCGGGACATGGCGAACTCCTTCTGTCGATAGACGCCCGGTAGGTGACGTCGCTGCCGACATACTGGGGTCGCGTTGCGGCGGCGGCTGTTGAGCCGTTCACTGCTTCCGCGTTGATCGCGAGTTCCGGTGTCACGTCGCGGTGAAAAAGCCTGCGACGGAAGTTACCCCACCACCACCTGGATCGGCCCGGGTGCGTCGGCGATCCACAGCGGCGCGTACCCTGCCCGGTCGCCATCCGCTTGTGCCGGCACGGCGTCGTTTTGCAGGAAATCGATCCGCCGCGCCCGCACATGCCGCACGCCCGGCGCATGTCCCAGCAGGTTCAACGGCAGCGCCGCCGCGTACATCATTGCCGCCGCCGGACCGGAGTAGCCGAACAGAACCACGGAAAACCCCGGCTCGCCCGGCATCGCGTCGGCGGCCAGATGGAAGGTCCCGCCGTAAAGGCGGCCCTTGCTGACGATCACGCTCGACGCTTCGGTTTCCGTGCCGTCGATCCGCATGTGAATCGGCGGGAACCGGTAGCGGCCAAGCTCTCGCAGCGATTGCAGCACATAGGCGCCCTTGCCGAGCGCCTTCTTCAACGGAAACGACAGGTTCTGCACCACGTGCGCGTCGAACCCGACGCCCAGCATCTGGACGAACAACCGCGTCCCGTCCGGGCCGTTGGCCTGGCCCGGCCACAACGTGCAGGTGCGGCCGAAGGCCAGCGCCGCGGCGACCGCTTTCGGCGCGAACGGCAGGCCAAGCTCATGCGCCAGCACATTGGCGGTGCCCAGCGGGATCACCCCGAGCCTGGCACCCGACCCCATCAGCCCGTTGGCGACTTCGGCGATCGTGCCGTCGCCGCCGGCTGCCACCACCATCTGCTCGCCGCGTTCCACCGCCTCCCGCGCCAGGGCCTCGGCATGGCCGGCGCGCTGCGTTTCCGCGATGTCGAGGCGTACCCCGTTGGCGACCAGCACGTCGAGCACGCGCCACAGCAGTTGCGCCCGCCGGCGGCCCGCGACCGGGTTGAACACGATGATCATGGCTGGTAGCACGCCCGGGAAAGACGGAAGTATGCCTGGAAGGGAATCGGCTGAAACCTTGCGCTGCGGGACGATCAAAAGCCTATGCCTGCCACCGCAGCGTGTCATTGCCGTGACGCCGCAATGACGGTTGAGTTACATTCGTCATGACAGCTGAACATCGCTTGCGTCATCGAATCTTAACGCGCGCCGCACACCGAGCGAGTCTATGTGCTGGTCTCGAATATGAAATCGCGAGAATAAACACCTCGAAATGAACGCCATGTCGCCGATCGGCCTGCCGCCCGCCTACCGGACCATATTCATTTCGGACACGCACCTCGGCACGCGTGGCTGCCGGAGTGATTTCCTGGCCGATTTCCTGCGTAAATCGAGCTGCCAGAACTTGTTTCTTGTAGGCGACATCATCGACGGATGGCGGCTGCGGAAATCCTGGTATTGGGATGAAAGCCACGACGACGTGCTCAAGCAGATCGTCCGCTATGCCCGCTCCGGCACCAACGTCACCTATATTCCGGGCAACCACGACGAGATGTTCCGGAGCTGGCTGCCCATCGGCCTGGAAATCTGCGGCATCAAGATGCGCCGGGAATCGGAGCATACCACCGCCGACGGCAAGCGCCTGCTGGTGATGCACGGGGACGAATTCGACAGCATCGTGCGCTACGCCAAGTTCCTGGCGCTGCTGGGCGACTGGGCCTACACTGCCGCCCTGGGCGTCAACCGGTATTTCAATGCGGTCCGCCGGAAGCTCGGCTATCCCTACTGGTCGCTGTCCGCCTGGCTGAAGCGCCAGGTGAAGGAAGCGGTCAAGGCGATCGACCGGTTCGAAGGCGCGCTCGCTGCGGAAGCCCGCAGCCGCGGCTACGACGGCATCGTCTGCGGCCACATCCACCATGCTGAAATCCGGGAGGTCGGCGGCGTGCTTTATTTGAACGACGGGGATTGGGTGGAAAGCTGCACCGCTTTGGTAGAACATCACGACGGGCGGCTGGAGCTGATCGACTGGGCGGCGCTCAACCGGCTTTCGTTCTTCCAGCAGCCGCGCGCAAGCCGGGTTCCGGCCACTGCCTGATTCACTCCTCCCGACGGAATTCGCAGGCGTCACCGAAATGCTGCCGCCGGCACCTTCGCACCGCATCCTGATTATCACCGATGCCTGGAAGCCGCAGGTCAACGGGGTCGTCCGCACCCTGACGACCGTGGTGGATGAACTGCGGGCGATGGGCCATGCGGTCGAGGTCATTGGCCCGGACCGGTTCCGCACCGTGCCGTGCCCGACCTATCCGGACATCTCGCTGTCGCTGCTGCCGCGCCGCCGGCTGGTGCGGCTGATCGAGGCGTTCAAGCCGGACGCGCTGCACATCGCCACCGAGGGGCCCCTGGGCCTGGCAGCGCGGCGCTGGGCGAAACGCACCGGCTTTGCCTTCACCACGGCGTTCCACACCCGGTTTGCCGAGTATATCAAGGCGCGGACCGGCATTCCGGTGCGGCCAATCTATGCTTGGATGCGCCGCTTCCACGGCGCCAGCCACGGCACGATGGTCGCCACGCAATCGCTGCGGGACGAACTGCACTCCCGCGGGTTCCGCAACATCCGCTCCTGGTCGCGCGGCGTGGACCTTGATCTGTTCAAGCCTTCGCCGCGGGAGGAATGGGACCTGCCGCGCCCGATATTCATCTATATCGGCCGGGTCGCGGTGGAGAAGAACATCGGCGCGTTCCTGGACCTCGATCTGCCGGGATCAAAGGTCGTCGTTGGCGGCGGCCCGCAGCTGGCGTCGCTGAAGCGCGAGTATCCCAACGTCACCTTCACCGGTCCGCGCTACGGCGAGGCGCTGGCCCGCGCCTATGCCGGGGCGGACGTTTTCGTATTCCCCAGCCTGACCGATACGTTCGGCCTGGTGCTGCTGGAGTCCCTGGCGTGCGGGACTCCCGTCGCCGCCTTCCCGGTCACCGGTCCGAAGGACGTGCTTACCAGTTCCAACGGCAAGATCGGCTCCGTCAACACCGACCTGCGTGCCGCCGCCCTCGACGCCCTTACCGCCGATCGGCAGGCGTGCCGGGAGCATGCGGAGAAGTATTCGTGGCGGGCCTGCGCGGAGATCTTTCTGTCGCACCTCGTGCCGCTGATCGGGCCACGGTAGAGCGTAGAGTCAGGACGTTTGCCAGGGGTCGATCAGCAGATTTGCTCGTCGCGCACAACCGGCCTCTCCGAACGCCCTTTCCGCACCACACTTCCGTAACATCGCCTCCCCGTGCTACCCGCGCGGCGATGAAGTCCCTGCTGCGCACGCGACTAGTCCAGGCCATGCTGGCTAGCCTGATTGGTGCCTACCTGGCCATCGCCCTGCGCACCACGCGCTGGACGTTGCTCGGACAGGATCACCTCGCGCCGCATGCCGCCGGTGCCCCCGTGGTTCTCGCCTTCTGGCACGAATTCCTGCCGCTGATTCCCGGCTTTGTGCTGATCGCGCGGACTTTGCCCGGGTATCGCGCCACGCCGATGCACACTTTGGTCAGCCAGCACCGGGACGGCCGGTTCATCGGCTCGGTGGTGCAGCGTTTCGGCATAGACCCGATCCTGGGGTCTTCGAGCCGGGGGGGCGCGGCAGGGCTGCGGAACCTGCTGGTGGTACTCAAAAGAGGCGAGATCATCGGCATCACGCCGGATGGCCCGAGGGGGCCTCGCCGCCAGGCGGCCGCCGGGGTGGCGCAACTCGCGGCTTTGGCGGGCGTGCCGGTGCTGCCCTGCGCGGCCGCGACCCGGTGGCGGATACAACTCAACACCTGGGACCGGATGCCGATCCCGCTGCCGTTCGGGCGCGGCGTTCTGGTGTGTGGTCCGGCTGTGTCCGTGCCGCGGGATGGCTGGAAGGCGGCGATGCCGGCGATCACCGCGGCGCTCAACCAGGCGGCCGAACAGGCGGCAGCGTGGCTGACATGATCGCATCGGTTGTTCGCGTGGCCTGGGCCGCCGCTGCGACGTTTTTGGCGCCGGTCCTGAGGTTCAACCTCCGCCGCCGCGCCGCGCGCGGGCGCGAGGTTGCCGCGCGCCTGGGCGAACGCCGCGGGATCGACCCGACACCGCGACCGCCCGGCCGCCTGCTGTGGATCCACGCCGCCAGTGTCGGCGAAACGGTCTCCATACTGCCGGTGCTGCAAGCGCTGCGAGGCCGGACGCTGGTATTGCTGACCACCGGGACCGCAACGTCCCAGGCGCTGCTGGACCAGCGCATTCCGGAACTTGGCCTGAGCAGCCACGTCCTGCACCGCTTCGCCCCGCTCGACGTGCCATCCTGGATCGGCCGGTTCCTGTCGCACTGGCGACCCGATGCCGCCTGCTTCGTCGAAAGCGAGTTGTGGCCGAACCAGCTTGCCGCCTGCCAGCGGCGCGGCATCCCGTTGATCCTGCTGAATGCCCGGATGTCGGACCGCAGTTTTACGCGTTGGCGGCGCGCACCCTGGTTCGCCCGGCATATCCTCAGCGGCTTCGCCCGGGTGCAGGCGCGCAGCGAGCAGGACGCCGAAAGGCTGCGGTTGCTGGGCGCGCACGGCGTGGACAGCCCCGGCGATTTGAAATTCGCTGCGCCGCCCTTGCCGGTGGACCAGGCCGAACTCGAACGCCTCGCCGCTTTGCTGGCCGATGGGCCGGTGTGGCTGGCGGCGAGCACGCATCCGGGGGAGGAGGCGCTGGTCGCCGCCGCCCACCGGCAGGTCGCGGCAACCCATCCGGGGCTGGTGACGATCATTGCACCGCGCCATCCTGATCGCGGTGCGGCGCTGGCCGAGGAATTGCGCGCGCCACGCCGTGCCGCCGGCGAGGGGCCGCCGCGCGAAGGCATCTGGATTGCCGATACCATGGGCGAACTGGGTCTGTGGTACCGGCTGACTCCGATCGCCTTCGTCGGCCGCAGCCTGGTTGCGCCGGGTGGCGGGCAGAATCCGCTCGAACCCGCGCGGCTGGGCTGTGCCATCGCGGTTGGTCCCTATACCGGCAATTTCAGCGATCATGTCGCCTTGCTGCGCGATGCCGGCGGGTTGGTGGAGGTTGCCGATACGGCGGCGCTGGCGGATTTTGTCTCCGCCATGCTGGATGATCCTGCCCGTTGCAGACACCTGGGTGAGCAGGCTGCCGCCTCGGTTGTTCGGCATGCCGATCTGGCGGAGCGGACGGCGGAGAGGTTGTTGTCGATGCTGCCGGTGCGCTGACCATGCCGCGAGCGCCGTCCTTCTGGTCGCATGACGGTGTCCTGGCGCGCGCCTTGTCGCCGTTGTCCGCGGTGGGGACCGCGCTGACCGCTGGGCGCGTGGCGCGACCCGGATGGCGTGCCCCGGTGCCGGTGATCTGCTGCGGCAACGTCACCGTCGGCGGCGCCGGCAAGACGACGCTGGTGCTGGACCTCGCGCGGCGTTTGAAAGACCGGGGCCGGGCGGTCCATGTGCTGTTGCGCGGCTACGGCGGGTCGGGGCGCGGCGTGCACCGCGTGGCGGCGGACGATTCCGCTGCGCTCGTCGGCGACGAGGCGCTGCTGCTGGCAGCGGTCGCCCCGACCTGGATCGGTGGGGATCGGGCGGCCGGCGCCCGGGCTGCGCTCGGGGCGGGAGCGGACGTGCTGCTGATGGATGACGGGCTGCAGAACCCGACGTTGCGGAAGAGCTTTTCGATCCTGGTGGTCGATGGCGCCACCGGGTTCGGCAATGGCCGGGTGTTGCCGGCTGGTCCGCTGCGGGAGCCTGTCGCCGCGGCCGCCGCCCGCTGCCGGGCGGCGGTGCTGATTGGCTCCGATGGCACCGGGGCGCTGTGCCGCCTGGATTTGCCGGTGCTGCGGGCAAATCTCGTGCAGGATGCGTCCATCGGCGCGCTGGCCGGGCAGCGCGTGCTGGCCTTCGCCGGCATCGCAATCCCGGAAAAATTCTTCGGGCCGTTGCGCCGGGCGGGCGCGGTTGTGGCGGCGGCACGGGCTTTTCCTGACCACCATCCCTACTCGGCGCGCGACCTGGACGCGCTTCGAAGGCAGGCGGAGGCGCTGGGCGCGCGGCTGGTCACGACGCCGAAGGATGCGGTGCGGCTGCCGCCCGCGTTCCGTGCCCGGGTCACGGTCATCGGTGTCGGCCTGGAGTGGGACGATCCCGGCGGGATCGATCGATTGCTCGATGAGGCGCTGGTCGGATGACCGGGCCGGTGCCGCATTTGCCTTGGCGCGAGTTGACCGCGTAGCATCGGGCATCCAAGTCCGGGGGGAAAGCAATGCCCGCAGCGCGCTGGACCATGATTCTTCTCTGCTGCCTGGCCAACACGATCAACTACATCGATCGCGCCAACCTTGCCGTTGCGGCGCCAATCATGCAGCGGGAACTGGGGTTCGATGCCGCGACGATGGGGCTGATCCTCGGCGGGTTCTTCTGGACCTATTCGTTCATGCAGATGCCGTTCGGCTGGTTCGCCGACAGGTTCGGGGCGCGGATTTCGCTGTCTGTGGCCGTGGTCTGGTGGTCGGTGTTTACGGCATTTACCGCTGTCGCGCGCGGCGCTGCCACGTTGCTGGGCTGCCGCCTGCTGCTGGGAATCGGCGAGGCGGGCGCCTATCCGTCCTGCGCGAAAGTCGCCGCGAACTGGTTCCCGCGCAGCGAGCGGGCGCTCGCCTCCAGCATCTTCGACAGCGGCTCCCGCATCGGCGCGGCGCTGTCGCTGCCTTTGGTGGCGTGGCTGATCAGCGCCTTCAGTTGGCAGACGTCGTTCATCGTGACCGGGATGCTGGGGGTCGTCTGGGCGGTGGTCTGGATCGTGGTTTACCGCGACCCGGAGCATCACCGCTCGGTCACGCCCGAGCAGCTTGCGCGGTTGCAGGCGGAACGCGGCAGCAAGCCGGTTGACGGCGCCAAGGTTCCCTGGTCGTCGCTGTTCCGCTACCGCACGGTCTGGGGCATGATGATCGGGTTCTTCTGCCTGAACTTCGTCATTTACTTCTTTATTACCTGGTTCCCGACCTACCTGGTCCAGGCGCGCGGCTTTTCGATGAAGGAGCTCGGGACGCTCGGGCTGTTGCCGGGGCTGGTGGCAATTCCCAGCGGGTGGCTGGGCGGCTTTACCTCCGACGCGCTGTACCGGCGCGGCTGGAGCCTGACCGCGGCGCGCAAAACGTGCCTCGTCGGCGGGATGCTGATGTCGTCGGTGATTACGTTGTCGGTGTTCGCGCCGAATGTTTACCTGGCGCTGATGTGCTTCGCGATCGCCTACGGCAGCCTGGCATTTACCGCCGCGAGCATCTGGTCGCTGCCGGGCGACGTCGCGCCGACTCCGGCCCATGTGGCATCCATCGGCGGGATCCAGAACTTTGCCTCCAACCTGGCGGGCATCGTGACCACGACGTTCACCGGGGTGATGCTGACGATCACCAGCGGTTCGTTCATCGTGCCGCTGACCGTCGCCGGAGGTTTCTGCGTGCTGGGCGCGGCGACGTATCTGTTCATGGTTGGCGAGATCGCGCCGCTGCCGCTGCTGGCGCGCGACATGCCGGGGGGAAGGGCGCAGGCGGCGCATCAGGGGCGCTAAATTGTCCCGCAAGTGCCAAGGCGCGCTCGATCGCCAGGACAACGGCTACCGACTGATCGCGATCTTCCGTCCGCACATCCGCTTGGAGTTGCCGCTGGAAGCTATCCCGCGTGAGAGCGTGCCGTAGGTGGCGGCCCGCGAGATACACCGCTTCGATCAGTACCGGGCGGCTGAGACCGTCGAGGCGGTTAGCCAAATCAACCATGCATCATCTGTGAAGCTCGAGACCATCGAAGCAATCTCTTGGAAACCCGTCAATGATGTACTCTTGCGAGGTTGACCTGGCAGCGGCTGCCACATCCGCTGGCGTCACGAGTGTGCTGACGAACGTATAGGGATCACCAGGAGCAACGGCGAAAAGTCTCCGATCGGCGCTCGGCGCACAACAGCTTTCAATTCGCTCAGGAGTCTACAGGTCTATCACGCCCTGCTTCTCTTTCACGGATGCACCGAACAGTAATCCTGACCGATGGCTGTCGATCTGCGAACTATGCTCGTCGCCATCCTCGATGTCACGATGGAAGCGCCAGTAGATGGAGATCGGGTATTACGCAAAGCGAAGCGATCAAGTTCCGGGCAAGGGGCGCGCCACACATAGTGCAGACCCCAATAGTACCTCTGAACGAGACTATACGCCAACTTGGTCGTGGTGGAACATAACACCAGAGGTGTATGCAAGGCTGCCTCCGCGCCGATCGGCCTGTCTGCACTGGGATGTCGCCACAATAATAGCAGAACCGTTCCCTTGTGATAGCGTTGCCCCGATCAAGCCATCCGCCGCATCCCCGCGATGATCGTTCGGACTGCCACGGACTCTCGGCTCACGCGGCGATGCTCCAAAGCGCGCATCTGTGATAAGCGTCGGTTTGCGTTTCCGGTGTTAATTTCCCCATGCACGACATGGTATTCCTGTTCGACGTCGATAACACGCTGCTCGACAACGACCACGTCCAGTACGAACTGGGCATGCATCTCGCCGCAGAATACGGCCAGGAGACGCATGATCGCTATTGGGCGCTGTTCGAGGATCTGCGCAGCACGCTGGGGTATGCAGACTACCTCGGCGCCTTGCAGCGCTACCGGCTGGAGGATTTGCACAACCCCAAAGTCCTCCGCATCGCCAACTGGCTCGTCGACTACCCGTTCGCCGATCGGCTGTATCCGAAGGCGCTGGAGGCGGTGCAGCATGTGGCCGCCTGGGGCCCGGCGGTCATCCTGTCCGACGGCGATGCCGCTTTCCAGCCGCGCAAGGTCGAGCGCTCCGGTCTTTGGCGCGCGTTCAAGGACAACGTGCTGATCTATGTCCACAAGGAGCAGGCGCTGGACGATGTCGAGCGCCTGTATCCGGCGCGCCACTACGTGATGATCGACGACAAGCTGCGGATATTGGAGGCGTTGAAGGAGAACTGGGGCGACCGGGTCACTACGGTCTTCCCGCGCCAGGGGCATTATGCCCGCGATCCCGAGGAACTCCGCAAGCGGCGCCCCGCGGACATCAGCATCGACGCCATCGGCGACCTACTCGGCTTCCGGCGCGACCGCTTCCCGGGATGACACCAACAGCGTTCCGCGGAACGCGACGTAAATCAGGCCGGCCGCTACCAGGTTTAGCCCGGCCGCAACCCGCAGCACCGCGGGGGCATCCAATCCGATGCCGGCCAACCCCGCGGCGGTCCCCGATCCCGCGACCATAAACAGCGCGTTCATGATGTTGTTCGCCGCGATCATCCGCGACCGCTGTGCCGGCGCCGCCGCCTCCTGGATGATCGCGTAAAGCGGCACCGAGAAGATCCCGCCGCAGATCGCCAGCAGCGTCAGGTCCAGCAGCATCCGCCACCCTGCCGGCGCCTCCAGCACCGCGCGGGCCGAGACCAGACCGTGCGCGCCCGACGCGGCGGCAGCGAAGTCCCAGCAGAACAGCGAGATTCCCACCGCGGCGATAGGCGCGAACCGGGCGGAGACCCGGCCATTCAGCAACCGTCCGCAGCCCAACGAGCCAATCCCGACGCCAACAGCGAAAACCGCCAGCAGCAGGGTCAACACGCTGCCGCCCGCCTGCATCGTGTCGCGGGCGATGACCGGGAATTCGGTCATCAGCGTCGCGCCCATCACCCAGAACCACGACAACCCGAGCACCGACAGCCAAATCGGCCGCACCGCCCGCGCGGCGCCGACGACACGCCAGGTTTCCTTCGCGACGTTCCATCCCGGGTCCAGCCGCGGATCCGCCGCCGGCAAGGCGGGCATCCGGAGCGCCCCGAACAGGCCGACAAGCGCCAGCAGGATTCCCGTCGCGCCCACCACCGCCGGGCCGGACTCCAGCAGGATCAACCCGCCGCCCGCCACCGAGCCGCAGACAATGGACACGAATGTCGTCGCCTCGATGACGCCGTTGCCGGCGAGCAGCTCGCCGTCGGCCAGATACTCCGGCAGGACGCCGTATTTCACCGGCCCGAACAACGCGGCCTGGATGCCAAGGCCGACAAGCACCGCCAGCAGCGCCGGCACGCTGGCGAACAGGAACGCGCCCGCCGCGGCGGTCATCAGGGCGATCTCCATCGCCTTGTAAACCACCACCAGCCGCGGCTTGGAAAGCCGATCGGCCAGTTTTCCGGCGGTGGCGGACAGCAGGATATAGGGGGCGATGAACAACGCGCCGGCCAGCGCCGACAGGCCGGCACCGCCGACGCCGAGGCGGAAGATCGCCAGGACGACCATGGCGTTCTTCACCAGATTGTCGTTCAGCGCCCCGCAGGATTGCGCCAGGGTCAGCGGCCAGAGCCGCCTGGACCTGATCAGTTCGCTTAACGGCGCGGCCATGCGAGGGTCCTTTCGGGGCGATCCGCTTGTGATATCATGATTCGCATTCACGCGTTCCGGAACAAGGAAACCGCCGATGTATATCGCGATGAACCGCTTCAAGGTGCTGCCCGGCTCGGAGGCCGCGTTCGAGGAGGTTTGGATGTCGCGCGACTCGCATCTGCGGGGCGTGCCGGGCTTCGGATCTTTCCATCTGCTGCGCGGGCCGGTGAAGGAGGATCATGTGCTGTATTCGTCGCACACAATCTGGGACGACAAGGCGGCGTTCGAAGCCTGGACCACGTCGGAGGCATTCCGCCAGGCGCATCGCGGCGCCGGCGGCAACAAGCCGCTGTATCTAGGTCACCCGGAATTCGAGGGCTTCGAAGTCATCCAGACGGTGGAGTGATCCCGGGAAGCAGGGCTTTGTGGCCGCGCCGGCGAAACACTCGGCCCGGCGGACTGCCTTGCCCGCGGACCCGCGCTAACGAATGACGTTACGTTCATTCCGCGCGCGCCCTATGGCGCTCCCATTGCTTGCCGTGCCAACGTTATCGTCTCGCCTGAACAGGGTTTAGGCACCCGGCGCTCCCCGTAGAGACGCCGATATGGTGTTTGGCCTCGGATTCGGGCAGTTTGACTTTTGTCTTGGTATCGAGACGGCATGGTGTCTCAACAAAACGAACAGGAACGGTGCTGATGATCGACCGACGGGGTTTTCTGACCACTGCCGCCGCGGCGGCATCCGGCGCCCTGGCGGCGCCCCGCCTGTCCCTGGCGGCCGACAGCAAGACCCTGCGTTTCATCCCGCAAGCCAATCTCGCCAACCTCGACCCGATCTGGACGACGCAATACGTCGTGCGCAACGGGTCCCTGCTGATCTGGGACATGCTGTACGGCGTGAACGAGAAGTTGGAACCGCAGCCCCAAATGGTCGAGGCGCACGAGGCCAGCGGCGATTTCAAGACCTGGACCTTCAGGCTGCGGCCGGGGCTGAAATTCCATGACGGCGAGCCGGTTCGCGCCAGGGACGCGGTCGCCAGCATCAACCGCTGGATGGCGCGCGACGCGACGATGGGCGGCGTGATCAAAAAGCGGCTCGACGCGCTGGAGGCGGTGGACGACCGGACCTTCCGCTTCAGGCTCAACCAGCCCTATCCGAAGATGCTGTTCGCGCTGGGCAAGAGCAGCACGCCCACCTTGTTCATCATGCCGGAGCGCATTGCCGCAACCGATCCGTTCAAGCAGATTTCCGAGTATGTCGGCTCCGGGCCGATGCGGTTCAAACGCGACGAGTGGGTGCCGGGCGCCAAGGCGATCTTCGAGCGCTTCGACGGCTATGTGCCCCGCGCGGAAAAAGCCGACTGGCTGTCCGGCGGCAAGCGCATCCATTTTGAGCGGATCGAGTGGCAGATCGTCCCCGACGGCGCCACCGCCTCGGCCGCGTTGCAGAACGGCGAGGTGGACTGGTGGGAGACCCCGTTGCCGGACCTGGTCCCGCTGCTGAGGCAGAGTGCGAACGTCGCGGTGGATATCGCCGATCCGCTGGGGAATATCGGGTCTTTTCGGATCAACCATTTGTATCCGCCGTTCAACGACGTGCGGGCGCGCCGCGCGGTGCAGATCGCCGTCAACCAGGAAGACTACATGAGTGCGGTCGTCGGTGACGATCAGTCGTTGTGGAAGACGCTGCCGGGGTTCTTCACCCCGGACACGCCTCTTTACACAGAGTTCGGCGGCGAGGCGCTGAAGGGCAAGCGCGATTACGAACTGGCGAAGCAACTGCTGGCCGACTCAGGCTACAAGAATGAGCCGGTGATACTGCTGGTCGCCACGGATGTTGCCATCACCAAGGCGCAGGGCGACGTGACAGCCGATCTGCTGAAGCGCATCGGGGTGAACGTGCAATACCAGGCGCTGGACTGGGGCACGGTCGGGCAGCGGCGCGCGAAAAAGGACCCGCCGTCCGAGGGCGGCTGGAACATCTTCCACACCTGGCATGCGGGCGCCGATTGCGTGAATCCGGCACCGTATATTGCATTGGACTGCAGCGGCCCGTCCGCCTGGTTCGGCTGGCCGAAATCCGATTTGGTACAGGCGAAGATCGCGGCCTGGTATGACGCTCCCGACCTGGCGGCGGAGAAGCAGGCGATCGCGGAGCTGAACAAGGCGGCGATGGATCACGTGGTCTACGTGCCGACGGGGTTCTTCAAAGGCTACCAGGCGTGGCGAAAGAACATCTCCGGGGTGGTGAAGGCACCGTTCCCGGTGTTCTGGGATGTGACCAAGGCGTGAGGGACGGGGTGGCGGTTGTCTTGTGTACAGCACCGGGCGACTGGCGTTTCGTTGTGTGTCAGGGTTGGTCCAGCCGTGGATGGCCGGACCAAGTCCGGCCATGACACTGCGGCGACGACTACGCCCCACTCGTCGTCTGTCAGCGCCTCTCGGGCCAAGCCCGGCGGTCACGGTTCGATACTGCGCGGGCGGCCCGTTTACCGGACCCCGCCGCTAGATGTTTGCCTACATAGCCCGCCGGATCGCCTCGACGATTCCCGTCGTCCTGCTGGTCGCGCTGTTCGTGTTCAGCCTGCTTTACATCGCCCCCGGCGACCCGGCCGCCATCATCGCCGGGGACCAGGCCACCCCCGCGGACGTGGACCGCATCCGCGCCTCGCTCGGGCTCGATCGGCCGTTCCTGGTGCGGTTCTTCGACTGGTTCTGGCACATCCTGCAAGGCGACCTCGGCACTTCGATCTTCACCAACCTGCCGGTCACCCACATGATCGCGCAGCGGATCGAGCCGACGCTGTCGCTGATGATGCTGACCCTGATCCTGTCGCTGACACTGGCAATCCCGATGGGCGTCCTCGCCGCCTGGAAGCATGGCACCTGGATCGACCGGACCGTGATGATGGTCGCCGTGCTCGGGTTTTCGACGCCGGTCTTCGTCATCGGCTATGTATTGGCATACGTATTTGCGCTGCGTCTGGACTGGCTGCCGGTGCAGGGGTTCACCTCGATCAGCGAGGGCCTGATCCCGTTCCTGCGGAACCTGATCCTGCCCTCGGTCGCGTTGGGGCTGGTCTATATGGCGCTGATCGCCCGCATCACGCGCGCCACGATGCTGGATGTGCTGTCGCAGGACTATATCCGCACCGCGAAAGCCAAGGGCGTCGGCCAGCGCGGCATGCTGTTCGTCCACGCGCTGAAGAACGCCGCCGTGCCCATCGTCACCATCGTCGGCATCGGTTTCGCGGCGCTTATCGGCGGAGCGGTGGTGACCGAGAGCGTGTTCGCCATCCCGGGCCTCGGCCGGCTGACGGTGGATGCGATCCTGCGGCGCGACTATCCGGTGATCCAGGGCGTCGTGCTGCTGTTCAGCTTCGCCTATGTACTGGTCAATCTGGGCGTTGATCTTCTCTACACGCTGTTCGACCCGAGGATCCGCTATTGAGCGTCACCACGCCCGATTTCACCGCCGCGCCGGACCTGCCAGCCATCCTGCCGGAGGCGAAGCAGCGTGGGCGGATCGCGGGGTTCATCTATCGCCACCCGACGATCTGCGTCGGCGGCCTGCTCGTCGGCGTGATGATCTTCATCGCCATCTTTGCACCGTATCTGGGAATTAGGGACCCGACGGCGCTGGCTCCGGCGAAGCGCACGCGGGAACCTTCGGCGTTGTACTGGTTCGGCACCGACATGCTCGGCCGCGACGTCTATTCGCGGGTGCTGTACGGATCGCGAGTCTCGCTGACCGTGGGGTTTTCGGTGGCGTTGTTCGCCTCCGTGCTCGGCACGTTCATCGGCCTGGTGTCCGGCTTCATCCGCGGCCTGGATACGGTGATCATGCGGGCGATGGACGGCCTGATGTCGATCCCGCCGATACTGCTGGCCATCGCGCTGATGGCGTTGACCCGGGCGTCGGTGCAGAACGTCATCATCGCCATCAGCATCGCTGAGTTCCCGCGTGTCTCGCGCCTTGTGCGCGGCCTGGTGCTGTCGCTGCGGGAGCAGCCGTATGTGGAGGCCGCCATCGCTTCCGGCACGCGGGTACCCGCCATCATCTGGAAGCACATCCTGCCCAATACCCTGGCGCCGCTGATGGTGCAGGCCACCTTCATCTGCGCCTCCGCGATGATCACCGAGGCGACCTTGTCGTTCATCGGCGCCGGCACGCCGCCGATAATCCCGAGCTGGGGGAATATCATGGCCGAGGGGCGGGCGCTGTGGCAGGTGAAGCCCTATATCGTGTTCTTTCCGGCGATCTTCCTGTCGGTTACCGTCCTCGCCGTAAACCTGCTGGGCGACGGCCTGCGCGACGCGCTCGACCCGCGCCTGGCGAAGCGGCTTTAGCTCCGATGGCGCTGCTCGAAGTCGAGAACCTGCAGACCCATTTCGGCACGCCGGACGGCGTGGTCCGCGCGGTGGAGGGACTGTCCTTCCATATCGAGGCCGGCGAGACCGTCGGCATTGTCGGCGAATCCGGCTGCGGCAAGTCGGTGACCTCAATGTCGATCCTGCGGCTGATCCAGGAACCGCCTGGCAAGATCGCCGGCAGCATCCGCTTCCAGGGCCGCGACCTGCTGAAGGTCTCCGAGCAGGAGATGCGGGACATCCGCGGCAATGCGATCTCGATGATCTTCCAGGAGCCGATGACCAGCCTGAATCCGGTGCTGACCGTGGGGAAGCAAATCGGCGAGACGGTCCGGCTGCACCAGGGCATGAACGCGCGCGATGCCGAGGCCAAGGCGGTCGAGATGCTGACCCTCGTCGGCATACCTGCGCCGGCCAGGCGGGTGCGCGAATATCCGCACCAACTCTCCGGCGGCATGCGGCAGCGGGTGATGATCGCCATGGCGCTGGCCTGCAATCCCAGGCTGCTGATCGCCGATGAGCCGACGACCGCGCTGGACGTCACCATCCAGGCGCAGATCCTCGACCTGATGCGCGACCTGAAGACCCGCATGGGATCCGCGATCATGCTGATCACCCACGATCTGGGGGTCGTCGCGGAAATGGCGCAGCGGGTGGTGGTTATGTACGCCGGCCGCAAGGTCGAAGAAGCCCCCGTCGCCGAAATCTTCGCGCGCCCGATGCACCCCTATACCCGCGGCCTGCTGGGGGCGATGCCGAAGCTCGGGTCCTCCCTTGAAGCCAACGGCCGCGGCAAGTTGGCGGAGATCACCGGCCTCGTCCCCAGCCTGCACAAGCCCATTACCGGCTGCGCCTTCGCCGGGCGCTGTCCAATGGTCACCGATGCCTGCCGCCGGATCGCACCCGCGATCGAGGTCAAGGGTCCCGCGCATCGGGTCGCCTGCCACTACCCCGGGCAGACGGTGCCCGCATGAACGCGGACGTCCCGCTGTTGGAGGTGAACGGCCTCAAGAAGCATTTCCCGATCCATGGTGGCTTGTTCGGGCGAGAGACAGCCAGGGTCTACGCGGTCGACGGCGTCTCCTTCAGCATCCAGCGCGGCGAAACCCTGTCGCTGGTGGGCGAATCCGGTTGCGGCAAATCGACCGTCGGCCGCGCCATCCTGCGCCTGTTCAAACTCACGGAAGGCGAGGTCTACCTGGACGGCGAACGCATCGACCTTATGCGGGCCGGGCAGCTTCGTGCCATGCGCAAGCGGATGCAGGTGGTCTTCCAGGACCCGTTCAGCAGCCTGAACCCGCGCATGAAGGTGCGCGACATCCTCGCCGAACCGCTGGTCAACTTCGGCATGGCCAGCGGGCGGGGCGACCTGACCGAGAAGGTCGAGGCGCTGATGGACAAGGTCCGCCTGCCGCGGGATGCCATCAACCGGTTCCCGCACGAATTCTCCGGCGGCCAGCGGCAGCGCATCGGCATCGCCCGGGCTTTGGCGCCGGGAGCGGATTTGATCATCTGCGATGAGGCGGTGTCGGCGCTCGACGTCTCGGTCAAGGCGCAGATCATCAACCTGCTGGCCGATTTGCAGGATGAACTCGGACTGGCGCTGCTGTTCATCAGCCACGACCTGGCCACGGTGGAGCATCTGACGCATCGGGTGGCCGTGATGTACCTGGGCAAGATTGTCGAGCTGGCGGATCGCCGCGGCCTGTTCGCCCGGCCGCACCATCCCTATACGCGTGCCCTGCTGTCCGCCGTCCCGGTCCCCGACCCGGCGGCGAAGCGCCAGCGGATCATCCTGAAAGGGGACGTGCCCAGCCCGATCAATCCGCCCTCCGGCTGCCGCTTCCATACCCGATGCCCATACGTGTTCGACCGCTGCCGTGCGGAGGAGCCGGTTTTGCGGGCCGTTGCCGAGGAGCACCTGTCAGCCTGTCATCTGGATGAAGTCCCCTATGCGCAGGTGATTCCTCTCGCATCGTAGATTATCCTTTGAAATCGCAACGAAGCCGCTAAACCTCACCTCGCCGGTATCTGCTGTCCACCGGTGACCGCATTGAGGAGACGTTGCGTCGTATGCGTCCGCCGCCGAAGCCGGGAGCCGATCCTGGCTTGCTGTTCCCGGGAGCGGAGCCAATCCGCCTGCCGCCGGGCCCGCCCATCCTCTGCATCATCGTCGATGCGGAAGAGGAATTCGAATGGGGTGGTCCGGTTTCGCCCGTCGGATACACGACGTCGTCCATCCGTCATCAGCGGCGGGCGCAGGATCTGTTTGGCTGTTACAACGCGAAGCCCACGTATCTGGTCACCTATCCGATTGCGTCGGATCCCGCCGCGGCCGGCGTGCTGCGGGATTTCCTGGCAGATGGCCGTTGCGATATCGGCGCCCAATTGCACCCATGGGTGACCCCTCCGTTCGAGGGCGGAGTCGAGGAGCGTCTGTCCTATCCGGGCAACCTGCCGAAGGTGCTGGAGCGCGACAAGCTTCACCGCCTGTCGGAAGCCGTCCGCAATCAGTTTGACCTGACGCCGACGGTCTACAAGGCAGGCCGATACGGCGTTGGGCCGTCCACCGCGTCGCTGCTGCAGGATGAGGGCTACCTGGTCGATACCAGCCTGATTCCCCGCACCTGCTATACGGCCTCCGGCGGCCCGGACTTTTCATCCTTCGACTACGGGCCGTTTTGGTTCGGACCCGGCCGCCGCATGTTGGAGTTGCCGGTGACCCGAGCCCTGACCGGCTTGTGGGCGGAGCGGTTTCCGTCGATTTACGCCAAGGCGGGGGAGCGGCCGTTTCGCGACGTCCACGCCGGTGGCCTGTTGGCACGCACAGGCCTGATGGAGCGGATCACCCTGTCGCCCGAGGGATCGGACCTGGCGGCAATGAAGCGCGTGACCCGCGCCTTGCTGAAGCGTGGCGAGCGGATTCTCAACCTGAGCTACCACAGCCCGTCGCTCGAGCCTGGACACACACCCTACGTGCGCAATCAGGAAGACCTCGCGGTGTTTCTCGACAAGCTGTCCGGTTATCTCAGCTTCTTTCGCGACGAACTGGGCGGCGTGTTCCTGACTGTGCGCGAGCTGCACGATCGCCTGCTTGAAGGCAGGCCGGACAGCACCGGGGATTTGTCGCGGCCGCGCCCCGAGACACGGACTGCCTCCGCCCCGGCAACCGCGAAAGCGCGCGGGGCGAGCCGTTGCCTCGTCGTCGCAAGCATCTTTCCCCCGATCCATGGCGGGTCCGCGATCGTCTATGACAGCCTCGCCCGCTTCGGTGGTGGCCGGATTTCGGTGCTTGCTCCCGAGGAGGATTATCGCACCGGCTGGCCCATCAACGGCTGGCGCGAATTCGATCGGCAGGCGCCGTTCAAGGTATACCGGGTTCCTTTGTTGCGTACTAGCTTCCTGCCGGCAGACGTCGGCAAACTTCGGCGCGCGGCCGGGGTCTTCACCGATTTGCTGATTCGCCTGCGCGTCTTGCGCACCGTCCGTCGCATCGTCCGCGATGAGAACATTACCGTTGTGTGCGTCGGTGAACTGGTGGCCGGTGGCTGGCTGGCCGACACATGCCGGTTGTTGTTCGGGCTGAAGACGTTGTTCTATGTCCACGGCGAGGAGATCAGCACGCGAAGCGACTACGACAAGGGCGGCCGGCGGCGGCGCCGGGCGCTGAAAGCGGCGGACGGACTTATTGCCGTAAGCCGGTTCACGCGCGACGCCCTGGCCAACGGTTTTGGCGTGCGGCCCGAGAAGATCGAATTGGTGTCCAACGGGGTGGACCTGACCCGGTTCGCGCCGCGGCCGCGGCGGGATGACCTCGTCCGTCGCTACAGCCTTAAGGGACGGCGGGTGTTGCTGACCGTGAGCCGGCTTTACGCCCGCAAGGGAATCGATCGCGTGATCGAAAGCCTGCCGCTGGTGCTTCAGCGCGTCCCGGACCTGATCTACCTGATCGTCGGCGAAGGCGACTATCGGCCCGAGCTGGAGAAGCTGGTGGCGTTGCATGGCCTTGGAGCCAGCGTGATGTTCGCCGGCGAGGTTCCGGACTACGAACTGGCCGATCACTATAGCCTGGGCGATGTGTTCATCATGGCCAACCGCGAGATGCCGGACGGCGAGACCGAGGGATTCGGCCTGGTGTTCCTGGAGGCGAACGCCTGCGGCGTTCCGGTTATCGCGGGACGGGCTGGCGGCAGCGTCGACGCGGTGACGGATCACGTAAACGGCCTGGTGGTGGATGGGAACGACATTGCGGCGATCGCCGCGGCGGTGACTGCCGTTTTCGACGACGAAGCTCTGCGTGGGCAATTGCGGGCCGGCGGCATTGAGGTTGCCAGTGCGTCGGGCTGGGATCGCCGGGTGGAGCAGTTCCTCCGGTTCTGCGACGGTTTCGTGCCCTGGCGGAGCGGCTGATCAGGATAAGAATAAGAAACAACTCCTTCGATTGCATACGCGGGGCTTGGCCGCTTCCCGACGTGAAAACAATCCGCATTGGTCCAACTCGGTGCTAATAACATGAGTGTATAGTTTCAGGACGGTTGATGTTTGCAGCGCAGGGTAAAGAAGGATCGGTTACTAGCCGAACCGTGATCGGCGCATCCTGGATGGTTGCCTGGCGTATGGTCACCCGTGCGCTCGGGTTGGTGAGCACGCTTGTACTTGCACGATTGTTAGTTCCTGCCGATTTCGGCCTCGTCGCGATCGCAACGTCGTTTGCTGCGGCCATTGATTCGCTATCGGAGCTCGGTCTTCAGGCTGCTCTGGTCCGGCTGGCCGACGATGACACGAGGCTATATGACACAGCGTTTACGATACAGGCCATCCGCGGACTGCTTACCGGCCTGATTGTTGCCTGCGGCGCCTGGAGCGCCAGTTGGTGGTTCGGCGATGACAGGCTCAAGCCGCTGCTTTTTATACTTGCCGCGGTGGCGGCGGTTGGCGGATTCGACAACATCGCTGTCGTCAGGTTTCAGCGTGATTTGCGGTTCGATGTCGAGTTCCGCCTTCTGTTTGTATCACGAATCCTTCAGTTCTTGTGTGCTACCGGCGCCGCGTTCGCGTTCCGCAGCTACTGGTCGCTGATCATAGGTATCGTCGTTGGCCGCCTGTCGCGCACATTCATGACGTACTGGGTCCAGCCGTACAGGCCTCGCCTGTCCTTGTCGCGCTGGCGCGACCTCGCGGAGTTTTCCTTCTGGTCATGGGCTTCGAGCATGGCCTATATGGTGTGGTATCGATGCGATGCCTTCGTACTGGGACCTGCAATTGGCATGGCCCAGCTTGGCGTGTTTTTGCTGTCGGCGGAAATCGGGTTGCTGCCGGCTTCCGAACTTGTCGATCCCGCGACACGCGCACTGTATGCGGGGGTCGCGGCGGCGCGAAACCGCGGCACCGAGCCTCTGGGTCTGGCGCTGCCACTCATGGCCGTGTTGCTGATGATCGTGTTTCCGATCTCCCTCGGCATTTCTGCAACATCCGGTTATGTGGTGGCTGCGCTGCTTGGACCGTCCTGGGCCATCGGACAGCCGGTCATTGCTATCTTCGCGCTGGCCTGTGCCATAACGCCGGTCACCTTCGTGTCCGCGACGGTGCTGAATGCCTCCGGGCGGGTTCGGCGGAATTTTTGGGCGGTGGCAGCGTCGGCTGGCACGCGCGTGCTGGCGGTCTGTGCAGTGGCCGGCTACCGGCGGCTGGACCTGGCGGCGCTCGCGGTCTTCGGTGTGATTGCCGCGGAGGCGGGACTGTTCCTGTTTCAGCTTGCGCGCACCGGCCGGCTCGACTGGCTGGAGGTCTGGCCAGGTGTTCTCAGGACCCTGCTGCCGGGGCTGGCCGTCGCCTTGGTCGTTTCGGGCACGGGTCTGGGTTGGCATGCGGTGTCCATGGCGCCATTCCAGGCGCTGTTCATCGGCGGGACGATCGGACTCGGCTGCATAATCGGCTGCGTCGGACTACAAATGGCTCTTTGGACGGCCGTTGGCCGGCCTGGCGGCCCGGAAGCGACATTGGTCGGCATTGCCGGCGATCTCGCAATCAGGCTGCTGCGGCAGAAACGGATTACGTTCGAATGAGTCGAAGCCAAGTGCCAGACGACGCCCCGCCGGCGGGAAGCGAAGCTTGCGCCATCGGCACGAGACGGCGTATTGATTGTCTGACCACCTGAACTGTAGGGTTCCATGTCGCCTGTTCCTTCCGAGCATAGCCGCCCGGCCACGATGTCCCGCAAGGCCGCACTCGACATGTCAACGGCATCGTTGGCGTCAGCTTGGCGTCTGTTGCAATTGCTGCGTGGCGGCAAGACGACGGGCTATCGTGAACGCTACTGGATAGCGTGTGCTCTGTCCTGGCTACCATTGCGCCTGGACTGGATTCTCCATGTGTTTGGCACAGACAAGCAGGCCGTAGGCGATCATCAGTATGGCGCAACGTATCACCGGGAACTTGTCCAGTTCCGATACAAACCTGTAACCCTGCTCGAGATCGGCGTCCTGAACGGGGCCTCACTGCTGTCGTGGCGGGCATTTTTTCCGCGAGGCCGGTTCATCGGAAGCGACATTGAGCCGAAAACCAGGTTTGAGCGGGGGCGAATTTCCACCTTCCTGGCGGATCAGAGCCGGACCACGGATCTACAGCTACTATGTCAGAAGATGGGTCCCTTCGATATCATCATAGACGACGGATCGCACCTGAGTGCTCATCAGATCTTGACCTTCTATGAGATGTTCCCCGTTCTCAGGAACGGTGGTCTGTACATCATCGAGGACGTGCAGACTTCGTTCTGGCCCGGATTTTTTGGTGGAACAACGATATTCGATCCGGCCTTCCGCCAATCCTGTGTCGGCGAATTCCTGGAGTTGGCGAAATATCTGAATCACAATGAGTTCTTTTCGAAGGAAGGACTGGACGCACGCCGCCTTGCCTTTGCGAAGACCATCAAGAGCATCGCTTTTGAGCATAATCTGATCATCATCCGGAAGGGTCCCAACGACGATCCCTCAAACTTCGAACGCCAAGCCAAGATGAACAATAACTGGGGTTGGCCAAGCTGAAAAGGTCCTGCGCGATGGCTGGCTTCAGTAAATTTCCCGCAAAGGTCCTCGCCCAACTCCGGCTTCTGTCCACTGACCCGCAGCAGTTCTTCTCGAATCGCTATTACAGCAGACATCCCTTGGAATTCGAAAGGAAATTGCTCGACATCGAACGATTCGAACTGCCGAATATCACGATCGATCCTGCGATGTCGGAACACCCGTCGCTGAACGTGATGCTGCCAGCCGTCAGGCCCGTCATGACAGGCGGTCCCAACACTGCGGTGAACATGGCGGTTCAGATCGCGGCGAGCGGCGTCCCTGTCAGGCTCGTGGCAATGGACGAAAAGTTGGAGCCCGGCCGCGATTGGTTCCGGCGCTATCTGCGGGACCTTACCGGGTCGGACGAAGGGTTGTCAGGCTTGAGCATAGGGCACTGCTGCGATCCGGAAGCGCCGTTGCCGATCGGCTCGAACGACATGTTCCTTGCGACATACTGGACCACCGCAAGCCGCATCGGACACTGTTTACGCCTGACCAATATCAAGGAGTTTATCTATCTTATTCAAGATTTCGAACCGGCTTTCTATCCGTGGTCGAGCAATTATGCGCTCGCGCTCGCCACCTATGATCTGAAATTCCGTCCAATCATCAATGAATCCATGCTGGCGGATTTTCTGCGTATGAGCGGCTCAGGGCGTTTCGCCGATCCGGGCTTTATCGAACGCGGCGCCGTATTCGAACCCGCGGTTGATCGGCGTTATTTTTATTCTGGTTCGCGCCCCGGCAATGCGCCCCGCCGGCTGCTGTTCTACGCTCGACCCGGCCGTAACATGCGAGGTCTCGGCTTTGAGGCGCTGCGTCTCGCCGCCGCTGACCCGGTCTTCGCCGAGGGATGGGAGTTTCAGTCGCTCGGCAGCGACAACCTGCCAGTCATGACCCTGTCCAATGGCAAGCAAATTCGGCCAGCGCCGTGGATGGCCTTTTCCGAATATGCGAAGCTTATCAGGGAGTCGGATATTCTTCTCTGCCTGATGCTGTCCCCGCATACATCCTACCCGTCGCTGGAAATGGTTGCCAGTGGCGGGATCACGATAACCAATACGTTTGCCACGAAAACAAAAGATCGGCTGCAACAGATATCGTCCAACATTATCGCCGCCCCTCCGGACAGCAAGCAAATCGCGGCCTGTCTGGTCGAGGCCGGCAACCGCATCACGACCGGGCACGACCCGGCTGCGGCTTTCACGATGCCTCGTGACTGGCCCACCGCCCTCGCACACGTCACCGCGCGGATACTGGAAATCTTCCAGGAAAACAGGCGGCGGAAGGAATTTTGCGCGAACAGCCCGACGTTCGAAATCGAAGTTTAACGTTCCGGTCTCGCGTACAGCCGCAAAAGCCGGATTGCCACTGGCCAGACGTGCTTCCCGTGACCGAAAGCGCCGCCGCGGCGAAGCGCGCCGTCCCGGAGTCCGCACAAGATCGCGTCCAATCCGGCTTCATAGTCGTGCAACCTCTTCGCCAGCGTTAGTTGACGCATCAGGGCCCAATAGAGCGGTTTCGCCGTCCGGGGAAGGCTGCCATACTTCCGAATGAACAAAATCTCGTTTCGTGCCATATAATAGTAATAGTGCGGGGGCTTCGAAGCAGCGTCCGTCTTTGGCCTGCCGGACCAATGCCGCACCACGGCCTCGGGGACGACCACATTACGAAACCCCGCCTTGATGCTCCTGACCGAATAGTCATTGTCTTCCCAGTAAGCAAAGAGTTGTTCGTCGAACAAACCAATCTTCTCGACCGCGCTTCGGCGCAGCAGTACTGCTGTGGCGACGAGCCAAATACGTCGCGGTTGCGAACCGGCCCAGGCCAGATAAGTCAGCGGATCGTCCGTGGTATCGAAGGAGTTGTTCTGCCACAATCCGCCGCAGAACTCGATTTCATCGTTAGCGTCGCCGTTGCGGATCAGCGGGCTGGCCAACCCGATCGTGCTGTCTGCTTCCAAGACCGGCAGCATCCTGTCAAGCACATCAGGGGCTGCCTCTGCGTCGTTGTTCAAGAGCCAGATGTAATCCGCTCCGTCCGCAAGCGCCCGGCCAATGCCAACATTGACACCCCCCGCAAACCCAAGGTTACATTTGTTTCGCAACAGAATAAATGGAATACTCAGATCCTCCAGCGCGGCCAGGGAGCCCTCCGCCGAGCCGTTGTCGACGACGATAATGCGGAGGTTTGGATAATGCTGGCACCTGAGCGCCGAAACGCACTTCGCGCTCTGTTCCGCCTTGTTCCAGTTCAGCACGACTGCGATCACAAGCGGCAAGCTGGCGTTCATTGATCGATAACCCCGGGAAAATCGTCAAGCCGGCAGGCGGACGTCGCTTTCGAGAGGCATGCGCAGCAGGGCCGTGTCATCGGTTCGGCCGGCTCCGTCCTGTATCGCCTCATAAAACGCTTCCCGCCGCAGCAGGCGTTCGCCGTCCAGGCGGTGGATGATCTCGGCACCGAGGTGGACGAACGACTTCTGGTCATGGCGCAGCAGCGGATATTCATGCACCGCCCGGGTGTATCGAACGGATCGGCGCAACAGACGATACTGGACGTCGGGATACAGAGCCGAAACCATGCCATCGACAACGTTGCGCCGGGTCAGTCCCACCGCTGACCAGCCTTCGCGCTCGGCATCGTCGATCATGGCTGCCAGACGCCTTTTCGTCCCGTCGGTCAGCCGTTCGTCGCAATCAAGTTGCAGGACCCAGTCGGTGACAGCGCGCTCTTGGATCTGGTTGCGTTGAGTTGCAAAATCGCCGTCCAGTTGGCGGCCGACGACCAGGACCAGCCCATCGCCGGCTTCGCGCAGGGAGGCCCGCAGTTCCTCTTCAAGCGTCGCGGCTGCGGCTGCGTCGACCGTATCGAGCACAACAACGACCCGTCCGGCAAGCTTGGCCAAATCGGCGCATAGATCAATGACATCACGCCTTGCGGTGGGTGCCGCGATGACGCCAAGCGTCAGTCTCGGGTCCGGGGCGCTTGCGTCTCTGCGGGACCGAAGATTGATGTTGCACTGGATCGTCTGTCCGAATCGCCAGGGCACGAAAATTGGAAGTAACGGTACACTGCTTCGCACCGCCGACGCGTAACCATTCTCTCGGGCAGCAAACATACGCACGGCCGTTGGCGCGAAATAAGCATCATCCCGTGAAGCAAGCGGGAGGTATCCGATCGATCTGCTCAACCAGTTGTTCCAGGATTTAAATCGGAATTTCGACCCGGCGATCTGAAAGTCAGTCAACGGCGGCAATACGACCCCGATTTTGGGAAACGCCAGCGAACACAGTTTGCACCTGAGAAAATGCTCGTAAAGCGGGGCATGATTGAATCCGCCGCAGAGGGGACATCGGATAAGCAAGCGTGTCGCCGGCTCAAGGGGAATCACGATAGCGGCCTTGGACAAATGGATCGGTTATCGGAATGCCGCGGTGATAGTGACAATGACGCTATCGAGCAAGCACTTTCGGGTCTGCATCAAGCCGAGCTTCGGGCCTGGAGCAGGGGAGCCGTCGACATCAGCGGAGGTCAGTCCTTGGCCTCAAACGCCCGCACCTTGCCGAGCTCATCAGGCGTGTTGATATTCATGAACGGATCGGTTTCGTGCTCGCAAAACCCCTTGTATCGCATGCCAATCCGCTCAGCGAACCGGCCCACGCTCCTGCTGCCCGGCACCGAAAGCATGGCACGCAACTCAACGCTACAGGCAACGGGCCAGCATGCCACCAAATGATGCCGCCTCCCGCCGCTCGAAACCCCGCATGGCGGCGGCCAAAGCGCATCGGCCAACCCGCGCGGAAGAAACGGAGTATCGCAAGGCGCCGTCAGCAAGGCCGTCATCCCCTGCCCGTCAGCCCACTCCAACCCGGCCAGCACCCCGGCGAGCGGCCCCTGATCGGCAAATTCGCCATCCGGCAAAACCGGCAACCCGAACCCGTCGAACCGCGACGGATCGCCGTTGGCGCTGATCGCCATGACCGGCAAATCCAGAGCCGCGATCACCGCCGCGAGCATGCTGCGGCCGCCGACCGTCAGCAGCCCCTTGTCGCCGCCGCCCATGCGTCGCGCCTGGCCACCGGCCAACACCAAGCCGGCGATCCGATGCGCCGTCATAGGGGAAGGGGAAAGATGGGGCGAGCGATGGGACTCGAACCCACGGCATCCAAGACCACAACCTGGCGCTCTACCAACTGAGCTACGCCCGCCATCCAAGGAGCGCGGTTTAGGCCCATTCCCCAGCCGCCGTCAAGATTCCGTCCGGCGCGGCGGAAAGCCGCGCATACGATTGTCGGAGGCAGCACTTGCGGCAAGCCGCACTGACAGGGCAAGTTCCCGGGCATGAGCGCAACCAATCCCCTTCCGCAATCAACCAACGGCCAGGCGCGGCCCCAGCCGGCCCCCGCCGTCACCACCAGCAGCGGCGAAACCGCGGATCAGGCGCTGGCCCGCGCCCAGGCGGCGGCCCAGGCAAAGCGGCTGCATGAGGCGAGCGGCATCTGCGCCGACGTTCTCGCCGCCGCGCCGGATCACCCCGCAGCGCTGGCGCTCCAGGGGATCATCACCGGCATGGCCGGCAATTCCGATGCGGCCGTGGCGCTGTTGCGCCGGGCGATCGAGCTGCGGCCGGGCAACGCGACATGGTATGCGCATCTCAGCTCACTCTGCCGCGCGACCTACCGGATGGAGGAGGCGCTGGCCGCGGGCCAGGAGTCGATCCGGCTGGATCCCAACAATCCCGAACATCTGGTCAATCTGTCACTCATATTCGTCGATGTCGATGACCGCGAGCGCGCCACCGCCTGCCTGCTGCGAGCCATCGGCCTGAAGCACGACCATGCCGACGGCCACCTCGCGCTGGCGCAGACGCTGCTCGCCGCGGGCGATTTCGATGCCGGCTGGATTGAGTATGAGTGGCGCAACCTGACCGAGGCGGGCAAGACGACGATGCCGGCGATGACCTCGGCGGTCTGGAACGGCATGCACATCCCGAACGGCAAGCTGCTGCTGGTGGGCGACCAAGGCTATGGCGATACGATCCAGTTCGCCCGCTACATCCCGATGGCGGCCAAACGCTGCCAGGAGGTGATCGTCGGCTGCAGCGCGGAGATGGCGCCGTTGCTGTCCAACATCCCCGGCGTGGCGCGCTACTGCCATCGCTGGACGGATGTCCCTGGCCACGCGGTGCATTGCCGCCTGTCCAGCCTGCCATACCTGTTCCATACCCGGCTGGACACTATTCCCGCCGAAATTCCTTACCTGAAGGCCGATCCGGCTCGGATCGAGCATTGGCGGCAGCGTTTGGACGAGTCGCTGCCGCGAGATGTCAAACGCATCGGCTTGGCCTGGACCGGCCGGCCGACGCATCCGAACGATCGCCGGCGCTCCATGCCGCTGGCGCACCTGCAGGCGCTGGGCAATGCCGGACCCGCGTCATTCGTGTCGCTGCAAAAGCCGATGCCGGCGCGCGATCTTGATAGCCTGAAGCTGTTCCCGGGCATGACCGATTTCAGCAATGACCTGACGGATTTCGGCGAGACGGCGGCGCTGATGGAGAACCTCGATTTGATCATCACCGTCGATACCGCGGTGGGTCATCTGGCCGGCGCGCTGGGCAAGCTGGCCTGGGTGCTGATCCCCAAGGCGGCCGATTGGCGCTGGCTGCTGGAGCGTGAGGATACCCCGTGGTACCCGACCGTCAGGCTGTTCCGGCAACAAAAGCCCGGCGCCTGGGACGAGCCGCTGGAGAAGGTTCGGGCAGCCCTGGTGACGACGCTGGAACCGCCGGCCTTCACAAAACCGCGGAAAAAATGACCCGCAGGCCGCCTGGCCCCCAGCCGGGATAACCGGCCTACTTTGCCGGAGCGGGCTGGGTCGAAAGCGCCGACAACGGCATGACCGACTCGGTGTGGGTCATCGATGGCATCAGGCTGAAGGTTATGCCCAGGACAAGCGCCACGCCGAACACCGCCAGCAACGCCCATTGCGGCAATTTGGTCTTCGCCGCAGCCGGCTTATTGTCGGAACGAGGCGCCTGAACCTGCGACGGCAGCAGCAGGATAAGCCGGGAAGCGGTGGTACGGGCGTCGGCAATCGCCTCGGGTTCCAACGGCATCTGGGCAATGCTCTGCGCCAGCTTGTCGATCGTCGCGGCCTTCGGCTGCTTTGCCCAGCGCGCCGCCTCCGCCCACGGATCCTGCCCGAGCCGGGCCAGCACCGACAGGATGGTCAGCCGCGAGCCGTTGAGTTCCGTGCCCACTTCGGCAAACAGGAAGTCGTTCAGGCCGGATTCTCTCAAGGCGAAGGCGTTCGAATTCGTCATTTCAATTTCCCTGTCAGCGCTGAGCTCCGGCGGCGGATGATGACGCGGACGAAATTGCGTTCGCCGAACCGGATACCAACCGGACACTACATGAGCATCACGAGCGACAACCGCAAGGCAACATTGCGATATTGCATCGCGGGGCTGGTCCGGCGGCGGCGCAGCCTCTACGGTATCAGGGTCATATGGGGACGCGGCATGGACAAGGACGAACTGACCGAGTGGGCAATGCGCAACGGCTGGCAGCTCATTGCCGGCTGCCCGAGCCTGACCAAGCCGTCCCGCCCGCAGGAGGCGATCGTCCGGATGGTGTTCAAGGCGACCGTGGCGAACCTGGAGGTCAAGAAGCCCGCCGGCAAGTGGGAAAAGGTCGCCGGTCAGAGCTATGCCAAGATCCAGGCGGACGAGGATACCGGGCTGCCGCTGAATTTCGGGCTGGACACGATCCCGGGCTTCACGATGCTGATGCGGGAGAACAAGGACCGCATGGCCTTCGCCAAAATGTCCGGCGCCGCGAAGGAATAGCCTTCACACCACCAGCAGGCCGAGCAGCGAGTCCAGTCGTATCCGCCCCGCCTTCGTCGCAATAAGAAGATTTGGTGTCACCGTCAGATAACCGGCGTCAATCGCATGCGCCAGGACGTCGCCATCGACCGACTGGGCGAGCGTCTGTCCGGTGCGGGCTTCAAACCACGCCAGGTCGATGCCTTCCGCCAGCCTCAGCCCCATCAGCAGCGCCTCCCTGGCCCGTTCCGGCGCCTCGATCGCCTCGTCGGAGGTCGTCCCTTCGCCGGAGCGTTCCACCCGCTCGGCCCACGGCTCCGGTGCCCGGTGGCGCCGAGTCGCCCGCAAGGCGCCATCGATCGTGACGCGTCCGTGCGCGCCCGGGCCGATGCCGGCGTAATCGTGGTAGCGCCAATACGCGAGGTTGTGCCGGCTCTCCTGGCCGGGCCGTGCGTAGTTGGAGATCTCATAGGCCAGCAGGCCGGAGCGGGCGCATTCCTCCTCCGTCGCTTCATACAGCGCGGCGGCGGTGTCGTCGTCGGGCAGGACGATCCGGCCCTGCCGGTGCAGCGCGGCGAACGGCGTCGCCGGCTCGATGGTCAATTGATACAGCGACAGGTGGTCCGACGCGATCGCCAGCGCGGCGCGCAGTTCCGCCCGCCAGGACGGCAAATCCTGCCCGGGGCGGGCGTAGATCAGATCGAACGACACGCGCGGGAACAGCCGCCGCGCCAGGCTCAGCGCCGTAACCGCCTCCGCGGCGGAGTGCTGCCGCCCGAGGGTGCGCAGACCGGTTTCATCGAGGCTCTGGATGCCGATGGAGACACGGTTGACGCCCGCGGCCCGGTAGTCCGCGAGGCGGCCCGCCTCGATGCTGGTCGGGTTGGCTTCGAGGGTGATTTCCAGATCGTCCGCCGCATCGAAGTGCCGCGCCGCGTCGTCGAGGATCGCCGCGACGGTCGCCGGGTCCATCAGGCTGGGCGTGCCGCCGCCGAAGAACACCGATGTCAGCCGCCGCCGCCCCAGGCGGGCCGCCTCGGTCGCCAGTTCCCGGCGCAGCGCCCGGGCAAACCGCTCCTGATCGATGCGGTCGCGCACGTGGGAGTTGAAGTCGCAGTACGGGCACTTCGCCAGGCAGAATGGCCAATGAATGTAGAGCGCCAGGCCGGGACCGGCGGCGAGCGCGTCGAAATCGTGCGGCATCATTGTCCAACCGGGTGCAGAGGTTAGCCGAACTGTCTACAACATTCCGCACCGGCCGGCGTGCGGCAATCTCAGCCGGACTTTTCCCCGCCTTCCCCTCGGCCGCTGCCCCACATGGCCGCGATCACCGGGTTCGCCGTCATGCCGTGCACAATCACGCTGAGCAGGACAGTGCATGCGGTCGTCACGGCCAGCGTGCTGCGCCCCGGCAATCCGGCATCGAAGACAATGACGGCGAACACGATGCTGGCGAGGCCGCGCGGCCCGAACCAGCCGATGAACAACTTCCGGCCGGTGCTCATGCCCGTCCCGGCAAGCGACAGAAACACCGGAAGCATCCGAATCACGGTCAGGCTCAGCACCGCATAGAGCGCTGCCTGCCAGGTGATCTGTCCCAGCAGCCTGCCAAGCACCGGACCGCCGAATGCCACCCATGTCAGCAGCGCCAGAACCTCACCCGTGCTGGTCGCGCCACCCAGCAGCTCCTGCTTGCGTTCGCCTTGCAGAGATCCAAACAGCAATCCGCCGGTGAAGCAGGCGATGAAGCCGCTGCCGCCAAGCGCCTGCGCGGCGGTGAAGCAGAGGGCGGCGAGCGCGACGACCGGGATGTGCTCCCAATGCATGCCGCTCCAACCCCGCCGAACCGCAAACTTGAGCAGCACCGCCGCGAGGCCGGTCAGCACCAGCCCGGTCAGCAGGCCAATGCCGATCTCCTCGGTGACGACGAAGAGGATGTGCTGCGCGGTGCCGCCGGTGATCTCATGGCCGATGGCGAAATCGAGCAGGATGATCACGACCGGCACGCAGATCCCGTCGTTCAGTCCGCTTTCCAGGTTGAGCGCCTCGCGCGTGGCCGACGGCACGGCCGCATTGCTCACCACCGGGGCGCCAAGCGCCGCGTCCGTCGGCGCGAGCAGCGCGGCGAGCAACGCGACCTCCAGGATATCGATGCCGGGAAACACCACGAGGCCGACGAGGAACCCGAGTACGATGGTCAGCGGCAAGCCGATGAGCAGCAGCCTTTCAGGCAACGCAACCGTCCGCCGGACAACCCCAAGATCGGCCCGGGCCGCATCGGTGAACAGCACCATCGACAGCGCGAGTTCAGCGAGCGTACGCAGGTTCTCCGAGGTGAGTTGCAGTTGCAGCACACCGAAACCGGCCGGCCCGAGCACCAGCCCGAAGACCGTGAACAGGATGGGACCGCTCAGCCAGGAGCGCTCCACACGCCCGGCCGCCGCGCTGTAAATCAGCACGACAGCGGCGAGGATCGCGGCATTTTCATACATGGGACGGTGTCTCCGCAGGGGCCACCGGAAGCGGCGACAACGGGCGTTCCCGATCCCCGGCGTTCAACATTGCATGGCGGCCTTCGGTCAGAGAGACATCGACAATTGCACTGAACTGGCGCCTGTTCGCGTCCGGCTTCATTGACGCAGCTCAACAGTGCAACAAAACCTGCTTCCTTCGATGGAAAGTGGCAAGCGGAATTGGTTGCCCTGCGTCAACGGAAGGCGTCGTCCGGAAACTCACTCCCCGGCCAAGCTGCCGGGTGGCACAGTTCGCAACCAAACGTCGCGAACATGCCTTGATGTTGTCGCCCTTCCGGCCAACTCAGCCGCCTTATATCCGTCACCAACACAGGAGCACGTTTCGATGCGTAAAATGCTTATTGCCGCCGCTGCACTGGGAGGCTTGTTCGCGATGACGGCCACCCATGCCTCGGCCGCTCCGTCCGCCGCGGCACTCCATGTCGCTCCGGCCCACGGGCTGGTTACGAGTGTGGACTACTATTATGACCACCACCACTACCACCATCGCCACTGGCAGCACGGGCATTGGCACTACTACTGAGCCATAGGGTGCCTCCGTTCCGCGCCCGGGTTCAGGGCGCGGGCGGAGCCTCTGCCCGCAGCCGCTCGATAATCTCCATTGGCGGGATGCCGCGTTCCCGCATGTCGCGTAACGTTACCGCGCGGTTCCGCTTCGCGAGACGCTTGCCGTCGGTGTCAACGATGAGCCTGTGATGCGCATAGGCGGGAACCGGCCAGCCCATCAATGCCTGGATCAGGCGGTGCAGGTCTGTTGACGGCCGCAAATCCTCGCCGCGGGTCACCAGGGTAACCCCTTGCACCGCATCATCGTGCGTCACGCACAAATGGTAGCTGGCGGGCGCATCCTTCCGGGCCAGCACCACGTCGCCGAACGCCTCCGGATGGCAGGCGATGCGGCCTTCCCCGGCTTCCTCATAAAACAGCCCGGGCCGCAGCGCAGCCGCCATATCCAGCCGCAACGCCCACCGTTCCCCGGCGCCCAGCCGATCGGCGCGTTGACGGGGGGAGAGGCGGCGGCAGGTGCCGGGGTATAGCGGCGCACCGTCCGGCGCATGCGGTGCGGCCGCCGATGCGGACAGCTCCCGCATGACGTCGGACCGAGTGCAGAAGCACGGATAGACCAGGCCCTGCGCGGCCAGGCGATCCAGCACGGCGCGATACTCGGCCAGATGCTCGGATTGCACCCGCACCGGGCCGTCCCAATCGAGTCCGAGCCAGTTCAGATCTTCCACTATGGCGGCGGCAAACTCCGGGCGGCAGCGGGCCGGATCGATATCCTCCAGCCGCAACAGGAACCGCCCGCCGGCGTCCCGCGCCCGCTTGCGGGCGTTGAAGGCGGAGAAAGCGTGGCCCAGATGCAGGTATCCGGTCGGGCTGGGCGCGAAGCGTGTGGTAACTGACATCGGCACCACATTACCGTAACCTCCATCCAACGGGAGACACCAGCATGCCGACGCTTGACGCCATCCATTGGGGACCGGCCTCCAAGGCCAAGCCGAAGCAGCTTGTCGTGCTGTGCCACGGCCTCGGCGCCGATGCCTTCGACCTGATCGACCTCGCGCCATCCTGGGCGCAGGCCTGCCCGGACGCGATCTTCGCCTCGGTGCATGCACCCTTCCCGCACGATTCCGCTTTCGGCCGCCAATGGTGGAGCGTCGCGGATCGCTCGCCGGCCGTCATGGAAGCCGGCGTGCGGACCGCTGCGCCTTACCTGCACGGCTTCCTCGACGCCGAACTGGCGCGGCTGGAGCTGACCGACTACGCGATCATGGGCTTCAGCCAGGGGGCGATGATGTCGCTGTTCACCGGCCTGCGACACGCCGCCGCCCCGCGCGCCATCCTGGCATTTTCCGGCGCCCTGGTCGCCCCGGAGTCGCTGTCGAAGGAGATCAGGAACCACGCCCCGGTGCTGCTGGTGCACGGGGAGGCCGACGAGGTCGTCCCGGTCGCCCGCTCCCGCGATGCCGAGGCCGCACTGACGGCCGCCGCGGTGCCCGTGGAGGCGCATTATATCGCGCGGCTTGGCCACGGGATCGACGACACCGGAATCTCCTTCGGCGCGCTGGCACTGCAGAAGGGGTTTTCGTGATGAAACAGTGACGTTCCACGGGCTGTTGATAACGCGGGTTGCGGCGCGGATGGGCGTCTGTCATAAAGCGGATAGGTTTTCGGCGGCGCACAATATCTGGCGGCTGGACGATGGATAACCGCCCGGGTGTTGCGTTCCGAGTGAATGGGAGCAGCGCTTGCCTGACGGCGGACAGCATTTTCCCGCGCTTGTGCTGAATGCGGACTTTCGTCCGCTTTCCTACTTTCCGTTATCCCTGTGGTCCTGGCAGGACGCGGTCAAGGCGGTGTTCATGGATCGCGTCTCGGTGCTGTCCGAGTATGAGACCGAGGTCCACTCGCCCAGCATGACGATGCGCCTGCCCAGCGTCATCGCGCTGAAGGACTACATCCCGTCCGCCCGCCGCCCGGCCTTCACCCGGTTCAACGTGTTCCTGCGCGACGCCTTTCACTGCCAGTATTGCGGGAACCGCTACCCGGCACCGGACCTGACCTTCGACCACGTGATTCCGCGCTGCCGCGGTGGCCGCACGACCTGGGAAAACGTCGTCACCGCCTGCGGAAGCTGCAACCTGCGCAAGGGGTCGTACCTGCCGCGGGAAATCCGCATGTTCCCGCGCTCGGCGCCCCGGCAGCCCACCACGTGGGAGCTGCAGGATAACGGCCGCGCGTTCCCGCCCAACTACCTGCACCAGAGCTGGCGCGATTACCTGTACTGGGACAGCGAACTGGAGAGTTGACCCCCATCGGCGTCCGGTCGCGACAGTGCTATGGCGGACGCTGGCACGGGGCTAGGATCGCATGGGCTTGTTCAGCGTAACGCATCACAAGATCATCGGCTCCACCAACGACGAAGCCCGCCGGCTGGCCGCCGAGGGCGCCCCGCACGGCACGGTCGTCCACGCCGACGAACAATCATCCGGTCGCGGGCGGCTCACGCATACCTGGGTCAGCCCGCCAGGAAATCTGTATATCTCGATCCTGCTGCGCACCGGCGAGCCAGCTTTCCGCACCGCTGAACTGAGCTTTGTCACCGCGCTGGCAGTCGCCGACACGGTGGACACGCTGTTGCCGCCGCAAACCCGCGCGACGCTGAAATGGCCAAACGATGTACTGGTAACCGGCGCAAAAATCGCCGGTATTTTGCTGGAGCAGGTGGATGAGGCTACCATCATCGGCATCGGCCTGAATGTCCTGCAAGCGCCGACAAACATCCCTTACAAGGCGACCACCATCGTCGCGTCCGGCGGTATCGCCTCGGTGGAGGGGGCGCGGGATATCCTGCTGGATCGCCTCGCCCGCCATGTGGAAGCCTGGTCGCGCGAGGGATTTGCACCGATACGCGACCAATGGCTGAAGCGGTCATATCCAGTAGGCGCCGCAATCCGGGCGAACTCCGGCGGCAAGCCCGTAACGGGCGCCTTTGCCGGCATGGACGCGGACGGGGCACTGCTTTTGGACACCCCGTCCGGTCGCCTGCGGATCGTCGCGGGCGACGTCACGCTCGGGTCATAACGACGCCGACAACCTACCTGCTGCCGCCGGTCGTCGCGTCAGTCCGCATGTTTCCGGTTCCGGTTGCGGCGCGCGCCTGACTGCTGTTGGACCCGGGAACCACGGTTCGGCCCGTCCCGCCCGGCACTCGCGGATTCGCTGCCGTGCCCGAGTAGCTTTGCATGGTCCCGCGCGAGTGCACGTCACCGGTGGTCATTCCGGACGAGGCTGTGCTGTCGGCCGTGCCCGGCGCAGCCGTCGCTGACCGGTTGCTGCCGTAATTCCCTGCCGGATTGCTGTTTTGCGCCATCGCGCCCGTCAAAGGCGCCGCGAGCAACGCCGCCGACAGCAGCAGCGAGCGTGAGATAAAAGTCATCAATGTCGTCCTTCAAAACGAACCGGGCGAGTATCGCGCGGTATCGTCTCCTGAACGCAATCCCGTGCTTTCGGTTCTATAGTGCGCGCGGCGGCTTCACGCAGACTCAATCATATGCAGCACGGCCACGGGAAAGTGCGCCAACAGCGTGTCGATACGAAGCTCCGGCTGCGTCGTTACCGCCCCGCCAAAAACACTTCGCGCCAATCGGCTGTGCAGGTCCGGGGGCAGGAGAAGCGTGTTTTGCCGCAGGGCGTCGGGGTCCAACTGCAACCCGTCACCCAACAGGCCGTGCACCAGGCGAGGCGCCACAACGATCATCGCGGAGGATGTATCCACCCGAGAAAAGGCAATGAACCGGTCGGCCAACGGTCCATCGACCGCCAACGGGAGGTAGGACCCCCGAGCGAATAATGGCTCGGCCTGCCGCCGCAGATCCAAGACCGCATGGATCAGCGCCTGCTTGACCCGTCCGTCGCACCACGATTCCAGCAGCGACGGTGCTTCCGGTTCGGCTGCCAGCGCGGCGCGGCGGCGGTCGTAATCGACCGGGCGGCGATTGTCGGGATCGACCAGGCTGAAATCCCAGAACTCGGTGCCCTGGAAGAAATCCGGCATGCCCGGCACGGTCATTTTCAGCGCGGCCTGGGACAGTCCGTTCACGGCCCCTGCCGGTGCGATCAAGTCGATGAATGGAAGCGCAAGCTGCAGGAAGCCGGTTGCCGGTTCGAACAACCGGTGCAGGAAATCCCGTGCGATCGTCTCGTAGTCCTCATGCGGTTCGGTCCAGTCGGTGCGAAGTTTCGCCTCGCGCAACGCCTTTTGCTGCCAGGCCGCCAGCCGTTCGACGAAATTGCCAATTCCGGCCGGATCGGACGCGTCGAGGTCCAGCGGCCAGGCCCCGACGATCATCTGGTACAACATGATCTCGTCGCCCGGATCGGGGCGGCCAGCGCCCGCATCCAGCTCCAGGCACCGGCGGACGAATGCGTCCCACGCCGCCGGCACCTCGCTGATCACCGCGAGGCGGGCACGCAGATCCTCGCCCCGCTTATGGTCGTGCGTCGCCGTTGCCAGCATCCCGTCCGGAAACGCAGCCAGCCGTTCGGCGTTGGCTTGATGGAACGAGTCGATGGATGCACCGAGGCGGGCGGCATCGAAACCGACATCGTTGCGCGACAGCAAACGCCCGTAGCGGTAAAACGCTGTGTCCTCCACCGCCTTGGCGGCGACCGGGGCACTGAGTTGCTGGAACCGCGTGCCGGCCAGTTTGCGCAACTGCAACGTGTTGCGGCCGCCCTCATCGCCGCCCAGCCAGCGATCGATGCGATCCAATACGGCATGCGCCGAACCCGGTGAGCCAGCCTTCGCGGCGTCCAAAGCCTTGCCGAATGCGACCTGATCCAAAGCCGATCGTTTCAGTCCTGCGGCATATCCGCGATAGACCGGGAAATGCGAGAGAAGCGCAATGAGCCCGCGCCGGATCGCCGCCGCCGAGGTGTCCCGGGTCCTGTTATCGAGACGCGCCAATGTGTGCAGCGCGGATGTCACCGCGCCAAGCTGAGCCTCGAATCCGCGCTGCAGGATTTCCCGGCGGGCGGTGACTTCTTCCTGCTCGAACGCCGCCGGCCGCTGCGTCAGGTCGTGCCAAAGCCGTGCCAGCGCGTCCTCGCTCGAGGCATGGTGCTGCACCGCGCTGACCTGATCCATGAAGTCGTAACCGCTGGTGCCGTCAACGTCCCAATCCGGCGGCAGCGACTCGCCCGCGCCGAGGATCTTTTCCACCACCAGATAGGCCCGTCGATCCGGTGCCAGTTCATCGAGACGCTGGCGCAAGCGGCGGCAATATCCCGGCGGGTCGGACAAACCATCCACATGGTCCACCCGGAATCCGTCGATCAGGCCATCCGCATACAGCCGGAACAACGTGGCATGGGTTTCTTCGAACACGTTCGGATCTTCGATCCGCAGCCCGGCGAGGCCGTTGATGTCGAAGAACCGCCGCCAGTTGATCTCGTCACCGGCCACGCCCCACCACGCCAGGCGGTAATGCTGACGTTCCAGCAGCGTATGAAGCTGGCAGCGACCGCTCGGGTTGGCGGTATCGAACGATTCGAACCCGCACTCGGCAACATGGGCATAGTCGTTGGGATCGATGGGAAAATCGTTATCGAAGTAACGAACAACCGGCTCGCCCTTGGGCGATTGCGCCAGCCGGATCTCCCCGGCCGCCAGGGCTTCTCCGTACGGGCGTCCCAGGAATGGCGCCAGCACCTTGCCGCGCAGGTCAGGATCGCCGCACTCCCAGTCCACATCGAAGAAATTGGCATACCGGCTGGCGCGGCCATGCCGCAATAATTCGGTCCACCAGGGATTGTCGGCGCCCCCCACCGCCATATGGTTCGGCACGATATCGACAATCAGCCCCAGCCCCGCGGCTCGCAGCGCAGAAACGAAATTGCGCAGCTCCGGCTCCCCGCCCAGTTCCGGATTCACCGAAGTCGGGTCCACCACATCGTATCCGTGAATCGATCCCGCCCGAGCCGTCAGGATCGGCGACGAATAGACATGGCTGATGCCCAGATCGACAAGATACGGGATCAGCGACTTCGCATCGGCGAAGGTGAAATCCTTGTGGAGCTGAAGCCGCATCGTCGCCCGCGGACGGGCGAAACCGGTCTGCGTCACTGCCGCGGTCGCTCCGCCGCCATGAAGTCTATCCGCCGCGCCACCGCTTCCTCCTGCAGGATCTCGGCCGCCGGGACCTGCAGCCGCCGGCGCCAGTTTGGATGTTCCGTCACCGTACCGGGCAGGTTCGGCTGCGCCTCCTCGCCGAGGAAATCTTCAAGCGGGATCAGCGACAATGGAACTTCCGTCTTCGCAACGTATTTCACCGCGGCATCCACGACGCGACCGGTTTCTTCCGGGGACGGAACTGGTCCCTCGCCGACGTGCTCGCGCAAAAAGGCGTCCCAAAGCAAAGGCCGATCTTTTTCGCGTTCGGCACGAATGGCGGCGGGATCGACGCCTTCGCCAAGGCGGCCGTGTTCATGCCGGACCTCGATATCGCTGCCCTTCCACCAGCCCGCAACGGTCGGAAGGTCGTGGGTCGAGGTCATCGCCACCGCGCTGCTGCCCCAGCCGCGCGGCGGGATGAAATCAGCCTGCGTATCACGCTCGAACCATAGAACACGCATGCCGTGGATCCCGCCTTGTTCCAGCATATCGTGGAAACCCTCAGGCACGGTTCCAAGGTCTTCCCCGATCACGACGACGTTGTGTCGGACCGACTCCAACGCCAGCAGGCGCAACAGATCGACAACCGGGTAGTTCAGATAGGCGCCGTCGGCGGGTGACGCGCCCTCCGGCACCAGCCACAGCCGCGCCAGCCCCATCGCATGATCGACCCGGATACCGCCGACGTGACGCATGGCCGAGCGCAACGTGGCGAGGAACGGTGCAAACCCGTTGTCTTCCATCGCGCGGGGCGAAAATCCGGTCAGGCCCCAGTCCTGGCCCTTGGGGTTCAGCAGATCCGGTGGCGCGCCGATGGTCAGGCCGAGCAGGATGTCGCCCTGGCGGCTCCAGGCGTGGCTGCCCTCGGGGTCCATGCCGACGGCGAGGTCGCCGATGAGCCCGATTCGCATGCCGGCCTGCCGCGCGGCGAGCTGTGTCTCGTTGACAGAACGATCGGTTATCCATTGCAGGAACTGGTGAAACAAAATTTCTTCCGGCTGCGACTCGGCGAAGAACGCCACCGCCGCGGAGCGTGGATCGCGCAAATCGGCCGGCCAGGTGCGCCACTGCCGCTTCGGCATGCGTGCGGCGTGCAGCGCCTCGAAGCACGCGTGTTCATAAAGCAGCGGACCTTGATCCGCCCGGAACCGCGCGAAGTCCGCGCCCAGGGCGCCGTCCCAGTCGCCACCGTCCAGGAAGCTGTCGAACAGCTTGCGCAGCACGGCATATTTGGCCGCCGAAGCCGCCGGCCAGTCGATCAGGCCGTTCGATAGCCCCGGCTCGGCGCCGGGCACTGCGCTGAGTGCCGCAGCGTAGGCGGGCTTGCCGAAGACCAGCTCCGGCGCCGCATGCAGCGGATTCATGAACAGCCGGCTCGACGGCGAATAGGGCCCGAATCGCTCCGGGTCCGCGGCATACAATGCGTGCATGGGACTCAGCGCGATGGCATCGGCCCCCCGCTGCCCGGCCACGCGTGCCAGTTCGGCCGCGCCCGCAAGATCGCCGATACCGACGTCGCCGGGATGGTTGAGGCCGTAAAGCTGTGCCGCCAGGCCCCACAGGCGCGCATCGGGAACCACGTCCTCAATCGAGCGGCACCGCGCGGGCGACACCGCCAGCACGATCTCCCGGTCTTCGACGCGAAGGCGGTGATAGCCGATCTCGGCGATGGCGGGAATGCGCAGGCGGCCGCGGGCGGGCAACAGGGCGATCTCACGCACGTCGCCGCGTTCCAGCAGCAGCTCGGCCGGCTGCGATTCATTGCCGCCGACATCCAGGCGGGTCGGGCGTCCCGCCACGGCGGTCACCAATGGCGGCAGGTCCGCCAGGCTGCTGCGTTTGCTCAGGACCCGGCGGCTGGACGACAACTCGCGACCGGTATCCGCGGGAAGCCCCAGGGCGGCCAGCACACGGCGCAGAACCGGCGCCGAAACAACGTGCGGCCGACCCGCATAGTCCTGCCATTCGACCGCGATGCCCGCCCTACGGGCGAGATCGCGTAGGACTTCGTCGCTCATGCACCACTCTCCAGATAGGCGGCTGTCACCGGTCCGGGACCCCGCGGGTCGCCGGACGCATAGAGCAGACGGCCCGGTGGGACATCGAACGAAACCGTCTCCGCTCCCAAATTCGTTACAATCGTCAGACGCGAGCCGTCACCCAGGCGCCAGCCCGCGATAACCGCTTTCGGTCCGATCGCCCTGGCGCCGGTCGACGTCGTGCCGCGCAGCCGGGGCGCAATCTCACGCAGCCGCAGTTCGATCAATCGTTGATACAACGCGAAGCGCTCATCCGATTCGGAGCCGGCGGGGCGGGGCAGGCAGGCGGCAAAAGTAGCCGCCGCGTTCGGGTCCGGAATCTGCTCGCGCTTCTCCGGATCGGCGAAGGCGGGAAATCCGGCAAATTCCTGCCGGCGTCCCTCGCGCACCGCGTCCGCAAGCTCGTTGTGATGGTCGGTGAAGAACAGGAACGGTGTCGTGCACGCGATCTCCTCGCCCATGAACAGCAGAGGTATCTGCGGGCAGAGCATTTGCAGGACGATTGCCGCCTCCAGCGCCGGTGCGGAGGTGAGCGTCGTCAGCCGCTCGCCGAATGCGCGATTGCCGATCTGGTCGTGGTTCTGCAGGAAAAGGACGTGCGCGTGGGGCGGGATATCGGCTGAGGGTTCGCCGCGGTCAGTCTTGAGATACTCGGACCGCTCGCCCTGGTACACCCAACCCTCCGCCAGGACGCGGGCGAGCTTCGCGGCCGGGTCGCCGGCATAGTCGGCATAGTAGCCGCCGTCCTCATCGGTGAGCAGAACATGAAGCACATTGTGGCCGTCGTCGTTCCACTGCGCATCGACTGCCTTGCGCAAATGCGAGGCGTTGTTGTGATGCTCCAGGATCAGGTGCACATGCCGTCCCGGCTCGACAGTGGTGTGCACCACGGCGGCCATTTCCTCCACCCAGTCCTGCTCCTGGATGGCGTGGACGGCGTCGAAGCGCAGCCCGTCGAAGCGATACTCCATCAGCCACATCAGCACGTTGCTGATGAAAAACTCCCGCACCTCGTGGCGGCGAAAGTCGATGGCCGGGCCCCACGGCGTATGCACGTCGTCGCGAAAGAATTGCGGGGCGTAGCTGCCAAGGTAGTTACCATCGGGGCCGAAATGATTGTACACCACGTCCAGGTACATCATCAGACCAAGGCCATGGGCCGTGTCGATCAAGGCCTTCAGATCCTCCGGCGTGCCGTAGGCCGAATCGGGAGCGAAGGGCAGCACACCATCGTAGCCCCAGTTTCGGCGGCCCGGGAAATCGTTGACCGGCATCAGTTCGATCGCGGTGACGCCGAGGCGTTTCAGCCGCGGCAGGTCGTCGCGGATGCCGCGAAACCCGCCTGCGGCTCCGGCGTGAACCTCATAGATGATGGACTCCGTCCACGGCCGGCCGCGCCACTCCTGGTGCCGCCAGACGAAGTCGTCTGACACGACGACACTGGCATCGTGCACATCCGGCGCCTGAGCCCGCGACGCCGGATCGGGCACCATCAGGCCGTCGGACAGGCGGTAGTGGTATTTCGTCCCGGGCGGAACCGGGGCGGTCGCCTCGAACCAGCCATCGGCCGAGCGCTGCATCGGCAGCAGCCCGCCGCCGTCGATGGCCACCGAAACCGTCTCCTGTGCCGGTGCCCAAAGGCGAAACGCGACGGTCCCGGTATCAAGCTTTATCGCACCGAACCGACACGCAGGGAACGTCTTGTTGTTCATGCCTGTCTTCCTCGCCCGCGTCGCACGCTTCCTAGGCGAACCTTGCGATCGACAGCGGTCAAATATCGCATCTATGCCGCAAGCCGTTTCATCGGGCAGCGACGTCTGTTTCCGAAACGGGCCCCCGCCCGCGTCGTTCCACCGCTCCGTGCGAATTGGTCCAAAAAAGGCCGGGAAACCCGGCCGGGCCGCTCAGTCGAGAGCGAGATACAGCACCGCAAGCGGCGGCAGCGTAAGAGACAGTGACTGCGCTTCGCCATGCATTTGCACCGGCACGGTTTTGACGCCTCCGTTGTTGCCCATGTTCGAGCCACCATAAATCGACGCATCGGTGTTGAGCAGTTCCCGCCAGAAGCCGGGGCGCGGGACGCCGATGCCATAGCCCAGCCGGGGAACCGGGGTCATGTTGCAAACGACAAGCACCACCCGGCCTTCTTCATGGCCTTGCCGCAGGAAAGCGAACACTGAATTGGCTGTGTCGTTGCCGATGACCCAGCGAAAGCCGCTCGATATGGAATCGCGTTCATGCAAGGCATGGTATTCACGGTAGAGCGCGTTTAAGTCACGCACCAGTGTTTGAATGCCACGATGCGTGTCGTAATCGAGCAAATTCCAGTCAATCGAGGCATCGTGATTCCATTCGCTCCATTGCGCGATCTCGCCGCCCATGAACAGCAGCTTCTTGCCGGGATGGCCCCACATGAAACCGAAATACGCACGCAGGTTGGCGAAACGCTGCCAGTTGTCGCCTGGCATTTTGTTAATCAGCGAGCCTTTTCCGTACACCACTTCGTCGTGCGACAAGGGCAGCACGAAATTCTCGGAGAACGCATACAGCAGGCCGAACGTCATCTCGTTGTGGTGATAGCTGCGGAATATCGGCGCGAACTCCATGTAGTGCAGCGTGTCATGCATCCACCCCATGTTCCACTTGAAGGTGAACCCCAGGCCGCCATCGCGGATCGGGCGTGACACGCCCGGCCAGGCCGTCGATTCCTCGGCGATCGTCATGGCGCCGTGGCTGCGCTCCTCCGCCACGGCGTTGAAGTGGCGCAGAAAGCCGATGGCCTCCAGGTTTTCCCGGCCGCCGTAGATGTTGGGAATCCACTCGCCTTCCTTGCGGCTGTAATCGCGGTACAGCATCGAGGCGACCGCATCGACGCGCAGGCCGTCGACATGGAAATACTCCAGCCAATGGACGCCGCTGGCGATCAGGAAGCCTTGCACCTCCCGCCGGCCGAAATTGTAGATGAAGGTGTTCCAGTCCTGGTGGAATCCTTCCTTGGGATCCGCGTGCTCGAACAGCGGCGTGCCGTCGAAGCGGGCGAGGCCGTGCGCATCGGTGGGGAAATGTCCCGGCACCCAGTCGATGATCACGCCGACACCGGCGCGGTGGCAGGTATCGACGAAGCGGGCGAACCCCTCCACCGGCCCGAACCGGCCGGACGGCGCAAACAGCCCAAGCGGCTGATACCCCCACGACCCACCAAACGGATATTCCGCGATCGGCATCAGCTCGACATGCGTGAACCCCAGCTCCACCACGTAGGGCACCAGCCGATCGGCCAGTTCGTCCCAACTGGCGATGCGGCCGTGGCCGGGACGGAACCAGGATTCGCAATGGACTTCGTAGATCGACAGCGGCGCGTCGTAGCGATGCCGCGGCGCGCGGCTCTCCATCCAGGCTTCGTCGTGCCAGACGAACGGCTCCGGATTGGCCACCACCGATGCCGTGGCCGGCGGCTGCTCCGTCGCCTTCGCCAGCGGATCGGCTTTGTCCGGCAAACGGGCGCCATCCGGCCCGACCAGCGCGAATTTATACCGGGTGCCCGGCCCGACGCGCGGCAGGAACAATTCCCAGACCCCGGACGGATAGCGCAGCCGCATCGGGTGGCGGCGGTTGTCCCAGGTGTCGAAGTCGCCGATGACCGAGACCGCGCGCGCATTCGGCGCCCAGACGGCGAACCGAGTCCCCCGCACCCCGTCGATCGTCATCGGGTTGGCGCCCAGGGTGAAGGCGATCTCGAACAGCCGGCCTTCGTTGAACAGATGCAGGTCGGTTTCGCTCAGCAGCAGGTCGTAGGAGTAGGAATCCTCGACCTCCTGCACCGCGCCCGGCCACTCGATGCGGAAGCGGTAGGGCTCGTGCCCCTCCACCCGGCCCATGAACAGGCCGGCCGGCTCCGTCGGCGACAGCGTGCCGAGACGCCGCCCGTCGCTGCGCGCGACGACCTCCACGGCTTCGGCGCCGGGCAGGAAGGCCCGCACATAGCGGCCGGCGCCGGTTTCAAACGGCCCGAGCACCGCGAACGGATCGCGCAGGCAGCCATGCGAAAGCTGCCAGGACTGCTCCGGAGAGATCGACGGGATCACGACAATGTCATTCATGCAACAGCCTCGATACCCAGCAGATGGCGCGTGCGAGCGGCAAGCCCGTGCAACGGAACGTCGATCCATGTCGGCCGGTTGGCCGATTCATAGACCACCTCGTAGGCCGCCTTTTCGATCAGGAACAAATCCAGCAACTCCGATACCAGGGCAATAGGCGCTTCCGCTTCGGTCGATGCAATGGCATCCCGATAGCCTGCCGTAAAGGCTTCCGTCGAGCGGGCGACGAAGCTGTCGAGAAAAGCCGCCACCTTGTCGTCCTGCAAATGGGCATGGCTGGCAAGGCTGCGCCGCTTCACCACGGCCGCGGCGTAGGCGAAGGACCGCAGCACTCCGGCGACGTCGCGCAGCGGCTGATCCTTGGCCCGCCGCATCTCGACCGGCCGGGCGGGCTCGCCTTCGAAGTCGATGATCGACACGTCGCCGTTGACCACCAGGATCTGGCCGAGGTGCAGATCGCCATGGATGCGGGTCAGGGTCGTACCCACTGCCACCTCGGCCAGCGCCGGCAGCCGGGATAGCAGCGCCTCCCGGGTCTCCAGCATTGTGGTGCGATCCTGCTCGGCCGCGGGATCCATCTGCGCCGTCGCATCGATCGCCCGGTAGGCATCCAGGAGCTGGTCGCGCACACGTTCGGCGAACACCAGCGCATCGGCCGCGGTGGCGGTGATCGGCTCGAACGCCGGATCGGGCGACTGCCGTGCCAGGATCTGGTGCATCTCGCCCAGGCGGCTGCCCAGCAGGGCGGCGAACCGCGCATAATCCGCATGGTTGGTCACATCGACCGGCACGCTCTCGTCGCCCGCGGTGATGTCCGACAACCCCCGCACGAGCAGCTCCAGCGTCCAGGTCCAGGCATCGCCCTGGTTGCGCACGAAAGCCTGGGCGATTCCCAGCGCATGACGCACGCCGGCCGGATCGACCCGGACGACCTCGCCCAGCAGCGCCGGCGTGTACGCGAAGCCCTGTTCGGTCAGATGCCGGCCCATCTCGGCTTCCGGATGTGGGCCGGAGGTCACCCGGCGGAACATTTTCACGATGGCGATCTCGCCGACGATCACCGAGGAATTGGACTGTTCGGCCGAGATCCAGTTCAGCTCCACACCGTCCGGCACGACGACATCCTTGATCCGGGAGGTCGGTTCGAACCGCAGCACGCCATGCTCGGTGGCGATCACGTCCTTGTCCGCAAGCGCCGTCAGCACGCCGAGGGCGAACCCGGGCAGCGCGAAGGCATCGGTCAGAAGGCCCACCTTCGGACCGCGGCGAATGCGGGCGAGGGCGAGTTGCGACGGCAAGGGAGGCGCCGGCAAGTCGCCCCAGACAATGCCGATGGGCAGCAGCCAGCGGGCCTTGCCGGACGCGGTTTCGGTTTCGATCTCCAGCAGCAGCACGTCCTCGGCCAGCAGCCGGGTCGTCAGTGCGATCCTGGCGGAGAGCAGCTTCTGGTCCTTCAGCGCGTACCAGCGGCGCTTCGCCAGATACTGCGGCAGGATGTCACGCTCGATCAATGGCTTGACCGCGTGGATGGCCTCCGCGAGGTCGCGGCGCATAACGATGGTCTGGTATTCGGGCATGGGTTCCGGTGCCGGCGTATGGGTGGACGGCCACTCATTGGCCTTCGAAAGCTCGAACCAGTAGAAGCCGTAGGGTGGCAGGGTCAGCAGATACGTCAACTGCCCAATGGGCGGAAAAACCGAGTGTCCATCAAGCTCGATCGGGACGCGGCCGTTGAATTCCGAGAGATCGAGTTCGACGGCCTGCGGCGTCCGCGACAGGTTCGCGACGCACAGGATGACCGAGTCTTCGCTTTCCCGCAGGTAGGCCAGGATCTTGCGGTTCTTCGGATACAGCAGCCGGTAGCCGCCGCGGCCGAACACCTTGTACTGGCGGCGAATCGCGATGGTCCGCCGCATCCATGACAGCAACGAGTGCGGATCGGATGCCTGCGCCTCGACGTTCACCGTCTGAAACGCGTAGAGCGGGTCCATCACCATCGGCAGCACCAGCCGCGACGGATCCGCCACGCGCGAAAATCCACCGTTGCGGTCGGAGGACCACTGCATCGGCGTGCGCACGCCGTTACGGTCGCCGAGATGGATGTTGTCGCCCATGCCGATCTCGTCGCCGTAATAAATGACCGGGGTGCCGGGCATGGAGAGCAGCAGATAGTTCATCAATTCGACGCGCCGGCGGTCGCGTTCCAGCAACGGTGCCAGGCGCCGCCGGATGCCCAGGTTCAGACGCGCACGGCGATCCGCAGCGTAGGTTTCCCAAAGGAAGTCACGCTCGGATTCGGTGACCATTTCCAGCGTGAGTTCGTCGTGGTTGCGCAGGAAGATCGCCCATTGGCAGTTCGGCGGAATGTCGGGGGTCTGGCGCAGGATATCGCTGATGGGAAAGCGGTCTTCCCGGGCGATCGCCATGTACATGCGCGGCATCAGCGGGAAATGGAACGCCATGTGGCATTCATCGCCGTCGCCAAAATAGTCCTTGGTATCCTCGGGCCATTGGTTCGCTTCGGCGAGCAGCATCTTGTCCGGGTAATGCGCTTCCAGTTCGGCACGGATACGCTTCAGCACGACGTGGGTTTCAGGCAGGTTCTCGTTGTTGGTGCCCTCGCGCTCCACCAGGTAGGGAACCGCGTCGAGGCGGAGACCATCGACGCCCATCTCCGCCCAGTAGCGCAGCACGGACAGCACCTCGCGCATCACCCGCGGGTTGTCGTAGTTCAGGTCCGGCTGGTGGCGGTAGAAGCGGTGCCAGTAATAGGCGTGCGCGGTGTCGTCCCAGGTCCAGTTGGAGCGCTCCGAATCCACGAAGATGATGCGTGTGCCTGCATATTTCCGGTCGGTTTGCGACCAGACATAGAAGTCGCGGTACATCGATCCCGGCTTGGCGGTGCGGGCGCGCTGGAACCAGGGGTGCTGGTCGGAGGTGTGGTTCACCACAAGTTCGGCGATCACCCGGATGCCGCGGTCATGCGCGGCGGCGATGAAGCGCTTGACGTCCGCCAGCGTGCCGTAATCCGGGTGGACGCCCCGGTAGTCGGCGATGTCGTAGCCGTCATCGAGCCGCGGCGACGGATAAAACGGCAATAGCCAGATGGTGTTGACGCCCATTTCGGCGATGTAGTCGAGCTTCGAAATCAATCCGGGGAAGTCGCCAATCCCGTCATTGTTTGAATCGAAGAATGACTTGACGTGAATCTGGTATATGATCGCGTCTTTGTACCATAGCGGGTCGAGCGCTGCCGTTTGGGCCGCGGCATGCGGACGGGGATGGGCGACGTTCATTCAGGCTGCTCCGGTGAGACGCCATACTGAGAACGGCATGTCTCCCGGATCAAGTCGGATGCGCTGATATTTCCCATACCAGGTGAAACTTTGATCCCGCATGAGATCGGTTCCGCGCACCGCGGCCTGGTCGGACAGGTTGAGCCGCCACAGCGGCACCTCGATCGCAGCCTCTTGCGCGGTGTTCGGATCCAGGCTGACGGCCACCAGGATGACGCTGCCGCCGGACGGGTCGGGCTTGCTGTAGAGGATGATCTGGTCGTTGAACGCCGGGTGGAAGGACAGGCCCAGATGGCTCTGCAACGCCGGATTCAGGCGGCGGATTCGGTTCAGCGCCGCGATCTCCGCGACGATGTTGCCCGGTGCGGCGTAGTTCCTCGGGCGGATCTCGTATTTTTCCGAATCCAGGTATTCCTCGCGGCCCGGCAGAGGGGCCGATTCGCAGATCTCGAAGCCGGAATAGACACCCCACAGGCCGGACAGGGTCGCCGCCAGTGCGGCGCGAATCAGGAAGGCCGCCCGGTTGGCGTGCTGCAGGTAGACCGGGTTGATGTCGGGCGTGTTGACGAAAAAATTCGGCCGGTAAAAGTCGGCGACCGGCGGGCTGGTCAGCTCGGTGAGGTACTCGGTCAGTTCGTACTTCGTCTCACGCCAGGTGAAGTAGGTGTAGGACTGCGAGAATCCGACCTTTCCCAGGCGGTACATGAGCTTGGGCCGGGTGAACGCTTCGGCCAGGAACAGCACGTCCGGGTGCCGGCCTTGGATGTCGGCGATCATCCAGTGCCAGAACGGCAGCGGCTTGGTGTGCGGGTTATCCACGCGGAAGATGCGCACGCCCTGGTCGATCCAGAACTGGATCACGTCGCGCAATGCCAGCCACACGCCGGGGAACGAGGCCTCGCCGTAGAAGTCCGGGTTGACGATGTCCTCATACTTTTTCGGTGGGTTTTCGGCATAGCGCATGGATCCGTCCGGCCGCCAGCGGAACCAGTCGTGGTGTTCGGTGACCCAGGGGTGGTCCGGCGCGCATTGGATGGCGAAATCCAGCGCCAGTTCCAGCCCGTGCTGATGGGCCGCCCGCAACAGCGCCCGGAAGTCCTCCAGCGTGCCAAGCTGGGGATGCACCGCATCATGCCCGCCCTCGGCGCTGCCGATGGCGTAGGGGCTGCCGACATCGTCACGCCCGGCCTTCAGGCTGTTGTTGCGTCCCTTGCGGTTCACCCGGCCGATGGGATGGATGGGCGGGAAATACAGCACGTCAAAGCCCATGGCGCGGATGTCCGGCAGCCGCTGGATGACCGAGCGGAAGGTGCCGTGGACCGCCGGATCATGCGTCGCCGAGCGGGGAAACAATTCATACCAGCTCGCGAACTCCGCCGCCGGCCGATCGGCACGGGCTGAGTAGATCGGGCTGCGGGCGGCGAAGGGGCGGGCATCGGCCTGCTTCATCGCCGCCTTCAGGTCATCCGACAGCAGCGTCTCCGCATCAGCCGACGTGGCGGCGGCCAGCCGCTCGGCCAGGGGGCCGGTGGAGCGGGCGGCCGCGAGCTCGATCAGATGGCGGCCTTCCTGGATCTCCAGGCTGACGTCCTGGCCGGCTGCCGCCTTCGCATGCAGGTCATGGGTGAAGGTGCCCCACTGATCCCACCAGCCCTCTACAGCAAAATGGTAAAGCCCCACCCGTTCCAACCCGACCGAGGCTTCCCACCGGTCGTTGATAAGCTTTGCCATTGGGATGCGCTGCCATGCGGACTGGTCCGCGGGCCGCCACAGCAAATCGGCGGCCAGCACATCATGCCCGTCGCCAAACACGTCGGCGCTGACGGTGAAGCGCCTGCCGACGACCGTCTTGACCGGAAAGTCGCCGCCCAGAACCACCGGCCGCACCGCCTCGACCGCGATACGGGTCGATTCGGCCCAGGCGCGGGACAACTCGGACGAACCGCCGCCGGCGATGTCCGGAGTCCTGCGACACCGCAGAATCCGAACCTCCCCGGGGCGCAACGCACTATCGGCGGCATCGTCCACCTCAAACGCCGCCCCGGCCGCCGCCGGCAACGGTGAGAGCGAAAACGGCAGGGCAGCGGGATAGACGGTGTCGGGATTGATCAGCAGCAGGTCCGCCTCGTCCGCGTCCCGGATATCCGCCGCATCGGACCGCAGCAGAGCCGATACAGGCGACTCCGGCCCGGTCAGCGGGCGCAAGATCCTGGCCTCCGGCATGGTCCGGCTCAGTCGGATGGCCGCGGCGATGTCGCCCGACAGGTCCAGCGGCGCATCCCGCCGAACCGCCTCCATATCCTCCTGGTTCGCCCGTGCCGAATCGAACCGCCGATCGGCTGCGTATTCAAAACCCATGGGGAGAAAGAGGCCCGCGCCGGTCGCGACCGCGACACCCAGGGCGAAGCGGTAGGCGGCAGCATGGTCCGCCCCGGGCGGCAGACGCCGGGCCAACCGTTCGAGGAATGACGGCTCCGGTCCGGCGAGCGCCGGGGCCACGTCCCGCAGCAAGGCGTGTTCGTCAAGGAACCAGGAGGCCCGCCCGTCCCACCAGCCGGCAGAGGAACAGGTCAGGTCGAACCCCGCCCCGGCCAGGGAGCGGACGGCGCCCCAATCCACCCCGGGGGTCCATGCCAGGAACAACGTGTCCGGGTTCGCCGCTCGGAGGGACCCCAGCAGGCGGCGCCAAAAAGACGCCGGGACGCGATCGAGCGTCAGGCAGCGAAAACCCGCCACGCCGGCCCGCACAAACACCGACATGCGTTCGGCCCACCAGCCCGAGACGGCATCGGTCAGAGACGTGCGCTCGAACCGCGGCAGCGCGACGTCAACCCGTTGCGGCGCGCGCCTGGGATCGGCGCCACCCGCTTCGGCAGGGGAGGCGAACCAGTCCGACTGACGCTGCCGCAACGGTGAATCGACGGCGATCTGGCCGGGGGCGATGTCCAGCATCAGCCGCAGACCCGTCCTGGTGGCGAAATCGGCGGCGAGCGCTATTCCCTGCTCGGCCGAACCCTCGAACCCCAGCGCCGGGTGCAACCGGTCGAACGTTGCGTGGATGAAGATGTCGCCGCCCGCGCCAGGTTCGAACGGAGGGGCGACGCACACGTGGCTGAAGCCCATGGCGGCAATGCGCGCGAACGTATCGACCCATCCCGCGAGCGGACCGGCCGCCAGCGGGTGAAGATGATACACGTTGACCGCGGAATGGCGCCCCCTCTCGCCGGAGGGAGCTGACCAGTCGGTTTTGGCCTTTGGAAACCCGGGCTGGGACAGGTTCATCACCCCGAAAGAACGCCGGGATACCAACGGAGTTCCAGGGGAGACCAGTCATGTCGGGTTCAACTGCATGTTATCTGCGGGAACCCAATCTGAAACGAAACCATAAATGTCGCGTGTAGATCAGTGACCATGGCCTGTCAGTGTTGGCGAGGCGGGGATACCGAAAGTGACCTTCCTCAAAAAGCAAAACTCCGTACCTGCAGGTAACGCCGGTACGGAGTTTGCGCGGTTAGAACAGCGGCTGAGCGAAGGTTATCCGCAATCCTCAGGCGTCAGCCACGGCACTGCTCGGGCGGTCTTATTGCTGCTCGGTCTTCTGGTCTGTCGTAGCGGCCTTATCGCCGGAGATCGTCGACCTGTCTCCACTCACGACGGGATTGGCCGCGGGATTAGCTGCCGGCGCGCCGGTAGCGGCACCGCTCGCGGCAGGTGAGCTTGGGCTGGTGGCGGGTTGCTGGGCGAAAACATTGGCCGCGGAAAGTGTGAAAGCGGCCGTCGCCAGGATCAGAACGTGTGACCTCGTCATCATGTGACCTTACCCCTGTGGTGGTGTAACTTTGCCTCCATATTCGTTTACATTGAGCAGGTCAATGCATATAGTTTGCAATCCGCATCAAGTTTACTTCCGGCGCATTTGTCGTGTTTGATGGCCCTCGGGCTCGATCACATGAATTTCCACCGTCTTGGCAATACCGGGAATGTGGCTTGTGCAATGGAAGCGCCACGGCGTTACGGGCGGCATGAACTGCCGCGCCCGTTGGCAGGCTTGCCCTATCGCTCCGCCTTGCCCGCTGCGGAACGTTTCGGCGGTTTCGTTCCGGCTCGCAGATCGGCGATCGTCGCCCGCGTGGTGATCTGATCGGGATTGGTCTGCAACTCGATCAGCGCCGGCTTGCCGCTCTCCACCGCGCGCCGGAAGGCCGGTGCGAAATCCGCCGTTTCGATCACAACTTCGCCATGTCCGCCGAATGCCTCAATGTACTTGCGAAAGTCGGGATTGGTCAGGCTGGTGCCGGACACCCGCCACGGATAGGCGCGCTCCTGATGCATCCGGATCGTTCCATACATGCCGTTATTGAACACCAGCACGATCGGCGCGATATCGTTATGAAATGCCGTCGCAATCTCCTGCCCGGTCATCAGGAAGCCGCCATCGCCGACCATGCTGACGACCATGCGGTCCGGGAATGCGATCTTGGCGCCGACAGCCGCCGGCACGCTGTAGCCCATCGCGCCGTTCGTCGGTCCGATATAGCGCTGGCCGTCGCTGAAATTCAGGAACCGGCTCGCCCAGCCGGAGAAGTTGCCCGCGTCCGTCGTAACGATCGCGTCCGGGGTCAGCATCCCCTCCAGTTCCCGCATCGCCGTGCCGAGGTTCAACGGTCCCTGGTAGTTCGGCACCGCCCGCTGCGCTTCTCGCAACGACCGTAGTTCCCGGGTCCAGCGGCTCCAGGCCGGCTTGACCGGGTCCAGCCCGGCAGCGGCAATTGCAAACGTGTTGAGGTCGGAGACGATCCCGAGCGCTACCCGGAACACCCGTCCGATGTCCGCGCCATCCGGCAGAACATGGATAATCGGCACGCTGCCGGCCATGTCGAGCAGCGTGTAGCCCTGCGTCACCGCATCGCCCAACCGGCTGCCGATCGCCAGGATCAGGTCGGCTTCCTTGAATTTGGCGATAAGACCGGGATCGGAGCCGACGCCGAGATCGCCGGCGAAATTGGCCTGTGTGCCGTCGTAATGACCCTGCCGCCGAAATCCCACGGTGACGGGAATATCGTTGGCGACCAGGAAATCCCGCAAGGCGGCGCGGCCCTCGGCGCTCCAGCACGATCCGCCGACGACCGCGACCGGCCGCTTTGCCTTCGCCAGCATGCTCCGCATGCGGAGCATCGCTTCCGGATCAGGGAAAGCCGGGCTGACCGCACCGCGCGGCAGGTCCGGAACCGTGACGATATCCTTCTGCATCTCCTCCGACAGCGCGATCACCACCGGCCCGGGCCGTCCGCTGGTGGCGACATCGACCGCGTGGGCGACCACTTCCGGAATGCGCTTCGCGTAGTCGATCTGGGTCACCCACTTCGCCAACGGCGCAAACATCTGCCGGTAGTCAACTTCCTGGAAGGCATCCCGGCCGGTGTCCTGATGCGGGATCTGGCCGACGAACAGCAGCATTGGCGTGCTGTCCTGGAAAGCGACATGAACGCTGATGGCGCCATGGCACGCGCCGGGGCCGCGGGTCACCATCGCCGCCGCCGGGCGGCCGGTCAGCTTGCCGTATGCCTCGGCCATGTTCACCGCGCCCGCCTCGAACCGGCACGTCACCAGCTTCAGCTTCTTGCCCTGGTCATAGAGGCCGTCGAGCGTGTCGAGGAAACTCTCGCCGGGGACCTCGAACACATGGTCGATACCCTGGGCCACCAGCGCGTCCGCCAGTACCCTGCCGCCGTGACGAGGCGTCATGCGCGCCTTGCGTGCCCGGGCCAGTTCCATACCAGACTCTCCTCCCCCGCGGCTTCGCAGGATAGGCGACAGCCCTCGGCCCGTCACGCCCGGGCGGGTAACGCGGTTTTAACGTGATGCCACGAAACGGCCACCCGCCGCACCGAATCGCGCCTTGTGCCGAATCCATCTTTTGAGCGTTGATGCAGGATGGAGGCTACGATGGTACCGGCTCTCGATTGGCAAGCGAGCTTTGAGGTTGCGCGGTCGCAGCTCGATCTGTTTCACGACCTCAGCGACCGGATCAGCCTGACGCCGGACGACCGGCGCCGCGCGTTGAACCTGACCGAACGCGACTGGCGGGCGTGGCACGCTTTTCTGTCGGATGGCCCGATGCCGAAACAGCCGCCTTTGCCGGAGATGCTGCGGCGCCTCGGACACGTCGCCTTCAACCTGACCGTCGTGGCCGAAGGCGGGCACCGGGTCACGTGATCGGGCGCAGGGGTCGGAACCTCTTGTCGAGGCACCCGGTCCGCCCGTACAAAGTGACAAAACCGGTCGAGGGATATCATGGCCAGCGAAAGCAATGCCCGCTCCACCGAACCCGAAGCGATCGAGGCGCTGACTGAGGATCGGGCCAAGACGTGGACCAGCTTCACCACCGCCATCGCCGGCGTGGTCGTGTTCGTCGTCGTTGTCCTGATCGGTCTGGCGGTATTCCTGCTTTAGTCGGAAGCCCGAAGCGTCAGCCGGGCCCGGCGTCGGCCAATAGCGGCGTGCGCGCTGTGGCGTCGCTTATGCCAAGCATTTTGCGGCAAAGTGCCAACCACCCTGGTTTGCGGCTCGGCGCATCAGGATGGCCGGAGAAGTCCAGGTATCCGATGAAAATGCCGGGTACCGCTGCGACGATATCGCCTTCCGGATGCGCTGCATCCGCGTTGCAGACGCACAGCAACTCCCCCGAGCCGTAACGCCGAATCGCGCGCCCGAGCGCTTCGATCTCGGCTGCGGTGACGGGTCGCCACGCCGACTTCAGAACGAAAATCTTTCCCGGATTATCGAGATCGGCGATCAGCTTGTCGCGCAAGAAACGCATCCGCATGCTCGCTTGGCCCAGCATCTGGTCGGCCGAAACAGTGAGACTCGACACGAAACTGTGCATCTTTGTGCCATAGACAGTGTCGGTGATCTCCCACTGGCCCTCGTGCGGAGCGACTGACATGGCATCCGCGTCGCCAACGCGCGCGAAACGCGCCTCCAGCATCGCGATCAGGGCCTCCGGCGATACCGCCGCCCAGCGGAGCAAACCCAGTGGTTCGGCATCGAAAGCGCGCTGGAAGCAGCCAAACTCACAACCGCCATCCGGCCCGGTCCCGCCCAGGCTTTCGAAGCGCAACACGATTGCCCGAGCATCTGTATCGGCAGGCGACGGCATGTCACGCCCCCGCACGGCCGTCTGATGGGCGACCGGGTCGTGCTCAGCCAGACGCATCAATGCCTCGTGATGCCGGCCGGGGAACTCTTCGTTGTCCGGAAACCGCTGCCTCGCCTCCGCCCAATAGGTAACCGCAGCCGCCCAGTCCTCGCGCTTCCAGGCCAGCAGGCCCGGAAGGATATAGAGGGCGATCGCCTCAGGCTCGTCGCAGCGAAGCCGGGCTTCCAACAACACCGCCTCGGCCTCGGACAGCCGGCCTTGATGTTCCAGCGCACCGGCCAGTTCCGTGTAGACCCACCAGGGCCGGACATCGCAAGTCAGGGCGGCCCGCCAATGCGCCTCCGCCGCAGGCCAATCCGAAACATCCATCGCAAGGCGGCCCTGCTCCAGCAGGACCGCGCGCTCCTGCGGGACCAGAACCGCCGCTTCGGCCAGCAGTTGCTTTGCCTCATCGTACCGGCCAAGGCCGCGCAACGCGGCGGCACCCCCGGTGTAGGAATACCAGAATTGCGGGATCACCGTTCGCACCGCCCGCCAGATCTGTTCCGCCCCGGCCCAGTCGCCGCGCGCAAGAGCCTCTTCAGCTTGACGAATGAAGGTCTCGCAGGTGATCGCTTCGTCCGGGGCGCCGGTCTCAACGGGCGGCGGGTCCGGCGGGATGGCGTCCGGTTGGGCGGCCTCGGGTTGGGTGGCTTCCGCCGGGGTGGCGTCCGGTGCGGCGAGTTCCAGCAGGCTGGAGGCCGGCGGTGCGTCCGATGGGAAGTCCAGGCCAGCCCGCGCGCGCAGATAGTTCATGCCGAACGCAGGCGGAAGGTCCGGTTCCGCCGCTGCAACCGGATCTTCGGAACGCCGCGCGCGCGACAGGAAACCGGGCCATCTCATGGCCCAAGCACTAGGCTATTTTATGGCGGCCTTGCAATGGTTTCAGTGCCCGCCCAACCCGGAGGCGGCAAAGCTATGCGCCGGCCCGCGGCGTGCCACCGCCAAACGCATTGAACGTAATCATCGTGTGCGTGTCCTTCACGCCCGCGAGCGTCTGTATCTTTTCGGTCACGAACAGCCCGATGTCTTGGTTTGCTTCCAGATAAAATTTTCCCAGCAGATCATATTGCCCGGATGTCGAGAACAGCTCCGACATTTCCGGGATCGAATCCGCCGCTTCCCGCGCGACGCGATACGCCTCACCCATTTCGCATTTGATCTGCACGAATATTGCCCGCATGACCTGCCTCCTGGCCTTCGGCGGGACATTAGGGCGATGCTGCGGCGGGCGAAACACAAATGCCGCGGCGTCGCGGTGGGCTTGCGGTCAGCAGGCCACCTGCCACCCCAATGGGTTTGACAGCGCCGCCATCGGCCCGGGCGACCCGACCGGCCGCCCTGTTGCCAGGGCTGCCAGGGCCGCCGGATAGATCGCATGCTCCTGCCGAAGTATGCGTTCGGCCAGGTCGTCCTCCGAATCCCCGTCCAGCACCGGTACCGCCGCCTGCGCCAGGATCGGACCCGAATCCATCTCCGCGGTCACCAGATGCACCGTGCAGCCGTGCAGCTTGACTCCGGCCTGCAACGCCCGGGCGTGCGTATGCAGTCCGGGGAAAGACGGCAGCAGACTGGGATGGATGTTCAGCATGCGGCCCTGCCATGCACCCACCAGAAACGGGGTCAGCAGCCGCATGTAGCCCGCCAGGCAGACGATCTCGGCATCGGCGGCGCGCAGCCTCGAGTCGATCGCCGCCTCATGCGCCGGACGATCGCGGCCGAAGTCCCGATGATCGATCGCCTCCGCCGCGATGCCCGCGGCGCGGGCGGTTGTCAGCCCGCGCGCGTCGGGCCGGTTCGACAACACCAGCACGATTTCGGCCGGATAGGCCGGGTCGCGCGCCGCCGCGATCAGCGCTTCCATGTTCGAGCCGCGTCCGCTGATCAGGATGGCGGTCCGCCGCTTCATGCAAGCCAGCCGGACGGCGAGTCGACGCGGATGGAGGCGGGGCCGCTCGCCGCCTCGATCGTCCCGAGCCGGCTGACGGTCTCACCCTGCGACTCCAGCAGCGCGGTCGCCGCGTCGGGGTCGGACACGACCAGCGCCATGCCGATGCCGCAGTTGAACACCCGCAACATTTCCTCCACCGCGACCCGGCCGGTGCGCGCGAGCCAATGAAACACCGGGGGCACCGGCCATTTCGCGTGCAGCACCGCGACCGTGCCGTCCGGCAGCACCCGCGGCAGGTTGCCCGGCAGGCCGCCACCGGTGATATGCGCCGCCGCCTTCAGCAATCCGGCCCGATGCAGCGCCAGCACGGACTGCACATAGATGCGCGTCGGAGTCATCAGCGTCTCGCCGACGGTTTCCCTCGCCGAGAACGGCGCGGGGTCCGACCATGCCAGCCCGTTGGCCTTGACGATCTGCCGCACCAGCGAAAACCCGTTGGAGTGCACCCCGCTGCTGGCGAGGCCGAGCACGTGGTCGCCGATCGCAACCCCTTTGGGCAGCACCGCGCCCCGCTCCGCCGCGCCGACGGCGAAGCCGGCGAGATCATAGTCGTTGTCGGCATACATGCCCGGCATTTCCGCCGTTTCCCCGCCGACGAGCGCACACCCGGCCTCGTGGCAGCCGCTGGCGACGCCGGCGATCACCGCATGGGCCTGCAACACGGACAGCCTGCCGGTGGCAAAATAATCAAGGAAGAACAACGGCTCGGCGCCGTGCACGACGAGGTCGTTGACGCACATCGCGACCAGGTCAATGCCGACGGTGTCGTGCAGGCCGGTCTCGATGGCCACCTTCAGCTTGGTGCCAACCCCGTCGGTGGACGACACCAGCACCGGATCGGCAAACCCGGCGGCCTTCAGGTCGAACAGGGCGGCGAACCCGCCCAGGCCGCCGAGCACTCCGGGCCGGTTCGTCGCCTTGGTCAACGGCTTGATCATCCCGACCAGCGCATCGCCGGCGCCGATGTCCACGCCGGCATCGCGGTAGTTCAGGCCGGCCGCATGCGCGGTCGCGGCAGGTGCGCCTTGGTGATCCCCACTTGTCATGACATTCTCTATATCCAGGCGCTGGTGAAAGGAGACCGACAGAACCATGGGCAGCCGGTCCAATGCAATGCGGTACATGCACCGGATGCGGCGGCAACTACGAATTGGAAGCAAACCGAATGCCTGACGGACCGCCAGCCGATCGCGGCGTCTCCGAAACGGGTACGAGCTCGCTGATCAATGCGGCGAACATCATCACCTTTGCCCGCCTCTGCGCCGTGCCGGCAGCGTTCTGGCTCATGCTGGACCATCGGATCGGCCAGGCGTTCTTCCTGTTCGTTGCCGCGGGGCTGTCGGACGCGCTGGATGGATGGCTCGCCCGCCGTTACGGTGGCAATTCCATCGGTGCGATGATGGACCCGGTGGCCGACAAGGCGCTGCTGGTGACGATGTACATCACGCTCGCGGCCGTCGGCGTGCTGCCCGACTGGCTGGCGATCCTGGTGGTTTTTCGCGACGTGGTGATTGTCGGCGGAATCGTGATATTGTTCGTCATGGGGAATGCGGTGGTGATCAAGCCACTCTATATCTCCAAGCTGAACACCGTGTTCCAGATCCTCCTGGTTGCGGTCAGCCTGCTGGAGGGCGGCTTTGGCCTCGGCCTCCCCATCTTGAGGACGCTATTGATCTGGTGCGTAGCCGCGACGACATTGGCCTCGGGCGCGGCCTATGTGTGGAACACAGCCCGCGGAGACTGATGTGGCGCCAGCGGATCATGATCAGATGCTCGCGGCGCAAGCCGATCGGCCGGTGGCGGTGCAGCCGCGACAGGTCCATTCACAATCGACCCGGACGCAGCGCTTCGCCCTGATCATCGGTCTGCTGGTCGCATTCTGGCTGGCGCTGCAGCTTTTCACCTCCGTCCTCGCGCCGTTCGTCGCCGCGGCGGTGATCGCCTATGCGCTCGATCCGCCGACGACGAGGCTGTGCCGGCTCGGGCTGCCGCGCAGCATGGCGGCAATGCTGATGATCCTGGGTCTGCTGCTGGCGGTGCTGCTGTTCGCGCTGCTGCTGTATCCGCTGGTGATCGTGCAGGTCGGCCTGCTGGTGAACCGAATCCCGCAATATGCCTTCCTGCTGCAGGGCTGGGCGCGTACCGTCCTGACCCACTTGCAGGACAATTTCGGCCCGGACGTGGTCAACGACAAGCTGCGCGACGTGGTCAGCGGCCAGGCCGGCTCCATGTTGAGCATCATACTGTCCACGGTCACCGCGCTGTTCGGCAGCGGCTTTGCCATCTTCAACGTGCTGTCGCTGGCGGTCGTCACGCCGGTCGTCGGCTTCTACCTGCTGCGCGACTGGCCAACGGTCGTGCGAATGATCGATTCGTGGCTGCCGTATCGCTACCGGGACGTGATCCGGGCCCAGGCGCGAGAGGTCGATCGCATCCTGTCCGCCTGGGTGCGCGGCCAGGCGATGTGCTGCATGATCCTCGCCTTATACTATGCCGGCGCGCTGACCGTGGCGGGGCTCGACCTCGGGCTGATCGTCGGACTGACCGCCGGGTTGCTGTCGTTCATCCCCTATGTCGGCTCGATCACCGGTGGTGTCACCGCGCTCGGCCTGGCGCTGGCGCAGTTCCCGCTGTGGCGCGGCGTCATGGTTGTCGGCGCTGTACTGGTGATCGGGCAGGTGCTGGAAGGCTACGTTATCTATCCCCGATTCCTGGGCGATCGGGTGGAGCTGCCGGCGGTCTGGGTGATCTTCGCGCTGTTCGCCGGCGGCGCGGCATTCGGCTTCCTTGGCGTGATGCTGGCGGTGCCGGTGGCCGCGACCATCGGCGTGCTGTGCCGGTTCTGGCTGCGGCGCTACCTGAACAGCCCGCTCTATCTCGACCCGCCCGCTGTCTGATGCCACATGAGCGCCTGCAACTGCCGCTGCCGTTTCCGCACCAGCCCGGCTACGCGGCGCTCGACTTCGTGCCCGATGATTCGAACCGGGACGCCCTGGCCTGGCTATCCCGCTCCGCCGGCTGGCCCGATCGGCGGCTGGCGGTTTGGGGGCAGGGCGGCTGCGGCAAATCGCATCTGCTGAACGTCTGGGCAGAGCAGTCCGCGGCGGCGCTGCTGGTCGGCCAGACGCTGCGCGGCCTCGACAGCGTGCCCGAGACCGGTGCGCTGGTGCTGGATGACGCCGATACCGTCGCGGATGAACGGGTTTTGTTGCACCTGCTGAACACGGCGCGCGACCGTGGCCTGGTCCTGCTGCTGTCCGGCCGCACGCCGCCAGCGCGCTGGCCGGTGCGCCTGCCGGACCTCCGCAGCCGGCTGAAAGCCATCACCGCGGTCGAAATCCAGCCCCCCGGGGACGCTCTTCTCCGCGCCCTGCTCATGCGGATGGCAGCCGATCGGCAACTTATAATGGGGGAGGCGGTGCAGGAGTGGCTGCTGCGCCGGCTGCCGCGTTCGCCCTCGGCATTGCGTGAGGCGGTGGCCCGGCTGGACCGGGCAAGCATGGCCTGTCAACAGCCGATCACCCGGTCGTTCGCGGCAAGGGTGTTGGACATGGCGGAAATTGCGGTTGCCGATGCGGATGAATTTTTCATTTCATCAGAACCCCCCTCGCCGCGGCTCGCCGGGTTCCTGTAGGGTCGCGATTCGGAAAGCAGGGGATAGCGACTCATGGCGCTCAAGGGCGAAGTCACCGAACTGAGCGCGCGCGCCAGGCACGCCCGGCCGCTATCGGCCAAGCTCCGCTCCGGCAAGACTCCGCTGGCAGCCGGCTTCTCACCCAAGCTGATCAAGGTGGAGGCTGACAACGAGCCGGCCGTGCGGCCCGGCAGCCCGGACCGCTTCATCAACCGGGAACTTTCCTGGCTCGACTTCAACCACCGGGTCCTGGAGGAGGCGGAGAACGTCCGCCATCCGCTGCTGGAACGCCTGCGCTTCCTGTCGATCAGCGCCTCCAACCTCGATGAATTCTACTCCGTTCGCGTCGCCGCGCTGATTGGCCAGGTGAAGGCCGGGACGACGCATATCTCGGCCGACGGCCGCACCGCGGTGCGGCAGCTCGCCGACATCAAGGTCCGGGCGGAAAGCCTGCTCGCAGATCAGCAGCGCATCCTGCGCGAGTTGCTCAGCCTGCTGCGCGCCGCGGGGCTGGAGTTGTGCACCCGGGAGAACCTGTCGGAGGCCGACAAGACCTGGCTTGAAGCATGGTTCATGGAGCGGGTGTTCCCCGTTGTCACGCCGCTGGCGATCGATCCGGCGCATCCGTTCCCGTTCATCCCGAACATGGGCCTGGTGCTGGCCCTTCTGCTGGTGCGGGAGGAGGACGGCCAGGGCATGCGCGCCTTGTTGCCGCTGCCCAGCCAGATCGAACGCTTCGTCCGGCTGCCCGCGTCGGAACCTGGCGGGCCGATCCGGTTCTTCCTGCTGGAAGACCTCGCGGTGCTGTTCCTGGATCGCGTATTCCCCGGCTTCCGCCTTGTTGGCAGCGGGATGTTCCGCCTGATCCGCGACACCGACGTGGAGTTCGAGGAAGAGGCCGAGGACCTCGTCCGCTCCTACGAATCCGCGCTGAAGCGCCGCCGCCGCGGCGTCGCCATCCATGTCGAGATCAGCGAAGCGATGCCGGCCGAGCTGCAGGCCCTGGTGATCGATGAGCTCGACGCCGAACCGGATGAGGTGCACGACGATCAGCGCCTGCTCGGCCTGACCGACCTCAGCCAGTTGATCGTCGATGATCGGCATGACCTGCTGTTCGCGCCGTATACGCCGCGGTTTCCCGAGCGGATTCGCGATTTCGGCGGCGACTGCTTCGCGGCGATCCGCGCCAAGGACATCATCGTCCACCACCCGTATGAAAGCTTCGACGTCGTCGTGCAGTTCCTGCGCCAGGCGGCGCAGGACCCGGCGGTGATCGCGATCAAGCAGACTCTCTACCGCACCAGCCGCGACAGCACGATCGTCAATGCGCTGATCGAGGCGTCTGAAGCCGGCAAGTCGGTCACCGCGATGGTGGAATTACGGGCGCGCTTCGACGAGGAAGCGAACATCCGGCTGGCGCGCCGGATGGAAGCCGCCGGGGTGCAGGTGGTGTTCGGCTTCACCGGCCTGAAGACCCACGCCAAACTGTCTCTGGTGGTGCGGCGTGAGGCCGGCGCCATCCGGTCCTATGCGCATTTCGGCACCGGCAACTACCATCCGATCACCGCGCGCATCTATACGGACCTCAGCTTCTTCACAACCGACCCGAAGTTGACCCGGGATTCCGCCAGGCTGTTCAACTACATGACCGGTTACGCCAAGCCGGAGCGGATGGAGGAACTCGGATTCAGTCCGCTGACCACCCGCAAGATCCTGCTGGAGCTGATCCAGGCGGAGATCGCCTTTGCGCGGGAGGGCAAGCCGGCCGGCATCTGGCTGAAGATGAACAGCCTGACCGACGTGGAGCTGATCGACGCCTTGTACGAAGCATCCGGTGCCGGGGTAAAGGTCATGGCAGTGATCCGCGGCATCTGCTGCCTGCGGCCCGGCGTTCCCGGCTTGTCGGACAATATCCGCGTCAAGTCGATCGTCGGCCGCTTCCTGGAACATGGCCGGATCATCGTGTTCGGCAATGGCCACCCGCTGCCGAGCCGACACGCCCGCGTCTATATCAGCTCGGCCGACTGGATGGAGCGCAACATGGATTGGCGCGTCGAGACGCTGGTGCCGATCCATAACCCGACCGTGCATGCTCAGGTGCTTGACCAGATCATGGTCATCAACCTGAAGGACTCGCTGCAATCCTGGGAGCTTAATCCCGAAGGGGCATGGACGCGCGTCGATCCGGGGCGCAAGGAGATGTCGGCGCATGATTATTTCATGACCAACCCGTCCCTGTCCGGCCGCGGTTCGGCGCTGCACGGCCCATCCGCCGGGGCACAGATCGCGGGCGTGCCGTCGCCGGTTGCCGGCATCAGTGCCGCGGGGATCCCGGGCCTCCGGAAGCAGGACCGCGTTAACCAGGACTGATGCATGCCGTTTGCACCTCCTCCCAGCCTGCCGCGATGCGGTGTCGTCGATCTCGGGTCCAACTCGGTCCGCTTGGTGGTCTATGAAGGCCACACCCGCAACCCGATGCCCATCTTCAATGAAAAGGCGGTGCTGCGGCTGGGCAGCGGGTTGCAGACGACCGGGCGGTTGAATGAGGAAGGCGTCGGCCTGGCGCTGACGGTAATGCACCGGTATCACGCCGTCGCCCGCGCCATGGGCTGCGATCCGTTCGAGGTGCTCGCCACCGCGGCGGTGCGCGATGCCGCCAACGGACCGGCGTTCGTGGACGCGTTGCAGCGTCGTATGCCGGGCGTGCCGATCCGCATCCTGTCGGGAGTTGAGGAGGCAGGGTTCTCGGCGGATGGGATGGTCTGCGGCATTCCCAGCGCGGACGGGATTCTCGCCGACATCGGCGGCGGCTCGCTGGAGGTGATCCGGCTGGTTGGCGGTACTCAGGGACCATCCCAAACACTGCCGCTGGGCGTGATTCGGCTGGCGGAGCGATCGACCGGCGATCTGATCCGGGCGCGGGCGATCGCCGAGGCGGATATGCGGACGGTTCCCTGGCTATCGCATGCACCGGGCAGCGATCTGTATCTGGTTGGCGGTGCCTGGCGTGCGCTGGCACGGATCCACATGGCGCAGACCAATTATCCGCTGGCGATGGTGCACCATTATACCATCAGCCGGGAGGAGGCCCGGGATCTCGCAGGATTGCTCTCAACCGCCGGACGCAAGGTGCTGGAACGCCTGCCGGGCGCACCGCGGCGCCGGGTGGACGATCTGCCGTTTGCCGCGGTGGTCCTGCGGCGGCTACTGCGGCTGACCGCGGTGCGGCGTGTGGTGTTCAGCGCCAGCGGCCTGCGTGAAGGCTGGTTCATGCGGCGGATGCCGAAGGACATCCGAGACCAGGACCCGCTGCTGAGCGCGGCGTGGGAGATGGCGGCCAGGCACGGCCGCGACCCGTTCTTGCCACCCGCGCTGGTGGAATGGACACAACCGCTGTTCCGCGGAGAGCCTGCAAACGCCGCCAGACTGCGCGAGGCGATGTGCTGGATGTCCGACATCGGCAGCCACGATCACCCGGAATTCCGCGCCGAGCAGGCCTTCCTGCGGGTATTGCGCCAGCCGGGCATCGGGCTGGATCACCATGCGCGGGCATTCCTGGCGCTCAGCGTCGCATTGCGGTACGAGGCCGATTCGGATGCGGCCTTCCTGCGGCCGGCGCGGCTTTTGCTGGATATCGAAACGGCGAACCACGCCGAGATTCTGGGGATCGCGCTTCGACTCGCCTACACGCTGTCGGCCGGCACGAGGGATTTGCTGGCTGGCACCCAACTGCGAATCGATGGGACGCGGCTCGTGCTGCACCTCAAGCCGAACAGCGGCGTGTTTGCCGGGGAAAGCGTGATCCGGCGGCTGGAGCGGCTGGCTCAGGCGCTGGGGCTGCAGGCGGACGCCCGCGAGGGCCTCGCGGAGGTTTGGGCTGAATGAACCGTCCCGGAGGAGATGGCTCCTCCGGGACACGTGTTGCTAAAGCCGGGAATCAGGCCGCCTTGGATCTGTCGTCCGACGAGCTCTCTTGGGATAGGACGGGCAGGCCGAGGGCCGAGGACAGCGGTGTCGGGTTGCGCAGTACGGACGCCTTAGCGGTCTGATTCTCGGACAGTACCCGCCAGCCAAACTTCTTGGACAAAGGCGCCGGTTCATCGGCAATGATGCGCCATCCTGCCCGCGAGGACAGCGGCGCGGGATTGTCCGACAGCAGCTTCCAGCCGAGCAGGTTCGACAGCGGCGCCGGGTCGTGGCTCAGAGTCGTTCGGGAGGTCTGGCTATCAGAAAGGGTCCGCCAGCCGAGCCACGATGACAGCGGCGTGGGATTGTCGAGCAGCACCCGCCAGCCGAACTTCGACGACAGCGGGGTGGGATCGTCCGAAAGCACCTTCCAGCCGGCTGCCGATGACAGCGGCGACGCCGAGTCGGTGGAACCTGAGGATCCCCGCGACGCCTTCGGCCCGCGCTCGACGGTATCCGGAACATCCGTGATATGGGTCTCGACCGGGCCGAAGGTATCGAGAATTTCCGCGGCCTTGGCGGCCTTGCCAAAAGTGGGAAGCACCGTGACGACGGATTTTCCGCCGCCGACGGCTTCGGCATAGACCTTGGCGCGGGCGGCCGAAATACCACCCTTCGTGAGGGCGCTCTCCGTCGCCTCGGTGTCATGGCCATTCGGGGTGACGACGTTGATGTGCTCGGCCGCGAAGCTGTACTTCTTCAGCTCGCTGGCGGCGGTTTGGGCCTTCTCCGGGGAGTCGTAGATACGGCTGACAGTCACAGGCATTGCACCACTCCGTTCACGTCTGGAATTGCCGACGTGATATAAACGCGGCCCAGGATTTCGCGCCCGGGTGTTGGCGAGAATGTGAAATGCAGCGGAGGTTGTGCGTGTGAGGAAACGATAACGCTGTGGCGAGCCGGCAACCGTGCCTGTTCGGCCGCAGGTTATTCACAAAGCGGAAATTCTACAATCGGCCGGGGCCCTGGCTTTGGCCGAGCAGCGCCGGGCCATGGCGGCAGTCAAAACGGCTTCGAGGCGGAGGGTGATTGCCACCGCTCCGCCTCTTGCCCGGTCCCGATCCGCTTTCAGGCGGATACGGTCAACTACTTGGACAGCACCGACCAGCCGAACTTCGACGAAAGCCATGTCGGGTCGTTGATCAGCAGCTTCCAGTTGTACTTGCTGGACAGCGGCGTCGGGTCGTCGCTCAGCAGCTTCCAGCTAAACGCCTTGGAAGCCGGTGTCGCTTCGTCCGAGAGCAGCTTCCAGCCGAACAGCTTGGAGGCCGGGAACGAGTCGCCGGAGAGCAGCGACCAACCGAACTTCTTGGACAGGCCGAGCCTGTCCTCGGACAGCAGCGGCCACTTGAAGTAGGTCGACACCGGGTGCGGATCGTCCAGAAGCTTTGCCTTCGGGCCGCCGCTGACTTCAAACAGCGAGCCGCCGTCTTCGTCCGCAACGACGAGATCGTCGCCATCGGTCGGGCTGAAGCTGTTGAGGATCTGGGCGGCTTCGCTGGCCTTCCCGAATGCGGGGCGGACGGCGACGAACGAGGCGCCACGGCCGACAGCCTCGGCATAGGCCTTGGCGTTGCTGGCGGGTACGCCAAACGCCGTGATCGCGGCGACAACGGCGTCGGGGCCTTTGCCCTCCGCGCTGACGAGGGCGATCTGGTCGTCGGAGAAGTAGCTGCTTTTCAGTTTAGTTACCGCACCCTTCGCATTCTGAGGGGTGTCGTATATCCGGGTTGTGATGACGGTCATTGATCCGCACTTCCGTGAAAGGGGGCAGAACATTGCTAACCCATTACCCGAGCGGCTTCAACCCACTATGTCCACTTTGGTTGACGTATTTGATCCGTGACACTCAGGAGGCCGGAGTCAGGGCGGCACGACACCGGCCCCCCGGCACGCCACACGGCGCGGCGGCGGGGTGATCGAAAGCGGCGCGGCGACGGAGACTTGGCCCGGTGACGCGCCCAAGCGTCACCGGTTTCACCTACGACCGCGCGACCCTGCTTTTCACCAGCGTCGGGATGCCAAGCAGGGAGGACAGGACCGTGTTGCCCGCCAACGTCGGCAGACCGGCGAGTCCGGACAGCGAGGTGGTACCCTTGGTCAACGTCGGGATATGCAACGCCGAGGACAGCGGTGTCGCCAGCGGCCGCAGCCAGCCCATGTCGCAGAACGCCGACAACGACGCCTTGTCGCTCAACAGCAGCTTGATGTGCAGCAGCGAGGACAACCGCGCCTTCGCGTCGATCAGGATCGGCAGGCCGAGCATGGCCGTGAAGGCAGGAGTCCCTTTGATGATCGCGGGGATACCCAGCAGGTTTGCTACGTTCAGCGTTTCCGGAATGCGCAATGCAGAAAACACAGTTCTGCCACGCTCAAAAAGAATGGGTATGCCAAGCACGGCCGACAGCGTTGCGGTGTCGTCCACCAATACCGGCAGCGCCAGGAAGAACGATGCCGGCGCCGCCTCGTCCCACTGCCGTAAAGGCTTGTATTCCTTGAGCGGAACCCCGGTTTCGATCGGATCGTAACCATCGAGTATGGCGGCGGCACGGCCGGCGGTGCCGAACGGCGCGCGGACGGTGACCAGCGTCGCCCCCCGGGTAATGCTCAGCGCGTAGATCGCCGCCTCGGCCTTGGGGATGAAACCGGCCGCTACCGCGCCGACGATCTCATTGAACTCGGCAGTCGCCGCGTTCGCCCCTGTCTTGTAGCCGCCCAGGTAGGACACGACGGTGATATCGGCGTCTTCAAAGCGATATGTCTTGAGTTCGTTAACCGCCGCCACGGCTTTTTCGTGGCTGCCGTAGACCCGCGTAATTATGTCGGCCATGACGTCACCCTTTCTGTTCCACGTGAACACGGTGTCATGACACGGGTTTCACGTAGTAGTAACTTTGCAGAATACAACCGATATGGGAAGACGGGTGTCACCTTTTGTGGACACCTCAGACCGGGTCCCAGCCGATAACGTCGCCGGAGCGGTCCAGCGGCATGAAGGATGCCTTCATCGCGGGGATGCAGTGCTCGGCAATGGTCTCCGGCGTCCACCCCTCCGACCGGTGGACGATCCGTATCGGCCGCGGGGAGCTGAACAGGATCAGTTCATTCATCCGGGTGCCGAACACCTGCCCGTTCACGTCCTTGGCTGCGTCGGAGGACAGGTAGACCGCCATCGGCGCGTTCTTGTCCGGCGTCATCTGCTGGATTTTCGCCAACCGCGCCTGCTGCTCCGGCGTTGAAGCGGGGATCGAGCTGGTCATGCGGCTCCAGGCGAACGGCGCGATGCAGTTCGACCGCACGTTGTAGCGCTGCATGTCCAGTGCAATCGACTTCGATAGCGCGGTGATCCCCAGCTTGGCGGCCGAGTAGTTCGCCTGGCCGAAATTGCCGATCAGCCCGGAGGTGCTGCTCATGTGCACGAAGGTGCCGCTTTCCTGCTTGCGGTAGTGTTCCGCCGCGGCGCGGGAGACGAAGAAGGAGCCGTTCAGGTGCACGGCGATGACGGACAGCCAGTCGTCCTCGGTCATCTTATGGAAGATCACATCGCGCAGGATGCCGGCGTTGTTCACGACGGCGTCGATGCGGCCGAAATGGTCGAGTGCGGCCTGGACGATCTTCTGCGCGGAGCTCCAGGTGGAGACGGATTCGGTGCAGATTTCCGCAGCACCGCCGGCCTGCTCGATCAACTGCTTGGTCTGTTGGGCGGGACTGGCCGAACCGCCCTCACCGGTCAATGACGCGCCGATGTCGGCGACGATCACCTTGGCGCCTGCGGCTGCCATCATCAGGGCGATCTCCCGCCCGATGCCGCCGCCCGCGCCGGTGACGACCGCGACCTTGCCTTCCATCATGCCTGCCATTGTTTCCTCCTGAGCCTGGTACCGGGAGGCTAGGCGGGACGGCGCGGGTTGTGAACCCGCACGGTTTTGCTTGACGTGCCGTTCGGGTTTGAGTACACATTCTGTGCCCACAAAAAAGGGGTTCACCCATGCCCAAAGAAGATTACCCGCTGCCGGAGAAAGTCGGCGTGCGGGAGTTCCGGGAAAACATGACCGGGTTTCTGCGTCAGGCTCGCCAGGGGACCTCTTTCTTGATCACCTCGCACGATGAAGTGGTTGCTGAACTCCGGCCACCCGCGCAAGCGCAGCGGTCCCCCCGCCGTCCCGGGTCGTTGCGCGGCAAGATTCGCATGGCGCCGGATTTCGACACCCTGCCGGCTGATGTCCTGGCCGCGATGGAGGGCGATGGGGAGTGAAGCTCCTCCTCGACACCCACGCCCTGCTTTGGTGGTTGTCGGACGATAACCGGATCGGCTCACAGGCGCGGGCGCTGATCGCCGATCCCGGCAATGATGTTCTGGTCAGCGTGGTATCGCTGTGGGAGATCGTCGTGAAAGTGCGTGTCGGCAAGCTGGAGGCCGACATCCGGGAGATTGAAGGTGCCTGCGATCGGTCCGGGTTCGTTTCGATCAACGTGCGCCCCGATCATCTGCGGGTGCTGGCGACGTTGCCGATGCACCACCGCGATCCGTTCGACCATTTGCTGATCGCCCAGGCCATCGCGGAAGACGCCACATTCGTGACGGATGATCGGCATGTCGCCCTCTATCCCGTGCGAGCGGCGTCCTGCGCGGGGTAGGCAGCAATCGGCCACTGCGCTACGGCCCGTCCCACATCAAGAACGATCTGCATCCGGCCCGCCGGCCACCGTTACAGCCGCCCCCAGAACCTCGCGCGCATCGCTGAGCGCCTGGTCGAGCCTATCTCCGCGGTCACCGAAAGGGTTGGCGAGAAGCGCGTTCCTCAGATTGGGGCGTGTGGCATTGAAATAGGATTTCGAGACGACGACAACCTCGGCTACCTGCCAACTGTTCGGCATCGATGATCGGCGTCCTTTCGATTGGGTACTTACCACACTGCGCATATGACGACGAATACGCATAAGACCTACCTCTGGCCGGGGTGACGGTCGGGTATGCCGCCCCACAATCATTCCTCACCCGGCTATATAACCCCTTGACGATGTCCGCCGGATGCGCCATTTCTCCAATCAGGACTGAACCGGTCCTATTACCCGCAACGGGCGGAAACCGAGGGGTCGTACGCCATGCTCAGGCTGTCGAAGTTGACAGACTACGCCGTCGTGGTGCTGGTGCGCCTCTCGGATATGGAGGGCGTGCAGACCTCGCCCGGGCTTGCCGCGGCAACCGGCATCCCTGAACCGACGGTCGCCAAAGTGCTGAAGACTCTTGCCGCGAGCGATCTTGTTTCGTCGCAGCGCGGCGCCCGGGGCGGGTATCGGTTGAGCCGGAACCTGTCGTCGATCCCGGTTGCCGACGTAATCGCTTCGATCGACGGGCCGATTGCCTTGACCGCCTGCGTCGAGGGTTCGGGTTCCGGGTGTGAGTCTCAGGGCCTGTGTCCGATGCGCGGCCGCTGGGATCCGGTGAACGAAGCCATCCATAAGGCGTTGTCGTCCATCACCCTGGCCGATATGCAAATGTCATTACTGCCAGCCTTTCGCACGCCCGATCTGGCGCACCCGGCCGCGTTCCAAGCGGCCGCCGAATAGGATTTTGCCATGGCTGCTGTCACCGAAACGCTCGACACCGTCCAGTCCGTTACGCAATCGGGCTACAAATGGGGTTTCGAAACCACCATCGAGATGGACTTCGCGCCGAAGGGCCTGAGCGAGGACATCATCCGGTTGATCTCCACCCGCAAGGAGGAGCCGGAGTGGATGCTGGAATGGCGGCTGAAAGCCTACGCCGCGTGGCTGAAGATGGAGGAGCCGCACTGGGCGCGGGTCGATCATCCGCCGATTGATTACCAGGACCTGCACTATTACGCCGCGCCAAAAAAGAGGGCCGGGCCGAAGAGCCTGGACGAGGTCGATCCGGAGCTTCTCAAGATGTATGAGAAGCTTGGCATTCCGCTGAAGGAGCGCGCGATCCTGGCCGGCGTCGATCCCGACACCGTGGAGGATCGGCAGGTCGCGGTGGACGCGGTTTTCGACAGCGTCTCCGTCGCGACGACGTTCCAGGCAACACTGCGGAAGGCCGGGGTGATTTTCTGCCCGATCAGCGAGGCGATTCGTGAGCATCCGGATCTGGTCAAGCAGTATCTCGGCACCGTCGTTCCGACCGGGGACAATTTCTTCGCCGCACTGAACAGCGCCGTTTTTACCGACGGCAGCTTCGTCTACATCCCCAAGGGCGTGCGCTGCCCGATGGAGCTGTCCACTTATTTCCGCATCAATGCGCGTAACACCGGGCAGTTCGAGCGGACGCTGATCATTGCGGAAGCGGGCAGCCATGTCAGCTACCTCGAAGGCTGCACCGCGCCGCAACGGGACGAGAACCAGTTGCACGCCGCGGTGGTGGAGCTGATCGCGATGGATGATGCGCAGATCAAATATTCCACCGTGCAGAACTGGTATCCCGGCGACGCGAACGGCAAGGGCGGCATCTACAACTTCGTCACCAAGCGCGGCGCCTGCCGTGGTGCGCGGTCGAAGATTTCCTGGACGCAGGTGGAGACCGGTTCGGCGATCACCTGGAAATATCCGTCCTGCGTGCTGCATGGCGAGGACAGCGTGGGCGAGTTCTACTCGGTTGCGGTGACCAACAATCACCAGCAGGCTGATACCGGAACGAAGATGATCCACATCGGCAAGGGCTCGCGCAGCACGATCATTTCGAAGGGCATCAGCGCCGGGCATTCCAACAATACCTATCGCGGCCTGGTGCGGATGCTGCCGGGTGCGGCCAACGCGCGCAACTTCACGCAGTGCGACAGCCTGCTTATCGGCGATCAGTGCGGTGCGCACACGGTGCCGTATATCGAAAGCCGGAATCCGACGGCGAAGGTGGAACACGAGGCGACGACGTCGAAGATCGCCGACGACCAGTTGTTCTATTGCCGGCAGCGCGGGCTTTCCGAGGAAGATGCGGTCAGCCTGATCGTGAACGGCTTCTGCAAGGACGTTTTGAAGGAACTGCCGATGGAGTTCGCCGTCGAGGCGCAAAAGCTCCTGGCCGTTTCGCTCGAAGGATCAGTGGGATAATCGCTATGCTGGAAATTCGCGGCCTGGCCGCTTCGATCAATGAAAAGCCGATCCTGAATGGCATCGATCTTGAGGTGCCGGCGGGGGAGGTGCATGCCATTATGGGGCCGAACGGTTCCGGCAAATCAACGCTCGGCTACGTTCTGTCGGGGCGGGAGGATTATGCCGTTACCGGCGGGACCGCAACGTTTAATGGCGTCGATCTGCTGGCGATGGAACCGGAGCAGCGGGCGGCGGCCGGGTTGTTCCTGGCGTTCCAGGCGCCGATTGAATTGCCCGGCGTGAACAATGCCAATTTCCTGCGGACGGCGTTGAATGCGCTCCGCCGGGCGCATGGCGAGTCGGAACTGGATGCGGTGCAGTTCCTGAAGCTGGCGAAGGCGGAAACCAAGCGGCTGGCGATGCCGGACGACATGTTGAAGCGCAACGTCAATGTCGGGTTCTCCGGCGGCGAGAAGAAGCGCAACGAAGTGCTGCAGATGGCGCTGTTGCGACCCAAGTTGGCGATTCTCGACGAGACCGACAGCGGCCTCGACATCGACGCGCTGAAGATCGTTGCGGATGGCGTCAATGCGCTGCGGCGGCCGGAATTTTCCGCGCTGGTCATTACGCATCATCAGCGGCTGCTGGATTACCTGGTGCCGAACAAGGTGCACGTGCTGTTGCACGGGCGCATCGTCCGCAGCGGCGGGCCGGAGCTGGCGAAGGAACTGGAAAAGAGCGGCTACGCGGAACTGATCGCGGAGGCGGCATGAGTACCGGGGCCTCCGGCTTTCTGGAGCGGTTCGAGGGGGTCCTTGGCAAGCTGCCGGGCGATTCCGCGTTGCGCGCCGCGGCCGCCGCTGCGTTCCGCGCGTCCGGTTTGCCCGGCGACTCCAGGGGGCGTCGGATCGAGGCGTGGAAATACACCAGTCTTCGGGCGGTCGCCGACGCGAAATTCCAGCGTGAAGCCGCGCCCCGGCATGAGGCGGAAACGATCCTGGCCGGGTTGCCGCTTCTGGATGCCCCGCGTATCATTTTTGTCGATGGCGCCTGGAGGGACGATCTTTCGGCGATCGCCGCCGCCGGGTTCGCCCGGTTCGCGCAGCAGCCGGACTTCGGCACGCTGACCTGGCCGGACCGCGAGCCGATGGTGGCACTGAACACCATGCTGGCGGAAGATGGTGCGGTGCTGGATGTGCCGGCGGATCACGACGGCGGTGTGGTTCAACTTGTCAGCATCGCCGCGTCGGATGCGGATTTCCATCCGCGCCACAGTGTCCGTCTCGGCAGGGGCGCACGTCTCACGCTGGTGGAAATTTCCGTTGGCCAGGGCACGTATCTGCTGAATACCGTAGCGGAAATCCATGTCGCCGAGGGCGCCACGCTGACGCATATTCGCTTGCAGGATGAAGCGGCATCCGCGTTCCATGTTTCCACGACTTATGCCGATGTCGAAGCCGGCGCGACCTATGACAGCTTCACCCTGAACCTCGGTGCGCGCCTGTCGCGGACCGAGGTGCATGCCCAGCTTACCGGCAAGGGCGGTGCCGCGCACCTGAACGCAGCGCAGCTTCTCGCCGGTTCGCAGCATGCCGATTTCACTTCGGTTGTTGGCCACACGGCGCCGGGTTGCCAGTCTCGGCAGACCGTCAAGAACGTGCTGGCCGGCAAGTCCCGCGGCGTGTTCCAGGGCAAGATCGAGGTCGCGCGGCAGGCGCAGAAAACCGACGGCTACCAGATGAACCAGGCGCTGCTGCTGTCGCCGTTCGCCGAGGTTGATTCCAAACCCGAACTCGAAATCTTCGCCGACGACGTCAAGTGCAGCCACGGCGCCACCGTCGGCGAACTGGATGCCGAGCAGATGTTCTATCTGCGCAGCCGCGGCGTGCCGGAGGCCGAAGCCCGCTCCATCCTGGTGCGCGCCTTCCTGGCCGAGGCGCTGGATGCCGTTGCCGATGAAACAATCCGCGCGCGGCTGGAAGCCGCCGTCGAGGGCTGGTGGGAAAGGCAGGCAGCATGAACGTCATGACCAATCCCGCCGCGCTGGACATCGAGCGTATCCGCGCCGACTTTCCGATCCTGTCGCAAACCGTCCGCGGCAAAAAGCTGGTGTTCCTCGACAGCGCCGCGTCGGCGCAAAAGCCCCGCGTGGTGATCGACGCCATGGTCAATGCCATGGAGACGCAATACGCCAACGTCCATCGCGGCCTGCATTGGATGAGCGAGCGGACCACGGAAGCCTATGAAGCCGCCCGCGATGCTGCCGCCGCGCTGATGAACGCGAATGACCGTTCGGAGATCGTTATCACCGGCAACAGCACCGGATCGATCAATCTGCTGGCGCACAGTTATGGCCGCGGCGTGCTGAAGCCCGGACAGGCGGTGCTGATCTCCGGCATGGAGCATCATTCCAATATCGTGCCGTGGCAGATGCTGCGCGATGCGCACGGCATCGAACTCCGTGTCGCGCCGATTACCGATGCCGGCGAACTCGACATGGCGGCGTTCGAGGCGTTGCTGGAAGACGGCAAGGTCGGGCTTGTTGCGATCACCCACATGTCGAACGTGCTGGGCACCGTCACGCCGGCGGAACGCATCGTCAGCATCGCCCACGCGCACGGTGCCAAGGTGATGTTCGACGGCTCGCAGGCGATCGTGCATCGCAAGATCGATGTGCAGGCGCTGGGCGCCGATTTCTACGCCTGGACCGGGCATAAGCTGTATGGACCGACCGGCATCGGCATCCTCTGGGGCCGGAAGGAATTGCTGGAGCAGATGCCGCCGTTCTTCGGCGGTGGCGACATGATTTCATCCGTGACCTATGAAAAATCCACCTGGGCCGCCGTGCCGCACAAGTTCGAGGCGGGCACTCCGGCGATCCTGGAAGGCATCGGCCTGAAGGCGGCGATCGATTACGTGCAATCCATCGGCTACGACGCGATGGCGGCACACGAGGCATCGCTGACCGAGCACGCCCTTGCCCGGCTGTCGAAAGTCCCTGATCTCCGCATCATAGGCCAGGCGCAGGACCGCGGCGGCGTAATCTCCTTCGTCCTCGGCAAAGCCCACGCCCACGACGTCGCCACCCTGCTCGATCGGCAGGGTATCGCCGTGCGCGCCGGGCATCATTGCGCCGAGCCATTGATGCACCGGCTCGGCCTCGACAGCACCGCTCGCGCCAGCTTCGGCGTCTATACGACGCACGGCGAGATCGATGCGCTGGCGGACGGGTTGGACCGGGTGCGGGAATTCTTCGGATGACGCAGACAGAAACCTTCGACGACCTGCGCGACCTGTATCAGGACGTCATCCTGGACCACGGCCGCAAGCCGCGCCACGCGCAGCGGCTAGCGGCGTTCGACGCCACCGCCAAGGGCGATAACCCGATGTGCGGCGATCGTGTCGAGGTCTGGGTCAAATTCGACGGCGACAGGCTCGGCCGGGTCGGGTTCGAAGCACGGGGTTGCGCCATCAGCGTCGCCTCGGCCGATTTGATGGCGGAGACGGTGCAGGGGCGGGGCAAAGCGGACACGAAGGCGCTGTTCGAGGCGTTTCGCACCCTCGCCCGCACCGGCGCCTGCCCGGACTGCGGCCAGGCCCTTGCCGAGCCGCTGGAACGCCTGGCGCCGCTGGCTGGTGTTCACGAATATCCATCGAGGGTGAAGTGCGCCACCCTGCCCTGGCACGCCCTGATAGCCGCGCTGGACGGGACGAAGGAGGCTAGCAGTGAATGAGATAACGCCATCGACCGCGTGGACTCCTGACGGCGAAAAGCCCATGGCGGCGGCATCCAACCTGCCGACGGAAGACGCGCTGATCGAGGCGATCGCGTCGGTCTACGACCCGGAAATCCCGGTGAATATCTATGACCTTGGCCTGATCTACGTGGTCGAGATCGCCGACGACGGCGCGGTGAAGGTGGAGATGACGCTGACCGCGCCAGCCTGCCCGAGCGCGCAGGAACTGCCGGAGCAGGTGCATCAGGCGATCATGTCGCTGGATGGCGTGACGTCGTGTCATGTCGAGACCGTGTGGGATCCGCCGTGGGATCCGTCTCGCATGACCGAGGAAGCCCGGCTGCAGTTGAATATGTATTAGTCAATCGCGATTTAGGCTGGATCATGAGCACCACAACGACCGCCCCCCGCAAGACCCGCGAATTGCCACCCCTGATGACTCTGACCGAAGCCGCCGCCGCTCGGCTGCGCGGGCTGTATGAGAAGGGGGACAAGGGCAAGCTGCTGCGGATCGACGTGAAGACCAAGGGCTGCTCCGGAATGTCCTATGACATGACCTGGACCGATGCGCCCGCGCCGAGCGATGAGATCGTGAAAGACAAGGACCTGACCGTCCTGGTGGATCGCAAAGCCTCGCTGTTTCTAATCGGTACCGTTATGGATTACGAGGTGAAGAACCTGACGTCGGGTTTCACCTTCAGCAATCCGAATGAAAAAGGCCGCTGCGGCTGCGGGGAAAGCTTCCACGTCTGACCGCGCGGGCGGCAACACCGCTTCTTGAAGCAACGAGAAACCCAGCGTCCGGTTTATTCCCTGTTCGATTGGCAAATGCCAGCGCAGGGAGGCATGGATGAACAATATTATCTATATCGTCGGGCTTGTGGTTGTGGTGATCGCGGTGTTGAGTTTCTTCGGGTTGCGCTGACGCTTTTCGGCTCGTGCGGTTGAAATGAACCGTACCAGCATTCGCCATGGCCGGGATCTCTAGCCCGTCCAGTCGCGTCCGAAACTCTTCACGAATTCCGAATGGCGGCTTCGGGGCGGTCGATGGATTTTCGCTGCCCCGTTCCGGCACCCGGATCCCATCACCCACAAGGTGACCGCGGTCATTCAACCCGGCGACTAGACGCCGCACCGGTCAATGGCGCGACCGAACCGTGGGCTGCCTCGAAGCAGACGCGACCGGATCGGCCGCGGCACCTGGAGACCTGGCAGGCACGTGACATCGAAGCGCCGGAGCGACCGTTGCGGAGCTTCCTGGACGCGGTCAGCAGCGAGCCAACGGTTTTCAGGCGCGCTGCCGTGACTGTCTGGCTCTTTCAGTCTAACCGGTCCTGATACCCGCGACGGCGCTTGATCAGCAGCCGAGCGGCGAGCGCATTTATTGCGCTACCGGTATCCGGGTGCGGGTCGAACCGGCGTAGCCCCTCGGTGCCGATGCGACCCTTGCAAGGCGCGGCCGAATAGTATCGCCACTCGCTCAGCTCGGGCCGGATGCGCACGAAAGCGGAGGTTTGCTGCGCCGTGCGGCGCACGACGGTCTCAGCCTCGACGATCTGCCGGCCAACGCTGCGGCACAGCTGTGCAGCAATGACCGCCGAAGGAAATACTATGACGCAAGAAACGAAATTGAAGGCCAAGGATCGGCCGGATCTGTCTCAATTCGCGTGGGACGACGCGCTCGGCGTCGATGCGCATGGGCAGCCCGTCGATGGCGGGCAGGATGGCGGAAAGCTGAATCGCATCCATCACCACGGCGACCGCGGTATAGCGCGTGAAATTGACGATGGCAGGCGCCGGATCGTCCTGCGTCGCGAAGAAGCAGCACGCGATGGCCGCCATTTGGGCCGCGATGACGCCGTCCGGCCAGGCATCGGCGATTCGGAACACGCACACGGCGCCAACCGCCAGGCCGGCTGACAGGCCCGAACAGGCGGCCATTCCGGCATCGCTGTATTGCAGCGACGCCGCCGCGACCTCCATGTCGCCCTTCAGCACGGGTTCGCCCCTCCCATCCGTCTGGTCTACCCTCCCGGGCGGTAAAGGTCGGTTGAGCCGGGCAGGCAAAGCCTTACGCCCGTGTCGCCGTTGCAGCGACCGGGAAGACCGGCCCAACTCGCTCAACTGCGCTATCAATTCAGCAACAGCCCTTACCCTGCCGGTTGTCGCGCCGTCCATTGCCGTTCCCCGCTCAGCGAATCGAGGATCGCCATAGAGTCCAGCGGTTTGTCATCCCCTTTTTCACCCGATTGCCCTGGATGACGGAGCGCGCTAATTGCATATACGTTTTTGTTGGTGTAAGGAGACGGAACGTCGCATGACACCCGGAGCATTTCGATGTCCCACTCGTTCACCGGCCGCGCTTCGCCAATAACGGCCGAAGGAATCGAACGTGCCGCCGCGCTGATCCGTGCTTCCCCGGCTACGCTATGGTCTATTGTAACTGTAGAGACACGGGGCGTCGGGTTTATGCCCGACCGCAGGCCGTACGTGCTGTTCGAGCGTCACATCTTCAGGCGGCTCACCGATGGCTGTTTCGACGCCACCAATCCTGACATCAGTGGACCGCAGGGCGGCTACGGAGCCTACGGCGCCCATCAATATGACCGGCTGGACGCCGCAATCGCGTGCCATCGCAAATCAGCACTCGAAAGCGCCTCATGGGGTCTCGGACAGGTCATGGGGTTCAACGCACACACCGCCGGCTACGAGTCGGCTGAGGCGATGGTGGCGCGCCTGCTCGATTCCGAGGACGAGCATCTGGCGGGCGTTGCTCGTTTCATAGCGGCGAATGACCTCCACCGGCCGCTTCAGTCGCGCGATTGGGCCGGGTTCGCCCGCGGCTATAATGGTCCGGGCTACGCCGCCAACCGCTACGATCAGAAACTTGCGGAGGCGTATGCCCGCTTTTCGCGCGACGGGCTGCCGGACCTCACTACGCGGGCCATTCAGCTTTTGCTGTCTTACGCAGGCGAAAACCCGGGCCAAATCGACGGGGTTCAGGGCACCAGGACCTCTGCGGCGATCGAGAGCTTCAAGGCGAAGCACGCGGTCGTGGCAGCCAAACCGAGCGATCTTGTGAAAGCCTTGCTGGACTGGAACGCAAGCCAGCATGCGGACGGCGCTGCTCTCGAATCGCCCGCTGTTGAGAGCACATCAGCGACAAGCAGGGCCATGCCCGGCAAGCCGCCTGGCGTCGATATTCTCGTGTTACAACACATGCTCGCCGCATTGAATTTCGATCCGGGCCCGATCGACGGCCGCGACGGTCCGCACACAAGGATAAGCCTGGAAGAAGCGACGGGTGATCCGGTTCCCTCACCGGCCAACTACCGGCGGCTCTGCTCGTTCCTGCTTTCCGTTATCGAGCAGGAACCGGCAGTCACCCGACCACGGGTCGCGCTGCTCCAGTTGCTGCTGACGCAGGCGGGTCTGCAAACCGGCAACGCCGACGGCCTGATCGGCCCACGCACCGAAAATGCGGCCGCGCTGTTTCGTCAGAGACACGGAATCGCGCCGGGACCGCTCATAAGCCGTCCTCTGCTCGAAGCGCTGCTGCAACTGCAACCGGCTTGACAGGTCGCAATCCCGCCGCGCCCGCCGCAGGGTGTCAAGGAGGAGTCGAATGCTACTCAACCGGATTCATAATACGGCGCCTTTCATCGTTACCCTGTGCTTCGGCGGGTGCGCCTTCGCCGTCGCGTTGCACCACCCGTTGCGTGGCGACACCAGCGTCCCGACCGATGCCTTCGAACAAATCCTGAAAACCATCGCGGCTCGGTGAAACATGGTACCTATCCACCTTGGTATCCATGCGACACAGGACTTGGCCTGGATTGGGGATGACAAAGGGATGCCGGCAATCCATTCGGAACGGGCCTAGAACGGGGGCGCATTCGTGGACAGCCTGACCACCCCAGCTTCACTCGGCGAGGCATTGCGCACCCAGCTCAACCTGGAAAGCGAACTGATGATCGCCTACGCGCTGTCCAGCGGCAAGGAATTGCCCCAATCCATCGTCGATGCGTTAGATTTGCTGGAACGGGAGGTGGCGACGGTGCCATCGCTCGCAGTACTGGCGGGACTTCATACCGCACTTTCGCGCCTCGTCGCGCCGGCCACCCCCCGCGGCATCAAAGCCATTCGCCTCGACGCGGAGCAGCACCCGGCCCTGCACAGGATCGGTGCGGTCCCGTCGCTCCGCTACCTGTTGTTCGCCGCGTTCGGCTTTGCGTGGATGTTCTTCCTCACCAGCCTGAACCCGGGGATCAATCCCGGGAATCTGGCAAAGGATATCTACACGTCGTCCGGGTGGGATCTCGCCCTGGTGATGACCTTCCTGCTGTCCGCGGCGGGGATCGGCGTCTCCTTTGGCGCGCTTTTCGAAGTGTTCCAGAGCGTTTCCGACAGAAACTACGATCCCGCGCAGGATGGCATCTACTGGGTACGCATCGGCATCGGCCTGATAGCCGGGCTGATGCTGGCGCAGTTGATCCCGTTCCCTCAAGGAACCGCGGCCTCAGACACGCTGACCCGCCCGCTGCTGGCGTTGATCGGCGGCTACTCCGCTTCGGTCGTGCATCGCATTCTTGAACGGTTGGTCACCGCACTCGAGAGCATCTTCATACCGCAGCAGGGCGCGGATCCTGCGGCGGCCGAGCGTGACCTCCGGCAGCGCCTCGCCGAAGAACAATCAAGGCAGCTTAAAACGTTCGACAAACTGCTCGGACAAGTGAGCGCCGCGGGCGGGACAGTCGGGGACGTCCGATCAGAGCTGATGACCTTATTGCCAGGAGGTGTCTCATCCGCGCTCGCTGGCAAGGCGACGCGGCTGGCGCTGGACGCAGGCATCGGGCTTATGACAGGCGGGATCAAAGGCGCCAGCGAGAAAGTTGTCGAGGATCTCGTCGGCAATGCAGGCGATGTCGCAGCCGCCGCGGTCAGGAATGTCCTGCCCGCGAGCGGCGCCCTGGCCGGGCTTGCCGGCACCGCCGCGTCCCTGGTTGCCCGCGGCGCCATGCCGGGCACTGCTCAGGGGCAGGGGGATTCGGGCGCGCGTGCCATCGCGGATGCGGTCGGTACAGTGACCACCCTGTTCAGGGAGAGCGGCAAGGCGGACGGGCAGGTCAAGGAGGTCTCGGCGATCGATGTCGCCAGGACGCTGGGCGCCGCCCTGCTGTCAGGTTCACCGGTCGGCTTCGTCTCCGCTTTGATAACAGTAGGTTGCAAACTGGGTGAAGCTGAATATCAACGCTGGAAGGCACGCGTTCTCGCAGCCCCCTACAGGCCGGAGTTCCTGCCACCCGCGAGCATCAACTCAGCAAGCGCAGTCGCCGCCATGCGGCTCTCGCCGGTCTTCGGACGGGCGTTCAAGCCCGAGGTGGAGGCAGGCGACCGTCTGAAGCTTCAAGAAATCGCGCAGTGTGCAGCCGGGCCCGACGAGGCATTCCGTACGGCTTTCGCCACGCGATTTGCATCGGAGGCCGCGTGCACCGAGGGATTGCGCGAGTTCCGTCAGGTGCTGCTGGACCGCCGGGTTTTGAACGATGCGAGTGGCGTGTTGCAGGATGGAATGAGTGCGTCCGGGATGCTGGAGGCCGCCGACAGTGCGCGCGCCGATCCGGAAGCAGCCGAAGGTCTTGGTGCCGTCATGCAGACGCTTGATCAGGCGCGCGCGGAAAACTGGGACGAAAACAGAACAACCGCGGAAGTCGACGCTCGGCTTCAAGCCCCGACGGAGCAGGGACCCTGAACATGCCTAAGGCAACCCCACTTGTCGTATCGGCCAGCCTGCTCGTTGCGGCCTGTTCGACGATCAATCCGCAGATCGGGCAGCTCGAGACCTTCAAGCAGGAGGCGGCAGCCAGGAACTGGCAGGCGATCGCGGACACCAGGGTCGCCTGCGCGCCTGAGTCTCAAGGCTGCGCTCAGTCTCACCAGATCAAGGCGGATGCCTGCATGTCGCTAGGGAACAATGCGCCCTCGGCGCAGCAAGCCGCGGAGTATGACTGCGCCATTACCGAGTATCAGGCCGCGGTCGCAGCCCAGCTCAAGCTCCCGGATCCCGCGATCGATTTGGCGGTGTTGCAGAAAGGCGAACTCGAAGCGCTGTTACGGCGGCGCGATCACAGCCGGTCGGACCGGGAAGCCACGCCGTTCAATCGTGCACTGCTGACCGAGGCCGCTACGGTGGTGAAAGCCGCTCCGGCACAGGCGGCTGGATATTACTACCTCGGTGACGCGCTAGTGTCGCAAGCGCTGTCGGAGCAGCCGCCCACAAGTTGCGAGACGCTTCACCGTGCGGCGGCCACGCTGGCCCATGCGTCTCAGCAGCCCGGCGGTTACGCGGACGCGATCACGCAGCGTCGGCGCGACATCGCGAACGCTGCGCAAGCGGGCGGGTGCAAGCTGTAGAGCCGATCACTGAACCGCCACACCGGACGGCGCGTCGACTTCCACGCGCTCGATCGTTCCGAGCGGCTCAGGCGCGGAGCCACGCGTGAGCGTGAGCTCGAGTTCGCCGCTGATCGTCAAAACCGCCTCGGCGGAGGGCGCATCCGTGGCGTCGGAACGCTGCGGAAACCGAGCCACGCTGCACAGAAGCGCGCGCGGCTTGAGAAGCCTCATCTCCAATCCCGCCTCTTCATCGGCTGCCAGATCGGCGACATCCCGGCCGGCCATGGCCACCAGCAGGGCCGCGACCCCCCTGGTCAGCGCTTTGCCCGCAGCCACGCCCTGCTGGTCCGGCGTTCCGCTGGATGGGCCCCAGCCCCGCAGTACAAGGCGGATTACCGCCGCCCTCCGTTCGGTGTAGCCCGAAACCGTATCGCCCAGAATCCGGACGGTCAGCGGGCCACCCGGCGGGCGCAGGCAGCGAATCGTCAGGTCGTCGAGCTGGTAGTCGCCGCCGGCACGCAATTGGCGGCCATCGGCCCACACTTCGGCGAGTTGATCGACCTTCTCGTAGAAGCTGTCCGGCGGGATACGGAATGCCCGTCCCGTCGGATCGGGATCGAGGGTCAGGTGCCGCACCAGCCGCGCCGTATCGCTACGGGCGGCTTCCGTCGCATCCGGTTCGGGCGGCGGAACACGCATGCCGCGTAGCCACAGCGCAAGTGCCGGGGAGGACCGGTCCGTCGGCGGCGCCGCGCCGCCCGCGAACAATACCGGCTTGGGGTCGCTTTGCAGCGCCGGATCCCGTGCCAGGCGCGCGAGCAGGAACTGTTCGGCCAGAGCTAGCACAGTGCCCTCATGCTTGTGTCCAGAAGGGGATGGCTTGCAACGCAGCCGGCGCCGGGTCGGCCGGATCAGCCGGCGCCGGCTGCCACGCGCCACCGTCTACGCTGACCACAGGTGCAATCGCGCCGGCGGGGGGCGGCGCGCGGTACCATAGCAGCTCGCCCGTGCCGACGCGGCAGACCGCCCAGCTCGCACCGTCTGCGGGAAGCGGGCTGGCGGCGGACAGCATCAGCCATTGCGGCGGTGTGCCACCCTCCAGCATGAAATCGAAGCTGGCGACCGCGGGAGCGCTCGCGGGTGCGCCATCGGCGTCGGGTTGCAGCGCTATTGTACCGGAGACCGGTGCAGAACCCGCCCGCACCCAAAGTGCCAGTCCGCGCAAAGCTCGGCCCGTCGCCGCCACGCCGATGGCATGCGCCGCCGCGTGGCCGGGGTCGCACAATAGCGCGCGAAGCGTATCGGCCGGTGTCGCCGGGGCGGATGGCGGAGCCGGCGGGGTGGACCCGGAACCGCCGGCGCCCGCCTTGGAACCGCCCGGAGCCGCCATCGGTGCGGACACGGCTTCGAATGAATGAACCAGGACGGACCCCGGGCCGGCTGCTCGTATCGTTACCGGCACATCGGTCGTGCCGGCATGCTCGGACAGCCAGCGGGCGGCGATCCGGCCCAGGCCGTCGACGGCTACCGGCGTGGTGGGCAGCGGTCCGGCGCGGGTGAAGAACGCCGGGTCATCGCCGACGGAGACTGAGACGCGGCAGGGCTGCGCCGTCGTTTTGAACGACACGGACGACACGCTAAGCGGCGACGGAATCGGGACAGGGGGCACCTTCGCGTCGGCGGACGGCGCTGCGAGCAATTCAGCGACCAGCCGCTCCGCCGCGACTGCCGGGAACACCTGCTCCTGTCCCAGAGCGACGGTATCGATCGGCGTGAGCGGCGCCCAGGCGCCGTTGCTGAAGGTGCGGATGCGCGCGAATCCCGATGCGCCGCGCAGCTTCAGGCCGCGAATCGCGATCTCTCCATCGAACGACGCGCTGACGACGCGCACCGCTGCCGGGGCGGGAAAAGCATCCAGATCGCTGGACAGCCTGACGCGAGCCGCGTCGAGCGTGGCCGGCGCGTCGGCTTGTGCCGTCACTGTCAGTGTGGCGCTGGTCAGCGTCTCGCCGGCCGGCACGCGCAGCACCAGCGCGACGCCCGCGGGCGAAAGCGCGAGCGCGGCCGCGGGCGCCACCGGCTGGCCGTTCACGAGCAGGACCGGCCCCGCCATGGCGCGTTACGCCGCTGGTTCGTCGGTCGGAGCCTGGGACGGTTCGGCAAGCAGTTCTTCGATCACCTGGATCGCACCGCTGATGCGCAGCAATGTGGTGCGAAGCTCGTCCCGCTTGCGTTCGATCTCGTTGAGCGCCTCGATGCCGGCGGCCTGTTCCTTGCGAAGCTGTTCGAGTCGGGCCTGTAACTTGTCGTTCATGTTGTCTCCGGTCGGCGGGGTGGTCGTGCGATCCCGAGACGGGATTTGATCGCCGAAAGCTCGTCCCGCTGTTCGTGCAGGATACCGAGCAGGACGGCGGTAAGGCCGCCATAGTCGACAGTTTTCATGCCGTCGGAACCGGTGGCAACCAGTTCCGGAAGCACGGCTTCGACGTCCTGCGCCACAACGCCGATCTGCATTCTGCCGGCCGGACCGTCGCTGCGCCAGCGAAACCGCACCGGCTGGACGCGATCGAGCACGGCGGCGGCTTTTTGGATCGGGGAAATATCGGCTTTCAGGGCGGCGTCCGATGCAGTCTTGAACTCCCTGGCGAAGCAAGTCGCGTGGTCGTCAGTACTCCAGTGCCCCATGACGTGGAGTCCATCGTCCCTGCCCTCGAGCCGGTTAGTAAATCGATTACGATGGTGAAAGCGGATGTATGGATACACAAAGGGAACTACGGCGGGGCTGGCGTCGTCTTGAAACAGCTCGAGAAAAGCCCCTTTACCGCCGGTTCTGGTCCCAGCTTCCCGCCGGATCTGTAGAAGCGGGAAACCACCCGACTTATCCTGCGAGCTTGGGGCCTGGATTTTCCCGTCCGTTCTATCGACGCATCCGATGATCACCGAGCCGGCCGCGTTGAGAAAAATGTCGTCATCGCCGTCGTTCGAAATGCCGAGTTCGAGCGTGCATGCTTCGCCGGTTCGCGGGAAGTACCGTAGCCAGGCGGCATCGCCGCTGCCGCCGCCGGGATTTTCGGGAAAGAAGATACCGTTGTTCCTGCCCGTGCCGGCCGTGGGCGTGATCGCGCCGCCCGTCACTTTCAGCGAACCATTGCCCCGCGGCTGGAGGACCAGGTCCTGGTCCGCGTTGCTGCCGGTCGCGTAGATTGTGCAGTATCCGAAGCCGATGCCCTGGCTGGCGTTGGAGTGGCGGAATTCCACGCCACCGCCGGCCGCCTGGCTGTCCGAGGTGACATACAGCGCCAAATCCTTGCCGTGGGTGGCGGTTCTCGTCGCGTTTGCGATATCGACCCGGTTTCCGGGTGGAGTGACGCCGATACCGATCCGCCCGGCGGAATCCCACTGCAAAGCAATGCGCTCTTTCGACTTGCCGGGCGCGGGATCCTGCGTTGTCCCGAGCACCCCTCCGGTAAAGCCATAAAGCGCGGGCCCGTCAATCGTCGGTCCGGCGAAGCCTCGGCCGCCCGCCCAACGCAGCACATGATTGTTATCGCTGATGCTGCGCAACCGAAGCTCCTTTTCGTCCAGCGCGACGGCACCGTCCGTATCGCGCGGCAGCGCCAGGGACCTCATCTTGTCGATCTCGGCAAGGATGTCGCGCCCGCCGACCTTGAGCGAGCGGTCCACCGTCAAATCGTCCCAAACAGAAACCAGGCGCCCCTTGTCGCCCTTGCGTCCGAGGATCATGAGAGCGTTGTATTTGCGACCATCATTCTGGATTGACGCCCAGCCCGGCTTGGCGCCGAGATCGTCCGTATACGCATGGTCATTGCCCGAAAAGTAGATATCGGAATGTGCCAGCTCGATACCCTTCGCGACCGCGACGTTGTCCGCGGCGAAAGCGGCTGACGCGAACGGCTCCAGT
>NZ_CAJATU010000154.1 GCF_903944925.1 uncultured Rhodopila sp. | reverse complement strand
CCGAGCAGACCCTGACCGCATCGGACGAGATCGTGCGGATGCAGCGCGTCGTCAGCGAGGACGGTGCGGAGGTCCGGCTGTATTGTTTGTCCGAGGGGCGTAAGGCCAAGGAAACCGCGATCTGCGACCGTTTCGCCGCCGCCTTCGAGGCCGGTCTGGGCAAGCTCGCCGCCGGCCTGGACAAGCCGCGCGGGACGAAGACGCTGGCCGCCGTGCAGCAGCGCATCGGCCGGCTGAAGGAGAAGAGCCGCGGCATCGGCCAGCATTATGAGATCACCGTGACCCCGGATGAGGCGGGCGAGAACGCCATGGCGATCACCTGGAGCAAGACCCCGGTGGACGGCTCCAAGCTGACGCATCCCGGGGTGTGCTGCCTGCGCAGCAACGAAACCGCGTGGGATGCTGAAACCCTGTGGCACACCTACACAAGGTTGACCGATCTGGAGGCGGTGTTCCGCGGCCTGAAGTCGGAACTCGGGCTGCGTCCGGTGTTCCACCACACCGAGGACCGCACCGCGGGGCATCTGTTCATCACCGTGCTGGCCTATCAGTTGGTGCAGACGATCCGGCGCCGGCTGGAGGCGGCCGGCCGGTCGCTGTCGTGGATGCGGCTGCGCGAGGTGCTGTGCGTGCAGCAGCGGGTCACGGCGACGTTCCGCCAGCGCGACGGCCGCACTCTGCACGTGCGCAAGACCACCGTGGCGGAGCCGGCGTTGCGCGCGGTCTATGACGCGTTGGGCATCAACGCGGTGCCGGGAGGGATACGCAAAATGATCGTCTGAACCCGGCATGACGCGATTGTAGTGCCACTCGGGCTGCGGGGGAGGCGTAACTTGCTGATAAGACGGGAGGAGTTTTGGCAGGTGCTAAATATGGGCTAAGTCGCAGACGCCGGAAATGCTTCTATGCCCGCTTCAAGAGTGTCCAGGCAAATCGAATAGCCAACGAGAGCGGTTTCCGCCTTTTGGCGGTAGCGAGGCCATGTCCGTTTCAATGCGTCGTCGCGTTGAAAGCCGCCATTCCGCTCCCGGCCGGGACCTACCGTTCGGTCGTCCGGCTCCGGTCCGGCCGCCCCATGCATCAAAACACCGCATGGTCCCCAAGTTCGGGCGCCGCGCCGCCGGCCACCAGCGTCTTATAAAAATCGAACAGCGTCTCGGTCCCGGTCGAGGGCGTGGCATTAGCGTCATAGCGGCCCGTCTCGGGGTTCAGCACCAGCATCGATTCCGTGGCGTAGTAGCGGCCGATCCGCGCCAGTTCCGCCTTGACTGCAAGAGACGGCACGAGCCGGCCGATGACGCTCAGCACACCGATGATACCGTCAAGCAGCGCCACCGGCACGTGGCTGAAGCGTGGCTTGCGGCCCAGCATCTCAAACAGCGCTTCGCCCTGCTGGCGCGGCGTGATCGCCTCGCCCGGCCCGCCGATTGGCAGCACGCGGTTCCAGCGGCGATCATCCTCCAGGCAGTCAGCGAGGTACTCGGCGAGATCGCCGTCGCTGATCGGCTTGCAGGCCGTCAGGGTACCGTCCCCGAACACCAGAAACGGCTTGCCACGCTTCACCCGCTCGAACTGCCCGGACAGCGACTTGAAGAATGCGGTCGGCCGAACGATGGAGTAGGTCAGGCCGGAGTCGATCAACGCCGTCTCGAACGCCAGCTTGGCCTGCTGGAACGCCAGCAGCGGCTTCTGCACGCAGATCGCCGAGAGCAGGACAAACCGGCCAACGCCGGCATCTTTCGCCGCCGCCAGCACATCGACATGCGCCTGATAATCCACGGCCCGGGCGTCCCGAGGTGCGCCGGTCCGTGAGGCCATGCAGGACACCACGGCGTCGAAGCGCTCGCCGCGAAACCCCTCGCGCGCAATGGCGGCGGGATCGCCCATATCGACGATGCGAACCGTGGCGCCATCAAGGGCCGACGTTCCGCCCGAGCGGGGGCGGACGAAGCACACCACGTCATGCCCGCGCTGCACAAGCGCACGCAACGTCGCGCGACCGATGGTGCCGGTGGCGCCGAGGAGGCAGACTCGAAGAGCCGGATGAGGCTGAGAATCGGCGGTCATGGTCCTGCGCTGGTTCCGATCCCGTCAAGGAATTTCGATCCGTGGCACTTACACTCCATTTCTCCCGCGACGCCAAGTGGGCGACATTCCCGCACGGTGACGAAACTCCGGTTTCGGGAACGACGCACTCCCATCGTGTGAAATAGAGGCATGTCCGCAGCAAGATCGCCCGCCAGCAACAGCCATGCGTGCGAAGCCGGGCAGGGAGCATGAATGCGCTGCCGGATCGCGCGGATTCGCCAAAGTTGCCCCTAGGCAAGGCAAGCCGTTTGATCTTTAAGTGCGAACCATGCGGTCATCAGCACATTCCGCTGCTGATCCTGCGCGTTGCAGCGGGGAAACCGGCCACCGTTTGGCGTGGTCGTTACTTGGAGACTCGCCATGTTGATGACCGGCCAGGACCAGGAACAGGTTATAATCAACGAACTTTTCAAAAGTCACAGCCGGCAACGTTCGGCGCTCATCCCGATCCTGCAAGCCCTGCAAGTGGGCCACGGTTATATTTCCGAATTCGCAATGCAGTACATCGCTGACTGCTTAAACATTCATGCGGCGGAAGTCTACGGACTGGCAACTTTTTATCATTTCGTAAATACCCGCCCCAAGGGAAAATTCATCATCCGGCTCAGCCGTGACATGTCGTCCATGATGAAGGGGGCGAAGGTCGTTGCGCGCCAGTTGGAGAACGATCTCGGTATCCGCTTCGGCGAGACAACCCCGGATGGCATGTTTACGCTGGAATGGACCAGTTGCATCGGCATGAACTATCAGGCCCCGGCGATGATGGTGAACAATGAGGTGTTTTCCAACCTCACCGCCCCGCGGGTGCACCGGATCATCGAGGACTGCCGTCAGGAATTCAGCTCCCACCGGCCGACCGTCGGCAATGTCAGTGAGACCTATTCCAACACCACGACCTATAGCAGCTACAAGGTCAACGCCGCGCTGACCAAGGCGGTAACGATGACGCCCGCGGCGGTGATCGCCGAGCTGACGGCGTCCGGCCTGCGCGGCCGCGGCGGCGCCGGCTTCCCGACCGGGATGAAATGGGGCCTGGCGGCCGCCGCCAAAGGCGACCGCAAATACATCGTCTGCAACGCCGATGAGGGTGAGCCGGGCACCTTCAAGGACCGCATCATCCTGGGCAAGCACGCCGACATGGTGTTCGAGGCGATGACGGTCGCCGCCTATGTCGTCGGCTCCCGGGAGGGCATCGTCTATCTGCGCTACGAATATTCCCACCTCCGTCCGCATTTGGATTCCGTGCTGACCGCAAGGCGCCAGGCCAACCTGCTGGGCGATGGCATCCTCGGCCGTCCCGGCTTCGATTTCGACATCCGCATCCACATGGGCGCCGGCGCCTATGTCTGCGGCGAGGAAACCGCGCTGATCGAATCGCTGGAAGGGCGCCGCGGCGAGCCGCGCAATCGGCCGCCGTATCCGGCCGAACGCGGCTTCAACAACTGCCCGACCGTGGTGAACAACGTCGAGACGCTGGCGTCGGCCTGCTGCATCCTCGATCGCGGCGCCAAGTGGTTCGCCAGCATGGGCACCGACCGCTCCAAGGGGTTCAAACTGTTCAGCGTCTCCGGCGATTGCTCGCATCCCGGGGTCTACGAGCTGCCCTGGGGCATCACTGTCGACCAGTTGCTGGATACGGTGGGTGGCAAGGGCGCCAAGGCTGTGCAGGTGGGCGGCTACACCGGGCAACTGGTGCCGGCCCGCCAGTTCGACCGCAAGATCGCCTACGAGGATCTCGGCATCGGCGGCTCGATCATCATCTACGGCCAGGACCGCGACATGCTGCAAGTAGCCGAGAACTATCTGGAATTCTTCATCGAGGAATCCTGCGGCCAGTGCACCCCGTGCCGCGACGGCAACGTCAAGCTGCTGGAGGGCGTGCGGCTGCTGCAGAGCGGCAAGTGCTCCAACCGCTATCTCAATGACCTGGTCAGCCTGAGCGAGACGATCCAACTGACGTCGAAATGCGGCCTCGGCCAGGCGAGCCCGAACGTGGTGGTGGCGCTGAATACGCACTTCAAGGAAGAGATTCTGGCTCGCCCGGTCTTGGGCAATTAGCAGGCAGCGGGAAACATCGATCATGCCGAGCGAAACCTGTATTGCCGAAGCCGGCACCGTAACAGTCGAACCCGACGTCCAGATGGTCACCGCCACCATCGACGGCATCGCCTTGGAGGTGCCGAGCGGGACCACCATCCTGGAGGCCGCCCGCACTATCGGCGTGCACATCCCGACCCTGTGCCACCACGAGGATCTGCGTCCCGCCGGCGTTTGCCGCATCTGCGTCGTCGGCGTCGAGGGCATGCGCACGCTACAGACGGCGTGCACCACGCCGATAACCCAGCCGATAACGGTGAGCACGAACACCAAGGCGGTGCGCACCGCGCGGCGGCATATCGTTGACCTGATGCTGGCCAATCATTACGGTGACTGCTACGCGTGCAAGCGCAACAACAACTGCGAATTGCAGGCCCTGGCCAAGGAATACGGCGTCGATTTCTTCCGCTTCGGCCATCCGACCGAGCCGAAATATCCGATCGACCGCACCAGCAGCGCCATCGTGCGCGACATGAACAAATGCGTGCTCTGCCGGCGCTGCGTGCGGACCTGCAACGAGGTCCAGGGCGTCGGCTGCCTGACGGTCAAAGACCGCAGTGCCCGCTCGCAGGTCGCCACCTTCGGCGACAAGCCGCTGTCATCGGTGGTCTGCATCAATTGCGGACAGTGCATCAACCGCTGCCCGACCGGCGCGCTGAGCGAACTGGACCAGACCGACGAGGTCTGGGCAATGCTCGATGATCCGACCAAGCATGTGGTGATCCAGACCGCGCCCTCGCCGCGCGCCGCCATCGGCGAGTGCTTCGGGCAACCGGCCGGCACCTCGATGACCTACCAGTTGAACACCGCGCTGAAGCGGATGGGCTTCGACGCCGTATTCGACACCAACCACTCCGCCGACCTGACCATCCTGGAGGAGGGCACCGAACTGATCTTGCGCCTGCACAGCGCACTGGTGAAGCGCGACAACGCTGTGGCGCTGCCGCAGTTCACCAGTTGCTCGCCGGGCTGGGTGAAGTACGTGGAGCATTTCTATCCGGAGATGATCCCGAACCTGTCCACTGCCAAAAGCCCGCAGCAGATGCTGGGAGCGCTGCTGAAGACCTACTACGCCGAGAAGAACGGGATCGACCCCAAGGATATGGTGGTCGTCGCGCTGATGCCCTGCACCGCCAAGAAGTTCGAGTGCAACCGCCCGGAGATGTGCGACAGCGGCTTCAAGGACGTGGATTTCGGCCTGACAACGCGTGAGATGGCCAAGATGATCTCGGAATCCGGCATTGACCTGCCCAACATTCCGAAGTCCGACTTCGAAATGCCGTTCCAGGACGCCTCGGGAGCCGGCCAGATCTTCGGCGCTACCGGCGGGGTGATGGAAGCCGCGCTGCGCACCGTGATCGAGATGGTCACCGGGCAGAAGGTGGAGAAATTCTTCGACCGCGCCAACATCGTGCCGGTGCGCGGCATCGAAGGCGCCCGCATGGCGGAAATTACCATCACCGAGGTCGGGCCGGTGCCGGAGATCCTCAAGCACTTGGTGCCGGACTGGGAATGGCTGCGCGGCGTGACGCTGAAGGTCGGCATTGCGCACGGCACGGTCAATGCGCGCAGGGTGGTGGAAGACATCAAGGCGGGTGGCCCGTTTAGCGAGTGCCACTTCATCGAGTTCATGGCCTGTCCGGGCGGCTGCCTGGGCGGCGGCGGCCAGCCGATCCCGACCAATGCGGAGATCCGCGCCAAGCGCGCCAAGGCGATCTACGACCTGGACGAGGCTTACGCAGTGCGCAAGTCGCACGAAAATCCGATCGTACTGCAACTGTATCGCGAGTTCCTGACCGATGGTCCGTGCGGCCACCAATCCCACCACCTGCTGCACACCAGCTACACCCCGCGTGGCAAGTTCATCTCCTAACTGAATCGTTAAATTATGACCGACGCCGTAGTGGCCGACTGGATCAACGAAACCGTCATAGCTGAGGCCTTGCTGGACGCGGAGCGGGAGGATCCGGCCCGGGTGCGCGCCATCCTCGACAAGGCCCGCGAACTGCAAGGGCTGGACCTGCACGACGTGGCCACGCTGTCCGCCGTCACCGCGCCGGACCTGCTGGCCGAGGTGTTCGAGGCCGCGCGTTTCGTCAAGGATGAAATCTACGGCCAGCGCATCGTGTTCTTCGCGCCGCTGTATTTCTCCAACATCTGCCAGAACGAATGCACCTACTGTGCGTTCCGCAAGAGCAACCGCGACCTCCAGCGCAGGATCCTGACGCTGGAGGAGGTGGCCCGGGAAACCGAGGCCCTGGTCGACCAGGGCCACAAGCGGTTACTGCTGATTGCCGGGGAGGCGTTTCCCGACAAGGGCTTCACCTATCTGCTGGATGCCATCGCGACGATCTATGCGGTGAAGCGGGACAAGGGCGAAATCCGCCGCATCAACGTCAACGTGGCGCCGCTGTCGGTCGAGGAATTCCGCGAACTGAAGCAGACCAATATCGGCACCTACCAGTTGTTCCAGGAGTCCTATCACCGCCGCACCTACGCTCAGGTGCATGTCGGCGGCCGCAAAGCCGATTTCGACTGGCGTGCCACCGCCATCGATCGCGCCATGGAAGCCGGCATCGACGATGTCGGCATCGGCCCGTTGTACGGCCTGTACGACTGGCGCTTCGAAACCCTGGCGATGATGCAGCACATCGCGCATCTGGAGCAGCGGTTCGGCGTCGGCTGCCACACGATCAGCGTGCCGCGCATCGAACCCGCGATGGGGTCGGACATGTCCGAACACCCGCCGCATGCCGTCTCCGACGCCGACTTCAAGAAGCTGGTGGCGATCCTTCGCCTCGCGGTGCCCTATACCGGCATCATCATGAGCACGCGGGAAACGCCTGAGATGCGGCGGGAAACCCTGTCGGTTGGTGTGTCGCAGATCTCGGGCGGCAGCCGCACCGATCCCGGCGGCTACACCCGGGCGGCGGCGGAGGATGCCAGCCAGTTCACCCGTGGCGATCACCGTTCGCTCGATCAGGTCGTGCAGGACATCGCTGAGATCGGCTATGTGCCGTCGTTCTGCACCGCCTGCTATCGGATGGGGCGCACCGGGAAGGATTTCATGGACATGGCCAAGCCCGGGCTGATCCGCGAGATGTGCGGGCCGAACGCGCTGTCCACGTTCGTGGAATATCTGGAGGACTATGCTTCGCCGGCCACCGCCGAAGCGGGCGAGCGGGCAATTGGCGAGGAACTGGATCGCATGGCGCCGAAAATCAGGCGATATGCGGATACGATGATCAGGAAGGTGCGTGAAGGCAAGCGCGACGTGTTCCGCTGACGGCAGCTGTCCACCTAAGGTGGATATATGATGCAATAATTGCTTGACGCGGACTTTATGGTCCTCCTTAATCGCATCTCACGAAGCCGTGGGCCTGGAATCCAGTTCAGGATATGACGGTAGTCGCGTCAGGAGGAGGCATGCCTGCCAAAGGCATTTGCAAACCGCGATCCTCGATTTCGGTCGCAGGACTATCCGCACGTGACCTTGGGCAGGTGGACCAAGGCCTTCTAAGACAGAAGGAAGTATATGCGTCCGGATGACGTCCGGCGACAGCCAGACGTATGCAAGTCTTGTCGATGCGAAATCGAGTTTTGAGCGGAAGCAACCAGTATAGACCGAGGACAATAACCATGACACGCATAAAGCGGCATCAAAGATATCTGTCACTCGCAGCGCTACTGGTATTACCCTCCGTCACGGAGGTGAAGTCCGCAACGCTTGCCACATCGTTTTATGGCTCAACGCAGGACGGCAGGCACGTCAATCTGTACACCATGACCAGCGCGCGGGGCCTGACCGTGAAGTTCATCAGCTACGGCGGCAGACTGACCGAGATTCTCGCTCCCGATCGCAAGGGTCACATTGCCGATGTCATTCTCGGTTTCCCATCCATGAAGGACTACGAAGCCAAGGACAAGGAGGGCGGCTTCTATTTCGGTGCGCTGATCGGCCGCTACGCCAACCGCATCGCGGGCGGCCATTTCACCCTGGACGGGCAGCAATACACGCTGGCAATCAACAATCCGCCAAACTCACTGCACGGCGGGATAAAAGGGTTCGACAAGTTTGTCTGGGATGTGCAGCCAATATCCACCTCCGGCCCTTTGGTGTCAGCGAAGCTCTCGCTGACCAGCCCGGATGGGGATGAGGGTTATCCAGGCACGCTGCAGGTCACGGTGACCTATACATTGTCAGACGATAACGCGTTGACGATCAACTACGAGGCGACAACTGACAAGGATACCGTGCTCAACCTGACCAATCACGCCTATTTCAATCTCGCCGGCGCCGGCGCAGCTGGCGGCGTATTCCCTCAGGTCCTGACGCTCAATGCCAACGCGTACCTGCCTACCGACAAGACCTCGATCCCTCTGGGCCCGCCCGAACCGGTGTCGGGGACGCCGTTCGACTTCCGGACTCCGACCCCCATCGGCGCGCATATACGGGCCAATGATCCTCAAATCCTGCTGGCGCGAGGATACGACCATAGTTGGGTGTTGAATAAGTCCGGCGATACCTCCAGGCCGCAGCTTGCCGCCCTGGCGGTCGATCCCGACAGCGGACGGACGCTGGAGTGCCTGACCACGGAACCTGGTCTGCAAGTCTACACGTCCAACTTCATCGATGCCCAGTATGCCGGGATTGGCGGAGTCTATCGCCAGAGCGATGCTTTCGCTTTGGAGACCCAGCACTTTCCCGACAGCCCCAATCATCCCGATTACCCGACAACGGAGCTGAAGCCCGGGCAGACTTTTTACAGCACGACAATATTCCGATTCGGTGTGCAGCAGTGACGCGAGTGCGTTGCACCAAGCGGCCACCGAACCTGTCCCTATTGGCCTGAGCGCGGCCGGGTTGTCGTTCGCGACGCCCGGCCCCACCGCGCCAACAGTGGCCCGAGGATGCCATCGAGCGCGGCGTTCGGTTCTGTCTCCACAGCATCTGCCCGCGCTTGCCGAATCCTCTGCTCTGCTGATGATGGCGTCAGCGCAGACGCTCGCCTGCCCCGGGCGGCTCGCCACATTTAATCAGGCGGACGGTGTTTGTCCTTATATATAGGCGGCGAACCAGGCGGATGGACGCAGGTTCTGGTCGTCGATGTCCAGTCCGCCCAAGCCGTTTTCGAGGATACCAGGCGATGCGCCCGACAGGATGGTGATCGCCATGACTGAGCAGCCACATGGTCGGCTCACGTGCGGCCGGCAGACAAGCACCCGCGGCCTCGTCGTTGCGGCCAAAGCTCCTGAGATATCAACCCACGACAGAGTCGGAAGCTATTGTCCCCGGCGCGAACTACCAGGCTGCTCTTCACGCCACCGCATCCGCCAGGACTCGCGTGACCACCCGTCCGGCCAGTCCTGAAAACCCTGCAACCGAGGATTTGCATGATCACATAAACCGCCAACAAAACTGTTGCCCATACAACCGGATTGGTGTATGTAGGCTGCACGAATGAAGAGGCGACAACCATGCCCACCGAAGTCTCATTCCACCCGAGCGCGCTGAGGGGTATTCACTCAGAAATCAACGCTGGCGCGCGGACCGTCAAAACTTAAAAAACAGTCACCTCTGATTTCGGCGGCCGCGCAAGGCGAGCGCCATCGGGTACGCTTACTGATAGGGGGCGTGAAATGGGTGTTGTCGGCACTTGGAATCTCTTGCATTGGCGCCGTACGGGCAGCGACGGTCAGCTCGTATTTCCGCTGGGCGAAGACGCGAGAGGCCTGTTGGTCTATACGCGCAATGGTCATGTCATCGTGCAAATGGCCGCCTCCGGCCGCGCCCCGATCGAGGGAACCGACCCTTTGGGCGGCTCGGTTGAGGAGCGCGCCGCGGCCTACAGCGGTTTCCTGGGTTATTTCGGCAGTTATGAAGTACAAGGAGGCGACATTGTGCATCACGTCGACTCCTGTTCATACCCGAATTGGTCGCAAACCGTCGCGGTACGGCCGTTCGAGCTGCACGGCGAGCAGCTCATTCTGCGCACTCCGCCCACCGCCAGCCATGGCACGACCTGGGTGAACGAAATGGCCTGGCAACGGGCTGCGGCCTCTCACCCGGCCGAAGTCTGATTTTCCATTACGCGCGCGTTGTCTCCGGGCTGACCGGACGCGCGACGATTCGGATATTGCCTTATCTATACTTCGGCTTCGGCTGATCGGGGGAGAGAATGTCGAACAAGTTGCTTGCGGCGAACAGTCCGATAACCTATCAGCAACCAAACGTTGCGTTCGGCCAGAGCGATCTCGGCTCTTTACAGTTCTATATGTCATTGATGATGCTGCGGAACATCACCACCGCGGGTTATGTCGTCGAAGACCCCGTCAACCCCGGCAGTTTTTCCAAGCCGGGCTGCGTAATCGCGGCACCCTCCTACCCGCAGGCGACACCCGGCATCGACCAGGACTACGTCTTCAATTGGGTGCGTGACGCGGCGATTACCGCGCTGGAACTGACCGAGCTGCAACTGCCCGCCTCGGGCGGCGCCGTCGAGATGCTCGTGAACTATACCAATTTCGCCGCCTTATGCTTTGCCAACGCAGCCCCCACCAAGGGCCACGCGGTGTTCCGGATTGGCGGCGATCCGCGCCCCTGGACCGAGCAGAATGACGGACCGGCCTTGCAGACCGTGGCGCTGCTGCATGCTTTCGGTCAACTCGACCCGGCGACGCAGGCCACCGCCAAAGCATTGATCAACAACAATGTGACCTATCTGCTCGCCAATTATCAGGCCCCGACTTTCAATCTTTGGGAAGAGCATCAGGGATTTTCCTTCTTCGCCCGCGCCGCGCAACTGCGCTGCTTCCAGGCGATCGCCGCCAACAAGGTCGGCGCGTCGATCCCGGCCGGGCTCGATGCCGCCATAACCTGGCTCAGGAATGCGCTGCCAACGCACTGGAACGGCGAGCATTATATCTCGGTGATCGCCCAGGGCAGCAATCCGCCGGCTGCTGTCGCTCAAGGCTACGATCCGAATATCGACATCGTATCGGCCAGCCTTTACGGCGCGGTTGCATGCACCGATACGAAACTGCTGGCAACGGCGGCCAGGTTGCGCAGCCAGTGGGCGGACAACAACTCGCCGCAGTTTTACCCGATCAACGGCGCCGACGATGCGAAGGGTCTCGGTCCGTTGCTGGGTCGTTACCCGGGCGACATCTACGACGGGGATGTCAACGGTCCGCAAACCGAGGGTCACCCCTGGGCGCTGTGCACCGCCAATTTCGCCGAACTCTATTACCGCCTGGCCGGCACGATCGTTACCGAGAAAAAACTCCCGTTCGATGATCTGTCGGCGCCGTTCTTCTCCCAGGTCGGCATTAGCGCAACGACAAGCGTGGCCGACGCCGCCGGGGCGCTGCGCGCGGCGGCGGACCGGATGCTGCGCGCGATCATCTACCACAGCGATCATTATGAACTCAGTGAGCAGTTCGACAAATACACCGGATTCGAAAAGAGCGTTTCCAACCTGACATGGAGCTACGCCGCCTTCCTGTCCGCGCTCCGTGCGCGCGGCTGAGGGCCCGGCCATGACACGGCTGGAACAATTCATCGCCTTCTCAGCCCTGCTGACCGGCGAGGAGGCGGTGGCCCTGAGCGGCACCGGCGTAGCCGCCGAACTGCTGGCGGCCCTGGATGAGATAACCGGCGCGGCGCTCACCGACGAACTGCTCGCGCGGTTCGCGGCCCTGCCGGCGGGCATGCAAGCCGAGCAGGCGGCCGGCGACAGCATCATGGCGGATCCGCGTCTCGGACCTGTCGCCCGCAACGTGATCCTGCTCTGGCTGACCGGCAGTTGGACACAGCTCCCGGATGCCTGGCGCGACAGCTTCGGCGCCTCGCCAAGCGACCGCAATCATGTGATCTCCGCGCAAAGCTACCAGGCCGGCCTGCAATGGACGATCGCCGGGGCGCATCCAAGCGGGGCGCTTCAGCAGGGCTACGGCGCCTGGGCCATGGCGCCGGGGAGCACCGCGCCATGACGGCGACATCGCACGATGTGGTCATCGTGGGCGGCGGCGTGGCCGGTTCGCTGATCGCCAAGCGGCTGTCGCACGCCGGGCTGAAGGTGTTGATGCTCGAGGCCGGTCCTGAGAGCACGCGCAGCTTCGCCGACTACAACGCGCATCTCGATCGGTTTTATGCCGCCAGCGCGAAAGGCGCCGAATCCCCCTGGCCGCCGGCCGTCGGAGCGCCGCAGCCGGACGGCGGCGATATCGGCACCGGCAAGGGCTATTTCGTGCAGCGCGGCCCCAACCAATACGGCAGCACCTATACGCGCACCCTGGGCGGTTCCACCCTGCATTGGCTGGGCGTGTCGCTGCGCATGCTGCCGGAGGATTTCGAACTTCAGACGCGCTGTGGCGTCGGGCTCGACTGGCCCATCGGCTACAGCACGCTCTCGCCGTATTACGATCAGGCTGAGCACGAGATGGGCGTCTCCGCCGATGTCGCGCAGCAGCAGTATCACGGGCTGAGCTTCACGCCGGGCTACGACTACCCGATGCGGCACATTCCGCAGAGTTACTCCGATCGCGTCCTGGCGGCGGCGGTAGACGGCACGCGCATCGCCCTGGGCGATACCAGCGTGGCGGTGCGGGTGCGCCCCTATCCGGCCGCGCGCAACTCCATTCCACGCCATTCCTACCAGCCCCGCGGCGCAATCGATCTTGACCGGCGCGGCAACCCGTATTTGCTGACCATCGGCGAGCGCTGTGAAGGCAACACCGCCTGCACGCCGATCTGCCCGGTGCAGGCTAAATACCATGCCGGCAAAACACTGGTCGAAGCCGATTGGCGGCATCTGGAGCTGCGCACCCGGGCGGTAGCGAGCCGCGTTCTCGTCGATCCGGCCAGCGGCGAGGTGCAGGGCATCCGCTATCAGCGCTACGAACGGCCGGACGCCCCGAACTTCGTGGAACAGACCGCCACCGGGCGCTACTACGTTCTGGCCGCGCATGCGGTGGAGAATGCGCGGCTGTTGCTCGCATCCGACCTGCCGGGCCGAAGCGGCCTTGTCGGCAGGCATCTGATGGATCATCCGGCGCTTTATGCCTGGGGCCGCTCGCCGCTGGCGGTTGGGCCTTTCCGGGGGCCGCAATCCTCGTCCGGGATCGAGGAGTTTCGCGCCGGCGCGTTCCGCGCTCAACACGCCGCCTTTCGGTTCGATATCGGCAACGACGGTTGGCGCGCCACGACCGGCGCGCCGGATACGACGGTCGCGCAGGCGGTGCTTCAGCAGGGGCTGATCGGACAAAGCCTGCGCCATCGGCTGCGCGAGCAGCTCGGCAACCAGGTGCGCTTTTCGCTGGCGGTGGAGCAACTGGCCGATGCGACCAACCGCGTCAGTATCGACCCTGCGTATCGCGACGCCTTCGGCAACCCGCGCCCGGTCATCGATTACCGCATCACGGATTACACGCTGGCCGGCATGGCGGCGGCATTGCAGGTCGCGCGGCAGATCTTTGCCCGAGCCGGCATTACCGATTGCACCGGCCAGGATGAGCTGTCCTTCCCCACCGTGAATTATCAGGGGCGCAATTTCGCTTATCACGGCATGGGGCATTTCGCGGGCACGCATCTCATGGGCGCGGACCCTCGGCAATCCGTGGTCGATTCGCATCAGCGCAGTTGGGATCACCGGAATCTTTATCTCGCCGGCGCGGGCAGCTTCCCGAGCATGGGCACCTCGAACCCGACGCTCACCCTGGCGGCGCTCGCGTTGCGCATCGCCGACGATCTGATCGCTCAATTCCCCAACGCCGCCGGAGCGGCGGCTCAGTGCGGAGGCCTCTAATGCATCTCTACATGAACATCAGGCGCCGAAATGACCTCGACGCGTTGCAACAGGACGAGACCTACGATGCGGTGATTGTCGGCTCCGGCCCCTCCGGAGCTATCCTCGCGCTGGAACTATGCCAGGCCGGCAAGCGCGTGCTGATGCTGGAGGCCGCGACCGAGACGGGCAAGGGCTTTGACGGCTATCAAAGCCTGCTGACCCGCTTCTATTCCCGGGTCGGCAAAGACAACCAGTCGCCATTTCCGGTCAATCCCAACGCCTTGATGCCGCGCGGCTCGGAACTGCGCAAGCTGGCGTCCGGAGAGACCAACAGCGACTCCTACATCGTCCAGTCCGGCCCGTATGTCAGCGACACGGTCTATACCCGGGCGTTCGGCGGCACGTCGATGCATTGGGAGGCCAAGACGCCACGCATGCTGCGTGAGGATTTCAAGACGCGGACCACTTTCGCGCAAGGACTGGACTGGCCGCTGAGCTACGAGGACATCGAGCCGGATTATCGCCGTGTCGAACGCGAGATGGGTGTGGCGGGAGAAGTCGAAGACCATGACGGCCTCGATCTGAGCTTTCCGCCCGGCTACGTGTTTCCGATGCATGGCCTGCCGCTGTCGTATCTCGATCAGCAGGTGGGCAAGGGCATCGATGGCAGCAGCGTCGTCCTGGATGGCCAGACCTATCCGATCAAGGTGCGGCCCTATCCGCAGGCGCGCAACGGCGTTCCCAACGACAAATATGACGGTGGCGAGGGATTTACCCCGCAAGGCGCGGTTGCGTCCTATCAGATCGATCAGGGCGGCCGCTGCCAGGGCAACACCAATTGCGTTCCGCTTTGCCCGGTGCAGGCCAAGTATCACAGCGGCAAGACCCTGGCGAAGGCATTTGCCACCGGACGCCTGGATCTGCTGTCTCAGGCGGTCGCCTCCAAGGTCTCGATCGACGGAGCAACCGGCCTGGTCTCCGAGATCGAGGTCAAGGTCTATCATGATCCGGATCATTCCGCGCATCGGACCATAAAGGTCAAGGCCAAGATCTTCATCCTGGCCGCCAATGCCATCGAGACGCCGCGTCTGCTCCTGGCGTCGGGACTGAAAAGTTCCAGCGGCCTGGTCGGACGCAATCTGATGGACCACGCCTATCTGCTCAACTGGGCGCTGTTGCCGGAAGTCGCGGGCACGTTCCGCGGAACCAGCTGCACGGGCGGCATCGTCGATCTGCGCGCGGGGTCATTCCGCCGCAATCAGGCGGCTTTCGCCGTCGATATCCATAACGACGGCTGGGGCTGGGCCACCGGTTCGCCATTCAGCGACCTCCAGCAACTCGTCGATCAAAGAAACATGTTCGGTGCGGAGTTGCAGAAGGGATTGGTCGACCGCCTGTCCCGCCAGTTGCTGCTCGCGTTCATGATCGAGGTCATGCCGAACGAGAGTAATCGCATCACGGTCGATCCTTCCTATACCGATGCGCTGGGCAATATGCGTCCGGTTCTCTCGATGACGATCCCCGACTACACGATGCGCGGCGCCGCCTATGCGCGCCAGTTCGCCCGGACGATCTTCTCGCGCCTCGGGGCACAGGACTGCACGGCCTACGATCCCGGGGATTACGGACTCGTTCCCTACCACGGCGAGAACTATGCCATTCGCGGCGGCAACCATCTGGCCGGAACCCATGTGATGGGGACCGCGAAAAATAACTCGGTTGTCGATCGCGATCAGCGCTCCTGGGATCACAGTAATCTTTATCTCGTGGGCGGTGGCAGCATGCCGACCATCGGCACCGCCAATGTGACCCCTACCTTGGCCGCACTGGCATACCGCAGCGCGCGAGCGATCCTGCGTCAACTGGACGGTCAAACGACAGCCCCTTCAGGCCTTAGCTGAGGAACAGCATGATGCCAACCAGTGCAATCCAAGATCTGCATGAACTGTACGACTATCTGGACGCGGCGATACAGTTGGAACATGCCACGCTGCCGCCCTATCTTGTCGCCCTCTATTCGGTTCACCCCGGCACGAACCCGGACGCGGTGCAAATACTGCGCGTCGTCGCGGTAGAAGAAATGCTGCATCTGACGATCGCGGCCAACGTGCTCAACGCGGTGGGTGGCAAGCCGGACCTCAACGCCCCAGGCTTCGTGCCGGCCTATCCCACCCACCTGCCAAGCGGCGAAACGGATTTCGAAGTCGGTACCGGTGCGTTTACGCCCGCGGCGCTGGAGACGTTTCTCAAGATCGAGCGTCCCGGCATGAGCGGGCGCGGCGCCCGCCAGCTCATTGCCAAAGCGCGGAACCGAAGCGGAAGCTTTCTCGGGCGGCATCCGCGTGACTCGGGCTGGTCCTATTACAGCATCGGCGACTTCTACAATGCCATTCGCGATGGTCTGAGGACATTGGAGGAGGAAGCCCGGAAGAGCGGTGGCACGATCTTCACCGGCGAACCCTCGAGACAGGTGACATCGGAATATTACTATTCGGGCGGCGGCAAACTCCGGGCGGTGACAGATCTCGATTCAGCTCTTGCGGCGCTTGAGCTGGTGATCGAGCAGGGCGAAGGCGAGGATCACGGTATCTGGAGCGGTGACGGGGAACTCTCGCATTACTATCGCTTCCAGCAGTTGCAACTCGGCCGGTATTATGAGCCGGGTGACATGGAACCGGGCAGGCCGACGGGCGCCGAGATCAAGATCGATTGGGATGCGGTCTACCCGGTGAAACCCAACATCAAGTTGAGCGACTTCCCGCCGAAGTCGGAACTGCTCGGCGTCGCGAAGGCTTTTAATGATGCGTACAGGCGTTTTCTCGACCTGCTCACGCAGTCCTACAACGGCAGGCCGGAACTGCTGCTTGAAGCCGTGCCGTTCATGTTCTCGTTCCGCAATATGGTCAACGAGTTGATCCGCAATCCGCTGCCCGGCGGTGGCAACGCGGCGCCAACCTTTGAAGTGTGAGGCGGCAATGGTCGACGATCAGCGTTTTCAGACATTTCTCGAACTCTCCGAAGCGATCACCGGTTTCGGCCGGGTCAGATTGCTCGGCACCGGCCAGGCCGAGCTTTATTTCGCCACGGCCGAGCGGGTGGTGGGACACGCCATCATGGACGAGCTCCTGACGGCTTTTGCCGATTTGCCGACGCGGACACCGGAGCTGCTGCGTCTGCACCTGTTCGGCAATGAGATGCTTGGCGACGTGGTGCGCAACCTCGTCAAGCTCTGGTTCGGTGGTGTTTGGTATCAACTGCCTGCCATCTGGCAGCAAGCCTATGGCCCGGCGGCCGAGGACGGAACGTTCATTCCGTCTCCCGACGCCTATGTCGAGGGGCTGATGTGGGTGGCTATCGGCGCGCATCCGGCGGGCGCCAAGGCTCCCGGATTCGCCTCGTGGGCAGTGGCTCCGCAAATTCCCTTATCGTAAAGGAACATCTTGATGTCCTATCCGTATGCCCCGATGTCGCCGGAAACCGTTTGGTTCGGCGTTACTCCGACGCTCTGGTGGAACGACGACTTTCTCTCGATCGATATCGGGATCCCGTTTGAGCAATGCGTCAGCGAAATGGCGCTGGCCGGCTTTGTCGGCTGCAGCGTCGGGCACAAATACCCGACCGATCCGGCGCAACTGCGTTCCGCGCTTGAACTGCGCGGGCTGCGGGTGTCGGAACCCTGGGTCAGCACCTATTTCACCATCCATTCGATGCATGCGCAGACTGTCGAGAAGGTTCGCCAGCAGCTTGCCTTCATGGCAGCCATGGAGAAGGGCTCCGATGACCCGCGCCGCGCCGATCTGGTGGTGGCGGAATTCGGTGACGCGGTGAATCCGCTTCCGGTCGCGCTGTTCGCGAATGCGCCGAAATTCACCGATGCGCAATGGACGCATCTGATCGATGGTCTGCACGAGATCGGCCGCATGGCCATCGCGCAAGGTCGCAAGCTGTGCTATCATCCGCATCTCGGCACCGGCGTGATGGATGAGGCGTCAGTCCGCCGCCTGTTCGACAAAACCGATCCCGGGCTGGTGCATTTCCTGCTCGATACGGCGCATCTCGCTGTCGCCGGCGTTGATCCGTTCGCAATCGCCAAGGACTACGCGCCTCGCATCAAGCACATCCATCTGAAGGATATGCGTGAGCCCGTGCGCCAGGCGATGCATGAAAAGGGCTTGTCGTTTCAGCAAGCGGTGGAATCCGGTATCTTCACGGTGCCGGGCGACAGAGCCGAGGGCGCGTTGACCCCGCGCTTCCCGGAACTGTTCAAGACCCTGCAAGATGCGGGCTTCGCAGGCTGGCTGGTTGTGGAGGCGGAGCAAGATCCGGCGAAGGCCAATCCGCTCGAGTATGCCAAGATCGCGCGAAATTTCCTGCGTCAGAACCTGGGCTGGTAACCATGGGCACCGGCAGCGGAAATCAGGTCTATTTCAGTTTCTTCATGTTCACCGCCAATCTGCGGCCGGGCGACGCGGCGGCGGCGGATGTCTGGATCAGGCACATCAAGACCCTGGCCGACATGGGCTATAGCGGCTTCGATCTGCCGATCGCTCCGCCCGCCGGTTCCGACCCCTGGGCCGATCTGGGTGCCTATGAGCAACTCAAGGCCCGTTTCGACCGTGCCGGCCTGAAGACTGTCGGCTTCACCACGAACGTGGGCACCACCCGCACCTTCGATCCCACCTCACCTTATTCGGAACAACGTGCCCTAGCGCTCGAGTATCTTAAATCACGAGTGGAGATCACGCGAATTCTTGGCGGCGAAACGATCATGGCCGGGCCCGTGATCTTTCCCTATGGCCAGTTCCCCACGACCGATTCGGGTCAGCCGCTGTGGTCGGATGCGCTACAGGACTGGCTGGCGCCGCGCTATCTCAATGCCGCCCCGATCCTGCAAGAACTCGGCGTGTATGCGGCGGAGCGCAATGTAAAGGTTGCGATCGAGCCGGTCGATCATTGGGAAACGCCGGCACCCAACATGGTCTCGGATGTGCTTCAGGCGCTGCACGGCGTGCAATCTGCGCAGATTGGCCTGACTATCGACAGCGCCCACGTCGCACTGGGAAGCACCGGACCGGAGGTGTTCCGCGACGACGTGCAGACGTGCGCCAGGCAGAAGCGGCTGCATTACATCCATGTCTCACCGCCGGACCGCGGCCAGTTCGTCGATAGCTGGCTTCCCTGGGACATCTTCCTGTCCGCGATCCTGCCGCACTATGACGGGCCGTTGCTGCTCGAGGTTTTCAACGCCGTCGAACCGTTTACCGAAGGTTTGCGGATAACCCGGCGAAAATTCTGGATTCCCGGCGAAGATCCGCCGAGGCAGGATTGGCCCAGCGCCTACCAGGTGGCGCAGGACGGCATAAGCCTGCTGCGCGAAAAGATCGATGCCCTCTTTCCTGTCAACTAACGAGGCACCCGCATGAATTCTCAGCTTCTCCGCGCGCCGGTCGCCGATACTTTGACCGCGCATCACTTTCGCGCCGTCGGCCCCCAGGCCGAGCTGACGCATCGCCTCGGTGCATTGAAGGAACTCCCCGGTTACTGGCAGGGAACGGGTTTCAATTTGATCGCCCGGCCCGATTTCAGCGCCAAGGACGGTGACGGGTTCTTCCTGGAACTCAATCTCTTGCAGGAGGCGCTTGATATCACCAGCATCGGCTCGCCCGTCTTCAACCGCGGCAGCTTGCAGAGCGATATCGCCATGTATGGCGTGACCTACTTGCATCGTATCACCGACCTGACCTCCGGTGGAGCCCTGCACATCGAGCCCGGCATATGGCTGAACATTCCGGCGACCAGCGATCCGCAGGCCGGGGCTTCCATAGCGCGACTGGCGACGATTCCGCACGGCAATGCCGTTTGTACCGTCGGCTTCAGTCAAAAGGCCGATTTTGACCGCATTCCCGAAATACCTCCCGCCAATACGGTGCCGTTCGCGATTGGCAGCCAGCCGCCTCCGCCCGGCACGCCGAATCCCTTCGCAGAATATGACTTGTCCCGGCCGAGCGGACATCGCTCCGCCCCGCTGCCGGCGGGCATCACCCAGGCGATGGTGACCGATCCCAATCAGATGCTTCGCGATACGCTCACCCGCCAGGTCGAACAGGAAGGCAAGACGCTGAACTGGATAACACGGCTGATCACCAGCACGCCGAATGACGCTTCCATCGGCAATATCCCGTTCATCACTGCCAATGCCAATACATTACAGTTCGCGTCGGTATTCGCCATTGAGTCCGTAACCGATGCCGACGGGGTGGAGTTTTTACAGCTACAATACTCGCAAACGGCACTTCTCGAGTTTCGTGGACGGCGCTGGCCGCACGTAACGGTGGGAACGCTGGTGAAGGCTTTCTGAACATTGTTTCTCAACGATTCGGGTGCGACCGCCTGCATAGCTGCACGCTCGGCTTCGATTTTCCCCCAAAGGCCCGAGCACGTCCTTCAGCTTGGCATGGCGATGCGTCCCGGCGTAGCGAAACGGCAGCCTGGAGAGCAACGGGGTGCCGAACGAGGAGATCGTGGTCCACACCCGGCACCGGAGCATGGCGACGATGCTACGTCCGACGGGTTGGTCCACGGCGATCTGACCGCTTGCTTGGATCAGCGAGTGGGTGTTCCGCGGTCGGGCTCCACAGCCGGACGCCGCCGCCGCCCCGCTTCGCGTGTCACGCAGAAGCCGACGCCTGGATCTGACGGTTTGGTCAGGCAAATCTGAGTGGCCAATTTTGCATGCAAGGCGATAGACGACCCGCTGCTCCGCCTGATCAGCGCCGCCGAGCGGGCTGGCCTGAGCCGCTCCGAGTTTGAAGCTCGACTGGTTGAGCTGTTCGGCAAAGTGGCCGCCACGGAAAAGATTGTCGGGAGACAGCCCGTCTGACAGGCTTTACGTGGACGGCATCCCATATCAAACGGTCAATTGAAGCCCGTCCGGTGCGACACGACCCACTTTGGTGCTTGCGGCCACTGCCCGAAAAATGCTGCGGTGGAGTCGGCGAGGCAAGTAAAAATCAATTAGTCCAGGAAACGAACCAATGCCCCAATCAGACACGCGGCTCGAGCACGACCTGCTCGGGGATCTTGCTGTTCCGGACGCCGCTTACTACGGCGTCCACACGCTGCGCGCGGTGCAGAACTTCCCGATCTCCCAGACGACGATCGCGATCTATCCCGAGTTGATCCGGTCGCTTGCCAGCATCAAGCAAGCCGCGGCCCTCGCAAACCATGAACTGAACCTGCTGGACACGGTTCGGCGCGACGCGATCGTCCGCGCATGCGAGGACATCCGCGCCGGCCAGTTGCACGACCAGTTCGTCGTCGACGTCATCCAGGGCGGCGCCGGCACCTCCACCAACATGAACGCCAATGAAGTGGTCGCCAACCGCGGCCTGGAGCATCTGGGACACCGCCGCGGCGACTACCAGTTCCTGCATCCCAACGAACACGTCAACATGAGCCAGAGTACCAACGACGTTTACCCGACTGCACTCAAGCTTGCGACGTATTTCGGCATCTTCCGCCTGGTGGATGCGATGGCCGTGCTGCGCGGCGCTTTCGAGGCCAAGGCAGAGGAATTCAAGGACGTCCTGAAGATGGGCCGCACCCAGCTTCAGGACGCCGTGCCGATGACGCTCGGCCAGGAATTCAGTACATACGCCGTGATGATCGGCGAAGACGAGGAGCGGCTGAAAGAAGCGGCCATGCTGATCCGCGAGATCAACATGGGAGCGACCGCCATCGGCACCGGCATCACCGCGCACCCCGGTTATGCCAGCCTGGTCTGCCGGCGGCTGTCCGAGATCACCGGCATCCCGCTGGTCACGGCCCCCAACCTGGTCGAGGCGACGCAGGATTGCGGCGCATTCGTGCAGCTTTCGGGCGTGTTGAAGCGCGTGGCGGTCAAGCTGTCGAAGACCTGCAACGACCTTCGCCTGCTCTCCAGCGGGCCGCGCGCCGGGCTGAACGAGATCAACCTGCCGGCGGTGCAGGCGGGATCGTCCATCATGCCCGGCAAGGTCAACCCGGTGATCCCAGAAGTGGTCAACCAGATCGCCTTCGAGGTCATCGGCAACGACGTGACGGTGACCTTCGCCGCCGAGGCGGGTCAGCTTCAGCTCAACGCCTTCGAGCCGATTATTGCCCACAGCCTGTTCAAGAGTACCGCGCATTTGCGGCAGGGTTGCCTCACGCTCGCGGAGCGCTGCGTCCGCGGCATAACCGCCAACCGTGACGCGCTGCTTGCCAGTGTGGAAGGCTCCATCGGGATCGTCACCGCGCTCAACCCCTATATCGGCTACGCCAACGCGACCGCGGTCGCGCAGGAAGCGCATCTGTCCGGGCGGCGCGTCTACGACGTCGTGCTTGAAAGGGGCCTGCTGCCGAAAGAAAAGCTCGATGAAATCCTGCGCCCCGACGTGTTGACGCGGCCCCAGCCGATCGGCCCTCGGGAGTAGTCACCTCATACGGCTGCAGGAGACGCGCGCATGCAACCCGCACAACCGACAAAGCCGAACCGGCGGACGACCTGGATCATGGCCAGCCTGGTCCTTGGTATCGTGGCCGGATATATCTGCAATCAGCTGGCGCCGGATCCGGCAACCGCACACGAGATCGCAGGCTATTTCTCGATCGTCACCGACATCTTCCTCCGCCTGATCAAGATGATCATCGCGCCGTTGGTGTTCGCCACCCTGGTGGCGGGAATCGCGAGCCTCGGCGACACCGGCGCGGTGGGACGCATCGCCGGCAAGGCGCTGCTGTGGTTCATCAGCGCCTCCTTGTTTTCGCTGCTGCTCGGCATGCTGCTGGCAAATCTGTTCGCACCGGGCGCCAACCTCGACCTGACCCGTCCGCCGGAGAGCGCCGGGACCAACCTCGCGACCGGCGCACTGAACTTCAAGGACTTCATCACCCACGCCTTCCCGAGCAGCATCGTGCAGGCGATGGCGCAAAATGAAATCCTGCAGATCCTGGTGTTCTCGATCTTCTTCGGGTTCGCCATCGCGTCGTTCAAGGACGAGACCGCCAAGACGCTGATCAAGTCCATCGGCGAACTCGTCCACGTCATGCTGAGACTGACCGACTACGTCATGAACTTTGCACCGTACGGCGTATTTGCCGCCATCGCTTCGGTGATCACGGTTCAGGGGCTGGGCGTACTTCTCACTTACGGCAAGTTCATCGGTTCGTTTTATTTCGGCCTCGTGCTGCTGTGGTGCGCGCTGATCATTGCGGGCAGGCTTGCGCTCGGTCCGTCCATGTTCACGCTGCTGAAGCTGATCCGGGAGCCGATGCTGGTTGCGTTCTCGACCGCGAGCAGCGAGGCGGCCTATCCGAAGACGATGGAGCAACTCGAGAAGTTCGGCGTGCGGGACCGCGTGACCGGTTTCGTGCTGCCGCTCGGCTATTCCTTCAATCTCGACGGATCGATGATGTACCAGGCGTTTGCCGCGCTGTTCGTCGCGCAGGCGTACAACATTCATTTGCCCTTCGGCCAGCAGATCGCGCTGCTGCTGGTGATGATGGTGACCAGCAAGGGCATCGCCGGCGTGCCGCGCGCGTCGCTGGTGGTGGTTGCGGCAACGATCCCGATGTTCAAGCTGCCCGAGGCCGGGATCCTGCTGATCCTGGGGATCGATCAGTTCCTCGACATGGGCCGCACGGCGACCAACGTTATCGGCAACAGCATCGCGACCGCCGTCGTCGCCAAGTGGGAAGGCGAACTGGAGGCACCGCGCAACGTCGACGCGGAAGGCCTGATCATCCCCGCGGCCGCTTCAGGCTTGCTGGAATCCGGCGGCTCACGCGTGACGGGAGGCACATGACATGACGGGGCGATTGAGGTTTGTGCCATTGCGCTCGGCTTGAGTCTGGTCACTGCGGTATCCGCCGCCGCCAAGCCGCGCGTTGCCATCGTCGCGACCGGCGGGACGATTGCCGGCGCGCAACCGAACACGGCGCAAGGCGGCTATACGTCAGGGGTGTTTGACATCCAGCGGCTGATCGACGCGGCGCCGCTGATGAACCCGGGCACGGGAAGGCGTCTCCCGTGGTAGGGATTTGGTTTGCCACGCGACAAGAGGCGATCACTAGATTGAGAGTTCGGGCGATCCGGGGCCGACGGAATGCTGGCAAAACAGTCTGTTTAGGCCGACGACGTTCCAACTCGGGATATTGAGAAGTAATACATCGGCCATCTGACGGACGATGTGGCGTCTGATTTCGTTATGAAACCAGGAATGTGCGCTGCACAAATTCGCGGTGAGATCCTGTCTGAATAGGAGGTGGTTAGTTGACCGCATCGGGTGCATTTTGCCTCGGGTGCTGTTTGAATGCGAGTAGAGGAAGCGTCCCGGCAATCGTCAGGGCAGTGAAACACGCCGCGCCCTGACGATTGCGCTATCAAATCCAAGAAGGCATTGTCCGCGGCGGCCGGATGAAAATGCCCACGACGCTTCCAAGGCATCATTTCCGCGCCTTGCAACGGTAGAAATTCGACGTTGCGAGGAGCGGCCCCCGACAGTCCGATCCGGACGTTGCCGTTGCCACAGTGCGCTGCCGTCTCCGGCAGCGCACTGGGATCGGATGGCTTGATGATTGCTAAATAAGCGTATCAGGGAGGAATGGCCGTGTCTCGAATCCTTAACGGATCTCAGGAGTCCACGCGCGTCTCGGAAGCGGCATGCGGCATTGACGAACCGACCGCACCGAGCGCGTCAGAACGAAACGACACGAATGACTATGCGGTCTATTGGCAGGCAAGGTCGGGGTTGTTCACCCCGGCCCCCGACACGGTCCTGCACCGCTCGCCTGCAAATTCCCCGTCCGCTGCGCAAATGCCCGGGTCCGTCGGCGCACAAGGCTCGGCTGTGCCTCAAGGTTTCAAGCCCGCTTGACGCTTCTGCTTGACCCCGCGGCACAAGGAGCCTCCACCATGGCATCCCTTCCCAGATCAATGGCTGATGCCGGCGAGCGCGGCACGGTCTTCGGAGACATGACGCATCCGGCCAGCTCGGACATGGAGGCCTTTGTCGCCGCCACCAGGCTAAATCTGGCAACATTGACCGCCGTCGATCGAATCGTCATGGAGTGTGCCCGCGTAGTTGCGCGTCGGCGGATGGAGATCGTGCAGCAGAGCATGGCGGAGGTGACCGGGGCGGTGCGGACGATGTCATCCCCTCAGGCGTCGCAGGTAAAGGACGCCAAGCAGTTCGAATTGCTGAAGCGCACCTGCGAGCGTGGTGCCTCCAGCACAAAAGAACTCAGGGACCTGATTCAGCACTCCAGTGACGAGGCGACGACTTTACTGAACGCCCGGGTAGACGCATTAGACGTCGAATTGTGCATTACACGGGATTTAGCGGTTTGCCTGATCCTCGAAGGGGCCACGTAGGAAAATTCGTCGGAAGTATGGAGATGACCGGGGCCCACGGCAGCGCTTGAGAGGGACGCCGCGTGTCATTGCACAAATGGCACGTGTTCTCGATGTGCTCCCGTCAACATGCCGCGGTCCACCATGGTAAAGCTAGCGGATGGCCGATCGCGACTCCGTTTACCACAAGATCTTCGGCCATCCGGGGATGGTCTCCCGGGACCGGATCAGGGGAGATCTGAATGGCGTCAGACGGCAGTATCGGCTGGCGAACGGCCGTCCTCAGCTATGGTTTCAGGCCGTTTTTCCTCGCCGGAGCGATCCAGGCGGCGCTGGCGATCGTTGTGTGGCTGCTGGTGTTTTTCGGAGATTTGCAGATCCCGACCGGGTTTTCCCCGCTCGATTGGCATGTTCACGAGATGCTGTTCGGCTATCTCCCGGCGATCATCGCAGGTTTCCTGCTGACGGCGATCCCGAACTGGACCGGGCGTCCGCCGATACGCGGGTTGCCGCTGGCCGTCCTGGTTCTGGTCTGGCTGTCCGGGCGCGTGGCCGTGTTTTTATCGCAGCCGCTTGGTCCCGTCCTGACGGGCGGGATCGATTGCCTGTTCCTGGTGCTTGTCGCGGCGGCGGCGGCGCGGGAAGTGATCCTCAGCGGCAACTGGAAGAACCTGCCTCCCGTCGGCCTGCTCGCGATCCTCGCTGTTGCCAACGCGATCTTTCACATCGAGGACGATCGGTTCGGGGTCTCGGAGTTCGGCAAGCGCAGCGGTATCGCAACGGCGATCCTGCTGGTCGCGCTGATTGGCGGACGCGTCATCCCGGCGTTCACGCGCAACTGGCTGATCCGCGAAAAGCCGGGGCGGCTGCCGGCTCCGTTCGGCCGCTTCGACGCTGGCGTGCTGGCGGTTTCGGCCCTGACGCTGGCGCTGTGGATCGTCTTGCCGGACCAGCCGGTAACCGCCTGGTTGCTGCTGCTCGCCGGCGCCGGGCAGGCGGTCCGGCTGGCCCGGTGGTGCGGCGGCAGGACGCTGCGCAGCCCGCTGACGCTGGTCCTGCACGTCGGCTATGCGTTTGTTCCGGCGGGCTTCGTGCTGCTTGCCGCCGCGGTGCTGTTCCCGGCGGATGTTCCGGTCAGCGCGGGCATCCACGCCTGGACGGCGGGCGCCATCGGCGTAATGACCCTGGCGATGATGACCCGCGTGAGCCTCGGCCATACCGGACGGGCGCTGTCGGCCGGCTTCGTGACATGCGTCATTTATGTATTCGCTGCCGCCGCGGCGTTGGTCCGCATTTGGGCGGTGGCCGCGCCGGAGTGGGCCACGGTCTTGCTGCTGACCGCCGGTGGCGCCTGGGTGATGGCGTTCCTGCTGTTCGTCTTTGAGTACGGACCGTTGCTCGTTCTGCCAAAGGACTGAACGACCTGCGCCGCCCCGGCCCATGCGACCGGCGGCCCGGCCGAAATATTCGGCCAGCGGCGCACTTTCACTTCCAAAATCAACGTATAATCGCCAGCACGATCTCCAGCGCAATCAACACCAGAATAATGATTTCCAGCACTTCCGATCGGCTCGCATGCGCTTCATCGTACAGCGCCGTATACGTATCCCGAATGATCGACAGCTTCCGGTCCACCGCGGCACTGACCGTTGGGACGCGAAACAAATCCAGCGCCGCCGCATAGATGCGCGCCAGATACACATCCTCCGTCACCTGCAAAGCATTATCCACCTTCTCCGTCAATTCCGTTACTTCCGCGACGATAGTGTAAAGCCGCCGTGCCAGATCGGCGAAGCGCCGCGCGCCGGGCAGCCGCCAATGCCGCCGCGTCGCTTCAACCAGGTCGTACATCCGCGGCAACTCATCATCCAGCAGCTCGTCGTAATAACGCATCTCCAGCAACTGCGCATTCGCCACCTCGAGCACGTCGATCACGTCGGTATCGCCGCGCGGCTCGTATATGAACGCCCGGTCCCACGCCAGCACCACGAGATCGTCCGTGTAGTATGAATACTGATGCCGTAACAAATCGTGCCGCGCCGGCTCCGACAGCTTGCGGCGCTCCCCCGACAGCAGCGGCACCAGGTCCAGCCGCGCCGGCAACCCGTCCGCCGTCATCGTCTCGCTGAAGCTGTTGGCAACGCCGACAAGATAATCTTCCTCCAGCGTCGAGGCGACCGGGCGGATCAGCGCACCGGCAATGCCATTGCGCACCCGCTCCAGAAGCCCCGTCCACAACGCCGTCGCAGGCGCCAGGCCCACGCTGACATCGACCGCATTCATCCGGTCGGAGAACGCAGCCCACGACAGATCCGCCACCTTCACCCGCAGCGCAATGCTGATCACGCCGAAATCGAACAACCGCGCGGTCGCAACGGCCTGCACCGGACCGTCCGGCAGGTCCAGGTCGACGACGCCCAGGTCGAGCGCCACCGGCGGCACGTCGAACGCCACCGCCTTGGGCGGCGTCGTGGTCAGGCGGCTGCGCGAACTGCCGGTGCGCACCGTGCGCGCCCAGATCTCCTCGGCCTTCGCCAGGTCGATCTCATAGGCGACGTCGAACAGCCGGTAGGCGAGGATCGCGCCTGCCGTGACGGCTACATCCGAACCCGGCATCGGGCGGTTCTCCTACTCGCGAATTGCCGGCGGACGCCGCAGCGCCCAGAAGGCAACACTTCCGGCCGCATAAAACAGGATCGACAAATAGAAAGCGACCCGATAGCTGCCTGTCGTGTCAAAAACGAACCCGGCCAGCCACGATCCGGACGCGGCACCCAGCCCGGTGCCGATGGTGATCACCCCCAGGATCGCGCCCAGATTCGGCCCCGGGAACAGGTCCGCCGTCTTCGCCGTGATCGCCGGGCCGCGCGCGCCCCAGGTCAGGCCGAAAAAGCAGGCATGCATCCACAGCAGCAGATGCTGGTCGGGCGACGAAATCATCAGCGCGAAGATCACGCCGAGAATCGAGGTGCCATAGGTCACCACCGCCGACACTTCCCGGCCGACATAATCCGATAGCGTTCCGGTGGCGATCGTCCCCGGCAGCGACAGCAGCGCGCCCATGCCCAGCACGCTCGCGGCATAGAGCGGATCGAACCCGACATGGATCGCGAACGCCAATTGGTGCAGCGCCACCAGGAAACTGCCCAGCCCGGTGAACATATAGACCGCAAACAGCAGCCAGAAATGCGGCGTCCGCATCGCCTGGCGCAGCGTCCAGCCCGCGCCGTCGCCGTGCCGCCGGTGCGCGCCCGGGCCGATGCCGCGAAACAGGCTCGCCAGCGGCAGCAGGATGCAGCCCATGATCACGCCCTGCCAGACATAGGCGCCGCGCCAGCCCAAACCCGAGATCATCAACGTCGCCACCGGGGCGGAAAACGCCCGCGCGAACCCGTTCGCCGACTGCACAACCGCCACCGCCATGCCGCGATTCTTGGTGAACGACCGCGACAGCAGCGGCACGAACACCACCAGCCCGAGGCAGTTGGCCCCCAAGGTCATGACCACGCCGTACAGCACGACGACGTGCCACAATTCGGTCGCGCGCGAAGTCGCCAACAATCCCACGGTCAGCAGCGAACCGCCCATCAGGATCAGCCGCGGCGGCCCAAGACGATCCACCAGCCAGCCGACAACCGGCGAACTCAGGCCGGCAACGATCTGCGACACCGAATACGCCAGCGACACCTGTGCCCGGCTCCATCCGAACGTGTCGATGAAGGCAACCAGGAACACGGTATAGGAATGCATGAACCCCGCCCCGACGGAAAAGGTGCCGAAGGCGCACGCCAGCAGAAGCCAAAGGCGCGCGGGCGTGGGGGATCGGGGGGCCAGCATTCCGCCAGCATGTGCGCAAGACGCCGTGTTGCCCAGCCCCGCGGCCGATGGCAGGCTGCCGGCAACCGGGAAACGGAGCGTCACCCATGTTTCACAACCACGCCCAATGGGGTCCCGCGGACCAGATCGGCGCGGCCAATCTGCTGACCGTGGAAAAGCGGCTGGCGGCGCTGGCCTCCATCCGGCTAGGCCGGATTTACGATGTCAGTCACGAGATCTACATGGGCGCGCCGTTTCTTCCGCCGAACCAGACTCCGTTCCTGATGTCGATCTTCGGCTCCTGGCGCGACACCATCAAGCGGCGCCGCAGGCTGGGCGCGGTCAATGACGCCGGAACCAATCTCGAGCGTATCGAAATGACCGCGCATGTCGGCACCCATATCGATGCGCTCGGGCATTTTTCCAAGGGCGATATGCTCTACAACGGCAACGCCGCGGCCGAGGTGGTGACGGACTGGGGGCTGGATCGCCTCGGCATCGAGCACGCCCCGCCGATGATCACTCGCGCCGTGCTGTTCGACGTCGCACCGGGCATGCACCTGAACCCCGGGCAGACGGTGACGGCGGATCACCTGAAGCGGGCGGCGGATGCCGGCGGATTCGGCGTCGAAACGGGCGATATCGCGCTGATCCGCACCGGCTGGGGGCGCTTTTTCGGCGTCGATAACGCGCGCTATACGCAAGGCGAACCCGGCATCGATGTGCCGGCCGCGAAATGGCTGATCGACCAGGGCATCGTCGCCATCGGCGCGGACAACATGGCGGTCGAGGTGCTGCCGAACCCCGACAGGACCGTGCTGATGCCGGTGCATCAGTTCGCCCTGGCCGACTGCGGCGTCTACCTGATCGAGAATCTGGCCCTTGAGGAACTGGCGGCGGACCGGGTCCATGCCGGCTGCCTGATCCTGCTTGCAACCAAGCTGCGGGGCGCGACCGGTGCGCCGGTGCGTCCCATAGTCATGGTGTAGAAGCAATCGGCGGCGGGTGTTTGCGGGTAGCCGCGCGTACTATTTTCGTGCGATACCAAGTCCTCAGCACGTGGAAAGTTCGCCGTGAGCACCCGCCTCCCAGCCGCCATCGGCCTTTCCGCCGCGCCGCGCCTGCGTTTGCCAAACGCGGTCGATAAACATCGCATCGTCTGGTCCTATGCGATTACCCTGGCCGTCTACCACGCCCTCGCGCTGCTGGCGCTGCTGCCCTGGTGCTTCAGTTGGACAGGTGTCGCGCTGGCCATCGGCGGCATCTACGTGTTCGGCGGCCTCGGCATCAACCTGTGCTACCATCGCCTGCTCACCCATCGCGGCCTGGTCTGCCCGAAATGGCTGGAGCACGGCTTCGCCATCCTCGGCGTCTGCTCCATGCAGGACACCCCGGCCCGCTGGGTCGCCGTGCACCGCCGCCACCACGAACATTCCGATCGTCAGGACGACCCGCACTCGCCGCTGGTCAATTTCCTCTGGGGCCATGCCGGCTGGATGCTGCTGGAGAACCGCGACCTCGCCCGCCTGGGCATCTATGACCGTTACGCCAAGGACGTGCTGCGCGATCCGTTCTACCGCCGGTTGGAGCGGACGTTGCTGTATCCGATCATCGTCATCAGCTCCTGGGCCGTTTTCTTCCTCGCGGGTTTCGCCGCCGGACTGCTCAGCGGGAGCGGCGCCGCCGAAGCCCTGCGCTTCGGCACCAGCCTGCTGGTCTGGGGCGTGTTCCTGCGCATCGTGCTGGTCTGGCACATCACCTGGTCGGTTAATTCCCTGGCGCATCTGTGGGGCTACCAGAACTACGCCACCGGCGAATACAGCCGCAACAATTGGCTGGTCGCCGTGCTGACCAGCGGCGAGGGCTGGCACAACAACCACCACGCCGATGCGCGCTCCGCCCGGCACGGCCACCGGTGGTGGGAAGTGGACCTGATTTTCGGCTTCGTTGTGCTGCTGGAGGCGCTCGGCCTGGCCAAGGAGGTCTGCCGCCCGGCGCGCCGGGTCAGTTGATGGCGACAACCGCCTCGGTGATACGCGCGACGATCGCCGGAGAAATCTTCATCTCCCGCGCCACCTGGTCCTGATCGGCCATCATCCGCTTGCGCTGCTCCGCCAGGTCGTCCGGAGGCACCACCGTCAGCTTCATGCCCCTGGTCTTCAGGTCCTTCTCCGCCTTGTCCTGAGCGGCGGCCATTGCGGCCCGGTACGACCCGATATTGGCCGCCCACAGATCCATCACCAGGGTTTTCAGCGACGGGCTGAGCGACGTCCAGAACGTTTCGCTGATCATCGGGATGTATTCGCTCATGGTCTGGTGGTCGATCAGGCCATAGCGCAGGCCGTCATCCCACAACCGCGCACTGTCGCAGCTCTCGGCGGTGCTCTGCAGCGCGTCGAAGACGCCGTTCGCCAGGGCCAGGGGCACGTCCGGCCAGCTCGCCGTGGCCGGAATGCCGCCGAAGAACCGCGCCCGCCACGGCTGCGCGAACCCGCCGGAGTTGCGGATTCTCAGGCCCCGCAGATCATCCAGCGACGTCAATGGCTTGCGGGTGCTGTACCAGTTGGTGAAGCCCAGGTCCATCCAGTGCCCGGGAATCGTCACCCGCAGCTTCTTGCTGATCTGGTCGTTCACCAGGTCGCCCGGGATGCCGTCGATCGCGCCATGCGTGACGGCGATAGGCTGGCCATAGAACACCGGCAGTTGCCCGAGATCCGCTTCCGGAACATAGGCCGCCACCAGCCAGGTGCCGGGCGCGGCCATCTCGATCTGCCCCAGCACCAGCGCCTTGATCACCTCCTGATCTGGCAGCAAACGGCCGCTGTCATACAGTTGCGGCGCGATCTCGCCTTGCGAGGCCGCTTCCAGCTTCCTGAGGAAATCGGCGATGGAGACGGTTCGGGCGTGGCCGGGCGCGGTGTCCAGCGATACGCGCATCCTGACGGGTTCGGCCCGGGCCGTCCTGATGAACGGGGCGGCGAGCGCGGCTGCCAGAACGACGCGGCGCCCGGCCTGCATCGGGATCATCCCCCGGCGCTCCGGCGAGGGAACGGGGCGCGTTGCGGCAGCCGATGCGCCAGGAGCCGGCCGGGGGCTTGTGCCAACGTCATAAGACGGTTTCTCCAAAGGCGGTGTGACCCGGACGGTTGGGCAGCGGGCGAATAATCCCGGGTTCGGGCGGCGCGTCAACCATAGGGTGACAGGTGCGGGCGCGGCGACGACTCCGGGCGCCGCGCCCCGCCGCCAAACGTCATTTGAGCACCCTGGCCGCTTCGGTTGATAATCCGGCCTCCGGAGCTAACCGGACGATCAATGCCGCGGCAAACCGGCGGCGCCAGGGAGAACGACCTCATGACACCGACTCGCCGGACCCTTCTCGGCGGCGCCGCGGCGCTGACGCTTGCCCCGCACCGCGCCCGGGCGCGCAGCAAGATCACCATCGGGGTGCTGACCGACCTGTCGGGCACGTATCGCGACAATACCGGGCCGACGTCGGTCGCGGCGACGCAGCTCGCCGTCGATGAAATGCGGTCCCATCTCGACTGCGACGTGGAGGTGATCGCGGCCGATCATCAGAACAAGCCGGACGTCGCGGCTTCGATCGCGCGGCAGTGGTTCGACGGTGAGGTCGATGTCGCGGCCGACGTGCCGACCTCCTCGGTGGCGCTGGCGGTGGCGCAGGTGGCGAAGGAAAAGGACAAGCTGATGCTCAACGCGTCGGCGACGGTTGCCTCCTTGACCGACGCGCAATGCAGCCCGAACACCATCGTCTGGAGCTTCGACACGTATGAGAACGCCCATTCGACCGGCGGCTCGCTGGTTTCGCAGGGCTTCAAGTCGTGGTACTTCATCACCGCGAACTATGCCTTCGGCCAGTCGCTGGAAGACCTGACCGCCGAGGTGGTGAAGCAGGGCGGCGGCGAGATCAAGGGATCGTCGCGCTACCCGTTTCCGGACACCACCGATTTTTCCTCCTACCTGGCGCAGGCTCAGGCCAGCGGTGCCACCGTCGTCGGCTTCGCCAATGCCGGGCTGGACACCGAGAACTGCATCAAGCAGGCGGCGGAGTTCGGGCTGAACAAGACCATGAAGCTGGCGCCGCTGCTGATGTTCATCCAGAACCCGCACGCGCTCGGGCCGCAGATCTGCGGCGGGCTGCTGACCACGGAGACGTTCTACTGGGACGCCAATGAGCGCACGCGCGGCTTCACGCGGCGGCTGTTGCAGCGGACGAAGCAGAACAACTATCCGAACCAGGCGCATGCGAGTTCGTACGGCTCGACGATCCACTACCTGAAGGCGGTTGCCGCGCTGGGCGGCGCGGCGGCGAAGGCGAGCGGCCGGGCGGCGGTGGCGAAGATGAAGGCGCTGCCGACGGATGATGACGCGTTCGGCCCCGGGCGGGTGCGCGCCGACGGTCGCGGCGAGTTCCCGGCGTATCTGTGGCAGGTGAAGACGCCGGAGGAAAGCAAGGGCGAGTGGGATCTGTACAAGCTGGTCCGCACCACGCCGCCGGAGGGCGTGCTGCATCCGCTCAATCCGAAGTGCAATTTTCCGGTCGGGTGAATCAGCCCCGGATGACGGCGGCGACGGCGTCCTGAAGCTGCCCTTCGCCGAGCGGCTTGAACAGCACGCGGGCCGGCCCGGCGGCCTGGATGCGGGCGATGGTGGGAGAGTCCCGTGATCCGGTGATGAAAATCACTTTGGACCCGACGGTTTGTTGGATGGCGATGGCAGCGTCGACGCCGTCGCGCGAGCCTTCGAGCCGGACATCCATCAGGACCACCTTGGGCCGGTGTTGCTGCGCGAGGGCGATCGCGGTATCGGCCGTCTTGGCGATGCCGCAGACATCGATCTGCATATCCTCCAGTATCATGCTCCAGAGATCGGCGATCAGTATCTCGTCGTCGACGACGAGGACGCAGTCGCGCAGGCCGGTGATTGCGGACTTGGCGGTGCGGACGGTCATTGTACCGGCACGACAGCGGCTCGCGGTGTTGGACTTGCGTGGAACGATGCGGCGGCGATCGCGCCGCGCGCCGGGCTCCGGGCGCCCTGTTCCGGGATAAGATCGATCATGTCCGGGCTGCGCGGCGGGATCATTGCGGCGCGTGTCGATGCAACCACCAACCGGGAGAAACCGGAATCGCCGCCGTGTTTTTGTTCGATGCACGCATTTCCAGTGCCGGCGACAGGCATCTTACCCGGACCCATTTGCAACCTTTCACCGCCCCCTCGGCGGTCGCGTGGTTTGGCAGACTCATAGATATTATCAGCAGATTTGCGAGATGCCCGGTTTACGGCCGATCAGTCAATGCGCTTGGGGGCGGGTTTGGCAAGATTTTATGGTACGGAAAGACATCGTTCGCATCTTGTCGCCAAGCAAACGAATATTATGGTCGCATTGTATCAAATTTGATTATTGATCATTGGAAATGTAGCTGTTTGAGACGAACTGTAACGCGCCGGCGGAGCGTTCCCCTCGTCGCGCGAAAGCAATATTTTGTGTTGCGGGCTGAACGCGCCGTTCCGGCGATGCGGCCCGGCGGGCGAACGGGTTTGCGCCGTCGCGGTCACCCGGTATGGCGGCACCGGATGAGGGTGCCGGGGCCAATCCTCCGGACGGCCGCCATCACTCCGCCGCTTGCCGCGTGGTGCCGTATTTCTCGATCCAGGCGCGGCCGAGTTGGACTGCTTCCTCCGGCGTCAGCCATGACCAGTCGGCACCGCGGGAGCGGAGCGCGATCCAGACGGTATCGCCATGCACGCGTTCTTCGACGGCAAACGGGGGCGGGTTCGGCATCATCTGACCTTGTGAATAACGAATTCGTGGTTACTGCGGAATGCGCCGGTCATCCCAACGCGGTTCGCGGCAACGTGATCTTCCATGCCTTATTTTTGCCGCAAGTGGTCGAACCGCTGCAATAGCAAAAGCACGTTCGTTGCGCACCTAGCGGAAATGTGTGTCGTCTCCGGCTCACCGCGTGTGATCCGGGCAACAGGCTGCGCGGCAGCGATCAGAAACCGAACATGTGGTCCAGCGAAAACCCGCCCGCCGCATCCATCAGCCCGTGATAGCCGAACAGCCGGCAGGTCGAGTCGCGCACCAGCACATAGCCGTCCGGCCCGGCCGCCGTCAGCGTCGCGGCATCGAAGGCCTCGTGCGGCCGGACCGTCGCGGAACCGGAACGCGCGATCGCAACCGGCGCCTCCGCGATCATCCGTCCGGTGGCGTCATGCAGTTGCAGCAAGGTCGAGGACACTGCATGCCAGGGCCCGGACGCCGGGTAGATCAGCACCGCGAAGCTGCGCCGCCGGACGTCGCCCAACTTCAGGAACAACCGCGTGGACAGGCCGGGCGGCGGCCCGGAATAGGATTGCGGCTCGTCGCGGTAGGTCATCGCGGTGTTGAAGATATGCGCGCCGAAGCTGGATTCGGCGCTGTGGCCGGAAACGCGGTCCTCATAGCGGAACAGCGCGTGCAGCCAGCCATCCGCCTCACCGCCGTCGCGGAAATCATAGACCAGCTCGGCGTGGCCCTGCTCCACGCCGAAGCCGTCGAGGTCCATCGCCAGCGCGTGGTCGCGCGGCAGGCAGCCGAGGAATTTTTCGCCGCGTTTCGTGCCGTCCGCGGCGAACACGTCCAGGCGCAGCGGCAGATGGCGTTGCGATGTCGCCATGGGAGTCGGCTGGACGATGGTGCGGAAGCGCTCGCGCGGCAGGATCGGGAAGGGCAGCAGGAAGCCGCGCCCCATCTGCTCCGGCAGCGCCGGGATGCCGGGATCGGGGCGGAGGTTGTCGCGCTCGACATTCACATGGGCGATGCGGACGCGGTCGTTGCGGGTCACCTCGTAGCGCGGCCGCACCACGTGGCGTCCGGCGCGCAGTTCGATCTGCGCCGGCCAGTGCAGGCCGGGCAGCAGGTCCGCCACGTCCAGTGCCACGGTGGCGAAGGGGCCGACAGCGCGGGTCAGGGCGACGGGCTGGTTTTCCCCCATGCGGTCCAGCGCAATGGCGGCCGCCGGTATCGGCGTGGCGTGGCTGTTCTGCAGCCACAGGATCACCGTCTCGTCCGGCCGCGGCGCCGGCAGCCCGGCGAAGCGGTCGGACGGCCAGGCGTTGGCGTCATGCGTGCAGGACAGCGAGGCGCCGTTATCCGAGGCATAGGTATCCAGCGCATATTTCACCACGTCGTGCCCGGCGACGCCGATGGCGTGGATGAACAACTGGCCGGTGAACGGGTCCAGCCCGAACCGCTCGCGCACCTGCCGGCTGTCGATCGAAAACCCGCCCGCGCCGGCGGGCAACGCCTGCTCCCAGGTCGCCAGGACCGCGCCGTCGGCAGCGAACAGCCGCAGCCACAGGCGCACGTCCCTGGCACCGTAGCTGGCCCAGTAATTGGCGGAGACCAGCCGAGTGGACAGCCCGTCCGCGTCGCGGAAGAAGGCGAAATTCGCCGCGAAGTTCAGCTTGTCCAGATACTTCCCGTGCGCGCTGAGCAAGGCGTCCGGCAGCCGCGCCTCATCCAGGGTCAGCACCGCGGCGCCTTGCGGCAGCAGCGGGGCGATGCGGGAGACGATCCTGGCGGCGTCGAAGGCGGCGACCAGCACGGTGCGCGCGCCGGAAGCGGCCAGATCGGTCAGCGGACGCGCGGTCAGTCCGGCGCGGGTCTGCCCGACGTCGCTGACATCGTGCACGAACAGGCTGTCGATCGCCGCGGGGTAGAGCGCGAGCAGGGCGGCGGCCACGCCGTCCGGATCGTACAGCGCGACCGGGCCGGCGAGCCGGGCATACAGGCGGCTGATCGCCTCCGCCGCCAGCGGGTGCGCCAGCGCCTTGTAGAGGACGTTGCCGCCGGCGCGGGCGTCGAAGGTCTCGATCTGCAGCATACGGTCTCGGTTCCCTACAGCCCCAGGCGCCGGCGCATCTCGGCCGCGGCTGCGGGCGTGTCGTTCAGCGGCGATACCGGCCAATGTAGGAAGCGTCCGGTGAAAGGGCGAATCCGGTCTTCGTTCATCATCGTCTTCAGGAAGATCGCCTGCCGCCGCGACTTCCCCGGCAGCGGCGCGAACAGCACCGGGGCGGCGGTTGCGGAGGCCTCGGAGATCATCGACACGCTGTCCTGCGTCACGACGATCAGGTCCGCCAGCGCCAGCATGCCGAAATAGGGGTTGTCGCCGGTGAAGTCCCACACCCAGCCGCCGAACGGCGCCAGGGCCTCGCGGAGCAGCGCGGTGACCGCCGGATCGGTGCGGCGCGACGGCGTCACCACCACGCCGACATTGTCGCGTTGCGCCATCCCCGCCAGCTCCGCCGCCAGCCGGGCGCCGACTGTGCGGTCGAGCCGGTAGCGGCCGTTGCTGCCGCCCAGCAGGACGGCGACCAGCGGGCGCTTGTACGGGGCCAGGCGGTCGCGCCAGATATCGGCTTCGGCGGCGAGGCGCTGGGGCGTGACGCGGTGCAGCGCGGTGCGGGTGACGAAGACATTCGGCCCGGTCAGCTCGTCATGCGTGTTGGCGACGATCAGGTCGAAGCGGCTGATGTCCATGCGCGGGTTCTGCACCTGCACGACGGGCAGGGATGTCCCGCGCAGGGCGGCGAGGACGGCGCCGGCCATGCCGCCGCAGCCGATGGCCAGGCCGGGCAGGGGGGCTTTCACCGCCTCGGCGACGGCGGCCAGCGGGTTGGGCCAGAACTTGGCGGAAATCCATTTCCAGGGGGCGGAGGGCTGGAGGACCCGGATGTCGGGAGTCAACCCGGCGGCTTCGGCGAGGCCGAGGGCCTGGGCGCGCAGGCCGGCGAATCCCTCGCTGATGACCCACGGGGCGGCGATGTCAGACATGGCGGGGCTTTTCGGCGGGGCGGGGGCAAAGGTCAATGGTTGGCGGGCGTTCGAGGGGGTCTGTACCGGACCTGGCATAATAGCGTATCCGCCGTTGCCTGCTTCGCCGTTCCAAGTCAGGATCGTGCCGTAAGCGATCCGGCACGGGTGCGGTATGGCGGCGGACTTCCGCGTCTTTCTCTCGGCAGTGACCAGCGAGTTCGGTTCGGCCCGCGATACCCTGGCGGCAAGCCTGCGGTCGCGCGACTTGTTGCTCCGCGTTCAAAGCGACTTCCGGCAGCAAGCGGATGCCGACACGACTTTGCGCAAGCTGCACGACTATATCCGGGACTGCTCCGCCGTGGTGTGCGTCATTGGCCAGCGCAGCGGCGCCATGCCGCCACCCGCCTCCGCCGCACCGTTTGCCGCCATGCTGCCACCGGGAGTCAGCGAGGCGTCCTATACTCAGTGGGAGTTCTTCTTCGCCTGCCACTACCAACGGCGGCTTTCGATCTACATCGCCACCGATGCCTGGACGACCCCCGACAAAGCTGCACCGCCAGCCGATCGGCCCGAGCTTCAGCAGGCGCTGATCCGGTATATTGTTGATGAGCAGGGTCTGGACCGGGACTATTTCGGCGATGTCCATCACCTGTGCCATCTCGTCCTGAAGGAGCACTGGCCGCAGGAACTGCCGCCGAAACCCGTTGTTCTGCCGTATCCATCGCTCGGAAGCCTCTTCAAAGGCCGTGGCTCGTTTCTTGATCGCCTGCACGGCAGCCTGCACAAGGGAGGCTCCGCCGCCATCGCCGGCAAGGCGGTGCATGGCATGGGCGGTGTGGGCAAGACCCGCGCCGCCGTGGAATACGCTTGGCACTATCGCGACGACTATACCGCGCTGTTTTTTCTCTCCGCCGAGACGCCGGACAAGCTGCAATCGGCTGTCGCCGCGCTGGCTGTTCCGCTCCGCCTGCCGGCCGCGGCGCTGCCCGAGGAAGAAGCACGGTTCGAGGCAGTGCTGGCTTGGCTCAACGCCAATCCCGGCTGGCTGCTGATCCTGGACAACATCGATGACGCTCCGGCGCTGACAGCCGCGCACGCATTGCTCGGGCGGCTGCGCGGTGGCGGCCATGTGCTGATGACCAGCCGGCTGACGCAGCTCCCGCGCGACATCGAACGGCTGGACCTGGATGTGCTGAGCCCGGGCGACGCCGAAGCTTTCCTGCTGGAGGCCACCGAAACCGGCCGCCAACACAAGCCGGACGATGCCGCCCGGGCGCGCGCTCTGGCCGAGGCGCTGGGCGGGTTGGCGCTGGCGCTGGAAATTGCCGCGGCGACCATCGAGGCCAGGCGATTGAGCCTCGTCGCCTACCAGGAGATGTGGCAGGGCAGCCGCGCCCGCGTCATCGGCTGGGCCAGTCCCGAGATCACCGGCTACCACCATGTGGTGGCGGAGACCTGGCAGACCTCGGTGGGTCAACTGACCCCGGCCGGGCGGGAGCTGCTGCAACGCCTCGCTTTCCTGGCCCCCGAACCGGTGCCGGAGTCGCTGCTGGACGTGCCCATGCCGGATGTGGCTCCGGCGGACGATCCGCACGCGGCGCTGGACGATCTGGCGAAATACTCGCTGGCCAGCCGCGACCCGGAGGCCGAAACGTTTCTGGTGCACCGCCTGATCCAGGATGTGACGCGGCGCGGGCTGGTGCAGGCGGGAATGGAGCGGCAGCGGCTGACCGAGACGCTGGGCTGGATGGATGCAGCCTTTACCGGCGACCCGCAGGATGTGCGCACCTGGAAGCTGCTCACGCCGCTGGCGCCGCACGCCGAGGCGGTCGCCGGATACGCCGGCGCGGCCGGCATCGCCGAACCGACGGCGGATGTGATGAACCGGCTGGCAGGGATCCTTCAATTCAAAGGTCTGCTGGCGCAGGCCGAACCGCACTTTCGGCGAGCCCTTGCCATCGCCGAATCCAGCTTCCCAACGGATGAGTCCCGGATCGCGCCCTGTCTCAACAACCTCGCGCAGGTGCTGCAAGACACCAACCGGCTCGGCGAGGCGGAACCGCTGATGCGCCGCGCGCTGGGCATCGACGAGGCCAGCTACGGCCCGAACCATCCGAACGTCGCGATCCGTCTCAACAACCTCGCGACGTTGCTGCAAGCCACCAACCGGCTCGGCGAGGCGGAACCACTGATGCGCCGCGCGCTGGGCATCGACGAGGCCAGCTACGGCCCGGACCACCCGAATGTCGCGCTCCGCCTCAACAACCTCGCGACGTTGCTGCAAGACACCAACCGGCTCGACGAGGCGGAACCGCTGATGCGCCGCGCGCTGGGCATCGACGAGGCCAGCTACGGCCCGGACCATCCGAGGGTCGCGATCGACCTCAACAACCTCGCGCGGTTGCTGCAAGACACCAACCGGCTCGGCGAGGCGGAACCGCTGATGCGCCGCGCGCTGGGCATCGACGAAGCCAGCTACGGCCCGGACCATCCGAACGTCGCGCGCGACCTCAATAACCTCGCGACGCTGCTGCAAGACACCAACCGGCTCGGCGAGGCGGAACCGCTGATGCGCCGCGCGCTGGGCAT
>NZ_CAJATU010000153.1 GCF_903944925.1 uncultured Rhodopila sp. | reverse complement strand
TGAAGGTCGCCGGGCACGCACTCATCGCACCGCTCGACCATTACGTCAGGGCGAAAATCCGGCCCGCCTGATCGGCGGTGCCGCCCGGCGTTTTGCCCCTATTACATGTGTTTGAACATCGGCGTATTGGTCGCCAGCTTGATTGACGGTGCTGGCTTGCAACCGAACACGCTGCCGCGCCCGGTGGTGAAGCACACCAGGTTGGCGCCGCCGGCCACCTGTCCGGTCGCCGCGACCGGATCATACCCCGGCGTGTCCATGAAGACGAAGCCGCGCGCCTTCACTTCCTCGGCGTAGCGCACGACATCGACCAGGTTGGTGCTTCCCGCCTTGGCCATCGCGCCCAGGGACTTCTCCAGGATCGTCGTCAGGCCGCCGGCCTTGTTGCCGGGCGACGGGTTGGCGTTCATCTCCGCCTTTTCCTGGCGCGTGTACTCCTCCCACCAGTGCATCAAAGCGACCAGCTTTTCGCCGACGTCCCGGGATACCGCGCGCCGGGTCAGCAGGTGCTCGGCGCCGTAGGTCTCCGGCGTTTCCGACAGGATAACCGTGCCACCATGGCGCACGACCAGGTCGCTTGCCGCGCCCAGCGCCGGGTTTGCCGATACACCCGAGTATCCGTCGGACCCGCCGCACTGTAGCGCCACCGTCAGTTCGGACACCGGCACAGCGGTGCGGGTGAGGCTGTTGGACTCCGCCAGGATCTCCTTCACGAAATCCACCCCGGCCGCGACGGTCTTGCGGCTGCCGCCCATCGTCTGGATGTCCATCGCTCTCAGGCGTCCCGCCAGCCGTTGTTCTTCCATCAGGCCGCCGATCTGGTTGACCTCGCAGCCGAGGCCGAGAACGATGACGTGGGAGAAGTTGGGGTGGCGCGCATAGCCGGCGAGGGTGCGGCGCAACAATCGCAGCGGTTCGTCCTGCGTCATCCCGCAGCCGGTCTTGTGGGTCAGCGCAACGACGCCATCGACGTTGGGAAAATCGGCCAAAGGATCGTCGCCGGTGAAGGGGTTGCGGCGGAACATGTCGGCGACGACGCCGGCGACATGGGCGGAGCAGTTCACGCTGGTCAGGATGCCGATGTAGTTGCGCGTCGCCACCTTCCCGTCCTGGCGGCGAATGCCGTCGAAGGTGGCGGGGGTGTCAACAAAGTCCGTCGGCCGGGCGTCGACGCCATAAGCATAGTCCTTGGCGAAATCGCCCATCTCAAGGTTGTGAACGTGCACATGCTGCCCTGGCGAAACCGGTGCTGACGCAAAGCCGATGATCTGGCCGTAGCGCCGAACCGCCTCCGCCGGAGCGATCGCGCGCACGGCGACTTTGTGGCCGGCGGGGATCCGATCCACCGTGGCGACATTCTCCCCCAGCGATACACCCGGCAGCAGGGTCGCCCGCGCGATGACCACGTTGTCCTCGGGATGCAGGCGGATGACGGAGGGAGATGTCATGGCTGTTTCCTTGGGTATGAGTTCCCAACACTCTACGCCCAACGCGCCGCCAATCGCAAAAGCGGTGCGCGCCGCTCGTTTTGGCTTGAACCGAATCATCAGGGTCTCGTTGCTTTCTGACGGTTCGCGAGAATCGCACCCGAATACAACAATGGAGACAGAGATGACTTCGTTTCAGGCTACCCCGTCGGGCGCTCAGCCAGACGATGAAATCGTCACCCGTGTCGGTGCCGCTGCGGGTAAGGTCGCCAGGATTCAGCAGGAATTCACCATGCAATCACAGGCGGAGCCCGAACCTGAAGTACGCGACACCCTGGCTCGCCGCGCGCGGGCGGACGCCGAGCGCGCGATCGATGAGCAGGGATTGTCGGTTGCGGATTACAACGCCGTTTTGACTGCGGCCGAAACGGATGAGTCGCTCGAGCAGCGTCTGCTCGAAGCCGCGCGGGAGATTTTTTGATATGCGGAAATATTTGAAATGGATAGCTGGACTGGCACTTTTCGCAGCACCAGAGGTTGCGCTGGCTGCGTCTGATGCGATGCCGCAAGGACAGCCGGGTGTGGCGACGCAGGGAGCGGCGGTCCCGGATGCGACCATCGGCAAGGCGGGCGCGGCGCTGCGGGATGTCGCGAACCTTCAGGAGAAGTATCAGCCGAAGATGGAAACGGCGACTCCGAAGGAAAAGGAAGGTTTGTCCGCTCAGGCCAACGCCGAGGCTGTGCAGGCGATCCAGTCGCATGGCCTGTCTATACAGGAATACTCCAGTGTTGTTCGCATGGCACAGTCCAATCCGCAACTAAAACAAAGACTGTTGGATGCGGCGAATCAGCCGTAAGTCTCCCGCGAACCTCTATCGTACCTTGTCGCCGGGCGTGCGCGAAGTCGCCCCGGCGTGCGGTATCACTGCCGGTCTCAGCGCGATGGCGTGCGATTTTCGCTCCATAAGTCGCATTCTATTCAAGCGAGCGGTGATCGGAACCTTGCCCGTCCGGCACTTACCATGTTGCCATTTTGGCCGATGATCCGCCTTTGTTTGCCATGGATTCCGAATGCAGCGTTAAGCTGTGGGATGTAACCGATCGATCTCCCGGAAGCTGGTCCGCAGGTGCCTAGGTTCACCGCTTGCCGCCGGCTATCCGCACGCATTTCCACATCACCGACGGCAGTGCCGCATCCACCAAGGCATCGACCGGATGAGCGAACCCCTCCCCTGCGAGCACCGGCACATGCGCGGCGAGGACGTCGATGATCAGCTCGAAATGGGTGAACACATGCCGAATCTGCCCGGCGCCGCGCCACGCCGCCTCGGCCGGCGCGTCCGCCAGCGCTTCGGCCACAGTCCATGGCGTGTCGCGCCATGCCGTGCCCGGCAGTTCCGTCATTCCTCCCAGCAACCCCTTCGGCGGCCGCGTCCGCAGTAGCACCGTCCCGCGGTCGTCAGTCAGCCAGAAATGCACACCGAAGCGGACCGGGCGCGCCGGCTTCGGGGTCCTTCGGGGCAGGCTGGCCTGGATGCCCTGGCGCCTGGCCTCGCACGCGGCGATCCACGGGCACACCGCGCAACCGGGCGCCGCGGGCGTGCAAACTGACGCACCCAGATCGAACAGCGCCTGGGCGAAGTCGCTCGGCCGGGCGCGGGCGGCCGGGTCTTCACCCAGTTGTGCCGCGGCCAGGCGGAGCGCCGGCTTGGCCGCAGGCATCGGCTGCTCGATGGCGAACAGCCGGGCCACCACCCGTTCCACGTTCCCGTCCACCGGCACCGCGGGCAGTCCAAACGCGATCGCGCCGATGGCGGCGGCGGTGTAGGCGCCGATGCCGGGCAGCGCCTGCAACCCGGCCAGGTCGCGCGGGAATCCGCCAGATGCCGCCACCACCTGAGCACAAGCATGCAGGTTGCGGGCGCGGGCGTAGTAACCAAGCCCGGCCCAGGCCGACAGCACAGTATCGAGCGGCGCGGCCGCGAGCGCCTCGACTGTCGGGAAGCGGCTTACGAACCGCTCATAGTAGGGTATCACTGCGGTGACGGTGGTCTGCTGTAGCATGATCTCGCTCAGCCAGACGCGGTAGGGATCAGGGAGCTCGTTCGGCTCCGCCCGCCAGGGCAGCCGTCGCCTATGGCGGTCGTACCAACTCAACAGGACAGCGGCGGGAGCGATGGCGGAGGACGACACGAAATCCGGTATGGCGGCACCGGCCCGCCACGTCTACGGGCCCAGACCACTCGCGGCTTTGCTGCCAACAGTCACACGGCCCGCCTACCGCAGGCATAACCCGGCCTCGGCGCAGATTCTTGCCGATTGGGAAGTGATTGTCGGGCCGAAAGTCGCTTCGATGACGACTCCGCGGCGACTCGACCGCGGCGTGCTGACCATCGGGTGCGCCGGGCCGGTGGCGATGACCTTGCACTACGAGGGCATCGCGCTGATCAACCGGATCAACGCCCATATGGGCGGCCAGCCAGTGCATACGCTGCGCTTCACCCAGGCCGGCATGCCGCGTAAACCGGCCTCGGCGCCGGCTTTGCCGCCGGAAGCCATTCTGGAAGCCGAAGCCGCCGTCGGCGATTTTCCCGAAGGCGAGTTGCGCTCCGCCTTGGCGTCGCTCGGCCGTGTGGTATTGGGCAGAAGCAAACACTCGACACGCCGGCTGAAAAAGCTGTAATACCAGATATAGAGGTTTTCATGATCGTTTCCCGCCGATTCCTACTATCTGTGGTGCCGACCGGAGTCGCCCTGACGGGGCTGGGGGCGCCCGCGCGCGCCGATGAGGATCAGACCCGGGCCGAGCGCTTCATCGGCAAGCCGGACGCCAAGGTGACCGTGGGGGAATACTTCTCCCTGACCTGCACCCATTGCGCCGCGTTCGCCCTCGGCACGCTGCCGGAGATCAAAAAGAACCTGATCGACACCGGCACGGTGAAGTGGGTGTTCCACGACTATCCGCTGGACCAGGTGGCGCTGGCTGCCGCCCAGGTCGCCCGCTACCTGCCGGTCGAGCGGTATGAACCGTATATCAATGCGTTATTCGCGACGCAGAACACCTGGGCGTTCCAGCGCGGCGCCGACGTCGCCGATCAGCTTTGGAAGACCGCGGCGCTGGCGGGCATGAGCCGGCCGACCTTCGAAAAGGCGCTGACCGATACCGCGCTGCGGGACTGGATCCTGCAGCAGCAGCAGGCCGACTCGGACAAGTGGCACATCGATTCGACCCCCAGCTTCGTCGTCAACGGCCAGAAGTATGCGGGAGAGATGAGCTACGACGCCTTCCGCAAGCTGATACCCTCGTAACTCCAACAGGAGTCCTCCTTGCCGGTCAGTTTCCGTCGTATTCGTATCGCCGGGTTCAAGAGTTTCGCTGAACCCACCAGCGTGGACATTCTTCCGGGACTGACCGGTGTCGTTGGACCGAACGGCTGCGGCAAATCCAACGTGGTGGAGGCGCTGCGCTGGGCCATGGGCGAAAGCAGTGCGCGCAACCTTCGCGGCGGTGAGATGGATGACGTCATCTTCGCCGGCACCGCTGGTCGCGCCTCGCGCAACATCGCTGAGGTGACGCTGTTCCTGGATGAGACCAACGGCCGGGCGCCGCCGCCTTTTCATGAACAGAACGAGCTGGAGATCATCCGCCGGATCGAGCGCGGCAGCGGGTCCGCGTACCGCATCAACGGCAAGGAGGTTCGGGCACGCGACGTGCAGACCCTGTTTGCCGATTTGGCGTCGGGATCGCGCGCGTCCGCGATGGTCAGCCAGGGGCGAGTCGGCACGCTGGTCAACGCCAAGCCGGAAGACCGCCGCGCGGTGCTGGAGGAGGCTGCGAACATCACCGGCCTGCATGCCCGCCGGCACGAGGCGGAACTGAAGCTGCGGGCGGCCGAGGCGAACCTGGCGCGGGCCGAGGATCTGCGCGCGCAGTTGGAAAGCCAGCTCGGCAATTTGAAGCGGCAGGCTCGGCAGGCCAGCCGATATCGCACCATCTCCGGCACGATTCGCGCAGCCGAGGCCGAGTTGCTGTCGGTGCAGCGGGCGCGGGCTGAACGCGACCGTGCGCGCGCCGCGGCGGCGCTGCATGAGGCGGAACTTGCGGTGGCCGCGGCGACCGAGGCGGCCACCACCGCCACTGCCCGCGCGGCCGAAGCCACCGCCGCCCTGCCACCGCTGCGCGAAGTGGAAGCCAACGCCCGCACGGTGCTGGAACGGCATCGTGTCTCGCAGGAACAGATCGCCGGCGAGGAACAGCGCGCCCGCGCCGCCCTCGCCGAAGCCCAACGCCGCATCGCCCAGATCGGCCAGGACACCGGCCACGCCGCCCAGTTGCAGAGCGACGCGGCGGCGGCGGATCAGCGGCTGGCGCTGGAAGAGACCACGCTGGCGGAGGCCGATGCCGGCTACGAAGACCGCGCCGAGGCGGCCCGGGCCGCGGCGATCGATGCCGCCGATGCCGTGCGGGTGGCGGAAGCGGACGCCAACCGCGCCACCGAAGCCGCCGCCGAGGCGAGCGCCAAGGCGCAGGCGGCGACTCAGCTTCTGGCGCAGGCGGAGCTGCGGTCCAACAAGCTGAACGCACAGTTCGAGTCGCTGACGCAGGACCGCCAGCGGATCGCCGCGCAGCAGGTCGATCCGGCGTTGCTGTCCCGGGCCACGGACGACGCCGCCGAGGCGGAGGCCGCTTTGACCTCCGCCCGCGCGGCGGTGGAGCAGGCGGAACTGGCACGGGCGGCGGCGGCAACGGCTTTGGCCGCGGCGCGCGATGCCCAGGCGACGGCCGATTCGGCGCGGTCCCGGCTGGCCGCCGAGTCGCAGGCGCTGGCCGAGGTGCTGGCGGTAAAGGACGGCGAGCGCTGGCCTCCGATGATCGATTCGCTGACCGTCGCCGACGGGCTGGAAGCGGCGCTGGGTGCGGTGCTGGGCGAGGAACTGACCTCGGCGCTGAACCCTGGCGCGCCGCGGCACTGGCGGGAGTTGCCGGCGTTCGATCCGGTGCCGGCGCTCCCGGGGGGCGCCTCGCCTTTGGCGGCGTTTGTGCGGGGTCCGGACGTGCTGGCACGGGCGCTGTCACAGATTGGTCTCGTTGAAACCGATCAGGAAGGGTCGGATCATCAGTCCGCCTTGCTGCCGGGACAGTCGCTGGTGGCGCGCTCCGGCGCGATCTGGCGGTGGGACGGGTATACTATTCGGGCGGGGACGCCCACGGCGGCGGCGGTGCGGCTGCAGCAGCGCAACCGGTTGGCGGGCCTGCGGACCCGGCTGGCGGAGGCGGAACAGGCGTCGGTTTCGGCACGCGCGGAACGGGCGACAGCGGAGACAGCCGCCCAGGCGACCGTGGGGGCGGAGCAGCAGGCCCGCAACGCTCGCCGCGAGTGGGAGCAGAAGCTGGAACGGGCCCGCGCCGCCCTGACGCAGTTGCGCAACCAGGCCGCGACGGCGTCCGCTCGGCTGGCCGCGGCGGACGACCAGTTGGCACGGATCACCGGGGAGCGGGACGAGGCCACCGAAGCGCTGGCCCGGGTGCGCGAGGCGCAAACCGCTCTGCCGGACATCGCCGCGTTGCGGGCCACGGTGGAGACCGCGCGGTCCGCCCTGTCGGCGGCTCGGTCGCGGGAGACGGCGGCGCGCACGGAACGCGATTCGCTGGCGCGGGAACACGAAACGAGGGTCAACCGGCGGCGGGTGATCATCGCCGAACGCGCCGGATGGGCGGACCGGGCGCGCGACGCCGGCGACCGGGCAACCGACCTGGCGGCGCGGCAGGCCGAAGCCGAGGCGGCGCTGCGCTCGCTGGAAGCGCAACCGGCGGAGGTCGCGGCACGGCGGGCCGAAGCTCTGGACGCGCTGCAAGGTGCGGAGACGGATCACCGGCGGGCGGCGGAGACGCTGTCGGTCGCGTTGGCTGCTGCCTCGGAAGCGGACAGAGCCGCGCGGGCTGCCGAGCATGCTTTGGGCGCGCGGCGGGAGGATGCGGTGCGTGCCGAGGGGACGGCCGAGCAGGCCAGCCACGCCTGGGGGGTTGTCGCCGAGCGCATCCTGGAACGGCTCGGCGCTAACCCCGCTTTGCCCGATCCGCCGAGCGAAATCGGCCAGGACAGCGAGGACCGCTGCCGCAAGAAGTGGGAACGGCTTCTTAAAGAGCGGGAGGAGATGGGACCGGTCAACCTGCGCGCCGAACAGGAAGCCGACGACATCGAAAAGCAAATCGGCACCATCGAATCCGAGCGCGAGGAACTGACCACCGCGATTGCCAAGTTGCGCGGCTCCATCGGGCATCTGAACCGCGAGGGCCGCGAACGGCTGACGGCAGTGTTCCAGGAAGTCGATCGTTACTTCCAGATGTTGTTCACGCGGATGTTCGGCGGCGGCCGGGCGCATTTGGCTCTGGTCGGGTCAGACGATCCGTTGGAGGCCGGGCTGGAAATCTATGCGCAGCCGCCGGGGAAGAAACTATCGGCGCTGTCGCTGCTGTCAGGCGGCGAGCAGGCGCTGACGGCCTTGTCGCTGATCTTCGCGGTGTTCCGCTGCAATCCTGCCCCGGTCTGCGTGCTGGACGAGGTGGATGCGCCGCTGGATGACGCCAACGTGGACCGGTTCTGCACGCTGCTGGAGGACATGGTGCGGGAGACCGGCACCCGGTTCCTGGTGGTCACGCACCATCCGCTCACGATGGCGCGGATGGATCGTCTATATGGCGTGACGATGCAGGAGCGCGGGGTGTCGCGGCTGCTGTCGGTGGATCTGGCGCGGGCGACGGAGATGATCGATCCGCCGCTGCTGGCGGCGGAGTGAGGCGAAGCTTGGCCTATCCGCCCACGCCAGCGCCCCGCAAGTCCGGGCGCTGAACCGGCCTCATGACCCGTGTCGAACTGGCACCCGAAATCATCGACGATTTCGACCGCTTCCTTCACCACATGGCCCAATTCGAGATTCAGGATGCGCACGCAAGGATCGGCGCGATCGTGCAGGCGATCAATGTGCTGATCAACAGCCCACTCATCGGCCGGCCGGTCAAAGGCGGCAAGCGAGAACTCGTTATCGGGCGCGGTTCCCGCGGCTCCGCCGCGCCCTACCGCTTCGTCGCTGACATCGACACTGTCTTCGTCCTGGCGGTCCGCAGCCAGCAGGAGGCAGGCTTCGAACGAAACCGCTAAACCCGCCTTTCCGATTTGCTGCCGAGCCTGGCCCTACGCGTTCACATCCACCACGACCCGGCCGCGTGTCTCGCCCTTGAGTATCTTGCCGCCGAACTCGGGCAGCGCCTCCAGCGGCACCGTCTCGGTCATCGCGTCGAGCTTATCCAGCGGCAGGTCGCTGACCAGCCGCCGCCACGCCTCCTGCCGCTCCGCCGTCGGGCACATCACCGAATCGATGCCGATCAGCTTGACGCCGCGCAGCAGGAACGGAATCACGGTTGCCGGCAGCTCGGTGCCGCCCGCAAGACCGCAGGCCGCCACGCTGCCGAGATACTTCAACTGCGTCAGGATCGTCGCCAGGGTCGTGCCACCGACGGCATCGACAGCACCCGCCCAGCGCTCGCTGTCGAGCGGCCGCTCCGGCTTCTTCGCCAACTCGGCGCGGTCGATGATGGCATGCGCGCCAAGCCCGCGCAGATAGTCGTGCGTCGCGCTGCGGCCGGTCGAGGCAACCACCTGGTAGCCGAGCTTCGCCAGGATCGCCGTGGCAACACTGCCGACACCGCCCGCGGCGCCGGTGACCAGAACCTCGCCGGCCGCGGGAGTCAGGCCTTGGCGTTCAAGCTGGAGCACGGCGAGCATGGCGGTGAAGCCCGCTGTGCCGATGGCCATCGCCCGCCGGGTGGTCAGGCCATCCGGCAGCTTGACCGGCATGGACGCCTTGACCCTGGCCTTCTGGCCATAGCCGCCCCATTGGGTCTCGCCGACACGCCAGCCGGTCAGCACGACCTTGTCGCCGGGCTTGAAGTCCGGAGAGTCCGAACGCTCGACGGTGCCGGCAAAGTCGATCCCGGGGATATGCGGGTATTTGCGGACGAGGCGGCCGAGGCCGTGCAGGATCATCCCGTCCTTGTAGTTCAACCCCGAATATTCGACCGCGACGGTGACCTCGCCGGCGGGCAGCGCCGCCTCATCGACCCGCTCGATGCGAGGTTCGACCTTGCCGTCCGTCTCGTGCAGCACCAGTGCGTTGAATTCGCCCATGGTCTTGTCCTCCTGATCTGTCTCGCGCCGATGCCGGCGGTTTACCCGGCTACAATACCGCACAAGCCGCATCACGCCATGGGAGGCGCGGTAGCGAGGCAGTGCTTTGCTCTTACAACCGCGGCGTGCCTCACTATGTCCCGGGCGACGCTGTTACAGGGTGCCCGATGCTGACACGCCAGACCGTTCCGCTCGCGGACGACCCGCTCGCGCTGCATGCGCCGCGTTTATTCCGGGCGTTCGGCTGGTATCTGCGCTGGTTCTTCTGGCGTAACTTCCACGCCGTGCGCATCAGCGGCGCGGGGATTCCGGATGTCCCGGCGCATCGGCCATTGATGATTTATGCCAACCATCCGTCGTGGTGGGATCCGGCGCTGTTCATGTTGCTGGCCAACACGATTCTGCGCGACCGCGCAAGCTTCGGGCCGATGGAAGCGGAGGCGCTGGAGCGTTACAAACTGTTCCGCCGGTTCGGCGTCTACGGCATCGACACGGACACGCAACACGGCGCCGCACGCTTCATGGCCGCCAGCCTGCGGATTCTGTCCCGGCCGGGCACCGCGCTATGGGTAACCTCTGAGGGACATTTCACCGATCCGCGGGTGCGTCCGGTGCGGCTGCGACCCGGACTGGCGCATCTCGCCCGGCGTTTGCCGGGTGCGGTGATCGTGCCGCTCGCAATCGAATATCCGTTTTGGAACGAACGAAAGCCGGAGGCCCTGTTTCGCTTCGGCCCGCCGGTGGAGAGCCGCAGCGGACGCGAAATAAGCGTAGCCGCCTGGAACGGTCTTTTGGAGCAACGGTTGGCTGAGACCATGGATGCCTTGGCGCTCGACGCCATGACCCGCAACCCGACTTTGTTTCAGCGGGTATTGCGCGGGCGGGCCGGCGTCGGCGGGATCTACGACATCTGGCGCCGGCTGACCGCGATGGCGGGTTTGCGGCGCCCGCAACTCGCACATGAGAGGGAGCCTGAAGCGTGATGCCGGCGGCGGTGGCATTCGTACTGGCGGCGGGACCGTTGCTGCTGGCGCTGGTCAACCTTCGTTATTACGTCGCGCCACCACGGCCGAATGGCGTGCCCGCCGTGTCGGTGCTGATTCCGGCGCGCAATGAGGAAGCCGGCATCGCCGCCGCCTGCGCCGCCGTGCTGGCGAGCGAAGGCGTGGCGTTAGAATTGATTGTGCTGGACGATCATTCAACCGATCGCACGCGAGAGATCCTGGACGGCATCGGAGATCCGCGCATGCATGTCGCCGGCGCACCGGACCTGCCACCCGGATGGTCGGGCAAGCAGCACGCCTGCGCGCATCTGGCGACTCTGGCGAGCCACGACCTGATGGTCTTCGTCGATGCCGATGTGCGCCTGGCGCCGGACGCGGTTGCCAGGATGGCTGGATTCCTGCAGCGCAACGATGTCGGCCTGGCGAGCGGATTTCCCCACCAAACGGTCCGCACCTGGTCCGAGGTCCTGCTGCTGCCGCTGATCCATTTCCTGCTGCTCGGCTACTTGCCGATGGCGCTGATGCGGCGCTCCGTCAGTCCCGGTTTCGGAGCGGGATGCGGACAGTTATTCATCGCGCGGCGGGCGGCGTATCAGCGCGCCGGGGGACATGCCGCGATCCGGGCATCATTGCACGATGGCATCAAGCTGCCGCGGGCGTTTCGTGTTGCCGGCTTCTCCACCGGGCTGTTCGATGCAACGGATATCGCCGCCTGCCGCATGTATACCAATGGGCGCGATTTGTGGGAGGGCCTGACCAAAAATGCAACGGAAGGCATGGCAACGGCTAAAGCTTTGCCGGTATGGACGTTGATCCTGGGTATCGGACAGGTTTTGCCGCTCCTGCTTTTCGTTACCGCGCCGGGACTGCTGAGCGGCGGCGCGGTTTTCGCCTCCTTCGGGCTTCGGCTTCTGCTGGCGCGGCGGTTGCGGCAGCCGATCGGCAGTGCGCTGCTGCATCCTTTGGGCGTGACCGCACTGCTGGTGGTGCAGTGGGCGGCGCTGATTCGTTCGGCACGCGGCGTTCCCGCAACCTGGCGCGGGCGGGCCTATTCGGCGCAATGATCGTTCGGCTTCCTTCGGCGGCAAACCCGCCTCATAGTTCGCTGGCCATCAGGAGCAGGTATCCATGTTCACCACCCGGCCGGAAATCGCCGGCACATTCGGTGTCGTCGCCAGCACGCATTGGCTGGCCAGCCAGTGCGGCATGGCGGTGCTGGAGCGCGGCGGCAATGCCTTCGACGCAGCCGTCGCCGCCGGCTTCACCTTGCAGGTCGCCGAGCCGCATTTGAACGGGCCGGGCGGCGATGTGCCGATCATCCTGCACAGCGCGGGAAGCGGTAGGCAGCATGTGATTTGCGGCCAGGGCGTTTCGCCGGCCGCAGCCACGGCGGAGGCGTTCCAGTCACTTGCAGTGGAGTTCATCCCCGCCACGGGCTTGCTGCCGGCGGTCGTTCCGGGTGCGTTCGATGCATGGTGCCTGATGCTGCGCGATTGGGGCACCCGGGAGATTGCCGAGGTACTGGAATTCGCCATCGGCTACGCGCGCAACGGCGTCCCGATCGTGCCGCGCATCAGCGCGACGATTGCCGGGGTGCAGCCGCTGTTTGAGCAGGAATGGACCAGTTCCGCCGCAGTTTTTCTGCCGCATGGCAACGTTCCAGTTCCCGGCAGCCTGTTTGCCAACCCGGCGCTGGCGGATACGTATGGGCGGCTGCTGCGGGAGGCTATTGGAGCCACGCGCGAAGCGCGCATCGACGCTGCCCGCAAAGCCTGGTATCGCGGTTTCGTTGCCGAATCGGTTGACCGTTTTTTCCACATATCGGACGTGCTGGACACCAGCGGTCGGCGTCACCGCGGGCTGCTCACCGCCGATGATTTTGCGCAATGGTCCGCCACGGTCGAAGACCCGGCGCGATATGATTATCATGGCCACACCGTGCTGAAGTGCGGGCCATGGAGCCAGGGGCCGGTGTTTCTGCAGCAACTCGCGCTGCTGAAAGGTTTCGATATCGGCGGCATGGACCCTGTCGGGACTGCGTTCGTGCACACGGTGACAGAGGCTGCCAAATTGGCCTACGCGGATCGCGAGGGGTATTATGGAGATCCGGATTTTGTCGATGTGCCGCTGGATTTTTTGTTGTCGGATAATTACAACGCCCGCCGGCGGGGGTTGATCGCAGACTCCGCGTCGTTCGCGTTAAGGCCGGGCATCGTTCCGGGTTACGATCCGATTGTCGATCATGGCGCGGCGGCACGCGTCGCGATGCTGACTGCCGATACCGCCGGCAGCGGGGAGCCAACGGTTGCCCGGCTTGGCGCCGTCGGCGGCGACACCTGCCATGTCGACGTGATCGACCGCTGGGGCAACATGGTCAGCGCCACGCCCTCGGCAGGCTGGCTGCAGTCCTCGCCGGTGATCCCCGAGCTTGGCTTTCCGATGGGCACGCGCGGGCAGATGTTCTGGACCCGCCAGGGGCTGCCGAACAGTATTGCGCCAAAAAAACGGCCTCGTACGACGCTGTCCCCCAGTTTCGCTCTGCGCGACGGTAAGCCCTGGATGGCGTTCGGCACGCCGGGCGGCGAACAGCAGGACCAATGGTCTGTCATCTTCTTCCTGCGCATGGTGCATCACGCAATGAACATCCAGCAGGCGATCGACGCGCCGTCATTCCACAACGAACACTGGCCGTCCAGTTTCTGGCCGCGGGCGGCGCGGCCCGCCAAGTTGGTGCTGGAGGGCCGCTTCGGCGACGATGTCCTGGAGGATCTGCTGGCGCGCGGCCACGATGCCTCCAAGGGCGAGGACTGGAGCGAAGGGCGGCTCTCGGCGGCGCGGCTGGAGGCGGACGGTCAGCGGCTGGCCGGCGCCAACCCGCGCGGCATGCAGGGCTACGCGGTGGGCCGCTGATGCGCACGCTGGTTCAGCCCGGGCCGGCGCACCCGCTGCGCATCGACTGGTTCCGCAGCGACCTGCGGTCGTTGCGGTTTCCGCTGCGGGTTGGCGCGACGCTGAACGAGGCGCTGACGGGGCCGTTGGTCGAGGCCGGCTTCCAGGCGGGGACGGTGGTGCTGCGGGACGTGGCGGTGAACCCGTTTCGCTATGTGATGCCGGGGCCGCCGGACGGAGCCGAGCATGTCGCGTATTTCTCGGCGCCGCGCGCGCCGGGAGGGATCAGCCGGATCGAGCAGGCGAATGCAACGTTCGGCTGGGCCGATGGCCAGCCGCTGGTGCATTGCCACGCTGTCTGGACCGAGCCTGACGGCAGCCGCCGCGGCGGCCACATACTACCGCATGAAACGATCATTGCCGAATCGGCGGAGGTTCTCGCCCGAGGATTTGACTCGATCCGGCTGCAGGCTGAAGCCGATCAAGAAACGAATTTTACATTGTTCCAGCCGTTCGGCCCGCGGGTCTCGGGTGCGGACGGGATTCTGGCTCGGGTGAAGCCGAACGAAGACATTCTGACGGCCGTGGAGACGATTTGCCGCGACAACGGAATCACCGAGGCGACGATCCGCGGCAGCCTCGGCAGTCTGATCGGCGTCCGGTTCAGCGACGGCGACCGGGTCGACGACGATGCGACGGAGGTCCTGGTGCGTCAGGGCTGGGTGCGGAATGGGCTGGCCGCGATGGAATCACTGGTCGTCGATATGACGGGCGAGGTCCACGAGGGATGGCTGGAGCGGGGCGAAAACCCGGTCTGCATAACGTTCGACCTGATGCTGGAGGTTACGGCGTGAGGATCAGAACCACGCCGGCGGCCATGCAACCCGGGACGGCGTTGGAACCCATCGCCGGCCTAACCGGCCGCGGTCCGAAGCGATGGAGACAGTACTTTATGGAGGTGCCTAAGCGCGGCTTATCATCTCGTCGATCGCCCTGATGATCCGATCTTGATCGGCTTCCGCCAGGCCTTCCAGCACCGCCGTCAGACGCTTCACCGAAACCGTGGCGATATTCAGCGGGTCCGCATAAACGGACTGACCATGCACCGTTATGCGCGGGGTCAACGGATGATCGGGCGGCGATCCAAACCTCGGTGAACCAAAGCCATCACCACGCGCGTCTTGCTCCGGTCAAGACGCGTCGATTGGATATGGAGGACGAACGGGCCGGGCTCAGCCCCCTCCGGGTTCTTGTATGCGGCGAACTGCGGCACGGCGGAGTCGCCTCAAAGACTTGGGAAGTCGTCCGACAGCAAACCGTGCTGTTCGTGGAACTCGTCCAACGCGGAGATGACCGCGTCAAGACGTTCGTCCGATGCCGCTGCCGCTTCTTCCTGTTCAACGAAACCGGTCAGCAAGGTTTACTGCCTTCCGCCCCACGGAGCGATCATAACCGGCGGGCGCCTCGACATAGCGATGCATCGTCATCTCACAGGTTCAGCCTGAACGGAATTATACGCATCGTGTGCGTAAATCAAGATCGGCAACCCATCCGGAACGCATCCGCCTCCCTTCCCCATCCTTGCCACCCTCCCTACAATGCCGCCGCGCAAACCCGGGGGGAACCATGCACTGGACCGATCGCCGCGAGCGGTACCGCGAGACTATCGCCGGTGATGCGTGCATCCACCCCGGCTCCGTCCACGACGCCATTTCAGCGCGCATCGCCGAGGAACTCGGCTTCGAAATCGGCATGTTCGCCGGTTCCATCGCGTCCTTCACCGTGCTCGGCGCACCCGACCTGATCGTCCTGACGCTGACCGAATTCGCCGCCCAGTCCTACCGTATCAACCGCGCCGGCAAGCTGCCGCTGATGGTGGACGCGGATCATGGCTACGGCAACGCTTTGAACGTGATGCGGACGGTGCAGGAACTGGAGACCGCCGGGGTCGCCGCGCTGATGGTCGAGGACACGCTGCTGCCGCGCGCGTTCGGCGAAACCAAGCCGGGCCTGCTGTCGCTGGAGGAAGGCACCGGGAAGATGCGCGCCGCGCTCGCCGCGCGCGAGGACCCTGCCCTGTTCATCATCGGCCGCACCAGCGCGCCGTCCATCACCGGCCTCGCCGACGGCATTCGGCGCCTCAAAGTCTACGAACAAACCGGCGTGGATGCGCTGTTCATCGCCGGCGGCCTGAACCGAGCCGAACTCGACGCCATTGCGGCGGAGGTGAAGGTCCCGCTGATGCTGGGCGGGGTGCCGCCCGATTTGCTGGATAAGGCGTATCTCGCCAGCCGCGGCGTGCGGGTGGCGCTGCAAGGCCATCAGCCGTTCTCCGCTGCCGTGAAGGCGACGTATGACACGCTGAAGGCGCTGCGCGACGGGACGAAACCCTCCGATCTGACCGGAATCGCCTCGCCCGAACTGATGGCGCGTGTTACCCGCGACGGCGACTACAAGACCTGGACGGAAAAGTTCCTGAACTGATGACCATACTGACTGGCAAGGCCCGCCTCGCGGGCATCACCGGCTGGCCCGTCGGGCATTCCCGCTCACCCCGGCTGCACGGCTTCTGGCTGGAACGGCACGGTATCGACGGCGCCTATGTGCCATTGCCGATAGAACCGGCACATTTCCCCGAGGCGATACGCGGCCTGGTGCGGGCCGGGTTTGCCGGTGTCAACTGCACCATCCCGCACAAGGTGGCGGCGTTCGCGGTCTGCGACAGGGTCGACGAAACCGCGCATCGCGCCGGAGCGGTCAACACACTGGTCTTCCAGGACGGCCGCATCATCGGCAGCAACACCGATTGCTGGGGGTTCCTGGAAAACCTGCGCGCCAATGGGGTCGATCCCGCGGCTGCACCGGCGCTGATCCTTGGTGCGGGGGGCGCGGCACGGGCTATCGGCGCGGCGCTGCTGGGGCTTGGGATTACTGTCACGCTCGCCAACCGCACACGGGCGCATGCCGATGCGCTGGCCAGGGACCTGCCGGGATTACGCGTCATCGATTGGGAGCACCGCGATGCCGCGCTGCCCGATCATGCGCTGCTGGTCCATACCACGTCGCTCGGGATGGCGGGCAACCCGCCGCTTCAGATCGATCTCGACCGCGCGCCGTCCGGTATGACCGTCGTGGACATCGTCTATGTGCCGCTGGAGACGCCGCTGCTCGCCGCCGCCCGGGCGCGCGGACTGCGCTGCGTCGATGGCCTCGGGATGCTGCTGTACCAGGCGGTGCCGGGCTTTCGCGCGTGGTTCGGCGCGGACCCGGTGGTGGACGACGCGTTGCGCCGGTTCGTGGCATCGGACCTGCTACCGGCGTGAAGATCATCGGCCTGACCGGCGGCATGGGGATGGGCAAGTCCACCGCCGCCGCCGCGTTCCGCCGTGCCCGCATCCCGGTATTCGACGCCGATGCCGCGGTCCACCGGCTGCAGGGCAAGGCCGGCCGGGCGATCGGCGCGATCGAGGCGGCGTTCCCGGGGACGATCCGCGACGGCGCGGTCGATCGCCCGGCATTGCGGCAGGCGGTGCTCGGCAACCCGGCGGCGCTCACCCGGCTGGAGCACATCCTGCACCCGATGGTCGAAGCCGCGGAACGCGCCTTCATCGCCCGCGCCCGCCGCGCCGGGAAGCGCGCCGTGGTGCTCGACATTCCCCTGCTGTTCGAGACCGGCGGCCATCGGCGGGTCGATACGGTGGTCGTCGTGTCCGCGCCGCTGCCGATCCAGGTCTATCGTGTCGGCCTGCGCCGCCGCATGAGCCGGGAGGATATCGAGGCGGTGATTATCAGGCAGATGCCGGACCGGGAGAAGCGCAGGCGGGCCGACGTAGTAGTACGGACGGGTTTGTCCCGAAATCACACGCTTCGGATGCTGAACCGGTTCATCCGGCGCATCGGGGATACGAAACCGGGCATATAAGTTCGATCTGCGTAAAAACGTTGCCTTCGATCCAAAACTGTGTCATATGATCGTCGCTTCTCAGGAATTGTACATTTATCGCGGAAAACGACAGCTCAATGAGCGACGCGGCAAACCGGACGTTGAACACTCTCGACACCAGCCCGGTGATCACGGGCATCGTCAACCACAGGGACTACAGCCGGCTCTATTTCAGCCCAAGGCACTTCCAGCCCGGCACGTTCAACGCTTACCTGCTGGCGGCGGCGCTCGTCGCCGCGGCTACGGCCCTGCAAGCGGCATTCGGGTCCGACTTTCCCGGGGCCCAGTTTCTGTCGCTGTTTCCGGCGGTTATCGCGGCGACACTGATCTGCGGCACGGCGGCGGGGTTCTTCTCGATCGCCATGGCGACGCTGTGCGCCTGGTTGTTCGTGCTGCCGGACGTGTTCTCGTTCCGGCTGGAAGGCGTACGCCAGACCTCGGTGCTGCTGCTGTTCGCGGCCACGGCGAGCGCGGTCGTGTTCATCGCCGGCGGCATGCGCAAGGCGATCGACCGGGCCCGGCATCACACCAAGACCTTCGCCGCCATGTTCGAAGCCTACCCCGACGCCATCCTGTTGGCCGATCGGCGGGGGCGGATCGCGAACGTCAACCAGCGGATGGTCGATCTGTTCCGCGTACCGCGCGCCCAACTCATCGGCGCGCTGGTCGACAGCCTGTTGCCGCCGCGGCTGCGCGACAACCACGTGTCGCAGATGGTGTCGTACGGCGACAATCCGCGACCGCGCGAAGTCGGAGCGGGGCTGGATCTGTTCGCGGTCCGGGGCGATGGCGAGGAATTTGTCGTCGACGTCAACATCAGCCCGATCGAGATCGACGGCGAGGTGCTGACGATCGCCACGGTGCGGGACCGCACGGCCAACAAGGCCCTGCACACGGCCCTGGCCGAAAGCCGCCACCAGCAGGCGATCCTGGAGGAACGCGCGCTGCACGCCCGCGCCCTGCACATCGCGCTCGAGAGCACGACGGACAGCGTTATCGTGCTGGACCGCGCATGGCGGTTTACCTATCTCAACGAGCGCGCGAGGGCCCGGCTTGAACGGGGCCGCGGCCTGATGGGTCAGGTCATCTGGGACGTGTTTCCGGGACTCGGGGACAGCCTCATCGGCATGGCCTGCCGCGCGGCGATGGACGATGGGACGCCGACGCGGGCGGACGACTGCTTCGCTGCGTCGCGTGCGCATTTCGACGCGCATGCCTATCCCTCGCCGGACGGGTTGACCGTCTTTCTCCGCGACGTGACCGCCGAGCGCGAACTTGCGGCCGCGAAGGCCGAAAGCGACGCGCTGTTGCGGCTGTTTATCGACCGGACCCCGGCATCGATCGCGATGTTCGACACGGAGATGCGCTACCTCGCCGCCAGCCGCCGCTTCGCCGCAGATCACCGCATCGGCGACGGCCTGCCGGAGTCGCTTATCGGCCGCAGCCATTATGAGCTTTTCCCCGGCCTCGCCGAACAGCGGCGGGACGTTTACCGCCGCGTCCTGGCGGGCGAAACCCTGGCGGCCGCGGAAGAGCCGATGCCTCACGTCAACGGGCGCACCGAATTCGTGCATTGGGAGATGGCACCGTGGCGCCGCGCCGATGGCAGCATCGGGGGAGCGGTACTGTTCTCCGAGATCGTCACCGGCCGCGTGCAAGCCGAGCTGGCGTTGCGCCAACTGACCGAGGATCTGAAGGCGCGCCTGCGGGAGAACGACGATCTTTTGGCGCGGCTGAGCAGCGAAACCGCAGCCCGCGAAGCGGCTCAGGAGCGGGCCGCCCACGCCGAGCGCGTCGAGGCACTCGGCCAGCTTGCCGGCGGTATCGCGCATGATTTCAACAATGTGCTGCAGATGGTCAAGGGCGCCGCGACGCTGATCGAGCGCCGACCGGGAGACCAACCGGGCGTCGCTCGCCTGGCGGGGCTGGCGATGGAGGCTACCGAGCGGGGCGGTGCGATCACGCGGCGGCTGCTCGCCTTCGGGCGGCGCGGCAACCTGCGCGGTGAGACGCTGGATGTTGCGGCCGTGCTCGGCAGCCTGAAGGAAATCTTCGTTCATACTTTGGGCGCCGGCATCGAAGTGCGGATCTGCCTGGCCGATGATTTGCCGCAATTGTTCGTCGACAAGGCGCAGCTTGAAACGGTCCTGGTCAATCTCGCCACCAACGCGCGCGACGCCATGCCCGACGGCGGGCGGCTGACCCTCTCCGCCGCGGCCGACGAGGCGCCCGCCGAAAGAGCGGGATTGTCCGCAGGACGGTATGTGAGGATCGAAGTCGCCGATACCGGCATGGGCATGGATGCGAAGACGCTCGCCCGGGCTTACGAACCGTTTTTCACGACCAAGCCCGCGGGTGTCGGCACCGGGCTTGGACTGCCGATGGCGCGCGGTTTCGCCGAGCAATCCGGCGGCGCGCTGACCGTCGACAGCAGCCCGGGCAGCGGAACCACCGTCACGCTGTGGCTGCCCACGCGCGATGCGGAAACCGAAGCGGTCGCTCCCGACATGGAGACCGAGGCGGCGGCTTCCGGCACCGGGATCGCGTCGGCATCCGCGCGGGTCCTGCTGGTGGACGATGAGGAGGCGCTGCGCGAACTGCTGGCGCAGAACCTGGAAGACCGGGGCTATCGCGTGCTGGCTGCCGCGGGCGGCGAGGAGGCGCTTGCGCTGCTCGCCGCCGGGGAGGCTGTTGATGTCCTCGTTTCGGACCTGTCGATGCCGGGAATGAACGGCATTGCCCTTATCCGCGCCGCGCAGGCGCTGCATGCGGACCTGCCGGCGGTGCTGCTGACCGGCTATGTCGGCGATGAAGCGGCCCTGGCGATGGGTGCGGCTATTACCGGAGCCTATTCCCTGGCGCACAAGCCCATCGGTACCAATGAACTCGTGGACCGGATCGAGGCGCTGTTGGCGGGACAGGCATCACCGTAGTACCAGACCCTGGCTTTTGCGCGATCGTTGTAATATCGATAGTTTTTGATTGTTGCGTTGGAACCGTTGCGGCGTCTGCGATTGATCCAGATCAATGTCCCGGGGGCTGCAAAGTCCACCATGCGAAAGACTGTATCCGGACCTGTACTTCATGCAACGATCCCGCCCGCTCGCCGCCGCGTCCCTGTCGCTGATCCCCGGGCCGCTCCTGGCGCGCCTGACCGTATTACTGAACCGCGCAATGCGCCGCCGGCACCCGCGCCTGGTGGCCAATTTCGCCCGTCTCGACCCCGCAGTCGTGCATGTCTTCCCGAGCGACCTGCCGCATCGCTTCGCGATTGAATTCGGCGGCGGCAAGATGGATGTCCGCGTGCTGCCGGAACCGGATGTTCGGCCGGCGCGCGGCGACGGAGCGAAACCGCCCGACGCGGAGATCCGCGGCAACCTGATGGCGCTGATCGACCTGCTGGAAGGCCGCATCGACGGCGACGCCATGTTCTTCAGCCGCGAGATCGAGATCACCGGCTCCACCGCCGTCATCGTCGCCGTGCGCAACACGCTGGACCGCGAGGAGATCCTCATCACCGACGAAATCGCCGCGATGTTCGGCCCGCTGGAGCGCCCGGCGCGACGCATCGCGCAACGGATCGACACCGCCATCGGCCGGGCGCGCGCGCGAATCGAGACGATCCACGGGCGGCTGCATGAAAACGCGGGTCCATCGCGCGATCTCGGCGCCGAGTGCGATGCGTTGCGCGCCGAAGTGAAGACGCTGAAGACCCGCCTCGCGAAATTGGATGTCAGACAGATGCGGACCGATAGCGCCGCGACAGGAGCCCCATGAGCCTCGAACTGGTTTGCCCCGCCGGCACCCCGGCGGCGTTGCGTGCCGCGGTCGATGCCGGCGCCGACACGGTCTATTGCGGCTTCCGCGATTGCACCAACGCCCGGAATTACCCTGGCCTGAATTTCGACCCCGACGAGATGGCCGAGGGCGTCGCCTATGCGCACCGCTTCGGACGCAAGGTGCTGGCCGCGGTCAACACCTTCCCGCGGGCGGGCGATGCCAAGCCATGGCATGACGCGATCGACAATGCGGCTCGGGCCGGGGTCGATGCGGTGATCCTGGCCGATATCGGCGTGCTTGACTATGCCGCAACCCGACATCCGGACCTGCGGCGGCACCTGTCGGTGCAGGCCTCCGCCTCCAACGAGTTGTCGATCGCGTTCTATCGCGACCGCTTCGACATCCGCCGCGTCGTGCTGCCGCGGGTGCTGTCGATCGAGCAGGTCGCCGCGCTGGTGCGCCGCATCGGCATCGAGACGGAAGTGTTCGCGTTCGGCAGCGTTGGCCCGATGTCGGAAGGTCGATGTTTCCTGTCGTCCTACATCACCGGCCTGTCGCCGACATCCGAAGGCGCCTGCGCGCCCGCCAGCCATGTGTCCTACAAGGAGGACGGCCCGGAGACGCTGTCCCGCCTCGGCGACGTGACGCTGAACCGCTTCAGCCATGGCGAGGCCGCCGCATATCCGACACCGTGCAAGGGCCGCTATGTCACGCATGGCCGCACCTCGTATCTGTTCGAGGAGCCGGTTGCGCTGAACGCCATCGACATTCTGGCGGATCTGCAGGCGGCCGGGGTGACAGCGCTGAAGATCGAGGGTCGGCAGCGCAGTCGCGCCTATGTCACCGAGGTCGTCGGCAGCTTTCGGAAGGCGATCGATGCGCTCGACCGCGGCCAGGCGGCAGCGGTGGAGAACACGCTGGCGTCGGTCGCCGAAGGTCAGCGCCAAACCCATGGCGCCTACACGAAGGGGTGGAGATGACCAACACCGCCAACGGCAAGCTAACGCTTGGCCCGCTGCTGTTCCATTGGGCGCCCGAGACGCGCCGGGATTTTTACGCCCGCATCGCGGATGAAGCGGAGGTGGACAGCGTCTATTTCGGTGAAGTGGTGTGCTCGAAGCGCGAGCCGTTCTCCGAGAACGACAACGAGGCGATCATCCGCCGGCTAGAGGCGGGCGGCAAGCAGGTGGTGCGCTCCACCTTGGCGCTGATGACGCTGGACCGGGAGGTTGCGGCGGCGCGGGCGCTGGCGGAAAGCGGCGTGCTGGTCGAGGCGAACGACGTCGCCTGCCTGCAGGAGGTCTCCGGGCGGCCGCATGTGATCGGGCCGTATATCAACGTGTTCAATGAAGGGTCGCAGGACGTCCTGATCCGCGGCGGGGCGGTGCGCATCGTGCTGCCCGTGGAGGCAACCGCCGCCACCGTCCGCGTCCTGGCCAGCCGATCGGCTGTGGAGACGGAACTGCTGGTGTTTGGAAGGCAGCCGCTGTCGGTGGCGATGCGCTGCTATCACGCGCGGTCGCATGAGCTGACTAAGGATTCGTGCCAGTTCGTGTGCGGGCAGGATCCGGACGGGTTGGCTGCGGACACGATCGACGGGACCAGCCTGCTGACGATCAACGGCACGCAGACGCTGTCGAACGGGTATCTGGTGCTGCTGCGCGAACTGGCATCGCTGCGCGGCATGGGCGTGACGCATTTCCGGCTGTCGCCGCAGCATGTCGATATGGTGGCGGTAGCCCGGACCTATCGCGCGGTACTTGACCACGCGATCACGCCGGAGGAGGCGTCAGGCGATTTGGCCGCTTTGACGGCCGAGACGCCGTGGCAGAACGGCTTCCTGCACGGGCGTGAGGGTCTTGCCTGGGTGGAGAGTGAATTGCAGCCGGCCTGAGGCTGGCGCGCTTACGCTAGCTGGCGGGGGTGACAGGATCGGTCCGTCCATGCCATGGCCGGATTTAGTCCGGCCACCGACGACTTTGTTTGAAGCGGCACCGCCAGTCGTGGATGGCATGTTGACCATGCCCCGATCTGATGAAGAAAGGGGACGCCGGCGGGGCACTCCGAAACGTGGATTGATCGAACGATCGTGGCCATCTCGGACCCCGCCGGTGTCGCGGTCGCGCACACGCACGGGAGTTTGGAGCAAGCGCTCGAATGCAATCCGGTGTGCAGACCCATCCTCACCGTGCCGGAGAGACAGATGCAATACAAGCAGTTCATCGGCGTCGATGTCGCCCAGGACTGGGTCGACATCGCTGACGCCAGCGACCCGCGGCAAGCCTGTCGCATCGCCAACACCGCCGCGGCGCTGGAAGCCTGGGCGGCAAGCCTGGACCCCGGCCGCGTCGGCCTCGTCGCCTTCGAGCCGACCGGCGGCCTCGAGCGCACTCTGCGCCAAGCACTGCTCAAGGCCGGCATCCCTTTCGCCCGGGTCCACCCCAACGAGGTCGTGGCGTTCCGCACCTCGCGCGGCGTCAAAGCCAAGACCGACCGCATCGACGCAGCCCTGCTCGCACGGTTCGCGCGCGACGAACTTAGCACGCGCGGGCTCGCCCCCGCCGTCGCGGGCGACGACGAACTGCGCGACCTGGTCGCCCGCCGCCGCCAGTTGGTGGACGCGGCGCATGCCGAACGCTGCCGCCTGAGCCGCGTGGCGAGTCCGGCGGTGCGCGCCAGCATCGAAGCGGTGCAGGCGGTGATCAAGTGCCAGATCGACAGCCTGGAGCGGGCGATCGCCGAGCATATCGCGCGCAGCGAGGCGTTGGCGCCGCTGGCGGCCAATCTGCGCAGCTTCAAGAGCTGCGGGCCGGTGCTTACCGCCACGATGATGGGCGAGGTGCCGGAACTGGGGCAGCGGAGCGGCAAGGAGATCGCCGCCCTGATCGGCCTGGCGCCGATGAATTGCGACAGCGGCAAGGGCGGCAAGCGTGCCATCACCGGACATGGGCGCCCGGGGGTGCGCCAGGTGCTGTTCCAGGCGGCGCGCTGCGCGATCCGCTGGAACCCTGTGATCCGAGCATTCTACCTGCGCCTGACCGAGGTCAACAAGCGCCCGGGCAAGGTGGCTCTCACCGCGGTGATGCGGAAGATCCTGGTGATCCTCAATGCCATCGCCCGCGACGGCAAGCCCTGGGCATACGACGGTGCCACCCATGAGTGAACACGCATCTCGGTCCTCTCCGGCTGTGGGTAAGTCGCCGGCCGGAGCGATCGTCCAGAATCCGGCGCAGGCCGGCGACTTATCCACAGCTTTCCCGGCCGAATTTGACTTGACGCCGAACACGGGAGATGGCCGGCACAAAGCCGGCCATGACACCTTTTAAGTTACGCCGCAGCCTCCGTCCGCAAATCCTGCAGCATCGTCATGTGCATCTGGATCACCATCCGGGCGAGAACCGCAACAGGCTCATACTGCTGACCGGCCATGGCGCCGTTCAGATAGGCCTGTTGGATGTTGAGAAGCTGCTGATGGCCGATGATCTGGCTTTGGATATAATGCGCGTCGAAGTCCTTGCCGGATTGCGCCTCCAACTGCCCCAGCAACTCGGCTTCGTGCGGATCGAGTGCGAGGGGCTGCGGGTTGGTGTCTTCAGTCAGGACCTGGGCGACCGTGGTTTGCTCCGCCACCTCGAATTCAGCGAACTGCCTGACCTTCGGGTGGGTGGCGTTCCTGACCGCTAGCTGACTGATCTGCTTTGAGAAGTTTCCCGCTTTGAGCGCCTGCTCCTTGTAGCCGGATGCGGTCAGGTGCGTCGGCGTGCCGGAATCCGCGACGCTCTGCGCCAGAACCGCGCGGCGCGGGGCGGCCATGAAGGCCGTTGTCGCCAGGATGCCGGAAAACGTCATAAGCGCGTTGCGCCGGTGCATGGTTGATTCCTCCGCATTGGGACCGTCCAACCCCAACGCAGGCGCGGCGAGGCGGTTCAACCGAGGCGGGTTACGGACCCGATACCGGCGGCAGGGTGTAGAAGCGCTGGGCTGTCCGGTGGAACAGGGCCGCCTTCTCATCGTCCGAGCAGCCAGCGGCGATCCGCTTGAAGGCGTTCCAGAGCACCGGGTAGGCGCACATGCCCTTGTCCACCGGGAAGTTGCTCTCGAACATGCATCTGTCGGCGCCGAAGGTTTCGATCGCGTGCTCGAAGTAGGGGCGCCAGGCGGCGGCGAGTTCGCCCGAGGAGGGCGGCAGCGGTTGCTGGTCGAAGCCGAAGCCGTTCACGGCCATCGCCAGGCCGCCGAGCTTGATGTGCAGGTTACGGCATTCCGCCAGTTCGGTGATGTAGGCGCGCCACTGCGCAAACACCTCCGGCCGCCGATCGGCGTAGGGGCCGACGCCGAGGGGGCCGCCAAGGTGGTTCAGCACGATTTTGTGGTCCGGGAAAGCCCGTAATAGATCCAGCAAGTCGGCCAGTTGCGGGTGATACAGCCAGGCCTCGAAGGTCAGGCCGAAGCGCTGCAGGCGGGCGAAGCCGGCACGGAAGGCGAGATCTTTGTAGAGGCCGGGGGGCGCGCCGGGAGGTGACGTCGGGGCGATGCCGGGATCGTAGGCGCCGATGTGGCGGATGCCTTTGAAGCGGCCGTTGCCGGCTTCGATATGGGCTTGCAGCACGCCGTCGATGCGCTCGCCCAGGGTGCAGTCGGCGTGGCCGACGACGCCGGCGCAGGCGCCGTAGCGGCCGGGTTCGCTCTCGCGGACCACGAATTCGGTTTCGCCAACGGGTTTGAGTTCCGACGGACCGTCGGGGCGGTATTCCTGGCCGCACTGGATGAACACCGTGGCCAGCACGTTGTGGCCGGTTTGGATGTCGGCGGCGAGATCCTGAAGCAAGTAGCGGTCCGGCCGCGCCCGCCACAGATGGTGGTGCGGGTCGATTATCGGCTGGGCCGGATCGATGATGTCTTCATGCAGCTTCGCCAGCCAGTCTGGCCGGACGCAAGGGTGAGGAAACGGTTGGCGGGCCTGCTCTTGACTCGACATCGCGGCGACTCCCGGATCAGGGCGTGTTTTGTCGTAACATAATGCTGGACAGGTGTGGGGACGTTTCTCCGTTACCGCGCCTGGAAACGGGGCAAGCGGCGTTCGGCCATCGCCTTGGTTCCCTCCTGGAAATCGGCGGTGTGGCGCAGCCAGTCCTGTTCCTCATATTCGCGCTCGGTGGCGCGGGCGACGGTGTCGGCGAGGCCGCGGCGCAGGGTTTCGCGGGTGGAGATGACCGCGAGCGGCGCGGACTGGGCGATCTCGGTGGCGAGTTCGACGGCTTTGGTCCGCACGTGTTCGGCCGGGACGCAGTAATCGACCAGACCAATGTTCAGCGCGTCATCGCCGGTTATGCGGCGGCCGGTATACATCAGCAGCGCGGCCTGCTGCTCACCAATCAGGCGCGGCAGGGTGACGGTCAGGCCGAAGCCGGGATGGAAGCCGAGGCGGGTGAAGTTGGCGGCGAACCGCGCCTCCGGGCAGGCGACGCGGAAATCGGCCATGACGGCGAGGCCCAGCCCCGCGCCAACCGCCGCGCCCTGCACCGCCGCGACGATCGGCTTGTTGGTGCGCCAGAGGCGTTGGGCTTCCTTGTAGAGATGCCGGCCGGATTTGGCGCCGCGGGCGACCCCGTCGGGGCCGCGGGAGGCGAAGTCGGCGCCGGCGCAGAAATGCTTGCCCTCGGCGCAGAGGACGATGGCGCGGACGTCCGGGGTGCGGTCGTAGTGTTCGAGCGCGCCGGCAATCTCGGCGACCATGTCGGTATCCACGAAGTTGTTCGGGCCGCGGCGGATTTCGATGGTGGCGACGGGACCGGAGGTGGCGGCGGCGATGTGCTCGTAGGGGCCGTGCTGCATGGTGGGTGGTTTCCTGCCCTTTGGTTTGCGGGCGGGAGGTTAGGGCGGTTGGGGGGTGCGGGGAAATGCTTGCAATCAGCCGGGCGCGGAATATATACTGCTATCTATATTCCGCTGACGGAGGCTGCCTTGCCGGTAACCCTTACTGCCAAGCTGTTCAAGAACGGCGCCAGCCAGGCCGTGCGGTTGCCCGCGGAATTCCGGTTCGAGGGCACCGAAGTGTATGCCACTCGGGATGAGCGGACGGGCGACGTGTTGCTGTCCACCCGGCCCGGGGTCCGGGCGTGGGAGGATTTCTTCGCGCTCGTGCACTCCGTCGACGCGCCCGACGACTTCATGGCCGATCGGCCGATGAATCTGGTTCCGCCGGAGCGTGGCGTGTTCGACGAATGACGGTGCCGCTGCACCTGCTCGATACGGATACGGCGAGCATTGTCATCAAGGGGCGGTCGCCGGAGATCGAGGCGAAGCTGTCCGAGATACCGCCGGATCGCACCTGCGTTTCGGCGGTGACCCGGGCGGAGTTGATGTATGGGCTGATGCGGATTCCGCCCTCGCACCGGCTGCATGTGAGCGTGCGCGCGTTCCTTAAGATCGTGCGGGTGTTGGCGTGGGACGCCGATGCAGCGGACATTTATGCCGGCTTACGGCATCACCTGAGCAGCACCGGGCAGCCGATTGGGGAGTTGGACATGATGATTGCCGCGCATGCGGTGGCGATCGGGGCGGTACTGGTGACGAACAACACCCGGCATTTCGCGCGCGTCGCCGCGCCTTTGGTGTTGGTGAATTGGCACGAGGGGCCGGGGTAAGCCTGCGGCGCGTTTGATGGCGGTTAGCACACGCTGCCGTTGAAGAAAGCCGAGCCGGGCGCAACGCGGCAAGAAAACGCCGCGAGTGCTTTACGTTTACATAACTAATTTGATAAGGTTCATTTCCAGATGCCGGAGACGAACGATGGCCGAGATCCTGATCCACGGTGGTGAGACCGAAGCAGCAGCCCCTGCCGCCCGCAGCGCCTGATCGCACCGCCCGAGCCCGGTTTCGCATGCGCTACGACAGCTATCTGGTGCAGCAAGGCGAGCCGGATCGGGTATTGCGAGAATTGCGGGCGGCGCAGGCGGCGATCATGCGCCATCACGCTCGGCGATATCGCACGCATCCTCGCCGACAAGGGCGACGTCGAGCAGGCGCTCGATATCCACTACGAGGAGCTACAGGCCTACGAAGCCCTCGGCGACCGGGACGGCATCGCCAACACCAATTTCGGTATCGGCCAGATCCGGCTCAGGCAGGCGACGATGCCGCGGCATTCCAGCTAGCCTTCGAGGCCGTCGACAAGAGCTACCGGATTCTCGGCTGGACGGCATCTGCGCCGTCGGCGCGACCTGGGGGCAGGTGCTGGCGATGGGCGGACAGCGCGACGAGGCACGCATGGTTATAGCCCGCTCGCGCGACGGCTTCCGAGGGCTGGGACAGACGCAGCGGCGGAGCAGAAGAAGGCGATTCTGCGGGAACTGGATTGAGCGGTTTCACAGCGGCCGAGAAACGAAGTTCTGGTCCATGTGATTACGCGAAGGGTTCGCGGGCAGGCGTTGTGCGCCGCGGATTAATCGCGCGCCGCCGGTCGCTGCCGCAAATCGAGTAGGGAGGCGCCTCACGGCAATCCCCCCTCTCACGCCACCGGGCGTACGGGTGTGCCACGACGGTTTCCGAAACTGTTCAACGCAGCATGGTGGGCTGCCATCCTGACCAGCCCCAGATCGTCGAACCAGGCGTTTGGCTCGGCCCTCTTCGCCTGCTCGGTCGTTGCCAGGCGCCACCATCCCTTGCCTGACGATGCCAGTTGCCGGGCGGACCGTTCCCGCACGCCGTTCCCTTGCAGGAAGGCGGCGGTGGTGTCACGGCGTGGATGGCGCGCCTGCGCGCACCATGACGTTGAGAGTCGCGTGCCGCATGACCCAAATTCGTTGCGGCACAGCCAGGTTTCGTTATCTCGTCAGTACGTATACCCGCCGTGCCCGCCGAACAGCAGGAACAGGACGATCAGCACGACGACCAGGGTCATGCCCCCGCCGTAATGCGCGCCGCCGTAGTAACCGGAGCGGTAGCCATAGTATCCGCCCCCGCCGAACAGCAGGAACAGGATCACAAGCAGCAATATCAGGCTCATGGATGTCTCCTCTCTTTGACGACCCATCGCAGGTCGGGATCGACCGCGGCCGTCGCGTGGCGACATCATGACAACGTGGCGGCGAGCCTCATGCAGCGGTAAACTCCGCGCTATGGCCCTTCCCGTCTGGCACCCCGAAAGCCTCGCCGCCCGCCTGCCGTTCCTGGCGCGCCGCGGCGACCTGACCCGCGCCGTCCGCGGCTTCTTCCATGATCGCCGCTACACCGAGGTGGAAACCCCTTATGCCGTGGCGGCTCCCGGCGAAGAGGTGCATCTGCGCGCATTCGCCACAACGCGGGAGCATCCCGACGGCACCCGCGAACCGCTCTGGCTGAACACCAGCCCGGAATTCGCCATGAAGCGCCTGCTCGTGGCCGGTGCGGGGCCGATCTTCCAGTTCGCCCGGGTGTGGCGGAACGGCGAGGCGGACGCGCTGCATGCGCCGGAATTCACGATGCTGGAATGGTATCGTCCCGGCGCCGGCATGGATGCGCTGATCGAGGAAACAACCGCCCTGCTGCGCGACGTCCTGCCTCCGGTCGTCTGCTGCCGCGGCATCGCCACTGACCTGTCCCGGATCGAGCGGCTGACGGTGGCGGAGGCGTTCGCCTGCCACGCCGGTGTCCCCGGCCTTTTGGAAATCGGCGAGGACGCCGCCGCCCTGGCCGCAGCCGCCGGGGTCAGGCTGCGCGACGGCGAGGACTGGGAGGATCTGTTCTTCCGGCTGCTGCTGGAGCGGGTCGAGCCGCATCTCGGCCGCCGGCATCCCACCTTCCTGACCTATTGGCCGGCTGCCCAGGCGGCCCTGGCGCGGCGCGCCCCTGATGATCCCCGGGTGGCGGAACGGTTCGAACTGTTCATTTGCGGCATCGAACTGGCGAACGCGTTTGTCGAACTCACCGACCCCTCGGAGCAGCGCCTCCGCTTCCAGGCCGATCGGCTGCGGCGCGAGGGGATTTCCGGCCCGGACTGGGCGCTGGACGAGGACTTTCTGGCGGCCATGGAGCACGGCATGCCGCCCGCCGCTGGCATTGCCGTCGGTTTCGATCGGCTGGCCATGCTGGCCTCGGGCGCGGACCGGGTCGGGCAGGTGCTGTGGCTGCCGCCCGCGGACCTTGGGTAGCTGCAACCGACACCCGGGCCGGTGTCGCTGCGTCATGCCGGGCGCATCCCGGCCACCTGCTGGCAGCACGAACACGGCGCCGAGGCTGTCGCAAGCCAACTCTTTACGCCACACGTTGACATTCCGGCTTCAATTGGCGACGGAAATGGAATAGCGGACGTCCGCGGTCCGTCCAGGCCGCCGATCTAGCGCCGGACCGTGCTGCGCCCTCGCCCGTGGCTGGGACAAATGCCTAACGGCGGCTGGGGAGCACTGCGGTTCGGCCGGAAATGACGTCCTGGACAGATCGAGTGAGGACGCCACGGTTGCAAGCGCGGGTGCCACCGCATCGGGGGGAAGCGCCTTCTTCGCCAAGACCAACGAGAGGTCGATGCTGATCGCTTGCAAGCGAGCGAACTAATAGGAAGGCTTGAGCCGTTGGTCCTGCGTTTGCCGATCGTTGACCGGACGCCAAACAGACACGACATTCTTTCGACGACGGGGCTTGGGGCCTAGATGACCGAGCGCGATCAAGAGGAACAGGATCTGAGGATCGACCCGATGACCGTGAATATCGAGAAGATGCGGGCCGACTTAGCCATCGAGAACAAGAATTCGTGCTGCAGGCGCTGGGCGTCAGCGCCACCTGTGTTGCAGCCGGCGCCGGTTTGACGACGCTCATCCTTCACCTGACGGGTAAGCTGTAGACGCCTGCCTACCCTCCTGCCGTCGCGTACCTACGCCCCATGCTTGCGGCGTTGCGGGCATGGCGGCCTGATCTTCAAGAAAGCTGGGGAAACTTATGTCGCATCTCTGGCGATGTCTCCTGGAACACGTTGTTGATCCGCCCGGGCTGCGGGTGCGGTGTCTGCCCCATGATGCTGCGCTGTAACTGCGGCCGGATGCCAAGCTTGTGCATCTTCAGAGCTGCCTCTCGCCGACAGCCGTTTAATACACTTGATGCCGCTCATCGCCCGCTCTTTCTCGAACTTCTGCCGTTCCTTCTGCGCCAGGCGTGGCACCGGCCTTTGCTCCTGTGTGGCAGCATGCCCTCGGGCCGTGCTTGACCGCCCGCTCAAGGGTATGCCTGTGCCGGCCATCCCCGACTTTGGCTGGTTCGGCACCGCAATTCGTGTCCGGACGAACTGAATTCGGCCATGACAGTCGAACGTCCCGTGCCCGACCGGTTAATCCGCAACGGTTGATTGATATCAACGACCTTGCCGCATCGGCGGCGCTGATGTCCCGGGATCGCGCCAATTCTTGCGGAGGCCACCATGCTTAGACAGGTGTTGAAAGCATTGGCCCCGGTCGCCGTGGCCATCGCCATCGCGCTGATCCCCGCCCCCGGCCTGGCGCAGCACGCCTGGTATTTCTTCGCCATCTTCACCGGCGTCATCGTCGGCCTGATGCTCGAGCCGCTGCCCGGCGGCGCCATCGGGATCATCGGCGTCACCGTCGTGACGGTGCTGTCGCCGTGGGTCCTGTTCAGCCCGGAGGAACTGGCCAAACCCGGATTCAACAGCGCGAATGCCGCGCTAAACTGGGAATTGTCGGGCTTCTCGAACGGCACGGTCTGGCTGATCTTCGGCGCGTTCATGTTCGCCCTCGGGTATGAAAAGACCGGGCTGGGCAAGCGGCTGTCGCTGTTGCTGGTGAAGTCGATGGGGCACCGGACACTGACCCTCGGCTACGCCATCATGCTGGCCGACGCAGCGCTGGCGCCGTTCACGCCGTCGAACACCGCGCGCAGCGGCGGCACGATTTTCCCGATCATCAGCCACCTGCCGCCACTGTATGACTCGAAGCCGCACGACCCGTCGTCGCGCCGCATCGGCGGCTATCTGATGTGGGTGGCGATCGCCTCGACCTGCGTGACGAGTTCGCTGTTCCTGACCGGGCTCGCACCCAACCTCCTGGCGGCCGAGCTGTCGAAGAAGATCGCGAACGTCGAGTTCGGCTGGACGCAGTGGTTCTTTGCCTTTGCCCCCGTCGGCATCGTGCTGCTGGCGCTGGTGCCATTGTTGACCTGGTGGTTCTACCCGCCGGGGATCAAGGAAGGCCGCGAGGTGCCGCTGTGGGCGGCGCACGAACTGGTGACGATGGGCCGCGTGACCCGGCCGGAAATCGTGCTGGCGGCGCTGGTCCTGCTGGCGCTGGTGCTGTGGATATTCGCTGCTGATGCAATTAACGCGACGACCGTGGCGCTGATCGTGATCTCGCTGATGCTGGTGCTGCGGGTCGTCACCTGGGCCGACATCATTGCCAACAAGGCGGCGTGGAATACGCTGGCGTGGTTCGCGACTTTGGTGGCGCTGGCGGACGGGCTGAACCGCACCGGGTTCGTCGATTGGTTCGCCGACTCGATCGCGCACCACATGGGTGGGTTCTCGCCGTTGAGCGCGACGATCATCCTGGTGGTGCTGTTCTATTTCGTGCATTATCTGTTCGCCAGCGTGACGGCGCACGTGACAGCCATGCTGCCGGTGTTCCTGGCGGTCGGCACGACGATCCCGGGCATGGACATGACGCAATTCGCGCTGCTGCTGTCGCTGACGCTAGGCATTATGGGGATCATTACGCCATACGGCACGGGGCCCAGTCCGGTTTATTACGGCTCGGGCTATATCCCGTCATCCGATTGGTGGCGATTGGGTGCGATCTTCGGTGCGATCTACCTGGCCGCGTTCCTGTGCATCGGCGTGCCGTGGGTGCTGCTGATCGACCGGTGAGGCCATGGGCGGCGGCGGATGGTTGGCTAAGATTGATGCCTGGTGTATGATGCGTGATGCAGGAGGCCATCATGCGGACGACCCTTGTTATCGACGACGACATTCTGACGGCCGCCAGGGCCATCGCACATCAGACAAACACAACGATCGGCGAGGTCGTCTCGGATCTTGCGCGGCGGTCGCTGCGGCAACCGATGACGCTTGGTGAGCGGAACGGCATCCCGCTTCTGGCTGTGCGCGCAGAGGGCGTCATTGTGACCTCGGACATCGTCAACACGCTGCGCGATGAGCTTCCGTGACGTATCTGCTCGACGTGAACGTGCTGATCGCGCTGATCGATCCCGCCCATGTCGGGCATGAGGCGGCCCATCGCTGGTTCGGGGACGTCGGCTCGGTTTCATGGGCAACCTGCCCGATTACCGAGAACGGTGTGTTGCGGGTCGTCGGGCACCCGAAATACCCGAACTCCGCCGGCTCCCCGGCTGCGGTGGCGCCGATCGTGGAGCGGTTGCGGGGGTTGCCGGGGCATGTGTTCTGGGAGGATGGAGTCAGCCTGGTGGGATCAGATCGGGTCGATGCGGCGCAGATCGCGACGCCGGCTCAGGTGACGGATACGTATCTGTTGGCGCTGGCGGTTGTCCGAGGCGGGCAGTTGGCGACGTTCGATCGGCGATTGTCGGCCAAGGCGGTGCGCGGGGGGAAGGCCGGGTTATGTGTCATCGATGGCGGCGGGTGAGACGACAGAGCCAGATCGGCGGGCGAAGTGACGATGAGGCAGGCGGTGCCCGACCGAAGGATTGTCGATGAGGACACGGCGATCACCCGGGAAACAGGAAATGTGTTCGCAGATCTCGGCTACCCGGATGCTGAAGAGCGGCACGCCAAAGTCGGACTTGCGTACGTAATCAACGGCTCTATCGAGCGGCAACGTTTGGCCCTCGCGGAGGCGGCGGAACGTCTTGCTGTGGACCAGCCGATGGTGTCGCCGCTGGCTCAGAACAGACTCGATGAATTTTCGGTCGGGCGCTTCGTCTCCGGGTTGACGATCAAGGAGATCAACCGGGAGATCGACGCCGGGATCATCAACCCTGGCGTTGAGTCCGAACGTCTGGTGAGCGGGCCTGATCTTTTCTATCTGGCGGCGATGAAGGACGTTCGCACCCGGCTCGATCCGGCGCTGCGCAAGCTGGTGCGCGAGGCGATTGCCGATGCGGCCAGTGCGGGCAGGAATGAGGCCGCTGTGCATCGCCTCGCGTTTCGGATCGACCTGATACGCAGGGATATTCTCGGCCCTTTCGAGGCGCTGGAGAGGAGTAAAGACGATCATATCGAGAGCCGCCCGAATGTCCTGGGCGGTGAGCCGGTGATCAAGGGCACGCGGATCGCCGCCCGGCATGTGGCCGATGTGATGAAGCGGGGGGCGACGCGGGAGGAACTTCGGGACGACCTGGAACTGACCGATGCCCAGATCGACGCTGCGGTGGTGTTCGACCGGACCTGTCCCAAGCGAGGACGGCCTGCGGCGTTCAGGCACAGGACTGTGCATGTATCTGCTGCTTGACGAGTGCTGCGGCAAAGCGCTCGTCAGGGTTGCGGACGCGGCGGGCCACACCGCCCAACGAACCGTCGCGATCGGCGTTTTGGGAGGGCAGGCACCCGACCATGATATTTTCGACTTTGCACAGCGCGCAGGCGCGGTTTTCGTGACGGTGAACCGTGGCGACTTCATCGAGCCGGCCGCAAAAGGCCGGGCACATCCGGGCGTTCCCCTGATCCCGTCGCTTCCGCATACTGAGTTGCGGCCTTTGTTCGAAAAGGTGTTGGCGGTGGCCGGGCCGCTGATTGCGGATCCGCCCAATCTTTTTGTCGAGATTGATGCTGCTGGCGTTGTTACGCGCTTTCGGCTTCCATGAACGACTGATGTAGGCCCGCGAGCAACCACCGTCGACGGCCATTTAAATCCATCACCCAACCGAAACGCAGGGAGAGTCAACAATCGAATAGCCATGCTGATAGCAAAACTCGCGTCGCCCAAGTGGCTCTCAGCAGGCAATCTGCTGTCAAGCACTCGGCGAGAAAGACGTGAGGAATCGTCTATATCTCGGTAATGCGAAAGAGGATTACGCAAAGCCATCAGGCGCCGAAGGTCGTCGGAGTCCTTCTGCTCAATTAAGCCCTCGGCCGAGCAACGATTTAGAGTGTCTTTAAAGGTAATTTTACTAGGCAGTTTTTCCGGTTTGATCCCGATAACGAGTTCGGCGGCCAATACATGTTCCGCTAGGCCTTGACAGAGCAAAATGGTAGCCACGTAGTTACCGTGTATGAGTAAGCGTCAGCCGATGGCCGCGGTTTGAGGTGCTGCCCCGGCGCGGGTGAAGCGCTACTTTGTCCAGCGCCAGGGGAGAAGATCGTCGATCTTATGGATGGGATGATCAGCGATACGGGCGAGAACGTCGGTCAAGTAG
>NZ_CAJATU010000152.1 GCF_903944925.1 uncultured Rhodopila sp. | reverse complement strand
TCATCGGCTGCGATCTCGGCCTGCTGATGCCCGCGACCGAGGCGATGCGGCATGGCGCCTACCTCGCCGCGCATCGTGCCGGAGCGCCGCCGCGGGTCATCGGCGTGCCGGGCCGGGAGTTGCTCGCGGTCCGGCAGGATGCAGCAATTCTCATTTTGACATTCGCGGGTTGGCGGTTGGCATAAGCGAGCGGTGAGCTTCCGGGAAGGCCCCCGTCAGGGCGGGATTGGCGGCGGCTTTGCAAACGCCAGGGTCAGCAGCAGATCCTCCCAAGACGGGAAGATCAGATAGCTCGTTATCGCCGCCAGCTTGCTGAAGAAGTTGTAGCGCGGCCCAAGCTTTGCCCGTGCCGCCCTCCAGAGTTCGTCGCCGATGTCGCAGACGGTGTGCAACGCGAACGCCAGCAGGTTCAAACTCACCAGGATGGCGGCAAGATTTTGCTTCCCGTGCCCGAAATTGTGCTCGAGGTTGTAGCCATTGGTCTTGAGAACGTTGAACGTCTCGTTCTCGATCTTCCAGCGCGACCGGCCGCAGGCGGCGAGTTCGGCGACCGTGTCCGCGCCAACCGGCAGATCGGTGACGAAGCTGTTGCGATATGTCGTCTCACCCTTGGCATTGACGATCTCGATGTCAAACCAGTTGACCCGCAGCGCATCCTTGCCGTCGCGCAGCGGCACATCCGGCAGCCAGCGGTAGCGATGCACGAAGCGCTGCTTGCCGCGCCTGACCGTCTGCTCGATCATCGGCAGGTCGATCCCGGTAAGGTATTCCTCGATCAGCGGATGCGACGACGGCTTGCAGACGAAGATGAAGTGCCCGCCGGTATCCAGCACCGCCTGGCAGAGCGGCTGGCGGGAGAACAGGTCGTCGCCGAGATAGACCGCACCGAGCGCAGCGTAGCGCCGTCCATGCGCGGCCAGCCAGCGCTTGGCGGCGGCGTTCTCGCAATCCTGCTTCTCCGCCCCGTCCTGCGGGGTGATGAATTCCGGCTCCAGCGGGATCACTTTGTCATGCCCCGGCGCCACCAGCGTGGCGGCGAGCATGCTGTGGAAATATTCGGTCTCGCCTTTGCCTCTGAGCCGGGTCGAGCAATGGCGGCAATGGATCTTGCGCGAGCAATGATATTCGGAGCCGTCGAGCGCGATCAGCAGGCGTCCGTCGAGCCGGCGGAACATATCGAAGCCGCCGTCGATGCGCCGGATCTGATCGACGGTTTCAGCGAACATCGGATGCAGCAGGTGCGGCGGGGCCGGGTCGAGCATGCTGCGGATGTGATTGTCGCAGGGGATCTTGGCGATGCCGAACAGGCTGGTGCAGTTGGAGCGCCCGTGGCCTGCCTCGAACTGGCGCTGGTGGGCCAGGAAGGACGGGCTTTGCATGAAGAACACCGAGAAGGCTGCCATGCCGATGTCCCCTCCCTCGCGTGCTCGGTCGCCCATCGGATAGGTCGCGTTGCTGCCGCGGCGCTTGTCCGGGAACCCGTCCAAGCAGCCTCGCAATGATCCGAGCAGGGAATCGAGCGGGCGCACATCCGGCAGCGAATCGCATTCCAGGATTCTTGCGAATCCCCGATTTGCATCCGGGCAGCTGTTTCAGATCAACTGTTGCAGGCCGGACTCACCGTTCCGGCCGCGACCGCGACTCACTCGCGTTTAGAACCGCTGGGCAGGATGGCTCCAGCTTCCCGATCGACCTGTCGGTCAGCTCGTTCGGCACCAACGGCTCGACTTTCTTCACCGGCATCGTCCGCGACACCACCGTGCGCCACGCGGCCGAGAAGGCGCTACGCGACAGCGAGACCCGGT
>NZ_CAJATU010000151.1 GCF_903944925.1 uncultured Rhodopila sp. | reverse complement strand
CTACTTGACCGACGTTCTCGCCCGTATCGCTGATCATCCCATCCATAAGATCGACGATCTTCTCCCCTGGCGCTGGACAAAGTAGCGCTTCACCCGCGCCGGGGCAGCACCTCAAACCGCGGCCATCGGCTGACGCTTACGTCTGAGGGAAAGCTGGCCTGAGTATTTCTTGTCCGCCAGAGCGTACGGGATCGGCTCGCCGTTGGCGCGCATATCCTCAACCACACCGCGAATCATGTCCTTTAGCCCGCTCAATGCAGACAGTTCATCTTCGGCAAGCCAGGAAAGGCCCGGGAACTCGGCACAGGTCGCGACGTGCTCGTTATCCTCCGGCGACCAGGAAAGGCGGTAGGTATAGTGGTCAGTCACTGTCCGTTCCCCTTTTCTTGTCAATCGCTCGCAACCTGCTGCCCGCGCTCGGCGCGGCGGCACACCTCCCCTTCGCCCCTTTTCAGCGCCGACCCGGCGCCGTTTTTGTCGCTGCGGCGGACGCAGCCGAGGTTGGATCGGCCGGCGGCGGAGCGGGTCCGCCCCACAGGGTGAACTGGCACGCGAGCCGGCCATCCTGCGGAGCACACAAGCGCGGAGCGGCGGAGATGCCGGTGTTGTTCCTGATCAGCGCCAGCCAGATTTCCGCGTCGTCTCTGGTCAGCGCGTTGCCTAAGGCGGCTTCCAGGTGAACGGCCCTGGCTTCGCCGTCCACCCGGCCGGACCGGTATCCACCCCGGTAGAGACCTGTCCCGCCGGCGGCGAGCACGACCGCCGCTACCACGAGATAGGCCCCGAAGTGCCGCCATGCGAACCGATCGAGGGCGGCCGGCAGTTCCCTCACCACCCTGGCGGCAGCGGCACCGCGGGCCGCATCCTCGGTCTGCGCAACAAGCGGCTTGAGACGCAAGGTGATTTCGTCCGGCAGATCGGCGAGCTTCGCGATCACCGGCCCGAGCGCGTCATCGGGCAGTATCCCGGCATCCCGCGCCGCCGCCCGGAGGCTTTCGCGGAATGACGGCTGCTCTCCGCTCAGATTATCCATTCGAGAATCGGCGCGAGGGCGACGGGCATCTCCCGCAACCATAGTTGCACCGCCTGCTGCATCGTCGGCGGAAGCGTTTTCGCGGAGCGGTCCGCGGCGGTGGCGAAACTCACACGACGGCGATCCACCTCGGGCATGCAGCCGAGGCGCGGCATCCCAAGCACCTTGGCACCGCGCGAGACCGCCGCCTGGAACTCAGGCCGTTCCACAACGGCGGCGAACGCCGACTGCGGCGAACGCACGGTGCCTTCGTTGAGCACGATCGCGGTGTGCGCCGGCGCGAACACCTCTTCCAGGGTCCGCAGGTAAGCCACGTCATCGACGTCGCTGCCGAGCATGTGCAGCAGCACCGGGGTAATGTCGTAGGACGCAAGGAACTGCGCGAGGTCGAGTTCACGCGACCACTGGCGCAGCATCAGGTCACCGCCGCCGAGATCGAGATAGATCGTGTGGCGCTTCTCGATCTGGGTATCGACAAGGGCATTCAGCCACAGCCGCACGTCTTCATTCCCGGCCGACGGCGGGCGCTGTGCGGCCTCGAAGAAGGCCGTCAGAGTCGAGTTGGTCCGGTCTGCGTCAGCGATCACCGGCTCCCCGCCGCGGGCGAGCGACTGCTCGATCGCCCACCGCATCAAGGTTGTCTTTCCACCCTTTCCGCGTCCACCTGCTACAATGAGTTTAGGCCCGGCGACAGCATTGCCAGGGTCGAGTTCAGCCACAGCCGAGCCTTCGCGTTTCGTTGCCATAAAATTATCGTTTCCAAATGTTAGCGCACAACCTTGGGCAGACTCAAACCGCTCTCTCCAAAGAGAGCGTCCAGATCAGTGGCAGCCGGGCCGGTTCTCCCGGGTGCCGGCTTGGCAGGCTTGGCCGGCGTGACGGAGCGCTGTGGCGCTACGGGCCCGGACTTGTCCGCAGCCGCACGCCTGGCCGCGGCAGCCCGTCTGGCGGCAACAGCCTTGCGCACCTTCCACCAGGTTTGCCGTGTGGTCTCGCCGGACGGGACGCCGTCGCTGCCATCCCGCAATCCGTATTCACCGAACCGCTGACCGAGGCGTTCCCAGTTCGGCCGCACGGCTTGCTTAACGATAGCCTCAAATGTGTCGTGGTGCGTGATCATCCAGGCATAGAGGGTCGATCCCCGCGTCGTTGCGGCTTCGGTCAGAACTTCTATGGGAATCGGTAGCTTCGTCATCGGCCATCGGCTTACCGGCCATAGCGCGGATTATCAACGTCCGTCCCGCTTATTGTCAACTGCCGTCGCGGTGATTGACAGAAGTCGAGTGCATGATGACAAAGACAAGAGTGGGTGGCGGGGGTCGGTTTGGCCTATCAGACCAATGGCACTCGTTACCACGAGTGCAGGGCAGCAAGCGAAGCGGGAACCGGCATGGCGGAACACGGGCAGGCGGCGGTGCTGGCGCGGATCGAGGACATCGCCGAGGCACTACGGTCGCAAAACCGGATGCTGGCAAGCATGCTCGGCAGTCAGAAGGTGTGCGTCGAGATGACCGCGAAGGTGCTGGAGGCCGTCACCAGGACGACCGACGCCGAGGGCGATCCGCTCGGCGATCTGCTGAAGGAACTGGTCACGGCCAGCCGGGAGCACGGCGAAAAGCTGCAGCTCATTTTTGAGCGCGTCTACAGCTTGGACGGAGGTGAGTGAACGTCAGCTACAAAGTCGGCTCGGTCGGCGGCGGCCGGGCCTACGTGGACTATCTGCTGAAGAAGGCGATCGAGTCCGCGCAGTCGCTTGACGCCGCGGCGCGCTATTACGCCGGACATCAGCAGCAGCCCGAGCCGGCGCAGCCGCTGGACGAGATCGGCCGGGCGGTTTTCGCGGGCGAGGTCCGGTTCAGCGAGGCGCTGGCGGACCTTGTGCACGCCGAGATGCGGCTGCACCCGCCGATGAACGCTGACGACACCGTCGCGATGCGAGAGCGGCTTACGGAAGAATTGGCGCAGGCGGCAGGCCGCGCCGATTGTCTCGCCAACATTCAGGCGACCGGCGGCACCATGGCGGCGCAATTGCGGCCGGACATCGATGCCGCCCTGGCCGGGCGGCTTGGCATCGACCTGAGCAGGCCGTTGACGGTGCGCGAGTTCGGCAACCTGCTGAGCAACCGGCGCACGGACGGCGAGGAGATTGATGGCCGCAAGCGGCACAGCGCACACCGCTCCGTTGCCGACACCTTCGGCCTGGACGCCGCGGCGCTGCCGGGCGTCGTACAAATCGAGAACGTGCTGGCGGGCCGGCGAGCGGATGGCGCCGCGCCGGTTGACGCGGACGGCAAGCCGCTGCGGACGAACGTCCTCGCGTCATCGTTGCGGCAGTTCAAGACCGCGATCGGCGTCGCGGCGGGAGCCGAAGCCACGCCGGACGACATCGCCAGGGTCGGCGCTGATCGCTTCGACACGCATGAGTATTACAAACGTATTAACGCCACTGCACCGCCGGTCGGCTATGTGGACATCGCCTTCGGGGTCGAGAAGGGATTCTCGATCGCCTACGCCCTGGCGCAAACCGAGGGCGAAGCGGCGCTGATCCGGTCACTGGTCGAGCGCGCGTCCGCTGTCGGCATGGGGTACCTGGAACAGCGCCTCGGCTGGGCCAGGACCGGCGCGGGCGGTACGGGCGAGCCGGAACGCGCCAAAATGGGCTGGGTCTCGGTCGAGCACTTCAACAGCCGCCCGGCGGTGGACATCGTCCGCTACGACGCCAAGGGCGAGGCGTTCACCGACACCCGCGAGGTTCCCGGCGGCGGCATCGCCGATCCGCATGTCCACCGGCATAACGTCGTGTTCTCCTCGATGCTGACCGAGAGCGGCAGGGTCGCATCCGTCAACCTGGATCTGCTCGACGGCGAGGTGAAGACCACGGGGGCGGTTTCCAGCGCGGCGCTGGCGACCTTGGCGCGTGAGCATGGCATGGACGTCGTGCTCGGGCCGCACGGCGAGGCTCGGCTTGCATCGATCCCCGATTGGCTGCGGGACTCCTATTCCCGCCGGACCACCCAGGGCACCGACGCGGCGCGAGACTACGCCAAGGAGCAGGGCAAGGATTGGGACAAGGCCGGTGCCGTCGTAATACAAAATCTTCAGGTAGTCCGCTCTCTTGCTGCGGAAAAGAAACAAATGACCCGAGAACGGATCACCATCCAGCACCCGCTTGGCCTGCGCCGCCAAGCCATCGAAGCCGTAGCGCATGCT
>NZ_CAJATU010000150.1 GCF_903944925.1 uncultured Rhodopila sp. | reverse complement strand
CGGCAGGAAAGAAATCAGTGGGTCAACTTTCATGAGCACATCCGGGTCCGTTCCCGAGAGCGCTGAGGGCGGAACGACAATACGCGACGAAGATCTCGCCCATGTCTGGCCGCTACAGCGCCGTCATATCACCCCGAACGGTGTCTACTTCGCCAACCGCACCATGCCGGCCTTCGTCCTGCCGGACCCCGTCGAAGCCTGACCAAGCAGGGCAGAACCGAGGGGTCAACTTGGCGTGCAATACGCTACCGTATAAAATCGCAGCGCTGCGGGAAGCACACCAGGTTGGCGTGGTGATGCAGGACGACCAGCTTCTGTCCGGGTCCGTCGCGGACAATATCTGTTTCTTCGACGAAGCGTTCGACGTGGAGTGGATGAAACAGTGCGCCGAGACGGCCTGGATCCATCAGGAGATCATGCGCATGCCGATGGGCTACAACAGCCTTATCGGCGACATGGGCACGTTCCTTTCGGGCGGCCAGAAGCAGCGCATCGTGCTCGCCCGGGCGTTATACCGCCGGCCGCGCATCCTGTTCATGGACGAGGGCACGTCGCATCTGGACGTCGCGCTGGAAGCGCAGGTGAATGCCGCGGTCAAGGCTCTGGGCCTGACGCGGATCATCATCGCGCACCGGCCGGAGACGATCGCGTCGGCCTCTCGCGTGCTGACCGTGCGGCCGGGCTTCGTGGGCGAGCCGTCGGATCATTCGGCCCCGGCGCAGGACGTGACGCTCCTGCCCGCGAAATGATGTAAGCAGCCAAAATACTTGACAAAAATACTTGGCAGGGTTGCCTGTAGGCGACGCAGCGAGCAATATCCGTGCGACTTCGGGTAAACTGAAGATGCGGTGCGCCAGAAAAGCTGGCGTGATCCAGCCGTTGGAAGTCCGACCTGGGTAAGGAGTAGCGCCCGCCCGGTAGCGAGTGTTGCGTTGTGGAAGGTGACGACCATGGCGAAGCGTACACAGCAATCCTTTGGGGGGTGGGGTTGAGCCACGAAAATCAGAATGTAGCAGCGGCCGAGACGTTCGTATCCGCCGAAGGCAACATGTGCGCGTCCGTTATGCGAGGACCCGACGCCCTGCCGGGGTCAGAGGCCACATCACGCAAGAAGGAACCGCGGCGGAACCTGGGAGACCTCAAAGCGCAACAGAACCCGCTTGAACTTATCTTCCCACGCGAAGGTGCGCTCCACGCATAGCCGCAACGAATGGATGGCGGCATTGAACAACCTCTTCCGCCCACGCTTCGGGGTTTTCGGGTTGCGGGGATTTTCTTCAATGTTTGGAACCCGCCCCGCGTTGAAGATCGCTTTCCAGTTATGCCTGGAATCGAACCCGCCATCGAGGTTGAGGTTTGTACGGCCGATTTGCTGGCCCGTCACCTTGGCCACGTGCTTCAAGGCTTTCACTCCGTCCGGAAGGAGCACGGTATCGGCTTCATTCGCCGGCGCAACAGGGCGCGGAGCCAGCACGAAACCGTTGTTGTCGACGATCGCAATGACCTTCTCGCCCTTCTGATGTTTTTGGCTGGAATAGCCAATGCCGTCCCCACCTCTCTTCGCGGTTGTGTTGGAGCGGTCACCATGGAGGATGCTGAGGTCGAGACGGCGTTGCTCCGCCAGGTGGCTTCACGCTGGCGATGAAATGCCTGGTCGAGTGAACCATCGTCAGCCCATTTGGCGGACACCTTGTAGATCGTCGTGCAGTGGATCACGGCCGTCCCGTCTTCGGCCCGGGGTATTGGCAGGCATTCCCATTGCATATCCGTATAGAGAACCCACAGGATCAGATTGAAGACCCGGTGATAACGTAAGCGTAAGCTGTCGGCCGCCTACCGATTTGGCTCCGCGTGAGGGATACTTCGGTCAGCCTGCTGGGAGCGGGCTAATGTCCACGATCGTCTGGTTAGTGGACATTATATCCTTCGATCGCGGGACATGAGGCATTG
>NZ_CAJATU010000149.1 GCF_903944925.1 uncultured Rhodopila sp. | reverse complement strand
TTGACCGACGTTCTCGCCCGTATCGCTGATCATCCCATCCATAAGATCGACGATCTTCTCCCCTGGCGCTGGACAAAGTAGCGCTTCACCCGCGCCGGGGCAGCACCTCAAACCGCGGCCATCGGCTGACGCTTACGATTGAACTGGACGACGGTCTGGCGGCCAGCGCCGATCGGCAGGATCTGGCCGAAGTGCTTGGTAACCTGGCCGAGAACGCCGCGAAGTGGGCTCATCGTACGGTCCTTGTATGCGGGATCGCCGACGGCAACGGCGTGATGGTCGCGGTCGATGACGACGGCCCCGGCATCGCTGACGGCGCCATCGAAACCGCTCTGGCGCGCGGCGGGCGGCTCGACGAGGCCCAACCCGGTACCGGGTTGGGCCTCGCCATCGTCAGCGACTTGGTAGAAGCCTATGGCGGGTCGTTGACGCTCAGCCGATCGGCGTTGGGCGGTTTGCGAGCGGCGGTGCGGCTTCCAGGGCGTCACTGACGCCGCTTGAAGCCGGTGATCATCGACATCGTGAGGTTTTCGTGGTGCATCCGGCTGCTCAGGAGATTGCCGAGCAGGTGCAGGCCGATCAGCCCGAGGGTGCAGTTCACCAGAAGCTCGTGGAAATCTTCCATCGCCTCCGAACCCCACCAGGCGTCGGTGGTCATCAGGTGTCCGGTCAGGCAGATCGAGGTGATCATGACCAGAAGCGCGATCGTCATGGCGCCCCCGGCCGGATTGTGGCCGAGGTAGCGCGGCGCCCGGTGCTCACGCGCAAGCTTGAGGTAGTTCAACACCTCGCGGGGAGATCGCACGAAGTCGCGGAACAGGGCATGCTGCGAACCGGAAAAACCCCAGACGACGCGCAGCACGAGCAAGCCCGCAATGCTGTAGCCCGCGAGGAGATGGAGCCTTTCAGAGTCCTCGGCACTCAGGTAGGCGGCGATGAACAGGACGACCAGAACCCAGTGGAAGGCGCGTATCCGCCCATCCCAGACCTCGACCATCGCAGACGGCGGTTGCGGTGTGGAGAGTGCCGCCGCCAGCGAGGCGCTGGCGGCGGCACTGGCGTGATCGGGAATGGTCATGTCGTCCATGTCAGTTCTTCCCGACAATGGTGCCATTGGTCGGATCGACGAACAGTTCGACCTTGGTGCCATCCTTGTCGAAGGCATAGATTTCGCCGCAGGCCTTGGCGATTTTCACGCGCGAGACCTTGTACCCCAGGGCCTCGGCCTTTTCCTGCAACTGCGGCGCCGTCAAGTACTGGCCCTGCGGCGCGGCGGTGCACGGGCGGCCAAGGCTGCCCGCCCGTGCGTCCGTGGTTGCGAGCAAAACAGCGGCTATGGCGGCAGCCAAGGCAATTATGTTTCGCATGGGACTCTCCTGTTGATGCCGGGCCGCTTCATGCGGCACCGGACGGTTTGTTATGGCGTTGCGCGGCTTTCCCGGCGCTGACGAGGACTGTCAGTGTATTGTCAGCTTACCCCCCGCACCGGCGGCGGAGCAGGCGATGCTATCCGCCGCCGGCCGTTTATTACTAAACGGGCCGGACGAATTCGCCCGGTAAGCGAAGGTCGTGCTGTAGTTGCCGGTAGCATCGGTTAGCAACCATCGGAAAATACTCAGACGCACCGGAACTCCATCCGCCATGCCTGAACAGGATCATTGCGCATGACAGTTGGCGTGGCACGCGCGTGCCTTCCGGCTATGTCCGTTTCAACCCGGTTATCATCGACCGGGTCAGGTTCTCGCGGTGCAGCACGCTGCTGAACAGATTGCCGAGCAGGTGCAAACCGATCAGCAACAACGTGCCGTTTGCCAGCGCTGCGTGGACGCCTTCCAATGCCTCGGAGCCCCATCCGGTCGAGGTCGTCATCAGGTGGCCTGTCCAGCAGATGCCGCCGATCATTGCCATCAGCGCGATTGTCATTGCACCTCCGGCGGGATTGTGGCCGAGGTAGCGCGGCGCACGATGCGTGCCGGCGAGTTTCAGATATGCCAGCACCGCGCGGGGCGAGCGCACGAAATCGGTGAACCGCGCATGCCGCGAACCGATGAAGCCCCAAACGACACGCAGCGCCAACAGCGCGGCGATGCAGTAGCCGGCGAAGCGGTGAAGCCCTTCGGCGTCCTCTGCGGTCGCATAGGCGACGACGAAAAGCACAACCAAAGACCAGTGGAACGCGCGCACCAGCTTGTCCCAGACCGGGACCATCGCGGTAGCGGCGGCAGGCCCTGGCGGCAGCGTCGTGCTGCCGCCAGGGCCCGCATCGCTGCGGATGCTCATGTCGCCTCGCCTCAGTCGGTTTCGCTGCGGACGATGCTGCCGTTGGTCGGGTCGACATATAATTCGACCTTGGCGCCGGCCTTGTCGAGGGCGTAGACTTCGCCGCAGGCTTTGGCGATCTTCACGCGCTTGACCGTGTACCCCTGTGCCTCGACCTTAGCCTGCAAGTCCCCTGCCGAAAGATACTGATCCGCCGGGGCCGAGGTGCAGCTATGGCTTTCGGCCCTCGCGCCGACTGCGCCGACTGCGCCGAGGGCGATGACGGCAATGGCAGCGGTGGCAGCCATCGTGAATATGCGTTGCATAACGGGTTCTCCTGTTTAAGCCGGGCCAGCCTCATGCGGCCCTGACGAAGCGGAGACTGACGCACCCCGGCTGTCGCCGCGCTGATCGCCGATGTCAACGGATTGTCAGCTTCAGCGTGTATACGGCGGCGGCGCGGTCCCTTTCCGGGATCACCGGCGGCGCGTTGCCCGGAACATCTGGATTACTGTCATGCTCATCGAAATTCTGCGGCGCCTGCATCGCTGGATCAGCCTGATCCTGGCCCCGCTGTTCGCCGTTACCCTGGTGTCCGGCGCGCTCTTGACGCTAGAGCCGATCCTCGGCGCAGGCGCGTCTCGGCCGCGGGCGCCGGTGGACACGGCGGCGCTGGCCGGGACCCTCGCGGGTCTCGACATCGCCGCGACAGCCAGGGGGCTGGATGTCGACCCCGGCGGCACGACCGTCGAACTGAAGTTCGCGCACGGCACGCAAGCGGCGAGGATCGACATCGCCTCCGGCACAATGCTTCCGGACAGCGGCCGGGCGGATTTCTTCGCGGTGCTGCACGACCTGCACGAGGATCTTCTGCTCGGGGTCAAGCCGGTCGTCGAATATGCCGCGTGGGCCATGGTCCTGCTGATCCTGGCCGGCCCCTTCCTGGCCTGGCCGCGCCTGCGCAATACCGTGGCGGGTTGGCACGCCGGCATCGGGTGGGTGCTGTTGCCGCTTGTGCTGCTGCCATCCGGCACGGAGGTGCTGCGGACACTGGACGTCGGCCACGTGCAACTGATCGAGCCTGCGCCATCCAACCCGCCGGTCGCCTGGGCGGTGGCCATTTCCCAAGCCGCGGAGGCCGATGGGCCGGCCCCGATCGAATCGGCCAGGCGTCTGCCCGGCGGCGGAATCGCGGTGACCGTCGGCCAAGATTCGGACAAGCGAATCTTAATCGTCACCAGCCAGGGCATAACCGCGGCACATGGCGGCCGGAACTGGATGAAGGATCTGCACGACGGCATTTGGGCCGCCCCCTGGTCCGGCTGGGTAAACCTGCTGTCGGCCAGCGCGCTGCTCGGCCTGCTCGGCACGGGCAGTTTCGCCTGGGGCCGCCGCCGGCTCGCGGCGCGGCGGGGCAGCACCGATGCGGGCGCCGAGGTGCTGATCGCGCATGCCAGCCAGACGGGCACCGCCGCGCGCTATGCCGAAGCGACGGCCGCGGCACTCCGGCTCGGCGGCGGGCGGATCGCCACGGCGTCGCTCGCCGCCTTGCAGCCGGATGATCTGCGACGCTATCGCGCCGTGCTGCTGGTGGTTTCCACGACCGGCGAGGGACAGGTGCCGGAGCCGGGGCGCGGGTTCGTGCAGTCGCTGCCGCGCACCGATCTGAAAGGCGTGGACTTCGCTTTGCTCGCCCTTGGCGACAGCCGTTATCCGCAGTTCTGCGGCGGCGGCGAGGCGGTCCGAGCGGCCCTGCTCGGCGCCGGAGCGAAGGAAGTGGTGCCGATGGCGCGGGGCGACCGGGATCCCGCCGAAGCGTGGCAGGACTGGCTGCGGGATGTGACGGCGCATCTGGATATTCGGGCCACGGTTGCCGCCCGGCCCGAAGCGGATCTGCCGGTGGCGCTGACGCTTGTGGACCGGGTGCGCCTGGACGATCCTGCGCATGGCGGGACGAACCCCGCATGGTCGGTGACACTGGAGAGCCAGACCGCCCTCGACTACCGCGCGGGCGACCTGTTGCTGATATCGCCGGGCGATGGATCGCCGGAGCGATGCTACTCCATCGGCAGTGCGGCATCGGACGGGGCCCGGCGCATCGGCCTGACCGTGTCGCTCAGCACCTGGATCGGCGATGACGGGCAGGAGCACCACGGCGCCACGTCGAGCCTGCTCTGTCGGACATGGCCCAGGGGGGAGCGGATCACGGCCTGGCTCCGGCACCATCCGGCGTTCAACGTGCCGGCGGATCCGAACCGGCCGATCATCATGGTCGCGACCGGCTGCGGCATCGCGCCGTTCATTGGCTTCCTGGCCGAGCGGGAGGCCGAGGACAGCCGCGGCGTTTCCTGGCTGATCTTCGGCAACCGCCACCGCGGCGCCGATTTTCTGCATGGTCCGCGCCTGGGGGCCTGGCTTCAGGCCGGCGTTCTGGCGCGGCTGGACACAGCGTTCTCGCGCGATCCCGATGACGGCGCGCATGTGCAGGATCGCCTGGTGGAGCAGGCGGCCGCGGTGTGGGAATGGCTCACGGCGCGCGATGCCGTGCTGTATGCCTGCGGACGGCTGTCAACCTTGGGCCATGGCCTGGACGAGGCGCTAATCGAGATCGCCCGCACAAAGGGCCGCCAGGGGCCGGAAGCTGCGGTCGCGCTGGTGGCACAGTGGCGCGCGAATGGCCGCATCCGCCGCGACCTGTTCGACTGACGAACAGCCCGAATTGAGGCGGGCGACGGTTGAGAATAACATGCGGGAATGCGCGTTATCAAGAGTTGACCGCCTTTAGTCCGAACTTCCTACTTTAGTTTTACATAAACCATTGATGGCGTTGCAAAAAATGCCGCTTCAGCCGCTTGCTACTGGCTACACCGCGACGCCCAGCAGATCGAACGCCTTTTGCTGCACCGGTGTCGGCCGCGTCACCACG
>NZ_CAJATU010000148.1 GCF_903944925.1 uncultured Rhodopila sp. | reverse complement strand
TCGACCAGCAGAGCCTCAAGCTCTGCACGGCTCAGATCGGAGAGGGCGGGCGGCGGCGGCACATCCGCACAGAATCTGACCGATTCGAGCCGGGGCAAGCGAAAAATGTGGGCTGGCCCACTTTTTTGCCCCTGTTACGTTGAAAATCATCAGCGGCTTGTAGACGTTCATCTCCAGGTAACCCCCGGCTCCGCCAATGCCAACCGCCACGTCGTTGGCCAGGACCTGGGCGGCGATCATGGTGAGGGCTTCGGCCTGGGTGGGATTGACCTTGCCCGGCATGATGGAGGAACCGGGTTCGTTCTCGGGTATTTCCAGTTCCGCGAAACCGGCGCGCGGGCCGCAGGACATCAGGCGGATGTCGTTGCCGATTTTATAAAGCGAAACGGCGAGGGTCCTGAATGTTCCGGACAATGCGACCAGCGCATCATGCGAGCCCTGCACGGTGAACTTGTTCGGCGCCGTGACGAACGGCAGCCCGGTCAGTTCCGCGATTTCCGCAGCCGCCGCCTCGGCAAAACCGGGGGCAGCATTGATGCCGGTGCCAACGGCGGTGCCGCCGAGAGCCAAATGATAGACGCTCGCCAGCGCGCTGTTGATCCGTTCGATATTGTCGCCCAGCATCCCCGCATAGCCCGACCATTCCTGGCCGAGCGTGATCGGGGTCGCGTCCTGCATGTGGGTACGGCCGATTTTGACGATGTCTTTCCATTCTTCGGCCTTGGCACTGATAGCGTCGCGCAGGCGGGTTACCGCCGGCAACAGCCGCGATGTCACGTTCGTTGCGGCAGCAATGTACATTGCCGACGGGAAGGAATCGTTCGAGGACTGCGACATGTTGACGTGGTCGTTCGGATGCACCGGTGTCTTGCTGCCGAGCGCGGTGCCGGCAAGCTGGCAGCACCGGTTCGACACGACCTCATTGACGTTCATGTTGAACTGCGTGCCGCTGCCGGTCATCCATACATGCAACGGAAACATCTCGTGGTGCTGCCCGGCGAGGATTTCGTCGCAGACCTGCACTATCAATTTGTGGGCCTGGTCGTTCAGCCGGCCGGCCTTATGATTGACGATGGCGCAGGCTTTCTTCAGCACCGCATAGGCCGCGATCATCTCCCGCGGCATCAAATCTTTGCCGATACTGAAATGTTCCAATGAGCGTTGAGTCTGCGCGCCCCATAATTTATCCGCGGGCACTTCAACAACGCCGAGGCTATCGGTTTCCCTGCGCGCGTCAGCCATCGCTGCCAGCCCTTCCCGTCACGTTAAGGCCGGTTCATATAACGGAAGAAATCAACGGGCTTGGCAACCGCAACGGCTCTAACAAAGCCGTTAGGTAGAGACCAGGCGGCGGCGGCAGGAACGCCGCCCCTGGACACGGAGGAATCGCCTACCGCGGCTTGATCAATCCCCACTCGGTCATCTGCGCCCGCGACGCATTCATGCTCTCCGCCACCGCCAGCGCCGCGGCCAGCGCGCGGCGGCCGACAGCGGCATCGACCAGCACCGGCGCGCCATCCAAAATGGACGCAACGAAAGCCGCATGTTCGGCCGCGAGCGAGTCGTGATCCTCCCACGCCACTTCTTCATATCCGAACCCCGGCACACCCGGCACCGGCTGCTGTCCGGCGGCCAATACGCCATCGTCGCCGGGGGCGCGCCGGATCACGGTCAAGGTCTTGTCGGCAAAATCGGCCGCGACATAGGAATCCTGCGCGAAAATCCGCATCCGCCGCTCGGTTCGCGGCGAAATCCGGCTCGCGGTTATCGCCGCCACTGCGCCGTTGCGAAAACGCAGGCGGGCGTTGGCAATATCCTCATGCGGGCTGGCCACCGGCGCGCCGACGGCATCGACTGCCTCGATATCGCTGTCCACCAGCGCCAGAACCAGATCCAGGTCGTGGATCATCAGGTCGAGGATCACCGAAACATCCGTGCCGCGCGGCTTGAACGGCGCGATGCGGGTCGCCTCGATATACAGCGGCACGCCAATTCGGCTCGCCATGGCCTGATAGGCGGCGGAGAACCGCTCCAGGTGTCCAACCTGCAACACCAGGTGGCGTTCCCGCGCCAATTCAGCCAGCGCATCCGCCTCCGCCAACGTCGCGGCGATCGGCTTTTCCACCAGCACGTGCTTGCCGCCGTGGAGTGCTTTCGACGCCAGTTCGAAGTGCGCCTCCGCCGGGGCGGCGATGATCACTGCGTCAACCAGTTCCAACAGATCGTCAAAGCCGATCTCCTTGGCGCCGGCTTCCCAGCCGACGGTTTTGGCGCGCTCGAGGTCCGGATCGTAGACGCCCATCAACTGAGTCCGGCCGGAGGCCGCGACTTTCAGGGCGTGGTAGCGGCCGAAATGGCCGGCCCCGGCAAGGCCGACTCGCAGACGGGACTCGTTCATGGCAGTTCCAAACCGCAGACAGTGGCGGCTCAGACATCCCGCCGCATCGCGCCCTGTCAAGAGGCATGTATCACGAACAGCAACGAACGCGGCCCCCCGCAGCCGGTTGAAAACCGCCGCTTCGGGCATACTTCAACCTCACAACACGATCCGGGCCCCTCTGGCAGGCCGCCGGCAAATGCCGGCCAACCTTGCGATGTCGGATCACCGCTTGCGAGTCGCAGCGGTTGAGCCCGGCTGAGTGTTCCCGTGTTCGATCTTGCTCCGCATGCGTTCTTGTCAGAACTGGAGCAAGAGACATGGTTTGCCAACAACGCCGCGCGAGCACTGGCAGCACCGTTCGAACCGAGCCGCGATCCGGCACGCACGGCGACGGACCGTCCCACACACTGCGCATCCTGGCCGATGGGCTGCCGGCTGGCGGCGCGACTTTGGGGTCCGTGGTTGACGGCCTGGGGTCCGCCGGCATCCTGATCGTCTTGCCGATACCGTTCGGCAACACCGCACCGGCGGTTGCCATGCTGATCCTTTCGCCGGGTCTGCTAACCGGCGACGGTTTGGCGGTTGCCGGCGGGATCCTCGCCACGGTCGTTGCCACGGCGATCGACGGCGCCCTGGTGGGATTTGGCTTTGCCGCGGTCGCCGCCGTCGTGGCAAGTGTCCTCTGACCGAGGGCATCGACCATGGGATTTCTCGAAGACCCGCAGATCTGGATCAGTTTGCTGACCTTGACCGTGATGGAGATCGTCCTCGGGGTCGACAACCTCGTCCTGCTGGCAGTGATGGCCGATCGGCTGCCGCCGCGGCAGAGGGCGGCGGCGCGGCGGCTGGGGCTGCTGGCGGCGCTGGGGACGCGCATCGCGCTGCTGTTCAGCATCACCTGGATCATGCGGCTGACGGCACCGATTGTCGTGCTGCCGTGGCACAGCTTCTCCTGGCGGGACCTGATCCTGATCCTGGGCGGATTGTTCCTGGTCTACAAAGGCACCACGGAGATCCACCATAAGATCGAGGGTGAGGACCAAACTGAAACGTCCGGCGAAGTTCACGCCGGATTCCTGGCAACCATCGTCCAGATCGCGCTCCTCGACATCGTCTTCTCACTCGACAGTGTCATCACAGCGGTCGGCATGGCGAACAATCTTTACGTTATGATCACGGCCGTGATCATCGCCATCGGCATCATGATGCTGTCGTCGGGGACTGTTGCGGGCTTCATCGGCCGGCATCCGACGGTGAAGATGCTCGCCCTGAGTTTCCTGCTGCTGATTGGCATGACGCTTATCGGCGACGGCTTCGGCGCGCATGTTCCGAAGGGCTACATCTACGCGGCGATGGGCTTCTCCGCGGTGGTGGAAGTGCTCAATCAGATCGCTGGCCGGCGACGGCGCGGCAAGCGGTAAGGGAAAGCGCTGGCAACCCGGGCGGTGTTGTGCTGAATCCGCCCGCCCCGGCTCAAGGATCCAACCCCGTGCGCATGTCTTTCTAATGGCCGATCCCACGCGTGAGTCTGCCTTCGATCTGCTGCAGACGGTGCTGGAAAAGCATCGGCCTCTGGAAGAGGCGCTGGCTGCCTTGCCGGCGCAGCAGCCGCGGGACCGCGCCGCGGCGCACCGGCTGGCGGCCAGCGTGCTGCGGCGGATGGGCACGCTGGACGCGGTGCTGGAGCCGTTCATGCGGCGGGAGCCACCCGACCCGGTCCGCAACGTCCTGCGCATCGGCGCCGCCGGGCTGCTGTTCCTGGAAACCCCCGGCCATGCCGCCGTCGCCACCGCGGTCGCGCTGGCCAGGAGCCGCGGCCTGGCGCCGTTCGCCGGCCTGGTGAACGCGGTCCTGCGCAAGGTCGCGACGGCCGGTACGGCGGCGCTGGCGGAGCTCGATTCGCCGCGGCTGGACACGCCGTCCTGGCTGTGGAGCGCCTGGGGATCAACCGCGCGCGCCATTGCCACGGCGCACCAGACCGAGGCGCCGCTGGACCTCACGCTGAAACCCGGCACCGCGCCGCCGGAGGGCGGGACGCTGCTGCCGACGGGATCGGCGCGGTTTCCCGCCGGCACGCGGGTGACGGACATCCCCGGCTTCGATGCCGGTGCGCTGTGGGTGCAGGACGCTGCCGCCGCGCTACCGGCGCGCCTGCTGGATGCCCAACCGGGCGAACGCGTGGCTGATCTATGCGCCGCGCCGGGCGGCAAGACCGGGCAGCTTGCGGCGGCAGGCGCGGCGGTGACGGCGATCGAGCGCGACTCGGAGCGAGCTGCCCGGCTGGCGGCCAACCTGCGCAACTGGGGACTTCACGCGGACGTGATAACGGCCGATGTGACGGCCTGGACGCCTCCGGCCGCGTTCGATGCGGTGCTGCTGGACGCGCCATGCAGCGCCACCGGGACGATCCGGCGCCATCCGGATGTCGCGCGGCTGAAGCGCCCGCGCGATGTCGAGTCGCTGATCAGGACGCAGGACGCGCTGCTGGACGCCGCGGCGTCGATGCTGCGGCCGGGCGGCCGCCTGATCTACGCTGTTTGCTCATTGCAGCCGGACGAAGGGGCGCCGCGCATCGCCGAAGCGACGGGGAAAGGCCGCCTGCGGCATGACCCGTTCCGCCCCCGGGAACTGGCTGCACTGCCGGAGGCGTTGACGCGGGAAGGCTTCCTGCGCACGCATCCCGGCCTTTGGGCGGACCGCGGCGGCATGGATGGATTTTTTGCCGCGCGGCTGATTCGGGTCTGATCCGGCTGCCCCGGCGGAAATCGGGGATGGTCCTGCCTTGTGCGGCGTCGGTGCGGACGTTTAGAAGCAGCACATGGCCGCATCCGATTCCCGGCACGTCATTCCCGCTCTGAACCTGTTCGCACCTCGCCTGGTGCGGCTGACAAGGGGATCGCGCTCTATCTTGCCGCGAACCTGGCCATGAGCGGCGCCCGGGGCAGAAGCTGGCTGCGGGACGCCAGGCGCGCGATGGCTCGGCTGCCGAGCTTCCGCATGGGCCGGGTTCCGGATGCACCCGCGCTGTCGGTGCGCGATCCTTGGCCGGGCGACCCGGCTCGCGGCGCGCGGCTGATCAAGGGCGAGCTGGAAATGGGCGGCGGCGTGCTGGTGCTGCGCCAGGGCGGCTGGTCCGATCTGGCCGGCTCCCCCGTTCTTGTCGCGGGGGCGCACGGGTTTTCCTGGCTGCGCGACCTGCGCGCGCTGGGCACCGATGCGGCGCGGCTGCGTGCCCGCGGGCTGGTGGCCGAGTGGATCAACGACCCGCCCTCCGCCTCCATTGCGCATCGCCCGGATGTGGTGGGCGCGCGGATCACCGCCTGGCTCGGGCATTACGACTTTTTCGCCGCCACCGCTGATGATGCGTTCCGCCAGCGGCTGATGGCGCGGCTGGTCGCCGATGCGCGCAGCCTGTCCGCCGCACTGCCGGCCGAGGAACTGGACGCGCGCGCACTGACCGCGATGAAAGGGCTGGTGGCCGCGGCGGTGGCGTTGCGGGAACATACCGGGTTCCTGACCCGGGCGCTGCGCCTGCTGCCGCAGGAGATCGCGCGGCAAGTGCTGCCGGACGGGTGCCATGCCGAGCGCAGCCCGGCCGCCCAGTTGTCGGCACTGCAGGATCTGACGGAAATCCGTGCGCTGTTCCAGACCTCGCAGACCCAGCCGCCGCCGGTGCTGGCCGCGGCGATCGAGCGGATGGCACCGGCGCTGCGCATGATGCGGCATGGCGACGGGGGCTTGTGCCTGTTCAATGGCAGCCGCGAGGAAACCGCGGCGCTGGTCGATCTGGTGCTGACCCAGGCCGGGCGCGGCGGGCGTGGTTCGGCGGCGCTGACCGAGGGCGGGTTCCACCGCATGCAGGCCGGGCGCAGCGTGCTGATCGTAGATTGCGGCCTGCCGGCGCCTGCGGGACTCGATCGTCTGGCCCACGCCGGCACCTTGTCGATGGAACTGTCCGTCGGGCGTGACCGAGTGATCGTGAATTGCGGCGCCTTTCCCGCGGGACCGCCGCAATGGCGGGACGCGGCGCGGGCGACGGCGGCGCACTCCACGCTGATCATCGCGGATACCAACAGCAGCGAGTTGAAGCCTGACGGGTTGGGTCGGCGGCCGGGGGTGGTGGATGTGAACCGCCAGGAGGCGGCGGGTGCACACTGGCTGGACGTGTCGCATGACGGCTGGAAGAAGCCGTTCAACGCGGTGCATCGGCGGCGGCTGTACATGGCCGAGAGCGGCGAGGATATCCGGGGCGAGGATCTGATCGAGTCGCCCGATCCGCAGCCTTTCCATCTGCGGTTCCATTTGCACCCGGATGTGCAGGCGAGCTTGCAGCAGGATGGCGGCACTGTGCTGCTGCGGCTGAAGTCGGGCAGCTTCTGGCGGCTGCGGGCGGACGGCGCGCGGCTTGCGTTAGAGGAGACGATCTATCTGGGTGGCCCGGAGCCTCGGCGGGGTGAGCAGGTGGTGTTGACGGCGTTTGCCGACGATCCGCAGCAGGTTAAGTGGGCCTTGAGCAAGGTCGAACGGGCGGGGTGAGGGCGCACGCGCCCAGCGTTGTTGCGGCCGGCACCGCCCGGCCATGACGGCATCGATCTTGTGGAACGGTAGCCGGGACCCGATGAAAATCATCGAAATCACCAACGTGGATTTCTCCCTGCGGCACTTCCTGCTGCCGCTGATGCGGGCCATCCGCGCCCGCGGGCATGAGGTCGTCGGTGGCTGCGCGGAGGGACCTCTGCTGGACGGAGTCCGAGCCGAGGGGTTCCGGGTGATCCCGATCCCGTTCGTCCGCCGGCTGTCACCGATCGCGCACCTACGGGCCTTTCGCTCACTGGTGGCGGTCCTGCGCGCCGAAAAACCGGATATCGTGCACGGCCACATGCCGATCAGCGGATTTTTGGCGCGATTGGCGGCGCGGGCGGCGGGCGTGCCGAAGGTTGCGTATACCTGCCACGGGTTCCTGTTCAATTACCGGTCCTCCTCGCTTCCGCGCCGGGCGCTGTCCTTCTTCATGGAGTGGACCGCGGCGCGGGTGACCGACGTGTTCCTGACCGTCTCGGAAGCCGAGGCGCGGGATGCCAGGCGACTGCACATCAGCGCCCGCGCCGTTGCGGTGCGGAACGGCCGCGACCCCGCCATGTTCCGTCCCGATCCGTCCGCCCGCGCCCGGATCCGCGCGGAACTGGGCGTGCCGCAGGACCGCGTGGTCATCATCGCCGTCTCCCGGCTGGTTTGGCACAAAGGATACCCGGAACTTGCCGTGGCGATGCGCTCGGTGCCGGAGGCGGAACTCTGGGTCGTCGGCGAGCGGCTGGAGAGCGACCGCGGCGCCGACATGGTTGCGGTGCTGCGGGCGGCGGGGCTGGGATTCCGGCTGCGGCTGCTGGGTTACCGGGACGACATCCCGGCGCTGCTGGCCGCGGCCGACATATTCACGCTGCCGAGCCGGTTCGAGGGCCTGCCGATGTCGGTGATCGAGGCGATGCTGACCGCGCTGCCCGTCGTCGCCACCGATGTGCGAGGGCCGGACGAACAGGTGGAGCACGCGGTGACCGGCCTGAAAGTCCCGGCCGGGGATGCGACGGCGCTGGGGGCGGCTCTCGGGCGGCTGGCGCGCGACCCGGCGGCGCGGGCGCGGATGGGCGAGGCAGGGCGGCAGCGGGCGCTGGACTGCTATGACGAAGCGAAAGTCCTGGCGCGGACGCTGGACCTGCTGGGGTTGTAGGTTTATCCCGCCGCGCTTGACGTATCACGGGACCTAGACCGCCATGACCGATATCGTTTCCATCCGACGGGCGTTGATTTCCGTCTCGGACAAGACCGGGCTGGTGCCGTTCGCCCGTGCTCTGGCAGACCGCGGCGTCGAAATCCTGTCCACCGGGGGTTCGGCCAAGGCACTACGGGACGCCGGCGTGCCGGTGAAGGAGGTCTCCGAACACACCGGCTTTCCGGAGATCATGGACGGGCGGGTGAAGACGCTGGTGCCGCAGATCCATGGCGGCATCCTCGGGCGGCGGGACCTGCCGGAGCATGTCGAGCAGATGCGGGTGCACGGCATCGCGCCGATCGATCTGGTGGCGGTGAATCTGTATCCGTTCGAGGCGACGGTGGCGAAGGGCGCTCCGTTCGAGGACTGCGTCGAGAACATCGATATCGGCGGCCCGGCGCTGATCCGGGCGGCGGCGAAGAACCATGATTTCGTCGCGGTGCTAACCGATCCGGATCAATACGGCGAAGTTCTGGCGGCGCTGGCGGAGGCGGGGGGCACGTCGCTGCTGTTGCGGCGGCGGCTGGCGGGCGAGGCTTACGCCCGGACGGCGGCGTATGATTCCGCCATCGGCGACTGGTTCGCCGGGCAGCGGGGCGAGGACTTCCCGAATCGCCTGACGGTTGCCGGCACCCTGCGGCAGACACTGCGCTACGGCGAGAATCCGCACCAGGCGGCGGCATTCTATGTCTCCGGCACGCGGCCGGGCGTGGCGACCGCCGTGCAGGTGCAGGGCAAGGAACTGTCCTACAACAATTTCAACGATACCGATGCGGCGTTCGAGTGCGTTGCGGAATTCGAAGCGCCGACGGTGGCGATCATCAAGCATGCGACGCCGTGCGGGGTGGCCTCGGCCGCGTCGCTGGCGGAGGCCTGGGATGCAGCGTTCCGTTGCGACCCGGTATCGCCGTATGGCGGCATCGTTGCGGTGAACCGGGTGCTGGACGCGGCGGCGGCGGAGAAGTTTGCCGCCATCTTCACCGAGGTGATCATCGCACCGGATGCGGATGAGGGCGCGCGGGCGGTGCTGGCGCGGAAGAAGAATTTGCGGCTGCTGCTGACCGGCGGGATGCCCGACGCGGCGGCGGGCGGGTTGACATTCCGCAGCCTGTCGGGCGGCTTCCTGGCGCAGACGCGGGACGCGGGGCGGGTTGCGGCGGCGGACGTCAAGGTGGTGACGCAGCGGGCGCCGACGGATGCGGAACTGGCGGACCTGCTGTTCGCGTTCCGGGTGTGCAAGCACGTCAAGTCGAACGCCATCGTCTATGCCAAGAGCGGCGCTACGGTCGGCATTGGCGGCGGCCAGCCGAACCGGGTTGATTCCGCACGGATCGCCGCCTGGAAGAGCGAGGAAGCGGCGAAGGCGGCGGGTCTGCCGGAGCGGCTCACTCAGGGCAGCGTGGTCGCGTCGGATGCGTTCTTCCCGTTCGCGGATGGGCTGGAGGCGGCGGTCGCTGCGGGGGCGACGGCGGTGATCCAGCCGGGCGGGTCGATCCGCGATGCCGACGTGATCGCGGCGGCGGATGCGGCGGGGATCGCGATGGTGTTTACCGGGATGCGGCACTTCCGGCATTAGCCTGCGGTGGCGCGAACGGCCGGTTTTCGCCGTTCATCTCATTGACGGCCGGACGACACTTTCCGATATCATTATTATTGACCGCCTGGCAGTCGATACGCATTATCGTGACTAAGAGGGAGGCACGTCGCGAAGATCGCTTTGCGGCGCAATCCGCGGGTCCTGAGTGGTCCGCGAGCCCGCCGCCCACCGGAGTCATACAGATGCAGGCGTTTCTGCGCACGTACAGCGATACGAGCCTGCAATCGCCGATGGACGCGGCTGTCGTGATCCCCACGGTCCTGCGGCCGGTTCTCAGGGAGGCCCTGGACAGCGTATTTGCACAACGCTTTCATGGTCGGATCCATGTTTTGATCGGTATCGACAATATTGCCGGAGACCTGGCAATGCTCGATGCCGCTTGTGCGGCGCGGCCATCGCATATCGCGGTGCAGGCGTACTGGCCGGGTTATTCGACCTCCGCCCGGCACGGTGGCCTGACGCCGCCCGGCGATGGCGGCGCGCTACGATGCGTACTGACCCACCTGGCGAACTCGCCGTTCGTCGCCTACCTCGACGACGACAATTGGTGGGGTCCGGATCATCTGTTCCAGATGCGCCAGGCAATCGATCTCGCGGAGTGGTCGTTCGCGTTGCGCTGGTTCGTTCACCCCGTCAGGCGCCGGCCGGTTTGCGTCGATGTCTGGGAGTCGGTCGGCCCCGGCCAAGGGATGTTCCAGGCGAATTTCGGCGGATTTGTCGACCCGAGTTGCCTGATGCTCAACAAGGTTGCCTGCCCGACAGCCGCGCTGCGCTGGAACTTTCCCCTGCGGAATGATCCGATGTCGGCCGATCGAAGCGTGTTTGATTTGCTGTCGCGACATCACCGGGTGCGCGGTACTGGACAGGCGTCCGTTTATTACACCCTGAATCCACGGGACGGCTTACATCCGCTACGGCTTCAGCGCATGGGCGCCGCCTATGATCAAGTTGAAAGGTTCGAATAATTCTGGGTGGATTCGCCACCGTCGGCTCGGTGTCGCGGGTTGTTCGTTTACTGCCGCGACGGCGCCTCGATGCCGCAGCTTCGGAGAATGGCCTTCGTCAGCGAGCGAAAGGACCTGTAGCACTCCAGGACTGCCTGCTGATGACCGCCGAACGCCCCATCGGCCGGCTTAAGCAGGAACATCGGCTTGCGGGCTTCTTGTGCCAGAGGCATTAGCGACCGAAAATCCTTCAGCAAAGCAAGGCAGTTCGGGTCGTGTTCCACCGTCGTCGTAAGCGAGGGCGCCTGCAGAACGGAGTCCGTATATTCCCCCGGGATGCGCGCCATCCATTTGCCGAAGGCCATGGCCGGCCGGTCCATCCGAACCGAATGCCGCATGATGACGTAACCCGCCGGCGTCATGCACCCGGCCGGCAGATCGGGCGCCCCGGCGGGCCTTCGGGCAAGCCGATCGGCCCATTGGCCTTGCCACCCGCGGAGGGCGGGACCGACATTGCGAAGCCCCTGGAGTGAATACAAATCCGCAACAAGCGGCATCACAACATGGTCGCAGGCGAGCAAGGCGGCACGGTTGATCGCTCCCAGACTAGGGCCGACATCGACGAGTGCAATATCTGCGCCCGTTTCCCTGGCGGCCAATTGCACCAACCGGTGAAACGCGCTGGTGACCCGGAACGCGCCGACATCGTGAGACAGGCACTTTGGCCAAACCTCCGAAAGCACATCCTCAAACGTGGACAGCGCGAGGTCGCCGACGATAAGTCCGATATGGTCTCCGGCCCGCTCCACCAAGGGGCTGACAAGGTCCCCGTTCCGTTCGATCAACGGGCGGATGGCCCCAGCCACCGTCAGCGCGCCCGGCTCGTTCCAAATTTCTTCCAAACGGTCTTCCGTCAGGAAGGCGCTCGTGAGGGTGGCCTGCGGATCGAAGTCGGCCGCGACAATGTCGATGCCCATCTCGGACAACATCCAGGCGACATGATAGATGAGAGTCGTCTTTCCGATCCCGCCCTTGTTGTTAAAAAAGCCGATCGTCTTCATGGGACCGCCCGGATGATCGCGTTGAGAAAGCCTGCCTCCGCTTGAAATGCCGGCGGCGGGTTGCCGTTGCGTCGCAGCGCCGAGCGTGCCCTGGGGATACCGGAGCCAAACCGTTGCATGAAACCGAGGTCCTTGGCAGCGGCAGCAAGGATGGGGTTGCGGTAGTCAGTCGCCCCGGGTTGTCCGAAATTGCCGATGGAGACCGCCCCGAACGGCCCGCCGGGGTTGGTGATTTCAACCCGATCGTCGAACCATGTCAGCCGGACCGGCGCATTCGTCCCATCGTAAGTGCGATGAATCACCGCGTTGCGGGCGAGTTCCTGCAACGCCAGGATCGGATAGTCAGAACGCACGATCATCGCGGCGCCGGAAAGGTCGGTCCTTTGCGCGAGGTTCACCTCGAGCACTTCGTCCAGCCGTCGGAGAATTTCGGACAGCGAGCCATCAATCTCTTTCTGATCAAGCAGGCTGTCCATGATCTCCGTTCCGGCATAACGAACGAACTGGATATATGCGCCCGTTATCCAATTTCGCGGGTCCCGGCCCAATACCAGAATGCCCCGTAACGGTCGGTATCCCGTCCGGATTTAACAATTTAAGGGCACGAAGCTGATCTTCGAGTTCGCGGCCGTTTTCTTCCAGCACGTCGGGTGCAATGGCAGCCGGCAAGTATTCGGTCTGGAAGGCCAGCAGGTTCAGATCCTTTAGCGTTGATCCCGCCACGGGCTGCTGGTCGAAAGCCAACACGGCACGCCGCTGTCTTTCGATCAGGCGGCGCTCTTGCTCAGGGGTTGCGAAAGCCCTTGATGGACCGAAGCGGACGCATATGCGCCCTTTGAACCGCACGGGCGGAGCATCGGATGGCGTGACCTCGGTGACCGCCAGGGTGCAGCCGTCCAATGTGACCTTACGCACATGGATGTTAGGCAGCGGGGAAATTTGTCCGTCCCGGCCAAACCCCATCAACGTCTGCACGACCTGCTCGGTAATCTCCAGGCCGGCGCAATCGCCGTTGTCCTTTGCCCCGACAAACAGGACGCCGGCCGTCCGGCTGTCAGGCAAGTCGTTGGCAAAGGCGCAGATCGCTTCGCCAAGCTTGTCGGCATTCCTGGCGGACTCGGTGCGCTCGACGTTGAACGCTTCCCGGTCTCGCAGGCGGTGCCGAAGTTCGTCGTCAGACAACATGGACTGATCTTCTCGGCCGATGGGGCGAATGGTTCGCGGAGCTTGCCGGCCGGCATAGCACGCCCCGGGGCGAAGCGGAGGCCGGTTTTCGACCAATCGCCCATCGGCTGGTCTCCGCTGCCGCTACTTGGTATCCCCGGCAATCCACCCGCGGATGATTCCCAAGGTCGCCTCCGGATAACGGTCGACCAACTGAGTCACCTTGCGGATCGACGACGACCGCATCTGGCCCTGGATGCGGGCGAGCGTGACCATCTCATCCTCCTCCGGCGGCGCCTCGCTTTCATCCGGCAGGCTGCGCTGCGCACCTGCCGCCGCCGCAATGCTGCGCGATGCACCGGCGGCCTGAGGTTCCAAACTCAAGCCGGCGCCGGAGACGCCAAGCTGCTCCGCTTGCGCGCCGGTGACCGCCATCGTCGCAGGCGGACGCGCCAGGCCGGCAAAGATCGACCTTGCGGTCAGCAGGATGATCCCGATGCCGACGACGCTGAACGCCACCATCTCCAGCGTCTTCACCACCTTGCCGTGCTCCACCGCGGGCGGCGCGGTGGAACCGGTCTCGGGTTCGTCGGCAGGGTTGACGAACGGCATGCTGACGACCTCGACCATGTCGCCGCGCTTCTCGTCGAAGCCGATGGAGGTCTTCACCAGCTTCTCGATCCGGTCCAGCTCGGCCTGCTCGCGCGCCTTCCAGACATGCTTGCCGTCGGGGCCGACATCGTCCACCCCGTCCACCATCACCGCGAGGGTAATCCGCTCCACCTGCGGCTGGTCGTGCACGGTGGCGCGGACGGTCTTGGTGATCTCGTAGTTGGTGGTCTCCTCCTGCCGCCCTTCCTGGCTGCCGCTGGTCTGGGTGTTGCTGGCATCGGCGTTCGGCAGGTTGTTCTGCAATGAGACCGGAGCCGAACGATCCGTCGTCTTGTTGTTCGCGGTGACGTTCTGCGTGCTGCGGATCACCGCGCTGTCCGGATCGAACTTCTCCAGCGTCTCGTTGACCTTGTCGAAGTTCATCCGGATCGAGGCTTCGGCGTGGACATGGCCCGCGCCGAGGCTGCGCTCCAGCAACTGTTCGACCTCCTGCGCCAGCCGCAGCTCCGTCTTGCGGCGGATGTCCTCGGCCTGCATCGAGCGCAGCCGCGGATCATCCGCATCCCCTGCCTGGACCAGCAGATGCAGGTTGGAGTCGACAACGGTGATGTTCTGCGGCTTCAGCCCGGGCACGCCGGCGGCGACCAGATTGACGATCGACTGCACCGCCTCGGGCGACAGCGACTGCCGCCCGGCCAGGGTCAGCATGACGCTCGCCTGCGCCTCCCGCCGCTCCCGCTGGAACGGTTCGCGGCGCGGCAGCACCAGATGCACGCGGGCGTGGGTGATGCCGCGAACCGACTGTATGGTGCGGGCGAGTTCGCCCTCCAGCGCCCGGGTCAGCTTCACCTGCTGGTCGAAATCGGTGGTCGAGAAGTCGTTGCCGCGGTCGAAGATCTCGTAGCCGGTGGTGCCGGTGATGGACAGGCCGGCCTTGGTCAGGGTGGCGCGGGCGGCATTCAGGTCGGAGTCGGGGACGAAGATCTGGCCGCCGGATTCGTCCATGCGATAGGGGATCTTGCGGCGGTCGAGCTCCTCGATCGCCTGCTGGAAGCTGTGCGGATCGAGATCGGCGACCAGCAGCGTCATCCGGTTGGTGCTGACACCATGCAGTTCCAGCATCAGGAACGCGCCGAGCACGCCGATGGCGACCCCCACCAGGGCGACGGCGCGGACGATGCCGAACTTGCGGATGATGTCGAGCAGGTTTCTCACAACGGCGGCAGTCTAGCGGGGAAATACTTTCCGATTGGTTAACGCTGCCGGGCTGGCATTCGAAAGACCGTGACATCCGGCGTTTGCCCGCAGGCCCGACATGGAGCTAACTGCCTGCCTCTGAGCGTCTGACGAAAGGCTACCCATGCTGCCGGATTCCAAGCGGGCGAATACCAAGCGGGTGTTTTACGTGAACAACGTCGCCGCCCCGGTCTTTCTCGATATCCTGGCGACCCGCCCGGACATCCAGGTGGACCGGCTGGAGAACGACTCCTCCGACACCGACGCCGAACCCATCCTGACCCGCGCGCACGCCTACCAGATCGGCTCCACCCGCCAGGAACTGGCGATGAAGTTCCAAGGCTACGCGCCGCTGCTGAAGCGCTGCCCGAACCTGCTGGTGCTGTCCACCAGCGGTGCCGGGTTCGACACCGTCAGCCTGGCGGATGCCACCGCGGCGGGGATCATCGTCGTGAACCAGGCCGGCGGCAACAAGGAGGGCGTGGCCGAGCACGTGCTCGGGATGATGCTGGCACTGTCGAAGCGGCTGGTGGCCTCAAACCATGTCATGCGCAGCGGCAAGCCCTATCACCGCCGGGACTTCATCGGCGACGACGTGCAGGGCCGCACCATCGGCATCATCGGCATCGGCCATGTCGGCACCCGGGTGGCGGAACTGTGCCGCGGCCTGTTCGGGATGCGGGTGCTGGCCTACGACCCGTATCAGACCGCCGAGCAGATCGCGGCGCGCGGCGGAGAGAAAGTCGAGGCGCTGGAGGATTTGCTGCGTCAGTCCGACTATGTGTCCGTCAATTGCCCGCACACGGCGGAGACGCGCGGGATGCTGGGCGCGGCACAGTTCGCTCAAATGCAGCCGCATGCGTATTTCATCACCACCGCGCGGGGCGGCATCCATGACGAGGCGGCGCTGGCGGCGGCTTTAACGGCGGGGCGGGTGGCCGGCGCGGGGCTGGATGTGTGGGAGGACGAACCGCCGCCTTCCGATCACCCGTTGCTGGGCTTCGACACGGTGATCGTCAGCCCGCACACGGCCGGGGTGACAAACCAGTCGCGCCACACGATTGCGAAGATCGCGGCGGAGCAGTTGCTGGATATCCTGGACGGGAAGAAGCCGCCGCGGCTGCTTAACCCGGAGGTTTGGCCGGTGTATCGGGAGCGGTTTGCTCGGATTTTGGGGGTGACGCCGGAAGCGTAGGGGAGGCAGGCATGAGCAAGGTCGCCGCGGCTGACGAACCGGCCTTCCGCATGAGCCGCGAGGACTACCGGGCCTGGGCGGAGCGGCAGGAAGCGGGCCGCTTCGAGCGGGTGAACGGCGTGGTGGTGGCGATGGCGCCGGAACGGGCGAACCACAACCTGCGCAAATTCAGGGCCGCCCAAGTGTTGGATGCCGCTGTGCGCGCTGGAGGACTCTCCTGTCAGGTGTTTACAGATGGGATGACGGTCGAAATCGGAGACAGCGACTATGAACCCGATGCCGTGCTGCACTGCGGCGGCACATTGCCGGGTGATGCCATCACCGTGCCGGACCCTCTGATTATCGTGGAGGTATTGTCGCCGAGCACCAGCGGCACCGATCGCGCGTGGAAGCTTCAAGAGTATTTCAGGCTGCCGTCGTTGCGCCACTACCTGATCATCTGGGCGGACAAGCAGCAGATCGTCCACCATCGGCGCGGCGGTGACGGCGAGATCGAAACCCGGATCGTTGCGGGTGGTGAGATCGGTCTCGATCCGCCCGGGATTACGATCAGGGTTGACGACATCTACGCGTGATCCGCGGGACGTATTGGCTGCTTATGTGTTGTGGCGTATGAATCATATCCACCCCTTCATAAACGGTAACGGCAGAACGGCCCGTGCAGCGTGCTACTTTGTCCTGCGCGTAAAGCTAGGCGGATGGCTTCCAGGCGAAGTCATCCTGCCGGAGCTGATTTCACAAAATCGGCCCGAGTATGTCGCTGCGCTCAAAGCCGCAGACGCTTCGCTAATGGCGGGTAATCTCGATCTCGGTCTCTTGCACGCGATGCTCTCGAGACTTTTGAGTGAACAAATTGGCGGCGCTACGGATACGGTTGCCAATGATAGCTCACCCGCGACCGATGGACCGCCATAAGTGCCACGCCATCAGGGGAATCGGGTGAACCTTTTCACCCGGTGATGAGGCTTGCAAGAAACTCATCATCCCACCCTGCCGCCTTGCGCCTGCCGCGCAACGAGTTCTTGCCTGGAGCTCGTCTGAGCAGGTTGAGTGCCATGTGCTTGATGG
>NZ_CAJATU010000147.1 GCF_903944925.1 uncultured Rhodopila sp. | reverse complement strand
TCGAGTGGACCCCCGGACCTTGCGTGACGCCTGTCTACCGCCCTTTTTGCTCGGCGCCATCGTGGCGCTGCTGAGCGTCCTTTTTCTGAAGTGGATCTGAAAATATGTTCGCAATCAACCTGCACCTCGCCGGCGCGTCGGCTCCGGTCGGCCTGCGTTACCGCACCGAGAAGGCGGCGGAGGTAGCCGCCCACAACATCAAGACCGACGCTGTCGCATGTGACGACTTCGGGCAGCGCGTCCATTTCCGACTCACTGACGTGGTCGCTGTGCATATCATTGACATCAAGCGCGACCTGGAGGCGCAGATCGTCGTGGCGCAGATGCAGCACGAGGCCCAGCGCTCCGTCGAGGAGAAGACCCGGCTGATCGCCCGCCCCAGCGGCCTGATGATGCCGAGCTAAGACCGATGGATCTCGCCAATCAGGTCGAAACCATCAAGCGCCTGTTCGAGACCCGGCAATTCCCGCTGGCCAACGAACTGCTCACCGATGTGATCACCGAGCAGCGCCATAATTACACGTTCCATTTCACCCAGGGCGTGTGCCTCTACGAGATGGGCCGGTTCGATGAGGCGGCCGAGGCGCACCAGCGGGCGCTGACCCTCAATTTCAGCCATGCGAAAGGCTGGCTGAAGCTGGGGGCGTGTCACCTGGTGCGGCAGCGCTGGCCCGAAGCGCTGGCGTGCTACGAGCGCGGCGTCAATCTCGACCCGAACGACGCCGAGTTGCTGATCGGGTTCGGCACGATGGTGACGATCCTCGGCGATGATGCCGGCGCGGAGAAGCAGTACCGCAAGGCGCTGAAGCTCAACCCGAAGGCGTGGGAGGCCGAGGTTGCCCTGGGGTTCGTGCTGCTGCGGTCGGGCAAGTGGACGGAGGGCTGGGCGCGGTTCGAGAAGCGCTGGCGCCTGCCGCAGTTCGCGGCCCTCGGTCCGGCCACCCGCATGTGGACGGGAGCGCCGCGGCAGCTCGCCGGCAAGCGCGTCGTGGTCATCTGTGAGCAGGGGTTCGGCGATACCTTCCAGTTCGCCCGCTACTTGCCGCTGCTCGTCCGGGCGGTCGGCTCGGAGAACGTCACCCTGATGTGCCCGCCGGCGCTGGAGCGCATCCTCGGCACCCTGGTGGCGCCGGGCGTTCACATCCAGGTGCAGAACCGCGATCCGATGCCCGAGCACGACATCCTCACCGCGCTGATGTCGTTGCCGCACATCTTCGAGACGACCCTGCGCAACGTGCCGCCGCCGGCCCGGTATGGCATCACGGCCCGCCCCACCGGCGCCCGGATCGGGGTGTGCTGGCACGGCGGTGCCCGGGTCGAGGAGCCGCTGGCCAACGCCGACGACCAGCGGCGGTCGGTGCCGCTGGAGGTGTTCCAGCCGATCATCGACGCCGCCGGCGGCCAGGCGATCTCGCTGCAGCAGGAGGATCTGCTGGCCTGGGGCTGCAAGGATTGGGTCGACACGGCCGAGATTATCGCCGGGCTTGACCTTGTGATCACCGTGGACACCGCGATCGCCCACCTCGCCGCCTCGCTCGGCATCGAGACCTGGATTCTCTGCCGGGCCGGCGGCTGCTGGCGCTGGCTGTCCACCGGCGACACCACCGTGTGGTATCCGTCGGTGCGGCTGTTCCGCCAGACCGTGCTGAGCGATTGGGCGCCGTGCGTCGAACGGGTCGCCGCCGAGTTGCGGGAGCGCCTGGCGTGACCGAGCATTGGGCCTGCGGCCACGTCACCGAGCACGACGACGCCGACGGCAAGCCCGAGAAGTGCCCGCGGTGCGGCTGCCGCCAGCGCGTCGTCCACCAACACCTGCCCCCTCCCCTGCCGACGGAGCGTGCCGATGGCTGACATGACTGTCCTC
>NZ_CAJATU010000146.1 GCF_903944925.1 uncultured Rhodopila sp. | reverse complement strand
TGACTCGAAATGGGCCGCCCAGGGTTTAAGCTATTGGAATTGCGTGGTTATAGCGAATCGCGGTGGATAGCCTCCCAAGCCGGGAAGCCGCCTCTCAGGCCAGTTTTCTGATCATTGCGCTATCATTTCCGGTCAGGCTCTAAGGGCTATCGCGTGCTGGCTCTTGCCGTAGGGCCGCCCGATAAGCTGCGCATGGCGGGTCTGATAGCGCTCAGCGACCCACCCAGGGACGATTCGGCAGCGCTGGTGGCGGAGTTAGCGGGGCTCGGGGTGAAGACGGTCATGGTGACCGGTGACGCCAAGGCGACGGCCGAAGTCGTGGCCAGGATCATCGGCATCTCCGGGCCGGTTTCCGCGGTAACGCCCTTGCCCGACGACGTGCGGGCGAACGACTACCCAATCTTCGCCGGGGTTCTGCCTGAGGACAAATTCCGGCTGGTCAAGGCGCTGCAAAGCGGCGGCCACATCGTGGGGATGTGCGGCGACGGCGCGAACGATGCGCCCGCGCTGCGCCAAGCTCAGATGGGCATTGCCGTTTCTACCGCGACCGACGTTGCCAAATCGGCAGCAGGCATCGTGTTGACGGAGCCGGGTCTGGCTGGAGTCGTCGCGGCCGTAAAGGAAGGGCGTATAACGTTCCAGCGCATACTGACCTACATCCTGCGCTCCATCGTCCACAAAGTGATGCAGGTCCTGTTTCTGACGGCAGGGCTGGTCATGACGGGACATGCGGTGCTCACGCCCGGGTTAATGGTCCTGATGATGATAACGGGCGATTTCCTGGCGATGTCGTCCTCAACCGACAACGTGCGGCCCTCGCCCAGGCCAAGCGTATGGCGTATCCGCAATCTGACAATCGCGGGAGTGGTATTGGGCTTGATCGACCTCGCGTTCTGCGCCGCCTGCCTCGCCTTCGGCAAATTCCAGATTGGCCTCGATACAAACGCCCTGCGGACCATGGCCGTCGTCATCCTGGTGTTCAGCGGACAGGCCGTCTTCTATGTGGCCAGGGAACGCGGAACACCTGTGGAGTTCGCGGCCGGGCAAGTGGCTGATAATCTGTTCCACGGTTGATTTGACCATCATCAGCGTTCTGGCAGGGGCAGGCATCCTAATGCTGCCCCTGCCGGTCGGCATTATCGTGGGCCTGTTCGGGGTGTCGGTCAGCTACGCGTTTGTGCTGGACGCAGTGAAGCTCCTGCTTTTCAGGTGGCTTGCCGTGGCCTGATGGTTGACACCGGCCAGGCAACGCGCGTCCGCGCCCCTTCTCCGTCCCGCCAGGCATCGACCACAGTTGGCTCGACCCGCAGTTGCGAGGACATCGACACCCTCCAGGAGGCTATGCCGCAACCCCGCAGAAAGCCTATAGCAGTCCAGTCAAATTGTTGGCGGCCGAAATTAGCCAACTGACTATGCAAAATTGGTGCTGGCGTGCGCCTTTATGTGTGGCGCATTGGACCGCGTGGAGATGCTTGGTGCCGTTTCCGGCGTTGCAAGCCGGGTTATCGTTTTAAAGATGGTGCCATCTAATTCTGTTCGCAGGATCGCTGCTTCAGGCCAAGGCTATTTCAAGCCAGCCCGCGTCGCGCACCACACAACACCTTGGTCGCCGAAGGATTGAGCATGCCACAACGTCCGACTTCCGGCGTCCCGCCAGCGGCGCCGGACAACCAAAACACCCTCAATCCGTCAACCACAAAAAGGGCGGCCCGGCAGGGAGCGACGCGAACTCTCAGGTGCAGGACCGTCGCCCAGGGGCGCTTGAGCCAGCTTAACTACATCCGCGACTTGCCTCCGCAGCCGGTGACAGAGTTTCAACCGGAAGACCTGTCGAGCGAAGCCGTTGCTCCGAATGCCTCGGAGGCTCTTCTTGCAGCCTTCGGCTCCTGTTTCGCTGTCGGTATTCACGCCAACGCCGTCGTTCAGGGAATTCCGGTTAGGTCGTTGGAGCTCGATTTGGAGGCCGATATCAACACCACTTCAGTCTGGGGAGCGGGCGTTCTCACACCGAAAGCAATCGGCTTCGAGACTATCCGCGTTCGGGTCCACCTGGAGGCGGATGCCCCTCGTGAAACGCTGGACAGACTGATTCATCACGCCCTGCTATGGTCGCCCGTTGCCAACACTCTGCACAACCCGGTCCACCTCGACGTGACGCTTGCCTCGGATTGATCCGGCGTGACAGCGTGCGGTCCTGACGCCGGCAGTCACGCACAGGAGGCGGCATGGCGTCCCGCGGTTCGAAAAAGGTCATCTTCGCGGCACTGGCCGGGAATACGCTCATTGCCATCGCAAAACTTGCGGCCGCCTGGTTCACCGGCAGTTCGGCAATGTTCAGCGAAGCGGTCCACTCTCTCGTCGACACGGGGAACCAGGGCCTCATGCTGCACGGCATGCGTCAGGCATCGAAGCCGCCGACCCCGGAACATCCGTTCGGACACGGGCTGCAACTCTACTTTTGGACCTTTATCGTCGCGATCCTGATTTTCGGCTTGGGAGCCGGGGTATCGCTTGTGGAAGGAGTCAACAAGATCCTGAACCCGCACCCGCTGGAAGACCCCGGCGTGAATTACGCCGTTCTGGCCGTGAGCGCCGTCTTCGAAGGTGCGACGTGGTGGGTGGCCTTCCAGGAATTCCGCCGAGGCAAAGGCAGCCGTCGATGGCTGGATGCGGTCAGGTCGAGCAAGGATCCCACCGTGTTCACCGTGCTGTTCGAGGACATGGCGGCTTTGCTGGGACTGCTGGTCGCAGCAACGGGATTAGCCATCGGGCAGGCACTCGATTTGCCGGTAATGGACGGTGTTGCCTCGGTTGTCATCGGCTCTCTGCTCGCGGCCACCGCCGGTTTCCTTGCTTACGAGAGCCAGAGCCTGCTGATCGGCGAGGGCGTGCAGCCTGCGGTTCGCGTGAGCATCCGGCATCTGGCCGCAGCCGAGCCCGGCGTTCTCCGTGTCAACGAGTTGCTGACCATGCATTTCGGCCCGCAAGACGTCTTGGTTGCCCTCAGCCTCGACTTTCAGGATGCGCAAACCGCTGGGACCGTCGAGAACACGGTCAGCCGACTGGAACGCCGCATCAAGTCGGCCTACCCCGAAGTGACGCGCGTTTTTGTCGAGGCGCAAAGCTTTGAGGCGAGCCGCCGCTCGCGTTTGGCCTCCAAGCCTAACTGAGCGCTAGCGTGCGGTATCATGCCTCCACATTTTATGTATGACGCTGGGGCTTTGGGAAAATGCCGCCGACTGAACGGCGCCCGGAAAACGCCACTCGTCTGCCAGCTTCCTTAGCTCGAAGGAACATTTAGCCGCCAGTAGCTTGTCGGGGGAGATCTTGCCGGGCAAGGTCGCCCAACCGGACGTGCGTACAATGGAGGCTTGCGAGCGTTTTGAACGGCTAGCTTGAAACTTCGATAGTGCAAAGGTTTCCGACGGTTGCTCGGCCCTCTCGACACAGAAAAGAACTTGATCGGATGCCTCAACCGCGGCGGTTTGATTTCGAGTGAGAGTTTCCGCCGATGCAGCAGTCGTTACGCTGAAGTTCAGAAGAACCATCATCCCTATGGTAATCGCTGACACAACCATCGTCCGTGCTTCTGGCCTCCTCCAAGACGCTGGGCTGAATTTCGAAACTCGCATATCAGTCTCCAAATGTCATTTTGGGCCGTTACCCGGGCGCCCTGACTGGATCAGGGCAAAGTCAGATCGACCGAACGTCATCGCTGCGTCCCCTAGTCGCAGGCATCCCGTGCCACCAGGGTCGGAAACTACTCAGGGTCAATGTTCCCAGTGTCGGTCGGCCAAGGCCGCGCCGGTCGTCGGTCCGTCGACCTCGAACTTCCGGGATGCGGCGGCGTTATCCCTATGGCCCGTCTCATGACCCACTCGGCAACTCGCTCGCCAGAGGCACCCTTGTGACAAAACCTGAGGCGTGGTGTTAGATGCCGATGCCCGATACAAGCTCCATGTCGCTTGCGGTGTACCGGTGCCTGATACGTTGGAAAGGAAGCTCGCGATGTCCATTGAACGATTCGAGGCTGTCGTGGATCGGATGACGGAACTGCACGGTGAGCAGGACGCGGCCGATGCCGAGGACACCGCTGAGAACGTCCTAGAACTCGAGAACCTTCGCCTGGAGCGTCGGGACCTCGAGGCCAGGCTTGGCGACCGGCTCAAGGGTGTACGGGGATACCGCGGTTCACCTGGCTGAAGTAGAACCGACGGCTTCGGGATTTCGCCCTGATCCCATTGCATTGAATATCGAAGTCGGACACCACGATGCAAGCGCACGAGCGATTGTCGGCATCAAGTCTGCCGGTCAGTGGGCGGGATTAGCTGGCACTGGCTCGGAATAGTCATGCGGAGACCGAAGCCCCGGCGTTTTGGTACCAGCCAACAGGCGAAGTATCACAGCGATCATCTCGGACTGCCGAAACGGTTTCAGAAGAAATGCATCGGATGGACCCACCGTATTTGTTAGTCTTTCCGGACTACCACTGGCGTAAACCACCGGCAAATCGAAGTGCCAAGCCTTCGCGCTGATGGCTACATCATTACCGTCGTACCGCCCGGGTATATCTATATCGGTAACCAGCAAATCAATCTGTGGATGGCGTTCCAGGATTCTGACGGCGTGGTCTCCGTCTTCTGCCTCGACAACCTTGAACCCGGCAGCCGAAAGGCATTCCGCCATCGTAAGGCGCAAATCATATTCATCCTCAACTAGGAGGAGGCACTTTTGATTCATGATAATCTCCCGGATATCACCCCCCACCATTTACGGAATTAATTGAAGAAATCAGGAGAACTCTGTCTACCACTATGCGCAGGAGCGATAGGGCGAATTTTGCTTCGCATGTAAACTGAGCGTGAGCGCATCTGTCGGTTGCGCGTTCCGGGAGCCAGTCGTCCCGATGCCAGAACGACATTCGCAGGTACGGACTGCATTGGCCAAGACGGATATAGATAGCATCAACATTAGTCTGGAACTCGCCCGTTAAAAATGTGGCGATGCTGCCTTCAGAATATTCCGCTTACTATCAGAAACGGACGGCCATACATTTGATAAAATGCGGCGTAATGTCCCCGGTTACATTGCATTCCCGTCACGCTTTGCACAGAGGAGGTGAAACGACGACGAGGGATGGTTCGTTGATTGTCGACGCAGACTGAGTCGCGTCTTTACAATACCCGCCGACCTGCCATCTGAGTAGTTTCCGAGGGTGTCGTTCAATTCAAACCTGAAGATATAGTCGGGAAGTTCCACCCTGCAACTTGGCAGCGATGAGAGGCGCAGCCCCTTTTTTGTCGGCCAGTATTTAGACATTAGGATGGCTGCCCAGCCGTTTACGCCATAACGACTTAGCATTCCTTACGGAAACGAAGCCGCCGAAAACGCGACTGGCCTGCGCACGATTGAAGGAAAACCGATGCCTCGTTCGATAGCCGACGCGATGTGGGTGCAGATGATGACAACGATGCCGCGCGCCAATTCCCTCACCGGCCGCGCATTTTCGTCTGCGGTAGTCGGCTGGGAGCCTCCGATGGACGTCCTGGAAACCGAGGCCGGGTTGCTGGTGATCGTGGCGCTTCCCGGGGTCAGACAGGAAGACATCGAGGTTGTCATAGCCACCGGGGCATTCTCGGTCAGGGGAACGCGGCGATGGCCGCGCATGGGACGGCCTGCGCTCGTTCACCAGGTTGAATTGCCGCACGGCCAATTCGGACGGCTGTTGCCGTTACCACCCGGATCCTATCGTCTTATAGCCCGGGACCATGCTGATGGCTGCCTGTATTTGACGCTGCAAAGGCTCGATTGATGGACGTGGTCACTGACGCCTCCCTCGAAACAACTGTTCTGAACGACAAACTGATCCTCGTCTCGGTCCGGGATATCGTCCTGATGCCCGGGATCGTGATGCCCTTGAGCATCGGCAGTCCATCAGCCGCGGCGGCGCTACAGGAAGCCGCCCGTCTCGAGCAAACCGTCGCCGTTGTCCTTCAACGGGAACCATTTTCCGATGTCCCCGGGCTGAGCGATCTCCATGAGATCGGCACAGAAGCGCGCCTGCTGCGCTACTTTACCGGCCGCGACGGCTCGCATAACGCGATCTTGCAGGCACTGGGGAGACTGCGGATCGAAGCGGTGCTTGCCACCTCTGAGACTCCGGCCGTCAAGGTCCTGCGGATTGAGGAACCCATCGGGCGTAGCACCGAAATCGACGCGCGCTTCCACCAGTTGCGCGAGCGCAGCCTGGAAGTCCTTGCGCTGATCGAGCAAGTGCCTCCGGAGTTGGCGGTGACCGTCAGGTCTGCCGAGCAACCCGGGCCGCTCGCTGATTTCGTAACCGGACTTCTGGACCTAACGCCGGTCGAAAAACAGGAAATCCTCGAGACCGTCTCGTTGGTCCCTCGGCTCGATCTGGTGATTTCCCGTCTGGCTTATAGGCACCAGGTCCTAAGACTGTCGCATGACATCGGCCAGCAAACCCGAGAGTCGATGGGTGCCCGTCAGCGGGAATTTATGTTGCGCGAGCAACTCAAGGCGATACAGAAGGAACTCCACGAAGGCGACGAGAACGCGCCCGAAGTCGACGACCTGAAACTCAAGCTGGAACAGGCCGGGATGCCGCCTGAGGTGGACGTCCAGGCCAGACGTGAAATGCGACGCTTTGAAAAAATGCCCGAAGGCGCAGCGGAAGCCGGAATGGTTCGCACCTATCTGGAGTCGCTTGCCGAATTGCCGTGGCGCATCGCCGACGAAACGCCGATCGATATTGCCGCCGCGCGGCGGGTGCTGAACGAAGACCATTTCGGCCTGGAGAAGATCAAGCGGCGCGTCCTAGAGTTTCTGGCCGTCCGCAAGCTCAACCCGGACGGGAAAAGCCCGATCCTGTGCTTCGTCGGGCCGCCCGGGGTGGGCAAGACGTCGCTCGGCCAGTCCATCGCCCGCGCCATCGGCCGCAAGCTGATCCGGGTCAGCCTGGGCGGCGTGCATGACGAGGCGGAAATTCGCGGCCATCGGCGCACCTATGTCGGCGCCATGCCCGGCAACATCATCCAGGGCATCCGTCGGGCGGGTGAGCGGAACTGCGTTATGATGCTTGACGAAATCGATAAGCTTGGCCGGGGCGGCGGCCAGGGCGATCCGTCATCCGCCTTGCTGGAGGTGCTCGATCCCGAGCAGAACAGCACATTCCGGGATGCCTATCTTGGCGTGCCGTTCGACCTCAGCCGCGTGCTGTTCATCGCCACGGCCAACGATCTGGATACAATTCCAGGCCCGTTGCGTGATCGTATGGAGGTTGTTCGCCTGTCCGGCTACACAGCCGAGGAAAAGGTGGCTATCGCGCGCGGACATCTCATTCCCCGGCAATTGCGGCAGAAGGGCCTGTCGGACAGCGCGGTCGATCTGGATGATGCAGCCTTGAATCTGGTCATCGACGGCTACACGCGCGAAGCAGGCGTGCGCAACCTCGAGCGTGAAATCGGTGCGCTGTTCCGCAATGTCGCGGTCGGCGTGGCAGAAGGAGCGACTGAACATGTTCATATTGGTGCCGATGATGTCTCCGCTATTCTTGGCGTGCGTCGCTTCGATTCTGATGTGGCACAGCATGCTTCGATTCCGGGTGTCGCAACCGGCCTGGCGTGGACGCCGGTTGGCGGCGACATCCTCTTCATCGAGGCGAATCGCGTGCCGGGCACCGGCAAGCTCGTCCTGACCGGGCAACTCGGTGACGTCATGAAGGAAAGCGCGCAGGCCGCGTGGAGCCTGCTGAAGACGCGGGCCACGGGACTTCGGATTGACCCCGATTTGTTCGCGCGGAACGACGTGCATGTCCATGTGCCAGCAGGTGCCACGCCCAAGGACGGTCCGTCCGCGGGCGTGGCCATGTTTTTGGCCTTGATGTCGTTGATGACTGACAGGGCGATTCCGCCAACGACAGCCATGACCGGAGAAATCAGCCTGCGCGGGTTGGTTTTGCCCGTGGGCGGCATCCGCGAGAAAATCATCGCTGCGGCGCGGGCGGGCATCGATACGGTGATGTTGCCTGCGCGCAATCGGCGGGACTACGACGACATCCCGCGCAGCGTACGGGACCGACTCAAGTTCGTGTGGTTGGAGACGGTGGACGATGCCGTCGCGGCAACGATCGGGACAGGGACATCATCTCCGACGCCGTAGCCGACCGGAACTTTAGCGGCGGCGGCCGTTAACGTTGGCTCGAATAGGCGGCCCCATCCTGTCGGGTGAGTTCATTAACAAGGCGTTCAATTCAGATCGGCCGAAACATCCATCGGCCAGAGCGCTTCGCACGGTTCCGTAGCCGCTAGCAGCGATGCTCGTTGCGGCCGCTGTCCCGTGTCGGGTGGCAGACCGTCCAACTTCCGGCGCGCCGCGATGCAGCGACGCCCCACCCGCTCGATGTCGTCGGGATGGACGTCGAGGCAGTCGGCCAGGGCCGAACGCGATTCGGCCCATGCGCCGCCGCCGACGAAGAACGCGACGGCTTGATCATATGCGATTGAATTAAATGGCTGACGTTCGACATCCTCTTTGGCTTGCAGCACCGCGGCACCCCATAGAGCCCGATAGCCTGACCCACTCGTGGTTGTAGTAGATGCATCCGTTCGTCTATCGCACAAAGACATGATCACCTCCATGTTCACGGGACCGTGAGGAATGCAATAAGGGACGATCCCGACCGGTCTCAAGGGGTGAGGAACGATAACCGTCGGTCCGGACATCCCCGGACCAACAGGTGTCGATAACGGAACATAATGGTTAGGAGCGGACTGTACCGACGGCGTTCCGATCAACTCAGGGCTCAGCGTGACCGCTTTGGGCCTCGTCATTTCGAACTGATGCCCAACAGCTACGTTCACGCCTTCCAAGGAGGGGCTGGCAGGATCGACGTCTCGTCGGCCATGGCCCACGTCCGGACACGAAGCAGAGATCATATTCGCGGACGACGGGCGGGTTTCGCCGAAATCGGTGCCAGCAAGCGGCATGGCCCGGGGCTGGTCAGGCGGTTGATGGAACAGGTCAGCGGTTCGGCGGCGGTCAGGTCGGACCACGGAGCCACGTGTACGCTCCGGTTTCCTGTCGCGAAGACGAACGTGGCTGCGGCCTGAGCGGTGCGATCGTAGCTCCGCTGCTGAATTTTACGGCAAAATCCGCGGGCCCAGTCTACCTACGCACCGCGTCTCGGCCGAAATCGACCGGAACATATCTTACACCAAACGTTCTCGCATCATGGGTAAATTGTGTTCACGATTCCGCGAACTTCCCGTTGCCATCTGATAGATTCGAGAGCTAGGAGAATGGTGTTCCAACTGAAACTTTCAAGCCGCCGGAGGGAGAAACCTCCCGTTGCCTGGGGTTCTAGGCTCAAACCCTCCGAATTTCCAGAGTCGTGGAAAATCAGTCAATTAGACGATTTTGGGTAAGCGTGTCGATTCTCAATCCTTCCAGAAATCGTTGAACCGGTCGGCGGCGAGCTGCGTGTAGACGACGGTGTGCTGTATGTTCCTGTGTCCGAGTTAGTGCTGGATGGCGCGGGTGTCCTGGCCGTCATTGGCAAGTTTGAAGCCGGTGGAATGGCGGAGCATATGCGGATGGATCGGCATGCCCAGCTTGGCCGTGTCGCCGGCGCGAGCGAGCAGCTTGCGAAACGTAGCTGCGGTCATCGGCGCACCGCGCTCGGAGATGAAGACATAGGCGCTGTCCGGATATTCGCGCAGCACCTCGCGCAGGGCCCGGAGTTCCGGTCCGCGCAGCGGATGGGTGCCGGGCAGCCCGTTTGCAGCGGCGCACATGCATCAGGCCCTGCCGCAGATCGACCTGCTCGCGCCTGAGGCCGACCAGTTCGGACACGCGGAGCCCGTGCCGGTAGGCGAGCAGGATCATCGTGGCATCGCGTTGGCCGTGGCGTCCGAGACGTTGGGCCGCGGCGATCAACCGGTCGATTTCCGCCGGCGTCAGGTGTTCGCGGCTGCGTCGTTCGGCGTTGGGAACCTTGGGAGGGGGCTCATTGCACCGACTTTCCCGAAAACGATGTTTGGTGAGACGTCCGCGGCGGAGCTGAAGCCCAGGTACTGCCTCACACGAGCACAGCTTATATTCCCTAAAACGGCGCATCGCCGGTGGCAACGCCCAGCAGGTGATCCGGCTGGCCTGGCTGCTGAACCCGAAATTCGGCGGCGTAGCGCTGGCGTTCGCCTCCGGCAAGGCGCTGCGGGTTGCGGCACCCTTCCTGATCGTCCTCGGACTGCTGGGTTCGCTGATCCTGGCGGCCGGTTCGGCGGTGTTCGCGACGCTCGCGGCGATGCAGATCGCCGGGCTGCTGAGCGCCGAGGCCGGCGCGCTGCTGGGTTCAGCCGAACCGCGCGGGTTGGCGCTGGCGCGCTACGTGGTGGCCGGGCACATCGCGAGCGCGACCGGCGTGGTGCGGTATTTCTCGGGCGCCTATGCAAAGCCTTGGCGGCGGGATGTGCTGGCCTGATCGGCTTGAGAAGAACGGCGCCTTCAGCCACCCCGGGGAGGGCAAGATGCAATCCGAAAGACCCTTTCGTGAGAATTCAGTGGCGCGTTGTCGTGTCGAAACTATAACGGCGATCCAGCAGGAGTCAGCGATGTCGAACCTTTTTCGAGCGGATGAAGATGTGCTGGTGCGTTACCGGGAATTGCGGCCCGATGCCATCCGCTATTCAATCGAAACCAGCGAGGAAGCATTCCCCGAAATCTATGCGCGCTTCGGCGAAACAGGCCGTGACGCCTGTGTCCAGGAACTCTCGCTTGAACTCGATTTCCTGCGGCCAACCCTGGAATCAGGAGATATATCGCCGTTTATTACATATTTAGCATGGCTTGTTCAGGTGCTGACCAGCCGCGGCGTTCCCATGCAGGTGGTCACACGATCCCTGGACGACCTCGGGGTGTTCTTCGAAACGAAGCTGGGCGTTCAAGCCACTCCCATCATCGCCGCCTTATCTTCGGGAAAGGATGCACTTTCCAGCGGCATCGCAGCGCCTGTCATTGGCGCCAGCCCCTCCCGGTGGAAAGAGGCTGAGTTCTATTCCGAGGCGGCGCTGCTCGGCAAACAGGACGACGCGATAGCACTTCTGGAAGACGCGTTCACCCGCGCCGACTCCCTGCCTCTGGTCGCGGTTCATGTCATCCAACCCGCGATGTATGATGTGGGACGACTTTGGCAGGAAAATCGCGTGTCCGTCGCACAAGAGCACCTCGCGACCGCCACGTCCGAGTCCTGGCTGGCGCAGAGCATGGCGCGGGCCAAGGCAGCCCCCGACAATGGCAAGCGAGCCGTGTTCGCCTCGCTCGTGCGGATTCCAACGCATCCCGGCCACCTATTCCAACTTGATGGCGGCCACCGTTCCGACTTGATGGCGGCCACCATTCCAAACCGATCCCGGCCACCTCGTGTGTTGAGGGCGGGCGGCCGGGAAGGAAGATCATCTCGCAGGTCAGTGTTCACCTGGTGTCCAATTCCGCCATCGCAATCGATGGAAGGGACTTGGATGCCGACGGAGAGACTGTCTATGCGGCGGATACGGCATGTTTTGCAGCTGCATTT
>NZ_CAJATU010000145.1 GCF_903944925.1 uncultured Rhodopila sp. | reverse complement strand
CGCACGCAATCCCGCCGATGAATGCACGAGAATCGAGAACCCGCATGCCGCGTGCGGCCCGGACGCCGCAAGGGTTCGTTGCGCGCTGAGCGGCGCGCTCCCGCAGGCGATGCCTGCGCCCTTGCCCCGCCCGGCCCGACGCGGCCGGCGCGGCAGGTCTCGGATGACGAGATGCGCCAAGGAGAAAACCTATGCCCGCATGGAAAGGATTGCGTCTCGCCGGAGCAGCCGCGCTGACGGCTTTCGCGGTTTGGCTGGTGCTCGCGGCTCCCGGCTTCCTGTCGGACCATGAGTCGACGGTCCGGCCATTCACCTCGCCTGCGGAATAACCCGCGATCTCGCGATAGCAACAAAGGAAACTGAGCGATGGACCTGCGAACTCTGATCGGCACGCTAATCGAAGCGGCCGACAAGGACGCCGACACCCTGGATGAACTGTGCGGAGAGGCGTCGGGCGACGACACAAGAGAAAACTACGAAGCCTACCGAGCGGAACTGGATGAGACCAACGCCGCCATCGAGGCCGGCCGGGCATGGCACGCCGGCCTCGTTCCGGAGCGGCCGGCGCGGATCATCATCGACATGACGGGCGGCCTGTTCAACGGCGCCTTTTCGACGACCCCGGCTGAGGTCTTGGTCATCGACAGCGACGATCCGGAGCATCCGCGGGCGGACGTTCCCGGCTTCGGGAACGAGATCTGGGCCGGACTGGAAGACGCCGAAGTCGATCCCGATGTGGTCAACGCCGCATTCGACGGCATTGCCTGGATTGACAGGGACAAGGCCGAAGGCGGCGAAGGCGAGATTCACGCAAAGCCTCTGGTTGCGGGATCTATTGTTGACAGCACCGTCCTGCGGGCAGGAGCCGATGCGCCGGCCGACACCCCGGGGAAAGTCCTGGCGGAGTTCATCAGTGATGTCGAAGCCGTCGGCCTAGAAACGGTGAAGCAGGAATGGCCGGACCTGGCCGCAACCTTTGCGAAGGCGCGGGCCGCGCTTGCAGAGCATGCGGAGAGACATTTGCGAAGCTGACGCGCCCGCCACGGAGAAGAAACAACCATTGATCCCAAGAGTCCGTGCCGGCCGGTGACGCGCCGCGCAAGGGTCGGGCCGGGCGCCAAGCGGCGCCCTTGCCCGGCGCGTCACCGGCCGCCCGCGGGGAGGCGATTGCAGCGGAACAGCGAAGCAGGAGGCCCCGATGGGCAGCAACCCTCAACGAACGCCGTGGAACGAGGACAGGGTCGGCGCGCTGCGGCTGCTCTGGGACGAGGGGCATGCGACGGCCGAGATTGGCCGCCGGCTCCGGGTCTCGAAGAATGCCATCGTCGGCAAGGCGCACCGCCTCGACCTGGAGGCCCGGCCGGACCCGATCAGACGCAGCGGGCGCACTAAACAGCGCCCTGATCCTTCATTGCCACCGGTCGCGAAAGCGCCCGAGATCAGACGGCCGGCGGCGGTGTCCGTCGCGACATGCGCGCCGGCGCATCCGAAAGAAACGAAACCCGCCGCGGCAGGAGCCGCAGCGGTGCAGCGGCTTGCGCCACCGAAACGACCATGGGAGCCATGCCGGCCGCTCAGAATCGGGACCGCTTCGTGCTGCTGGCCGATCGGCGAGCCCGGCACGCGAACCTTTCGGTTCTGCGATGATCGGGCGCTCGCCGGAAAGCCGTACTGCGAGGAACACGCCAAACTCGCCTACCGGCCCAAGCCTTCAGGCACCGACCGGGAGCGTGCCGGCGAATGCCAGGCAAACAGCGTGATGTAGCCACGGCTCTGCACGTGCCGCCGCGGCCTCGCTGACCCGAAAACGGGTTGCCGGCCGGTTGCGGGGCGAAGCCCTGCGCCGACAGGGCGACGCCAGCCACCTCGTTCGGCCTGACCTTCCAGCCACCCACCCGATAGCCCGGCGCCCCGGCCGAGCAACCCCGGCCGGCTGTCCCGGCCCCAGTCCAACCCTTCAGCCACCCGGCCGGCGCAGGTCCTGCGCGCGGGCGCCGGCGGCTGTCCGCAGCAGGAGTTTCCCATGCCCGACGCGAGCCGTTTCACGCTCAGCCTGTTCGACACCAATCCTGCCGTCGGCTTGGCTGCGGACTGCGATGACGGGATTCTCACCGGCTCGGTCCTCGCCCGGGATGTCCCGGTGCCGGCGGGCGGGGCATGGCCGGCGCCGCCGGCGACGGATGATTCTGACGATTGCGGCGAGCAGCCCGCACCGGAGCCGATCAGCGAGCCGCGTGGCACGAACTTTCATCTGGAGACCGACCGATCCCTCGCCCGCGGCTGGCCGGCACGCGCCCGCGACAACATCGCCGCCATCACCCTGTCGAAGCAATTGGAAGTCTCGGGCCGCATCCCGACGGCCGATGAGCAGTCCATGCTGTTGCGCTTTATCAGCTTCGGCGCTTCCGACCTGGCGCAGAACTGCTTCCGCCGCCCCGGCGAGGAGGCGTTTCGCCCCGGCTGGGAGGAGACCGGCGCGGCGCTCGAAGCCGCCGTCACGCCGGAAGAATACGCCGCCCTGCAACGCGCTACGCAGTATGCCCACTACACGCCGGAGACGATCATCCGCGGCCTATGGTGCGCTGCCGAACGGCTCGGCTTTGCCGGCGGGCGCGTGCTGGAACCCGGCATGGGCACCGGCCTGTTCTTCGCGCTGCTGCCCGCCACGCTGCGCGATGCCTGCCAACTCACCGGCATCGAATACGATCCGGTCACCGCCCGCATCGCCCGGCTCGTGCATCCGCAGGCGCGGGTACGGTGCGAGGACTACACTCGCAGCACCCTGTCCGGAGGGTTCGATCTCGCGATCGGGAATCCGCCGTTCTCCGACCGCGTGGTGCGGGCCGATTCCGCCACCCGCGCCTTGCGGCTGCGGTTGCACGACTACTTCATTGCACGCTCAATCGCGCGGCTGCGCCCCGGCGGCATCGCGCTGTTCGTCACCAGCACCGGCACGATGGACAAGGCCGGCACAACGGCCCGCGCACATATCGCCGGCATGGCAGACCTCGTGGGCGCGGTGCGCCTGCCCGAGGGCAGCATGCAGGCCGACGCCGGCACCGGCGTGGTTGTCGATCTGCTGGTGTTCCAGCGCCGCGCGGCCGGCGAGGCGCCGGAGGGTCCCGCCTGGATCGGCCTCGCACCGGTTGAGCCGGCGATGGCGGATGCGGAGGATGAAGCCGGCGACGAACCCGCCGACGGCGCGAATCCCGCCGGACGCTGCATCGATGTCAATCGTTACTTTGCCGAGCACCCGGAGATGGTGTTGGGCGAGCACGCGATGCGGCGCGGCATCTACGGCCCGGGCCTGACCTATACCTGCCGGCCGCGCAAGGACGCGCCGCCGCTCGCAACCCTGCTGACTGCGGTGCTCGACCGGCTTCCATCCGGCATCGTCACCCCCTCCGGCGCGTGCCTCGCCGACGCCGACAGCGACAACGATAGCGACGACGAGGCCGGGACGCCAGTGCAGGCGGGCACCGCAGCCGATGGCGCGACGATCAAGGAAGGTTCCTACTTTCCGGGCAAGGCCGGACGCCTCATGCAGATCGTCGGCGGAACGCCGGAATTCGTCAGCATCCGCGACGGCAAGAGCGGCGACGGCATCTTCGCCCGCAATGCCAAGATCATCCGCGCGCTACTGCCGATCCGCGACGCGGCGCGCGACGTGCTGCGCGCCCAGGCCGCCGATCTGCCTTGGGCCGCCGCCCAAGTCCGGCTGCGCATCGCCTACAGCAGCTTCGTCCGCGGCTTCGGGCCGATCAACCACACCGTCGTCTCGGTAACGACAGACGCGGACACCGGCGAGGAGCGGGAAACCCATCGCCGGCCGAACCTCGCCCCCTTCGCCGACGATCCGGATTGCTGGCTGGTCGCCAGCATCGAGGACTACGACCTCGAAACCGGCCTCGCCCGCCCGGGGCCGATCTTCCGCGAGCGGGTCATCGCCCCGCCCGCCGCGCCGCTGATCGCCACCGCCGCCGACGCCCTCGCCGTCACCCTCAACGAGACCGGCCGCGTCGATATCGACCAT
>NZ_CAJATU010000144.1 GCF_903944925.1 uncultured Rhodopila sp. | reverse complement strand
CCATCAAGCACATGGCACTCAACCTGCTCAGACGAGCTCCAGGCAAGAACTCGTTGCGCGGCAGGCGCAAGGCGGCAGGGTGGGATGATGAGTTTCTTGCAAGCCTCATCACCGGGTGAAAAGGTTCACCCGATTCCCCTGCCGCTCACCGCCAGCCCGTTCTCATTATCGGGGGTTTCGATCACCGCACCTCATGCCTTTTTGTCGCTCGGCGCTGATAACGCCTAGCAAGTCGCCACGCTGGCCTAGCCCGGAACAATTCGGTCAGGATTTCGTTGCGAGATTATCGATCTGATGATAAAAATGCGCAAGAGATACCATTAGGGATCAAGGGTTGGGACGCACCGAGGCGCAGTGCGGGTTTGCGAAGCAGCGGATTCTTTGCTCGACTGGCTGCGCCGGCAGCGAACGCTGACCATCGCTGGCGATCCGCTTGATCGCGCTCAGCATGCCTTAGACGTCGCGCGCGAGCAGATCCTGCGCGGCCAGGAGGAGACCGCCGATTATCTGGTCGAGGATTGCCTTGTCGAGGCGGAGGGCGCCATCGACATTGCGCCCGTCCGCACCGCCGATGCCGATGAGGTCGAACGCGAGGCCGCTGAGAAATCCGACGCGGCGGACCGGCAGCGGCTGGCGGAGCGGCATATTTATCGCCCCGCTTGAGGCGGCAGCGGCGGGATGCCGCGCCGCCGTCGCGGCGGCGCTTCGTCCGCCTGCCGTGTCGGATCTCGCGCCCTCGCCGCGTTGGCTGCGTATCGAATCTTCAAGTCGTTTCGGCCGTTTAGAGAATTAAGGCACCCCTATTCAAAAGCGCGGTAAACAGACTCGCCCACGTGTATGCGTGATAATTGCGCTTGTCGGCGGAACACGGGACCTCCGGGGTGCGGACTGAAAATGCCCCGGACACGGGATATGGCCCGCCCCCGCGGCGACAGGCCCCCTGCCCTGCCGGACCATTGGGCGGTCACGCCGCCGGCTTACCGGCGCGTCCGCGGCGAGCCCGCCGAGCCGGTAATCTCGGCCAGCTCGATGCTCACCGGATGCCGGTTCGGGAACTCCGCGACCAGCCGCAGTGTGCCGCCCATGGCGGCGGCGTAGCTGCCGAGCGTTGACAGCAGCAGATCGGCGCGCCGCTCCAGCCGGGATACGATCTCCTGCTCGACGCCCATCAGTTCCGCCATCCGCTCCTGCGTCACGTGCCGCGACTGCCGTTAATCGCGCAGGGTCAACTCCTCCTCCACCAGTTCCGCCGTCCGCACGGCGAGATGCGCTCGCTCCTTCGGCGTGAAGTCCTTGCTGACTCCTCAAGCGTAACCGTCATCTTTTTCCTCCGTCTTTCGGGGACGGCGATTTCAGGTGCGCACTGAACCGCGCATCCGCCACCCGTATTAAATCCCGATAGATTACAATGATATACCTTGCATATCGGCCTGGTGCCCAAAGAGCGGTTTGTCGAACGGGATGCCCGGCAGGGCAAACACCCCGGCGTGAAATGAGAGGCGGGGCGGGTGCGTTGATCGCCTTATTGCCGGGCTCGCCAGTCGGGTTCGGCACGGGGGATGAACCAGAAACTCCGGACGCTGCGGCAGGCTCGCGACGTAGCCCGCGCTGGCAGCAGCGGCAGGCCGCTGGCCAATCCGGCGCCCGCTCGGCGATTTGCCCGTTCACTGGGCGCGACGAATGGCTTGCCCCATCGCTGAAACCAAACGAGCGTCAGGAATGAACCCCAGCTTATGCAGGGCCTTCAGCCGGCTTTCAAGATCGCCGTAAACAAGCGGCGCGTCAGT
>NZ_CAJATU010000143.1 GCF_903944925.1 uncultured Rhodopila sp. | reverse complement strand
CTCAGCGTCGTCGAGCTCAAGGTCATACGCCAGCGATTGCTAGCGGGGCAGGAGTCCAAAGCCCGCCGCGGCGAACTGTTCAAAAGGCTCCCGATCGGGTATGCCCGCGACGCTGTCGGAAAGATTGCGTTTCACCCCGATCGCCGGGTCAGCGAAGCGATCCAAACGGTGTTCAACAAGTTCCGAGAATTGTGGAGTGTGCGTCAGACATTCCAATGGTTCCGTGACCACGACATGGAGCTACCGGCCAACCCGATCCAGGGAACCGGGCTGGTCTGGAAGATCCCCTCGCAGAGCCTGGTCCGCGACATCTTGTCCAACCCCTTCTATGCCGGCGCCTATGTTGGGTCAAACCCCGCAAAGGTCCCAAACGCGACATAGGATTCAGGCGCTGAGAACCCGTCGTCCATGGTCTCGAAGTTCGCCAGTTGGGCTTACGTAGCGATAGAGGGTGGCACGGCTGATCTGGAGTTCCTGGCAGAGGTCCGCCACCGGCGTCTCGCGGGTGGCCATAGCCGATTGCGCCAAGCGGATCTGATTTTTGGTGAGTTCGAAATGGCGCCCGCCCTTGCGCCCACGGGCTCTGGCAGCGACGAGACCGGCCATCGTGCGTTCTCTGATGAGATCGCCTTCAAACTCGGCCAGCGCCGCGAATATCCCGAAGATCAGTTTCCCGCTTGAGGTCGTAGTGTCGATATTGGCGCCCTGGCCGGTGAGCACGCTGAGGCCGACGCCGCGCTCAGAGAGGCCACGAACGGTTGTCACCAAGTGCTTCAGGTCGCGACCGAGCCGGTCCAATTTCCACACGTGGAGGACATCGCCAGTGCGAAGCGCCTTGAGGCAGGCTTCCAGACCAGGCCGGTCGTCGCGCCTTCCGGAGGCCTCGTCTTTGTAAACCTGTCCTGAGGCGACCCCGGCAGCGGTCAGGGCGTCGAGTTGCAGGTCCAGGGTCTGTGACCCATCCGCCTTTGAAATCCGTGCGTATCCGAGCTTCATCGGCGTCTCACAGACGGTCGTTTGTGCGACGCGGGTGAATCGACCAACGATCGCGCCTAAACCTGTATCATATCCCGTCTCATAAATAAAGTGTATCAAACGTCTTCACCAACCTGAAATGAGACACGCTCATGCCCAGGATGCAGATCCTGTCTCCCGCCGAGAAGCGCGCCTTCGACACACCGCCGCTGATGAACGCCGCTCAGCGTAAGGCCGCCTTTGATTTGCCGGTGGCTTTTCAAAGCGAGACAGAGCAGCTCCGCGATCCGGTGCACAAGATCGGCTTCTGCCTGAACGCGGGATATTTCCGGCGAAGCCGGCGATGCTTTGCCGCCGAGAGCTTTCAGATCAGAGACATTGGATTCGTGGCGAGCCAGTTGGGCTATGAAGCTGCGATCTTTGAGACCAGCGCGTATCCCATTCGAACGCGGCAGCGACATGAGCGGGTCATCGAGCGCCTGTCTGGCTTCAGCCGATTGGATACCGCAGGTGAAGCACGTTTGGTTCTGATCATCGAACAAAAAGTGACGGCGCACGAAAAACCAAAGGTCATCTTCTACGCGGCTGTAGAGCATCTTGCCGCGGACCGGTCGATATCCCCGAGTTATCGAAGCCTACAGGATCTCATCCTTGGTGCAATCTCCCGGTTCCGGGCGCGGCAGCTCGTCCTGATTGCAAAACACATGACGACGGACATAGCCAGCGCACTTGAAGCGCTGTTGGGTGAGGATGACGGCCCGGAGGCCGCGAAGCGGCACCGGCTGACGATTCTGAAACAGAACACGCAGTCTGTCCGCCCAATGGTCATCAAGGCCCGGGTGGCAAATCATGCCGACCTGGCGAAGCTATTCCATCAGGTCGAACCAATCGTCGCCGTCCTCGGGTGGGACCTGAACAGCATGCGGGCCTACGCATTGGCTGTCATGAAGTCGGACGTTCACGATGTTCGGCGACGTAAAACATTAGACCGTCAGATGCACCTGATCGCCTTCGTCGCCTACCAATACTACAATCTGCAAGACAATCTGGTCGCCACGCTACTGAGCTCCGTCAAGACGGCAGAAAACTCCGCGGCCCGCGAATTCAAGGACTGGTGCTTTGCAGAGCGGAAGTCACAGGCAGCAAAGCTGAAAGCCCGGATTCAGGCCTTCGAAGTCCATTTTAAAACTGCCATGGCTACGCTTCAAAACGTCTTCGACGCTGCTGATCTCAGCGATGCCGACAAGCTCACAAGTTTGCGTCTCTTGCTGTTTCCAATTGATTCAGAACCCGTGCTGTCAGACGAGATACTCCAGGATATCAAGGAAACCACGGCCTCGTCTGAGACAGACGACGCCCAATATTTTGACATCTTGGAAGCCAGGTCGCGCCGTCTGCAAAATCAGGTGTCTGGCGTGTTAAAATCACTGGCTTTCCGGACGGAAAGCCACATCAAGCCGCTACTCGCCGCACTCGAGTACTTCCGCGAGGTCGATGGGCAGGTCACCAAGTCTGCTCCCGTCGGGTTTCTGGATCCGTCGGAGCGCAAGGCTGTCGGGAGTGGCACCGAGTTCCGGCCTTCGCTCTACAAGGTCATGTTGTTCCAGCACGTCAGCAAGGCCATAAAATCTGGGAGCATAAGCCTGACGCAGTCCCACAAATATCGCCCCCTGGACGACTACCTGATCAGTCCCGACCAGTGGCGACGTGAACGGAGTCAGCTGCTTGAACAAGCTGGAATGAACGCCTTCTCGGATCCAAATCCAACACTCTTGGCTCTGAAAAAGGCTCTCGACAGCCAATTCGCCCTCACGAACAAGCACATAGCCGATGGAACGAACATACACGCCAAGCAGATGCCGTCTGGCCACCTAAAGGTCCAAACACCGAAGCTGGACGAAGTTGAGGTAACCACGCTGTCGCAATATCTCCCGCAGCGGCACTACGTGCCGTTAACCGAAATCCTGAGCACCGTCAACGAGGCGACAGGCTTCACGGATAGCCTGGCACACTTACAGCAGCAGTACGCCCGGCCAGTTTCCCGCGCTGTTCTCTTTGCCGGAGTCATCGGCCTCGGCTGTGGCATTGGCCTACGGAAGATGGCCCGTATCTCTGGGACCATCAAGGAAGATGCCCTTGAGCATGCGGCAAATTGGCACTTTTCCCGGGAAAACCTCATCGCCGCCAATGACCGCGTTGTCGCGTTTATGGACGGCCTGGAGCTTCCGGAAATCTATCGGCGAAAGCCAGACCAATCCCACACAGCCAGCGATGGGCAAAAGTTCGAGGTCACTGTCGACTCCCTGACCGCCAACCATTCCTACAAATACTTCGGCAAGGGCCAAGGCGTCAGCGTCTACACCTACATCAGTGACAAGGCACTCCTTTGGTATTCAACTGTTTTCAGCGCCGCGGAGCGCGATAGTGCCTATGTCATCGATGGCTTGATGCATGACGATGTGGTCAGATCGACTATCCACTCGACCGACACTCACGGTTACTCCGAGGTCATTTTCGGCACGAGCCACTTTCTCGACGTTTCCTACGCACCCCGGATCAAGAGCCTGAAGCACCAGACCTTGTATGGGTTCAAGTCGACGTCTCAAGAAGAGCGAAAATCCTGGGTAGTTCAACCGGACAAATATGTGGATGAGGACATGGTTCGTATTCACTGGGATGAAATCTTGCGTCTTGCGGTTACCATTAAACTCAAAAGGGTCACGGCATCGGACATTTTTCGTCGCTTAAATTCGTATTCAAAACATAACAGCCTATACACCGCGCTCAAGGCATTCGGACGCATCATCAAAACCCTCTTTGTTCTGCGTTACATCGACAACGTCGAACTACGCATGGCCATCGAGGCGCTGCTCAACAAAATCGAACTCGCCAACCGGTTTACCCGAGCTGTGGCAATCGGCAGCCCGCGCGACTTCATATTCGCGCTCCAGGAGGACCAGCAGGTCGCCGAGTCCTGCAATCGCCTGATTAAGAACGCTATCGTCTGCTGGAACTACCTCTATCTGGAAATGCGCCTGCGGACCGCCGAACCGGCTGCGCGGGCCGAGATGATGCTCGCCATCAAAGCGCACTCCCCGCAATCCTGGGCTCACGTCAACATGTTGGGGGAGTACGATTTCTCAGAGGACAAGCTCACCGACAGCTTCGGGATTCTCCCCCCAAAATCGGCCGTCTAAAGTCGTCCCATTTTGGGGGGAGCAAAATGCCGGATATTCATCTGATATCAGCTTGTTAGCCGAAAGCCTATGTCGTGTTTGGGACCTTTGCGGGTAAGAACCCATAATGGCGCAGTCGCCGGCGGAGGGCGGAATCGCTGTCGAGCGAGGCCAGTTCGCCCAGCAGTTGGCCGGCGCTGGTGAACAGGACGGTATGGCCGTGTATCAGCGCCTCATGGGCGAGATTGCGAGCCAAAGTGGATTTGCCGACGCCGTTCGGGCCGACCAGCACGGCATTGGTCGCGTCCTTCAGGAAGTCGAGCGTCATCAACGCCTCGAAGGTCGCCCGGTCGATGGCGGCGGGCCAGTTCCAGTCGAAGTCGCACAACGGTTTGAAGCGCCCGATATGCGCGCCCTGAAGGCGGCGCTCGAGACTACGGCGGGCGCGTTCGTCCTCCTCCCACTCGATGAGCGACGCAGCCCACCCGGCGGCGATGGCTTCCGGCCAATGCGCCAGCAGACCGTGCAGACGCAAGGCCTTGGCGCGGGCTTGCAAGGCGTCAGGGTTCGTCATGACCCACCTTCTTCAGCTGGTCGTAGGTATCGAGGGAATGCGGCTGCACGGCCTTGTCGCGTGCCCGGACATGCGCCGGCAGTGTCAGGGCGACGGGCGGGGCCTGCCGGCGATCCTCGCGCTGGCGTTCGAGCGCCAGACGAACCGCGTTGGGATGCGGCACATTGCGCTCGAGCGCCTCGATAATGGCGGCGTCGAGCTGGCTCGCTCCGTAGCGCTCCAACAGCCGGACCAAAGCTGCGGTGATGGTGCCGAGGTTATGGCCGTGCTCGGCGGCGCGGACGAGCAAGGTCCGGCTGGCCGGCGCGGCCAGGGCCAGGCGATCGGTCGCGCGGTGGCGATGTGCCTGGCGTTTCCACGCGACCAGTGCCTCGACATGGGCCGGCTCCTCGATCTGCGCGCCCTTGTCGTAGCTGCGCGGATGACTGGCGACGATCTCCCCGGCCTCGACGATGCGCAGCCGGTCGGTATCGGCCAGCACGGTCAACGTGCGTCGCACATGCGTGTGCGGCACCGTGTAATCGTTTTGATCGAACCGGACATAGGGTGTCTTGCCGGCCTTGACGGCCACCCGCTCAAGGACGGGATAGGGATTGTCGGGCTGCTTCAGCAGTAATGATGCTTCCTCGGCGAAGACCTCGCCGACGCTGCGGGTCTGGTCTTCCGGGCAGCGCCGATCGGCGGCCAGGCCGCGGCACCAGGCGTCGGCCTGAGCGTTGAGATCCTCCAGATCGGCGAACGTGCGCGCGGCGAAGAACGCGTCCCTGACGAACCTTATGGCTCTTTCCACGCGGCCTTTTTCGTTGCCGCGGGCGACGGCGACGGGGCGCGGTTCGTAGCGGTAATGCTTGGCGAACTCGAGCAGGGCCGGGTTGAATTGGATTGCGCTGCCCTGCCGGTGCAGCACGGCGCTGCGCAGATTGTCGTACAAAATGACCCTCGGGATCCCGCCCCATGCGGCGAAGGCGCCGAGGTGGCCGCGCAGGAAGTTCTCCATGCGGGCGTCGAGGAAGAAGCGCAGAAAGATGTGCCGCGAGAAGCTCAGCACCATGACGAAGGCCATCAACGCGCGGCGCGCCCGGCCTATCGTTATGTGGCCGAAGTGACCCCAATCGCATTGCGCCTGTTCCCCGGGCAGCGTCCGCAGGCGCAGATAAGCCTCCGCCTGCGGGCGCGGCCGATGGCAGGCGATGACGGCGCGGAAGTGGCTTTTGCCGCCACGGTAGCCGCGTTCCCCGGCCATTGCGTGCAGGCGGCTGGCGGTCAGCGTCGGGAACCTGGCCAGCATCTCTCGGATGAACGGCAAATAGGGATCGATCTTCGATGCGCGCTGCGGCGCCCCGATGCGCGGCAGGCCGGCCTGCGCAAGCACCCGGCCGACGGTTTCGGCGTGCACGTGCAACTGCCGGGCGATCGTTCCGGTGCGCCATTTTTCGACATGGTAATAGCGCAGGATCTGCGCCTCGAGGTCAGCCGGAATGGTCATGATCGGGTCCTCCTCGTCTGTTCCGACGGACCCGGCGTGGCAGAAACCCTTGCCGCACATAGACCGAACAACGACGACCACAGCGCATGCAGCACCAACCCGGCCTGCGCGGAGGCTGTCGGCT
>NZ_CAJATU010000142.1 GCF_903944925.1 uncultured Rhodopila sp. | reverse complement strand
TCCGGCACGTGGCGCGGCTATCCGGAAATAGGGCAGGGCGGACAACAGCGCCTCGATCGTTGCCTCCGGACCGGCATCTTCCGACACCCAGGTCTTCAACTCGCGAACCCGGTCCGGGAACGGGTTGACATCGAATGCCGGCGCAAGCCGCCATTGCCCGCGATCGACATGCAGGAAGCCGTGGTTGCGCAGATGATCATCGACATTGGTGATCAGGATGGAGAAGGCGATACGCCGCCAGAGTTCCTCCGTATCGGCCTGCGGCGCGGCGCCGTTCATCCGCAAAGCATCGACGATCTCGGTATAGGCGTGCTCGCCGGACTCGGCGACATCGACACCGAGCATCGTGGCGGCGGAGACGTACATCAGCCGCCCGCCGCCCGGTAGACGATCGAAGCGCCGGATCAAAGCCACCGGGCTGCCTTGGCTCTCTACCAGGCGACCTTCGGCGGCATTGATACCGGCAGCGGCGGCAAGCCGCAGCGCCAGGATCTCGCCTTTGCTGACCGCGTGATCGTCCGCGACGCTTGGAAACTTGCCGATCGACAGCCGCCCGTCGTCATCGACCACGGTGCATTTCGGGCGCAAGCCGCCCAGCGACGTGCCCCGGCCTCGAAGGTAGCGCAAATCCTCCGCCGTCTCGGTATGCGTCTCGATCGCATTCGACGCCGACAGCAGGTGGCCAAGTTCGATCAGCGGCGGCGCGGTGCGCCGGCCCGCTTCGGCCGCGCGCTGGAAGACCCCATCCTCATCAGCAAAGCGCAACGCACCGACGCGGCTCGCATCGTCAACCGCCAGCAGGAAGTCGAGGGCGTTCAGGGGACGGCTCTCGACGTCCGCGCCGGCACGTCTCGCCTCCTGCCGCCGTTTGGCGTGGTCGCGCAGGATGACGCGGCGTGCCCAGCCATCCGGTTCGGCGTCTGCAATCGCGCCATGAAAGACGGATCCGCCTCGCTCTTTGCGATGGAATTGGGGGCCAGCCAACAAGGGAAGGCCAGGGTCGATCGTGAAGCGGTCCGTGGCCGCCAGCCACGCGGCGGCATATTCGAAGGCGGCGTTCTCGCGCGCCCCCTGCGCGTCGAAGCGCAGCGTCCCGAGCCCGCGGGCGTTGTCCCCGATCGCGACATGGATGGTTCTTCTCATAGTCCGACCGGCGCCTTCTTCGGACGCACGCGCTTTGGCAGCCGTTCGGCGTCGAGCAACAGGCCCACGTCGTCACGACGCGGATCGGCGATGTCGCCGATCGCGTCGCCGAACCCGAGGACGAACAGCGCCATTGCATAGACGCCCATCGAAACCGAGGGATCGCCCTTCTCCACCTTCAGATAGGTGGATTTGGCCGAGCCGATTCGCTCCGCCATCATCATCACGGTCAGGTTTCGTTTTCGGCGTGCGGTTGCGATGTCGCCGCCGAGCTTGGCCAGCGACCGCCGCAGCTTTGGCGAAAGCGACTCCAGGGCCGAGGACTGCATATTAAGGTCTCGTGCAATAGCCGGAACAGGTCATGCGGTCTCGTTCATAAGACCTTAAGAGCGCAGAGTCTACGGTTCGCTCCGCGCTCCCGACCCGTCACGCTGCCGGAGACCAATCCATGGCCGAATTCGCATCGTGTTCGCGGGAACAGCCCGCCTGCGCCCACATCCGACCGGAAATTTCGGTCCAACGCGATATGACGCGACAAACCCATGTGTTTTACCCAAGGATCCTCGACCTAAGCGCGGTTATCGAGCCAGGGTGTCGAGACTTCGCTTCATTTTCCCGATGGCCCGGTCAAGGTGCTCCATCCAATGGTCCAGGTCGCTGTAATCGAACGCGCGGCGCTCGACCAAGGACAGCGGGGGCAGGGGGGCGGGCACAAATGGCGCGTCATCGTCGCGGTCTATCGGCGGACGGCCGCGGCCACGGCCCGGTTCGGGACGCCGCGGCGGCGCCACCCGGTCCCGGACAGGCGCGAGGGTGGCGAGGCTGTAGAGCCGGCGTTTCGATCGATGCGTGACCTCAACGGCGATCTCGGCGCGGCAGAAGTCCTGCAGCAGGCCTGAGACGTTCTGGACGGCCATGTCGAGGCCCGCCGCCAGTGTCGAAGCGGACGCGATGGGGGCGGCTGCGAGCATGTCGACGGCCATGGCGGCGCGGGAGTTGCTGCGCCTACCGGAAACCAGAGCCCGCGCCCGGAACCACGCGCGCTCCATATCGGACAGGAGCTGAAGCCAGTCCGCGGCCTCGTCACCGAGCGCGTGCAGAAATAGATGGGTCCAAGGTTCCTCGTCCCATTGCTCCTGAGGCTTGAGGGCCGCGGCGCCGGTCAACGGCAGCGGCAGCCGGGTGATCTTCTCCCGTGTCCAGAGCCTGACGATGGCGGTGCGGATGGCCGGGCGGGTGCCGCCGGCATCGAGCCAGGTCTGCATGGCCCGGGCGGCGGCGAGCAGCGGATGCATCCCTTTGCCGGCTTCGGCGAGGGTCTTCTCGGCCGCCTTGACCTCACCCTCCGCATCGAAATCCGGTGCGGTCAGCCACTGGTAGAGGCTCAAGGCATGGCGTCCGGCTTCGAAGATCTGGCCGCGCTCGGCGATCGAGAGCGCGAGATCCATGCGCAGCCGCAGACCTTCGATCATCGCAGCGAGATGCCAGGGGTCAATGACGCGGCCATCGACGGCGGCTTGCCGTCGCACCGCGTCGAGCCGCGCACGGTAGAGAAAGGCATGCCGGAGCGGGTGGTTCACAAGAGCCTGGTCGAGGCGCGCGATGGCGGCGGATGCGTATGCGATTTCGGCGGCGAGTGCCGACGACGACGTTCGATTCAGGGTTCTGAGCATGCTCAACGCCACACAGAAATACAGTAGGTTAGACGATAGCGTATCCTAACACCGCCTTCTCATTCAATAACCATTATTATATTTTCGGTCTCGTTTGGCCGTGCTCCGGCGGCCCGACGGGGCGTGGCACCCGGGGATGGCGGCCGCGCTGGCGGAGTTTGGCTGCCGGGTAAAAGGCCGCAGGCGTTGGGATGCCGCGGTTGCCGGCGGCGACTTTCACGTTATTATCTGCTCTTCAAACCTCCGTTTCACGAGAACTTCCATGATCTGAAAAGAGGGGTTAGGCTGCCGTGCGGAGGCGAAAACGATGGCGTTGATCGGCTATGCGCGGGTCTCAACCGACGATCAGAACCTTGGCCCGCAACTCGATGCCCTGCACGCGGCCGGCTGCGGCGAGATCTTTGAGGAGCACGCCTCGGGCGGTGAGCGGTCGCGGCCGCAACTTGCCGCTGCGCTGGCGCGGGTCAAGCGCGGCGACACCTTGATGGTCGCACGGATCGACCGCCTGGCACGCTCGCTGTCGCATCTGCTCGAG
>NZ_CAJATU010000141.1 GCF_903944925.1 uncultured Rhodopila sp. | reverse complement strand
TCCAGGTGGTTTTGCAGCCAGGGCAGGCCTTTCGCCTCGTCGATCTTCGCCAGGCCGCGGCGCACCGCATCCTCGCTGAGAACCTTGCGCATGCCGAGCAAGGGCGGGTTCACCGCATCGCAGCGGAGCGCGGTGATGTGCGCGTAGCGGCGATGGCCCGCCAGCACCGACAGCAGCACGGTGCCGAGCAGGTCACGCTTGGTGGCTGCATTCGGGCTGGTGAGCGATAGCGGGCAGTCAGCCACCCAGGCGTCGAACAGCCCGGCCTGTTTGAGGTAGTCGATGAAGAACGGCAACTGCCCGAAGGGCGTGACCGGGGCCGCCGAATCCCATTCGACGTGGACCCGGCCGGCGAAGGTGTCGGCTATCGCGGACCGTGCCTCAACCAACGGTTGTTCACCCTGCGGGTGAGTGGAATTGATCTGCTTGTGCGCTTCCATCCCGGCAGATTCCGCCGATTCGGCCGCGACGGGCAATTAAACAACTGCCGGATTTAGGCTTATCCATCTTGCGGCGGCGGCGCAGCTTCGTTTGCTGCAGGCGTTCGGGCGGGTCATCGTGATGGACATTGTCGCCTACGAGGCAACGGCCGACCTCGAACGGCCATGGGCGCTGGATGTGGCCACGTGGCTGGAGAACGGACAGGCGCCGGGAAGCAACCAGCCAGTGGAGGTGGTCACGACCGAGATCGGCGAGGCATACCGGTTGGCGCGGCAAACCGATCCGGGCTTCAGGCTCCAGGATGCCGGCGAACGCGCGATCCGCGACTGGCTGGTCGATAGCTTGCCGGAGGTGGGCGGCCCGGCTCTCGTGATATACGAAGACAAGAAGATGCCGAAGCTGATCCAGCGGGAACAGCTTACGGATATAGTCGTCATTGCCACCACCCGGGCTATGCTCGCGTTCGCGGAGGAGCGCGGATTGATCGCGTCAGCGGAGGACGTATGGAACACCATCATCGAGCGGGCGGCGGGGGCGAGTCCGAGCCGCGATATCCGGGTGGTGCACCCGACGAGAACGCCCTGATCATTCTGCGGCGCTACTCGGCCGGCGACATCTCGGCGCGGGAGGCCGCGAAGTGCCTCGGGCCGAAGGCGACGCAGCATGATGTTTTCGCAGGTATCATTGCCGCCGGGCTTCCGCTTCCGTTGCCGACGCCGGAGGACCTTGCCCGGGAAGTGGCGGCGCTGCGGGCGTTCTATGGGCCGCATGTGCCGGGGTTACGAGGCAAGACCGAGGCTTGATCGGACGGCAAGGCCGCAACCCGAACGTCACGGGCAGGTCGGCCGCCGGGACGTGTGACGGACCCGGAGGATCACCACGGTGTCGCCGCTGACCCGATAGCGGATGATGTAGGGAGGGGCGGCTACAAGCTCCCGCATTCTGGTGCCGGCGACAGGGCGCCCTCGGTTTGGCAGTTCGGCCAGACTGTCGCCGGCTGCATACAGCGCCTCGGCCAGATCGCGGTCCGCGCGCGGGTTGCGCTCGTTGAGGTATTGATAAGCGCGCCAGACCCCCCCGCGCTGCGGCGGCGGTCCAGACGACCTGCATGCATCAGACCTCAGGGGGCGGAACGCTCTCGCCTTTGGCGAGTTTCAAAAGCCGCTCCGGCTTGCGTTCATGCGGTATCACCCGCCCGGCCGCGAAGTCGGCTTCGGCCTCGGCGTCAAGCGCCTCGTCCGAGGGAGCGTCGAAGTCCGGATCGGTGTCTGCCATGGGCACCTGCATGGAGCGCCTTATGCCGCGATTCGGACTACGATGCACGCAGAACAACCTCTGGTTCGCCGCGACCGCAACGCCGCGCCATCCGCTAGCTGACAGAGCGGCAAAACCGCACCCAACATTGCCACCGGAACAAGCAGCCGATGCGGCCGGGTCGAGAACTTGCCCGTTGCCGCATACGCTCGCTGTCCAATGATCAGCACCCACCGAGCAGATCGATGTCCTTAGTGGAACATCTTCAATTCCTGTACGGGAGGCAGCCGGACGCTTGGTCCTGACTTTACTTCAGGAAGTCGATTGTTGGTGAGCCGTATTGCAAATGGGCCGGCGTTTTCCATCGCAGCCGTCTGCCCCAAAGTGGGTACTAGGGAGGCATTGACCCCCAGGTTAGGTGCGGGGGAAGCCGATGGCTGCACATATGCAGGAGCGCCAGCCGGGCGCGCTACAGGCTGCTTTGCGACGCGGATAAACCAAGCGTAGTTTTCGCGTCCCTGCTCGCCTTTCGCATAGACGCTGCCTCCGAATCCGATCGCGGGTCCAACTACGCTCTTAGCGTTTGCATCTATGCTATTCATTTCCTGTGAGTGAAGGTAGACAAGCGCTACACCGGAAATTGCTACCAGCTCGCAATCAGCAGAGACCTGCTGAGCATCAAGAGTTGCCAGCACCTGACTGACGCTTGCCTGGGGAATCGCTTGAGGGAGAATTGACGCTGATACGTCGCGTATCTCGTAGCTCCAGGCGGACTTCAGGTCGATTGACCCTCCTGCAACCGCGGCCTGGATCGCAGCGCCTGCGCTGGCAGTTGCGTAGCCGGATGCCATTAATCCTTTCGAAGGATCAGTCGTGGACAATTCCGTAACGGTCTGCGGCGAAGGTCGAGAGATATTAGGTACGTCGGCGAGGCGTGCTATGTCATCGTTTGAGTAGACACAGGCGATCGAGCCAACGAGGTATTCGGGATGGTACTTGTAGTCCCCGGCGATCGCCAATTTGGTCGTTGGAAAGACGCCAATGATCCGTTTTGCAACCTGATCTGACTGATCCCACTGAACGCCTTGACAGCCACTTATTAAGCAAACGCCAAGAACCGCAAGCACACGCGGTGGTAAATTCATTATTGGACTCCATCTATAAACGAGGCGACAGCCGCGTTCTGACATTCTATAACGAAATAGTTATAATTATGTGATCATAAACTTTCCATGTTGTCAAGAGGCATGACAAATACGACGCGGTGCGCGCCGCATCCCTTGCGTATCAAAATTCAAACATGCTCGAAAATTTTGATTTTTGATTCAAGTGCCTGCCGAAACCAGCGGTGCCTCTTAGTGTACTGGGTTGCCAACCAACCCTACTCCACCGCCCCCCTCAACGCCGCCCCACCCGCCAACGGGCACAGCGGCAACGCCGCCGCCAGCATCGCCCCCAACAACAACAAATGCGGCCGCGCCGAGAACCCCCCCGCCGCCGCGTCCGCCGCCGCCGCCCCAAATATCAACACCGGAGTCACCAGCGGCAAAATCAGCAGCGGCAGCAGCACGCCGCCCCGCCGGGCACCCAAAACGATCGCCGCCCCCATCCCCCCGAACAGCGACAGCAGCAAACTCCCGATCAGCAGCCCGATCAGCAGCGCCGGAATACCCCCCTCCGGCATCCGCAGCATCACCGCCACGGGCGCGGCCACCAGCAGCAGCGGCACCCCCGTCACCAGCCAATGCGACAGCGCCTTCGCCCCAACGATCCCCGAGGCCCCCAGCCCGGACAGCATCAGCAGATCCAGCGACCCGTCCTCCAGATCCGCCCCGAACAGCCGATCCAACGGCAACAAAGCGGCCAGCAGCGCGCACACCCAGATGATCCCCGGCGCGATCCGCCCCAAAGTCTCCGGCCCCGGGCCAATCGCCAAAGGAAACAGCGACGCCGTCGCCACGAAGAACAGCAGCGCCGCCAGCGTATCCGCGCCATGCCGCACCGACAGGCGCAAATCCCGCGCCAGCACCGCCCAAAAAACCCGCATCAGCCCAACCGCAGCCCGGCCACGTCCGCCAGCGGCAGAGGCACATGAGTCGCCGCCACCACCATCCCGCCCGCCGCCCGATGCTCCGCCAGCAGCCCCCCGAACCGCTCGATCGCCGCCGTATCCAGCCCGAGCGTCGGCTCATCCAGCAGCCACAGGGGTGCGGCCGACAGCACCAGCCGCGACAGCGCCAGCCTTCTCTTCTGCCCCGCCGACAGCATCCGCGCCGGCAGATCGGCCAGCGCCTCCAGCCCGACCGCCGCGAGCGCCGTCCTCACGGATCGGCCGGAAACAACAGCGGCGAAGCGCAGGTTCTCCGTCACCGTCAGCCCCGGCTTCACCGCATCCTGGTGCCCGACATAGCAAACCCGCCGCCCGTGCCCGGCGATATCGGCGAACGCGTCCTCCCCGTCCCACAGCACCATCCCCGCCGCCGGCCGCACCAGCCCGGCCAGCAGCCGCAGCAAGGTAGACTTGCCGGACCCGTTCGGGCCGGCCAGCACCAGCGCGCCTCCAGCCGGCACCGCCAGGGACAGGTCGCGAAACACCAGCCGCTCCCCCCGGAACACCGCGACCCCGTCTGCCTTCAGCACATCCATCCCCTGCAAAACCGGCCGGTGGACGATCCCCGGCCGCTGTGGTTAAAGCCCGCGTGTTGTCAATATTTCATCCGCGGCGCGATCTCCACCCCCCGCCGCATAACAGAGGCGCCCCAAGGAACGGGGCGGAAATCGCAGCATGACCGCCGTCGGGCACGACACTCTCAAGACACGCAAGACACTGACCGTCGAGGGCAAGGAATACGCCTATTTCTCCCTGCCGGAAGCGGCCAGGACCCTGGGCGACATCTCGCGCCTGCCGGTCAGCCTGAAGGTGCTGCTGGAGAACGTGCTGCGGTTCGAGGACGGCCGTAGCTACAAGGTCGATGACGCGAAGTCCGTCGTCGGCTGGCTGGAGAAGGCCTCGTCGTCCCGCGAAGTCCCGTTCAAGCCCGCCCGCATCCTGATGCAGGATTTCACCGGCGTGCCCGGCGTGGTCGACCTGGCGGCGATGCGTGACGGCATCACCCGGCTCGGCGGCGACCCGCAAAAGGTCAATCCGCTGATCCCGGTCGACCTGGTGATCGATCACTCGGTGATGGTGGACTACGCCGGCAAGCCGGATAGCGAGCAGAAAAACGTCGATGTCGAGTTCGAGCGCAACGGGGAGCGCTACACCTTCCTCCGCTGGGGCCAGGAGGCGTTCAGCAATTTCCGCGTCGTGCCGCCGGGGACCGGCATCTGCCATCAGGTGAACCTGGAATATCTCGGCCAGTGCGTGTGGACGTCCACGAATGGCGGCACGACCTTTGCCTATCCGGACACGCTGTACGGCACCGACAGCCACACCACGATGGTGAACGGCATCGGCATCCTCGGCTGGGGCGTCGGCGGGATCGAGGCGGAAGCGGCCATGCTCGGCCAGCCCATCGCGATGCTGATCCCCGACGTCATCGGCTTCCGCCTGACCGGTGCGCTGCCGGAGGGGGCGACGGCAACCGACCTGGTGCTGACCGTGACGCAGATGCTGCGCAAGAAGGGCGTGGTCGGGAAATTCGTCGAATTCTTCGGCCCGGGGTTGGATCACCTCGGCCTGCCGGACCGCGCCACGATCGCCAACATGGCGCCGGAGTATGGCGCGACCTGCGGCTTCTTCCCGGTCGACAAGATCGCGCTCGACTATCTGCGCCTGTCCGGCCGCGACCTGCACCGCATCGCGCTGGTGGAGGCCTACCTGAAGGCCCAGGGCATGTTCAATGACGGCAGCCGGCCGGACCCGGTGTTCACCGACACGCTGGAACTGGACCTCGGCTCCGTGCTGCCGAGCGTGGCCGGTCCGAAGCGCCCGCAGGACCGCGTGCTGCTGAAGGACGTCAGCGCCTCGTTCAAGGCGGACTTGACCAAGGGCCTCGGCGTGCCGGCGGCGGATGTCGGCGTGACCGCGAAGGTTGCCGGCACGAACTACGAGATCACCCACGGCGACGTGGTGATCGCGGCGATCACGTCGTGCACCAACACCTCCAACCCGTCGGTGCTGGTCGCCGCCGGTCTGGTGGCGCGCAAGGCGCGGGCGAAGGGGCTGACGCCGAAGCCGTGGGTCAAGACCTCGCTGGCGCCAGGATCGCAGGTCGTGACCGAGTATCTCGACAAGTCCGGGCTGTCGGCGGATCTCGACGCCATCGGCTTCAATACCGTCGGCTATGGCTGCACGACCTGCATCGGCAACTCCGGCCCGCTGGAGGACGCGATCGTCGATGCGATCGAGGACAACAAGCTGGTCGCCTCAGCGGTGATCTCCGGCAATCGCAACTTCGAAGGCCGCGTGCATGCCAATGTGCGCTCCAACTACCTGGCCTCGCCGCCGCTGGTGGTGGCCTATGCGCTGCTGGGCAAGGTGACGGTCGACATCACAACCGAGCCGCTGGGCACCGGGTCGGACGGCAAGGCCGTCTATCTAAGGGACGTCTGGCCGACGAACAAGGAGATCGCCGACGTCATCGCCGCCAGCCTGTCGCGCGACCAGTTCCTCAAGCGCTACGGCGAGGTGTTCAAGGGTCCGAAGCAGTGGCAGGCGATCACGGTGGAGGGCGACAACGCCACCTATCGCTGGTCGGACGGTTCCACCTATGTGAAGAACCCGCCCTATTTCGAGGGCATCACGATGGAGCCAAAGCCTGTCGGCGACATCAAGGGCGCGCGCATCCTCGCGGAGCTGGGCGACAGCATCACGACGGACCACATCAGCCCGGCCGGCAACATCCGGAAGTCATCGCCGGCGGGTGAATACCTGGGTGAGCGGCAGGTGCAGCAGAAGGATTTCAACAGCTACGGCGCCCGCCGCGGCAACCACGAAATCATGATGCGCGGCACCTTCGCGAATATCCGTATCCGAAACGAGATGCTGAAGAACGTCGAAGGCGGCATGACGAAGCATCTGCCTGATGGCGCGGAAATGCCGATCTACGATGCGGCGATGAAGTATAAGGCGGAAGGCGTGCCGCTGGTGATCTTCGGCGGCAAGGAGTACGGCACCGGCTCGTCGCGCGACTGGGCGGCCAAGGGCACCATGCTGCTGGGCGTCAAGGCGGTGATCGTCGAGAGCTTCGAGCGTATCCATCGCTCCAATCTGGTCGGCATGGGCGTGCTGCCGCTGGTGTTCAAGGACGGCGCCGATCGGAAGTCGCTGGGCATTACCGGGGATGAAATCATCGACATCGTCGGGTTGGACACGATCACCCCGCGGATGGACCTGTCGCTGGTGGTCCACCGGCCGAACGGCACGGTCGATACGGTGCCGGTGATCTGCCGCATCGATACTGTTGACGAAGTGGCTTACTACCAGCACGGCGGCATTTTGCGGTATGTGCTGCGCGAGATGGCGAAGGCGGCGTAGTCACCCGGGGCAGGCCGGCCCGGTTTCGCGGGACCGGCCTACTCCCCTATCGCTTCTTGATGATGATCTTGACTTTGATGGTCACGATCACCACAGTAAGCGCCAGGAGCGTAAGGTGTTGTAGCACTGGCTTACCTCCGAGTGTTGAGCCGGCGGGACAATCCCGCCGGCTTTTTCATATTGACGGCAAAGTGTGAAGAAATCGTTGACGCCCACATACTACGGTATACTCGGCCTATACTCGTGCGACATTTTTCTCCGCCCGCCGCCGCAAACCCGCACCGCCGTAGCGTGGATCGGCAGATACGGCACGGCGGCATCCGGCGCGATGAGCTGCCGGCGTTGGTCAAGACCGCCTGATCACCCGGGGCAGGCCGGCCCGTTTTGCGGACCGGCCCACTCCCCCTATCGCTTCTTGATGATAATCTTGACTTTGATGGTCACGATCACCACAATCAGCGCCAGGAGGGTAAGGTTTTCAAGCATCCTCTTACCTCCAGGTTAAGCCGGCGGGAAAAAATCCCGCCGGCTTTTTTATTTTGACGGCAAAGTGTGAACAAACGGTTGACGCCTACATACTATCGTAGGCTCAATCTATACCTGCGCGACATTTTCTTCAGGCCACGCCGGCAAACGCACTCGCCTCCATAGGCCGGTCCTGCACCACGAACACATATGCCAGCGCAGACACCAGACCGACGCACGCGCTGAACAACAGCGCCGGTGCGAAACCGCCTCCACCCTGTACGATGAAGCCGGTCACCACCGGTGCCAGTGAGCCGCCCACGAACCCGCCGCAAGTCTGAATGCCTTGCAGCGACCCGGCGCAGCGGCGTGGGGCGACCACACTCGCCAACGTGCAGGCCATCGCGCCGGACATGCCGTTGAATAGCAGGGCCACCGAAATGGCGGACACCGCGACGATGGTGCTCGGCGTCAGCGCCGCGATCACGGTAAACCCCGCCATCCCGACCAGACCGCTCACAATAGGCAATTTGCAACTGTTCACCCGCGACAGTCCCCGGGACGACAGCCAGTCCGTCAGCCAGCCGGAACCGATGCTGCCTATGACGCCGAACACGAACGGGATGCCCGCGACCCACCCCGTCTTCGGGATGCTCATGTGGCGCTCGATTTCGAGATAGGCCGGCAGCCAGGTCTGGTAGAGCCAGCCCATATACATCTCCCCGAACAGGCCCAGGACCATGCCCCAGGTGGTGCGGTAGCGCAGCAGCCTGCACCAGTCGGCCAGGGTCGTCCGCCGGCTATCGGCTTCATCATAGCCGCCGGACAGATACGCGGTTTCGTCCGCGGTCAGGCGCAGGCTGCCGGGATCCCGGTAAAACCGGTACCAGACACCCGCCACCACGACCCCGGCGGCACCGGTCAATGCGAATGTCCAGCGCCAGCCGCAGGTCAGCATCAGCGGCGTCAGCAGCAGCGGGGCGAGCGCCGGGCCGATCTTGTTGGCGGAGAAGCCGATACCGCTCGGCAGGCCGCGCTCATGAGGAGCGAACCAGTCGCGCACGATGCGGACCATTCCGGGGAACAGCGGCGCCTCGGCCAGGCCCAGCGCGACGCGCGCTCCGGCGAAACCCCATAGACCACTGGCCAGGCCGCCCAGCGCCTGCACGCCGGACCACAACAGGATACTGCCCCCCAGGAGCCGGCGCGGTCCCCACCGGTCCACCAGCACGCCGGAGGGAAGCTGGCATAGCGCGTAGGCCCACAGGAAGGCGGACAGCAACAATCCCATCTGACCCATCGACAGCCCGAGATCGTGCCGGATCAGCGGGTTGGCCACCGCCAGGGCCGATCGGTCGATGAAGTTCAGCAGCCCGGCCAGGGTAATCAGACAAAGCGCGGTCCGTTGGCAGCGCCTGATCCGCCCCGAGGCGCTGCCGAACGCCCTGGTCATGCGGGCTCTGCCTGGCGCGCCGGTTGACTGAGTTGCAGCGCCAGATCGACCAGCGCTTCCCGCCTGATCTTGCCGTTCTCGTTGCGGGGCAGATCCTCGAGTTGGAGGACGATCTGCGGCGCCATGTGCGACGGCAGCGTGCCGCAGAAGGCATCCAGTACCGCATCTTCAATCGGCGCGCCGGAGGTGATCGCCGCCCATACCCGGGTCAGGCCCACGCCGTCGGGCACTCCGAACGCAGCGGCATCGCTCACGCCCGGGATCGCCAGCAGCCCCGTCTCGATCCGCTGCGGACTGATCTTGTCGCCGCCAACATTGATCAGATCGGCATTCCGGCCGTTCAGGCACAGCACCCCGTCCGGCCAGACGGTGCCGATATCGCCGGGATAGAACCAGCCATCCCGGAAGCTTTCGGCGGTCGCGACATCGTCGCGGTAATAGCCCGGCGCCACCATGGCGCTGCGGACCCGCAGGATGCCCTCGGTTCCCGGCGGAAGCGGCACATGATCCGCGCTCACCGCCTGCATCTCGACGTCCGGCCAGACGAACCCCGCCGCGTCAGGACGTCCGTCCAGGGCGTCCGCAGGGCCCGAGGCCGTGCCACCCGCCTCGCAAGCGCCTGCATGCACGATGACATTTCGGCACAGCCGATCGGCTGCCGCCCGGCGCACAAGGTCCGGCAAGTTGCTGCCGCCGGCCTCGATGGCCATGAGATCGGGCAGCGGCCCCTGTCCGGGCGGCCGCATCTCCGCCAGCGTTTTCAACGTTGACGGCGAGGTGACGAGAACGTTCACACGGTGCCGCCGCATCGCTTCCACAGCCTCCGGCCGATTGAACTGAACGAGCGTGCCACCCTGCCACAATGTCACCAGCACCGTGGTGAAGCCCCAGCCGATGCCGAGGCCGACCGCGATCATCCGGGTCAGGGGTCCGCCGCCCTGACAGAGCCAGCGGCTGTAGACCCGGCGCATCATCAGCTCATGGCTGACCGGAATGTGCTTGGCCGTGCCGGTGGTGCCGGATGAGGAAAAGATCCGGCACAGGGCCAGTGGATCGCCATGGATGGTGCGCGGGGACGCCGCTTTGCTGCCCGCCGCCGGCTCAATCCAGGAATCGTCGAAGCGCACCTGTCCGGGGTTCGCCCTTTGTCCGAACTGGAAGCACAGCTTCATCTGCTCGGCTGGCAGCGAAGGCTCGGCGCTGAGCGCGCCCATCCGCGCCAGGCCGAGGGCGAGGATCAGCGGCGTGGTTTCATTCTGGATGGCAACGCCCGCGACATCGCCCGCCCGCAGCCCGAGATTGGCGGCGTGGCCGGCCATCCGGTCGATCGCGCGATCCAACATGCCATAGGTGATGATACTGTCATCCGCACGGACGATCGCAACAGCGTCAGGCGTGAGGCGGGCGGTATGGCGAATGGGCGCGGTGATGTTCAAAATCGCCTCGGGCTGCATGGGGTGCTGGGGTCAGGAGGGCGCCGTCCGGCGCGACGCGTTTGGTCTTGCCCGGGCCACCTGCGGCGGGGGGATAGCCACGACAACGCGGGCGATCACACATGAGCCGCCATCGCTTCGGCTGGCCGCCTGTTCGCGTGCAGTCCGATATCGACCAACTGCTCGCGCCGCACCTTGCCGTTTTCGTTTCGCGGCAGCGCCTTCATCTGCAAGATGGTCTGCGGCGAGATTCCGGGCAGCGCGTGCCGGCAAAATGCGTTCAGCACCGCATCATCGATGCGCGACCGGGCCACGATCGCGGCCCAGATGCGGGTGACACCCGTGGCATCCGGGACACCGAACGCGGCGGCGTCAACCACCAGCGGCAGCTTCAGAAGTGCCGATTCGATGACCTGCGGATGCACTTTGACCCCGCCGGCATTGATTACGTCCGAAGTCCGGCCGCTGATCGTCAGCAGGCCGTCGGGCCAGACTGTGCCGATGTCGTTCGAGTAGAACCAGCCGTCCCGGAACCGCTCGGTGGAACTTTCGGGGTCCTGGAGATAACCCGAGGCAAGCCGGTCGCTGCGGATGCGCAGAACACCCTCATGCCCCGGCGGCAGCGTGTGGTTCGCCTCGTCCATGGCCTCGATCTCGACGCCCGGCACGATCAGGCCGCCGGCACCGCGGCGTGCGATCAGGGCATCGATCGGGGCGGAGGCCGTCAGTCCCGCCTCGCCCGATCCGACGATCGAGACGATCCGCCTGCACAGGCGTTCGGCGGCCATCCGCCACAAGGTCTCCGGCACCACGCTTCCCCCCACCTCGATCTGCTCAAGCCGTGGAAAGGGGCCGGTGCCGGGCGGCAACGCGTCCAGGATCATCCGCAGGGAGACGGGAGAGGTGACGATCGACGTCACCCCGTGTCGCGGTATGGTATCCGGGGCGTGCGCCGGGTTGGACAGCACGATCGTCCCGCCTGCCCACAACGTCCGCAACGCCGTGGCGCATCCCCAGGAGCAGCCAAGGTTGATCCCGATAACGCGGACGGCTGGTCCGAGGCCATCGGCGAGGCCGAACGCAAACACCCGGCGAAGCTGCACCGCCTGGGTGACGGCGATGTGCTTCGGCCTGCCGGTGGTGCCGGACGACGAGAAGATGCGAAACAACGCCGCGGGATCGTTACGGATTGGCGCCGGGACGTGATCCGCTGGCGCCGGTTCGCTGCTCATCCAACATGCGTCGAAGCCGACGTTTCCGGGCGCGGTCGCGGCGCCGGCCTGGAAGCGCAGGCGCAAACCTTCCGCCGGTGCGTTCGGTTCCGCGCTGGCGACGCCGATGCGGGCGAGGGCGAGCATGAGGGTCAGGCCGAGGGATTCGTCGGGGCCGGCAATGCTCAGGCCGGCGACGTCTCCTGGTTCAAGCCCGAGCCTGGCCGCATAGCCCGCCATGCGGTCGATGGCATGGTCGAGCACGCCGTAGCTGATGCTGCTGCCGTCGGCGCGGATGATGGCGGTCGCGCTCGGATTCAGCCGCGCGATGCGGCGTATCGGTTCAGTGACGTTCATGCGGCGGTGCCATCGGTTACGACAGTCGTCGCGCCCGCCGGGGTTGCCGGCGAGACACGGAGGCTCCGCGGTTAAGGCGCGTCAGTGGTAGCGGCGGCGGCGGAAGACGCGGGTGACGATCAGCCCACCGACGAGCAACGCCGAACCGGTCGCCGGTTCCGGAACGTCGATCTCGCCGCTGAGGGCGTAGAGAGGATAGGTGTTGCTCGTCGTGGAATCGGACCAGCCATAGAGGGAAAGAACAAACGATGGGCTAATCCAGTCAATGCCTTGTCCTGTCCCGTTGCTTCCGCCTAACTCGTAACCGGCATAAGCCGAACCATCCGAGTTTGAGCCGGTCCAGACATAATTCTGATTTGAGTTGCCGAACTGGTCCACAGCGGGCATGCCGGGGATGCTTCCGCCGAAAAAAGCGTTGGCCGATGAAGAGATGAACCCCCCGTCCACCAGGTAGATCGGCACGTTCGCATCGCCGTTCGCGCCGATATCAACGTTGGTCACCGCGTTGACCGTCGGCGTGCTGACGATCGCCGTCCAGGTCGTTGCCGGCAGCGCCGAGTTTTGCGCGGCCTCGTTCGTGACGAACGCGTTGTAGGTGGAGATATCGGCGGATGATGCCGTGGTTGAGTCGGCGGTCACGAACAGCAGCCGGTAGTCGGACACGCCGGCCGGGGGGGTGAACTCCGGAGTCGCCATCGCCAGGCCGGGGGCGCCGAAAAGCGCTGCCGTCGCGGCTGAAATCTGCAGGATGGCGCGGCCGTGGCCGGGTTGCCATTGTGCGGCACAAGGCGGGGACGTCGTTGCGTCGGGGACGGTCGGCTCGTGTCGCATGGTCGGCTCCAGATGATGCGGTTGCACCAGATAACCACATCACATAAGTTTGATCAATCAATAATTCCGTCGCGCTAAAGGACGGCTTTCCGACGGAGCATTCCGCTCTCACAGGAATCCCTCGCTTAGTACGAATTCCATCCGGCGGCGCGCGTACCGGTATTCGCCGCAACGTGAACCCGGCGCGCCCATGCTGCGATGCCGCCCGGCGCGTTGCACGGTCCCGACCCCGCATGCGAGACCCCGATGCCGCAAGCCATCATTTTTGACGTGGACGGAACCCTGGTGGATTCCGTCGATTTGCACGCCCGGTCCTGGCAGGACGCCTTCCGCGACTTCGGCCACGACATCGATGCCCGGGCCATCCGCGGCCACATCGGCAAGGGCCGCGACCAGTTGATGCCGGTGTTCCTGTCCAAGGGCAACCTCGACCGCCAGGGCGATGCGATCGCCGCGCATCGCAGCGCACTGTTCAAGGAAAGGTATCTCCCGCTGGTGATCGCCTTTCCGGGTGTCCGAGACCTGTTTCTCCGGCTTCGGCAGGACCGCAGGACGATCGCGCTGGCATCGTCGGCCAGGGACGAAGAACTCGAGATCTACAAACGCATAGCCGGAATCGCGGAGCTCACGGACACGCAAACCTCCTCGGATGACGCCGAAAGATCCAAGCCGCATCCCGATATCTTCCATGCGGCGTTGGCGCGGCTGAACGGCATCGAACCCCGCGACACGATCGTCGTTGGCGACACCCCCTATGACGCCGAGGCGGCGGGCAAAGCCGGACTTCGCACCATCGGCGTGCTGTGCGGCGGTTTCCCCGAACAGGATCTGCGCCGGACCGGCTGCTTCGCGATCTACCGGGACCCTGCCGACATGCTGCGCCGCTACGAGGAGTGGATCGACCTGTAGCGAAACCCCGGCGATTTTGCCCCGCGGGAAGTTGCGCTAGGCTCAGGCGAACTCCGCGCGGCGGACCTCATTCATGCGACCGAAGGAAGCCATACCATGTCCGCATCCCGTTTTCCGGAGCTGACCCCGGACACCATGACCGACGAGCAGCGGGCTGTCGCCGATGCGATCCAGTCCGGCCCGCGCGGCTCCGGCTTGCGCGGCCCGTTCAACGCGCTGTTGCGCAGCCCGCAGCTTTGCGACCTGGTGCAGCGCGTCGGCGCCCATGTGCGTTTCGGCAGCTCCATCCCGGCGCCGCTGAACGAGCTGGCGATCTGCCTCGCCGGGCGCAAATGGGGCGCCCAGTACGAGTTCTACGCCCACCGCCAACTCGGCATCGAGGCCGGCTTGAACCCGGACATCCTGGACTCGATCGCCGCCGGCCGCCGGCCGCGGGACCTTAGCCCGGATGAAACGCTGGTGTATGAATTCGTCACCGAACTGCTGACCACGGGCGCTGTGTCCGACCAACGCTACCAGCCGGCGCTGGAGCGCTTCGGCGACCGCGGCATCATCGATCTTGTCGGCGCCGTCGGCTACTACAGCCTGGTGTCGATGGTCCTGAACGTCGCCCGGGTGCCGCTGCCGGACGGCGAAACGCCACCCCTGAAGCCACTCTGACCCCGAGCCGCTACGACTGGGCGTCCGGCGACAGCACGATGCAGCTCGACCGCCCATGTGTAATCTTCTCGCACGCCTGGATCGCCGTCTCACGCGACATCCCGGTCATCCGGGCGCGCCACATCACAGTGCGGCCCTGGTGGACGCTGGCCACGTACGGATGCGCAACCGCCAGTTCGACATGAGCATGGCCCGTGGCCGCGTTCAGCGCGCTGTGCGCCTGGCCCTGGTTGGCGAAGGCGCCGACCTGGATGGCCCATTGGCCGGAGGCCGCGGCACCGTGGCGGGCAGGTGCGGCATCGGCGGCGTTGGCCGACGCAATCATGCGGAACCCGCCGGAGGGCGGCGGGGGCGCAACGGGCGGCGTGATCAACGCCACCTGTTGTCCGCCTGAAGCGCGATACGCCGGCGGTTCCGGAAGCTGGGCGACCTCCACCGGGGCGCGCCGCGGCACCCGGCCGCCGCCGCCCGGACGGGCGCCGGCCAGCATCACCGGATGGCTCGGGCGGCCGTAGCGCCGGCCGGGCGGGATGTTCACCGGCAACTCGTTCATCGCCATCTCATCCGCGGCAGAGCGGTTGTTCGGGTAGATGCCCCGCAGGTTGGGGCCGATCATCGCGACGTAATGGCGGGTTTCGTCGGGCAAGGGGCGAATGTTCGCCAGGTAGTCGTCCAGCCGGGCCGGTCCGGCATTATACGCCGCCAGGAAGCCCGGACTCCCGTAAAGCTCATACATTTCACGCATATAGGCGACGCCGGCCATGATGTTGTCATGCGGCTCATACGGGTCGTCACCCAGGTTGTAGCGGTCCCGCAACCCGTCATAGGTGCCGGGCATGACCTGCATCAGGCCCATTGCGCCGGCGCCGGAGGTGACCAGGCTTCCGTTCACGTATTCTTTGCCGCCGGACTCGACCCGCATGAGAGAGCGAATCCAAGTCTCCGGAATGTCATACTTGGCGGAGGCCTCGCGGATATAGGGTCCCCACGGGTCATCCGGCGGTCCGGGCGGCCGGTAGTCGCCGCGGGCGTGTGCGGCGTAGCGGGCCGATTCGTCGATCGCGCTCTGGTGGGTTCCGTTGCTGCAGGCGCCGAGCGCGGCCAGCAACGCAAGGGTGCTTACGGCCCGAAGACGGCGGCCTGTGGCCGGGCGATCCCATGCGGTCATACGAATGCGTCTCCGTGTCGGCTCGGCAAAAACAAACAGGTACGGCGGACGAACCGTCGCCGTTTATGCAGGCACTCAGGAACCTGGGCTAAGTCCTTAAACGACATCCATCTTTCACGCAAGTCATCTCGCATGACGCGATATCACGGCAATCCGGGCTGAAATAAGGCCGCTTCGCTGGCGGCCGAACGTCCTCACAACGCGCCGGGTAATCTTGGCGAATCGCACAACTCCGTCAGGACAGGCGACGCCGGCGGCGGGGCAACCGTTTGTTGTGTTCAGCGCTCTAATGGGGTATCCGCGCCGCGTCATGAGCACAACGACCATCGCCGCCACGGCCTCCCTGGACCTGAACGCGGACATGTCGGTCAATTCCCGCCAGCGTCTGGCGGTCAACGACCTTATTGGCGGCGCCCGTCTGTGGCGGCTGGCGCTGGCGCTCGGCTGGCTGGATATCCGCCTGCGCTACCGCGGATCGATGCTCGGGCCATTCTGGCTCACGATCTCGACCGGCGTCATGGTTGCCGCGCTTGGCATGCTGTACTCGACGCTGTTCAAGATGGACGTCAAGGAATACTTGCCGTTTCTGGCGCTCTCGCAGGTATTATGGGGCTTCCTGGCGGCGCTGGTGTCGGAGGGCTGCACCAGCTTTACCGACGCCGAGAGCGTGATCCGCTCGGTCCGCATGCCGTTTTTCGTCTTCGCGGTGCGTGCGCTGGTCCGCAACATCATCGTGCTGGGCCATAACATCATCGTCATCGTCGTGACGTTCGCGATCTTCTCCAAATTGCCGGGTTGGGAAGCGCTGATGGCGATCCCCGGGCTGCTGGTCTGGATCATCGATGCCCTCGTGCTGACGCTGTTCCTCGGCGCGTTCTGCGCCCGCTTCCGCGATATCCAGCCGATTGTGAACAGCGTGATGCAGATCATGTTCTTCATCACGCCGGTGATCTGGAAACCGGAGCAGTTGGGGTCGAGCATGTCGAAGCTGCCGCTCAATCCGCTGTTCGACCTGCTGGAGATCGTCCGCGGTCCGCTGCTCGGTGGCGGCGCCTTGACCGGCACGGCCTGGCTGGGGGCGATTGTGTTCAGTGTCGCGCTGTGCGGGGTGTCCTGGGCGTTCTTTGTCCGCGCCCGCGGCCGCATCACCTTTTGGATCTGAAACATGGCCGTTCGCGCACGCATCGAGGTGGAGAACGTCTCGGTCTGGTTTCCGCTGTATCACGGCAGTTCGCGCAGCCTGAAGAAGATGGTGGTTGCCGCGGCGTCCGGGCGCCTGGGGCAGGACCAGCAACAGCGGGTCGTCGTCCGTGCCCTGCGGGACGTCCATCTCACCCTCGAACAAGGCGATCGGCTTGGCCTCGTCGGCGGCAACGGCGCCGGCAAGACCACGCTGCTGCGCGTGCTGGCCGGGATCTACGAACCCGTTATGGGCCGGGTGCGGGTGCAGGGCAGCCTGAACGCCCTGCTGGATCCCAGCCTGGGCATGAACATGGAACTGACCGGGCGGGAGAACATCCTGCTGCGCGGCCTGTATAACGGGCTGCCCAAGCCGATGCTGCCGCGGCTGGAGGAAGACGTCGCCGAATTCGCGGAGCTGTCGGACTTTTTGGATCTGCCGGTGCGTATCTACTCCGCCGGCATGGTGGTCAGGCTGGGGTTTGCGCTGGCGACTGCGATCAAGCCGCAGATACTGCTGATGGATGAGTGGTTCCTGGCGGGCGATGCGGTGTTCCTGGAAAAGGCGAAGCACCGGCTGGAGGCGATGGTGCGCGGCGCGGACATCCTCGTGCTGTCGAGCCACCAGGCGGAGATCATCCGGGACTGGTGCACCAGGGTGCTATGGTTGGACCAGGGGCAGGTCCGCGCCGACGGAGCGCCGGCGGAGGTGCTGTCGCAGTATCTCGGCACGCCGCTGGAAATGGCCTGAGCGAAGGTCGGGCTTGTCCCGGCCATTCCCGATTTTACCTCAAACCAGCACCGCAAGTCGTGGATGGCCGGAATAAATCCGGCCTTGACACAGGGGCAATACCCATACCCGTGGTGCCAGCTAATAAGTCAGCGCCTATGCGCCTTGACCCGCACCCCGCCCCACTCCAAACCGCGCGCATGAACACCCAATCGCAGATCGTCTCGGAGGATGAGGCCGACATCCGCCTGGATCGCTGGTTCCGCCGCCATTTCCCGGGGATGCAGCAAAGCCTGATCCAGAAATTCTGCCGCACCGGCCAGATCCGCGTCGATGGCGCGCGGGTGGAGACCAACACCCGCCTCGCCCCCGGCCAGGCCATCCGAGTCCCGCCGATGGACGCCCCGGCGGAACCGAAACCGGTCAGCCGCATCGATCCCAACGACGCGAAAGAGCTACAGCGGGCGGTGATCTACCAGGACGATCTCGTGCTGGTGCTGAACAAGCCCTATGGCCTGCCGGTGCAGGGCGGTCCGGGGATCACCCGCCACCTCGACGGCATGCTCGATGCGCTGCGCTTCGGCTCGGAGCACCGGCCGCGGCTGGTGCACCGCCTCGACCGCGACACCACCGGCGTGCTGCTGCTGGCGCGCACCCCCGGCACCGCCGGCAAGCTCGCCGCCGCCTTCCGCGGACGCGACATGGAGAAGACCTACTGGGCCGTGGTGGCCGGACGTCCGGTCCCGGTCGAGGGCCGTATCGACATGCCGCTCAAGCGTGTCGGCGGCGCCCGCGGCGAGCGCACCGCGCCGGCGGACCGCGACGATCCGGCCGGCGCGCGGGCGGTCACCGACTACCAGACGCTGGACAACGCCGCGCAAAAGCTGGCCTGGCTGGAACTGAAGCCTCTCACCGGGCGGACCCATCAGCTTCGCGTGCACTGCGTGGCCATCCGCGCGCCGATATTGGGCGATGAAAAGTATGAGGAGCCCGACCAGAACCGGGCCTTCGCGGCGCTGATCGAGGGACTGTCGAGCGATCTTCACCTGCACGCAAGGCGGCTGGTGCTGCCGCATCCGGCGGGCGGCACGCTGACTGTGGAAGCCGAATTGCCGCCCCATATGAAAGAGACATTCAAGACGCTGGGCTTTCACGCCGCCGCCCCGAGACAGCCGGAGAGACATCGATGACTTTGCCTCGGCCCTTGCGCTTCGGCCTGATTGGCCTGGGGGTTGTCGTGGTGATCGCGGCGGGAGCCGGGGCGATCGCGATTGCCCGCTTCGACCCCGATAGCCTGAAGCCGCGCATCGAAGAGGCTGTCAGGCGCGCCACCGGTCGCGACCTGGCGCTCAACGGCAAGATCGGATTGAAGTTGTCGCTGTCGCCGACGATCCAGGTAGCGGACGTCGCCTTCGCCAACCCGCCGGGCTTTTCCCGCCCGCAAATGGCGACCGTTCAGGCGCTGGAGCTGCAACTCGGTCTGTTGCCCCTGCTGTCCGGCCGCTACGAGATCAACCGGCTGGCGCTGATTCACCCCGACATTCTGCTGGAGACCGACGGCACCGGGCAGCCGAACTGGCGCATCACGCCGGAGGTGCAACCCGCCGCCCCGGCCGGATCGCAGGCGCAGGCCGTGACCGGTCAAAAGACCAAGGCGGTGGTCAGCATCGACACCGTCTCCATCCAGGACGGCATTCTGGCCTACCGCGACGGCCGCACCGGCAAGCTGACCACGCTCGGCCTGGCGGATCTGGAGGCCAATGCCGCCTCGCCGGATGCGCCGCTGCATGTCGATGCCGCTGCCAGCTTCAACGCCACGGCTTTCACACTGATCGCCGATACCGGCCCGCTGGCCCGGCTGCAAGATGCCGCTGCGACCTCACCCTGGCCGGTAAAGCTGGGGCTGAGCGTGGCCGGCGCAAAGCTGGCGGCCGAGGGTGGGGTGACGCAGCCTCTGCTCGGCAAGGGTTACGACCTGGCGGTCAACGGCACCGTTCCGGACCTGTCGGCACTGACCCCGCTGCTCCAGGGTTTTGTTCCCCCGGCGCTGCATGATGTCAGCTTCGTCGCCAAGGTTGCGGATAAGGGGGGCGCATGGCCGGATGTCTCCAGCCTCGCGCTTCACGCCGGCCCGTCCGACCTGAGCGCGACGGCGCCGGGCCTGACACTGGACAAACTGGATATTGCCGCCACCGCTGCGACCGGGCCGGCGAAGATCGATGCCGCCGGCAGCTTCGGCGGTGCGCCGCTGACCTTCGCCGCGAACACCGGTCCGCTCGCATCGCTATTGCCGGGCGCCGCACCGGCTGCGTTCCCGCTGAACGTGACCTTGCAGGCCGCGGGCGCGACACTCTCCGCCAAGGGCACCCTGGCCGATGCCGGTGCGCTGACGGGAGCCAATCTGGCCCTCGCGGCGCAAATTCCCGACCTCGCCGCGCTGTCGCCGCTGGCGCGACGGCCGCTGCCGGCGCTGAAGACGGTCGCCTTGCAGGGGACGCTGAGCGACGCCGCCAATGGCGCCGCCCTGCATGGCCTGACGCTGACCAGCCCGGATGGCGACGTCACGGGCAATATCTCCGTCGGCCTCGGTGCGCGCCGATCGCTGGTTGCCGTGCTCAAATCCAACCGGATCGACCTGGACGCGATCCAGACCGCCTTCGACGCCGCCCCGCAGGCTGCCGCACCGGCCGCGCAGGGTGCTCAACCGCCGAACCAACCCCCGCCACCCAAGCGGTCCGAGCGCTTGTTCTCCGATCGCAAGCTGCCCATCGGCCTGCTGCGCACGGCCGATGCCGACGTCAGGCTGGATATCGGCTCGCTCCGCTCCGGCGGCGCCGACTACCAGGCGATCGACGGCCACGCGGTGCTGGCGAACGGCAAGCTCGCGCTCAACCCCTTCTCCGCCGCCACCCCGGGCGGTCGGCTGAGCGGCACGTTCGCGGTTGACGCCAGCCAGCCGGTGCCACCGGTCCACCTGCTGCTGAACGCGCCCGGCCTGGCGTTGAAGTCGCTGCTGGCGCTGTTGCACGTGCCATCCGTCGCCTCCGGTAGTATCGAGGTGCGCGCCGATGTCAGCGGGGCTGGCGACAGCCCGCACGACATCGCGGCATCGCTGGACGGGACGATCGGGCTGGCCATGGCCGGGGGCGTCATCGACAACCGCCTGCTGGGCAGCCTGCTCGGCAAGGTCATGGACTCGATGAACGCCCTGAACCTCGTCGGCAAGGGCGGATCGAGCGAGCTGAAATGCTTTGCCGCGCTGATGCAGGCCCGGCATGGTGTCGGCACCATCCAGCCGTTGGCGCTGAGTTCGTCGCTGCTGACGATGACCGGCAGCGGAGTGGTCAATCTCGGCGGCGAAACCCTCGCCATGGAGCTGCGGCCTCAGGCCCGCCTGGGCGGCACGGAGGTGGTGGTCCCGGTCAGCGTCACCGGCGCGATCCGCAACCCCCGCATCGGCATGAACACGCTCGGCGCCGCGGAATCCAACGCCGGCACGGTCGCCAGCGCGGTGCTCGGCAGCGCCACGCCTTTGGGCGTTCTCGGTGGGCTTATCGGCGGCAACAAGCTGACGGCTGGTGCGGCCGATGTCTGTCCCGCCGCGCTGACGATGGCGCGCGGGCAAGCGGCACCGGCCGCCGAAGCGCCCGCCAAACCGTCGAACCTTGCCGATCCCGGTGCGCTGTTGAAGAGTTTGTTCAAATGATACGTTTCTGGGACTCCGCGACGGTCCACGCGACCGCATCCGGTTACGAAATCCTGCTCGATGGCAAGCCGATGCGGCTGCCGAGCGGCGCCAGACTGGTCGTCACCGTCCCGCGCCTGGCCATGGCGATCGCCGAGGAATGGCAGGCGGCGGGGGGCGCCAAGGGCGGCGATATGACCTTTGTCGACACGCCGCTGACCCGGCTTGCCGGCACCGCGATCGAGCGGGTCGCTCCGCACCCGGCGCCCATCATCGACGCCATCGCCCGGTATGGCGAAACCGACCTGCTGTGCTATCGCGCCGAGACGCCCGAGTCGCTGGTGCGGCGGCAGCATCTGCTGTGGGCGCCATGGCTCGACTGGGCGGCGGTGACCCTGGATGCGCCGTTGCGGGTGACGACCGGGATTGCGTATGTGAAGCAGCACCATGACAGCATCGCCGGCTTGCGCCGGGCGGTGGCGTCGCAAACGCCTGACGTCCTGGCTGCCCTGGGCATCGCGGTGCCGGCGCTTGGCAGCCTCGTGCTGGGGTTGGCGCTTGCCGCCGGTGAGATGGACGGCGAGACTGCGTTTACGCTCGGCGCGCTCGACGAGCTGTTCCAGGCCGAGCAATGGGGCGAGGATGACGAAGCCGTGCATCGGCGTGCGGGGATACGATCTGATATTCTGCTGGCGGAGCGATACATCGTGCTGACACGGAGAGACGGGTGAATGCCAAGCTGCTGCTGATCGCCGGACGTGTGCAGGGTGTCGGCTACCGCGTGTGGATGATGCAGAAGGCGACGGCGCTCGGCCTGTCCGGCTGGGTGCGCAACCGCGCCGACGGCAAGGTGGAGGCATTGATTGCCGGCGACATGGCCGCGGTCGAGGAAATGTCCCGCGCCTGCCGCCGCGGCCCGCGCCTGGCGGAGGTCAGCAGTATCGACGAAGAAATGGCGGATCCGCCGGAGGAATTGGGGTTTCATTTGGTTTAGGGAAGGTGGGCCGGCCAGGACACAGTTGCAACGGTCACCGCCGGCCCGTAAAGCGCTGGCGATTGAGCGCACGGCTTGCTGGACGCGATCGACCCGGTTGTCTAACTAAAACAACTTCCCCCCGTTCGGCACCCGCAGATCCGGCCGCACCAGCACCACCGCGCCGTCCTCGTCCGGCATGCCCAAAGTCAGCACCTCGCTGATGAAGGGGCCGATCTGGCGCGGGGGAAAATTCACCACGGCGCAGACCTGGCGGCCGATGAGCTGGTCCGGCTTGTAGTGCACCGTCAACTGCGCGCTGGATTTCTTGACGCCGATCTCAGGGCCGAAATCGATCGTCAGCTTGATGGCGGGCTTCTGCGCCTCCGGGAACGGTTGCGCGGTTTTGATGGTGCCGACGCGGATATCGACCGCTTCGAAGTCCGCGTAGACGATCTGATCTGCCATGTGAGCCTCCCCGCGTTTGGCCAAGGCATCCTGCTGCGATAGCGTGGGGGCTTCCAGAGACCTCCGGAGTCCCGATGCGCGATTTCCAGCTTCCCGGCCGCAGTCCGGTCTATGCCACTCACGGGATGGCGGCAACGTCCATGCCGGCCGCGACGCTCACGGCGCTGGATGTGTTGCGCGCCGGCGGCAATGCGCTGGATGCCGCCGTGGCGGCGGTGGCGGTGCTGTGCGTGATCGAGCCGCAATCGACCGGCATCGGCGGCGACTGCTTCTGCCTGTATGCGCCGGCCGGGACCGGGAAGGTGGTGGCCCTGAACGGCTCCGGGCGCGCGCCCGCCGCCGCGTCGATCGATTGGTATGAGAGCCGGCAGATCAACGCGCTGGAGAACACCTCCGCCCATGCGGTGACCGTGCCGGGGGCGATCAGCGCGTGGGAGACGCTGGTGAAGGCGCATGGCCGCAAGGGGCTGGACGAGTTGCTGCAGCCGGCGATCCGGTTCGCCGCCGAGGGCTGGCCGGTGTCGCCGCGGGTCGCGTTCGATTGGGCGCGCAACGAGGCGAAATTGCGTGCGGGCGGATCGCTGGCCTTCCTTCCGAACGGGAAAGCGCCCGCTGCCGGCGACCGCTTCGCCAACCCGCCGCTGGCCGAAACGTTGCGCTCGATCGCCCGGCATGGCGCGAGGGCGTTCTACGAGGGTTCCGTCGCGGCGGACATGGTGGCGACGTTGCGGGAACGCGGCGGCCTGCATACCGAGGAGGATTTTGCCGCGGCCGTTGACGGCGCGGATTTCGTCGATCCCGTCACGCTGAACTGGAAAGGCTACGACGTCTATCAATGTCCGCCGAACGGGCAGGGGCTTTTGGTGCTTATGATGCTGGGGATTCTGGGCGGGATGCCGTCCGCGCCCGATGGCGTGGCGGGCGCGATCCGGGCGCACCGGCATATCGAGGCGGCGCGGCTGGTGTATCGCGACCGCGATGCGTTCCTGGCCGATCCGGGGGCGGTGGATGTGCCGGTGGGGAAGCTGGAGAGCGAGGCGTACCTGGCGTCGCAGCGGGCGCTGATCAGCGACGTTTCAGCGTTGCAGGATCTGCCGGCGGCGGGGGAGTCATTACTGCCGCGCCACAAGGATACGGTGTACCTGTGCGTCGTCGACCAGGACGGCAATGCGTGCAGTTTCATCAACTCGCTGTTCCAGTCGTTCGGCAGCGGCATCCTGGCGCCTCGGTCCGGGGTGATGCTGCAGAACCGCGGCTTCGGCTTCCGGCTGGAGCGCGGGCATCCCAACTGCATCGCCCCATGCAAGCGGCCGATGCACACGATCATTCCGGGCATGGTGATGGAGGACGGCCGCGCGGTGCTGCCGTTCGGGGTCATGGGCGGGCATTACCAGCCGGTGGGACAATCCTGGTTCCTGACCAATTTCCTCGAATACGGCCTGGATATCCAGGAATCGATCGATCTGTTCCGGGTGTTTCCGTACGCCGGCAAGGTGGAAGTGGAACGGACCGTGCCCGATGACGTCGTGCGCAGGCTGGCGGCGATGGGGCATGTGCCGGAGGTCACCGAACTGCCGCATGGCGGCGGCCAGGCGATCTGGATCGACCACCAGCGCGGCTGCCTGATCGGCGGATCGGAGCCGCGCAAAGACGGCCTGGCGCTGGGGTACTGACGATGACCGAACCCTGCGACCTGAGCGCGGTCGAAGCCCGGCGGCTGATTGGCGCGAAGCGGCTGGCTCCAACGGAGTTGCTGGAAAGCTGCATCAGCAGGATCGAAGCGGTGGACCATGCCGTCAATGCCATGGTGGCGCGGGATTTCGAGCGGGCCCGAGCGACCGCGCGTGCGGCCGACGACGCGCTGGCGCACGGCGATGAACTGCCGCCGCTGCACGGACTGCCGATAGGGATCAAGGATCTGCTGGCAACCGGGGGGCTGCGCACGACCTATGGCAGCGCGTTGTTTCGCGATCATGTGCCAGCCGCGGATGACCCGTTGGCGGCCAGGCTGCGCCGGGCGGGCGGCAACATCATCGGCAAGACCAATACGCCGGAATTCGGGGCCGGGGCGAACACCCGCAACGCGGTATACGGCGCCACCGGCAATCCGTTCGATCCGAGGAAATCCTGCGCCGGATCATCCGGCGGCGCGGCGGTGGCGCTGGCGACGGGGATGGCGCCGCTGTGCGAGGGATCGGACATGGGCGGCTCATTGCGCAATCCGGCGGCGTTCTGCGGCATCGTCGGGTTCCGTCCGACACCCGGCATGGTGCCTGCCGCGGCCCGGGATATCGGCTGGAGTGGGTTGCCGGTGCTCGGGCCGATGGCGCGAACCGTGGCCGATACCTGCTTGTTGCTGGGGGCGATGGCCTCGGACGACGGCTACGATCCGCTGGCGACGACGCTGCATGGCCGGGCGGTGCGCCGTGCGTCGGACGTCTATCCGCCCGCCGCCTTGGATCTGTCGCGACTGCGCGTGGCGGTTACGGCGGATTTCGGGTTTGCCCCGACCGAACGCATGGTGCGCGAGACGTTTGCCGAGAAACTTGACCTGTTCAGGGATGTTTTCGCTCGCGCCGAGGCTGCGTCGCCGGATTGTTCCGGTGTTGACGAGGTTTTCGCGATCCTGCGCGCGGTGATTTTCGTCGGCAAGCATGCGCAAAAGGTGCGGGACACACCGGAGCTCGTCGGCCCTAATGTAAGGGCGAACGTGGCCGAGGGGCTGAGCTACTCCGCCGCCGATGTCGCGCGGGCGATGACCGAACAGACCGCAATCTACCGCCGCTGGCAGACATTCTTTGAGCGCTACGACGTCATCCTGACCCCGTCCATCACGATCAGCCCGCGGTCGTGGCGGGAACTCTATCCGGAGCAGATTGACGGTGTGCCGACCCGTTCCTACTTTCACTGGCTGGCGTTGGCCTACGCGGTTACTATCGTCGGCCATCCGGCCGTTTCGCTGCCGGTTGGTCTCGACCGCAACGGCATGCCGTTCGGGCTGCAGATTGTCGGCCCGCGGGGCGGCGATGCGCTGGTGTTGCGGGTGGCCGCGGAACTGGAGACATTGCTGGGAGTTGATGCGAGGACCGCCCGTCCGGTGCCGGATATTGCGGCGTTGCGGGCGGCCCCGGCGATCAGTTCGATGGAGGGATTTCTCGGCTTCGATTGAACCAGGGAGGAAGCACAATGAACGTCCAACCTTATCTGTTTTTCGAAGGACAGTGTGAGGAGGCAATCGCATTCTACCGCGGCGCCGTCGGCGCGGAGGTGCAGATGCAGATGCGCTACAAGGACTCGCCCGAGAAAGACTCCGCTCCGCTGCACGCCGATCCCGAGAAGATCATGCATGCGACGGTGAAAATCGGCGGATCGACGGTGATGATGTCGGACGGGCAATGCTCCGGCAAGCCGGCGTTCAACGGCGTGTCGCTGGCTTTGGCTGTCGCGGATGAAGCCGAGGCGCAGCGCGCGTTTGCGGCGCTAGCCGAGGGCGGGCAGCCGTTCATGCCGCTGACGAAGACGTTCTTCTCGCCGCAGTTTGGTATGTTGACGGACCGGTTCGGCCTGATGTGGATGGTGATGGTCGAAGCGTAGCGGCGGCTACGCCAGATCCAGCAACAGCAGCACCGCCGCGGCGGCCAGCACGGTCAACGTGACAACCACGCTGGCGCCGCGGAAGGCGAATTGCCGGAAGGCGTTCTCCGGGGCGAGCATGCCGAACGGATGCGCGACCCGCGCGATCAGCAACGGCAGCAGCAGCGCATGGACGGTGAACCGGCTGGTGGCCCGGGCTTCAAGCAAAGCCACAAGGAAAAGAATAAACGGAACATACTCGGCGAAATTGGCGTGCGCCCGGATGCGGCGGTTCAGGCGAACATCGCCGCCGTCGCCATGGTTGACCTTGAAGCCGAACCGGCCGGCGACAACCCAGGCCGACAGCGCCAAGAATATCAAGGCCAGCAGCGCCGCATAGCCCGACGTCACAAGAGGGTAAGTCATCAGCGCATCCTTTGCACCAACCGACTGGACTCAGCCGATGCCGATATTGTCGATCAACCGAACGCTTCCCAGCTTCGCCGCGACAATCAACCGCGCATCCGGGGCGTCGCGTTCGAGCGGCACGAGAGTCGGGCCATCGACCAGCGCGACGTAATCCACGCCGAAGCCGTTTGCGGCCAGCTCGGCCCGGGCCTCCGCCAGCGGCGCCCCGGCGGGTTCGCCATAGCCGACGCGCGCCGCCACGCCGCGCAACGCGCGTACCAAGGCGGGGGCCACCGCACGTTCGCCGGCCGAGAGGAAGCGGTTGCGCGACGACAAGGCCAAACCATCGGCCTCCCGCACGGTCTCGACGCCCACGATCTCCAGCGGCAGCAGCAGGTCCGCGACCATCCGCTTGACCACCTGCAATTGCTGCCAGTCTTTCTCGCCGAAATAGGCGCGGTCCGGCCGGACCTGGCCGAACAACTTGGCGCACACGGTGGCGACGCCGAGGAAATGGCCGGGACGCACCTCGCCCTCCCAGCGTTCCGCCGGACCGCGGACCATGACCGCGGTCGCCTCACCGAGGGGATACATCGTGGCGACGTCCGGCAGCCAGGCCAGGGCGCAGCCTTCCGCCTCCAGCGCCGCCAGGTCGCCCGGTTCATCCCGGGGGTAGCGCGACAGATCCTCGTTCGGGCCGAACTGCAACGGGTTGACGAAGATGGAAGCCACTGTCGCCGCGCCGGAGGCAACGGCCTGGCGTACTAGGCTGCGATGGCCGGCGTGCAGCGCCCCCATCGTCGGGACGAGGGCCAGGGCATCGGCGTGGCGGCGCAAGCGCGTGCAGGCGGTGCGCAGGTCGGGGAGGGTGCGGGCGATCAACATGTGGCGGACCTTGGTTCAGACCGGAGCGGCGGGCAACCGGGCGCGGTAAAAAAAGCTGCCATTGCGGAACCGCACATCTATACGCCATCCGGCGGCGGCGCAGCGACAGGCCGATCGGCCTCGGCCATCAGGCGCACCGCCGCGTCCGCCAAATCGGCCGGCGCGACCGGTTTGATCAGCGTCACCGCCCCGTCCGTCACCGCCCCGTCCGTCAGGGCGGAGTCGGGCTTTGCGGCGCGGTCCAGCAGGACCACCGCCGGCAGACCGGGGATAAGCTGCCGCCACGCCGTGAGCACCTCCGCCGCACCCGGTTGATCCTCCGACACATCCACAACCAGCAAATCCGGCTTCGGATCGGCCTCGGCATCCGCACGGGCCGCATCGATTACGCGAAAGCCGCGGGCGAGCAGACCGGTGCGCAGTCCGTCCCGCACCACGGGTTCATGCTGCACCAGAATTGCCACCGGACCGGGGATGGCGAAGCGCGAGACGGCGGGGTTCGGGGCGGCCAGAGCCGCCGTATCGCCGGCGGGCAGGTACATCCGAACCGTCGTGCCGATGCCAGGGGTGCTATCGATCGTCAGCATGCCGCCGGACTGGTTGCAGAAGCGATAGGCCAGGGCGAGGCCCAGCCCGGTGCCCTTGCCCGGCGGCTTGGTGGTGAAAAACGGCTCGGATGCGCGATCCACGGTCGCCGCATCCATGCCGCAGCCGGTGTCGCGCACCGCCAGGCAGACGAAACCGGCCGCGGACCGGATATCGGCTTGTCCCGGCACGCCCGGAGTCCATTCCGCCGACAGGGTCAGCAGCGCGGTGCGGCCGAACATCGCGTCGCGGGCGTTGTTGGCCAGATTGATCAGCGTCATTTCCAACTGATTGCGATCCGTCGTCAGGTGCGGAACGCCGGGCGCGACGTGAACCGTTATGGTCACGCCGGGCATCGTCGGCTGGAGGGATTCGTGCAGATGGGTCAACAGGACATGCGGCTTGACCGTTTCGATCCCGGCTTCCCGGGCGCGGCCGTAGGCGAGCAGCCGGCCGGTGACGGCGGAGCCGCGGGCGCTGGCTTTTTCAAGCATTTCGACCTGGCGCAGCACGCGCTCCGGCTCATGCGGATTGCGCTTCAGCAGCGAGGCGACGGCCAGCACCGCCTGCAGCACGTTGCTGAAATCATGCGCCATGCCGCCGGCAAGGTGGCCCAGCGTTTCCAGCCGCTGCGCCGCGGCGCGGGCGGCCCGGCATTGCTCGCACTCGGTCGTCATCGCCGCCAACCGGGCCTCCAGCGCCGCGTTTTGCTGGCGCAGCGCCTCGATCGTCTGCTGGTCGTGGTTCTGCCGCGGCAGGGAGTCGCCGGCCGGATTGCTGCTGGAGGCGGGCGCCCCGGGTGCTATTGTATGGGCCATGGTTTTATAACAATCATGAGACAATATAGTAATCGATCTGTATCCATGCTGGCCTCAATAGCGTGTGATAGCGCTAGCATGACTTATCTTCGTATCAACCCAGTATAGTGATTGGTTTGTCATGAAAGTGATTTTGCGCGCCCGGCCGGTAGCGCGGCATTCGGACCAATGGGGAAATTTTAACCGCCATCGGCGCACCGTCAGGCTGTGCAGCGCCGCGGGCTTGGGCTAAGGCGCCCGGCATGGCACAGACACTTCCCAAGCCGGCAGACTCCAAAAAGGCGGCCGCGAGATCGTGGTTGCGGCAAGAGCAGCGGGCGGGGCGGCGTGCGGCAAAGCCGGTGCTGCTTTTGCACGTCCTCGGGACGGTCCTGGCGATCGGGCAGGCCTTCGCCGCCGCCACGGTTTTGGCCGCGGCGTTCGAGGGTGCGTCGCTGCCGATAACCGGTCTCGCGGTGTTCGGCGGGCTGGCGCTGGTCCGCGCGGCGTTGACCTATCTGACGGAGCAGGCCGCTTTCGCAGCCGGGGCCGCGGCACGGCGGCGGTTGCGCAGCGACGCTATGACCCGCCTGCTGCATGCCGGCCCGTCGCTGCTGCGCACTCACCACTCCGGCGACCTGGCGACCATCGTCGTGGATCGGATCGAGGCGCTGGAGGGCCTGTTCTCGCACTACGTGCCGGCCGCGGCCTATGCGGTCGCCGGTCCCGTCGTCGTGCTGCTGGCCGTGCTATATGCAGATCCCTGGGCGGCGCTGCTGTTGCTGGGGTGCGGGATGGTGGTGCCGGTGGGCATGGCGGTCGCCGGTATCGGTGCGGCCGCGGCCTCGCGCCGGCAGTTCCTGGCGCTGGCGCGGCTGCAGGCGCGCTTCCTCGACCGGGTGCGCGGCATTGCCACCATCGTCCTGTATGGCCGGGCGCAGGACGAGGCGCGCGGCATGGCCCGCGCCGCCAAGGATCTGCGCGTCCGCACCATGCGGGTGCTGCGGGTGGCATTCCTGTCCTCCGCCGTGCTCGATATCGCCGCCGCGCTGGCGATGGTCGTCCTGGCGATCCACTATTTCTCCGACCTGCGGGTCGCCAGCGATGCCGCATTCTCGGCGCAGCTTTGGCCGGCCCTGGCGGTGCTGCTGCTGGCGCCGGAGTTCTTCGCGCCGCTGCGGACCTATTCGGCGGCCTACCAGGACAAGCTGCACGCCACGGGTGCCGCGGAATGTTTGGTCGACTTGCCGCCGCTGCCGCAGCCGGTGGTGCCGGCCGCGGAGATCCGCACCGTTGCCGCCCGCGGGGTCACGGTGCTGTTCGACGGCGTAAACCTGACCTGGGACCCGACGCGCGGACCGGCTCTGGACGGGCTGTCGTTCAAGGCCGCCGCCGGTGAGACGCTGGTGCTGGCCGGTCCGTCCGGCGCGGGCAAGTCGTCGGTGATCGAAATCCTGCTCGGGTTCGTGCGGCCGACCGGCGGCAAGGTGACGATCAACGGTGCCGACATCACCGACCTCGTCCCGCAAGCCCTGTCCCGCCTGACCGCCTGGATCGGCCAGCGTCCGGTGCTGTTCGCCGGTTCGATCCGCGACAACATCCTGTTCGCCCGGCCGGAAGCCACCGCGGAGGAAGTCGCCGCCGCCGCCCACTCCGCGCGGCTGGACCAGTTCACCGCCGGGCTGCCGCAGGGCCTCGATACGCCGATTGGCGAGAGCGGCTACGGCCTGTCCGGCGGCCAGGCGCAGCGCGTCGCCATCGCCCGGGCGTATTTGAAAAACGCGCCGCTGCTGCTGCTGGATGAACCGACGGCGCATTTGGACCCTGCCACCGAGAAGGAGGTGCTGGAGAGCCTTGGCCGTCTGGCGATCGGGCGGACGGTGATCCTGGCGAGCCACTCCTCCGCCGCGCATGGCTTCGGCGGGCGGCGGCTGGATATGCGGGACGGCAAGGCAGTGACCGCGCGCGACGCGGCGAAGGGGGCCGCGTGATGGGGCCGTTGAGCCGGATACTGTTGCTCTGGACGCCGCAGTTCCTGTGGCTGGCGGCGGGCGTGGTCCTGTCGCTGGCAGCGCTGGAGGCCGGCGTCGCGCTGATGGCGATGTCGGGCTACGCAATTGGCGCGGCGGTGGCCGGCGTGCTGACCCTGCCGCTGGTGCTGCGGGTGTTTGGCGTCAGCCGCGTGGTGCTGCGCTATCTGGAGCGGGTGACGACGCATACCGCGACGTTCCGCGCGCTGGCCGATGTGCGGGTTTGGTTCTTCAAGTCCCTGGCACGGACCGGCGCGGGCGGGTTGGGCTTCCGCCAGGCCGGCGACGTTTTGTCGCGGCTTGTCGGCGATGTCGAGGCGCTGGACGGGATCTATCTGCGCATGGTGCTGCCGCTGGCCGGGGCAGTCATGCTGCTGCCGGGGCTGGTGCTGCTGATCGCGCACCGCTCCGCCGCGCTGGCGACAGAAATCGGCGTGCTGTTCGCGATCGCGGCGTTCGTGCTGCCGTGGGTCGCGATGCGCGCCTCGGTGCGCACCGGCTCCGGCCTGGCTGCGGAGGCCGGGGCGCTACGCGTCGCCGCACTGGATGCGCTGACCGGGCTGCGGGAGGTGCGGGCGTTCGCCGCCGAGGGCCGCATGCTGGCCAATGTGCAGGCGAAAGAGGCGGGGCTGTTCGCCGCGCAGCAGGCGATGTCGGGACGGACGGCTTTGGCGGCGGCGGGAGCGTTCCTGTGCGCTCAGATTGCGGTGCTGGCGGTGCTGATTGATTCCGGGGCGCATCCGGCGGCGGCGGTGGCGGCGGCGTTCCTGGTGCTGGCGGCGTTCGAGGCGATCAGCGGGCTGCCTCGGGCGGGGGCGCTGGCGGGACATGCGTCGGCGGCGGCGCGGCGGGTGCTGGAGGCGGCGGATGCGCCGGTGCCGGTGCCCGACCCGGCTGATCCGGCGGCGATGCCGCTGGGTTGCGGGCTGCGCTTCGAGGCCGTGCAGTTCCGCTGGTCAGCCGATCGGCCGCCGGTGTTTGACGGGTTGACGTTGGAGGTGCCGGAGGGGGCGCGGGTGGCGTTGCTGGGTCCGTCGGGGGCGGGAAAGTCCACCTTGGCGGCGCTGGCGCTGAAGGTGGTGGCGCCGCGGTCGGGGCAGATCCTGCTGGGCGGGACGGATATCGCGTTCCTGCCGGCGGCGTTGGTGCGGGCGCGGATTGGCTGGCTGGGGCAGACGACGCATCTGTTCGATGACACGATCCGGGCGAATTTGCTGCTGGCTCGGCCGGAGGCGGATGAGGTGTCGCTTTGGGCGGCGCTGGATGCGGCCCGGATCGGCGATCTGGTGCGGGGGTTGCCGGATCAGTTGGAGACGTGGGTGGGCGAGGGCGGCACGCGGTTCTCCGGCGGGCAGGGGCGGCGGCTGGCTTTGGCGCGGGCTTTGTTGTCTCCGGCACCGATATTGATATTGGACGAGCCGTGCGCCGGGCTGGATGCGGAGACGGAGCGGTCGTTTCTGGAGACGCTGAATGAATCGGCGGCGGGGCGGACGGTGGTGCTGATTACCCACCGGCTGACCGGGGTGGAGCGGCTGGACCGGATCTTCAGGCTGTCGGGCGGGAAGGCTGTGGCGGCGGCGGGGTAGGGGTCTCCTTTAATAGAGAGATATTAGTCGAGAGTTTGGCCTGCCTGATACCTTACTTTCGATGGATATCAAGTGCTCAAAAGGTGGGCATGGGAGCGGTGCCTTCCCCCATTTTGGGGCGCTTGATCTCGCGACATTATCCATCGAATCCCCGTCACCAAGGTACCAAGAAATTGAATTGTAACTTTTCACCAGCGTAGAACATAGTCCAAGCCATTATGTCCAAGGCAGGTATACTGAAGTAAAGAAAAGATGGCGCGTTGTGTAGAAACCTAGCTCTGGGAACTTTTTCTTCTATCCCCGAAAATCCGCCGTTCATCTCCATGAGTTGATCTCTGTAAACGCCGTGATGAATAGAATATCTACGTGTAAGAGACGTAAATATCCAAGCGAGGAAAATTAAAAGTATGGTTCCTATAATCCACCTTTGAAATGGCAGCATTTCGCTTGGGTCTATTCTATGCTGTTGTACAAGATGAGTATGAACGTCTTTTCTGATATAGTATAAATTAATCGAAACCGCAGCCAAAACCGTTATTCCCCATTGCATCTGGTTTGAGAGTTGCGTCCTTGACGCCCTAAGTTCCTCACGCAGCCACTGCTCCTTCGATTTTAGCCGGTCACGTTCCTCTGCGGACCGCGCATCGACGGTCTCCGGCTCAGCCGGTTGCGCCTTGGCAGATTGCCCAACTCTCGTCGTCGCCATATTGACCCTCCTTGAGTCCCACAACAATAATGATGTTACACCAACAATAAGCCTTGACAAGGTGGCTCTCCGGAAAATGCCATCGTTTCAGTCGGAACGCCCGAGGCACAAGATCCCGACCGTCGATCAGACGTCGACCGATCGGATGCCGGCGCAACCGGCTAGCTGTCCGAGGTTCCAGACTAAGTCAGTGCCGCTCGATCGCCACCAACCGCGCGGTAAACTTCCGTTGCAACGGCATCTCCGCGAATTCCACTATCGTCGCGTTGCGCGCATGCACTATTTGTTCTGAAGTCGCGCCGTATAGACCTTGTCGGGACCAAAGCCGGGCGAACACGGGCTGCCCTCGATTACGCTCAAAGAACACCGCGCACCCGGCGGCTCACTTGAGGCCAAGGACCTTGGAGTCGGCCGGATGGGTGGCGACAAAGCTCGCGTCACGGCGGAGCCGACGCGAAGCTCCGAAACCAGTTGATGAGGCGGCATGCAAGCGTCATTGGCCCTCTATTCAGCCGCACCGGATACACGCCGCCAGCGCTGACGATGGCGCACTTCCTTGCCCCCCAGGCCGATCTGCTATGGGATAAGCCGGAAATCGAGTATGCCCTTGCAACCCGCGATTTCGTCCGGCCTTTGTTGCTGAAATACCGGACCAACGTCGAAATGGGCTTGCCATTCTTCAACGTTCTGGAGGCGGCTTTGGCATGATTTATCTGATCGTCGAAGGCCCGAACGACAAGGCGCTCATGGAACTGGTGTTGGCGCCGCCGTCACTCCCCGAGCACCAGGTGGTATCGGCGGGCGGGGAATCCTCGGCCGTATCTTTGGCGGCTTCGATCATGATGAAGCGGCGTCAGCCCGTGATCGTTGTGCTTGACGCTGACGCGACCGACCCCGAGGACGTCCGGCGGCAAGAAGCGGAATACAACTATCTGCTGCAATCGTGGTCGAACGGGACTGAATTCGATCTCATTTTTGCCGTCCCGGACCTGGTCTGCGCCCTGTTCACCGGGCCGGGGCGTTCCGCCTCCATCCCAGGCGTCCAACTGACCCCGGAACAAATTGACACACTACAGCAGGACCCGCGCAGTGTATTGGACGCCGTGCTACAGAAGCCGATCGCGTCTCCGGTGTTTCACTCGGAGGAAATGCGGGCCTACCTCGCAAGTTCCCCGATCGTGCAACGCATAGAGGGTTCGCTGAACAGATTGTCTTCAGCGACCGAAACCAGGCGGATCCCGGCCGCCGGTGAAGCCGAGGCCGTCAGAGATGGGGCATCACTCCAGCCGCATGCATGAAAGGCGCGCGGCCCTGTCGGCGGAAACCGGCGCGGGAGGAAACCGAAACAGGCGAACACTGTTCATGACGTTCATTCCGGCAGCGTCGCGCAGCCGGGTGCTGGTTCAGACAGGGATTCGGCGACCCTCGCCTCGGTCAGTCCAGCCTCCGCCGCCCGCTCGCCGATCCGGTCGCAGAAGCGTTCGAACTCTCCGATATCGATCGCCCGAAGCCGTTCGTACTCCAGTGGCGATACAACGACGGCGACGTCGCGGTTCCCGTGCCGAATGACAACAGGCTCGCTTTGATAGCCATCGGGCATCGCATTCAAATCCTGCCTCGCTTCGGTCGCCGAATTGTCTAATCGCTTCCGAGTCATGCACGCTACCGCCCGATCGATGAGAAGCCTCGCCCTGATTCCAGCTTCCAGTCCGGCGTCCCTGCCGGGCCGGGCAAGCGGGCCGTGGATGTGGTGCCTTGCCGTCAATCTCCGTCCGGCAGGCTGCTAAACCAAACCCGCCCCGGACAGTCCCCCGAATACCCCAAGGGCACAGGTCAGCCCCGCGACCGCTACAACCACCCACAAATACCACCCCTGCAGCCGGTGCGCCCGCGGCAATGATCGCACCGACAGAGCGATCAGGAACCCGAGGACTAACGGCAGCATCAGCGCGTTCATCACCTGCACGGCCACGTTCAGCGATACCAGGTTGGGCCAGAACGCCACCGTCCCGGCGCCGGTGACAACGCACGCGGAATACACGCCGTAGAACCAGCGCGCCTGAAGCGGCTTGCATTCCAGCGACCGCCGGTATCCCGTGACCTCGCCCAGCCCCCAGGCGAACGCCAGCGACACCACGATCGCCGCCACCATGCCGGCGCCGAGCACGCCCAGGCCGAACACCAGATTCCCCGTCACCGTTCCAAGGAACGGTGTCAGCGCCTGCGCCATCTCGCCGACAGAGGTCAACGCCGCGCCCGGGTCGCCGCGGCCGATGGTCGCCGCGCAGGCGATCAGCACCGCCACCATGATCAACTGGGTCAGCAACGCCCCGATCGCCGTGTCCCAGCGCGCCGCGCCCAGATGCTCCGGCTTGAGGCCCTTATCCGCCACGGCCGACTGCTGGTAGAAGATCATCCACGGCATGATCACAGCGCCGATATTCGCCGCCGAGAGGTAGAGGTAATCCGGATTGGCATAGGGAATGCTGACCGCCCCGGCGAGCAGTTCGCCTATGTCCGGGTGTGCCGCCCAGGCGACGAAGAAGAATGCCAGCTCGAACAGGCCGACAGCGATGGCAACCCGCTCCACCCGGCGATACGACCCGGTGATCACCACCGCCAGCAACGCGGCGGCGGCGATGGGCAGCGAAACCAGCCGCGGCAGGCCATACATCTCGCCGACACCGGCGACGCCGGAAAACTCCGTCAGCAGCGCCCCGGTGGTGGCGATGCCAAGGCCGATCGCGGACAGCCAGGCCCAGGCGGGGCCGAATGTTGCGCGAATCAACTCGCCGTGGCCGCGCCCGGTGAAGATCGCCAGCCGCACCGTCAGCTCCTGAGTCATGAACAGGACCGGCACCAGGATCAGTTGCAGCAGCAGCAGGCTGTAGCCCCATTGCACGCCGCTCTGCCCCGCGGTGATGACGCTGCCGACATCCGTATCGGCAAGCATCACCACAAGTCCGGGACCGAAAACCGCAACAAACCGGGTCAGGCGGGTGCTCGCGCGCAGCGTGGCCTCAGGAGTCAAAGTTGCACCCGTCATCTGCGAATGGTTCTCAATAGGGGTGTCCGTGCCTATCGCGGCACCCCTGGTCTGTCAACGATATCTCACCCGGGCGCTGGACACCGGTCGGCTTTCCCGGCAAAGCGCAGGCCGAGACTCCAGCCGCCTGCATGAAGGCGGGGCGGAGGCCAAAACCCGCCCGACCCGCTATTTCCCGCGCGCAAGGCCCGGAATCGCCGCACTGCCGATCGGCTGGTCAAACTGGCCGGGTGCCTCGTCGAGGGACGCAAACGTCCCGCGCAGGTATGCCGCAACCGGACCGGTCAGCGCCATGCCCGGCAGCTCGGCGGCCGATACCAGCCTTCCACCGACGATCTCGCGATTGTCGAAGGTCAGCGCCGGCAGCCGCTCCAGCCGCAGTTCGAACAGATGCACCCGGTCGCGCCGCCCGTCATAGACGCCGCTGACCACGCCAGCCGGACGCAGCGCCGGCGCCCGCAATCCGATCTCCTCGGCCAGTTCGCGGCGGGCGGCGGCTTCGGGGGTCTCGCCGGGCCGGACACTGCCGCCGGGGAAGTTCCATGCGGTCCGATAAGACGAGCGCAGCAGCAGCACCGCGTCGCCGACATGCACCGCCACCAGCGCGCCCTCATGCCGCTGACGCCGCAATCGCCACCAGATGCGGGCCAGCGGAAACCCCACCCGGTACGCCGTTCGCCAGGCCAGATCGGGAAGCGAAAACGTTTGCTGCAAGTTAGCCATGCGATCACCTCTACCGGTGTTTGCCGGCGAAAGCAGCGGAATCCCGCCGAGGACATCAACAGCTTCTGAATGGTCAGCCGCCGCCGCCGGGTTTACGGCGAAGGATGGCGCAAAGTTCCAGTTTATTTCGGCTCATTTGCAAAATGCCGGGGCTCGCCGCCCTGCTGATCGCCGCGCAGTTCTGCTCCGCTCCCGTTCTCGCCGAGGTCTGCCGCTTCGCCGGCACCACCAGCCATGACGGGCATGTCGCGGTCACCACCGATGTGGAGGCAAAGGACGGCATCACCAAGGTCGACGTCACCATGGCGTTCGATGCCACCTGGCTGTGGTTCTTCCGCTTCCGCTACCTGGTGGAGGAGATCAGCACCTGGCGCGCCAACCGGATGCAAAGCCTGGCGGTGAACACCCGCTACCTCTACGACAATCGGATCGTCCGCCAGCAATGGGACGCGTTCGAGCGCGGCCCCGACGGTTTGCAGGCGCGCCGGGTGCAGGCCAAGACCCTGGCCGATTTCCGCCGCCGCCATCCGGGGTTCGTGCAGCATTGGGACCCCGCGACCTTCGGCTCGCCCTGGCTGCAGGACTATCAGGCGGCCTCGCCGGAGCGCCGGGCCGATTTGGATCTGAAGGTGTTGCCGCTGCCGGAGGGGTTGAGTTCGCCGCTGGCCATGGCATTCTACTGGGTCCGCTGGCTGCCGCGCGGCACCGGGCAGGTGCCGGTGTTCCTGCCCGGGTTCAAGGCCGACAAGCTTGTCCATGTGCCGGTAACCGCGGAGTCCTCGGGCGTTCGTCGGGCATCGTTGCAGTATCCGGCTTTGAGCAAGACGCCGGCCTCGATCGCCACCGCGGTGACGTCCGCCGACGGGCATTTGCTGCAACTGGCGTTCGACGTGCATGAACCGGGCGAGTCCGCGCATGGCACGGTTCAGCAAGAGGGCTGCCAGGGCGCTCCGGTCAAGCCGGATCCGGGGTCCAGCCTGCGCTAATCCGGCTGTCCCAATTCGCGAAACAATTCGGCCAGCTCCGCGCTCATGGGCATGTTCAGCTTTTCCCCTGTCGGCAGCCGCCTGACCAGCCAGCGGTTGTACATATCGGCCAAACGGCCGGTTTCCGCCAATCGCCTGAAACCGTGCTCGACGATTGCGGCGAAGGCCGGATCGTTTTTGCGATACATCAATCCATACGGCTCGTAGGACAGGAAATCGCCGACGACGTGGTAATCCTGACCGTCATAGGTCGCGGCGAGGCCCGCCAGCAGGACATCATCGGTGGCGAAAGCGTCGGCGTCGCCCGCGCGCAACATTGCGAAGGACTCCGTATGGTTCGCCGCGGTGACGATCGTGGTATGCACCACCAGCCGCTCGACCAGGACGCGCATCGCTTTCTCATTGGTGGTGCCGGAGGTCACGACAACGGTTTTGCCCGGCAGGTCCTTGTAGCTGCGTATCGTTGACTCGCGGGACACCATCAGCTTGGTGCCGGCGATAAAGAACACCGGGGAGAAGGCGACCCGTTCCAGCCGCTGCTTGTTGCGGGTGGTCGAGCCGCATTCGATATCCACATCACCGGACGCGACTTTATCGATACGGTCCTCGGCCGTCACGGTCTTGTAGACCAGGCCGATGGGCTGATGGTTCAGGGCGGCGGCTACGTCCTCGGTCAGTGCCTTGCAGAGGTCCACGGCGTAGCCGGCGGGCGATCCGTCCGGCAGCTTGTAGGAGAACGGCAGCGCGGAATCCCGCACGCCCAGCGTGATGGTTCCGGTGGTTTGGATCTTCGCCAGCGTGCCGGTCAGGCGGGTGGAGTCCTGCGCGTCGGCCGCCGGCGTCCAGGCCGTCAGCAGGCCAATCACGAGGAGCAGACGCGTCATGCAACTGTCCGGCGGCGATAGTTAATCATACGTTCCTTTTTTGTTCCATTACCCAAGTGACATCGGGCTTGCTTCGCTCTTGCTTCTAGCCGATCAGGCGGCGTCGAAGAAACTGTTTTAACGAGAAGATATCACCGGTTGGCATCATTTACCGTCAGTGTCGTATTGTGATCGTGGCGGAGGACGGGATCACACGGATGTGCTGTGTAACCGAACTGATCTCGCTGTAAGACAATTGCGCAAGCCGGGAAGATCGGACGATTCGCGCGGTCGTCGCCCAGCCGGCAGGTCACAGCGAGGTTCATCGCCTACCGAACGCGAACACACAGGCTGGCGCTAAACGCGGCACAACATTCAGTCAACGACCCCATGCGGCCCGGTCGGATGGCAGCCAATCTTCACACTGTAGACGCGACGGCGGCCAGACCGTCCACATCCCCGCGCTCAGGAGGGGCGATGATAATACGCAGTCAAAATTTCCGTAGCCAGAATTTCCGCCCCGGCATCACGATCGATTGGCGCCAATCCCGCCTGCGGCGAGCCAAGACCGCTGACGTCCGCACGGCGCCCGACGACCGCTTCGTTGTCGATGTGCAAGACGATCCCTCTGTGGTGGCGTCACGATGGGCGCAGCTTGAGCCGGCCGGAACGGTGTTCCAGACGCGGGCCTGGCTGCTGCCCTGGTATCGCGTCATCGCCCCGCACATCAACGCCTCCCCGCTCTTCGTTACTGTCGCAGATCGGCTAACCGGCCGCCCGCTGATGTTCTTTCCGCTGTGCATGCGGCGGAAGGCTGGCCTCGCCATCATCGAATTCCCTGATCATGGGGTGAGTGACTACAACATCCCGATCGTGGCGCCGGATCTGTCGCTGGGCGCCGGGGAGATGCAGGCTCTATGGCAGCAGATCTGCCGCGCGCTGCCACCGGCTGATGCCGTGCTGATCACCAAGATGCCGGAACTGCTCTCAGGATCTCCCGTTCCGCTGGTGCAACTTGACTGGCTGCAGCGGATGGAACTGCGGTCTTGGACGGTGTCGCTGCCGGGCAGCCGGGAAGAGTATGACAAGACAACCTTGAAGAACAAGGATCGCAAGGAGCTACGGCGTAAACGGCGGCATCTCGCCGATATCGCGGGCGAGGTGGCGCTATCGGTCGCCACATCCGATGGTGACAGGCAAGAGGTCTTCCAGGCATTGGTCAGGCAACGCCTGGCCCGGTTCAAGGATTGCCGGCGCCGCGATATCCTGGCGGACCCGATGTTCTTGCGATTCTATGAAGCGGTCGCCCTGGAAAACCCCGGCCGCATCGGCGCGCTCTCCACGCTGCGGACGCGCGACGCGTGCATGGCGACACTGTTCGGTCTCGTGCACAACGGGACCTATCTTCTGCTGATCCATTCGTTCGAACTGCCTTTGGAGCGGCTGTCGCCGGGCATCGTTGCAATCGACGAAATGATCACGTCCGCAATAGACAGCGGGTTGTCGCATTTCGACTTCACCATCGGCAACGAACCGTACAAGCGCCAGTTCGGCGTGCAGCCCGGCTTTCTCTACGAAGGAATCTATCCGCTTTCCGTGAAGGGTCGGCTTTTTGCCGAAACGAAGGCCGCGGCGAGGCGGCTCAAAGTGTATTCCCACCGGACCGTAACGGTGTGGCACACCAGGTTTAAAGCCGGGCTGAACCGGATCTTTGAGGAGCGCGGGCGGCAGGGATCGCCATAGGCCGGGTTATCATCGGCGACCGGATCAGCGGAGTGCGGCGCTCTATTGGGCGCTATCCAATGCAGGGCGATGCCGGGGAGACGATTCAGGGACCTGCCCGCCTATCGCGCCAGCGCAGGAAATCCTGGAACAATGCCTGCTGCCGGGCGGGATCGAGCCCCTCGATCGATTGGCCGGTCTGGCTGAGATAGGTGCCGAAAGCGCTGCGCAGATTGGCCTCCCGGCTCTGATCCTGCTTGTTCACCAGGGTTTGCGCCTCCGGATAGCGCGTCCAGCCGGGCACCTGCGCGAACAGGCTCACCTCGGACCATTTCGGATGAAAACCGGGTTCGCTGAACTGGTCGAAACGCTGGAACAGCATATCGACGAAACGATTGATCCGCTTGGCGCGCAGGCTGTCGGCCGCGGTCGTGAGGGTGATCAGGACCGCGCCGACGGCGACGGTGTCAACCGAATGGCCCATCGTCACCAGGCTTGGGTACTGCTGATAGTCCAGGCTGGTTGGCAGGTAGGTGTCAACAAGCTGCTCGTTCAGGCCAATCGGCAGGAAGTGCAGCCCGGTCCCCGGCGGCACGGTCTGCAGCAGCGGCACCGGCTTGCCGCCGATGACCACCATGGCGGCGATTTCGTCCCGGCGCAGCAGCTCCAACGCACGGGTATCGGTTTCGTGACGGAATGATACCCCGATATGCAGCGCACCGAACAAGGTTGAAGCGGTCAATTCGGTGCCGCTGCCGGGGCGGCCGGCATTGATCGGCTGGCCGTTCAACTCGTTCAGGGAGGCGATGCCCTTGCCAGCCAGGACGTGGATTTCCTCCTGATACAGCTTGGCGATGTATTGCACCGATCCCTCCTTCGGGATCGCATTGTCCTGCATGGTCTGCGCCAGCGCATCCGCATGCACGATCGCGACATCCACCCCCTTCAGATAGACAAGATCAGCAATATTCTGCACCGAGCCATTCCCCAGCATCGGCAAGACCCGCAGCCGATCGGCGTCGTCAAGGACGGTGGCGATGTCGGCGGCGATGCGTGAGTCGGTGCTGCCGGTGTCGCCGGAGATCAGCCCTACGGTGATGTTGGGTGCCTGGGCGATGCGGGCGGGGTCGCGTGCGGCGGTCTGGCCCAAGGCCTGCGGTGCCGGATATAGCAGCAGGGCGGAGATCAGGCCCGCTGCCGCTACCGTCATCCGATTGAAACGATCGACTAAGCCGATCGCCGCTCGCCTCCGCTGCACATACAAAACAATACCCCGTTGCTTTTGGTTTTCGGCAGATTCAGTATACGCCCCCGAACGGATCGGTCTGTTCAGTTCAAGGAGAGCACATGAGCGACAACCCCCTCCGCCCGGCCCTGTTTCGCCCGGACGCGATCGCCGCCGACACCGCCAAAGTGAACGACGCGATCGTCGAGCTGATGACCGGCCTGCCGGACTGGTGGATCATAGGCGCCGAGGCGGTCCGCGAAGCCCGCCGCCAGGGCCGCGGCCCGTTTCCCGCACCGGTAAAGTCGCCGCGTGCCCGCACCATTACGATCGCAGGACCCGGCGGCAACGAAATCCCGCTGCGGGTGATCGCGCCGCAGGTGCCGCCGCGCGGCGTCTATCTGCACATCCACGGCGGCGGCTGGACGCTCGGTTCAGCGGATTCGCAGGACCCGATGCTGGAACACATTGCCGATAGCACCGGCCTCGCGGTCGTCAGCGTCGAGTATCGGCTGGCGCCGGAGCATCCCTATCCCGCCGGGCCGGATGATTGCGAAGCCGCCGCCGCCTGGCTGGTGCAGCATGCGAAGGCCGAGTTCGGCTCCGACGTGCTGACCATCGGTGGCGAATCCGCCGGCGGACATCTGTCCGCGGTAACGGTGCTGCGGATGCGCGACCGCCACGGCTATACCCGCTTCCGCGGCGCCAACTTCGTCTACGGCGCATTCGATCTTGCCCTGACCCCCAGCCAGCGCGCCTTCGGCGATCGGCGGCTGGTGCTGCGGACGATCGACATCCTGCAATTCGCCAACGCGTTTCTGCCGACCACCGCCGATCGGCGGGTGCCGGACATTTCGCCGCTGTACGCGGACCTGAAGGGACTGTGCCCGGCGCTGTTCAGCATCGGCACACAGGATGCGCTGGTGGATGATTCACTGTTCATGCAGGCCCGCTGGATCGCGGCGGGGAACGAGGCCGAACTGGCGGTCTACCCCGGCGGCGCGCATGGCTTCACGCTGTTCCCGAACCGCCTGGCGGACGAGGCGGCGGCCCGGTCGGAGGCGTTCCTGCGGTCGGTTACACAATAGGCATGCTCAAACAGAGCCGTGGCCGGGTCAAAGACCCGGCCGGACCTCGTGCTATGCGCGGTTCCACACCGACTGGATCTCGTTCGGCGGCGGCACCCGGCCGTTCGGAGTCAGCTTGTCCACCACCCCAGGCAGGGTCTGCGACAACTGCGCCAGCAATTCCTGCTCGCTGATCCCGGCATGCCGCGCCAGATCCGCAATCGTCGTCTGCCCGAGCGCCGACTGAAGCTGCGTCGGCTGTATCGGCTCATTCTGCCCGGAGCCGAGCCATGAACTCACGGTCGAGCCGTGGCCGGCATTGGTCAACTTGTCCAACAGCCCGCCAAGCCCGCCCATCAGGCCGCCGCCCTGCGGCGCTGCACCGGGCTGCGGCAAAGGAGCCTGGGCCTCGGCAGGCGCACTGCTGCCGCTCAGCATCTTGCCCACCAGCAAGGCACCCAATGCGACCATCAGCGGTTTGGTAATATTGCCCCCCGGAACGGCGTCATCAAACATACCCATTGCGTCCTCCTTGTTTATGCGGATTTCCATAGACTTTCGGGTTCCGGATAGAAACATCATCACCGTAAAATGAAGTCTGCCCGCAACTATAGTGTCCGCTTCGCTGCTACGGTGCGCTGGAGGTTCGTTCTTCAAAAGGATTGAAAATCATGTCCGTACTCGGCTGGATCATCCTCGGCCTGATCGCCGGCTTCATCGGCAGCAAGATCGTCAATAAGACCGGACAGGGCATGATCCTGGACATCGTCCTCGGCATCGTCGGCGCCATCGTCGGCGGCACTCTGTTCAGCTTCATCGGCGCCTCCGGCGTGACCGGCCTGAATATCTGGAGCCTGCTGGTCGCCGTTATCGGCTCCGTCGTGGTACTCTGGCTGTACCACAAGTTTTCCGGCCGCCGCGCATACTGACGCCGTCCGCGTTAACCTTCGGTCAACCTTTCTGCGGGTAAACTGGGGCGGTCCGGCCAAAACGGTTCGCTCCACATGCCTCATGACACCACGCCCAGGCTGATCGACGGCCGCTTCACGGTCGATACCGCCCTTAAGCTCCCGGACTCCGGCGGCGGCCTTCCCGCCTATACCGCAGCCGATCGGCTGGCGCCGAACGCGCGGCGGGTGGCGCTCGAGGTGTCGCGGGACGCGTCCCCGCGCATGAAGGCGCTGTTGGCGCTGGGCGATCCGATCGACAACCTGATGGTGCCGCTCGGTCACGGCGCGGCACCGGCCTCCGGTGGCCAGGGCGAGGCCTATTACGTCATCAGCACCGCGCCGCCCGGGCCGCCGCTGTCGGCGTCGCTGACCCCGTGGAACGAAACCGCGCTGCTCGACCTCGTGTTGCGGCCGGTGGCACGGGTGCTGGACGTTCTGCAATCCCGCGGGCTGACCCACCGCGCGATCCGCCTGAACAACGTGTTCCAGGCGGTGGCGGGACAGCCGGTGACGCTCGGCGCAGCCTGGGCGGCCCCCGCCGCCATGCACCAGCCGGCGCTGTTCGAGTCGCCCTATTCCGCAATGTGCCATCCCGCCGGGCGCGGCGACGGCACGATCGCCGAGGACGTCTATGCCCTCGGCGTACTGCTGCTGGTGCTCGCCGGCGGTCGGGTGCCGCTGGCCAATCTGGACGACACCGCGCTGATCCGCTGGAAGCTCGATCTCGGCAGTTTCGCCGCGTTGTCGCGCGACACCTCGATGTCCGGCTTCACCGCGGATCTGGTGCGCGGCATGCTGGCCGAGGACCCGGACCACCGGCCGTCCCCCGGTCTGTTGCTCGATCCCGCCAATGCCCGCGCCCGGCGCGTCGCCGCCCGGCCGGCGCGCCGCAGCCAGCGTCCGCTGATGCTGGGCGACATCGCCGTGTTCGATGCGCGCACCCTCGGGTTCGCCTTGCTGAAGGACGAAAAGAAGGCGGTCCAGGCGCTGCGGGCCGGCACCGTGACGCAATGGCTGCGCCGCGGCATGGGCGATGCCACGCTGGCCTCGGCGATCGAGGAGGTCGTCCGCACCCGGCTGGCGGATCCGAAATACGGCGCGCGGACCGAGGCGCTGCTGGTGATGCACACCATCGGGACAATCAATTCCCAGATGCCGCTGTGCTGGCGCGGCGTGGCGATGTTTCCGGACGGCATCGCCGCGCTGGTCGGAGACGCGGTCGTCACCCAGAACAACCTGATGGCGGTCGTCGAGGAGATGCTGGTCCACGACATCATTCCCGACTGGATCCTCGCGGCGGACCGCTCCCGTCCGTCGGACAGCCTCCTGGCCAGTCTGGAAGTCTCGGCGTCGCGGCAATACCTCCAGGCCGGCGGCGCGGGCGGCCTGCTGCGGATGTTCTATACGCTGAACCCGCTGCTGCCCTGCCGCGCGCCGGGGATGGCCACGGATTGGGTGGCCTCCAACGGGGACCTGATGCGGTTCTTTGAGCGCACCGCGGAGGCCGGCACCGGCAGCCTGCTGACGCTGGAAATCGCGACCTTCGTCGCGGCGCGGGCCGAGCGGCGGATCGAAATGCAGATCAACGGCCTGATCGCCCGGCTGACGGGCGAGCATGCGCGGGGCGCGGAGCTGACGCTGCTGAAGGATCTCCAGCTCCGCTACCACCCCGAACCGATGCCGCGCCTGGCGAAATGGACCGTGGCCCGGCTGCAGCCGACACTCGAGCAATGGCGCTACAAGCCCCGGCGCGAGGCTTTGGCGGCTCAGCTCGACGCCGTGTCGCGCGACGGCTTCCTGCTGCGCTTGCTCGCTATTGTGGAAGATAACGCGGGCCGGGTTGCGGATCGCTGCGGTGCCGAGCAGGCGGCGCAGGAGCGGATGGCGATCGAGGCGGAGCTGGCGGCGATCGACTCCGGCGATGCGCCGCGGGTGCAGGAGGCTGAGCGCTTCGGCCAGGCGGTAACCGGGGCCATCGGCCTGTCGGCGCTGATCGTCGCGGCGTTGGCGGTAGTACTGCTGTGAGCATCGGCGCGAAGCTCGGCGGTGCGGCGGGCGGGATGATGCTGCTGCTGGTCGGATTGGCCGCCGGCGGGCTGATCGCCGTAGCGCCGGACATCGCCGTGCCGGCCGCCGTGCTGCTGGCACCCGGCCTCGTTGCGTTCATGTTCGATCCGACGCCGGGCCGCGCCGTGGCGCGGGCAATGCTGCTGTTCCAGGCGGCAGCCAGCTTCCAGCCGTTGTCCGACGCATGGTCCCGCTGCGAGGGGATGGAGTCCTGCATGGATACGGTGGTGCGCCCGCGCGCCGTATTAACCGTTTGGTTGATGGCGGCTTTAGCCTGGTTGCTGACCCAGGCGCTGCCCATCGGCCTGAAGCTGCTGTCGGATTACCGGGTGCGCGCCCGCCGTGCCGCCCTGGCAGCCAGGCGGGACAGGCTGGTTAAGGACTGGGGTCTGGACGATAGCCCTTAGCGGCGGCGGCAGGCGGAAAGATTTGTTGAGTTGGCCGTAATCATAGGTAGTGACTTTTCGGGCCGCTCCGCCTTTGATGGGACGATGGATGGATTTGAAGCGCAACCGGGGGTCAGCGACCCCGGACCTTACCGCGTCATTTTGCCCGAACGCAATTTTGCGCCGGTCGTCTTCGCCTCCGCCCACTCCGGCCGCGCCTATACGCCCGAGCTTCTGTCGGGCGTGCGGCTCGGCTCGCTTAGTCTTCGCCGCAGCGAGGACTGCTTCGTCGATGAGCTGTTCGCCGCCGCCCCGGCGCATGGCGCGACCCTTGTGGCGGCGAACTTTCCGCGCGCCTTTTGCGATGCCAACCGGGAGCCTTGGGAACTCGATCCCGGCATGTTCGATGACCAGCTTCCCGACTGGGTCAACACCACCAGCCCGCGCGTCACCGCCGGATTGGGCACGATCGCCAAGGTGGTTGCCTCCGGAGAGCCGATCTACGGGGGGAAGCTGTCGTTTTTGGAGGCGGAGCGGCGGATCGCGGCGTATTGGCACCCGTTCCATGACGCGCTGCGGCTGGCGGTTGAAGAGATCAAGGCGTGCTGGGGCTACTGCCTGCTGATCGATTGCCACTCCATGCCGTCGAACGCCCAAGGCACGCGCGTCAACGGCCGTTCGGCCGATTTCGTGCTGGGCGATTTGCACGGCGCGGCGTGCAGTCCGCGGGTGACACGGTCGGTTGAGACATTCCTGTGCGGGCGGGGCTTCTGGGTGCGCCGCAACGACCCGTATGCGGGGGGCTACATCACCAAGCATTACGGGCGGCCGGCGCACGATGTGCACGTATTGCAGATCGAGATCGCGCGCAGGCTCTACATGGATGAGAAGCTGATCGAGCGGTCGCCGGGCTTCGCATCGATCGAGAGCACCATCACCGGCCTGATTGCCTTGCTGACGCGTGACGCTGCCGGCCTGATCGGGTGATCGGCGGTCTGCGTTTGCGGTGCCTGGCGGCACGGACGCCGCCCCCGTGGCATGGCCGGATTTAGTCCGGCGATGCCGGTGAGGGCAAAAACGCCCTGGCCTAGCTGCTGGCCTGCATCTGCTCACGCATGCGGCGGGCACGGGCGAGAACCTTGTTCTCGATATCGCCCACCGTCGTTTCCGACACCGTTGCATCGACCCACTGGCCGTTTTGCAGCACCTGGCGGAAGATATTGACCCGTACCCCGTCGCTGCGCAGGTCGCGGCTGAGGATATAGATCGTCGCCTTGAAGCGCTCCCCGCTCGTGCCCGGGGGCGTGTACCAATCCGTGATGATCACCCCGCCGAAGGGATCGGCCGAGGCCAGCGGCATGAACGAAATCGTATCCAGCGCGCCGCGCCACAGGAAGGCGTTCACGCCGATTCCCGACCCTGCACTGCCGCCCTGGTCCTTGCTGCCCTTACCGACGCCGAAGATCACCCCGCTGTCCTCACCGCCCATGCGTGTGGTCGAGACATCGCCGGCGGAGCCGCTGCCCAGACCCTCATAACCCGGCGCCGTCGGATTCGGCTTGTCGGAGGAGCAGCCGGCAACCGCCAGCCCGGCGAACAGGGCCGTGGGGAGGAGACGGGCGGAAATCGAGGTCAGTCGCATCGCGATGGTTAGCCTTGTGTTGACTGTAAGTCGTAGCGCGCCGTCTTAGCCCCGCGCCGTCGCGCCAGCAATCGGCATTCTCCGCCATCGTCATGGCCCTCCCCGGATCAGGTCCGGCCAGGGCTATGACGGGGGATAAAGCGTGTCTTGCCAAATCCTCACGCCGCTGAACCGCCAAACGAAAAACGGCGGGGTGATGCCCCGCCGCTTCCGTTGTTCGTCTTGACCCGATAATTACCAGGTAAGGACAGTCGCAAACAGGACCTGCTGCGATTGCGCGTCCTTGGTGCTGCCTTCGGCGCCCAGAGAGTTGGTGGAGAAGTTCCATCCGCTCTGGTGGCGATAGGCGTACTGGTATTCGCCGACGAGCTGGACGCCCGGGGCCAGCTTGTAGGCGCCGCCGAGAGCGAATTCATACTCGTGGCGTTGCGTGGCGCTGGTCAACTGCGCCGCGCCCTGGCTCCAGATGTCGCCGAACATGGCACCGGCGATCACCGGACCGTTGGCGTAGGTGATGCCCGGCAGCAGCGCGTTCATGTTCGCGCCGCCTTCCGTCGTCATCCCCAACTGGCCGTTCACCGCGCCGCCGATATAGTCGAGGGCGAGGGTGAAGTTGGAGAAGGTGACGGCGGTGCCGGCCTTATAGAACCCGAGGTTCTGGTAGCGGAGGTTGTTCACCGTGGCACCGGCGACTCCGGCGCGGACCTGTGCCGGCGTCGAGTAAGCGCCGACCGTCAGGTTTTCCTTCTGGGCGGTTTCGCCGAAGCCGTAGACCTTGAAGTCCACCGCGCCGAAGTTCTGCTGATAGCGCAGACCGCCGCCGACCTGGTTGAACCAGCGTGTCGAGTCGTTGCCGGAGGAGACGCTGATGCAGTTCTGGCCGGCCTGGTTGCAGGTCGTGGACTGGATCGTGCTGCCCGACGAGCCGTTCGAGAAGGCGTTGCCCGCGCTCGGCGCGTACTGCACGCCGAAGTCGAAGCCGAAGAACTGCGGCGAGAGGTAGACGATCTTGTTGTTGGCGACGTCTGCCGCAGCCTGGTTGAGCCAGACGAACGGCGGCTGCGCGCCGCTCGGGGCGACGTCCGCCAGACCGGCGCCGTTCAGGTTGCCGAGACCGGCGTCCCAGCACTGGCTGGTGAATATGCAGTTGTCGAACAGGCTGAGTACGCCGCTGCCCTGACCGAGGCGGATAATACCGGCCTGATCGGTGGCCAAATAGGTGAACGCCTGGCGGACAAACAGAGTCTGGCCGGAGATGTTGCCGCCCGGGCTGGACGCGGTGCCGGTGCCTGTCGGCTGGCCGGCGGTCACGCCGGTGACCTGGCCGGCGGCATTTCTGGTGACGGCCAGGGTAGTGGTGGCGTTGCTGGTGCCGTTGGTGCCGGCATAGAAGTTCTCGCGGATTTCGACCGAAGCGCCGTAGCGCACGCCGTTCGCGGCGAGGCCGTCGAAGCCCGGATACAACCGGAAGTAGCTGCCGACGCCAACCGGGTTCAGCTTGTAGCCCGCGCCGTTGCCGTTGGCGGCGGCAGGCGTACCATATCCGGTGTTCAGGCTGGAGAAGGAGCCGGCGACTTCAACTTCCACACGGCCGTTCAGGCGGATCACGATGGTGCCGGGCGCCGGGACCGCGTTGACGTTCGGCGCGTAGATGGTGCTGAGCGGGCCGGCGGCGGCGCTGCCGGTCGGAGTGTTGGCGATACCCCAGGCGTTGTTGTTGTTGTCCTTGGCCGGGCCGGCGCCATACGGCGCAACCAACTGGCCTTGCGAGGGGTTGGCCGGCACCGTCTGGGCATAAGCCAGACCGCCTGACGCTCCCATGATGGCCGCGGTGGCCAATAGAAGTTTACGCATGAAGACCCTCCTTACTGCGCCGGTTAAGCCGGCGAATTTCCTCAGGCCCCGCCCGTCGATTCCCGCGAACCGGCGGGGAGCAGCCAGACCTCACGCAAACTAATGACCGCCCGTTCATATCGCCGCAACCCGCTTTGGGGGGGCGGCATGGCATTTCCGAAACACTGTGGCGACAAGGACACAAAACCGCGCGCTTGGGATGGAATACCGCCAAATCAGCAACACCGCTGCGTGGAGGCCAGCGCGAATTCGTGCGGGCAATGAACAACATCGCGTCAAGGTGCCAGCGCGCCGATCGCCCCCGCGGCCTGGCAGGCGTCGCCGGGCAGGCGGCGGAGGCAGGTTCCGTCCACGCCGCCGAGCGCGCCGACGCGTATCCCCGGCACGCGACGGACCATCGCGCCCCAGCGCAGCGGTCCGAGTCCGGGGGCGCCGGGATGGCTGGCGGTCGGAAAGGCCGGCGACAGGAAGACCAGATCCGCGCCGGCCCGGGCGGCGCGCCGCAGGTCGGGGACCGAGTGGGCCGAACTGGTGACGATGCCGGCCCGCCGGGGAAAGCCGGCCCAGCGCCCGCCACGCAGATGCGCCCCCGCCCGCAGCCCCGCCGCCAGCCGCGCATTGCCCGCGACCACGAGAACCAGACGCCGCTCCCGGCAGATCCGCGCGAGGTCCCGGCCGAGCGCCGCGCGTTGGGGATCGTCGTCGTGGCGCAGGACGACGCCCGCCCTCCCGCGCGGCAGGGCGGCTGCGGCGGCGCGGGGGTCGGGCAGACGGTGGGGGTCGGTGAAGAGCCAGAGGCGGGGGGGCAGTAGCCCTTGCCCCGCTCGCCGCGTACGGCGAAGCCCCCACGCCAGCAGCGTCCGGTCCAAGGCTAAGCCTTCAGGTAATGGTCCTTGAACCGTGCCCGCAGGCTGGTCTTAAGCAGCTTGCCGGTAGCGGTGTGCGGCAGCTCGGCGACCACCACCACCTCGTCCGGCAGCCACCACTTCGCGACCTTGCCCTCCAGCAGCGCCAGCACCGACGCCGGATCCACCGTGCGCCCCGGCCGCGGCACCACCAGCAGCAGCGGACGCTCATCCCATTTCGGGTGGACCGCGGCGATCACCGCGGCCTCCGCCACGTCGGGGTGGGAAACGGCCAGGTTCTCCAGCGTGATCGAGCTGATCCATTCGCCGCCGGACTTGATCACGTCCTTCGAGCGATCCGTGATCTCCATGAAGCCGTCCGGATCGATCGTCGCCACGTCGCCGGTGGCGAACCAGCCGTCCCGGTCCAACGCGGCGCCGGCTTCCTCGCCGAAATAGGCGCTGGCGACCCACGGCCCGCGCACCTTCAGGTCGCCGAACGCGACGCCGTCCCAGGGCAGTTCCTTGCCGTCGCCGTCGACGATCTTCATGTCGAGGCCGGGCAGGATGCGACCCTGCTTCAGCATGTGGTGCGCGGCCTCATCACGGGTCAGCCCGGCCTGTGCCGGCTTGGGCGCGTTGAAGGTGCCGACGGGGCTGAGTTCGGTCATGCCCCAGCCCTGCTCGAACCGGATGCCATACTCGTCGCGGAACGCCTGGATCAGCAGCGGCGGCGCCGCGGAACCGCCGGTCATGATGCGGGTGACCGTCTCCAGCCGCTGCCCGCTGGAGCGCAGATGCTGCAGCAGGCCGAGCCAGACCGTCGGCACCCCGGAGGTGAAGGTCACCCGCTCCGCGTTCAGCAGATCGGCCATGTTGGCGCCGTCGAGATGCCGCCCCGGCAGGATCAGCGCCGCGCCGGCCAGCGCGGTGGCATAGGGCGTGCCCCAGGCATTGACATGGAACATCGGCACCACCGGCAGGATGCGGCTGGTGGCGCGGATATCCAGCACGTCGGGCATCGAAACCGCATAGGCATGCAGCCAGGTCGAGCGGTGGCTGTACAGCACGCCTTTCGGCCGCCCGGTGGTGCCGGAGGTATAGCACAGCGAGGCAGCGGTATTCTCATCGAAGCTTGGCCAGACGTAGTCGTCATCCGCCGCGTCCATCAACTGTTCGTAGCAGGCCAGCGTCATGCCCGGCGCCAACGTCACCTCCGGCATGTTGGCGGCATCGGTCAGCATCACGACCGTCTTGACGGTATCGGCGATCTTGGACGCGATCAGGCTGATCAGCGGCGCGAAGCTGAGATCCACGAACAGGATCGTGTCAGCCGCGTGGTTGATGATGTAGGCGATGTCGTCGGGATGCAGGCGGGGATTGATGGTGTGGACGATCGCTTCCATTCCGGAGCTGGCGTAATACACTTCAACATGGCGGTAGCCGTTCCAGGCCAGGGTGCCGACGCGGTCCTGCCGCCCGACGCCGCGCGCCTGCAGCACCTTCACCAGCCGGCGGGCGCGGCGTTCGACATCCGCCCAGGTATAGCGGTGGGTGGTGTTCTCATGCGTCCGCGACACGACCTCGGCGGCGCCGTGATGCCGGGCGGCGTGGGTCAGTATCGAGGAAATCATCAGCCCTTGCGATTGCATCAGTCCAAGCACGGTCGTCGCCTCCGCTTCGTTGTTCGTTCCCTGCCGCAAGGTTTATTCCAATCCGGCGGCGGATGATACGGGCCGGCCCGGACGGCCGCCCCCCGAGTCGCAAACAACCCGCGCGCCGGATACGGTCCATTGGTCCAAACGGGGAGACAACCGGAATGCGGAAAATCATGATCGTCACCGGCGGCAGCCAGGGCATCGGCCGCGCCGTGGCGCGTCTGGCGGCGGCGCGCGGCTATGCGGTGGCGCTGACCTGGCAATCGAACCAGGCGCTGGCCGATGCGGTCGTCGCGGAGATCGCCGCCGCTGGCGGAACCGCCGTTGCAGTCCGGGCCGAGATGGCGGACGAGGCGTCGATCCTGGCATTGTATCGTACTGTCGATGCAACGCTGGGTCCGCTGACCGCGCTGGTCAACAATGCCGGCACGCCGGGGCCGATGCGGACGATCGACAAAGTAACATCGGAGATCCTCGATACCGTGCTGGCGGTGAACGTGCGTGCTCCGTTCCTGATGATCCGCGAGGCGGTGGCCCGCATGGCAACCGATCGCGGCGGGGAAGGGGGCGCCATCGTCAATGTGTCCTCGCGGGCGGCCGAACTCGGGGGCGCCGGGGAGTGGATTCACTATGCCGCCACCAAAGGCGCGCTGGACAGCCTGACCGTCGGCGCGGCGAAAGAGCTGGCGCCGCGCGGAATCCGCGTCAACGCCGTCAGCCCCGGCCTGATCGAAACCGATCTGCATGCCCGGGCGGGGTTGCCCGACCGTGTGACCCGGCTGGCGGGCAGCGTGCCGATGGGGCGTGCCGGCAGCGCGGAGGAGGTCGCCGATGGCGTGCTCTGGCTGCTGTCGCCCGAAGCGTCCTATGTTACCGGTGCGATCGTGCCGATCTCCGGAGGGCGTTGATATGGATTTCAAGACCGCATTGATTGTTGGCGTTGGCCCGGGACTGAGCGCCTCGCTGGCGCGGCTGTTCGCGCGAAACGGGCTGCAGGTGGCGATGGCCTCCCGCGAACCGGACAAGCTGGCGAAGCTGGCGGAGGAAACAGCCGGCGTCACCTTCGCCTGCGAGGCGACCGAACCGGAGGAGGTCGCGGCGCTGTTCGAAGTGGTGGTGGCGACCCAGGGGGCGCCGGATATCGTCGTCTACAACGCCAGCGCCAGGGCGCGCGGGCCGGTGACGGAACTGATCCCGGAGGATGTGGCGCGGTCGCTCGCGGTCAGCGCGTATGGCGGGTTCCTGGTGGCGCAGCAGGCGGCGCGGCACATGGTGGCGCGCGGGTCGGGAGCGATTCTGCTGACCGGCGCTTCGGCCAGCGTGAAAGGGTATCCGAACTCGTCCGCCTTCGCGATGGGCAAGTTCGCGCTACGCGGCCTGGCGTCGAGCCTGGCACGGGAATTGTCGCCGAAGGGCGTGCACGTGGCGCATTTCGTCATCGACGGCGCGATCCGCGGCGCCGGCCGGGCGGATTCGGACGGGAGTGCGGATAGCACGCTGGATCCGGATGCGATTGCGGAGACCTATTGGCAGGTGGCGAACCAGCCGCGCAGCGCCTGGACGTGGGAGGTGGAGCTGCGGCCTTGGGTGGAGAAGTTCTGAAACCGAAGTTCAATCAAATGCCCAGGCGAATCACGGTGCCGGTACCCGCGCCGATGTTGCGTTTCGCACCGCAAGGCGTGGATGGTGGCCCTGCGGCCACCATGACGATGCGATATCGTGCGGCGGCCGGCGCTGCCCGTGGCCAAGGCAGTTTTGGTCACGTATCCCAAACCACCGGCAGCTCCGTCAGGCCCCGCAGCGCAAACCTGGATCGCCATTGCGGGCGATCCGGTTCCGCCAGCCGCAGACCGGGGAGGCGGCGCAGCACCGTGCCGAATACTTCCGCCGCCTCGATCCGCGCCAGTTGCGCGCCCAGGCAGAAATGAATGCCGCCGCCGAATGACAGCGGATTCGGGTTTTTCCGCGTCACGTCCAGCCGATGCGCGTTGTCGAATACCGCCGGGTCGCGGTTGCCGGCGCCGAGTACGGCGACCACCAGTTCCCCCCGCTCGATCGTGACGCCGCCAATATCCACCGCTTCGGCCACCACGCGGGAGACCGCCTGAACCGGGCTTTCGAAGCGCAGGATTTCCTCGATCGCATTCGGGATCAGCGACGTATCCTCGCGCAGCATGTGCCACTGGTCCGGCCGCCGCAACAGCGAGAGCAGCCCGTTGCCGATCAGGTTGACGGTGGTTTCGTGGCCGGCGGCGAACAGCAGGTTGACGTTGGCGCGCAGTTCGGCCGTCGTCAGACGATCGCCGGCTTCCTCGGCCTGCACCAGTTGCGTGATCAGGTCGTCCGCGGGCGCGCGCCGGCGCTGCTCGAACAGCGCTTCGAAATAGGCCCCGGTGGCCAGGACGTTGGCGTTCGAGGCATCCAGTTCCGTCCGCGTCGGCGGCGTCGGGTCCACCAGCCGCCCGCCGCTGACCGAGCCTTTGACGAAGCGATCCCGATCGGCATTCGGAATCCCCAGCAATTCGCAGATCACCATCACCGGCAGCGGGAACGCCAGGTCGCGGATCGCATCCATGCGTCCCGCCGGCATCACCGCGTCGATCAGCCGCTCGGCCATCTCCCGCACGCGGGGGCGGAGCGCTTCGATGCGGCGGGCGGTGAAGGCTTTGCTGACGAGGCCGCGCAACCGCGTGTGGTCCGGCGGGTCGCGCATCAGCATCATATGGGACAGCTCGACGACCGCCGGTTCCTCCAGGGCGGTCGGGCCGAAACGGCGCTTCAGCGCCTCGGGGTCGGTGTAGTCCTTGCCGAAGCGGCGGTCCCGCAGCAGCAGGTTGCAGCCGTCGTAGCGAGTGAGCAGCCAGCGGCCGAACGGCGCCTTCCAAACCGGCGCCATTGCCCGCAACCGTTCGAACACTGGATACGGATCGGCCAGGAACGCCGGATCGCGCAGGTCAAAGCCGGGGGAAGCGGTTGCCGACATGAAGGTTTCCTGTGATGCGATTGCAGTTTGGGATTTGATGCGGCCACGCTTGATTTCCAGAGATACCGCGACTAGGTTGGTCTGGTCTAGCCAAGGACCCCGAGCATGAATGCCATCAACATGCTGGACGCCAAATCCAGCCTCTCACGCCTTGTCGAAGCGGTCGAATCCGGCGCCGAGGCGGAAATCATTATTGCCCGCAATGGCCGCCCGGCCGCCCGCCTCGTCGCGCTGGCGGCATCGCCAACCGGCAAGCGCATCGGCGTGGCCAAGGGCAAGTTCAAGGTGCCCGACAGCATCGACGCCGACGACGCGGCCATCGCCGCGCTGTTTGCCGGTTCGGCTGCGTGAGGCTGCTGCTCGACACGCATATCGCCCTATGGGCCATCGCGGATGACGATCGTCTGTCCGCCACGGCGCGCGCGCTGATCGACGATCCCGACAATCAGATTGTCGTCAGCGCCGCCACGGTGTGGGAGATCGCCATCAAGCACGCGCTTGCCCGCGGCGGCCCGAACGACATGCCGATCTCAGGGCAGGAAGCGCTGGGCTATTTCAAGGACGCGGGTTTTGAACTGCTCAGCATATCACCGGCCCACACCGTGGCGATCGAGGCGCTGGCGCCGCTGCATGCGCACCCGTTCGACCGCATCCTGGTGGCGCAGGCGATGACGACCCCGCTGCGGCTGTTGACGCATGATCAGCGGGTCGCCGCCTACAGCGATTCAATCATCGCCGTCTGATTTCGCCTCCGCGTCCGCGGGGGCGTCGCGGAAATACGGCTCCACTATACCCTGCGCTTTCAGGGTCAGCGGATTGCCGCGGCGGTCGAGCGTCTTGCCGACAGCCATGCGCACCCAACCCTCGCTGACGCAATATTCCTCGACATTGGTTTTTTCGACGCCCTTGAAACGGATCCCGACGCCACGGCGCAGCACGGCCTCGTCGTAGAACGGGCTAGCGGGGTTATTGGACAGGCGGTCGGGCGGCACGTCGGACATCGGGTCTTCTCCAGGCAGTCAGGCGCTGCCCGATACCGGTCCGGCGCGTCCGTGTCCATGGCGTGACGCATGCCCCGGTCATGCGCCGAGGACGTGATCGCGATTGCGGGAGTTCGCGCTTGGCGTCATACCTGCGGCGCAACCAACTTGCGAGACTTGAAGGGCCGATAGCATGCGGAACGAGGTCTTTTCTTCATCGGCGAGACGGTGCGGTGTCGTCCGGCGCCTGGCGATCGCGGCGGCGCTGGCAGGCGCTGCGCCCATCGGCGTTCATGCCGTGGAACCGGCTGCGCCGACGCAGGCGGAGTCGGCAGCCGATGTGCTGGCATCGGTCCGCAAGCTCAGCGAAGAGTTTTCCAAGGACCCCGCCACCGTCGTCGCTGAAATCGGCAACACGGCCATTACGCGCGGCGATGTCGGCGATGCGCTGCGCAACGTGCCGGCAACCGATGGCGGTGTAACCCTGGACGTCGTCTACCATACGACGGTGCAGGGCCTCATGGCACAGCAGGCGATGGTGATTCGGGCCAAGGAGATGGGGATCGACAAGGACCCGGCGGTGCGGCGGCGGATCGCCGCGTCCAGCGACACAATCCTGGCGAACGAATACCTGAGACGGACCGTCGGGCCGGCGGTGACCGAGCAGATGCTGCGCGCTGCCTACGAACGGGAGATTGCCGGCAAGCCCGGGCCCGAGGAGGTGCAGGCCCGCGTGATCATGACCAATACGCAGCAGGAAGCCCTGGATGTCCTGTCGTCGCTTTCAAAGGGTGGCGACTTCGCGGCGCTGGCACGCAGCATGAGCCGGGATGCCTCGGCCAAGGCCGGCGGCGAGCTCGGCTTTGTCCGCCTCGACGCGGTCTCGCCTGGCATCGGCGCGGTGCTGTTTGCCTTGTCTCCCGGTCAGACCTCCGCGTTCCCGGTCCGGGTGGCGCCCAACGCCTGGTTCATTGTCAAGGTCGAGGCCAGGCGGCAGCAGGGGACACCGAGTTTCGAGTCGGTGCGCGATCGCTTGGCGCAGCAGGTGATGCGGGCCAGCGCCCCCGCGGCGATCCAGAAGGCGGTGGCCGGGTTGCCGACGCACGACTATGGCGCCAGCGGCAAGCCGCCCGCTCCGGTTCGTTGAGGCAGCGGCTTGCGCTTCCGTTGTCACGGCGTTGCGCGTGACGATGAGGGGGCCGGTGCGAGCGACGATATCCGGACGCGTCTATGTGCGCTCGCCAAAGTTAGATTAAAGAGACATTTTTGCACATTTTAGACGATATTTCGCTATTTCAGTATTCTTTCTCGATTACCAGTGTGCTAAACGGCTTTGCATACTGCGGGGCAATTATTCGCTCGCCGAGGGGTGTTTGGGAATGGCAAGGCTCGGATATCGTGTCGCAAGACTAAACGGCCCGCTCGTGATGGCGGCGATGCTGGTTGTGTCCGCGCCCGCGTTCGCCGACACGGTTGACGTCACCTACTCGGCCGCCGGGCAAACCGCACCGGATTACGCCTCGATTTGCGCGAACACGGTTGTCTGCGACTTCGGGACGGAAAATTTCACCGGTTGGACCGGCACCAGCCCGTTCACGTCGAGTTACACGGACGCGGGAGCAGGAACCTACTTGCTACCGGCGGGCGTGTCGTTCACCGGGGTCTATACCGCAGGTGCGGGCACGACCACCGGGACCGGCGGAGAATGGGTCAGCGTTGCGCAGAACCAATACGGCGGCGTATCCGGTCAAACCTACCCGGAGCTGTACGGGGGCGCCGCGGTGGGCGGCACCAACGTGTCAAACTATACCTTGAACCTGTCCGCGACCGGCGTGCCTGGAGTCAATTATTTCGGTATCTGGATCAGTGCGCTCGACCCCTACAACAACCTTACGCTCTATAATGGCAACACGGTGGTCGCGGAATTCAACTCGGCCAACCTGGTCGCCGATCTGGGGGCGTGTTCATGGGGCTCGGGCAATCAATATTGCGGCAATCCTACGCCCCAATTCCTCGGCCAGGACTGGCAGGAGCTGTTCGCTTACGTGAACGTCTTCGACCTGACCGGGTTCATCACCAGCGTGGTCTTTTCCGATTCCGGCCCCACCGGCTTCGAATCGTCGAATGATGCGGTCGCCTACGTGAACCCGATTCACTCCGTCGGAACGTCGGTGCTCGCGGTCCCCGAGCCTGCCTCGGCCGCTCTGCTCGGCACGGGTTTGCTTGGCCTGGCGCTACTCAGCCGGCGGCGGGTCCGCGGCTGAGTCCGTCTGTCAGTTCAGCGGCGTCCAGAGTTCAGCCGCGAAGCCGCGCCGGTCGAGGGTAAACAGCGTGCCGTCGGCTTCAGGACGACCGGCGACGCAGCGGTAGCTGTAGATCGTATCGTGACCGGCGGCGTAAGCCGGGACACCGCCCGCGTCCGGATTGTCGCGGCAGAACGCGGCCGCGCCCGGGTTATCGCGGGTTTGGACCATTTTTTCGCAGGGCAGGTTGGCGCCGGTGAAGCAGGCGAGCAGCCGCCCGTCCATGCAGCGGATATGCGCACCGGCTTCTACCGCGCGCTGGTCCGGCGGCGCCGGGGCTGACGGAAACAGCCTTTCGAAGGCGTAGAGCAACCCGGCGTTCAGCGACGGCTCGTAGCCGTGGATTGTGTCATCGTCGCGCAGCCGGGCGCATTGAGCCGCAAGTCCCTCATCGGCGGCCCTGGCGGAACCGGCGGCAAACAGAAGCAAGACCATCACCAGCCGTGGCATGAAACGTCCTCGTGCGGCGGAAGCGTCATCCTGCCCCATCGCCTTGCGGGCCTCAATCCGCTACAGTTCAGGAAAATATTGGTCGCAGGAGGAACCGCATGACCGAGGCTTGCATCGTTGGCTGGTCCCACTCGCCGTTCGGCAAGCTGGACGACCCGGACATCGAAGCGCTGATCGGGCGCGTCGCCGGCGCCGCTATTGCGGATGCGGGGATCGAGGCCCATGAGGTCGACGCCACTTTCGTCAGCCTGTTCAACGGTGGTTTTTCCGCGCAGGACTTCCCGGCGTCGCTGGTGCTGCAGCATGTGCCGGAGCTGCGCTTCAAGCCGATCACCCGGTTCGAGAACGCGTGCGCCTCGGGGTCCGCGGCGGTGTATGGCGCACGGGACTTCCTGCTGTCCGGGCGCGGCCGGGTCGCTTTGGTCATCGGTGTGGAGAAGATGACCGCCACTCCGGGCGCCGAAATCGGCGACATCCTGCTCAAGGCCAGCTACCGCAAGGAGGAAGCCGGCATTCCGCCCGGTTTCGCCGGCGTGTTCGGGCGCATCGCGGACACCTATTTCCAGCGCTACGGCAACCAGTCGGACGCATTGGCGGCGATTGCGGCGAAAAACCATAGGAACGGCGTGGACAATCCGTTCGCGCAGATGCGCAAGGACCTGGGGTTCGATTTCTGCCGCACCGTCAGCGAGAAGAACCCGTATGTCGCGGCGCCATTGAAACGAACCGACTGTTCTTTGGTGTCGGACGGCGCGGTGGCGCTGATCATGACCGACGAGGACACGGCGCGCGCGACGGGCAAAGCGGTGCGCTTCAAGGCCGCGGTCCAGGTCAATGATTTCCTGCCCATCAGCAAGCGGGACATCACGCGGTTCGAGGGCGCGGCGGTGGCGTGGGGGCGGGCGCTGGAAGCGGCGGATGTTCCGCTAACAGATCTGTCCTTTGTCGAATCGCACGACTGCTTCACCATAGCGGAGTTGCTGGAATACGAAGCCATGGGGCTGACCGCGCCGGGGCAGGGGGCGCGCGCGGTGCTGGAGGGCTGGACGGCGAAGGACGGGCGCCTGCCGATAAATCCCTCCGGCGGGTTGAAAGCGAAGGGCCATCCCATCGGCGCGACGGGCGTATCGATGCATGTGCTGGCGGCGATGCAGTTGACCGGCCAGGCGCCGCCCGGGATGCAGTTGCCGAAAGCGGATAGCGGCGGGGTGTTCAATATGGGCGGCGCGGCGGTGGCCAATTACGTCTCGATCCTGGAGCCGCTGCACTGATCCCGACCAGCAACCTGGCGTCGCTGCTGCTGCAGACCGCGCGGCGGTTTCCCGACCGCCGGGCGATCGTCTGGCGCGACACCACCTGGACCTGGGCGTCGTTTCGCGACCGGGTGCAGTCCGCGGCGGGGGCGTTGGCGGCGCGCGGCGTGCGGCACGGCGACCGGGTGCTGCTGCACGCCCGCAACTCCAACTGCGTCCTCGAAACAATGTTCGCTACCTGGATGATCGGCGGTGTCTGGGTGCCGACGAATTTCCGCCTGACACCGCCGGAGGTTGCCTATCTGGCGGCGTCCTCCGGCGCGGCGGTGCATATCTTCGAGGCGACTTTTCCGGAGCACGCGGCGGCGGCGAAAGCGGAAAACCCGGCCTGCCGGCTGGAGATTTCCATCGGCGAGGGCTGGGAGGCATTCGCCACGGGCGGCGAACGGCTGCTGCGTCCGGCGGATGTGGACCGGGATCATCCGGCGTGGTTCTTTTACACATCGGGAACGACCGGGCGGCCGAAGGCGGGCGTGCTGACCCACGGGCAGATGGATTATGTCGTCTGCAACCATCTGTGCGACCTGATGCCGGCCACGACGGAGGAGGATGCCTCGCTGGTCGTTGCGCCGTTGTCGCACGGCGCCGGGGTGCATGCGCTGCCGCAGGTCGCGCGCGGCGCGCCGACGATCCTGCTGTCCGGCGAGAAGCTGGATTGCGACGAGGCGTGGCGTCTGGTGGAAAAGCACCGCGTGACCAACATGTTTACCGTGCCTACGATCCTGACGATGCTGACCCGGCATGAATCCGTGGACCGTTACGACCACAGTTCCCTGCGGCATGTGATCTATGCCGGTGCGCCGATGTACCGGGCGGATCAGGTGCATGCGCTGCAAAAGCTGGGCAAGGTGCTGGTGCAGTATTTCGGCATGGGCGAAGTAACCGGCAACATCACTGTCCTGCCGGCTGCGCTGCACAGCGAGGACGACGCGGACATGGCCGTCGGGAGCTGCGGATTTCCCCGCGTCGGCATGGAGATCGCGATCCTGGACGATGCCGGTCAGCATCTCGCCGCGGGCGTGACCGGCGAAATCTGCGTGCGCGGGCCGGGGGTTTTCGCCGGCTACCACGACAATCCGGAGGCGACCGCGAAGGCCACCCTGTTCGGCTGGTTCCATACCGGCGACCTGGGGCATGTGGATGAGCGCGGATTCGTCTACATCACCGGCCGGGCGTCGGACATGTATATCTCCGGCGGCTCGAACGTCTATCCGCGGGAGATCGAGGAGGCGCTGCTGCTGCATCCCGCCGTGGTGGAAGCCTGCGTCGTCGGCATGCCGCACGAGAAATGGGGTGAGGCGGGTGTCGCGGTCCTGGTGCTGGAGCCCGGCGCGACGGCGACAGCGGCAGACCTGCTGGCGCATCTGGAGAGCAGGGTGGCGAAGTATAAATGGCCGGTGCGGTTCGCGGTCTGGCCGGAGCTGCCGAAATCCGGTTACGGCAAAGTCACGAAGCGCGAGTTGAGACGAATGTTGCAGGAGGATGCGTGATGCCGGTGGAGCCGATCGATCCCGGGCGGATCACCGATTACCATATCCATGTTTACTATGACCCGGACAGCCGGGACCGGGCCGCGATACTGCGGGACTGGGTGGAGGCTCGGTTTTCGGTGAAGATGGGTCGCTGGCGGGATGAGCCGGTGGGGCCGCATGTCCGCGCGATGTATCTGTTCAGCTTCCCGGCGGAGTTGTTTGCCGAAGTGGTGCCGTTCGTGATGCTGAACCGGCAGGGGCTGACGGTGCTGCTGCACCCGGAGTCCGGGCGTCCGCGCGACGATCATACGATCAATGCGGTATGGATGGGGGAGGTGCTGGCGGTGAAGACGGAGATTCTGCCGGAGGCGGATTAGAGGATCAGGGGTGCTGTCATGGCAACGCCGGTGGATTGATCTCCGCATTTAGCACAGAGGAAGAATGAGGGCCACAGAGTTGTAGAATGGCGGCGTGGCGTCTAAAGCGCACCCCGCCCGGGCAAGGCCAAGGTTGCCAATCGGGTTTCGCTTCCGCATGATTAACCGAAACGGCGGGAGCGGGGGATGCAGATCGAAACACGGAAAGTCTACGACGTTTTGGTGATCGACATCGAGGGCCGTCTCGACGGCCGGACATCGGGAGATATCGCCGATCGCATGGTGACGATTGCGCAGGGACCCGACAAGCATGTAGTGCTGAATATCGCAAAGCTCGACTACCTGAGCAGCGCAGGCCTGCGAATCATCTTGCGGACCGCCAAGCTGCTACAGGGCAATCGGGGTGAATTGAAGCTCTGCAGCCCGACCGAGGGCGTCAAGACCGTTCTGGCCACCGCCGGCTTCGACAGCCTGCTAAAAATATACGATAGCGAAAAGGCAGCTTTCGCCGCGTTTGCGCCATAGCTGCCGCGGGTTCTTGCCGCAGCCTTGACGCGGACCGTAACAGTGGATGTGACGGTCCGATCAGGCGTTGAACGATTCCGCCAGGCCCGGTTCGGACGGCAATCGTTTGATCAGGAATGTCCGCAGCTTGAATCCATAGTCATAGGGCGGGATGGAACGGAAGCCGGGCGGACTCGTCTCGAAAACCATTTCGATATTCTTGACATTGAAAGGCGGTGCGTCGAGCCGCAGGAAAGACTTATGCAAAATCCTCGAGCTCGCTCCATGGACCTTGTCTTTGTTGATCTTGTAGCCATCGGCCATGTCAGGCTGCACATCGGTGAACAGCACGTAGCGGTATTGCCGCAGCTTTGCCAGGGTCGCACTGATCTCGGCATTCGACACATGCTGGAAGACCTCGCGGACCAAACACAAATCGCCGTCCGGCAGCCGATCGGCGGAGATATCGAGACACGCAAAGTGTATCGTGTCGCTACCGTATTGGCGAATGTTATCCTCGATCAATGGTTCAACGACGTCTACGCCGATGTATGTGATGCTATCACGGGCGATCATGCGGCCGACGCGGAAGTCGCCGCATCCGAGATCGACGACGCTCCGAATTCCGTTCCGGGTGATAAAATCCAGCACGAAATCGGCGTAAGGCTGTGCGGCTTCGCGATCGGATCCGGGTCCGGAATAGAAACCCCCCGGTCCGGAACCCCACATCTGTTCCGCATAAACCCGGGTGAAGACCTCCCGCGCCGGGAGGCGGCGGTTACGCCTGTTGCCGAGGGTGGCTCGTATTTCGCGCGAAAAAAGGCGCACGGACGACGGCGTCCGATTGCGCAGCCAGGTCCGCAGGGACGCGGGGAACCACATGGCGAAATGATACCTTTTTCTGCGAGGTCGCTCCGCATTGATTAGTGCGCTATCAAGGTATTTCCCTTCTAGCACTATACCCTTGCGCGACGAACGCCCGGTGGATCAATTTCCCGCGCCGATGGCGGATGTGACCCGATGCGCCGCGCCGCGCCGGCGGACCATCTTGCCGGGAACAGCGCTTCCAGCCTTCACTCTCACGGGCACGACGGAGGCACCCATGACGCAGCTTTTCGCAGGACGCACATGCATCGTCACCGGCGGCGCATCCGGCATTGGCGCCGGGGTCGCCAGCCGACTCGCCGCCGAAGGTGCCACGGTCAGCGTGTGGGACCTGGATGAGTCCGGACTGGCGGCCTCCGGCGCGGCCCATACCATAGCGCTCGACGTCACCGATGCCGAAGCGGTCCACCGCGCCGCCGAATCCACCGCTTCGGCGCTGGGCAAAATCGACATCCTGGTGACCTCCGCGGGCATCACCGGACCGAACCACCCGGCCTGGGAGTATCCGATTGCCGCCTGGGACAAGGTGATCGACATCAACCTGAAAGGCGTCTTCTACTGCTGCCGCGCCGTCATCCCGTTCATGCAGGCCAACGGCTACGGCCGGATCGTCAACATCGCCTCGATCGCCGGCAAGGAGGGCAACCCGAACGCCTCCGCCTATTCCGCCTCGAAAGCCGGCGTCATCGGCCTGACCAAGTCGCTGGGCAAGGAACTGGCGGCCAGCGAGATCCGGGTCAATTGCGTCACCCCCGCGGCGGTGAAGACGCCGATATTCGAACAGATGACCCCGCAGCAGATCGACTGGATGCTGTCGAAGATCCCCATCGGCCGGTTTGGCGAGATCGATGAGGTCGCGTCGCTGATCCTGTGGCTGGCCAGCGAGGCGTGCAGCTTTTCCACCGGTGCGGTATTCGACGTCTCCGGCGGCCGCGCGACGTACTGATCCGAAAGAAGGCACACGATGGACTCCGAAGACCTTGGCTTCCTGGCCGCCACCGAACTGGCGGAGCTGATCCGCACCAGGAAGCTCTCTCCCGTCGAGTACATGCAGGCGCTGCTGGCGCGGATCGCGGCGCTGGAGCCCAAAGTCAACGCCTTCGCCTACCTGGCCGCGGACCAGGCGATGGACGCCGCCCGCGCGGCCGAGGCGAAGCTGATGTCCGGCGAGCGCATCGGGCGGCTGCATGGCGTGCCGGTGACTATCAAGGACCTTGCCATCACCAGGGACATGCCGACGCAGTTCGGCAGCATGAGCATGAAGGGCAACCAGCCCGCCGAGGATACGCCGCTGGTGCCGCGGCTGCGGGACGAGGGCGCGATCATCCTCGGCAAAACTACGACGTCGGAATTCGGCTGGACCGGCGTCTCGCGCTCGCCGCTGACCGGGATCACCCATAACCCGTGGCGTTTCGGCCTGAACGCGGGTGCGTCGTCGGCGGGGGCGGGTGCCGCGGCGGCGGCCGGGTTCGGGCCGCTGCACCAGGGCAGCGACGGCGCCGGCTCGATCCGCATGCCGGCGCATTTCTGCGGCGTGTTCGGGTTGAAGCCGAGCTTCGGGCGGGTGCCGGCCTATCCGGTCTCGACCGCGGACATGACCACCCATCTGGGTCCGCTGACGCGCACCGTCGCTGACAGCGCGCTGTTCCTGGAGGTGGCGGCCGGGCCGCATCCGCTGGACTACTCCAGCCTGGAAGCCGGCCCGGCGGCATATCTCGCCCGGCTGCATGACGGGGTGAAAGGCAAGCGCATCGCGTACAGCCCGGACCTCGGCCACGCCCGGGTCGATCCGGATGTTGCGGCGCTGGTGAAGGCCGCGGTGAGCCGGTTCAGCGAATTGGGCGCGACGGTCGAGGAAGTCCCCACCCCCTGGGCCGCCGCCGGCCCCGACCTCATCCGCTTCTTCTGGTCTGCTCACATGACCCGGCTGAAGCCGTTGCTGGAACGGTGGGAAGCACAGATGGACCCCGGCCTGGTGGCCTGCATCAAGGCGTCGGACACCGTCTCGATCGCCGATTACCAGGCCGGGCGGGAGCGCAAGATGCCTTATGTCGCCGCCATTCACCGCTGGTTCGAGGACTGGGATTTCCTGCTGACTCCCGCCGTCTCGGTCGCCGCCTTCCCGGCCGAGAAGCTGATGCCTATTCACTGGCCGCACCACGATTGGGACTGGGTGAGTTGGGCGGAGTTCTCCTATCCGTTCAACATGTCCTGGAACCCCGCCGCCAGTGTGCCGTGCGGCTTCACCGCAGACGGCCTGCCCGTCGGCCTGCAGATTGTCGGCAAGCGGTTCGACGACCTCGGCGTGCTGCAGGCCGCCGCCGCGTTCGAACGTATCCAGCCCCGGGCGAAGGAGCGTCCCGCGCTTGGATGACCTGCCGTTCATGGAGGCGGTCCGCGTCTTCCTGCTGGGCTTCCCGGCGCTGTTCTCGATTGTCAACCCGATCAGCGGGGCGTTCATCTTTCGGGGCGTCACCGCCAGCCGATCGGCGCGGGAAAGGGGGGTGATCGCGCGGAAGGTGGCGTTGAACTCGTTCGTGGTGATGATGGGGGCGTTGTGGGCGGGGTCCTACATCCTGGCGTTCTTCGGCATCACGGTAGCGGCGCTGCGGGTCGCCGGCGGGATCGCGGTCGCGCTCAGTGGCTGGCATATGCTGAACACGCCGGAGCGGCATGAGGAGCGGAAGCAGGAAGAGGCCGCCTCGGCCGAGGGCGGGGAGGATGTCGCGCTGTTCCCGCTGACGATCCCGTTCACCACCGGTCCGGGGACGATTGCGGTTGCGGTGGCGCTGGGGGCCGGGCATCCGAAGCTGTCCGACGGGCTGGGGTGGTACTTCCTCGGCATGACCGGCGCGGCGTTGGTGATGGCCGCGGTCATCTGGATCTTCTACCACTACGCCGATCGGCTGGCGGAGATGACGGGGCCGAGCGGGTCGCGGACGATCTCGCGGATCGCGGCGTTTCTGCTGCTGTGCATCGGGGTGCAGATCCTGATCAGGGGGGTGGAGGACGTGCTGGCGCCGATGCTGGCGGCACGGTAGCTGCCGGTCTGTCGCCACGGTTCGGGATCAGCGGTGATGGGGAGACGAATCCTGCTCGCGGCTATCCGGTATCTGCCGATGCATTGACGACCGCCGCGGCCGGAGATTGGCCCGCTGCACCTTCCGGGGCGAATCCGTTGCAAAACTCGCCGGCATTTCCCATTATCGGTCCCAGGAGTTTTGCGGTGAACGCCGTCCCGTTCGACACCCTGAAGCTTGCGGATCGTCTTCAGGCCGGTGGCTTTACCGCCGAACAGGCCCGGACCTTTGCGTCTTCATTGGCGGATGCCGCCAACGCCGCCGACCTCGTGACTAAACCTTACCTGGACGACAGGTTCGTCGCGCTGGAACAGGGTCTGACGATCCGGCTCGGCGGGATGCTGGTGGTATCGGTCGGGGTCCTGCTGGCGGTTATCCGGTACCTGCCGGTGCACTGACCGAACCCGCGACCGGAGATTGCCTGCAACCTTATGACGGTCCTTGGCGGAACTCCTCCCGAATTGCTACACTGACCGCCGCGAATCGCTCGCTTTCCCGCCGGGCGGGGTGCAAAAGCAGCGGCCGGACCTGGTAGGAACCTGACCATGAAGCTAAAGGCCGACCGCGCCACGTTGATCAAGGCGCTGGCCCATGTCCAGAGCGTGGTGGAACGGCGCAACACCATCCCCATCCTGGCCAATGTCATGATTGCCGTGCGGGACGGCGCCCTGACATTGACGGCGACCGACATGGAAATCGCCATCGTCGAGGACGTCGCCGCCACCTCGGTCCGCAACGGCGCCTGCACCGCGCCGGCCGCGACCTTGTATGAGATCGTGCGCAAGCTGCCGGACGGGGCGGAGGTCGAACTGGACCATCCCGGCGGCGACGCCCAGTTGTCGCTGCGCGCCGGGCGATACGACACCAAGCTCGTGGTGCTGCCGGTCGAGGATTTTCCGTCCATGACGGCCGGCAGCCTGCCGCACAAGTTCAGCTTGCCGGCGCAGACCCTGCGCGCGTTGATCGACCGCACCAGGTTCGCGATCAGCACCGAGGAGACGCGGTACTACCTCAACGGCATCTACCTGCATCACGCCGACAGCGACGGCACCCCGGTGCTGCGCGCGGTCGCGACCGACGGCCACCGGCTGGCCCGGGTGGAGGAGCCGCTGCCGGAGGGTGCCGCCTCGATGCCCGGCGTGATCATCCCGCGCAAGACGGTCAATGAACTGCGCAAGCTGCTGGACGAGGTGACGGGGAATGTGGAGGTCGCGCTGTCCGACACCCGCATCCAGTTCCGGGCAGACCAGATGCTGCTGACCAGCAAGCTGATCGACGGGACGTTCCCGGAGTATGAGCGGGTGATCCCGCGCGGCAACGACAAGGTGCTGCGGGTGGGGAAGAAGGATTTTGCCGATGCGGTGGCGCGGGTCGCGGCGATCTCGTCGGAGCGGTCGCGGCCGGTGAAGCTGTCGCTGGCGCGGGACCTGCTTACTCTGTCGGCGTCCAGCCCGGAGCAGGGGACGGCGAGCGAGGAACTCGACGCCGATCATGTGAAGTATGATGCGGGTCCGTTGGAGATCGGGTTCCAGGCGCGGTATCTGAACGACATTACGGACCAGATTCCGGAGCAGGTGGAGTTTCGGTTCTCGGACGGATCGGCGCCGACGGTGGTGCAGGATGCGGGGGATGCGAGCGCGCTGTATGTGCTGATGCCGATGCGGGTGTAGGGGCGGGCTCGCGGATTTGCGCGTCGATGAGATGATGCGATCACGCAGCTATCTGCGCCGGAAGGTTTCCGACCACCTTCCGCCCATCTCCTGCGGGTCAGCGAGCTCGGCTGATACGGCTTGGCAAGGGAAATATGATCGGTTGTGCCTGAACGATGTGAACCGCTTATGACTGACATGCTTGACGTCTACGATCCCGACCCCGACGCCGAAACGGCTGATGCCCCTGACAAGTTTCGGCACGAACATCACCGAGCAGCAAACGACAATCCTAACGCACCCCGCGTATTTTCATTTGGGGAAAAGTTCTATTGGGTGACCGCACAAGAGCTGTTCGACCTGCGACAGCGAGAATGGAAGCAGACGGTCGAGGATGACCTTCACCATGCTCAAACGGGCTTCGGCAACCGTCGCAGGTCATGGTCGATTGCCCGCACACAGTTCGTTTCTCCGACATGGGTCCGCCGATCGGCCGTGTCGACGATGAAACCATGGGACTGATCACGCGGCAGTTGGCCGTGGCTCTGCGTATCGGGGCTGGAAGCGGCAGAAGCCGCCGACGAAGCGCTTCAAGTACAGAAATGATCGATCCGCTGTAATCTTGGCCGGCGCGCCAGATGCAAGCAGGCGGCCATCTCTCTCAACGGCACCTGCATGCGCTGGATGATCGGGCTGCGTTCGACGCAGCACAACGGTTGTATCAACCAGAACGCTTATCCCCGGGTATCATAGATGCTTTCACGGCTGATAGGCTCGTCCGAAAGCGGCGGCGTGTGCGGCAATCCTTTGGCCGATTCCCGCCATAGCGCAGCGCGGTCGGCCGCAAACAGCGCCGCCGGCTCCGGCACTTTCTCTTCCAGACGCGGCGCACGGATCGCGCCAACGACCTCAACATCAGGTCGAAGGTCGATGGTCACGGTCATAAGCGGCTGCCTGCGCCAAAAATCAATCGTGTCAAACACGTAGCTCTCTCGACCCGCCGAATCGCCGCCAGCCGCGCAAGCCACCAGACCGTTGGTCAGCGCATGGATTCAGCCTGGCATCGCACTACCGCCGGAAGGCTCAGACCTTCCGCGCCGAGAACGCGTAGCCGCAACCAACGCCGCTGATCTTGCCGCTAATCTGCGACCCGCTGACGCTGCCGGTCATCTCGGCTGTATTGTTCTGGGTATACGCGTCGAACGACCCGTCCGGCCCGATATTGACCGCAAATGACGGCGAACTGGAGAAGCCGGAACCCGGCGGAACGTTCGGATGCGACAGGACATAGGCGAACGCATTGTTCTGCACCACCAGCGAGATCGCCGGCGGCGTGTCGCACCAGTTGCTGTTGGGACCCTTCACCGCGGAAACCGTCAGTTGGATCGTCCCCTGGTAGGTGCCGTCGAACGAGACGGAAGGTGCCGGCGGCGGTGCGGCGGCGGGCGGCGCGGATGGCGCGCATCCGCTGACCGCGGCAACCAAAACGACGGTGGCGAACGCGACTCCAGCACGCATGTCAAATCTCCGAGGCCAGGGAACCGCAAGACATCATGAACCGGCGCGCCTCGCAAGCACGCAACGGCGTCAGGCTGGCGGCGGCTGCGATCCGTAGAATGCGGCGATGACGCGCGGCAGCAGCAGCCCTTGCACAATCACCGTGAAGATCACCACGCCGAAGCAGATCGTCTGCAGCAGGCTGCGATACGGTGTGTCCGGCAGCAGCAGCGCCAGCGCGATGGAAACGCCGCCGCGCAGCCCCGCCCAGGTCAAAACGCCGATGGCGCGCGCCGTGCCCGGCACGCGCATATCCAGCAGCAACATGGGACCGCCGACGCTTGCCAGCCTCGCCATCAGCGCCAGCGGCACCGCCAGCGCGACAGCCGCCAGCCCCTGCCAGCTCAGGTCGATCGCCAGGATCAGGAAGCCGATGAGCAAATACAGGAACGTGTTCAGCAGGTCGTCCACCAGCGACCAGAAAGTGAACAGCGTGCTTCGCCACCGTTCCACCGCCGGCTTCCCGGCCAGCGCGTAAGCCAGCACCACCCCCGCGGTCACCACCGCGATCGGCCCGGAAACGCCTAGCGCGACCGCCCCTCGATAGGTGGACAGCGCCAGGGCCAGGGAAATCGTCAGCGCGAGGCTGCTGTCCTGCGTGAACCGGAAGATGCGGTAGGTCAGATACCCCGCCGCCGCGCCGAGCGCCGCACCGCCCGCGCCCTCCACCAGGATTGCCTCGGCGAGGCGACCGTGGCCGAGGACATCGGTTCGGCCGGCCGTAAGAGCCAGGGCGGCGGTGAACAGCACAACCGCGGCGCCATCGTTGAACAGGCTTTCACCGGTGATGGTCGCCCGCAGCCCCGGCGGCAGATGCAGTCGCGCCAGCAACCCCTCGACCGCGACAGCGTCCGTCGGCGCCAGGATCGCGCCGAGCACGAGGCACCATCCGGGCGGAACGGGCTGCCCGATCAGGTGCAGCACCGCCCAGATACCGGCGCCAAACAACCCGGTGGCGAGCACCACGCCGACGGTCGCGAGCGCCCCCACGGTCCAGGCCCGCTGCCGCAGGTCGCGCAGATCGACATGCAGGCTGCCGGCGAACAGCAGCAGCGCCAGGAAGCCGTCGAGCAGAATTTGCGGCAGATGCGCGTCAAGAATCCGGTCGCGCAGGCGTTCGCGCATGTCGGCGTTGCCGAAGGCGGCATCGCCCGCGATGATCAGCGAGGCCACCAGCAGCGAGCCGAGCAGTAGTGCCACCGGCCGCGGCAGCCGCAACGTGCGGTCGTTGACCACGCCGATGACTGCGGCGAGGAGCAGGAGCAAAGAGCCAAGATCGAAGGTCGTCATGTGTAGCCCGTGGCGGGGTTGTCATGGCGGCCCCGGGGCCACCGCGCCGTCGTTGCTCAAGGGTGTAGCCGAATCCACGTGGACATGAAGCGATCGGCATGCCGGACTTTATACCCCGGTCAATGCCTCCCGCGCCGCCACGCTGCTACGATACGCCACGACCCCTGCATCGCCGCGCAACACCTCCCACACCGTCTTCTCACCGTCTCGTCGGAAACGGATATCCAGATGCCGGCGGCCGACACGCAAATCCAGCAAAGTAACGTCCGGCAGCCACTCCGGCAGGTGAGGATCCACATACAGGCGATCATTCGGCGCGTCCTGCTGGATGCCCAGCATCGCCTGCAGCAGAGCAAAACACGACCCCGCCGCCCAGGCCTGCGGCACGTTTGCCCCGAGATACTGCACCGGGAAATTCGCCCCGTCCCGTGCCACCCCGGAATACAGCTCCGGCAACTGGTGCAGCAGGAAATGGCTGGCCGCTTCGCTGATGTCGCGCGCGATCTGCGCCGCCTCGGCGGCGAAGCCGTAGCGCCGGAAACCCAGGACGATCAGGCTGTTGTCGTGCGGCCAGACCGAGCCGTTCTGATAAGAATAAGGATTGTACGCCGGATGCTCACTCGACAGTGTGCGAATGCCCCAGCCCGAGTTCATGTCCGGCGCCATCAGCCGCGCTACCACCCGCGCCGCCCGATCCGCCGGCACGATCCCCGACCATAGCAGGTGCCCCGGATTGGAGGCGACCGTCATCACCTTGTGTTTCTCGCCATCCAGCATGTAGGCGTAGAAACCGGACTCCTCGTCCCAGAACGCCTCATTGAACTGCTCGAACAATATCGCCGCCTTCCGCCGCTGCTCCGCCGCGCGATCCGCACGGCCCAACGCGTCGAACACTTCGGCCATGCGCACCCGGGCGTCGTAGACATAGCCTTGCAGTTCACACAGCGCCTTGGGGCCGCGCACCGGCGTTCCGTCCGGGTACGTCATCGAATCGCCGGCATCCTTCCAGGCCATGTTCTCGTAGCCCACCGGAGAACGGGTCTGGTACTCCTGGAAGCCGTCGCCGTCGCGATCCCCGTCATTGTCGATCCAGGCCAGCGCCGCCTCGGCGTTCGGCAGGTACTTTTCCAGCAACGCATGATCGCCGGTCGCCCGCCACGCGGCATGCAGGGTGATCAGGTACAGCGGCGTCGCATCCGCGGTGCCGTAATACGGCGTGTGCGGTATCAGCTTGAAATGCGCCAATTCGCCATAGCGCAGCTCATGCATGATCTTGCCAGGTTCGGCGTCGCGAAAGTCGTCGCGTTCCTTCGATTGCCAGCGGCCGAGTATTTCCAGCGACCCGCGCGCGAACTCAGGATAGACCAGAATGTTCTGCAAAGAGACGATCAGGCTGTCGCGCCCGAACGGCGCCACGAACCACGGCAGCCCCGCCGCCGGCAGGAACACCATGTGATCGGTTCCCGTCAGCGGCAGGCGCAACGACGCCATGTCGTCGATCGCCTGGTGGAAGAACCGGTAGAACTCCTCGTTGCCGGTGCGCAGCTTCAGCACCGTCTGGCGCCAGTCCCGGTGCGCCTTCGCCTGCGGCGAGGACTCCGCGTACATCGCGCATTCCTTAGGCGCGTGATAAACCTTCTTGCCGTCGGCGAAGTCATACAGCAGGCAGCAATGCCAGGCCCCGCCGGGCGGCAGGTTCACCTCGAAACTCAGTCGCCCGTTGGCGAATACCGCGTGCGAGTCGCTCTCGCCGATGATGATCGCCACGGACCGGGAGAAATCGGCGTTGCAGTACGTTGTGCACAGCGTCTGCCGCGCCTCCGACCAGTCGGACTTGATGTGGCCGCGGCGGATGTCGCGCTTCGCCTTGACGTCGAACACGTCCGCAAAGTCCGAGCGCAGTGCGATCTCCAGGTTGAAGCGGACCGGCTTCTGGCCGTGGTTGGTAATGTCCAGGTCCTCATGCATGCCCTGGTCGATCACCCGCGACAGGCCGAACGCCAGGGTCTGCCGCGGCACCGGGCCGTCTTCCGTCAGGAAAGCCTGGTTGGTCAGGAAGATGCGCGCCGAGTCGTAATTCACCGCGCCACCGTTCAGCAGATCCCACTCCGCGCCGTTGGCGTAAACCGACCACGCGCTGATCAGCCTGGTGTCGAAGAAATACAGGCCTTTGTCGCCGGGCCAATGGATCTGGCCGCTTGGCTCGGTCACCAGCACCGTCATGGCCTGGTGGATGGCGATTTGCGGCGGGCCGACCTGAACCTTGAAGGCCATGGGGGAGTCTCCGCGTTGTGAGGTGTGCCTCGGTTCCTATAGCGTGGCGGGACCGGATTTATCACGTGACAGGATGGTAGGGTGGACGCGCAAGACACAAAATGGACGCTGGACCGCATCCGGCAGCATATCGAGGAGGGTCTGCCGCTGGTGCCCCTGTTCAACATCGATGTGATCGAGGCCAGCCCGGAGCGCGGCGCCGTCCGCCTGCGCGAAGGCGAGCACGTGACCCGCCCCGGCGGCAGCATTGCCGGCCCCGTGCAGTTCGCCCTGGCCGATGTCGCCACCTATGCGCTGATCCTGGCCGTGCGACATGACGAACACGCGGTGACGGTCGATCTGACGATCAACTTTCTTCGCCCGGCGATGAGCCTGCCGCTGGTTGCCGTCGCGACGGCGCTACGTGCCGGACGGCGGCTGTTCACCGCCGAGGTGCGGATCTCGGAGGAATCGACCGGGCGGCTGATCTCCCAGGCGACGACCACCTATGCGATGACGGCGGCCTGATCCGGGCAGGCTCGCGGGTTCGCGAAAGCCGGTAAGCGTCATGGCCGGCCATTAATCGTCATGGCATCCACGCCTTGCGGTACTGGCGACGGCGACAGGCGTGGATGGCGGGCCTGCGCCCGGGGCCTGCGCTCGCCATGACGGCGCACGCGCGTAAGCCCGGTGGCCGCCAATGCGGATACCGCCCCGGATCACACCACGCTTGACATCCTTATACTCATAGCTAGCATAACCTCCATAATGCTCACAACGAGCATTACCGGAGGGTTCACGATGTCCGCGACCACATTGCTCGAGCGCACCGCCCCGCTCTACGACCGGGTCAAGACGCTGATCCCGCCCATCGAATGGCCGGTGTTCGCCGACGACATCGAGGCGATCCTGGCGCTGAAGCGCCAGCGCAACGCGGTGATCCTGGCGCACAACTACATGTCCCCGGAGATCTTCCACTGCGTCTCCGACATCGTCGGCGACAGCCTGGCCCTGGCGCGCGAAGCCGTCACGGCCGACGCCGACGTGATCGTCCTGGCCGGCGTGCACTTCATGGCGGAGACGGCGAAGCTGCTGAACCCGGAGAAGACGGTGCTGATCCCCGACAGCCGCGCCGGATGCTCGCTGGCCGAATCGATCACCGCGGCCGATGTGCGGCTGATGCGGCAACGGCATCCCGGCGTGCCGGTGGTGACCTACGTGAACTCCTCCGCCGCTGTGAAGGCGGAATCCGACATCTGCTGCACCTCCGGCAACGCGCTGAAGATCGTCGAATCGCTCGGCGTGGACCGGGTGATCATGCTGCCAGATGAATACCTGGCGAAGAACATCGCCGCGCAGACCCGGGTAAAAATCATCGCCTGGGCCGGCCATTGCGAGGTGCATGAACGCTTCACCGCCGCCGAGGTCCGCGCCCTGCGCGCCGATTACCCCGGCGTGGTGATTTTGGCGCACCCGGAATGCCCTCCGGAGGTCGTCGCCGAAGCCGATTACACCGGTTCCACCGCCGACATGTCCAACTTCGTCGATCGCAAGAAGCCGGCGCGGGTCGTCCTGCTGACCGAATGCTCGATGGCCGACAACATTTCCGTCCACCATCCGGACGTGTCCTTCGTGCGGCCGTGCAATCTCTGTCCTCATATGAAGCGCATCACCCTGGCGAACATCCGACGGGCGCTGGAAACCATGCAGGAGGAAGTGACCATCGACCCCGCCCTGGCCGAACGCGCCCGGTTGTCGGTCGAGCGTATGCTGGCCGTCCGCTGATGGCCGTTTCTCCCTTGCCGGCGATCATGATCGAACCGGCGGTGCGTGCCGCGCTGCTGGAGGATCTCGGTCGCGCCGGCGACCTGACCACTGATGCCATCGTCCCGGCCGGCGTGACCACTCGGTGTGCGCTGGTGGCGAGGCAGGCCGGCATGGTCGCCGGGCTGGACTTCGCCGCCATTGCGTTCCGGCTGATTGACCCGACGATTTCGTTCGACCTGGCGTTGCCGGACGGCAGCCGCCTTGCGCCCGGCGATCTGATCGCCACGGTCAGCGGTCCCGCCCGCGGCATCCTGACTGCGGAGCGGACGGCGCTCAACTTTCTGAGTCACTTGAGCGGCGTGGCATCCGGCACGCGCGGCATCGCCGATGCCATCGCCGGCACCCGGGCGCAGGTGTGCTGCACCCGCAAGACGATGCCGGGGCTGCGCTTCGCACAGAAATACGCGGTGCGGGTGGGCGGCGGCTCAAACCACCGGTTCGGTCTGGATGACGCCGTGCTGATCAAGGACAACCACGTCGCCATCGCCGGCGGGGTGCGCGCGGCGGTCGAACGGGCGCGGGCAGCCGTTGGTCACCTGGTGAAGATCGAGCTGGAGGTCGATACCCTGGACCAGTTGCAGCAGGCGCTGGCGCTGAAGGTCGATGCCGTGCTGCTGGATAACATGGATCCCGAGATGCTGCGTCAGGCCGTCGGCATGGTGGACGGCCGCGCGATTACCGAAGCCTCGGGCCGCATCAGGCCCGACACCGCTGCGGCGATAGCCGCGAGCGGCGTGGATCTGCTGTCAGTCGGCTGGTTGACGCACAGCGCCACGGTGCTGGATATTGGATTGGATCACCTCGACTGAACACATTTGTGTGATGTTACGATTTTCTTGCCGGTTCAAATCGGCACCAAACGCATGCAGCCCGCCCGCCGGCCGGCGCCGAACAGAAAGCCGACAAGTTCTCCGGCCAGCGGTGCACCGCTCGACTGCGCGACCGAAGTCAAACCGCACACCTCCTGCATCGCATCGGTGGCGCCCGCCAGGATTGGATCGCCATCTGTCAGCATGAAAACCGGCAGGTCGCGGTGATAGTCGGCGACCACTTTCATGGTGTGGAAACCGTCCTGCTCGTCGCCTTCGACATCGCTGATGACGGCGATCGGCTGCTGCGCGCGCAGCAGTGTCAGCAGATCCTGGCCCGATGAGACACACTCGGTTTTGAGTTCCAGGAAGGCGCAGACCGGTTCCAGTTTCGCTGCGATAGCGGGATCGTCGCTAACCAGTACGACAACGCCCTGGCAGGCGGAGGCTAGGGCGCTCAGGAAACCTTGTTCGCGGAGTGCGGCCGCGGAGTTCATCATGTTCATGCAAATCTGCCTTCTACGGTCGGAGCTGGAATGGTGAGCAAGACCGTCACAGTGTGGTGATTTACAAAGCCTAATAATAGCCAAGGTAAGCAAAGTTTTACGTGATCTTACGACATTTCGTCGTGAATATTCGTGAATGAACGTGAACTGGAAACCATACACGCCGTCGCAGTCAAGGATTCACAGCCTCACCGGGAAAAACCCCCCAGAACTGCTCGCGCTTCAAGTAACCGCGATACGACCCGCTCTGTACGTTGCACCAGTCGGACGACGCCTCGCAGGATCTGATCCGGCCGATGACCCCGGGCTTGAAGATCGCCACCGCGGCGGCGGTGTCATTCGCTTCCGACCGCAGGGTCGCATCCGCCTTCTGCACAATGAAGCTGCGGCGGCCCATCAGCGTCGCCTGCTGCATCCAGCCCTCGATCCCGTCGGCGTCGCGCACCCAGCGCCAGACGTCGAACTCGCGCATGATCTCGACCGGCAGGTCGCGGCGCTTGTAGACCCAGTCGATGCGGTAGCGCAGTCCGGGGCCGGCGCGCATGTTCACCTCATCGGACCGCAAGGAGGCGAAGCGCGGCAGTTTCGCCGGGCCGCCCTCGGGCTTCTCCGGATCCGCCAGTTTCTCGGCCGCCGGCGCCTGCGTTTCGGGCGGCGCGGGAGCGGCGGGCGCCGGAGCCGGTTCGGGCTTCGGCGGCGGCTTGCCGGTTGCCGCCACCGCCGGCTTGTGCGGATGGGTTGGCCCGTGCGGCGGCACGACCGGAGTCTTGCCCGACTCGCGCACAGCCTGCCGGGGCGCCGCCGCGGGCGGCTTCACCGGCTGATCCACCGCCGGGTGAGCGGGAACCTGCAACGTGCCGGTCTGCGCCCGGGCGGAGCCAGCCGCCAGGGCAACCAGCGACGCGACATGAACAACAATCCGGCTGAAATTCGTCATGACGCACCCGTACCAAGTCTCCCCGAATCGGGTCAAGGGCTGGCTGGCCCTGGCTTCAGATCGTGATGATCCGCCCGGTCCCGACGGCTTCCAGAAAGGTCGCGATGCCCGCCGTTTCGACCCCGGGCAGCAGCAAGCCCGGGTCCAGCGCTTCGGCGCGCAGGCCCGCCTCGCAGGCAATCATCCGGACCTGCATGTCCAGACAGGCGTCACGCAACACGTCCAGACCGGCAACACCCCTGGCCTGGATCACCGCATCCCGTCCGGCGTCCGACAGCGACGACCAATTGCGGCAGAGCGCATGGCAGCCGCCGTTGCTGGCGAACAGCACGACGCGCCGCCCCAGCGCCGCCGCGCCGGAGGCGACAACGAAAGCATAATGCGCCCGGTCATGCGCGCCCGACAGCAGCAGCACGCCGAGCGGTTCAGGCGGCACAGGCAGGCCCCGCCGGCACGCCGTGCGCGCTCAGATCGCCGATCGTCCGCCCCGGTCCGCATGAGGCGCAGTCCGGATCGGGTTTCAGCCTGATGGTGCGGAACCGCGTGTCCAGCGCGTCCCACACCAGCAACCGCCCGGACAGGGACTCGCCGATGCCGAGGATCTCCTTCAGCACCTCGGTCGCCTGCAAGGTGCCCATGACGCCGGTCACCGCGCCCAACACGCCGGCCTCGCTGCACGCCGGCACCACGCCGTCGGGCGGCGGCTCCGGATAGAGGCAGCGGTAGCACGGGCCGCCCGCATGCGGCTTGAAGACCGAAAGCTGGCCCTCGAACCGCAGCACCGCGGCGGAGACCAGGGTGCGCTGCGCCAGCACGCAGGCATCAGAGACCAGGAACCTGGTGGCGAAATTGTCGGTGCCGTCGCAGACGATGTCGTAGCGGCTGACCAGGTCGAGCGCGTTGGCCGCGCTCAGCCGTGTTTCGTGCGCCTCGACGCGCAGCGCGGGATTGATGTCCGTGCCCGCCCGCGCCGCCGAGGCCACCTTCGCCATGCCGATGCGGTCCGTCGTGTGCGCCACCTGGCGCTGCAGGTTGGACAGCTCCACCCGGTCGTCATCGACGATGCCGATGGTGCCGACACCCGCCGCCGCCAGGTACAGCATCAGCGGCGAACCCAGCCCACCGGCGCCGATGACCAGCACCCGCGCCGCCTTCAGCCTCGCCTGGCCGGTACCGCCGACTTCCCGCAACAGGATGTGCCGGGAGTAGCGCTGGATTTCGTCTTCCGAAAAATCAAGGTCCATGTTTCTGATGATAGGATGACCCAATCGAGCGGAACAGAGGCGCGATGACGCAACCCGGACAGACCGAAGACGCCGCGCTGGTGCTGTTCTCCGGCGGCCAGGATTCCGCCACCTGCCTGGCCTGGGCGCTGGCGCGCTATCCGCGGGTCGAAACCGTCGGCTTCCGCTACGGCCAGCGGCACGCGATCGAGCTGGAGTGCCGCGAGCCGGTGCGGCAGGCTCTGGCGAATGAGCGGCTGGGAGACGACCACGTGGTCGAGCTGACCGCGACGATCGCCGGGCTGGGCGAGACGGCGATGACCGCGGACATCGCCATCGAGATGGGGCAGGGCGGCCTGCCGAATACCTTCGTGCCCGGCCGCAACCTGCTGTTCCTGACCTGCGCCGCCGCCATCGCCTATCGCCGCGGCCTGCGCCGCATCGTCGCCGGGGTGTGCGAGACGGACTACTCGGGCTACCCGGACTGCCGCGACGACACCGTCAAGGCGATGCAACTGGCGCTGAACCTGGGGATGCAGCGGCGCTTCGTGCTGGAGACTCCGCTGATGTGGCGGGACAAGGCGGCGACCTGGGCGCTGGCGAAGCGGCTCGGCGGACAGATCCTTGTGGATGTCATTCTCGAACGAACCCATACCTGCTATCTGGGCAACCGAGCCGATCGGCATGTGTGGGGATTCGGCTGCGGGACGTGCCCGGCCTGCCAGTTGCGCGCCCAGGGCTGGGAGCGTTGGGTGGCGGCGGGCAGTCCCTCGGCCTGACCTGTTCTGATGGAGTCTGTTTGATGAAGCGTTTTCTGGTCCTTGCGGCACTGGCTTCCGGCGTGGCTGTTGCCGGCGCCCGGGCGGCCCAGCCGGTCAGCCTGGCCGCCAACACGGCGGGCCAACTGGCGGAGTTGTGCACGGCACAGCCGATGAAGCCCGGAGCGGATGCGAAGGTGAACTTCTGCCGCGGCTTCGCGCAGGGGGCGATCAGCGTCGAACTCGGCCATGCCGGGGACAAGAAGCCGTTCTGCTTCCCGACGCCGACCCCGTCGCGCGCCAAGACCATGAGCCAGTTCGCCGCCTGGGTGAAGGCCGCGCCGGACCGCGCCGGGTCGCCGTCAACCGAGGCGCTGTTCAAGTTCCTGGCCGAGCAATATCCCTGCAAGTAGTTTGCTGGACCTTGAGGCAATCCGTGGCTGGAGACTTTTCCGAATGATGAGACCCGTCCTACTTGTTCTCGCCGGCGTGGCGCTGTCGCTGCCGGCGTGGTCCGCCGAACCGGTCGCCCTGCACGTCAGGTCGGCCGGCGACCTGGCGGAACTGTGCGGTGCCAATCCACGGGCGCCGGAGGCGGATGCCAAGATCAATTACTGCCATGGCTTCGCCCAGGCGGCGGTCGATCTGGAGTTGGCGCATGCCGGGGACAGAAAGCCTTTCTGCTTCCCGTCGCCGCCGCCGAGCCGCACGGCGACGCTGAATGAATTCGCGAGTTGGGTGCGTGCGAATCCCGAACGCCGGACCCTGCCGCCGTTTGAAGGGTTGTTCCGGTTCCTGGGCGAACGGTTTCCCTGCAGGTAGTTATAAAGCACACAAAGGCTCCGGGCGGCGGCCCGGAGCCTTTGGTTTCGAAAGCCTGACCGGATGGCCGCGGGGCGGCATCCGGGTTAGCGGTGAGCGAGCCTAATGCGGCTGGCGCCTGGCGTCGCCGCCTTCGGTTTCAGCCGGCACCGGCACGATCGCCTGCTTCTTCTCCCGCGCCTCATTGGCCCGCTTTTCATCGCGCTTCCGCTCGTCCTGTTGCTTCGCCGCATTGAACGGCACCGGCAGTTGCGACGGCTCCTCGATTTCCAGCGTGTCACGCTTGACCGTGTCGCGGATCGTCTCGGTGCGCGCGGTAACCTCCTTGCGCAACAAAACCTCCTCGACAAGGTGCACGGACTTCGAAATCACCGGCACCTCGTTCGAATCGGACATTTCGACCGTCACCTCGGTCAGAACGTTCTGGCCGATGTTGGCGATCGGCTGGCGCCGTTCCACCACGACCGTCTCGGTATGCAGCGTGACCTCTTTCTCCACGGGCGTTTCGACAACCAGACGACGCACCCGCGTGGTCTTCCCCGGCACGGTGCGGGTGCCGACGTTCAGGACTTCCTCGCCGATAGCGACGACCTGCTCGGTCTTGGTGTCACCCTGAGCGCGCCCGGCGGCAAAGGCCGATCCCCGCAGCCGTTCGGCACTCTTCGCGGATTCCAGGAAGGCAGAGCCGATCGGCTGGTATATCGACATCGCCCGGAGGCCGATGCGCTGCATCTCGAGCATCATGTCGAACATCGGGAAGGCTGTCTTCGTCACGTTAGCTGAACTCAATGACATGTGTTTCTCCGCTTGCCATCATCGGCGGGCGGCACATGGTGCGGTGCAATATGGATCGCAACAGCGCTCTTGATGTCGTCAATCGGAACGCCCGGTTCGACGATAACGATGCCGATGCGGCTCGGAGGGAAGGAAATAAGATGCCGCGATGTCGCAGTGCGGAGGCTGGCGGCCGGACATGTCCGGCCGCCCCCCGGGTTCAGACCTGCCTTGCGATGTCGATGATCTGGTCGCCATCCCAGATGCCCAGGCAAACCCGGGTGGTCGTCTTCGTGTCCCGGTCGTATTTCTCCGCGATGATATAAGGATCGAGCGCGACATGTTCCTGATACAGGGTGCCGACCAGGAAATTCACCCCGCTGGAGCCGTCGTCGATCCGCTCGACCAGATCCAGGACGGGACGCGGAAGTAAAGTCTGCGCCTGCTGCTTATTGAGCGGCGTTTCCTGCCACGACGCCGGCCGCTTGATCCGAGTGAACAGGACAAGTTCGACCGTTGTCATCAGGCAGGCCATGACCAGCGCGAGCGCGGCGATAGCGGCGTTCGACGGCGGGGTGATCTGGCAGGACATGAAGAGTGCGATCGACCCGAGCGTCGCGCCGCACGATGCCAGTACCGACAGTCTGTGCAGCAGCGGGCGTCGGTGGAAAAGCGAAGCCGGGTTCTGACGAATCTGCTCCGCCTTGTGTTGCTCGAGAACCTCCTCAGGCACTGCTTCGATGCCGTGGGAAGCAAGCAAGACGTCGATCGAACAACGATTCAGATCGACGGTATACGCTTTCAGCAATCCATCGAATGGCATGTCATTCCCTCATGTTTTAGACGCGTGAAGCCTAATCCGCAAACAGAGCGGCACGCCAGAAGTTCCATCACTTGTAATTCTAACAAAGATGTGCACTAAAACCGCTGTATTTTGTGAACATTGGCGGCCCTTGAAGAAATTCGTAAGTGCCTACCGGTGATGCAGCCTCCGTTCACGAAAGCGGTTACTTGGAATCCGGCGCTGCGCGTCAATTGCATCTGACAGCGGGGCCGTTCGGTCAAGTTGCGCGTGATTGAATACACAGGGCGGCGTCCTGCCGGCGGCGATTACTTGTACCGGCGCGATGCAGGCTGCCGCGAGAAATCCGCTGCCGGCGGGCCGGGTTGGGGTATAAGCACGGGGGAGAAGACCAAAGGAGAGAATGGTGCAAAAACCCCGCGGGCGGCATTTTTTCGCCAATCCCGGCCCGACCAACATTCCCGACAGCGTGCTGCGGGCAATGGACCGCCCCAGCATCGACTTCAGCGACCCCGGCTTCGTCGCGGTCTACGAAGCCGCCTTCGCCGGGCTGAAGCGGGTGCTGCGAACCGAGCAGCACCTGTTCATGTACAATGCCTCCGGCCATGGCGCGTGGGAGGCCAGCCTGACCAACCTGCTGTCCCCCGGGGATGCGATCCTGGTGCTGGAATCAGGCTATTTTTCCGACGAATGGGCCGCGATGGCACGCAGCCACGGACTGGAAGTACGGCTGGTGGAAGCCGACTGGCGGCGCGGTGCCGATATCGCCGATGTGCGCCGCCATCTCGCCGCCGACACCGGGCATGCCATCAAGGCGGTGTGCGCGGTACATAACGAGACCCTGACCGGAATGAAACTGCCGCTGCCGGCGATCCGCGCGGCAATCGACGAAGCCGGACATCCGGCGCTGTTCCTGGCGGACACGATCTCTTCGCTCGGGTCGCTCGATTTCCGCATGGATGAATGGGGTATCGATTGCGTTGTCGGCGGCAGCCAGAAAGGCCTGATGCTGCCGACAGGCATGAGCTTTACGGGGGTGTCCGAAAAAGCCCTGGCGGCGCATGGCACGGCCAAGCTGCCGCGCTACTACTTCGACTGGACCATGATGACGCAACGCAGCACGAAGAGCTTTATCGGCACCGTGCCGGTGCACATGATCTACGGGCTGCGCGAATCGGTCCGGCTGCTGCTGGAGGAGGAGGGGCTGGACAACGTGTATGCCCGCCACACCCGCCTTGCGGAGGCGGCGCGTCGCGCAGTGCGGGTCTGGGCGGCGAATAACGGGCCCTCGCTGTATTGCCTGTCGCCCGAGCGGTATTCCGACTCGGTGACCACGGTGCTGATGCCGGACGGCTTCACCGGCGATGCTCTGCGCAATACGATACGCGAACGCTTCAACGTCTCGCTGGGCGGCGGCCTGGGCAAGCTGAGCGGACTGATTTTCCGTATCGGCCATCTCGGCGATCTGAACGAACCGATGCTGCTGGGTGCGCTGGCAGCGATCGAGATGGGGCTGCGAATCGAGGGCGTGCCGCACGGGCGCGGTGGCGTGGAGGCGGCGATGGCATTCCTGGCGGAGGGGTAGGGGCCGGTGGTAAATCGCGGCTCCCGGCCGAGCGGAATGCAAACATGAGCGATCTCCTGGATCGGATGCGGCGCGATCCGGCCGGCGATTGGACAATCCGTGACGTGGAGATCGTTTGCCGCCGCTATGGCATCCTGTGCGAACCGGCGCGGGGAGCAGGCTCCCACTACAAGGTTGCGCACAAGCTGTTGGCGGAAAAACTGACCGTTCCCTGTAAGCGGCCGATAAAGTCTGTCTATATTCGGGAATTGGTCGCATTCGTCGATGCGGTGAGGGATCTGTGATGTCGATACTGACCTATCCGATCGTCATCGAAGTGCTGCCCCCGGAAGAGGGCGGCGGATTCCTTGCGTTGGTGCCTGATCTCCCCGGCTGCATGAGCGACGGCGCCTCGCCCGAGGAAGCGGTGGCGAATGTGCAGGACGCGATCGAGACCTGGATCGAGGCGGCTAACGATCTAGGTCACCCGGTTCCGCTGCCGTCGAGGCACCTTGTTGTAGATGCCGCTAAATAAGGCTGCGCTGGTAAACGAGCTGGGATCGTTTGGATCACGCCCGCCGAGGCGATGCGACGTTCAAGAACGGACTCCGACGGTCGAACCGTCATCGCCCGCTCAGCACGCCACCGCCGCGAACACCTGCGACGGCGCGACAAACTCCTCCTGCGCCGCGACCGTCAGAATCTCCCGGGACCCAGCTTCTGCCGTCCGCCGCAGAAGCCCATGGACCGACGATCCCGCCGCCTCCAGCGCGGCGACGGCACTGCCGCTGTTCAGCCGGTGGAAGAGGAACAACGCCGCCATCGCATCGCCCGCGCCGTTGACCGAGACAGGCAGCAGCGGCGTACGCAGCAAGTGAAAATGTCCCGCCTCGAACGTCATCATGTCGATGAACCCAGCCGGCGTTTCATCCGTCTCCAGGCTGGTCAGCAGCACGCAGGCCGGACCCTCGGTCCGCAGCATTGACCGCAGCCGCAGCACCGCCTGCTTGGCGCCATGCAGCGAGCCGCACGGCAACCCGGTCAGCCGCTCCAGCTCGAACCGGTTCGGCGTGACGATGTCCGCGGCGGGCAGTGCCCGGGCGCGCAGGAATTCCTCGATCCCCGGCCGCACGTAAACGCCGGTGTCGGTGTCGCCGATGACCGGGTCACAGCAATACGCCGCGGCCGGGTTGGCGTGCCGGACAGAGGTCACCGCGTGCAGGATCGCGTCGCCGATATCCGCCCCGCCGACATAGCCCGACAGCACCGCATCGCAGCGCCGCAATGCATCCCGTGCGGCGATCCCATCCACCAGGTCCCGCACCGACTGCCCGGAATACACCTCTCCCGTCCACGCCCCGTAGCCGGTGTGGTTGGAAAACTGCACGGTGTTGATCGCCCACACCTCCGCGCCCAGGCGCTGCAGCGGGAACACCGCGCTGGCGTTGCCGACATGGCCGTAGGAGACCCAGGACTGGATGGACAAAACGTTCAAGCTGGCCCCATCACCGGGTTTGTTCGCAGGTGCGATAGGCGATAGGCTCGCCCGCATCGCCTCGTCCAGTCAGGAATCCCATCCGCATGCCAACGCCTCTGCTGTTCCAGCCCATCAGCTTCCGTTCGGTCACCGCGCGCAACCGCATCGTCGTCAGCCCGATGTGTCAATACAGCGCCAATGACGGGCTCGGGAATGACTGGCACGTGCAGCATCTCGGCGCCCGCGCAGCCGGCGGGGCGGGGATTGTCTTCACCGAAGCGGCGCATGTCTCCGCCGTCGGCCGCATTACGCCGCACTGCCTCGGCCTTTACACGCGGGAGCATCAGGCGCTGTTGGCCCGGCTGGCTGCCCTTATCACCACATGCGGGTCGGTTCCGGGCATCCAGCTCGCGCATGCCGGCCGCAAGGCGTCTTCGCAGGTGCCGTGGGAAGGCGGCAAGCCGATCGCGATCGAGAATGGCGGCTGGGTCCCGCTCGCTCCCAGCGCCTTGCCGGCGGTTCCCGGCGCTACCACGCCGCACGCCCTGACCGCCGCCGAGATCGGCGACATCATCGGCCAGTTCGCCGCCAGCGCCCGGATGGCGCGGGAGGCCGGGTTCAAGATCATCGAAGTGCACGGCGCGCACGGCTACCTGGGCCATTCCTTCCTGTCCCCGGTGTCCAACCGCCGAACCGATTCGTATGGCGGCGACCTTGGCGGCCGCTCGCGCTTCCTGCTGGAGGTGATCGAGGCGGTGCGCGGTGAATGGCCCGCCGATTTGCCGCTGTGGGTGCGGCTGTCCTGCACGGACTGGACTCCCGGCGGCCTGACGATCGAGGACACCGTCTCGGTCGCCCGGCGGCTGGCGGCGACCGGGCAGGTGGACCTGATCGACTGCTCCTCCGGCGGCGTGTCGCATGAGCAGAAGATCCCGTCGCTGTATCCCGGCTACCAGGTACCGTTCGCAGATGCGGTGCGTGCCGGGGCCGGCATTGCCACCGGCGCCGTCGGCATGATCACCGAGCCGACGCATGCGGCGGAGATCGTCGCCAATGGCCGGGCGGACGTGGTTTTGCTGGCGCGGGCGCTGCTGGCGGATCCGGCGTGGCCGTTGCGGGCGGCGAAGGTGCTGGGGGTGAAGACGGAACTGCCGCGCCAGTATCTGCGGGCCGCACTCTAAAGCCCCCGGATCGGTCGCCGGTTGCACGGCGAATCGTCTCATTGCCCATCGCGCCTGCCGGTTGCACAATGCCGCTCACGATGTCCGGAGTCGCCGATCGGCTTCATCCGGCCTTGCGGAGTCAGATATGTCTGTCGGTTTGCGTCCGGTTGCCTGCCTTGGCCTGCTGTTGCTGTCGTTGTCGGGATGCGGTCCCGAGCGCAACGCGTTCGCCCCGCTTTGCCCCAATGTCCGGCTGATCCCCGCGCTGGCCGATTTGACCCGCCACGCCGGAGCCGGTCCTACCTTTGACGTGACCGACCTGATCGTGCAGGCCCGCGTTATCGGCGTGCATGGCAGTTGCGAGGCCGGCGACGACAAGAACATTTTGCCGGCGAAGGTGCAGATCTCCATCGCCGTGCAGCGTGGCCCGTCGATGCGCGGGCGAGAGGCGGATCTGCCGGTCTTCCTGGCGGTCACCGAGGGGGAAACCGTGCGCGACAAGCAGGTGTTCCCGGTGCATGTGGTGTTCCCGCCGAATGTCGATCGTCTGACCATGTCGAGTCCGGACATCGACATGGGGCTGCCGGTTACGCCGTCGGTAACAGGGGCGTCCTACGGAATTATCGCCGGCTTTCAGCTTACACCGGACGAATTGGCCGCCAATCGCCATGCTGACGGCAGTTGATTCGACTTCATCCGGGTTGAACGGCATTGCCGGTTGCAGTGAAAGGAACGATATACTCAGACCATGAACGACACGCCACCAAAGGGCCGCCCGAATCCGGGGAGACGCCGTGGGATGAAAAGGGAAGACTGGGAAATCCCGTCCAATCTCCAGCCCGACCCGGGGGATTATTCATTCGACCTTGAACAGGCGCTCAAGGCTGTCGTCGGGTTGAAGGCCTATGTCCCGGACGACGCCTTCACCGCGAACACGCTGGGTACCGAGCGCAGCGGCAACGGGGTCGTGATCAAGGGCACCGGCCTGATCGCCACGATCGGCTACCTGATTACGGAGGCCGAGACCATCTGGATCACCACGTCCGAGGGTCAGGCGGTGCCAGGCCATGCTTTGGCCTACGATCAGGAAAGCGGCTTCGGCCTGGTGCAGGCGCTCGGCCAGCTCAATGTGCCGTCGATGGAACTGGGCGATTCTGATCGTCTGAAAGTCGGCGACCAGGCGGTGATGGCCGCCGCGGGCGGGCGTCGCAACACGGTGGAGACTCGGATAGTCGGCCGCCAGGAATTCGCCGGCTACTGGGAATATGTGCTGGACGACGCGCTGTTCACCGCGCCCGCTCACCCGTTCTGGGGCGGCTGCGGCCTTATCGGCATTGACGGCAAGCTGATGGGCATCGGCTCTTTGATCATGCAGCAGGGGGACGGTAAGGGCCGCCGCCTGGACATGAACATGATCGTGCCGATCGGCCTGCTGGCGCCGATTCTGCCGGATCTGCTGAGCTTCGGGCGGGTCAACCGGCCGGCACGGCCATGGCTCGGCCTGTATGCCACCGACTCGGATGAGACCCTGGTCGTCGGCGGCCTGGCGGATAACGGGCCGGCGGAACAGGCCGGGGTGCGGGCTGGCGACAAGATCCTGACTGTGAACGATGAGGAAATTCCCGATCTTGCCGGGCTGTGGCGGCGCGTCTGGTCGTCCGGCAGCGCGGGAGCCGAGGTGCGGCTGCGCATCGAGCGGGACGGCTCGCCGAAGCGGGTCTCGGTGCGTTCGGCCGATCGGGTCAGCTTCCTCAAGTCACCCAGGCTGCATTGATAGCAGCCTGAGGCGACGCAAGGGCTGGGCGGCCTTGCCGCCCGGCCGGGGCATCGCTTCGGTTTCCGATTGATAAATCACCAACGAACTGCAACAAACCGGCTCGGCTGGAGGCCCCGCTGTCAGCGGAGGCTGTCCGCACGGCGAGGAAAAAGGGTTGTCTGAACGCTTCGTGACGCGGCTTGCGCTGGTGATGTCGGTCGCCCTGATGTCGGGCCTGGCCTCGCATCGTGCCCATGCCGGTAGCGCACCGGAGGCAACCGCCGCACCGGCCCGCAAGTTGAACATTCTGTTCGTCGCGCCGTTCAACCGCGATCTGCCCGCTCACATTGCCATCGAAGAGGGACTCGATCGCACGCTCGGCTATCGCCGCGGTGCGGTAAACGCCTATTTCGAGTTTTTGGACAGCGCGCGGCTGCCGGCCGGGGACACCGACGCCTGGCTGCAGTCGCTGCCGCGAACCAAATATGCGACCACGCAGTTCGATGTCGTCGTCAGCTATGACTGGCCGGCCGCGGTGAGCGTGGCCCGCAACCACGCGGCGTTCGCCGGTGCGCGGCGGCTTTACGCCGGTATCCTGTCGTTCAGGACTGACGAACTCAAGGCGCTCGACGATCGCGCGGAAATTGTTACGTCGCATTTCAGCGACAGCCGGCCGGTGCGGGAGGCGCTGGCGTTGACCGGGGCGAGCAAAATCTACCTCGCCGGCGACGACAGGAGCCCCGTCGGCCGCATCCAAAAGGCCGAGTTCCGCAGCGCCGTGGCCGAGACATCGGGGATGGTGCCGATCGATGATCTCTCCGGCCTGCGGTTCGACGACCTGGTTGCGCGCGCGGCGACGCTGCCGCAAGGATCGCTGATCTGGTACACGCTGACGTTCGACGACGGCAATGGCGGCATGTTCAGGCCGTATGACATGGTCGCCCGGTTGGCTGACCGCGCATCGGTGCCGGTGTTCAGCCAGTGGGAATCGCTGCTGGGCAGCGGTGTCGTCGGCGGCCCGATGCTGAGCTCGGAACGGATGGGCGAACTCATCGGCGCCGCGATCCTCGGGACCGCCGCTCCCGCGGGTGACAGTCTCCGCACCTCCTACGACTGGCGGCAACTGGAGCGATGGCATCTCACGGGCGGCAATCTGATCCGGGGTGCTGCCATCCGCTTCCGCTCGCCCGCCGCCTGGGACCAATATCGCAACGAGATCGTCGGCATCGCGGCGGCGATGGCGATGCTGGGCGGCTTGCTGCTGCTGCTCGCCCGGGTGGCGTGGCAGCGCAACACGGTCGCGCGGCACCTGGCAGCCGAGCGCATGGCGCTGGCCAGCCGGGTTGATGAGCGCACATCGGCATTGAACCGGGAGCGCCAGAGCCTGGCGGACCTGCTGGCATTCAACGAGGCCATCCTGCGCTCCTCGCCGGTGGCGATGGGGGTTTACACCGCGTCCGGGTGCTGCGTGATGGCCAACGAAGCGCTCTGCAACCTGATCGGCGTGCCGGAGCAGGCGCTGCTGAAGCAAAATTTCCGCCAACCCGGGAACTGGCAGAGTCCGGCCCTTGCGGCGGCTTGCAAACGGGGCCTTGCGACCTCCGTCCGGCAGCGGGTGGAAATCGCTCTGGCTTCGTCCGCCGGCAAGGAGATCTGGTGCGACTGCCTGATCCTGCCGGCTCGTATGCTGCTCGAGCAGCACCTTCTGGTGCAGTTCGTCGACCTGACCGAGCGCAAGGAGACCGAAGCGCGACTGATCGAGTCGCGCCGGACAGCCGATGCCGCGAACCGCGCGAAGTCGGCGTTCCTGGCGATGATGAGTCATGAAATCCGCACCCCGATGACCGGAGTCATCGGCATGGCGGAGGTTCTTGGCCGCACCGCGCTCGATCCGGACCAGCGGTCCTATCTCGATATCATGCAGGCGTCGGCGAAAACCCTGCTCACCGTGCTGAACGACATCCTCGACTATTCGAAGATCGACGCCGATCGGCTGGTGCTCGATAGCGTCTGCTTCGATGTGGTGGAAGCCGCCGCCGAGACGGTGCTGTTGTTTCGCCCGAAGGCCGTGGAGAATGGTTGCACGCTCGACCTGGATACCTTCGGGGCCGGGCGGCTGCCGGTGTGTGGCGATCCGGTTCGCATCCGCCAGGTGCTCGGCAATCTCATCAGCAATGCGGTCAAGTTCACCAGGGACGGGCGGATCGCCGTCAGGCTGCGGCAGGAGCCGGCGGGCCAGCAGATTCGGCTGATCTTCGAGGTCGAAGACACCGGCATCGGCGTTTCAGGCGAGGACCTGGCGCACCTGTTCAAGCCGTTCACGCAGGCCGACACCGGAACCACGCGAAAATTCGGCGGCACCGGCCTGGGGCTGGCGATCTGCAAGCGCCTTGTCGGCCTGATGGGTGGCGAGATCGAAGCGGCGAGCCAGCCCGGCTCGGGTTCGGTGTTCCGCTTTACCTGCGTCGTCGCGCCCGGTGATGATGAAAGGCCCGATGCCGCGGCGGCGGCACCGGCGCCGTCCATGGCGATCCTGCTCGCCGACGATAATCCGATCAACAGCATGATCGTCCGGCTTGGCCTGGAGCGGCGGCACCATCGCGTCACGCTGGTCGAGAACGGCGCGCAGGCGCTCGCGGCGGCCGCGCTCAAGCGCTTCGATGCGATCCTGATGGACATGCAGATGCCGGTGATGGACGGTGTCGAGGCGACACGCCTGATCCGGGCCTTGCCGGCACCATACTCCGGTATGCCGATCATTGCGCTGACGGCAGATGTGGCGGGGGAAAACCGGGATGTTTACCTGCGGTCCGGGCTGACCGACTTTCTGGTCAAGCCGATCGATTGGGACGAGTTGGACGGGATGTTGGCGCGGCATGGCCCGCGGGCCCGCCGGGCGGCACCCGATGAGGACACGTCCGGCGAGGAGGCGGTGCTCGACCGCGCGCGCCTGGTCGAAGCCCGCGCGATGTTTCCGGCGGGGGGCTTTGCAACGATGATGGCCGAGGTGGTTCCGTTCAGCCGGGGCTGTGTGTCGCGGCTGCGGGAGGCGATGGACGCGGCGGATCTTGTGGATGCGAAGGCGATCGGGCACAGCCTGAAGGGGCTGTTCCTGCAATTGGGCGCACCGCGGGCGGCCGGCGCGGCGGCGCGGTTCGAAGCCTCGGCGGACCTCGGTGCCGCGGCTTTGGCGTTCCCCACCCTGGAACGGGCGGTCGAGGAGGCCGTGGTGGAACTCGAGCGGGATTGGTGCGACGATACGGTTTGAACGCCGATCGGCCCGAGTCCGGATCGGGGTGGACTTGTGCCTGATTGCGACACCGGTTGCGGGCGAAGAGGTATGAACACATGAGCGGACTGCGCGGCGCTATCGTTCCGGTGACTCCCTTCCAGCAGAACTGCGCAATCCTCTGGGATGACGACACCAAGATCGGCGTTGTCATCGACCCGGGCGGGGACGTGGACCGCATCCTGGCGGCGATCGACAAGACGGGCGCGACGATCGAACGAATTCTGCTGACACATGGGCATCTCGACCATGCCGGCGGCGCGGCGGGACTGCGCGACGCGTTGCAGGCGCGGTCGGGCGGCACAGTGCCAATAGAGGGGCCGGATATCCGCGACAAGTTCCTGCTGGACGGTGTCGCCGAACAGGCCGCCGCCTATGGGTTCGAGGCGCGGAACGTCACTCCGGACCGGTGGCTGCAGGAAGGCGACTCGGTGACGTTCGGGCCGCACCGCTTCGACGTGCTGCATTGCCCGGGCCATACCCCGGGGTCGCTGGTCTACGTCGATCACGCCGCGCAGTTCGCCGTGGTGGGCGACGTGCTGTTCCAGGGCTCGATCGGGCGCACGGATTTCCCGTATGGCGACCATGCCGCGCTGATTAAGGCGATCACCACCAAGCTGCTGCCGCTGGGCGACGATTTCTCTTTTCTGAGCGGCCACGGTGCCGGCTCGACCATCGGGGAAGAGAAGGCGAGCAACCCATTCCTGCGCTGACCGCCGCCCCGCAGCTTGCGCTGCCGCTGCTGCCGGCAGGTCCGGGGCGGGTTTCGCCCGACGATTTGCTGGATATGCTGCGGCGGTTCAGCTTCGACGGGGCGCCGACGGTCGAAGCGGACGATGCGGGGCTGCGGTATTTCGTCAACGCGTTCTGGACCGCCGGGCAGCGGGCCGGGCACAACCTGCACGAGATCAGCTACCGCGCCTGCTTCAAGTCGCAGCTTCCGGAGTTTTTCATCCAACGCCTGACGGCGCCGGGCGACCGTGTGTACGACCCGTTCTCCGGCCGCGGCACGACGGCGGTGCAGGCGGCGCTGATGGGCCGGGCGCCAGCGGCAAACGACGTCAACCCGCTGAGTGCGATGCTGTGTGCGCCGCGGCTCGATCCCCCGGCGCTGGCGGAAGTGGCGGCGCGGCTGGCGGCGATCGACCTGTCGCGCGGCGTCAGCGATCCTGGCGAGGCGGATCTGCTGGCTTTCTACCATCCGGAGACGCTGCGCCAGATCACCGCGCTGCGGGCCTGGCTGCTGGAGCGTCCGCTGGATTCCGTCGATGCATGGATCCGGATGGTGGCGATCAACCGGCTGACGGGGCACTCGCCGGGGTTTTTCTCGGTCTACACGATGCCGCCGAACCAGGCGGTGTCGGCGGTGTCGCAGCGCAAGATCAACGCGGCGCGGGGGCAGACGCCGCCGGAACGGGATGTGCGGGCGATCATCCTGAAGAAGACCCGTTTGCTGTTGGCTGACGGGGCGCCTCCGCCGCACCCTCCGGCGGTGCTGATGACCGGTCCGGCGGAGCGGACGCCGGGGCTGGCGAGCGGGTCGGTGGACCTGATCGTAACCTCGCCACCGTTCCTGGATGTGGTGGATTATGCTGGCGACAACTGGCTGCGGGTCTGGTTCGCCGGGATCGATGCGGCGGCGGTGAAGATCGACAAGCACAAGGATATTGCGTCGTGGGAGGCGTTCGTGCGCCGCGCTTTCAAGGAGTTCGCGCGGGTGGTGCGCCCGGGCGGGTTCGTGGCGTTCGAAGTCGGCGAGGTGCGCGGGCGCGTGCTGCTGGAGCGGCATGTGGCGTCGGCAATCGAGGGGCTGCCGTTCGACGTGCTGGGAGTGATGGTGAACCAGCAGGCATTCACCAAGACGGCGAATTGCTGGGGGGTGAGTAACAACAGCAGCGGGACGAACACCAACCGGATCGTCATGGCGGTGCGGCGGTAGAAGTCGTAGATGCTTGTCAACGTAAAGGTCGACTGACCCATAAAGTTGGATGTTCCCCGGCTAGCTAAGGAGCAGAAAACGGGATTGAAGCGTCTCTCAGGTAAAATTCTTTAGCGCAAATCTTGACGCTCTCGCGACATTGACCGAAGAAAACATCGAAAGGGATCTCGACTCTGGCAGGGGTATCTTTTGTATCGACTTTAGCTGATGGAAATCCCCTTGCCACCACCGCGGCCTCGTAGAGGCCGGCTATGTCGATCTCCATCGTTAAGGAAGATGGCTTTCGGGTGGCAGCCACGTAGTCGAAAATGATATTTTGTAGCTCTGCTCTCGGGTTTTTCCAGCTTATCTCAGCCGACAAAGCCTTTAGATCTATTTCTGCGCGGGCGAAGAGCAGCGCGACGACGAAAGGAATCAAGTCGCCTACCGGTCGGCCGAAATCGCGTCCAAATTTAAGGAATAGAAGGGCGGATGTAACGGCAACCGTTGGTTTGGTAGCTGTTCGGTCGACGATCATTTTGAAGAGCCGCCCCGGCTCTTCGTCCATCGACGGGCAATCCAATGCGAAGATGCGGACAATCAAAATTGAAGCGTTCCATGAAGAAAAGTTTCTTGCGTCATTGCCCGCCATTCTCAGTAAAATCGCCGATGTAGAAAGCACTTGAATTTTTTGCGTTGAGGCAATCATCAACGAGGCCTCTTGTTGCAGTCGTTTCAAAAGATCTTGAAACCAGGCATCTTCGCCACGCTCTATTAAAAAATCAAATACCTCTTGGGTGAGCGTTTCAATGACTGTGTCGATCGATCCACTGTGATCCGGTCCAACATTATTCCAATGATGTTCCGCTACAAGAAATTCCTGGAAGGATCGGTGAGAAAAATAATAAATTCCACCAGGCTTCTCGTCTAAGAATGACCCTGCGAGTAACGCTCGCTTGACCGACGGCATATCTTCTTCCCCCGGCCTGTATGGCTCGAACAACGTGTCCGGAAGCTCATCAAACCGGCATCCGCCGCCGCTCATGTTATTCGCGCCGGCCCATAGGTGCCAAGCGAGGTCGGAAGCGAACAGTCTTCTATCATTAGCCTTATGGAGATGGCCGCGTCCAGGTTTGCCTACCTCGCGCTGAATGAGATGATTGATGAAGTGGTCGTAGAGCGTAAAGCGAGATATCCCGGATATGTCAACATTTGGATCGGTGGCTATTTCAGCCAGCATCTTCGCATACATACTTTTTTGCTGCCGCCGAGCGTATTTCCAAAGGCGATACGACCAGTAGCTCTTCGATATCGTGTCTTAGAACTAGAGAAGCATAGCCTGAAAATATATGTTCTAAGTCCGTATGATTTAGCGGCTGTGCCCAGTTTTTCGCCTCCAAAGCGTATCGCCGCCGTTTCCCGAAGGTGGACCGTTCGAAAATCACGTCGACTCGCTTGTGTCCCTCAAGTATTTCCGAGGTGGTCGAGTAACCTGCCGCGCGCAAGAGCGCGACAACCTGATCGCGAAAGCGATCACCCACTTCGGTAGTGCTCATCCGTCCAAACCTCTATGTCGGCCACTCACATTAGGTTACCAAACTTACTCCCGTATTGCAATGATAGCTACGTCGAGCGGGCAACTGGCCCAGCGACGTTGACGGTCCGGCAGCAAAAGCTCAACCCTCGGGTTTTCGAGGCATGCGTCGCCTCGCTCAAGTGGTGGACGATGTTCCTCAGGCTGCCGTTCTTTAAGCCGAAGCCTACCAGAGCCGCCGGACCCCATAGCCGTCGAACGGCTGCTCGTTCGACACCAGAACCATCCCGTCAAGCATGGCCTGTGCGATCAACATACGGTCGAACGGGTCCTTGTGCGGCCCCGGCAGTGCTCCCGCCGCCTGCGCATGCTCAAAGCTTATTGCCAGGCCGGCAAAGCCCTGGTCCGCGAGAACGCCCGCGACATTCTCAACTGCCGCCGCTGCGCCGGGCAGTTTCCCGATGCGAACCTTCGTAGCGATCTCCCATGCCGAGGCCGCGCTGACGAAGATCCTGTTTCCGGAGTCGCCGATGGCCTCGCGGGCGGCGGCCGAAAGCGCGGCATCTCCGGTGACCCACCAGAGAAACGCATGCGTGTCGAGCAGCAGATCCAAGATCTACTGCTCCCACGCCGCCAGTTCGTCTTCGGGCAACGGCTCAAAAAACTCCGGCCCGACCGAAAAGACACCGCGCAATGCGCCGAACCGGCGCTTCGGCGCAACCGGCTGATATGGAACGATCTTGGCGATCGGCACATTGCCCCGCGCGAGGATGATTTCCTCGCCTGCCTCGACCCGAGCGACGAGCTGCGAGAGTGTCGTCTTTGCAGTGTGAATGGTAACAGTGTCCATTGCCTCTCTCCTAGCTAAGATAGATTAGCTAACTCTCTCGCCCGGCGCAAGCCCCGCCACCCGGCTTGCACCGCGCCCGTACCCGACTACGCTCCCCCGCTGGAGGCACCCTCATGAAGATCACCAGCTTCGAAGCCGCCACGCTGCGCATTCCGGAAGACGACCCGCTCGCCAACATGCCGGAGGAAGCCGGCCGCACGCGCCCGGTGGTCATCCTGCGGCTGCGCACCGACTCCGGCATCGAAGGCATCGGCCTGACCTTCTACGCCGGCAAGATGACCGGCAGCCTGCGCGTCGCGGTCGAGGAACTCGCTGGTCTGACCATCGGCGAGGACCCGCTGCGCATCGAGCACATCGCCGCCAAACTGCACGCCGCCGCCGACACCTGCGGCCCGGGCGGGATCTTCACCCTGGCGCTGTCGGCGATCGACATCGCGCTGTGGGATATCAAGGGCAAGGCGCTGGAGCAGCCGCTGTGGAAACTGCTCGGCGGCCACCGCGACCGGGTCCCGGCCTATGCCTCCGGTTCGCTGCGGCGCGGGCTGACGCATGACCAGGCGCAGAAGGCTGCGGAGACCCTGGTGCAGAAGGGGTTCCGGGAGATGAAGACCCAGATGGCGCTGCCAGGCAACCCGCCGCCGTCCGAGGAAGTCCGCCGCGTCCGCGTGGTGCGCGAGGCCATCGGCCCGGACATCAAGCTGATGTGCGACATCAACCAGCGCTGGCGGCCGGAGCAGGCGATCGACATCGGCCACCGCTGCGAGGATATCGGCCTGTTCTGGCTCGAGGACGTCACCACGGCGGACGACTACGCCGGGCTGGCGCGGGTGACCGCGGCGCTGAAGACGCCGGTGGCGGGGGGCGAGTATGTGTGGGGGATCGTACCGTTCCGCCACATGCTGGAGGCCCGGTCGGTCGATATCGTCATGATCGACATCTGCCGGGCGGGCGGGGTGACCCAATGGATGAAAATCGCCGGCATGGCGGAGGCGTTCAACCTGCCGGTGGTCAGCCACGTGATGCCGGAGATGCTGGTGCATCTGGTCGCCGCCTGCCCGAACGGGCTGACGGTGGAATACATGCCGTGGATGCTGTGCCTTTATGAGGAGACGCCGGTGCTGGAGAACGGGGAGATGGTGCTGCCGGACAAGCCCGGACTGGGGTTGCGGTTCGACGAGAAGGCGGTGGCGCGGTTCAGGGCGTGAGCAGCCGATGGCCGAAGATCCAGACCCTGCCGACAGCGACCCGCTTTACCCTGTCGGTCGAACAGGACGCCGCCCTCAACAACGAGACGATGGAATGGGAAGCCGTCACCATCGGCGACGGATGGAGCGATGCCGCCGACGGGCGCCGGCCTTCGAGGTAGTCACTCCAGCCGCTTGCGCAGAAACCACCGCGTCTGCTGCCCCGGGTAATCCTCCAGCGTCCCGAACACGCTGTATCCGACCGACTCGTAGAACCCTCGCGCCTGGAACGTATCCAGCCACACCGAGTGGCACCCCTGCGCCGCCGCATGGCTTTCCGCGCGCGCCATCAGCACCCGGCCGGCACCCTGGCCGCGCTGCTCCGGATGCACCCAGACTGCGTCGATAAACAGCCACCCCCACGCCATCACCCCGCTCAACCCGCCAACCAGCCGCCCAGCGGCATCATCCAGGCGGAACCCGAAGCGGCTGGTCTGGAACGGCACGGTCTCGGCATGGAACGCGTTGATGAACTGCCCCAGTTCTCCCCGGAAACCGGACGGCGGCTCGATATCCAGCGTCAGCCGGAGCCCGTTCGGAACGCTCGGCGGTTGGTTCGTCATGTCTGCCCTGCTCGCGTCGTGTTGATTCAGTACGGACCGAGACTATGCTGGCTTCCGTCGTCCCGCCCAAGGGGCGGACCCGGGGCCTTCATCCATGTGCTGGCGTTGCCTTCCTGCGCGCGATTGGCTTCCTCGCCTGTCCCGGCGGTCATTCACGACCGGCATGCTGTCGGCCGCGGTCGCGCAGTCGGTCGATCCAGGCTGCTTTCCGGCGGCGCACGACGACCTTGTCGAACCGCGCATGAGCATGGTGCTCCCGCCCGGAACCCCGCGCACGGTGGCGCTGACCCTCGACGCCTGTTCCGGCGCGGCGGACATGCGGATCATCGATACGCTACTGGCGCTGTCGATCCCCGCGACGATCTTCGTCACCGGCCTGTGGCTGCGCTCCAACGGCCCGACTCTGGAGATCCTGCGATCCCGGCCCGATCTGTTCACCCTGCAAAACCACGGCGAGCTGCATCTGCCGGCGATCCTGGGCGCCCACCGCATTTACGGCCTGCCGGTCGCCGGCACGCTCGACGCCGTCCGCCGGGAGGTGGAACGCGGCGCCGATGCGGTCGCCGCCACCGGTGCGGCGCGGCCGCACTGGTATCGGACCGCTGCCGCGATCTACAGCCCTGCCGCGATCACGTCGATCGAGGCGATGGATGTCCGCATCGCCGGCTATTCCCTGGGCGCGGATGACGGCGCCTCGCTGCCGGCGGCTTCAGTTGAGCGCCGCATCGCCGCGGCAGTCAGCGGCGACGTCATCATCGCCCATGTGAACCAGCCGCACCGCCCCAGCGGGGCCGGAGTTGCGGCTGGAGTTACCGAACTGCACCAATCCGGGACGGGGTTCGTCGGCCTGGACGCCTTCCCGATGAGCGCGCTGAGGTGCCACGTTCACTCCGTGGCACCAAGGGTCGCCTAACTCTACCGGCGCCGATCCAACCGCGGCTCGGTACGTTCCGGCCGGACGATCTGGGGCTCCTGCCGGCGTATCGGCCGCATGTTCGGAGGCGGCGCCGGACGCTCCACCGGCCCGTCGTCGTCGTACAAATCCTGCGCCGCCGGCGGAATCGGCGGCCGATCGGCGTCCGCCGACTGGCGGCGGGCGAGGGTCGGGGCGTAGACGTCCTCGAAATCCAGCTCCTGCCGCCCGGCGGGCAGACGCAACGCCAGATGCCGGATCTCCTGCTGGATCTCGTCCAGCCGCATCTCCATCACATCCAGGCGAGTCTTCACGCCCAGCACGCTGAACGGCATGAACAGGAATGCCAACGCATACAGCAGCGTGGGAACGATAAGCACCAACGGCACCCACCAGGGCACCCAATCGGGCAGGACAAACGGCATGTTCATAACCAAACCGTAGCACTTACCGACGCCTGCGTGGATGGATTTCTGCTGCCTCGCATGCGAGATTCCGCCGGATGTTGCTGCTTATCCCCGGTCCCGTCACCACCCGACCCGAGGTCCGCCATGCGCTGACCCGCGATATCGCCCCATGGGACAATGATTTTCGCGTTTTCATGGCGCGCCTGCTCGCCCGCATCCAGCGCCTGGCCGGAGGGTCCGACTCGGAGCACGCCACCCTGCCGCTGCAAGGCTGCGGCCATTTCGTCACCGAGGCGGCCTTGCGCAGCTTCCTGCCGCCCGGCGGCCGCATCCTGATCCCGGCGACCGGCGCCTACGCGAACCGCATGATTCGCCTGGCGCAGGAAGCCGGCCGGGTCGCCGTCCCGCTGCCGGTGGGCCTGGCCGCACGCACCGATCCCTCCGCCGTCGCCCGCGCGCTGGCCGAGGACCCGACGCTGTCGCATGTCGGTCTGGTCTATTCCGAAACCGGCAGCGGTGTCGTCCACGACATCCGCGCCGTCGGTGAGGTGGTCCGGGCGGCCGGGCGGCGGATGATCGTCGATGCCGTCTCCGCCTTCGGCGCGCTGCCGCTGGACCTGTCGGCCATGCCGGAGGTCGATGCCGCCGTCTTCACCACCAACAAATGCCTCGAAAGCCTCCCGGGGATCGGCTTTGCCGTCGCCCGCATCGACCGCCTGCTGGAGTCGGGCGGCAATGCCGGAAGCTGGTCGTTCGATCTGGCGGACATCCATGCCGCGGCGCTGCGCAGCGGCCCCGGCAGCTTCCGCTTCACGCCGCCCGCGCAGATCCTCGCTGCGCTGGATGTGGCGCTGGATTTCCTGGCGGCGGAGGGGCAGGGCGACAGGCTCGCCCGCTACACCGCCAACATGCGGACGCTGTACGATGGTGTGGCGGACCTCGGCCTGACGCCCTGGCTGCCCGCCTCGTTGCAGGGGCCGGTCATCGTCAACGTCCACGCCCCGGGCGATCCGGCCTGGAACCTTCAGGCTTTCGTGGATTCGTTGAAGTCGCGCGGTTTTCTGATAAGCAACTTCGACAACACCCCGACTCCTACGTTCCGCGTCGGCTGCATCGGTGCGATCACTCCCGCGGATATGGCGGGCGCGGTCCGGGCCATCGATGCCGCGCTGCGGGAGATCGGGGTCACCCACCGCGAGGCCATCATAGCATGAACCCAGATCTTGCCATTGCCCGGGCCGCGAAGCTCCAGCCGATCCAGGAGATCGCTGATAAACTCGGCATCCCCGCCGATGCCGTCGATCCGTACGGCCGTTTCAAGGCCAAGATCGATCTCGATTTCATTGATACGTTGCAGTCGCGGCCGGACGGCGCGCTGGTTCTGGTCACCGGCATCAATCCGACACCAGCCGGCGAGGGCAAGACGACCACCACCGTCGGCCTGGGCGATGCGCTGAACCGCATCGGCAAGCGCGCGGTGGTCTGCCTGCGGGAGCCGAGCCTGGGCCCCAGCTTCGGACTGAAGGGCGGCGCGGCGGGCGGCGGCTATGCCCAGGTCGTGCCGATGGACCAGATCAACCTGCACTTCACCGGCGATTTCCACGCCATCACCTCGGCCAATAACCTGCTGGCCGCGCTGGTCGATAATTCCATCTACTGGGGCAACCCGTTCAACCTCGACCCACGCCGGATCACCTGGCGGCGCTGCCTGGATATGAACGACCGCGCGCTGCGCCACATCGTCGGCAGCCTGGGCGGAGTCGCCAACGGCTTCCCGCGGGAGGACGGCTTCGACATCACGGTCGCGTCCGAGGTGATGGCGGTATTCTGCCTCGCCCGCGACCTGCATGACCTGCAAGGCCGCCTCGGCCGGATGATCGTCGGCCAGACGCGCGGCCACGGCAATATCACCGCGGCGGACCTCAAGGCTGACGGCGCGATGGCGGTGCTGCTGCGCGATGCGATCGCACCGAATTTGGTCCAAACCCTGGAGGGAACGCCCGCGCTGGTGCATGGGGGGCCGTTCGCCAACATCGCGCATGGTTGCAACTCGGTCATGGCGACGCGGCTGGGCCTGAAGCTGGCGGATGTGGTGGTGACCGAGGCGGGGTTCGGCGCCGATCTGGGCGGGGAAAAGTTCCTCGATATCAAATGCCGCTCGGCCGGGCTGAAACCGTCCTGCGCCGTGGTGGTGGCGAGTGTGCGGGCGCTGAAGATGCACGGCGGCGTGGTGCGCGACCAGTTGGGGCTGGAGAATGTCGAGGCGGTGAAGCGCGGCATCGCCAATCTGCAGCGGCATGTCGAGAACATGCAGAAATTCGGCCTGCCGGTGGTGGTCGCGGTCAACCACTTCAAGCTGGACACCGCTGCGGAGTTTGCCGCGGTGCATGACGCGATGGCGGCGCTCGGCACCGAGGCGATATCGTGCCGGCACTGGGCGCATGGCGGAGCAGGGGCGGAGGATCTGGCGCGGGCGGTGGCGGCCCGGATTGAGTCGGGCGTTGCGGACTACCGTCCGATCTACAGGCTGGATTTGCCGCTGGCCGAGAAGATCCGGACGGTTGCGCGGGAGATCTATCGCGCCACGGATATCGCCCTGCCGGATGCGGTGGCGAAGCGGTTGGCCTCGTTCGAGGCGGCGGGTTTCGGTGGGGTTCCCGTGTGTATCGCCAAGACTCAGTATAGTTTTACGGCAGATCCCGGGGTGCTGGGTGCGCCTGACGGGCATGTGCTGCCGGTGCGGGACGTGCGGCTGTCGGCAGGGGCGGGCTTCGTGGTGGCGATTTGCGGCGACATCCGGACCATGCCGGGCCTGCCACGGCTACCGGCGGCGGAGTCGATTTTCCTCGGGCCGGATGGGGAGATCGAAGGGCTGTTCTGAGGGTGGCGGAGAGCGAAGTCGGCGCAACGCGAAAAGAGCGCAACCGGGGTCAGGGCTCTCTCGCTCCCCGGCGAAGTCGCTTCTCAGCCGTGTAAATCGGCGTCAATGAGAAACGCCAGGACTTCGTCTCGGAACATGGAGAGCCCGGAAATCGCTTCGCGGCCCCTCGCGACGACGATGTCAAAATCCAGCCGAACACCATACGAGTTGCGCTCGCGATGGCGGAATGACCGCAGCTTGTCCAGCAGCGCGAAGCATTCTCCCGAAAGGATTGCTGGTCGAAGGTGGGCGTATGGGCGAGCCGTTCGGCAACAGTGCCATATGCCAGCCATCCGAGCGGGTCATGGGCGCACCGTCGATATCGCTCGCCAGCCTGGCCATGATGCGCTCGCATCCGCTGTAAATCTTTTCCCTCACTGAGGCGCACACATGGGTCGCTTCCGATCTGTCCAGCAACCCCGGGAGCAGACCTTCGGCGTCGAGGCGGGCGAGCCGGTTGCAGAGGCCCTCAGCCTCCGTGGCGATCTTCGAGAATTCATTCTCGATGTCAACGAAGATCGGATGCATCGACGGCGCCTTGCATGAATCGAGCGACCTTCCATGCCGGGATCTCATCAAGATAGACGACATCGCGTACAACGGCCGATGTGAAACGCTACAGTGCGGCGGACGAATCGAAGCTGGTAGCGCCTCGCCCATCGTTATCGCCCGGCTTGTCCGGGCCACCCCATTGCGGCACGTTGATGGAACAGGCGGCTCAGACAGATAATGCACCTGCACGATGAAGCGGAAGCCATGCTGCGCGGCGAACAGGGTCAGGCGCGGCGCTGGGCGGTGGAACACCAGATCCGCGTCGGCCGCTACCTCGGCGCGCGCGACCTGGTGCCCGTCGGCCAGGCGCACATCATGGCGGATACCGAATCGCTCGGCGAAGCCGGCGTCGCCTTCCTAGAACGCTTCGCCGCGATGCCGGAACAGCAGCGCCGCGTCCGCGTGCCGACGATAACCGACCCGCGCGGGACCGACTTCGGCGCGGCGGTGCGGCTGAAACAGCAGGACTGGATGGTCGCGCTGGAGCGGCGCGCGGTCGCCGCGTTTGAAGCGCTCGGCGTGCTGATGACCAACACCTGCATCAACTACCAGACCATCATGCCGCCGGTGCGCGGCGAGCACATGGCCTATGGCGACACCGGCGTGGTGATCTATTGCAACTCGGTCCTCGGCGCGCGGTCCAACTTCGAGGGCGGTCCGTCCGCCCTGGCCGCCGGCCTTACCGGTTTCACGCCGCGCTATGGCTACCATCTCGACGCCTGCCGGCGCGGGTCGCTGCTGGTCGAGACCGATTGGACCCCCGCGGCGCTGCACGAATGGGGTGCCCTCGGCGGCGTCATCGGTCGGCTGGCCGGGGACTACTGGCGGGTGCCGGTGATCGCCGGCTTCGATCGCGTCCCGGGATCGGACGAGCTGAAGCATTTCGGCGCCGCGATGGCGAGCTTCGGCTCCGTCGCGATGTTCCATATCGAGGGCGTTACGCCGGAAGCTGCCGATGCGTTCGACAGCCCGCGGCCTGCGCCGGTCACCGTGGGTCGGCAGGCTGTCGCCTCGCTGCTGGCGGAATACGCCACCGGCGGGGATAAGGTGGACGTGGTGGTGTTCTCCGCACCGCAGCTTTCGCTGCTGGAGATGCAGGCGGTGGCGGCAATGCTCGACAACCGCCGGGTCGTTGTGCCGCTGCTGGCGGTCACCAGCCCGCAGGTCAAGCCGGACGCGGACCGCATGGGGTTGACGCAGCGGATAGAGGCCTCCGGCGCGATGGTGCTGTCCGGGATGTGCTTCTACCAAAGCTATGCGCGCGAATTGGGGGAGGCGAATGGCTGGCGGCGGCTGGCGACGAACTCGGCCAAGCTGACCAACATTCTCGGCGGCTACGGCTATGCTCCGGTGCTGCTGTCGATGGAGCAATGCGTGGAGGCGGCCTGCACCGGGCGGCTGCCATGACGGCCTACCGGGCCGCCGCCGCGATGGGCCGCACGGTACGCGGCCGGGCGCTGGTGGCGAGCGACGGGTTTTCGGCACGGTACGACCTCGACCGGATCGCCGGTATCTTTTCGCGGCCGCAGCATGAGTTGGCCGGGCGATCGTATGTCGGGGTCGTTTTGATCCTGGACCGGGCGAAGGGCGGCGTGGCGACCGCCTGGATGCTGCACGAGATGGCGGCGCGCGGGATCGTTCCGGCAGCGTTGGTGTTCAACACGGTCAATCCGATCATGGCGCAGGGCGCGGCGCTGGCCGATGCCACGATGATGTCGGGGTTCGAGGTCGATATTACCCGCGCGGTGCCGGATGGCGCGCTGGTCGAGGTCGATGCCGAGGCGGTGCCGCCGGTACTGCGGGTGATCTCGGGCGCCGAAACCGGCTGAGTTCCGCGCGCCGACTTCAACTTCACGAACCCGGCCGCCGAAACGGTTGGATTGGCAAGAAATCGAATACATTAATTCAGGGTGGTCATTGTCCAGGAAGGATGGATCGGATGCCTCGACGGGTGATCCATGCGCTTGCCGCGGCCGGTGTGGTATTTTACTGCGGCACGCCGCTGCGCGCGGCTCCCCCGCCCGGGGCCGATCCGGAACTGTCGCCGTGGTTCAAGAGTTTGCGCCAGCCGCAGACGGATTTGTCGTGCTGCGATCGTTCCGACTGCCGGACGGTGCAATACCGTGTCGTTGACGGTCATTTCCAGGCTTTTATCGGCGGTGAATTCGCCCGCTGGCAGAACCCGCCGTTCGACTGGGTGGACGTTCCGGAGGGGAGTGTTTTGCATCGGCATGACAACCCGACCGGGGAAGGCGTCGCCTGCTGGTCGGGCAGGTCGATCATCTGCTTTATTGAGGGGACGGGCACGTAGCGGCGGGTGCTTTGTTCGATACACGAATTTATTTTCGCATAGCCTTCAGTGGCGCTGACGGGGTGAGTGGAATACTTTCTCCGCCGGTGGCGGTTCAACATCCGCTTTTAGGGCAGAGGACACTGAGATCATGAGGTCGCAGAGAAGATATTCTTGCGTCGTCCGCGCTGCTCCGTGTTATCCAGCGCTTATGGTTAAGCCATCACCACACAGTCAGTTTGTTGTTATACTGTACTTATAGCTCTCTTCTCTGCGATCTCAAAATCTCTGCGTCCTATGCGCTAAAAAAAGCGGACGCCGAACCAACTGCCAAATCGCGGAACCGCCCCACGGCCTCATCGCGATCTCCCGGTCCCATGCCGCTGCACCGCCTGAACCTAATCCACGGTGTTCGAATTCGATGCGATCTCCGCAATTTCCCGCTATTTCGGTCCTCGCTCGTACTGGTATAGTCGGTGGCGACGCAAACCAAAGGAAGGATCGGACTGGCCCGCCCCGGGCAGGCCGCGCCAACGCCGCGGGGAGGATAGTGGATGGACATGATCGAAACGGGCAGCGTTGATGAACTGCGCGCGCTGCAACTCAAGCGGTTGCGTGACGCAGTGCGCCGCGCGCATGACCGCATCCCGCACTACCGCAAGGCCTGTGCCTCAGCCGGCGTGCATCCGGACGACCTCCACCACCTCAGCGACATCGCCAGGTTCCCGCTGACCGCCAAGGAAGACCTGCGGCAGAACTATCCGTACGGGATGTTCGCCGTGCCGATGGAGCAGATCGTCCGCATCCATGCCTCCAGCGGCACCACCGGCAAGCCGACCGTCGCCGGGTATACGAAAAACGACATCGAAACCTGGTCGCGGCTGATGGCGCGCTCCATTCAGGCGGCCGGCGGCAGCCGGAGCGATACGATCCACGTTGCCTATACCTATGGCCTGTTCACCGGAGGCCTGGGTGCGCATTACGGCGCCGAACATCTCGGCGCCGCCGTCATCCCGATCAGCGGCGGCTTCACCGATCGGCAGGTGCAGATCATCACCGATTTCCGGCCGGACATCATCATGGCGACCCCGTCCTACATGCTGGCCATCGCCGACGCGTTCGAGCGGCACGGGATCGACTCACAAAAGTCCAGCCTGCGGCTCGGTATTTTCGGCGCCGAGCCGTGGGGCGAAGGCCTGCGGGCGGAAATCGAACACCGCATGGGGATCGAGGCGCTCGACCTCTACGGCCTCTCGGAGATCATGGGCCCCGGCGTGGCGCAGGAATGTCCTGAATCGAAGGGCGCCCTGACGATCTGGGAAGACCACTTCTATCCGGAGATCATCGATCCGGACACCGGGCGGCCCTTGAAAGATGGCGAGCCGGGGGAACTGGTCATCACCACGCTGACCAAGGAAGCGATGCCGCTGATCCGCTACCGCACCCACGACCTGACCCGCCTGCTGCCAAATCCCGCCCGCGCCATGCGGCGGATCGGGCGCATCCACGGCCGCAGCGACGACATGCTGATCATCCGCGGCGTCAATGTGTTTCCCTCACAGATTGAAGCCGCCCTGGCGCTGGAGGATCGCCTTGCGCCGCACTATCTGATCGAATTGCGGCGGCCGGGGCATTTGGATGAGGTGGACGTGGTGGTGGAAACCCGGGCGATCCTGGGCGGCAAGCTCAGCGGCGCCGATTTGGCGGGGCTGGAAAAGAGCGCGGCGCATCAGATCAAGGCGTTCGTCGGCGTGACGACGACGGTGCGGGTGGTCGAGCCGGGGACCTTGGAACGCTCGCAGGGCAAGGCGCAGCGCGTGTTGGACCTGCGGCCGAAGGGATAAAGCATCATGCCGGCGATCACCGCGGACATCGCCACGGACACCGCCAGCTTCGGCCAGTACTGGCAGCGTTCGGCCGACTCGATCGGCCGCCTGCCGCCCAAGGCGTCGCGCAACCCGGCCGAAGCCATCGCCGCTGCCACGCTGCACCGGGAAGCCCGCGAGGCGCGCGATCGCTTCCTGCGCCAGCATGTCGAGAAGGTCTACGCGACCCTGACCGGTGGCTTCGCCCACTTCGTGCGGGTCGAGGATCTGGTGTTGCAGGCGGCGGACGCCTTCCCGGGGCTGGTTCCTGACGTTGCAACACTTGCCATCGAGGCGCAGCGCCCGTTGCGCGAGAAGGAGGGGTGGGAGATCGACCAGGCCATCCTGATCGCGCAAATCCTCGCCCATCCGCGCTGCGGGACGCATTTGTGCCACGCGATGCTGCTGCCGCGGCCGGAAACCGCGGCGGCGCTGGCGAAGCTGGCCGCCAACGGCGTTGTCGATCTGGGCGCCGCCCGGGTGGAACGCCGTGGCCGGGCGGCGCATCTTCTGGTCAGCAACGCCCGTTACCTGAATGCCGAGGACCAGCAGACGATCGCCGCCTTCGAAACCGGCGTCGATGTCGCCATTCTGGACCCCGGAACCGACATCGCCGTGTTTCGCGGCGAGCCGGTGCAGAACCCGAAATACGCCGGGCGGCGCATCTTCGGCAGCGGCATCAACCTGACACACCTGTATCGCGGCACGATCCCGTTCGTCTGGTACCTGCAGCGCGACCTCGGTTTCGTGCACAAGTTGCTGCGCGGGGTCGCCTCGCCCGATGTGCTGTCGGACGACGTCAACGGCGCCGGCAGCGAGAAACCGTGGATCGCCGCGGTGGAGGGCTGGGCCATCGGCGGCCACTGCCAGATTCTGCTGGCGGTGGATTACGTGCTCGCCGCGGCCGATGCGTTCATGACCTTGCCCGCCCGGAAGGAGGGCATCATCCCGGGCGCGGCCAATCTGCGCCTCCCGCGCTTCACCGGCGAACGGCTGGCGCGGCAGTTGATCCAGGCGGAGCGGCGGCTGGAGTGCGACAGCGCCGAGGGGCGGCTGATCTGCGACGAGATCGGCCCTGCTGCCGGCATGGACGCCGCCATCGATCGCACCGTGACGCTTTTGACCGATGCCGGAGCGGTGGGGGCCATCGGCAACCGGCGCGCTTTCCGGGTGGCGGTGGAGCCGCTGGACCTGTTCCGCCGCTACTTCGCCGTTTACGCGCGGGAACAGGCGGCGTGCCATTTCAGCGAGGCGCTTATCGGCAATCTGGAGCGGAACTGGGGGGCGCAAAGCCGGGCACCCTAAGTCCGGCTTGCTGGACGAGTCGTAGCAGGCGGCCGAGCGGGTGCGGGAGATGCATCCAGAGTTGCCTATCCTTTGCCGCCGACTGGCGCGAGCAGCACATACAACGGCGGCGGCTGGCGGGGTGCCGGAGAAGGCCGCCGTTGACGCGGCAGGGTCAGTCCGGGCATGAAGGCAACGGTGCGCGCCTGTAGCTCAATTGGTTAGAGCTGGCGGCTCATAACCGCTCGGTTGCAGGTTCGAGTCCTGCCGGGCGCACCAATCAGATCTCGACTTCGATTCCGACTTCGACGACCTGTGCGGGCGGAACCCCGAACGAGGCGGCCGGCAGATTGGCATTGAGATGCATCGCCGCGAACAGCGATTTCCGCCATTTCGCCATGCCGGAGGTCGCTTCCCCGGGGATCACCATCACGCGCCTGAAGTAGTATGTGATCGTGTGCGGATCGATGCCTGAAAGTTCCGGGTCGAGGCAGGCCAGCTTCAGGCCTTCCATGACATCCGTCGCCTCCATGAAGCCGAAGTAAAACAGCACGCGGGTGATCCCCGCGCCGACAGGGATCAGCTTGATGCGCTTGTCGGGATCGACCCGCGGTTCGTCGGTCGTGATCGAGGCGATCAGCAATACGCGCTCATGCAGGACGCGGTTGTGCCGCAGGTGATGCGTCAATGCGAGCGGGATGCCCGTGCTCGCCGCGGTAAAGATGGCTGCGGCGCCGGAGAGGCGGATGGGGGGTGTCTCCAGCACCCATTCGACGAAAGTGTCCTCGCGCTGGCGCAACTTCGAGCGTTGCTGCTCCAGCAGCTTCCAGCCGGATCGCCAGGTCAGCATCAGGAATGCCACGCCGCAGGCCAGCATCAGCGGGAACCAGCCGCCTTCGATCAGTTTCGTCCCGTTCGCCGCGACGAAGATCAGGTCGACCGTCAGGAACAGTCCATTGACGATAACGACAAGGACCTGGTTGTAGCCCCACTGTATCGCGACCAATGCGGCGAGGACCGTCGTGATCGCCATCAGCATCGATACCGCGATGCCATAGGCGCCCCCGAGCGCATCGGACGAACCGAACGTAATGACCGCGCCCAGCGTGCCAACGGCGAGCAGCCAGTTGACGACCGGAATGTAGATCTGGCCCATCTCCTGGCTCGCGGTATGCAGCACCCGCATGCGTGGCAGAAACCCGAGTTGGATGGCTTGCTGGGTGAGCGAGTAGGCACCCGAAATGATGGCCTGCGAGGCAATGATGGTGGCCACGGTGGCAAACGCCACCATCGGATAATGCGCCCACGCCGGGGCCAGCAGATAAAACGGATTGACGATGGCACCCGGGTCCGCCAGTAGCAGCGCGCCTTGGCCGAAATAGTTCAGCACCAGGCAGGGCAGCACAACGCTGAACCAGCCGAGGCGGATTGGCGTGCGGCCGAAATGGCCCATGTCGGCATACATCGCCTCGCCCCCGGTGACCGCCAGAAACGCCGCTCCCAGCACCGCAAAACTCACGATCGGCCTTTCATGCAACAAAAATCCGACGGCGCTGAACGGACTGAGCGCGGACAGGATCGCCGGCGCGCGCACGATCTCGGCCAGGCCCAGTATGCCGATGATGGCGAACCACAGCAGCATGGCCGGTCCGAAGATGTTGCCGATGAAACCGGTGCCCTTTCGTTGTACAAGAAACAAGCCGATGAGGATCACCACGCTGATCGGCACGACCATCGGCGCGAGTTGGGGCGCATCGACTTTCAGTCCTTCCACCGCGCTGAGCACCGAGATTGCAGGCGTAATGACACCGTCGCCGTAGAGCAGCGCCGCGCCGACAAGGCCGATCACCAGAAGCGAGGCTCGCCAGGTGCCGGGATGGGCGTGCCGCGCTTCGAGCAGTGCCAGCAACGCAACGATCCCGCCCTCGCCGCGGTTATCGGCGCGCATGATGAGGATGGCGTATTTTGCCGAGATGATCATGATCAGCGACCAGAGGATCAGCGAGACGATGCCGGTGATGGTATCGGGCGAAACTGTTCCGCCGGAATCCGCTGCCTGTTTGAAGGCGTAAAGCGGACTGGTGCCGATGTCGCCATAGACGATGCCCAGTGCGGCGACGGCCGCCGGCAACGGGCTGCGCGCAGCGTGCGGTCGGGCGATCGCCGCCGTTGGCAAGGTTTGGTCCATCCGTTCAGCCTCCCGACAATGGCGCTGTTCCTGGTGTTTAACCCGCCACCCTACCTGACCATGATCGCGACGGAAGCGGCGAAATGCGGTGAGCATGCGCCGACACCGCCGCGCACACTAAAATGACCTGACCCGATCCGGTTGTTCGCGTCAGCCGCACAGATCTTCGCAAGCGGCCGTAGCCGCGCCCGCCTGTGCGATGGTCTTGTTACGATCGCTTCTCAGAATGCACATAAAGGTCGCGCTTGGGATAAGGAATTTGAACGCCGTGTTGCTGGAACAGGCGCCAGATCTCGTAGAGGATCTGACTTTTCACGTTATGCACGCCGTTTTGCGCGTCCTCGATCCAGACCCGCAGCTCAAGTTCGATCGCGGTTTCCGCGAACGCCATCACCAGTGCCGTCGGCGCCGGTGTCGCCAGAATGCGCGGCGGCCTGCCTGCCGCCTCCAGCATCAGGGCCAGTACCTGGTCTAGATCGGAGTCGTGCGGCACCCGCACCGGGACCTTCAGGCGCACCCGGTCGCTGTTGTGCGACCAGTTGATCACCTGATGCGTAATGATGTCCTCGTTCGGAATGAGGAACTCCGTGCCGTCGCGCGTTTCCACCGACACGTAGCGGGCACCCAGGGATGACACCCAGCCATAGGTGCCGCCAACCTCGATCACGTCGCCCGGCTTGATCGATTTGTCCAGCAGAAGCACGATGCCGCAGAACAGGTTGGAGACGGTGCGCTGCAGGCCAAGACCGACACCAACGCCGAGCGCCCCGGTGAACAATGCAAACGTGGAAAAATCGACTCCGATGCTGGTCAGCGAAAGCACGACCGCCAGTGTAATCAGCGTCGCCTTGATCAGCTTGCCGAGTAGCACCTGCGCGCGCGGCGTAATCTCGGGCACGCGCGTCAACCGGCGTTCGAACAGGTTGGATCCCAGGCTGGCCGCCCAGAGCAGAACGGCCAGCGAGACGACGCCCCGGATGACGGTCAGAACCGACACCCGCAATCCGCCGACTTGTATGGCGACACTATTGAGCAGATCGAGTGTCGGTGTCAGCAGATGCAGAATATTCAGGGCCGCGATGACCCAGGCGAACGCCGCGATCAGCCTGGCCAGTGCCGCATAAGGCACCAGATCCGACACCAGGCGGATGACCAGCCAGGCCAGCAGCAGGTTGACCGCAGTTTGCGTGACGGCGTGAGGCCAGCCTTCCTGCTCGGCGACCGTCACGGAAATCCACAATCCGACCGTCCATGTCGCCAAGGTTAGCAGCGGCACCAAACGGTCGCTGACCCAGGCGCGGTGGTAGATGATCCAATCGAGATGATGGTGCGCCGGAATCCCGTCTATCCAGCGCACGGCCCGGCGTTGCATCGGCCGGCAGACCACCCGGGCGACAACACCGGTCAGGATGACGGCCGGAATCTGGATAAGATTGACGACAGTGAGAACATCGCCGAGCAGACGCTGCTCGAGTTGTTGCAAATGAGCCGACAGGATTTGCCAGACTGAGACCGCGTCGATCGTGTCCTCCCGTGTCCGGACTGTACCCGCCGCGAAGCGCGGCAAAGCATTGCACGAACGCGGATCGGAGGCGACAGCCGTTCGGTCTGGAACACCGCTTCTTGCCCCCTTCCCGGGCAAACCCGTGGTCGTCATCCGCCGGGCGCCGTGCTAGTCTCCGGCCATGACCGCGCTTCGCCAACACGCGCCCGCCCGCATGACCCTGGCGGAATTCTTGTCCTGGGATGCGGGCGACCCGTCCGGCGCGCCCTGCCAGTTGATCGACGGCGAGGCCCTGGCCATGGCCCCCGCCACCGAAACCCACGCCGCGCTGCAAGGCGAGATCGGCCGCCAGATCGCCAACCACCTGATCGACAAGGGCGGCAAGTGCCGGCTGCTCAGCCAGCCCGGGATCGTGCCGCGCATCCGCTCCGACCGCAATTTCCGCATCTCCGATCTCGGCGTCACCTGCGCGCCGCCGGCGGACGGGCTGATGGTGCCGGACCCGGTGCTGCTGGTCGAGATCCTGTCGCCGCGCAATGAGGCGCAGACCCGCGCCAACATCTGGGCCTACACGACGATCCCCAGCGTGCAGGAGATCCTCGCCGTGCACAGCACCCGGATCGAGGCGGAACTGCTGCGCCGCGGCGCCGACGGCAACTGGCCGGAGGAACCGCAGATCGTGGCCGGGGCGGAGACGCTGGCCCTGGCCAGCATCGGCTTCTCGGTGCCGCTGGCCGCGTTCTACAGGACGACAGCCCTGGCGTCGTAGACGCGGCGGCCCATGTAATCCTGCAACGCTCCGCTACCCGGGCGACCGGATGCGCGTTAGAAGCCCCCAACCGACCAGAAAAGCGGATCGATCATGGCGAGTTACCAGTACGTCTACGTGTTGAAGGATCTGACCAAGGCATTCGCCGGCGGGCGGGAGGTCTTCAAGGGCATCACCCTGTCCTTCCTGCCCGGTGTGAAAATCGGCGTGCTGGGCGTCAACGGCGCCGGCAAATCGACGCTGATGAAGATCATGGCCGGCATCGAGACCGAATACGGCGGCGAGGCCTGGGCCGCGCCGGGCGCCACCGTCGGCTATTTGGCGCAGGAACCGCCGCTCGACCCGACCAAGACGGTGGGCGAGAATGTCGAGGAGGCGTTCGCCGAACTGAAGGCGGCACTCAACCGGTTCAACGAAATCTCGATGCTGTTCGCCGAGCCGATGAGCGACGACGAGATGAACAAGCTGCTCGCCGAACAGGGCGATTTGCAGGAGCTGATCGACTCGAAGGACGGCTGGGAGTTGGACCGCAAGGTGGACATCGCGCTGGACGCGCTGCGCTGCCCGCCGGCCGATGCGGCAGTGACAAAACTGTCGGGCGGCGAGAAGCGGCGCGTGGCGCTGTGCAAGCTGCTGCTGGAAAAGCCCGACCTGCTGCTGCTCGATGAGCCGACCAACCATCTGGACGCCGAAAGCGTCGCCTGGCTGGAGCACACGCTGCACGACTACGCCGGCACCGTGATGGTGGTCACCCATGACCGCTACTTCCTGGACAACGTCACCGGCTGGATGCTGGAGCTGGAGCGGGGCAGGGGCTATCCGTTCGAAGGCAACTACTCGTCCTGGCTGCAGCAGAAGCGCAAGCGGTTGCAGCAGGAGGAGAAGGAAGAGTCCGCCCGCCAGCGTGCCCTGGCCGCGGAATCGGAGTGGATTTCCGCCTCGCCGCGCGCCCGCCAGACGAAAAGCCGGGCGCGTATCGCGAAGTATGAGGAGATGCTGCAAAAGTCGCAGGAACTGGCCACCGGCGTGGCGGAGATCGTCATTCCGCCCGGCCCGCGCCTGGGTAACATCGTCATCGAGGCGGAGAACCTGTGCAAGGGCTACGGCGATACCGAGCTGATCGAGAACCTGAACTTCAAGCTGCCGCCGGGCGGCATCGTCGGCGTAATCGGCCCGAACGGCGCCGGCAAGACGACTCTGTTCCGCATGATCACCGGGCAGGAGACGCCGGATGCCGGATCGCTGCGCATCGGGGAGACGGTGAAGCTGGGCTATGTGGACCAGTCGCGCGACAGTCTCGATCCGGACAAGACGGTCTGGCAGGAGATCAGCGGCGGCGAGGAGGTGATCTACCTCGGCAAGCGGGCGATTGCCTCGCGGGCGTATACGGCAGCGTTCAACTTCAAGGGGTCGGATCAGCAGAAGAAGGTCGGGATACTCTCGGGCGGTGAGCGCAACCGGGTGCATCTGGCGAAGATGCTGAAGATCGAACACAACGTGCTGCTGCTGGATGAGCCGACGAACGATCTGGACGTGGATACGCTGCGGGCGCTGGAAGAGGCGCTGGAGGAATTCGCCGGCTGCGCCGTGATCATCAGCCATGATCGGTGGTTTTTGGACCGCCTGGCGACTCATATCCTGGCGTTTGAGGGCGACAGCCACGTGGAGTGGTTCGAGGGCAACTTCCAGGCGTACGAGGAAGACAAGCGGCGGCGGCTGGGGGCGGATGCGACGGAACCGCACCGGATTAAGTACCGGCCGTTGGCGCGGTGACGGAATAGTACAATATGGAGGCAATACCATGAACGTGTCGCTGCTACCCGATATCGAACGACTGATTGAAGAAAAGGTGGCAAGCGGCCTTTACCCGACCGCCAGCGACGTGGTCGAGTAAGGCTTGCGGCTGCTGTTCCGGCGCGATGACTTCGATGAGCAGAAGATCGCCCGCCTGCGGGCGGAAATCCAGATCGGCCTTGATGAACTCGATCGCGGCGAAGTCGTGCCGCTGGAGGATGCCTTCGCGGAGGCTCGGGAAGTCATTGCCGCGCACCGTAAGCGGGGATGACAGTTAACCTCAGGCAGCCCTGATCCGCACCCGCGCAGGAGTTTCGGGGTAATACCAGCCGGCGTTGACGTTGACCGGTCGGCAGGCCGCACCATCGTCATGGCGGGCGCAGGCCCGCTATCCACGCTTGTTTACACAAAGAAAAGGCATGGATGCCGACCCCCGTCGGCCTAGCGGGGTGCGGCCGAGAGTCAACGTCATCGCCGATTGGTATAAGATTCATTCCGCATCACACCGCCCGCACCAGGGGCAACTTCGTCCCGGCCACCTGCCGCTCCGCCAGCACCTCCCGCCGGAAGTGGAACAGCTTCGCCGGCCGCCCGCCGGTCTCGGTCGTTACTTCCCCAGTTTCCTCCACCAGGTCCTGCTGGTCGATCAACCTTCGGAAATTTTGCTTGTGCAGCAGCCGCCCGCCCAGTGCCTCCACCGTCCGTTGCAACTGCAACAGCGTGAACGCTTCCGGCATCAGTTCAAACACCACCGGCCGGTATTTGATCTTCGCCCGCAGCCGCGCGATCCCCGTCGCCAATATTCGCCGGTGATCGTGCCGCATCGCCTCACCCGGAGCCACCGCCGCGCGCGCCGCCCCGGCCTCTGCGACCAGCCCGGCCTCCCACAGCGTTTCGTAGCGTTGCAGCACGAATTCCTCGTTCCAGCGCTGCCCGTCCAGGCCGAAATTGATCGCGATCCGCCGCAGACGATCGCGTGCCATGCCCGGATCGTCCGCGCTCTCCGCCCAGGCGTGCAACGGCCCCGCCAGTACCGCCTCGGTCAGCGCCGCGCCCGCGCCGCGCACATCCTCCCACGGGAAGAACCGATACCAGGGCTGCCACTCCGCCCCCCATCCGGCGGCGGCGGGAGCCTCCCGGGTCAGGCCCAGATAGCTCACCGAAACCACCCGCCCAATCGTGCCCTGCTTCCTATCGGCGTCCGCGAACGTATAAAGCTGCTCGACATAGCCCAGCGGATGCCGGGTCTGCGTCTCCACCCAGCTCCGCAGCCCGGCCTGCAAGGACCGGTGGGACGCCTCGAACGGGCCGGAGGGCAGCGCCTGGCCCTTGTCGATCGTCAGCACGCGCGGCTGGCCGTGCGTCACCGCGACGATCACGGCGGTCAATTCCGCGGCAACCGCCACGCTGACGTCATCACTACGGGTTTGCAGCAGGGACATGGCGGCCTTCTGCCACGGCGGCGGCGGAGTCCGCTATAGCCGGATCAGTCGCCGGTCCGCCGGCCGATCGCCGCGTTCTGGATCGCCGCGCTGGCGCCCAGCAGCACGGCGCTGGTGGCGATTGTCATGATCGCGCTGCCGATGAAGGCTCCGGCCAGCCAGGAGCCGAGGGGAGGCGGGGCGGGGAAGCCTGGAGAGGATTTCAGTCTTGGCACGCCGGCACTCCTTTTCGGATTATGATCTTTTCTTTACGCGCGGACCGCCACGACGGTTCACCCGCCTGAGAATGGACAGCAGCGGCCTCGCGCGTAAATACTACCAATGGGTAGGACCGGGGAGAGACTTCAATGGACGCGCTGCTGCCGCTGGCCGAGACGCTGGCCGCCCGCCTTAAGGAGCGCGGCGAGACGATTGCCATCGCCGAATCCTCGACGGCCGGGCTGATTTCCGCCGCGCTGCTGTCCGTCGGCGGCGCCTCCGCCTATTTCCGTGGCGGCGGGGTGATCTATACCGCGCAGGCCCGTTCGGCGTTCCTGGACATCCCGGCCAAGCTGCCGCCGCCGATCGGCCGCGCCTCGACCGAGCCGTACGCGGTGCTGCTGGCGGACACGGTGCGGGCCCGGCTGGACGCAAGCTGGGGCATCGGCGAGAGCGGCGCGGCGGGGCCGGCCGGCAACCGCTACGGCGACCGGGCGGGGCACAGTTGCATCGCGGTGACCGGGGCGGGGTTCTCCAAGGTGATTACCGTGGAGACCGGCAGCGACGATCGCATCGCCAATATGCGGGCGTTCGGTGTGCGGGCGCTGGAGCTGCTGGCCGAGGCGCTGGGTTAGGAACGAAGGGATGAGGGCAAGCATGGCAAAGCCAATCCACACGATGATCCGGGTTCTGGACGAAGCAAGCAGCGTGGATTTCTATCATCGTGCCTTCGGCCTGCTGATCGCGGATCGTTATGCGTTCGACGGCTTCACGCTGGTCTATCTGACCTCGCCGGAAGCCGATTACGAGCTGGAACTGACGATCAATCACGACCGCAGCGAGCCTTACACCCATGGCAGCGGCTACGGGCATATCGCATTCGTCGTGCCTGATGTTCGCGCGGAGCACGCTCGTTTCGAGGCCGAAGGGCTGCGGCCTGAACCGGTGAAGGAATTTCACCGAGACGGTGCGCTGATGGCCCGGTTCTTCTTCGTGACAGATCCCGACGGCTACCGGATCGAGCTGCTGGAGCAGCATGGCCGCTATCGCTGACCCGTGCCGTTCCGGTGACGTCCGCGTTGACTCGCGACTGATTTGCCTGCTGCGGACCGTATAAGGGCGGATGCTGCCGAATTTGTCGTGTGAAGCCACTACCGGGGACGATTACCCCGTAAATACTGGTTGAATTCCGCCTTTGCTAGGAGGATGCAGAGATTTTGAGATCCAAGCGCAGAAGACTTTCCTGCGCCTTGGGCGCGGCGCCGAGCGTGGCACCGCCTGTGGTGCGTGCCATCGCACCAAACTGCCCAGCGCCGCGAACAGCACCACCCCCGGATCTCACAGCCAAGAAAAGAACTCTCTGCGATCGCATGATCTCAGCGTTCTCTGCGCTAATAAACCCAAGTCTAACCCAAACACCAAGTGTAGCGTTGACCCCGGATTAACCAATCGCCCTCATGATCAACCCGGTAACCCGAGAACCCTTCGCCACCCTCACAGAAAAAACATCCGCATCGCCACAAACGTGCATCGCAAGCACCGTCGCAGCTGTTTCGGCGACCGCTTTTGAAGAAACGATAAGTCGAACAGGCGCGGATTCTTCTGCGATCTTCAAACCTCAGCGAGCGGACAGCGAACCACACACTGGCCATGACGCTGAACCGCCGACGCGGCTCGCTTCAAAACGATCTCGTGCAGCCTGACACCTCGCGAACCCGGGTCGCTGACGTCCGTCCCGTTGAAGGCGCCGCCAAAGACACCGACCGCCGACCGATCGCCTCGCTTGCCAGCGGCCCGAGGCATGATCAAGATGCGGCGGTCCAGCACAAGGAACCCGCCGTCGTGAGCGATCTGCCCAAGCATGTCGAGATCCATGAGGAAGGCCCGCGCGAAGGCTTCCAGATCGAGCCGGGGCCGATCCCGACAGGGGAGAAAATCCGGCTGATCGAGGCGCTGAGCGATACCGGGGTGCGGCACATCCAGGCGTGCTCGTTCGTCAACACGCGGTTGGTGCCCGGATGGGCGGATGCGGAGGCGGTGGTGGACGGTTTCGCCGCGCGACCCACGGTCGAATACACCGGCCTGTTCTTCAACGGCAACGGGCTGGAGCGGGCGCTCGCCTTCAAGGGCAAGTTGACTGTCCATGGCAGCATTTCGCTGACTGCCTCCGAGGCGTTCACCCGCAAGAACCTCAACCGCAGCCACGCGGAGAACCTGGAGGCGATGAAAAAGCACAGCGCGCTCCAGCAGGTCAAAGGCGTTCCGGTCAGCAAGGTTCAGGTGATGGCGGCGTTCGGCTGCAACTACCAGGGCGATATCGCACCGGAGCAGGTGTTAAGCACGCTGCGGGACGGGATGGCGATAGCCGAGGAGACCGGGGCGGCCATTACGCTGTTCTCGCTGGCCGATACGATGGGCTGGGCAACGCCGGCCCGCATCGAACGGACCATCGGCGCGGTGCGGGAGCGCTGGCCCGACATGGCTCTGTCACTGCATCTGCATGACACGCGGGGTCTGGCCGTGGCGAACGCTCATGCGGGTCTGAAGTTGGGCGTGACTCGGTATGACTCCACCGTCGGCGGCCTGGGCGGCTGCCCGTTCGCCGGCCAGCCGAAGGCGGCGGGGAATATCTGCACCGAGGAGTTGGTGCTTTTGTGCGAGGAGATGGGAATCGATACGGGTATCGACCTCGACGCGTTGATCGAGGTCGGCCGGTTGGCGGAGGCGATCGTGGGGCACCAGTTGCCGAGCGAACTGATCCACGCCGGGAGTTTGGATGCCTTTCGGAGGCGGGCGGCCTAGATTCAATTCAAAGTTGATCTATCGCTCGGCGCACCTCATCAGTTCGAACGCAAATATATTACCAATGATCGACAGAACTTCACCGCCGCCCGCTCGAACGACAGACTAATTGAACATCGCGTCAGGCGAAACGGCACATGTGCCAATTATAGGTAGGGTTATGGCGAAAATTGCAGGCCGATCCGCATTCATCTTGCGGACGACCCCGGGCGGTCAGTTCCTTGCGGAACTCGGACAGGAACGGCGAAACGGAAACCTTTCTCCCGAAGTCGAGCAGCGCCTGAAACTGGCGTTCCGTGCACTCGGCTGGGATGCATCCGATGCCACCCTGGCCACCGCGATCGGTTCAGAGATCGAACGCGGCGAACGCGATGCGGCGGTGCTGAAGAAACTCCGCTCCGAACTGTTCGGGGCGAACTAAAGTATCGTCATGCTGACCGGATCATGCTCCCACCTTCTGCTCGATCCGGTCCCAGATCGACGCCTCGATCCGCACCCCGTCGAACCGGGCGATCTCCTGCAAGCCCGTCGGCGAGGTCACGTTGATCTCGGTCAGGTAATCACCGATCACGTCGATCCCCACGAAGATCATCCCCTGGTCCCTTAAGGTCGGCCCGATCGCCGCGCAGATCTCCAGGTCCCGGGCGGTCAGCGGCGATTTCTCAGCGCGCCCGCCGACATGCATGTTGGATCGCGCCTCGCCCTCGGCCGGCACCCGGTTCACCGCGCCCGCCGGCTCGCCATCCACCAGGATGATCCGCTTGTCACCCCGCCGCACCGCAGCCTCATAGCGCTGGAACATCAGCGGCTCGCGGGAGCGGGCGAAGTGCATCTCTAATAGCGCGGCGAGGTTCTCGTCGTCGGGCTTGATGCGGAACACGCCCGCCCCGCCGTTGCCGTACAGCGGCTTGACGATGATGTCCTTATATACGGCGCGGAAGGCGCGGATCGCTTCGAGGTCCCAGGTGATCAGTGTCGGCGGCATCAAGTGCGGGAAATGCGTCACCATGATCTTCTCCGGCGCATTGCGCACTGCCGCCGGGTCGTTCACCACCAGGGTGCCGGGCTGGATATGCTCCAGCATGTGGGTCGCGGTGATGTAGGCCATGTCGAACGGCGGGTCCTGGCGCATCAGCACCACGTCCATGGTGCCGAGGTCGCGGGTCTCCATCTGCCCGAACGTATAGTGCGCGCCGTGCTGCCGGGCCACGGTCACTGCGTGGCCGCGGGCGAACAGCCGTTCCTCGCGGCGGCCGCCTTCGGGACGGGATGCGCCCTCCTTCAGCGCCATGTGCCGCACTTCGTAGTGCCACAGCCTATGGCCGCGCGCCTGCGCCTCCAGCATCAGGGCAAAGGTGGAATCCGCATCGATATTGATGCTGTCGATCGGGTCCATCTGGACCGCGACCTTGAGCGAGCGCGCCATGCAACGTCCCCTGTCCGGCCTGTGAGGCCTTGTCCATACGGCTTGAACACGCCAAGGGGAAGGCCAGCGTTCAGGCCGCCTGCCGCAGACGCGGCGCGATGCCCTCCGCCATGGCGCGCAGGCGCTTGCCGACTTCGTCCCAGTTGAAGCGATCGTGGTTGCGCTCGAAGCCGGCATTGCCCATGCGGCGTCCCAGGTCCGGGTCCGCGAACAGCCGGCCGAGCGCCGAGGCGATCGCGTCCGGATCGTTTACCGGCACCAGCAGGCCGGTTTCGCCGTCCACCACCGTCTCCATGAAGCCGTCGATCTGCGTGGCGACCACGGGCAGGCGGTACAGCGAGGCCTCGACCGCGGCGATCCCCAGCGGCTCGATCAGGCTGGGCGTGCAGAAGACGGATGCGGCCTCGAAGAACGGCGGCATCTGCGCACGGGGGAACAGGCCCGCCACGACAATGCCGGGACCGGATACATCGGGCGAGCAGCCAACGATCGTCAGCCTGGCGTCCGGATGAGCCCGCTGGGCGCGGCGGAAGCCCTCCACCAGCGCCGGGCCGCCCTTGCGTTCCCACTCCACGCCGACAAATACCACGTGCTTGGCAGCATAGCGCGACAACTCGGTGGACACCGGACGGACAACGACGTTGGCGCCGATATGCACCGTCCGCACCCGGGCCGGATCGCAGCCGTATTGCCGCACCAGTGTCCGCTCCACATGACTCCCCGTCACCGCAATCGCGTCCGCGCTGCGATACAGATCGGCTTCGTAACGCATGGCCTTTTCGGAACGAAATTGCCGCTTGTCGTGGCCGGGGAAGTCGAGATTGCTGAGGAATGTGTAATCCGTATAGATGAAGAACGGAGCGCCGGGGATGCGCGCATTGAAAAGCCCCTGGGTCTGGATCACGAAGTCCAGCTCGGGCGCCATCGCGGCATACGTCTCGACCAGCAATTCGTTGAGGCGACGGAACATGAACGGCGTGCGGAAGAAGAACGCGTGCAGGTCGCCGCGGTTTTTCAGCACGGACGGCCCGAACGTCGCCACCTCGGTCAGCACGTTATAGCCGAGGGTGAAATAGTCTCGTTTTACCAGATCCTTGACGTCGGCGACAATCAGGTCATGGCCGGGGAAGGTCTTGGCGAGCTGGGTCATGACCTCGTCGTTGGTGTAGGAAAAATGCCCGAGCTTTACGAACAGGATGCGCCTCATGGTGGTCCTTCATTCAGGGGCGAGTACCGATTTCGAGCCGAGGTATAAGCCGGAGGAAACGAGTCATCCGCCGCTCCGGTGGTCACGCTTCCGTATGCGAGATCACATTTTCCTCGGTATGGTTGCAGTCGCGCTATCATGCGGAGCTCCAGCCGGCCGCGCAGCGCGTCAAATTCGTCCGCTGCCACGCAACCGAAACGCCGCCCTTGCCCGGAGTCTGATTGATCGCCATGTAGGACCGTCATGCAGAACCTCACAACCGCCGCCGCTGATCCGATCGGATGGCACGGCACCACCATCCTGTGCGTCAGGCGGGATGGCAAAGTCACAATGGCCGGCGACGGCCAGGTCAGTATGGGCCAGACCATCGTCAAGGGTAACGCCCGCAAGGTCCGCCGTATCGGCGCGGGCGGCACGGTGATCTCCGGCTTTGCCGGCGCCACCGCCGACGCCTTCACCCTGCTGGAGCGCCTGGAAAGCAAGCTGGAGCGCTATCCCAACCAACTCGAACGCGCCTGCGTGGAGCTGGCCAAGGACTGGCGCACCGACCGCTATCTGCGCCGGCTGGAAGCGCTGATGGCGGTGGCCGACAAGGACCGCAGCTTCACCCTGACCGGCAACGGCGATGTGCTGGAGCCGGAGGACGGCGTCATCGGCATCGGCTCCGGCGGCAACTACGCCCTGGCCGCGGCCCGCGCGCTGATGACGGTCCCCGACCTGTCGTCCGAGGAAATCGCCCGGCGGTCGATGAAAATCGCCTCCGACATCTGCGTCTACACCAACGGCAACATCATCATCGAGACGCTCTAGATGGAAGTCCCCACATACTCCCCGAGAGAGATCGTCTCGGAACTCGACCGCTTTATCGTCGGCCAGGACGACGCCAAGCGGGCCGTCGCGATTGCGCTGCGCAATCGCTGGCGGCGCCAGCAGCTCCCCGAGGGCCTGCGCGAGGAAGTCGTCCCGAAAAACATCCTCATGATTGGCCCCACCGGCTGCGGCAAGACCGAGATCGCCCGGCGGCTGGCCAAGCTGGCGCAGGCGCCGTTCCTGAAGGTGGAGGCGACCAAGTTCACCGAAGTCGGCTATGTCGGCCGCGACGTCGAAAGCATCGTGCGCGACCTCGTGGACGCCAGCCTGAACATGCTGCGCGAGACCAGCCGCAAGAACGTCCAGGCCAAGGCCGAGACCGCGGCTGAGGAACGCTTGATATCCGCCCTTGTCGGCGACGAAGCCGCCGCCGACACCCGCTCCAAATTCCGCCGCATGCTGCGCAACGGCGAGTTCGAGCAGAAAGAGATCGACATCGCGGTGTCCGATCCCGGCAGTTCCCCCATCGGTCAGCTCGATATGCCGGGCATGCCGCCGGGGCAGGTGATCAACCTGAGCGAGATGATGAAGGGGTTGATGGGCAATCGGCCGCTGCAAAAGCGCCGCATGACCGTCGAGTCCGCCCGCCGCATCCTCGAAGCCGAGGAAGCCGATCGGCTGCTGGATAATGAGCAACTGACCAAGGACGCGGTGTCGCATGCCGAGAACAACGGCATCGTCTTCCTCGACGAGATCGACAAGATCTGCGCCCGCACCTCGGAAGGCGGCTTCCGCGGCGGCGATGTCAGCCGCGAAGGGGTGCAGCGCGACCTGCTGCCGCTGATCGAGGGCACCACCGTCAACACCAAGTACGGGCTGGTGAAGACGGACCACATCCTGTTCATCGCCTCGGGTGCCTTCCATCTGGCGAAGCCGTCGGACCTGCTGCCGGAACTGCAGGGTCGCCTGCCGATACGGGTGGAGTTGCTGCCGCTGACCCGGGCTGACTTGCGGCGCATTCTGACGGAGCCGGAGCACTCGCTGCTGAAGCAATACGCGGCGCTGCTTGGCACCGAGAAGGTCACGCTTGACTTCCGCGACGACGCGGTTGATGCGCTGGCCGATCTGGCGTCGGATATCAATGATCGGGTGGAGAATATCGGGGCGCGGCGGCTGCACACCGTGCTGGAGCGGCTGCTGGAGGATATCAGCTTCACCGCGACCGACCGGGCGGGCGAGACCTTCGTCGTCGATGCCGCATATGTGGCTGAGAAAGTGGCCCCGCTGGCGCAGAAGGGCGACCTCAGCCGGTTTATCCTATAGCGCGGGCGTCTAACGTGTGTTATAACCGCTGGGCAAGCCAGGAGGGCATGCCATGCAGACTCTGAAACTGACACAGATCGGAAATTCCGTGGGCGTTATCCTTCCAAGGGAACTGCTGGCCAAGCTGGGCATGGTGAAGGGCGATACGCTCTACGCCGTGGAGCAGCCGGATGGCGTGCGGCTGACCGTCGCGGACCCTGAGTTCGGCGCGCAGATGGATGTCGCGCGCAGTGTCATGAAGGAACGCCGGGCGGTGCTGCGCGAACTGGCGAAGTGACCGTCTGGCTGTCGCCGCAGCTTATTCTCGCGATCCATGACGAACAACTGGCGGAGCACGGGGGCTCGACAGGCCTCCGTGACGCCGGTTTGCTCGACAGCGCGCTGGCCCGGCCGCTGAACCGGGCCGGCTACGGCGAACCGGATATCGCTGAACTGGCGGCGGTCTACGCGCTGGGGATCGCCAAGAACCATCCTTTCATCGACGGCAACAAGCGCACCGCCTTCGTCGCGCTTGAAGTGTTCCTGCGCCTTAACGGCTGCCGGTTTACCGTCGGCGACGCGGAGGCGGTGGTCATGACGCTCGCGATGGCGGCCGGGGAACTGCCGGATGATGAGTTCACCGCCTGGGTGCGGCTGCACACCGTTCCGGCGGGCTGACCCGCGATCCGTCCTTGACCTCCGTCGCATAGCCCCGCACATCGAAGCTATGACCGATCCATTCGTGAAGCCGGAAGAACTCACCGCCGCCGAGGCGATCGCGGCCATCGGCGAGGAACTCGACATGTTCGATGATTGGATGGAGCGCTACGAGTTCATCATCGGCATGGGGCGCAAGCTGCCGCCGTTCCCGGATGAGTGGGCGAACGACGCGCACCGCGTGCCGGGCTGCCAGAGCCGCGTGTGGATGGAAGCGGTGCTGCGCGACGGCTCGCTGTATTTCGCCGGGCTGTCGGACGCGGCGATCGTCTCCGGCCTGATCGCGCTGCTGCTACGGGTATACTCAGGTCGGCCTCCCGAGGAAATCCTGGCAACCGATCCGGTGTTCCTGAAGGACCTGGGCTTGTTAGAGGCTCTGTCCACCAACCGCGGCAACGGCATCGCCTCGATGGCGCGCAAGGTCAGGGAAGTCGCAGCGCTGCAACGCGCCGGCTGATCCCGCCATGCCGGCGGCGGCGCGGGTCGCCGCGTTCATGGGCGCGGTCTTCGCCGCCAATGCGATCAATGCCTTCATGCCGCTGTGGTTCGCCGATGCGGGCCTGTCGCCCGCCGCCATCGGCCAGGTGCTGGGGGCGGCGGCGCTGTTCCGGGTGCTGGCGGGGCCGGGCTGGGGCACGGTGGCTGATCATATCGGGCGGCGGCGGCCGGTGCTGGTTGTGGCCGCCATGGTCGCGTCCGGGCTTGGGCTGTCGTTCGTCCTGGCCAGCGGGTTCCTGCCGCTGCTGCTGATCGCCGCGGGGCAGGGGTTGGCGGCGAGCGCGATCGGGCCGCTGGCGGACTCGCTGGCGCTGGCTTTGGCGGGCGAACGGCGGTTGGAGTACGGGCCGGTGCGCGCCGCCGGTTCGGCGACCTTCATGATCGCCACGGCCGTGGCGGGCTGGCTGCTTAGCCGGGCCGGGTCGTGGCTGGTGCCTTGGCTGCAGGCGGCGGGATACGGGGCGGCCGCGGTGCTGGGCGTGTTCCTGCCAGAGGCATCGGCCCTTCCGGCGCCACCCCGGGCCTTTGCCGGGCTGAGGTTGCTGCGTAACCCCGCCTTTCTCCTGGCTATCGGCTGCACCGCTTTGATCCAGGGCGCACATGCCGCTTACTACGGCTTCGCCGCTTTGTTCTGGCGGTCGCAGGGGATCAGCGACACGGTGATCGGGCTACTGATCGCCGAGGGGATCATCGCCGAGATCCTGCTGTTCACCCGCGGCGGACGCCTGGTGGATCGGCTCGGACCCGCCGGGCTGACCGCCTGCGCGGCCGCAATGTCGGTGGTGCGGTGGACGGTGACGGCATTCGGGCCGCCGCTGCCGGTTCTGGTCGTGGTGCAGATACTCCATGCGGCGACGTTTGCCATGCAGCATCTGTCGGCGATGCTTGTGCTCAGCCGGTTCGTGCCGGCGGAGCGGGCGGCGACCGGGCAGGCGCTGCACTCGGCGCTGGGGTATGGCGCACCGTCGGGGCTGATGATGGTGCTGTCGGGCTGGCTGTATGCGCGATACGGCGGATTGGTGTTCCTGGCGATGGCGGCGGTTGGCGGGTCAGCAGTGCTGCTGGTGGCACCGTTGGCGCGGACTGCGGTTCTTGATGCCTCAGCGGTCAGGAATCGTGCTACATAGGTCCTTCCCGCCGGGGCGGCGCGACAGCCTGATCTGGAACAATTTCGGCCACAACTTTCCCGTAACAAAAAGCCGATCGGCTGCGGCGTCATAGGCGATGCCGTTGAGGACGTCGATGGTGCGGCCTTTAGATGCGGCGAGGGCGAACAGTCTGCTGCCGTCGATCAGTCCGGTGACCGCGCCGGTTTTCGGATCGATGCGGGCGATCAGGGGAATCTTCCAGATATTGGCGAAGATTTCTCCCTTGACCCATTCGAGTTCGTTGATGTTCTGCACCGGCCGCCCGTCGCACGTGACATGGATGCTGCCGATCTGGTCGAGGGTTTCGGGGTTTAGGATGCGGAGGTCGCTGGTGCCGTCGCTCATGTAAAGGCGGGTGTCGTCCTTGGTCAGCGCCCAGCCTTCACCCTTGTAATGAAAGTCCGACAGCGGCTTGAACGTTTCGGCATCGTAGACAAACCCGATCTGGGTGGTGTAGGTGAGGCCGATGAGTTTGGCGTTCCAGATGACTATGCCTTCACCGAAGTATTTCGGATCAAGATCGTATTCCTGCAGGACCTTTCCGGTCTCCAGTTTTTCCCTGCGTATGGACGAACGTCCTTCCAGGCCGGTGCTTTCGTAAAGAAAACCGTTCTGGAACAGCAATCCCTCGGTGAAGGCGGCGGGGTCGTGCGGGTAGGTTTTCACGACGGTGAAGCTGTATTCCGGAACCGCGGCGCGCACCGGGTGTGGCAACGCCGCCGCAATCCCGGCGACCAGGGCCGCCGCCGTCGTGATAGTCCGCGCTGTCATTGCCGCCGTGCTCCTGCTGGGAAGGCGGGATTTTGCCGCCGGAGGACGGGTTCGGCAACTACCGGTGCGATTCGGCTAGGCTTGCTTGGCGATGATCTTGTTCTTGATGCCGTTATAGACCCCCGGGGTCAGGATCTTCTTGTTCACCAGGTCGTCCTTGCCCTTGTAGGGGCGGCCCTTGATGATCGCATCCGCGCGCGATTTGCCGATGCCGGGCAGCTTGTCCAGGTCGTCCGCCGAGGCGGAGTTGATGTCCACCAGCGGGGCCGCGGCGGCGGGTTTGGCCGCGGTGGTGCCGGCCGGGGGTTTGGACGGCGTCGTCTGCGGCGTCTGCGCCGAAGCGGGTAGCGCGAGCAGGGCGGCGACGGCGCCGAGGATAACGAGTTTGCTGATCCGCATGGAATTTGCCTTTGCGTGCGGTGACGGGCGTAACAAGAACGACGGTCGAGTTGTTGTGCCGGACGGCGTATTTGGTTGCCATACCGCGCGGCGGTTGGGAAGCCGGTTCGGCCGATCGGGCCTGGCACGTTTGCTTGTGCTTTCTGGTTGTCGGCTGTCTTGTCGGAACTGTTCCGGGCTGCTGGCAAAACCGCTGAGGTGAAGCGGAGCCGGCGTTCGCGCCATGATCCGGCTTGCGGCCTCCGTCGGCAGCCGCCACAAGATGGTGATGTCATTGTCCGGCCAGCGTGAAAACCTGCCATTGACCGCGCTGCGCGGAGTCGCATCGGTCTGGGTCGTCTTGTGTCATGTTCAACCCATCTGGTTTCCGGGCACGGCCGCCGGCATCGCAGCGGTGTTCTGGCTGGGCCAGGCGGCGGTGGACATCTTCTTCGTCCTCAGCGGTTTCATCCTCGCCTGCGTGTACGGGCCGTTGCGGCTGAACCGGGCGCCGCTGTTCTGGCTGCGCCGGGTCTGCCGCATTTACCCGCTGCATCTGGTTGTGCTTGCGACGTTCGGCGGACTGACTTTTGCCGCCGTTCTGCTGCATCGAAGCGGGTTCGAGCACGATTGGAAGTCGTTCTGGGTCGAGGCGCTGCTGCTGCAGCCGTTCCTACCCGGTCTGACGCCGTGGAACCCGCCAAGCTGGTCGCTGGGGATCGAGATGCTGTGCTACACCCTGTTTCCGTTCGTGGCGCGGCTGTTCGCCGGGGGCAGAGTTTGGGTGACGATCGTCGCCGCGATCGGCCTGGCCGCCGCGGAATTCTACGTGCTGCAGCACTTCGATGGCGCGACATCGGGGCAGGGCGCGGTGCTGCGCGGCCTTGCGGGTTTTCATCTCGGCATGGCGCTGGGTTTTCTGTCGCCGCGGTTGCGGCCGAGTTTGGCTGCCCCGGCCTCGCTGGTGGCGACCGCCGGCATGGCCGCCGGGGTCGCGCTGGTGAGCCCTGTCGCTGTCGTCCTGTCGGCGGCGGCGCTGATCCTTGCGTTGTCGCCGGAGTTGGGACCGGTCGCCCGGGCGCTGGCGTCACGCGGGACGGTCTGGCTGGGGCGCGTGTCGTTCTCGATCTACCTGCTGCACGCGCCGCTAATGAATTTGATTCAGCGGGTCCCGGTTCCCGGCGGCCACTGGACCCATCTAGCGGTATTTGTGGCGGTGCTTTTGCCGATGTCGGAGCTGACCTACCGGTGGATCGAGCGGCCCGGCCGGCGCATTCCGGCTGTCTTGCTGAAGGCATAAGCGATCGTCCCTGGCGACGGCGGTCGCCGGCACGCGTGGTCGCGCTCCGGGGAGGTTTGTTTCCCGGACATGGCGCGCCGGCCGCCTGCCCTCCGCCGGTTGCTTAGCTACGAGACCCGGGACGCATTGCATGTGGTCCTGAAAGCGCCCGGCGTGTTCGATCCCGACGCGGCGGATAAGGTCACCGCACGGGCGGAAGCGCCGCAATCCATGCCGGCACGGCCTGGAGCGCCCAAGTCCGTCCGGCCTCATTGGTGCCTGCGTGCGGTACTCCGTTGCCATTGGCGGTGAACGCCAGGCCTTGGCGTATTGCCACCGGGTGGTCCGTTGCCGGCGGCGTTCGTCCGGGCGTTTGACGGCAGCGGCTTTCCCGCCTCTTGGTTCGACCTGTTCGTCCGCGGTGCCGCCTTCCGGCTGAAGGACGACGCCGGGTTCGAGCGGATCTGGCAGGGCGAGCAACTGTCTCTGGTCAAGGCCATCGCGGCAGCCAACGCCGCCGTGCTGGAACGGATCGAGGCGGTTCAGGGCGCGCACACCGGGATGCTACAGCAGCTCCTGGCCCTGGCCCGCACCGGCGGCGCGTTCCAGCGTGCAGCCGCGCAGGGCATCCCGGAAGCCGCCGTCCGCGCGATCGTGGAGCGGCTCGGCGGCGAGGGCATCGTCGCGGACGACCTGATCCCCTGGCTGGACAACTGGATCGAGGCCGCGCGGCAGGAACTCGGGCGGCGGACCAACGAGGGCGAGGCGTTCGAGGCCGCCCGGCGGGAAGCCGATCGGCGCTTCCGGGCCGGCCGCCTGCGGGAAGCCCCCGGCGCGTTCATGGAGTAGGCAGATAACAAAACAGCTATTTCAGCTTTAATATCTGATCTTGATAGTCGGCTCAGTAATCATCCGTACAGTCTCGTGCCTCGCAATTGTTGATCGCCACTACGGTCCGTTCACTCGGAACATCCCAGGCTTTGGAGTAGGGCGCAATTTCTTTGCAGGTTTCCTTAACATGAGTGCGGGAACCTTTCAAAGCATCCCGATAAACCGCGCTGGCTATCATGTAGATGTGGATATTCCCGGATGCCGCCGCATTCATATGGGTTGCGTCACAATAGCATCCCCCTGCGTCAGCTTCCTGCTTGGGTCCCAAGAAGGAATCGAGGTGTGCAGTCGATCCAAATGCCGGCAATTTGGTTGGGTCACTGGCTGCCTGGATAGAATATGGACAATAAACTTCAAAGTGTGCGACCAGCGCCGGAGTAGCTCCACTGTTTTTCCATTGAGCGAGGAATGTCCATCTCGGACTTTTCTCATCGCCAAGATTTGTATCGGGAACGCCGACTATTGGCTTTGGTGGCGGCCAGCCTCCGCCTCGTTCGCCACGCGGCGGATCGCGAGGACGATATCCGCGTTGCTTTGGGTCTGGCAGCCTTGCTCATTTTTTGGCTGGTGTGTGCTGAATTTTGGTGTTTTTTGGAGTGGTTCCGCCAGAACATAGCCCTTTGTCGACCCCCTCATTTGAGAGGCCGCCAACCGAACCCCCCTCCACCTTTAATGCCGCAATTGTTGCCGAATAGACAGTGGCCGCGATCAAGCTCCGGTCGAGTTTGTCAAAGATCGACCGCGGTGGCGGCATACCACACGGCGTGGAGGAAAGGACGCGCGACTACATGCGCCTCTTTTGGACCTTAGTTCCGGCAGCCAAGGTGCTACACTGATGTTGCTTTCCGATCGGCGCAACGATGCCGCTTTAGCCCGAGCTTCCCTCTTGCTCTTACTTTAATCCGGCGGAACTCTTGGAAAAACCGCCCAGGACCATCCATAAACGTAGCCATGTAATTCACAGCTAT
>NZ_CAJATU010000140.1 GCF_903944925.1 uncultured Rhodopila sp. | reverse complement strand
GTGTCCGCGATCGCCGAATGGGCCTCAACCATGGGTTGCTCACCCTGCGGGTGAGCGGGAATGATCTGCTGTTGCGTTTCCATCCCGGCAGATTCCGCCGATTCGCCCGCAACGGGCAACTACGCAACTGCCGGATTTAGGATCAACGGTCGGCCGCGACGAAGAGGTGATCCGGAACTACATTCGCAATCAGGAGCAGGAGGACCAGCGCCTGGAGCAGATGAACCTCTGGCGGTGACGGCCACTTTAGTGGCCACCTGAACCCGGGCGCGCGTCAGCGCACCCGACAGCCGCTTTAGCGGCTCACAATTCCCTGGGCCGCGTCAGCGGCACAGCCCGGCCGCTTTGAGCGGCCAAAGTTCTAAAGCCCCCGGCTTTGCCGGGGGATATTTACTTAACTTGTCCGGTTTAGGTAGCACATCAGTTGACCGCTTGTTTCCATTTTGTGCCGGGGCATGCCCCGGCACAAAATGGCGTCCGCTCGGGCGGTGGGTCAGGCGGCCTGTTTGACCTCCTCCCTCAGCATGCCGTTCGCGTCATTAGCGGCCAATAACCGGGGCCGTGGAAGATCGCATAGCCGCCGTCGTGATACTCCCGCACCTTCACCCGCGCCTTGACGAAGTGAGGCCGCAGCGGCGACGACGGGATTTGTAGCTTTAACTTGCGATATATGACCGTGTTGTCCCGATCGACCTGGCGGTCCTCCTGCACGCACAGAATTTCCCGCAGATCGATGCCCTGGACCGCGACAAATGCCATTCCCTCCTGCTCCGCCTTGACCGTGAACCGGGCATTGTGCGCCGCAGGTAGACCTCCCGGATGAACCGGTTGGCCGCCTCCACCGTCGTGATCGCCGCCAGCGCCAGTTCCTTCACCAGCCGGTCCCGCAAGGGTTTGGAACAGCCGCTCGGACCGCCCGCGGGTCTCCGGCGAGTAGGCCGCGATGCTGGCGTCCCGCCCGTTTGGTCGCAATAAGGCTCTCTTGCCCACGGTCGTGTCCATCGAGCCCGGTGTTTCGAGCAGAGTTGAAGGAAACCTCTATGGCAGCCAAGCCCCGTCGCGAAATACCGGACGAAACGGCTCGATCGAGGTCGCAGCAAACAACCCGGTGTCCACATAGGGATCGGCGTCGGCGAACGCGGTAGCCGCCGCCATGTCGTGGACGTCGATCATCAGGACGGAGCCATTCTGTGTGCCATCCTGCGCGAGCAGTGCGCCTCCGAAGACGATCCGATCGATTACCGTCTCGAGATACTTCAGGTGGCCGGGCCGTTCGCTGAGGCGCAGCGCCAGGCTATTCGGCTTGTCGTGGCGAGTTACAACGAAGTGCATGATGGGAACTCCTGTGGGTGACATGGTGAGCCGACCGCCGCCTCAGCCTCTCGCGGGGTAAATGTCAGGCGGCATGGTTGCGAAGCACCGCGAGCGGCGGCTGGGGAATATGATCGGCGAGCGGGTCCGGTTGATCGAAGAACCTCAGGGCGTCCTGCAGCGGCATGGGCCGGCTGATCAGATAGCCCTGCGCCTCGGTGCAGCCTGCGTCTCGGACGGCGCTGAGTTGTTCGAGCGTCTCGACCCCCTCGGCGGTCGTGATGATGCCAAGCCGGTTAGCCAGCGTCACGACCGACATCACGATGGCGGCACAATCCTCGCGACTGGCCATTTCGCAGACGAACAACCGGTCGATCTTGATCTTGTCAAACGGGAACCGACGCAGATAGGTCAGCGACGAATAGCCGGTGCCGAAGTCGTCCAAGGCGATGCGTAGACCCATGTCGCGCAGCTGGAACAGCGCACCGAGCGTGGCGGCATTGCTTTCCAGCAGGGTGCTTTCGGTGATTTCCAATTCCAGTCGGTTCGGCGAGAGGCTGGTGGCGTCTAGTGACTCGGCTATGATGCCGACGATGTCGCATTGTTCGAACTGCACCGGCGAGAGGTTGACCGCGACCTTCACATCCGGCGGCAGCTTCAACGCGTCCTCACAGGCCTGCTGAATGACCCAGGCGCCGATCCGGCGGATCATCCCGGTCTCCTCGGCGATGCCGATGAAATGTACCGGTGAAACGAGACCGCGTACCGGGTGATGCCAGCGCAGTAGCGCCTCGAACCCGCTGATCCGTGCGTGGCCCAGATCATACAGCGGCTGGTAGAACAGCCGAAATTCGCCGCGGTCGAGTGCGGCCGCCAGATCCTCCTCGATAGTCAGGCGGATAAGCAGCTGGCGCTCCATATCCGCTTCGAACACGCGATAAACGCCGCGTCCGAGGGATTTTGCCTGGTATAGTGCCAAATCGGCATTCTTCAGCAGCGTATCGGCATTCGTCTGGTCACTGTCGGCGATGACGACGCCTATGCTGGCGCCGACTGTGACGATGTGACCTTCGAGTTGATAGGGGTTGCTGAGTTCGCGGATGACGCGCTCGGCCACCACCTCGGCCGAGTGGCGGGCATCCGGCCCGATATAGGCAATCGCGAATTCGTCGCCGCCGAGCCGAGCGACGGTGGCATCGCCCTTGAGGCAGCCCAAAAGCCGCCGCCCCGCCGCAACCAGCAGGCGGTCGCCGATCGGGTGACCCAGCGTGTCGTTGACCTGCTTGAACCGGTCGAGGTCGAGGCACAGCAGCGCCAGCGCGGTCTCGTGATAGCCGAGCTTGCCGATCATCTCCGTTAGCCGGAGATGAAACAGCACGCGATTGGGCAGGCCCGTCAGCGCGTCGTGATGCGCCGCATGGCGGACCTTTTCCTCGGCACGGTAACGCTCCGTCACATCCTCATAGGTGGCCAGCCAGCCACCATCGGCAATCGGCCGCTGTGCCACCGAAACGGCGAAGCCGTCGGCACCGGCGACAAGGAAGTTGCCCGCCTGCCGGGCGTCGGCGAGCACGCGCTGGCGGGTGATCATGTCGTTGACGACGGGCCCCGGCAGCCGTCCGGCGTTGCCGATCCGGGCGAGTGCGTCGCAGGCCGGAAGCCCGATGGAGAACGTCTCGGGAGCGATGGTGAACATTTCGGTGAAGCGGTGATTTAAAATGATCAGCCGCTGGTTCGAGTCGGTCATCAGCAGGCCCTGGGACATGTTGTTCAATGCGGCATCGAACAGCATGTTCTGGATGTTCAGCGCGCGGTCCCGCTCGCGCAGGGCTATGTTCTGCTGCTGCACCTCCTGCATTGCCTCCTGCACGCGCCGGCTGGCCGCCGCCAGATCGGACTGCGCGTGCTTGAGGTTGGTGATGTCAGTGCGAATGCCGACGATGCAGCCATCCTGCATCCTGCGCTCTGTGATCAGCGCCCACCGCCCGTTCGGCAGCTCACGTTCCAGCGGTGCGCCATCGGAGCAGCGCCAGGCGACGGTTTCACGGACGAACGCCTCGAGATCCTCACCCATCGACGGGTATTGGCCCCGTCGCGCGCCTTCGCGAATGATGTCCTCGAACAGCGCGCCTGGCACAATCAACGCTCTGCTCACCTCATACATGTGTCTGAATTGCTCGTTGCATGTGATCAGCCGATCCTCGCTGTCCCACATGACGAAGCCGTCCGACATCATTTCGATGGCGTTGTGCAGCATGGCACGGGCACGATTGCGGTCATCGTCCGCCCGCACCCGATGACGGTGCGCGATATCCAACGTCAGCGCCAGCGCGCAGATCAGGATCGCGATCGCGCTCGAGAAAACAACCAGCCGGCCGCGATCACGCACCCAATCCTGCAGGGCAATGTTCAGGTCGAGCGTAAGCACGACGAGCACATCCGCGTACAGGCTGGTTCGCACGACCGCCAAGGTTGGCACACCGGACAGCGTTTCCGGCAACCGGAATGGCTGGGCGCCCGTCTCGGCCTGACCGACGGTGAGCGGCTGGGGCTTGCCGACCTCCATCTCATTGTACGGTTGGCTCACCAGAAGTTCGCCGCTGTAGCGTTCCAGGAAGACCCGCAGACCGGGTGTTCCGCCGACCGCGGCGAACTGGCCGGAGATCGTGGGCAAAGGCACTTCGGCCGCCGCGATCATCGGCCCCAGCGCCGGGATAGTGATTTGGCGCGTGACGAATACGACCCACTCGCCGGTGACGGGGTTGCGGGCCGGGCCGAGGACCGACGCCGCGCCTCGCGATGCCGCTGGATGCAGATGCGCAAGTGGGAGCGGCAATCGGCCGCTCCAGGAACTCGGCCGAGCAGACGCCCATACCGTGCCGTCGGCATTAAGCAGCATGATGTCACGGAAGGCGAAGCTCTGAAAATTTAGACCGCGCAACAACCGGTTGACCGCTTTCGGGTCCGGCACATCGGACTCGCCGGCAATGATGATGCCCAGCAGCGGTGGCAGGCTCGCCAGCGCGCCATCGACCTGGAGGAATTGGTGATTGACGACGCTTTCGACGATCAGCGAGGCCTGACGGAGGTTGGCTTCGGCTGCGCGATAAGCAGTCTGGCGGGCGTGCTGCGTCAGGAGCCAGGAGCCGCCACCGACCGCGAGCAGTACAAGTGCTACGACGGCAGAAACAACTGTCGTAAAATGTCTCGTGCTAGGCGACGTGTTCATGCCGATGTCGGTATAAGAGATCTTGACGGATGCGCTCCAAAATTAGCTCCTGCCGCATTATCGGTCAGCTTGAACAATCCAGCCGCATTGAGGAAAATATTTGCGTCCCGTATGCCATACGCGCGTTAATAAATGGTTAACGATTTTCAAGTATCTTGCGACCACCGTCGAATCGCTACGATGCGAATGGACAGACGAGCAGCCGAGGTGCGGAATGGATGGAGATTTCAAAGCGCCGATCAGAGAACCTGAAGGCCGTATTGCTTTGGACCCGGTCGTGCGGGTCCCGACGGCGAAAGATGTGGAAGGCCTGGCGGCACTATTTTTTGAAATGCAGCGGCACTATCGCCGCCCCGTCGCACATGAAACGGCGCTGGACGCAGCGCGCTTGGCATGTAAGCCGCCGGCGGCAACCTTTGATCCTCGGGTCCTGATCGCAGTGCAGGACGGCAGAATCGTCGGATCGATCGTCCTGAACGTAACGTTCCCGGCCTTTGAGCTGTCCCGCGCGCTGTATATTCGTGACCTGTATGTCTCCGCTGCCGCTCGCCGCAGCGGCGTCGGCCGGGCCCTGGTGAATGCCGCGGCACGGCTTACGTATGCAGAAGGGTATTCAGCCCTTGACTGGACGACCGAAGCCATCAACGAGGCGGCCCAACAAATGTATGAGTCCTGTGGCGCTCGGCTGCTACCCCGCATCTATTATAGACTCGCGCGGGAAGACCTGACCGGCTGAGGTTGGCAGGCTCGGCGCCGAATCGAAGCAGCGGTCAGCGGGCCGCGACAGGAGTGGCCGAGCCGAGGATGATGCCGCCGGCAACCAGCATCAGCGCGACCAATTGCGGCGCGGTCAGTGGATCACCCAGCGCCAGCGAGGACGCAGCAACACCGATTACCGGCGTCAAGAGCGTCCCGGTCGCGGCCGCCGGTGCCGACAGCCGGGAACGGGCAACGAACCAGGTTACGTAGCAGATCCCCATCGACACGACGGCGGTATAGGCAAGGGCCGCCCAAGCGAACAGCGACAAAGCTGCGAAGGCCGGCGCCTCCAAGCAAAGCCCCAGAATTAGCAGCGGAATACTGCCGACGGCGACCTGCCATGCCGTGAACGCCAGCGGACCGAGACAAACCGGCCGCGCCTTGCCAAAAACCGTACCCAGGCCAAACAGCATGGCGCTGCCAAGAGCCAGCGCGATGCCCGGCGCATCGTCGCGCTCAAACGACAAGCTGCCAGGCCCAACCAGAACGATGATGCCGACCATGCCGAGGATGATTGCCGCAATCTGACGGAACGTAGGGCGCTCGCCCAGAATGGGCCAATTCAGAAGACACACCCAGATCGGCATGGTGTAGGCCAATGTCACGGCCTGCCCCGCCGGCAACCAGCGTAGAGCGGCCGTTGTGCCGCCCATCCAGGCGGTGACATTCAGCAGCGCACCGGCTGCCAGGCGCCACCGCTCGGGGCGTGCGACCCGCAGCGACTCGCCACGCAGCGCGGCGGCGATGAAAAGAATGACGCAAGCCACGGCACCGGCGACCCCGCGTGCCGAGAGGGGCGGACAGGCGGCGATCAGCAGTTTCGTTGCCGGCCAGTTCAAACCCCAGCCAAGCGCGGTCACCACAACGGAGAGGGCACCAAGCAACGGTATTTGCGGGCTGCGTTGCGCAGCGCCCAGCAGGAACGGCGGGACTTGACTGGTTGCAGACACAGTAGCGGCTCCGGCATGACACGATCGTATGCGGCACTCTTGCAGGACTTCTTTGGCTCTGCAACATTTTTAATGCGTAAATCCAGCATACTACTGCATTCAACCGCCTGCAAGGCGCCCTATTCAGGGGTGCCACTGCGAATGTCGTTTCTTATCTCGTCGATACCGTGTAAGATCCGAAGTCTGAGATGGCCGCCGATCAGTCTCCGCCGACGGCGAATCGAAAGGCAAACTCGGTTTCATGTCCTACCGTATACTGAACGGAACTTCTTTCAACCGTTGGCGCCCGGCAATTCTGGCAGTCAGCCTCCTGTTCGTCCCACTGATCGGATGGAGCGAAGAACCGCCGGGCCAGTCGTTTTCTCTGAAAGTCGTCGGTGGATTGACCGGGGTCACACAGTTCACCAGGTTTGAGAAACCGTTCTGGCAGAACGACGTTCCGCGTCTGACCGGCGGCCGAGTAACGGCCGAGATTCATGCGTTCGATCAAAGCGGTTTCGCCGGCCAGGAAATGCTGCAGCTCATGCGCCTCGGCGTCGTAACCTTCGGCACCGCCCTGCTGGCGCAGGTGGCCGGCGACGAACCGGAGCTCAACGCGGTCGACCTGCCGATCCTCAATCCTGACATTGGACGCCTGCGCCGAACCGTCACCTTGTATCGCCCGCACCTCACCGAGCTTCTCGCCCAGCACTACGATGTCGAACTGCTGGCGATCTATGCCTATCCGGCCCAGGTCTTGTTCTGCGCCACGGCGTTCCGGTCCCTACGCGACATGGCCGGGCGCCGGGTGCGCACGTCCTCCGTCGGTCAATCGGAAATGGTGGCCGAGCTGGGCGCGATCCCGATCCAGATCCCCTTCGCCAAGGTCGTCGAGGCCTTCCGGCGTGAGGAGGTTGACTGCGCCATCACCGGCACCAAGAGCGGTGGCGAGATCGGCCTGCCCGAAGTGACCTCGCACATATCCCCACTCGCCATAAGTTGGGGCCTGTCGCTCTTCGGCGCCAACCGAGAGACGTGGAACCAGTTGCCACCGGACGAGCGCGCGCAGCTTGGCGCTGGAATCCGCCGGCTCGAGGCCAAGATCTGGGACGCCGCGGACAGGGAGACCGCCATCGGATTTGCCTGCAACACCGCCGCCCCCGAATGCGATGGCGGCAAGGTCTACCATATGACGCCCGTCCCGATCACGGCCAGCGATGATGAGGATCGCAAGCGGCTGCTGGTGCAGACCGTTCTACCGAAATGGATCAGCCGCTGCGGGCAGGATTGCGTTGACGCTTGGAATGCGACGATCGGGCCGGAACTGGCAATCCAGGTGGGCGCTGTGGCAGCGCATTAAGACGGCCGAGCAGCGCATAATCGAGCTTGAAGCGGCGGTGCGTTCCGCTATGGCTCACCTTCGCGCAGGCGCTGGAGCGTGGCGGCAACGTCAGAAAGCCGGTACCGGAACTGCCGGCGGCCGCGGTGACGCCGCTGCGATTCTCTGCCTGCGTCACTTCGCAAGCCGCGACGGGGCTTACTGGGCGGCACAGACACGGTTGCGACCGAGTTCCTTGGCTTGGTACAATGCGGCATCGGCTCTGCCGATCAATGAAGCAGCCGTCTCAGCGGGGCGGAACTGCGCGACCCCCACCGAAACCGTGATCCCGGCCCCTCCGGCGGAATGCTTCTTGCCAAGCTGCTTGTCTTCCAGCGCCGCCCGTATCTGATTGGCGACTGTGGTGGCGGCTCTGAGATCGGCGTTGACCAGTAAGACCGCAAACTCCTCGCCGCCATAGCGTGAAGCGGTATCCCGGCCTTTCACGCTATCGGAAAGCACGCGTCCAATCAGTCGCAGAAACAGATCGCCCGTCGGGTGACCGTAGGTATCGTTGACGCGCTTGAAATGGTCTACGTCTATCATGAGCAACGAAACCGGGGCCGCTTCCGCCTTCGCCTCCGACAAGGCACGCCGCAGCCTGGCGCTGAAGGCCCGGCGGTTAAACAGGCCGGTCAGAATATCGGTCGTTGCCTCCCGCTTCATATCCTGCATGCTCTCCTTCAGGCGCGTTATGCGTGCGGTCGAAGCTGAGAGCTGCCGTTCCAGATCCCGATTTCGCTCGCTCGCCCGCGCTGTTTCGGCCGAAAGCATCGCAACCGCGTGCAAAAGAGAGTCTAACGTTAGGTTCTGGCCAAGCCGGGAAGTCCACTGCGACAGGGTGTTCCCGTACTGCCGCAAATGCTCGCCGTTGCCGGCCACTTGATCGACAACAGCCTGTGCTGCGTCCCGGATACCCTCGGCGCTGGCGGCGATCTCGTCCTCGTCAACCTGAGGATCGAGAAAGTTTGCATACAACTTCTCCAGGGCCGCGGCCGTGATTGTCGCTGATTGATCCACGCTCGCCGCAATCTGCCAGCTCAATTCCGGGTTGGCGCCGCTCACATGCTGATACCAGAGATCAAAGTTACAGGGCGTGGGCGGCACGCCGACACTTTCCATCTCCAACCAAGCTCGAGCGGCCCACTTGCGAGCATCAGCAGTATCTTGGGAAGGCGGGTTACGCATATGAGGGATTCCGGCTGCTCGGGCCGCACGTACTTTCAATTCGGACCTTCCGTTTTCCGATGTGACGTTCAGTCCTTCGTCAAGCTTTTGTGGCACTGCGCACTGCATTCAGTTTTATTCCGACAGAAAGCCGCCTTGGAAGGCAGTCAAGGATCAGCGTCCCGGCCGCCCAATCGAGACTCAAAACAAGAAACATTAATATTTCGTTAACACGAGCGGACGATTTGCAGCCCATTATGAGAAACCTACGGTGGTGTCGATGCCGCCCGCCGCCAACGTGCGCTTGGCAGGGCAATCGGCACGCAGCGCAATCGCCGCAAGCTGGACCAGAACCCCGGCCTGGACGACGTCCACCGGGCGGCGCCGCGTCGTCGGGTCGACTTTCATCCCGGCGGCCTTCAGGGCTGGAACAACTGGGTACCCCAAGAAGGGATCATTAGTTAACCTTTGCTTAACGTTTAGCCCGTATCAACGGGCCTGCTTTCGGCGAGTTTGCCCGATGGTTGAAATCCGGAGCTTCCCATGCCAATCGTTGACCAGCGGCGTATCGCTTTCGACGTGGGCGCCTTGAGAGACATCTTGGACTACTTGCCACAGGCCGCAAGAAGCGTCGGTTTGCCGGGCAATGACCCAACCGCCATCGTCATTGACGGGTCCGGCAAGGCCGTCAGGTTCGCATTCGGGGACCATGTCGTGACCCTCGGCGCGGAGAAGCTTGCCGCGTTGCTGATCGCCTATTGCATCCGCGCCGGCATCAGTATTCCACGCCAGATGCAGCGAAGCGTGAATTTCAGCCAGGAGACGATCATGCTTGTTTTCCTTACGGAATATCTGGCAGCGCCGTTTCCGACGTTCTCGCCCAAACAGTCGGGACCACCTCGCGGGTTTTTATGGAACGGGCCTTGAGCGAGGCGTCTTCGAACACCGCCCTGGCGGATGTCCGGCTGGAGACGCGGCGGATCCGTCGCAGATAATTTGGGCCCGGACGTCGCCCCAGTCCCATTCAATTCGGGCGAGCCGTCGGAGGTGTTGGCAAGAGGGCGGCACTTGCCGGCGAGTGCGCGCAGCGTGGCGCCGGTGTGGTCCGTCCGTGTGAATTCCAGTGCCTTTCCCATCCGATGCCTCCCGTCCAGCGAATCGTCGTGTGGGGCACCGAATCGTACTTATCGGTTTTTTTGAGACACCCCTGGAGAGTCGGAATCAAGGCGGATTGGTATTACGTTCTCAAACCCACGTTTGACAGAACGATACACGCCATCCGAGTTCGGATGTGGCCCCTCCCTGGGTAAGTTGAGGATACGTGTAAAAAGTGGTCACAAGGGGCCGAAACCGCTCGCATCCGGTGCTTCAAGCCGCTCTGCGACTTCGACCGGAACCGGCCAGAACGCTGCCGGTTGATGGCTCCGACCGCGCCGCCGGACCGGCACCCGGCCGCAACAAAGTATAGTTGCATCCGTGATATATCAATACTATCACGATATTGTCAATATCGCGTTAACGAATGCTTACAGCAACATATGGTAAAAATATTTGCTGATGCAACTTGTTTAAAAACCTCACTGAGGAGTTCAATGCCCATGGACGGATACGGCAAAACGCCCGCCGGCCTATCGGATACCCGCGCAATTGGCGGCGGTGCGCGCCGGGACCTCGCGCCGGAGAGCCGCTGTACGCTCGCCGAATCCGCAAGCACAATGCTTTTCGGCAACGCTCACACGCCCCATTTGCTGGAGGACGTCGAGCCGGCCGCGGCATTCCAGTGGGCCGTGCTTGCGGAAGAAGCCATGCGCGAAGGATATCCCGAGCGGGCGGAAGGACTCGTTGAACTTGCCTATTCAGCCAACGATTTCTGGACATCGTGTCCGTAACGAGATCGTCGCCGAGAACCGAAGCTCCAAAGACTACTGCCTGCCGAGCGCATCGGCGGAGGTCCACAAGCAGGCTGACATGCGCGTGGTGCCGGTTTCAGGTTTTGAAACGCATGTTTGACAGAACGATACTGGGCGAGCCCGACGCACCTATCCGCCGCGGCGGCGGCGGGTGGGGCTTGTCTTGATAATTCATGCCCGGCGCCAGACGATAGCAAGCATTCAGGCGCGCGCAAGAAGCCTCGTCAGCCGTGGCGGGGCATTTGCCAATATCAGGCGCGGCCGCCTCTCCGATTTCCCTGCCGATCGCATAAATCCAATGCCTATGCGCTTGATTATCTTTCACTGCGCATAGGTCTATCTACATGCCCATCAAAGCCGGACATCTCGCCCGACTGGAGATGGAGATCATCCGATGAAAAACCTGATCCTTGCCGCCCTCGCCGCCCTCAGCCTGACGGCCGCCATCGCCCCGCTGGCGACTGCCGCTACGTTCCATAACGGCAGCTCGATCGCGGGCGATACGGCAGCCACCCGGACCCAGCAGACCGGCGGCTACAGCCAATAAACGGCGCCGGACAGCTACAGGCGAATTGCATGGGGGCCGGGTTGTTGCTGCTCAATCAAATCCGGTCCGACGCGCCGAGATCCCCGACGGGCGGAGGCGGAAGCCTCAATAGGGTCGGTTCCGGCATTCCGGGGCATATATCATTGTGCGTCGCTACAACTACGCACCTGCGAACGCATGGCACCGGACATCGGGCGACGGCACACACCAGTCCGCCGCCTGTTTCTTTTCCGCGTCACAGCTTCGGCAGAACTCTCCTTGTCGAGCAACGAGCGCGTCATTCAGGCGGTACCCGCCGGGCTCGGTCACCAGGAACAGCGGCGCCTTCGGGTCGAATTCGAGTCTCCGGCGCAGTCTGTAGACGTGGGTCTCCAGAGTATGCGTCCTTACGGCTGCATGATAACCCCAAACCTCGGCAAGCAGGGTTCGGGGTGATACGACACGGTCACCGGCGCGGCAAAAATATTTGAGCAATGACACCTCTTTGTTGCCCAAACGAATCCGCCGGCCACCGTCCCGCCTCGTCAGCAGCCTATCGGACGGGAAAAACGTCCAAGGGCCGATGGTGAAGACAGCGTTAACACTATCATCATACGAGCGAAGCGCCGCTCGAAGACGCGCGAGCAGTTCGGCTGCTCGAAACGGCATGACGATGAAGTCGGTCGCGCCGGAGTTCAGAGCGCGCGTGACGTCATTGTCGTTTGCCGCCTCAGCGAACATGACAATGGGCATGCGATGGCCGTGATCGCGCAGCCGGGCGCAAAAGTCCGGGCCGTCGCCATCCGGCAAATCGGCGGAGAGGATGACGAGATCGAACCGGGCGTCCGCGGCGTCCAAACGGCGGGTGGCGTCGCCCAGGTTTGAGGCCGTTGCGGCCCGATAGGCGCCCGCGACGGCGATGTGTTCCGTCAGCGCCTGAGAAACCGTTTCGTCACCCACGACAACCAAGACAGGCCGTGCGGTCGCCATTGCCGCCTCCCATAGTTTGGTCGGCTCTAAGGCCGCGTCATTCTTGTGACAGACTCGATAATAATTGGCAACATATATTTGATATTTCACATATATGTTGCAACAAACGCGCAGGTGAGCATGTAGAAATCCGGATTTAAGAATCGGAATTAGATTCATTGATAGGATTACGCTTTTTTGGCTCGATAGGCGCTTATTGGGAGATGAAATACGAGTATGCACAGGTATCGATGCGCTCTACCGGGTAGCCGCCACGGATGCGCCAGGCGCCGGCACTCATCCCTTCCGCAGCCTTACAACGCCACCACCAGCGCGAGGGCGGCCGGGTTGAACTTCGCGGCGATTGGAACGCCGGGCACCGGGCGGGCGGGATCAACCGGGCCTTCGGAGATACGTCCTGCCCTTCGGATATGATTGCGTTAACAACTCCTTAACCATTCCGCGCTACAACCCCCGAGCCGGCTGCGGTGTCGCCCGCGGGCATTTCGAGCATGCAAAAGGCGCGCTCACCAAAATAGGTGACCTTTTGCATTCGGGGCTTGGGCGAGCGTTCATTCGATTGCCACCGCATCGCCCAGCTTCCTCATGGGCGGCTAGCCCGCATTTCTCATACTGACCAGTAGCTCCGCGGCTTACGTTCCGAATCCGGACTGAATTCCGGCGCGGTCCCGCGTTGCCCCAACAAAACCCCGAATTCCCGCCAAGCTCCGCCCCGGCCGCGATCTCGGCGGCCTTGGCGGGGGCGTTATGCTGACTATGCCCTGTCCGGTTCGTGTCAGCCGATGGCGTGGCGCAATCGGCAGTGCGCCAGAGCGAACGCGTCCTGCCACGGGCAAGCCGACGCCATGGCGATCTTGATCCGCCGCACGCTGACGCGAACCAACGCGCCAAGCTTCAGCAGTTTCAGCCGGATCGTGCCGCAGGTAGCCTCGGCGAACTGCGTGTGCGCCAGTCCGATGCGGCGCAAGCCGCACAGCAGCACGTAGGCCATGGATGCAAACCACAGGCGGAGTTGGTTCGCCTGCATGGTCGCAGTCGAGGTGCGATCAGCAAACAGGTCGAGCTGGCACTCCTTGATGCGGTTCTCCATGTCGCCGCGTGCGCAGTAGATCTTTTCGTAGAGATGCCGCGCAGCCGCCTCGCTGCGCTTCAGCGAGGTGACGACAAAGCGCGGATTGGCCTCGCCGCCGGTCACCTCGGCCTTGCCGACGACGCGGCGTTCGCGGCTCCAACTGTCCAGCGTGGCATAGGTGAAGTCCTTGAAGCAGCGTGCCGTCCGGCCGGTGCGGATGCTGTCGAGCGTCGCCGTGACCAGCTCGGGGACGATGGCTTTCTCCAGGCGGCCGTTGCGGGCCAGGCCGAACACGAAGTCCACGCGGTTCGCCTCGCACCACGCCATGAGCGCGTCGCGGCAGAAGCCGGAATCGCCGCGCAGCAGGATGCGCGTCCGCGGCCAGCGGCGGCGGATCTGCGCCACGATGCGGGCGGTCTCCTCCACCGCCCCGGCCGCGCCATCGATGTTCGAGCGGCGCAGCCTGGCGGCCAGCAAGTGACGGCCGCAGAAGACGTAGAGCGGCAAATAGCAGTAGCAATCATAATAGCCGTGGAAGAAACGGCCTTCCTGGTTGCCATGCAGCGGGTCGTCGGTGGCATCGAGATCGAGGATGATCTGTTTCGGGGGCTTCTTGTGGGCGTCGAGGAAGAGGTCGACGAACAGGCTTTCGATCGCCGCCGCGTCATGGCTGATCTTGTGGTATCGTGTCGGCTCGACCCGGCTCAGTTCCAGCCGGTTCAGCGTCGATTTGCCCGCCAGCGGCGCACAGTCCGATCGCTGCGCCGCCAGCTTGCCGGCCAGCACCGCCAGCACCGGATCACGCCGCAGTTCGTCGTGGTCGTTGAGGTCTTCGTAGCCGAGTGCAATGCCGACGATGCGCTGCATCACCATGGTCTCGACCTGATGCTCCACCAACCCGGCGGTCCGCGTGTCGGCGAAGCAGGCGGCAAAGCGCTCGGTCAGCCGAAGCGCACGGTCGGTCTGGCCGAGCAGCAGGGCACCGGCGTCCGAGGTAATCGCGCCGCCGTCGAAGCTCGCCACCACCTGGCGGCCTTCTAGCGGTAGAAATTCAAACAGTGCGGGGGTACACTCTGTCGGCATTGGGGCGTCCTGTGGATTCGAGAAAAACCGTTGCTGCAACACGATTCTTTCAGAATCTTCGCCTTAATGCACCTGATTCGGTGAGAAATGCGGGCTAGTACCTCGTCACAGTGATTTCGACTCTTTGGCGACGTCCGGATAGGCGCGCGCGAGCTTGGAGCGTGCCTTCTCGGTGGTGAACTGCCACTTGATCCGTGCGCCGGAGGCGTTGCGCTGCCGCTGCCATGCCTCGATCTCGGAGACCAGGACATCACGCTCGCCGATGCGGCGGTCGAGACATTGACCGCGCAGCACGCCGATCTCGATTTCCACCATGTTCAGCCAACTGGCGTGCTTGGGCGTGTAGTGAAACTCCAGGCGCTGGAGAATGCGGTGCGCTTCGGGCGCCGGGAAGGTTTCATACAAGGCCCCAGCGGTGTGGGTCGAGAGATTGTCCAGCACCACGCGTATCCGCTCAGCATCCGGATAGTGGGTGTCGGCAAGATCGCGCATGCAGGCGGCAAAATCCTGCGCGGTTCGCTGCTGCGTCACCTTCACATGGCGCCACGGTTTATGCGCGTCGAGAAACACGAACAGGTTG
>NZ_CAJATU010000139.1 GCF_903944925.1 uncultured Rhodopila sp. | reverse complement strand
GTCAGCACGCGGGCGAACCGGATGTGCCTGAGCCAGGGTTGGAGTCCGCGTGCTTCCTCCTCACCGTGGGCGGTCAGGGGCAGGTCCGTTCGGCCAGTGTGCTGGCCGGACAGAGACCACTCGGTTTCGCCGTGCCGGATGATGTAAAGCCGAAGCGTCATGTCCTTACCCCGTATGCCAAGCCGACCACCCGTTACGGGTGCGCGGTCGAAACCTGCAATCCGGCGCCCTGGCGCAGTTCGTGCCGGCTGCTTCTGACAGAAAACATCATCGGTTCGCCCGCTTCAAGCGTGGGTTCGGCGATCTGCCTGTCCTGATCGATGCTGATTTTCAGGCACCGGCCGCGCCACTGAACCCGGAACGCCAGGCTGTGCCAGTCCGCGGGCAGATGCGGGTCGATGTCGATGCCATCGTCGCGCAGGGATAAGCCCGCGATGCCAAGCACCGTCAGCATCCAGATGCCGCCGAGGGCCGCGATATGAATCCCGCCGTCGGTCGCAACCCGCGTATCGGCAAGATCGATATCCGCCGTTCGGTGAAAGAATCGCAACGCCATTTCGGTATCGCCCAGCCGGGCGGCCACAAGCCCATGCATGGCCGGGCTCAGGGAGCTGCCATGACTGCACCGGGGTTCGTAATAACGGAAGTTCACCGCTGGCGCATCGCCTTTGAATTCCTCAGGCAGCAGCCCCAGCAGCGCGACGACATCGGCCTGTTTGACCACCTGCGATTGCTGCGTCCGCTCCCGCCCGAGCACCACGTCCATCGGCACGGTGCGCCCGGCATACTTTGCCAGATCGATATCTTCCAAACCGAAATAACCGCCGAACTGTTCGAAAAGTCCGGTCGTCGGTTGCAGGCCGTCAATCAGCGTATCGGCAACGCTCCGCCACTGTTTCAGTTCGGCCTCGTCAAGACGCAAACGGCCGGCGAGCGTCGTCCAGCACGCGGGCCAGCGTTCGCGCAGCGCCGCGGCGATGTCCAGCGCGCGGCGGATGTTCCAGCGCGCCATGACGTTCGTATAGGCGTTGTCGTCGATATGTTCGTGGTATTCGTCCGGTCCGATGACGCCGCGGATATGGCAGCGTCCGTCCGCCTCCGGCGTGGCGCGGCTGGCCCAGAACCGGGCGGTTTCGAGCAAAATCTCCGCCCCGGCCCCGAGCAGGAAGCCGTCGTCCCCGGTCGCATGCCAGTATTGCCAGACGGCGTAAGCGATGTCCGCGCTGATGTGTTGCTCCTGCGTGCCGCACAGGATGTGGATCACCTGACGATCCGGTCCCAGAGCCTCCTCCGGCGTCATCTCCGCGCCGGTAGCGGCGGACTCCCAGGCATAGAACGCCCCGCGCCAGCCCATCCGCGCGGCCTTCGCGCGCGCCTCGGGGAGCGTATGGAAGCGATACATCAGCAACGCGCGGGCCGCCGCGGGCCAGGTCAGAATGTAGAACGGCAACAGGAATATCTCGGTGTCCCAGAACACGTGGCCATGATAGTCGTCCCCGGTCAGCGCACACGCACCGATGGAGACGCTTTCATCGCCGGGGTCGGCCGCACTGTTCAGATGATAGATGGCGAAGCGCAAAGCCCGCTGTGCTTCCGCATCGCCATCGACCTCCACGCCGCTGTCATGCCAGCGCTTCGCCCAGGCCGACTCATGGGCCGCGAACACGCCGCTCCAGCCGAGGTGCAGCGCGCTCCGAAGCTTGTCACGCGCCTTCGGGCCGGGATCCGTGTTCGGGATGTCGCTGCGCACGACTGCAACGAAGCGCTGAAAGCGGACGATCTGGCCGGGGCGGCAGGTCCAGCTCCACGACCATGTCAGTTGGCCGAGCGCCGTTGGCGGATGGACCCGGCCGTCGATCTGCAACGACGGCTCACTCGCCATGGCCAGGTGTTTGCCCGTCTGCGTGGTGTGCCAGACGCCGAGGTCCTGATCGAGCCGATCGTTTATCAGCCCGAGTTCGACGCCTTCGAACGAGGCTTCGATGGTGACGTCGAGCGTGCCGCTTTCGACCTCCAGTTGGATCAGTTGCAGCCCGACCGCGCGGTCGCTCAGCGACACCAGGCGCAAGGTCCGCGCGTGCAGACCGAGCGCGGGCGCTTTGAGGCGGCTGCCCTGGCTGAGCAGGGCGCCACGGCGCAGGTCAAGCGTCATGCGATGCGACGACACGTCGCCGGGATGCAGCAGCAAAGGTTCTCCGGCCACCAGGAAGCGGACGCGCAGCCAGTCGGCGGCCGGTACAAGCCCAGGAGTTTGGTGCTCGGTGCCGGAGACGTCGAACAGGCCTGCCACGTAGGTCCGGGCGGGCACCACCCATCGGGCGCCCCGGGACGCCGCCCTGGCGCCTCTGATGCCCAGGAAGCCGTTGCTGATCGCGAAGCGCGACTCGATGCTGCTTTCCCGCAGCGGATCGTAGCCATCCACGCTCAGGACCCAGGCCGGGTCGCTTGTCGGCTGCAAGATCTGCTGCATCGTCTCCGGTTCGGTCATGCCGGCGTCCGGCACATCCGCCCCTCGGCCAGCTCATCGACCGTGACCTCGTCCAGGCTCGTCACCACGAGATCGGCGCCCGCGGTTCGCAGCGAAGCCGCGTCGCCGTGGCGCGCAACCCCGAGCGCGGTCATCCCGCCGGCGCGGGCAGCTTCGATGCCGGCGGGGGCGTCCTCGGCGACGAAGCAGTGCGCCGGCGGGATACGCAGTTCGCGGGCGGCGATCAGGAAAATCGCCGGGTCGGGCTTGCCGTGCGGCAGGTCGCGGCCACAGACATTGACGTCGAAAACTTCGAACAGGCTTGGGCCGGATTCAAGTCGAATCGACCGCATCATGGCATTGGCGTTTTTGGAGGATGACGCCACCGCCATCGGCCAGCCGAGCGACAATACCGCCTGGACGAAACGCAGCGCGTCCGGGAAGGCGGCCACGCCCCCGGTCTGGATTAGATATTCCAGCCATTTCTGCTTGCGCTCGGCATAGCTGATCGCCAGCCGCCCGTCGTCGGGCACGCCAAGCGCCTGCAGCACCGCACGGGCGCCAGCCAGGCGCGGCTTGCCGGCGACATGCGCCTGGTACATCGCGGTGGTGAACAGGTTCGGATCGGTTATTCCGCTCAGCGCTTCGCGCCAGGCGTGTTCATGCGGCGACGCGAGCAAGACGCCATCGACATCGAAAATGGCTGCTTTCAACGTTCCGGTTTGGACGGAGGGCGATGTCTGTAATTCACGGACCGACATTTTGCCTGCACCTTGCTCTGTTGCTTTATTCTCGCGCCCGGAGACGTCTTCGCGCTCCGGCGTATCCTATGGCGCAGCCGTCCGGCCGAGGCAGGCTCGGAAACTACTCATTCGCGCGTTTCCGTTCGGCGCGTTGATACGACGGCGCGGCCGAAACCGGAGCGGTCTAGGTAATTTCCGAGCCTGACGCGCCGCCATTATTAAGTAGATATGAGGCGGGCCTTAGATAGCGAGATTTTTGCGCCCGGCAGGCCGGGCAAAGCTGAAGCCCTCACCGGAGCTCCTGATCATGCGCATCGCCCAGATCGCACCGTTGTACGAAGCGGTTCCGCCCAAGCTTTACGGCGGCACCGAACGGGTTGTCTCGTTCCTGACTGAGGAACTCGTCGCGCTCGGCCACGATGTCACCCTGTTCGCGAGCGGAGATTCAGTAACGCGGGCGGAGCTTCATCCGGTATGGCCGCGAGCGTTGCGGCTGGATCCTTTGATCCGCGACCAATTGGTGCCCAACCTGCTGCTGCTCGAGACCGTTCGCAGACGCGCGGATGAATTCGATGTCTTGCACTTCCACATGGACTACCTGCCGTTCAGCCTGTTCAGCCGGCAGCAAACGCCTTTCATCACCACGTTACATGGCCGGCTCGACCTGCCGGAACTGCATCCGATGTTCAAGGCCTTTCCGGACGTGCCGCTTGTCAGCATCTCGGACAATCAGCGCCGGCCGTTGCCGGATGCGAACTACGTCGGGACGGTTTATCACGGCCTGCCGGCCGGACTGCTGATGCCGGTTGACGGCGTCAGACCGGAGTATCTTGCGTTCCTCGGCCGCATCGCGCCGGAGAAGGGGCCGGACGCCGCGATCCGCATCGCCCGCGCCTGCGGAATTCCGCTGAAGATCGCGGCCAAGGTGGATACGGCAGATCGCGGCTATTTCGAAACGGTTATCCGGCCGATGCTGGCGGATGGCGGGGTGGAGATGGTGGGCGAGATTTCCGACGCAAGGAAGCCGGCTTTCCTGTCCGGAGCTGTCGGATTGCTGATGCCGATCGCCTGGCCGGAACCGTTCGGCCTTGTTATGATAGAAGCGATGGCGTGCGGCACGCCGGTGGTCGCTTTCAATCGCGGTTCGGTGCCCGAAATCATCGACGACGGCGTGACGGGCTTTATTGTTCAAAACGAGGCGGGCGCCATCGCCGCAGTGTCCCGATTGGCTCAACTGTCACGCAGGAAAGTGCGGGCACAATTCGCCGCCCGCTTCACCGCCCGGCGGATGGCCCAGGACTACGTCGCGATCTACCGCAACGTCGCCTCACGGCTCGGCGCCGATCGGCGGGAGCTCATGGAGGCGGCTGACTAAATCCATTGACGGGCCAGGCAGACAACCACGGGAGCGAACGATGCGCACAAGCAAGACATTCGACGATCTGAAGATCGGCGACATGGATCAGATGACCCGCCTGGTGACCCCTGACGATCTTTTCGTGTTCGCCCATGTCAGCGGCAACCTGAACCCGATAAATCTGCCTGCCGCGGCCGGTCGGCGCCTGGACGAGGCAGCGGATCCCGCCCCGGCGATGTGGCTCGGCTCGCTGTTCTCGGCGGTGCTCGGCAACCTGCTGCCCGGGCCGGGAACGCTGTACCAGGGCCAGACCCTGACCTTCCACGGCCGCGCCCGTGTCGGCGAAGAACTGACGATTCGACTGATCGTCTCCGAAAAGCGCCCGCCGCGGACCGTGGTGCTGAAAACCCACCTGCTGCGCGGCGATGAGATGATCGTCGAGGGCCTCGCCACCGTGCTGGCGCCGGAAACCCGCGTCAGCATCGAGGACAGCGTCCTGCCGGAGCTGATGGTG
>NZ_CAJATU010000138.1 GCF_903944925.1 uncultured Rhodopila sp. | reverse complement strand
GCAGGCGCGAATCCCCGATGATGCCCGAGGCCATGTGCCCGACCCCGCTCAACACCCGAACGACCATCTGCCGGGCGGTCGCCCATCCGACAATCGTGACGCCTTGCGCGCAGCGGTCGACGCGCTTCGGGAACAACTCGAGCGAGAACGTGGCCGGGCCGATCGTCTTGAGCGGGCCAGGGACGCTGAGTTGGAAGCGACGGCGAAGGCGGAGGCCGAACGCGAGTATGAGCGCGGTCGCGTTGATCAGGCGGATCGGGCGCAAACACAACTCGGAGCGCTCCTGGACGCGGCGGCGCTGGCGAGACGTGACGCCGAAGCGGCGCTTGCCACGGCCAGATCAGATCTGCTGGCATGCGAGCGCGTGATCGCGCAGCTTAGGCGCGGTGATGAGGCCCGCCGGGCTTGCGGCCTGCCGGCGCGGCTCTGGCAGGCATTGTGGGGCAGATAAGTCCCGGCCGCTTCAACGCAACCGGCAGGACCGGACGCTTCTGGCGCTGCCGGCCTCACGGAAATCATCTGATTTCCGTGATCCCACTCCAGTGGCCCGAAACATCAGCGATTCCCGAGGATTCCGCTACACGTCCGTGACCGGACGCTTACACGAGGATCAATGGTTGGCTCGGACCAACCCTATCCTAAACAGAAATCACGCGATGCGGACGGAGATCGGGCGTTCCGATCTTCCGGATGCGGCTCAATGGTCGACAACCTTGGCGTGATGCTGAAAAAGATTAGGAGATCAACCGTCGGACCCAGGGAAAACCGCTGCCGCGTCATAGACAACCACCCGGCGTCCGCCCTTCGTAAGCAGTTGCAATCGCATTCGAACAGTCTCGGCTCAAACTATATGGCTTGGATTATTTTATGGGAAGTCACGCCACGAAAGCGGGACAATTGGGCCTTCGCTATGTCCGGGGATCCACCGGCCGTCTTTGTAGGCGCCAATGATTTCCTGAATGGTTCCACTGAATCCGATAGCCGCAGTCAATAGAACCTCCCGATCGTCGCGAGGTGGATATTGTGCGCTGGCCGGCTGGCGCAGCGGCTCGTCCCGAAGAGCCAACATAATTGTCTCGATTTCGTCAACGCGGCGAATGACCATGCCTGTATCCGATTGCCAATCTCGTAAATTGGGTAAACCCTGACCTTCGTCTGTAAACGCATCTGCCCAATACCTTAGCGCGCACGTATGGGCTAAATTGCAAAAACAGGCGTTTGCGAAATGAGCAGGCACTATTTCATAAACAAAGGTTCCGGGTTCACAGAACACGATGTTTGTCATCCCGGCGCCATGAACTCCAATAACCAGATCAGCTCCTTTGAAAAGCCGAGCCTGCTCGGAAAAGCTGAGTAATCCCGGAGCAATGATCTCGAATCCCCTCCGTTCAAGCTCCGCTATCACGCCATCCTCATTACGCATTCTCCGAGTCTCGGTATCCGTGCGCGCGACGTATAGTTTCGATGGTCTTGCTGTTGCGGGACCGACCGCCCGACGCAGCCGAGAGTATGTGCGACGCGTTGAGTCGGAGCGGCAAAATGAAGCGCTGCCAATCAGAACGTCGCTAAATTCTATATTCTCAAAGGCATACTGCTTACCGGCATCCTCAATGGTGATCCGATCTTGCATATCGCATCCAAGGATGTCGAGGGAATCCTGCTGCCAGAAGTTCAGCCGTGGCAGGGCGACCTTAAGCGGACGCGTTCGTCCGTCCCTATGAAGGGCGATATCGATAGCAGGTAGTGCTTGTGTGACCCAATGGAAGTAGTTCCCATACGCCAGATTGCAGCCAACAACCACGGTAGGCATACCACCCACTCGAACAAGATGGTTTTCGTCAATTCGCAACTTGCTAAGGCAATCATCGGGAAGCAAATACCCGGTACCCCTGATGAAGCCGGTGGAGTCAATGAGTCCTCTGAACTCGCCGTCCAACACTGCATTGGTAAGCATATAGCTTCGGACCGCATGCGGCCCGGGGTTCCATCCCAAAAATGGGTTTATCCCAGGGCTTGAGAGACCGCGCTCAAACGGAGCGTTCACCAACGGCGGCAAGGCTCGCGTTTGCTCAACGAGGATCATCTCGGATGCAATCGCCTGTAGGCTGGCTGTCGCCGTGTCCGTCATCTCAACGAGTTTCCCAGGTCGTAGGCGAGTGGTCGGAAGTCTCGAATTTTGGTATAACGGCTCACTGCTGTCCGGTTAACTGTGGACCGACGGCTATGAACGCCAGGAGTTCTGCGGATTTCCGGGCCAAAGACGGTGTCCACGATTTGAAGTCGGCGCAAGCTCCCAGGGTGGTCCCTGGAGTCTCCGATGAACACCGGCAAAACGCTCTTCGCCCAACTGATGGAATTCCTGCCGTGGAAGACCTTCAGCCGGATTGTCGCCCGACACGGCGGCGACAGCCGGGTGCGAACGCTCAGTTGCGGCGAGCAATACCGGGCCATGGCGTTCGCCCAGCTGACCTATCGGGAAAGCCTGCGGGATATTGAAGCTTGCCTGTCGGCGCAGGCGTCGAAGCTGTACCACATGGGCTTCAGCGAACCTGTGCGGCGCTCGACGCTGGCCGATGCCAACGAAGCGCGCGACTGGCGGATCTATGCGGACCTGGCGCAGCGGTTGATCGTTCAGGCGCGGAAGCTGTATGCCAGGGAGGATCTCGGTCTGGAGCTGACCAACGCCGTCTATGCGTTGGATTCGACGACCATCGACCTGTGCCTGTCGGTGTTTCCGTGGGCGCATTTCCGGTCCACCAAATCCGCCGTGAAGATGCACACGCTGCTCGATCTGCGCGGCAACATCCCAAGCTTCATCCATATTTCCGACGGCAAGATGGCCGATGTCCGTGCCCTCGACCTGCTGACCCCGGAACCCGGCGCGATCTATGTCATGGATCGCGGCTATGTCGATTTCGGCCGTCTTCATGCGATGCACCGGAGCGGCGCGTTCTTCGTGACGCGGGCCAAATCCAACATGAATTTCCACCGGCGCTATTCGGCTCCGACGGATCGCGCGACCGGCATTGTTTGCGATCAGACCATTGCCCTGGACGGCCATTATGCCCGGCAGCACTATCCCGAGCGCCTTCGGCGTATCCGCTTCAGGGATGCAGAGACGTCCAAGACGCTGGTGTTTCTGACCAACAACTTCGACTTCCCGGCGCTGACGATTGCCGCTCTATACAAAAATCGCTGGCAGGTGGAGCTTTTTTTCAAATGGATAAAGCAGCACCTGCGCATCAAGCAGTTCTACGGGACGTCCGAGAACGCGGTGAAGACCCAGATCTGGATTGCCGTTTCGGTTTACGTGCTGGTGGCGATCGTCAAAAAGCGGCTCGGCCTGGAGGCATCGCTCTACAGATTGATGCAGCTCCTTTCGGTGACAATCTTCGAAAAAATGCCGTTGCAGACTGCATTGTCGTCGGACGAGCCCAAAAGCGATACTTCAATAGATTCCAACCAATTGAATTTGTTCGGATTTTAACCGGACGCTAGTGATAACGGCTCTGAAAATCGAAATCCAGCGCAACGATCGCTCCCAATGCCGCAACCAACGCTTCATAAATTATGTTCCGATGGCTGAAAGCCGATCATCCCACGTCGGCGCGGGCGCAGCGGTGACGCTTCGACCGATCATGCACACCCGCCGCCGAAGCGGTAGCCGGAAACCGGCGTTGACCTGATCTCGCAACCGACCGTACCGCGTTGGGAAAATGCGCCGGACCTGCGCGCGATTTCACCGAGACACGCTACGCCGCCAAGTCCTAGGCCGAGCTTTCCTCTTGCTCTTACTATATTTTGGCGGAATTCTCGGAAAATCCGTCATGAGCCGTCCAATAACGTAGCCATGTAATTCACAGCTATGTGGTGTACTATCCAGGCCGAATCGACTCCATTCCAGCCATGTATATCCACACCGTCCCGAACCGGAACTCGCCCCCCGCCATCCTCCTGCGCGAGAGCCTCTGCAACCTCTCCGTTATAGGGCCTGCGCGGCGTGCTCAAAGGCGGCTGAGCACGATCACGCTGTTTGATGGGCCTGTGATCACGGAAATCGAGTGCTTCCCGCTTCCGCTTCCGCTTCCCGCCTGCTGTATGGGGGCCGGGAAGCGGAAGCGGGAAGCGATGGTTCCGCCGCACCTTTATCGAGGTTCATCGGGTTTGTGGTGGTCCCCGGCAGCCGCGTGGCGGAGAGACCCCCTTTCTCCTGCGCCCCCGCAAGCGGGGGCTGTCGATAGCGCCTCGCGTTAAGGTCGGCGCGCTGATATCGCCCCCGAGGGCCTCTGACCCCCTCATCGCCGCCCCGGGATTGGCTGAAATGCCGTTTCGCAGAGGGGGTCCGCAGCCAGGGGGTGTCATCTCTACTTTGCACGCCGGGTGACATTTCTAACTTGCGCCGCCAGGCGGTCAGCGGCTGACGAGGCGGTAACCGTCTGCGGATT
>NZ_CAJATU010000137.1 GCF_903944925.1 uncultured Rhodopila sp. | reverse complement strand
GGTGGCCGCGCCGGTGGCCGCGTCGGTGGCCGCGTAGGTGGCCGCGCGGGTGGCCGCGCCGGTGGCCGCGCCGGTGGCCGCGTCGGTGGCCGCGTCGGAGCGATTTTTCCGCAGCCACCAAATGGCCGCAGAAAAACCGCCGGCCATCGCCATCACCAACGGGCTCGGTACGATGACGATCCGCGGCTCCTTGAGCCCCGATACCCGGTACAGGTTCTTGATCGCCGCGGTGAGACGCGGTCGGTCGACCGTATCGGTGCGCATGGCGTTCGAGATCCAGGCGCTCGCATGTTCATCGAGGCGCTGCTTCTCCTCGGCCGTGATGCCGCCCTTGGCTTCGGTGGGCGTCCGGATGATCTTGGCCATCACTCAATCTGCCACGTTGCGCAGAGCCGCAGGCTCGTATTCGACCTGGCGTGGCAGCAGGTAGTCCCCGGCCGGGACCTGCACCGTCTCGTGTTCCTCGTGATCCAGCGCGCTCGGCACCGGCACGTGCAGATACCGCGCTCCGCCGGCACCGACGTACAAGCGCGGACCGTCCATGTTATCGACGAACTCAAAGCGGTGGTGGTGGCCGGTCGCCTCGCCGAGCGCGAGGATGACCTTCTTGCCGGTCGCCGGCTGTGCGACCGCATCGGCGGGGATCTCCTTGACCGCGATCAGCAGCACATCGCCTTGGCGCAGTACGTTCTTCATCGGCTTTCTCCTTTTCATGGTTGAAAATCCCTCAAGTAGTTTCAGACTATTCCCAACTGTTACGACTTCGCCGTCCACGGATGTCGATCGCGGCACCCCACTGCTCGTCTGTGCACGGTTCCAATTCGTGCGCGATGCAGTAATCAGGGTCCGACCGGCGCATGGCATCGATGACGCGGTAGAGGGCCATGGAGTAGCGGGGGTTACAGTGGTCGGTCACGGCTTCGGCTCCTGCAACGCCCGCTCGATCAGCGCCAGCGTTTGAGTGTTGTAACACGTCTCCTGCGCGACTCGCAGCGCGTTCTCCATCCGTTCGGCCCACACCGCCCAAGTGCCTAGCTGGGAATCTCGGCCTTTGGTTTCCTCGGCACCGTCGATGGCATCGAGCAGGGATTCGGAGAGGGTCATGCCGGCACCTTCGCCTTGGACTCGATCCGATAGCCGCGATATAGGCAGGAGAATGGATATTCGGCCAGCCGCGGCGGCGATGGCAGCCCGAGCGCATCGTGCATCTCTTTCGGCGTCAGATTCACCTTGATGGGGCTGGAATCGTGGCACGCGAAGCGCTTGCGGAAGTCCACCATTCGATCAATCGACTGCCGGGCTTTCTCGCGGTTCATTTCGCCCTCACGGAGACTTTCGGCCGGCTAAAAAACCGCACGCCGGCGATCTTGGCCGATTGCTTCATGGCGCGCACATACTGGCCGATCTTGGCCTCATCGACCTTCAAGAACTCGCGCGGGATGGCGGCGGCATCGATGATCTCAAATTCCCATGCTTCGCCAAAGCCCATGCCGGCCGCTTTGACGGGCGCCAGATCCGGCTTGACCGGCGTCACTTCCTCGGCCCTGGCGAGCAGCGTTTCGGCTTTTTCGGTCTGCCCTTTGTCGATGGCGGACAGGGCCCGGCGTTCGAGCTCTTCGCGCTCAACGCGCGCAACTCGCGCCGCCTCATCGGCCTGACGGCGGATTTCGGCCTGTTCGCGCTGCTCAAACTCGCCCATTTCGCGCTTGTAGAGATCGATCGCGGTTTGCACCGTCACCGCCGGCCCGCGGAACCAATCATTGATGGTCTTGATGGCCTCATTCATTGGCCCGGTTACGCTGGTACGCTTTTCCTCCAGCGACTTCTTGATGGACGCCAGCGAGCGCAGCGACTCGGCGCCGGACAGGAAATCATCCCGCGTCAGGCAGCGAAAGGTTTCGGCCAACGCCATGGCACCCTCGGCGCGCAGCGCCAGGCCGCGGGCCTCCGGCGGGATGGGAGCCGGCACGGCGCTCATCGGCCGCCCCGCAGTGCGTGGGTCGCGCGCAGCATGGCGCGCAGCAAATCGCCTTTGGCGAATAGCACGTCCAGGTGCGCACTGCGCAGCGCCGCGATGGCGCTGGCCGGTTCCATGGTCGGATCGACCGCGCAGTTATAGGCGCGCTTCAGTTCCAAGCGCGCCAGATTGAAGAAATGCCGCGCCGTCACCAATTCCTGCTGCTCATTGGCCTGGCGGCGGTCGAGCAGATCCTGTTCGGTGCGCTCGTCGGCCAACTGTTCATCGATCATGAGGCTATCCCACCGCTGCGCGGCCAAATCATCTTCATGCGCCTGTCGCTGTTCGAATCCATCGATGCTCATCGTCGTTCTCCTTACCAGTATTTTTTGGCGAAATGCACGACAATCCAAATGATTCCGGCAAGAATCGTCAAATTGATGACCAGCGCCACGACTAAGCCGGCGATCGACGTGTTGCTATAGCTGGTGTACTTCATCTTCCCTCCCTAACGTCGCGGCGCGGAGTTGCGCGCGATCGCATTTTTGGCCGCCGCCAGCGAATCGGCCGCCGGCTTCGGGCCGCGCGGCGTGGTATCGATCGGGCGCAAAATGCCCTTGATCGTCGCGAACAGGTCGGGCGAGCGGCGCTGCAGTTCCTCCCATACCCGTTTGGCGACGTATTCATTGGCTTTGATCTCATCCCAAATCTGCGTGATGCCGGCCGCCCGGCCTTCGTGCGCGGCCTCGAGCAGCTCGTCCACCGCATCGGCAGTCTGGCCTTCCAGGCGCTCGATATCGACCGCGACCTCGGCAATGGAGGCGCCTTGCGGCGCTGCGGCCGGCGCCTGGGGCTTGGAATAGGTCGCGGCAGCGCCGGCGGTGTGCACTGCGGCTTTGGAAGCGCCCCGCGGCGCCGCATAGCGGCCCTCGCCATGGCTGGCACCATGGCCATCGTCATCGACCTGGGCGATGCCTAAGAGCGCTGTGAGGCCGTAGCGGCGGCCGTAGGTAATGGCCGAGCCGATGCCTTGCGGGCTGGCGTCGCGCGGGATCATCGGCAGCGGGCTCCTAATCCACTCGCCGGAGGCGTGCATGAGAGTCGTGATGACCACGGTTTCGACCGTATCGACCGCGAAAGACTGGATTTCGCCCGTTTTTTCGTTCTTGGTTTCCCATTCGATGCGCACCGGTTCGCCGCGGGCGATGGTCTGCACCACGCTCAAGCCATTCTTGGCGAGCGGCGCGCGGCAAGCCTCCCAGCAAGAGGCCAGATCGGCGTATTTGCTGGTAAAGAACGGATTGGTGGAATCTTTGCGGGCGCCTGTGATCTCGCCCTGCGCAGCGGATAGCGCGGCGGCGAGACTAGCGATGCTGGAACTGGTTTCCATCGGGTTGTTCTCCTTTGCAGTCGTGTTGTCCATGTGTTAGCATCCTAGACGGTCGATTGTTGGAATGCAAGCACAATTTATCAAGGACTGTGACAAATGGCACAAGTACCCATCACTCTTTCGGTGGTACGGATGAATATCCGTCTCTCGCGCGGCAAGTGGGCGCGCATCGCGCAAGAGAGCGGCTGCAAGTGGAATACGCTGCAGCGCATCGCCAATGAAGCCGAGTATGACCCGCGGTTCTCGGAATTCGCCCGGATCTGGGCATGGTTCGAAGCGCATGGCCTGGAAGGGACCACGGCGCCGGACTCGGGGGCCGAACCGGCCGGCGCGTGATCTTGGCCTGAGTGACGCAACGGGGTGTCAGGCACTTTGTGGTAACAATGATACAGGAGTGGTTTTTATGAGACAAGAGCCGAAAGTGACGCAATCTGCCGCGATCTTGCGGCATCTTCGCCGAAATCCATCGATTACGCCGCTCGATGCGCTGCGCCATTACGGCTGTCTGCGGCTGGGCGCGCGGATTTGGGACTTGCGGCAAGCCGGGCATCGGATCGGCTCGCATCGGCGCAAGGTGGGCGCTGGCAAATGGGTGGCCGAGTATTGGCTGGCGCAGGAGCGGTAGCGCGCTGCAGCGTCTGACGCGCCTTGACAGACGATTCTGACAGGTCTAGAAATGCGAACGCCCCAAGGGCCATCCCAAGGGGCGTCGCATGCCGGACGGTTCGAAGCCGACCCAGCGTGACGATCCAATGGTGTACCAGACCACCGACCGCGCAGCGCCATACTACTGAGACTGCGGTCGAGAATCAAAACATACCAGCGGCCGTCACTCTGTACGGTAACGCACCCTATCCCATGCCGGCGGACACCCGAAAGTTAGTAGGCGGAAATCGGCCTGACTGTCAGAAAACGATTATTCCGGGCGCTGCTGACCCCATTGCATCCCGGTGGCATATGGGACTCCGAAAGGAGGCGCGAGACCCGCGCAGGGGACCTGAGTACGGCGGACGGCGTAAGCCTCCGGAGCCGGAAAGGGGTTGGAACTTGCCTGAAATTCAGACAATAGGAGCGAATCATGCTGATTTTCTGCACGCTGGTGGGATTGTTCGTATTGTGGGTGGTTTGCCGCGGAGCGCATGAAGCCTGGCGCGAATTGGAAGTCGACCGCGCCTTTGAGCGCGAGATCCGCGACCGGCAGCGCCTGATGGATGACATGCGCCGCGGTACGCCATGAGACTGGGGAAACTGCTCGCCTTCAATCCGCTCGAGGAAGTCGAAGCCGCGCGCCTAGTCGAATGGTCGAAACTCGCCCGCTGGCACGGCTATGCGCTGCGGGATTTGCTGATCATGGTGCCGAATGGCGCCTATCTCGGGTCCGACGCCCGCACCCGCGCCATCACCATGGCGAAACTCAAGCGCGCCGGCTTTCGCAATGGCGTCTACGACTACCTGCTCGCGGTGCCGAGTCCGAATCATCCGGGCCTATGGGTCGAGCTGAAGCGTCGGAAGGGCGCGCAGCGCTCGCCGGAGCAAGTGCAATTCGGTAAGTTGATGGAAAGCCTCGGCTGGCTCTGCGCGGTCGCCAAAGGCTGGGAAGAGGCCAGCGCGGCGATTGTCGGCTACCTCGACACTTGCGCACCGCCGCAGGTTCGGGCCATAATCGGCGCGCATGACTGATTTCCATCCCCTCAGTCGTTGTTCATCCACCTCCGGCGCGGTCGCAAGGCCGCGCGTTTTTTTCCCATGAAGCGCCGCGGTTTTCTCGGCGCGCTGCTCGGATTGCCTGCCGCCGTCACAGTGGCCGCAGCCCTTCCCGAGTCGTCCAATCATGAAGCGATCGCCGATCTGATTTCGCGGCGCCTGCGGGAGGCCCAGGCGTCTTTCGCCGATGAGGAAAACTGGTCGCCCTACGATTACCGGGGGACCGAATACGCACCCGGCAGTGTTTGCGAAATCGTCGGCACCACGGTGCGCAAAAACGCGGGCGCTTTGGCTGACAATGTGTGTCGCAACAATTCGCTGCTCCCCCTGCTGAAATCCCGCCAGACCGAGAATGCCGCCTCAGTGGCAAATCGTATGACCTGGGATGTATACAACTGATGCCCAATACGGCGCATGATGCCCGCGGCCGATTCACCAGCGGGGGTGGCACCGGGCTCCTAACGCCTGGCAGGGCTGACCGCTTCGGCGCAATCAAACGAGCGGCAGGCCATCATGTGCGGCCGTCGAAAATAGCCTCGGCCACTTTGAGCGACACCGTCGATGCGGGACGCCACTACACGCATCCGGAATACCAAAAGGCGAAGCGCGCTTTAGCCCTTGCGCGAAACGCCGCGGAAAATCATGCGAAATGGCGCGCCGCGCACGCCCCGGACGAGAGCCATGCCTATCACCGCGCGGCGCTCCGGGCCTATGCGGCGCAAGATCGGGCCCTGGATCGCGGCATTTCGCGCGGGGGGCGGACATTGGAAGCCACCATTGCCCATGCCAAGAAAGGGCGCTCCTGATGCCCTCCACCAGTCGCGCCCAGGCGCGTCTCATGGTCGCGGTGGCCCACGGGTGGAAGAAGCCGGGCGGCGGCGGCCCGCCCAAGTCAGTCGCCAAAGAATTCAACCAAGCCGATGCCGGCCATCCCGGCCGCATGGAAAAACTGCGCCAGCGGGCGCCCTCGAGGAAATGATGGCCGCCAAGTTCACGCACGGCGATTCGCTCGCCAGCACCCGCAAGACCGCTTCGATGTCGCCCCCGCCGAATGCGGTGCGTGGCGCCGGCCATGGCAAGTCGGGCGGGATGCCCGGCTTCATCAATACCCGCCAGTCCGACAGCCGCGGTAGCGCGCCGGGCGGCAAGAGTCTGTCGCCGCGGCGCGAAGGCTATATCGGCGAGCGGGGCGGTTCTGGCGCCAAGGGCATGGGCAAAGCCGGGAAGGCAGCCGGTACCGTGACGGCGAATTACAAACGCGCCTCGAGCGGCACCGGATCGGTGCAGGGCAATACCATCGGCTCGCCCGGGCCGCGCTCCAGCCATCGCATGGCGCCGCAGAAGGCGCCCCCGACCGCCCGCGGCAAGATCCCCGGCGGCCGAAGCCAAGGCGGCAAGATGGAATCGCTGCGCGGCAAGGCGCAGTTCCGCGCCGAACGCCCCCGCAAATCGATGATGTACTAGGAGATCTCCCATGACCGTTCAAGCCAATATGGCCGGTTTGCCCGAATTCACCCGCCAAGCCATCACCGGCCTGCCGAGCCTGTCGCTGACGGCTCTGGGCAACAGCCAGACCACGGGGCTGGCACTCGCCACCGATTTCAACGTGTTCACCACGGTCGCGAGCTCGACGGGGTGCCAACTGCCGTGGGGCATCGATGGCGCGACCAGCGGGCCGGTGCAGATCGGGGATTCCATAACGGTGGTCAATCACGGCGCCAATGCGCTGTCGGTCTACCCGCAGTCCGGCGGCAAGATCGCGAACGGCTCGGCCAATGCGGCCTTCTCGGTGAGCGCCACGAAGCTCGCCGATTTCACCTACATCGGCGGCGGCAACTGGGCCGCGGCGGTCAGCGCCTAGCCGTGGAACGTTCCATGGCCTATCGGATTTTGTTTTTTCTCATGCGCGCCAGCAGTTTAGGCGCATCTTTCGTGGAACATCCCACGCCCCTCTACCGCCGAAATGGCGCGAGTACGGCACATGGCAGCCAGAAAACCCCCGAAGAACGGCCGACCCTACGTCCCTGAAAAAGTCCGCGAGCGCATTCGCCTAGGCATGCTCGTCTACCGCATGCAGGCTCAGGCACTTGGGGAATTGGACAACAAGTGGGAAGTTTGCCGGCGTCCTGTGGTGAAAGAAGGGAAAGTCCTGCTGGGTGAGGATGGCAAGCCGGCCGTCGAGTTCTATCGCCGCTCAAAGGCCATGACGTCCCTGCAGTTCGCCGCCGCCCAGGCGCTCATCAACAAATGCATCCCGAACGCCGAGGCGCCGAAGGACTTGAACATCACAGGCAGTGTGACCGTGATCGATCGCGACCCCTCCGACCGCCCGAAGGGCTATCAGCGCCGCAGTGCCCGGCTGGCGGTGCAGGAATGATGATTAACCCGACGCCTCTAGCAATCAATACGCGGCCCACCCGGGAGGTGGCGACGTTTCCCGAGCATTATTGCTTGACGTGCGGCTGCGCGATCACGTTTGAAACATTGGACGTCAAACAGGGCGTTCCTGAATTTGCCTACGGCACATGCAGTTACCATCCGTGCAAATCCCGGGGCTTTCGCTTGAAGGTACCGATCAAGCGCATCGTTTGCGACATCGTTCCGCAGGAATGAAGGCGGCCGGGGGGCGCGTGGCTGGCCGTGTCACAGCCCTTTGGACTCGCGCTACCCCCGTTATCCAATACGACCCCGGGGCCGCTGGATGCCTAGAGGGGCCGGCGAACCACCAGACCAATGACGGTGGGTGGAAACGACGGACTCATGGCTAATCCTACCACACAGCCAGCGATTGACCTCTATGGCGGCTGGTATACGGAGCCGCATCAAGATGGCCTCTGGCGCTTCCTGAAGGCCGGCGGCCTGCGCGCTTGCGTGGTCTGGCACCGCCGAGCCGGCAAAGACGATGTGATGCTGCGCTGGACCTGCCGCGCCATGGTCAAGCGGGTCGGCAATTACTGGCACATGCTGCCCCAGGCCGAACAGGCCCGAAAGGCCATTTGGGAATCGATCAACCCGCATTCGGGCCGCCGCCGCATCGATGAGGCCTTCCCGCAGGAGCTGCGCAAGCGCACGCGCAGCAATGAAATGATGATCGAGTTCAAGAATGGCTCGATCTGGCAGGTGGTCGGCTCGGACAATTACAACGCCCTGGTGGGCAGCCCGCCCATCGGGATCGTGTTCTCGGAATGGGCGCTGGCGGACCCGGCGGCTTGGGCGTACCTGCGGCCGATCCTGCGCGAGAATGGCGGCTGGGCGGTGTTCATCTACACGCCGCGCGGGCGCAATCATGGCCTGTCCCTCTACGAATCGGCCAAAAAGGCCGCCGGCTGGTACCACGAGGTGCTGTCCGCCGAACAGACCGAGGTGTTCACGCCCGAGCAGCTCGCCGAGGAATTGCGCGAGCAGCAGGAGGAATTTGGGCTTGAGCTCGGCACCGCGTTCTATGAGCAGGAATACCTGTGCAGTTTCGATGCCGCGGTGCTGGGCGCGGTCTACGCCGGGGCGCTCAGGAAGCTCGAGCAGCAGGGGCGCATTTGCCCGATCGCCCATGACCCGGACTACCCCGTGCATACCGCGTGGGATTTCGGGTTCTCGGACGCAACGGCCATTTGGTTTTACCAGATTCTGCCAGGCCCGCGGCTGCATATCATCGATTACGCCGAGAATGTCGGCCAAGATACCCAGTATTGGGCAGAACGGCTGCATGGCCGGTCAGTCACGCTCAACGAGCGCGGCGCGCTGCAACTGGGCGATCCCATCGATGCGGTCGCGCATCGGATGCTGTACCGCTATGGCGAGCATTACGTGCCGCACGATGGCGCGCAAAAAACCCTCGCCGCCGGCGGGCGCAGCATCGGCGATCAGGCCTATGCGCTTGGGATCAAGATGACCATCGTGCCGGCCACGACCCAAGTCAACCAGATCGCCGCAGCGCGCAAAACGCTCGAGGCCTGCTACTTCGATATGACGCGCTGCGAACGGGGACTAGACGCGTTGCGTTCTTACCACTATCCTTGGGATGACAAGAAGCGCACCCTGGGAGAGACCCCGGTTCATGATTGGTCAAGCCATGGCGCTGACGCCTTCGAAGTTCTCGGCCAAGTCTGGCAGGGGCCGCGCGCCGCAAAGCCGCGCGACGCGCCGCGGTTTCTCAACGAAGTCACGGCCGATGAGGTCTTTTTCCCGAAAGATTGGACCCCGGGAGCGAAGTTCCGCGAGCGCATCTAATGGCTGAGCGGGTCGAATGGCTGGTCTCGCGGATGCTCCGCACGCAGCGCGTCAACTATCAGGACGGCGCGCAATCGGTGTACGGCCTGACCACCGCGCGCAAGCTCATCAAGCAACTCGGCCCCCCGTGGGAAATTCGCCACTGCAACACGGGCGAAGCGCCCAAGGATCACTGATATGCCCCCACCTGGCGCACTTGCCATTGGAATGCCGATTACCCCGACCACCGGCTCAGCCCAGGTGGTGCTGGCGCGCGGCGGTCAGTTGCTCGGATTTTTCGCCCAGGCCACCGGCACGGTGGTGCTGTATGACGCCTCCGTGGCGACCAACCTGCCCACCGCGATCCTCGCTTCCACCACCATCCCGGCGGTCGGCTGGTATCCCTTCCCGATTGAGTTCGTGAACGGCCTTGTGGCGAACTGCTCGGCCAAGGATACGTTCGTCGTCGTCTGATGCAGTCCGATCCTTCCACCTCGACGCGCGGCACTGACCTTGACCCGGAGGTGGCCTACTGGCGCGACGAAATCACCAATTACGAGTGGATGTTTGACAAGTTCTTGCGCCGCGGCCGCAAGATCATGAAAAAGTACAAGGACATCCGCAGCCCGCGCGAAGAGACCCAGACCCGCTATAACATCCTCTGGGCGAATACCCAGACCCGGCTGCCGGCGCTCTATGCCCGCAACCCGAAACCGGTGGTTGAGCGGCGTTACCGCGACAAAGACCCGATCGGCCGCATCACCTCCGAGATCCTCGAGCGCAGCATCGAGTACACCCTCGACCATGTGAACGATGCCTGGCAGACCAATCGTCAGGTGGTCATGGATTACGAACTGCCGGGCCGCGGCACGGTGTGGGTGCGCTATGTGCCGCACTTCAAAGCCGAGGAGTTGCCGGCGGCCAAAGAGGAAAAGCGCCCGCCCGAGACCCTGCCCGAGATCAAAGGCCCGGTGCAGTCCGGGCCGGCCGAAGCCGCCCAGCCGCTCACGCCCGATGCCGCGCCGCCCGATCATTCCGCCTCGACCGAACTGCAGAGCATGGGCGAGCAGGTGACGAACGAGGCCGATGATGAGGCGGCCGAGGACACGCTGGAATACGAAGAATGCAAACTCGATTACGTGTTCTGGGAGGATTACGGCCATTCCTGGGGCCGCACCGATGATGAGGTGCGAGGCAAATGGCGCCGCGTCTACATGGACCGCGACGAACTCGCCGAGCGCTTTGGGGAGGCCGAGCAGAATCTGGATGGCGGCCTGACGCCGGAAGAAATCAACCAGATCCCCCTCGATTGGTCGCCCAAGTCGCTGAATGACTCGAAAATCCCGACGAACGGCAAGAAGGCCATCGTCTATGAGATTTGGGACCGGCGCCGCCGCGTGGTGCTGTGGATGGTCAAGAACTGGCCGCGGCTCTTAGATAAACGCGATGACATGCTCGGGCTGGTTGATTTCTTCCCTTGCCCGCGGCCACTCGCGGCGAACATGTGCACGGATGAACTGATCCCGACGCCCAATTTCGCGTTCTACCAGGACCAAGCCAACGAGATTGACGAGCTCTCCAGCCGCATTTCGGCCATCACCAAGGCACTGAAAGTCGCCGGCGTGCGCGACACTTCCGCCGAAGGCCTCGACCGACTGTTGTCCGAGGGTGTCGAAAACCAGTTGGTGCCGGTCGAAGGCTGGGCGGTGCTGAAGGAAAAAGGCGGCCTGGCCGGGGTGTTTGAGCTCCTGCCCATGGACATGATCGCCGAGACCTTGGGCAAAATCCGCGAGCAGCGCCAAGAGCTGATCGAGGATGTGTACCAGTTGACCGGCATCGCCGACATCGTGCGCGGCATGTCCGACCCGAATGAAACGGCCACGGCGCAACAGATCAAGGGCCAGTTCTCGATGGTGCGCCTGCAGGATGCGCAGGCTGAAGTGCAGCGCTTCTGCCGCGATGAGGTGCGCCTGATGGGCCAGATCATCGCCGGCTACAGCATCGAGACCTTGAAGCAGATCAGCGGCGTGAAACTGCTGACAGCCGCCGAAAAGCAGCAGATTCAGACTGAGCTCGCCGCCGTGGCGCGGGCTCAACAGATGCAGGCAATGGCGCAACCTCCCCAGCCCACCGCGCCGTCATCCCCGGCGCCCGCTGCGGCTGCCGGCGCGCCGCCGGGCGTGCGTCCAGGAGCGCCCGGTCCTGCTCCGGCACCCCCGGCCGCCCCGATGGGCGGTCAAGCCGGTCCCCCGGTCATGCCGCACCCGATGGCCCCCGCGGCGCAAGGACAGATGGCGCCGGGCGCCCCCTCCATGGCGGCCACGCCCGCCCCAGGGCAAGCGCCCATTTCCCCCGACAAACTGCAGTTGCTCGAACTGCCGACCTGGGAGGAAGTCGAGGCGCTTTTGAAGAATCCGGTGCTGCGCGAGTTCCGGCTCGATATCGAGACCGACTCGACCATTCGCATGGATGAAGAGGCCGAGAAACGCGCGCGCATCGAACTCATCTCAAGCGTCGCCGGCTTCCTCACCCAGATGGTCGAGGCCGGCATGCAGGCGCCTGAGATCGTGCCGATGCTCGGCGAAATTCTCATGTTCGGCCTGCGCGCCTTCAAAACTGCCAGGGCGATCGAACAGACCTTCGATGACATGATGGAAGCCTTAAACAAGGCCGCCAAGCAGCCGAAGCCGCCCGATCCGAAACTGATGGAGATTCAGGTCAAGGCGCAGACCGAGCAGGCGATCGCCCAGGCCAAGGCGCAGTTGGATGCGCAGGTGGCGCAGGCGCAGCAGGCCGCGCAGGCGCAGCAGAACGCGCAGGAGCAGCAATTGGAGGCGCAGCGCGACCAGCACAAAATGACCTTGGACGCGCAGCTCCAGACCCACAAGGCGCAGATGGACGCGCACACCCAGACGACCATCCAAGAGCTCAAAAATCAGTTCGAGGCGCAGCGCGTGCAGTGGGAGACCGCGGCGAAAGAGCGCATCGCGATGCTGGACGCCCGCACCAAGATTCAGGTGGCGCAGATGGGCCACGACCACGAGCAGCGCATGGCCAAAGCGCAGCAAGAGCATGAAAAGTCCCTGCCCAAACCCGAACCGAAGGCGGCCTAAATGACCCTGTTACTCATGGACCCGGCCCACCAAATGGGCGAATGGCAGCCGATCTTGCTGCCCGGCACCTACCTCTATACCCCGACCTATACCGCCACCGGCACCTTTGTCGGCAAACGGCTGTATGTCAGCAGCGCCACCGGCACGCTGGCGGTTGGCAACACCATCAACGGCACCGGCGTCGCTGCGGGCACCTATGTCGAGCAGAAAGTGCCGGATGGCTCCTGGCTGTGTTCGCCGTCGCAGTCGGTGTCCGCCGTGGCCATCTCGGCCGGTGCGAACCTCCTGCCGCAGATCACGAACCTCAAACAGGTCGCGCTGGCCTGGACGTCGGATTCGGGCCTCTGCCTGTGGAATCCGACCCTCGCCGCCTGGGCGCCGCTCACGAGCTCCAGCGGCGGCCCGATTTTCGGCTCGCCGCTGGTCGATACGGTCAGTTCTGGCACGGTCAATGACTATGCCGGGCCGTCGGGCGCCGGATTCGGGCCCGGCATCAATCGGGTGCGGTTCAATCCGCCCTCGACGCTCACCCTGACTGGCTTTTCCGCCACCGGCTTCGCCGATGGGCAGGCCGTGCTGATCGTGAATGAGTCCGCTTCGGCCATCAACGTGAGCCAATTGACCGGCTCACTGGCCGCCAATCAGTTGGCGGGCGCGACCGGCACCATTGCCGCGGGCGGCTCGGCGTTGTTTTTCCGCAACAATTCACTGTGGTACTCCTGCTGATGCCGCTGTACGACTGGCGCTGTCCCGCCTGCCGCGCGCCGCGCGAGGTGTTGCGCGCGGTCGAGGAATGCATGGCGCCGGAGCAATGCGCCTGCGGCGCCTGGATGGTGCGCGAGTTGACGCCGCTGCAGGTCATGCCGGATCTGGCGCCTTATCGTGCCGTGGCGGGCGATCGCGCCGGCCAGATGATCACCAGCCGCAAGGCGCATCGGGAATTTTTGCGCCGCAATGGCTTTTCCGAAGTGGGCAACGAGACGCCAAAAGACACGAAACAGATGCGATCGACCACGAAAAAGGGCGAAATTCGCGAAGAATTGCGCCGTGTAGTACCCTCCGTGTTGCGCAAGCACAACAGGAAATCCGCCTAAATGGCCAAAGCTGCCCCCGCTGTTGCCGATGAAGTCGAGGCCCCCGAGGCCGAGCCGACCTTGCGCGAGACGCTCGAAGCCGCCCGCGATGAGGTTCTCGCCGCTCAGGAACCGGCCGCCGAAGCCGCGGCGCCTGCGGCCGCGCAGGCCGACGCACCGACCGGCGAAGGCCGGCCGCGCGATCAATCCGGCCGGTTTGCCCCTAAAGAGCCGCCGGCGGCGGCCGCCGCCTCGTCCGTAACCCCGAGCGCCGCGGCCGCCCCGGCCCCGGGCGCTGCCGAGGCGCCGCAGCCCTCGACCCTCGCGCCGCAGTTCTGGACCGCAGCCGGCAAAGCCATCTGGAAAGAGGTCCCCGAAGCCGCCCGGCAAGAGATTCTGCGGCGCGAGCGCGAGGCCGCGAGCCAAGCCAGCCGATTCGATGATGAGCGGCAGCTCGCGCGCCAATTCTCCGAAATCACCGGCAAGCATCAGGCCATCGTCGCCCGCACCGGCCAGCATCCCCTGCAAGTCTATGAGGGGTTTCTCGGCATCATGAGCGTGCTGCAAGGCAGCGACCCGGCCAGCAAGGCCGCCCTGATCCGCGATGTGGCCATGCGCAATGGCATTGACCTCCGCACGCTCGCCGGCGCCTCCCCGAATTCCCCGACTGCGCCGAATGGCGCGCCTTCTGCCCCGGCTCCCGCTCTCCCGCCCGAGATCGTGCAAACCGCACGCGAATGGCAAGAGTTCAAGACCAAGCAGCAGCGCGATCAGGAAGCCCAGGCGCGGGCCGAGCAGGAGAAAGTCCTGCAAGACATTGCCGATTTTCGGGCCAAGCCCGAGGCCGAGTTCTTCGATGCGGTCAAGGATCAAATGATCGCCATGTTGAACGCCGGCACGGCTCAGACCCTGGATGACGCCTACAACGCCGCCATTTGGACGCGCCCCGACATCCGCCAGGTGCTACTCGACCGGCAGAACGCGGCAGCCAGCACGGCGGCCAAACAAGCCGAGGCGGCGCGTAAAGCGCGCCTCAAGGGCGGTTCGATCCGCGGCGGTTCCGGCTCAGTGCCGGAGGGCGCGCCGCAGAACCGATCCCTACGTGAAGAATTGGCGGCGAACTTTGCCGAAGCAAGGTCGCGAATCTAACCCTTTTAGGAGTCCCTCCCCATGGCCTTAGTCAATCCGAGCAGCACGGTGACGGAAATCGTCACCACCACGCTGCGCAACCGCACCGGCAAACTCGCCGACAACGTGACCAAGAACAATGCGCTGCTGTATCGCCTGCGGGCGCGCGGCCGCGTCAAGCCCGTGACCGGCGGGCGCACCATCGTGCAGGAACTGAATTACCAGGAAAACGGCACCTACAAGCGATATTCCGGGTACGAAGTGCTGAACATTGCACCCTCCGATGTGTTCACCGGCGCCGAGTACAACTATGCCCAGGCCGCCGTGGCCGTCAGCATCTCGGGCCTGGAGATGCTGCAGAACTCGGGCGAGGAAGCCATCATCGATCTGCTCGAGGGGCGCATCGAGAACGCCGAGCAGACCCTCACCAACAACATCGCGCTCGATGCGTATTCGAACGGCACGGCCGATGGCGGCCGGCAGATCGGCGGCATCCAGCTCCTGGTCTCGACCACGCCATCCTCCGGTATCGTCGGCGGCATCGACCCCTCGGTTTGGTCGTTCTGGCGCAATGTGTATTTCTCCGGCGTCACCACGGGCGGCGCGGCGACTTCCACCGCCAACATCCAGACCTACATGAACCGGACCTACCTGCAATTGGTGCGCGGCGCGGATGCACCGGATCTGATCGTGGCCGACAACAACTACTATCGGTTCTACCTTGAATCGATGCAGGCCATTCAGCGCGTGCAGAACGATGAGATGGCGGAGCTCGGCTTCCAGACGCTCAAGTACATGAACTGCGATGTGGTGCTGGATGGCGGCTTCGGCGGCGGTGCGCCGACCAACTCGATGTACTTCCTCAACACCAAGTACCTCTTCTTCCGGCCGCACGTCGATCGGAACTTCGCGCCCTTGGGCGATGAGCGCTTTGCGGTAAACCAGGATGCGATGGTCAAGCTGATCGGCTTCGCCGGCAACATGACCACCAGCAACCGCTTCCTGCAGGGCGTTCTGGCTGCCTGATCCCGCGAAACCATCTAGGAGCATTTCATCATGGCAAAAGTCTCGTTTCTCGCGGCGCAGGTGCCGGCCGCCCCGACCTACAATTGGTCGTTCATCGACACCACCATCGGCGCGCTCGACATCGGGTTCGTCTCGACCGACGCCCCCGGCCCCGGCCCCGCCTCGACCGGCCTGCAGAATGTGGCCACCTCGGTGCTGCCGCGGCCGGTGTTTCAACCGCAGTTGGGTCAGCGCATCCGGGCGTGGGAGCCGATGCTGGGGTTTGGCGAGTTCATCTACCTGGCGGTGCCGACCTCGACCGCGGTGCCGCTGGGTACGGTGTGCACCTGGGCATCGAGCTCGTCGACGTCGGATTATTCCTACGTCATTCTGCCGGTCAAAGGCACGGCGCAGAAGTCCGGCGTGCCGCTCGCGGTGTGTGTGGCCTCGACCACCTACAACTCGGGCAATGGCATCACCAGCAATACCACCAGCGTGCAATACGCCTGGTTTCAGACCGGCGGCAAGGCGCAGGTGCTGAAAACGGCCGTGCAGGTCGCGCCGGTGGCGACCGCCGCGAGCGCCGGGGTCTATGTGTCGGGCACCGCCGGGCGCCTGTATACGACGAGCTCGGCCGGCGGCCAGGTGCTGGGGGCGCGGCTCGCCAATAGCGCCACCGTGACGTCGACCTCCAGTTGCGTGCTGGTGTACCTGAACGGCCAGCCGACCCTCGAAGGCGCGTGATGATCAGCGTCGTCTGTGTCGCGCAGGGCAACTACGAGGGTCGCGTCGTCGACTACGTAGAGCGCCTGCACGACATGGTGCGACGCAACTTGGAAGCAGGGTTTGCCGGTCGGTTCGTGGTTCTCACGGATCGGCCGGCGGACTTTGCGGCACTCGCCGGGGTCGAATGTCAGGCGCTCCCCGACGGCTTGACCGGCTGGTGGGCGAAAATGGCGCTTTTCGAACCCAAGCGCTTCGCGCGCGGTGAGCGGGTTTGGTATTTCGACTTAGATACCGCCATCACCGGGTCCCTGGAACCGCTGTTCGCCTATCCGGGTGCCTTCGGCTTGCTCGAAGATGTCTATCGGCCGGGCGGCTACCAATCTTCGATCATGAGTTTTCTCGCCGGCATGCCGCTGGTCGACTCGATTTGGGAAGAATGGCAGGCGCATGGGCGCCCCAAGCCCTTGGGCGGCGATCAGGCGGTCCTTGAGACTTTCTGGCGCGAGTGGTTGCCGCAGCGCATTGGCGGCGCGCCCTATGGTCCCGATTTTCTGCAGGCGCTCTATCCCGGGCGCCTGCGCTCGTACAAGGTCGATTGCGTCTGGGGCGTGCCGGAGCGCACGGCCGTCGTTTTCTTCCATGGCCAACCACGGCCGCATGAAATCACCACCGGCTGGGTGCCCATGGTCTGGGCGGTCGGCGGCGGCTCGGCGGCCGAACTGGTCAAGGTCGGCACCGTCGCCCAGGATCAGGTATTGGCGAATGTCGCCGATGCCCTGACCCATGGCTATGACGAACTGGCTTCCTCCGACCCGCATGAGCGCCTCGCGGTCATTTGCGGGGGCGGCCCGTCGCTCACCGACCAGCGCTTCCAGATTGCGGCTTTGCAGGGCGGCGGCGCGATGGTTTTTTCGACCAATCAGGCCGACGCGCATTTGCGGGTCGCCGGCATCACGGCCAATTTCCATGTGATGCTCGATGCGCGCCGCCAGCTCGCCGAGTGGGTCAATCCGGGGGGCGCCAAACTCTATGCCTCCATTTGCGATCCCACCGTGCTGGCGCGCGGCGCCGCGGCCGGCAAACTGGGCATCTGGCACCCGATCACCGACGGCATCGAAACCATCGCGCCCGCCGGCGCCATGCTCATTGGCGGCGGCTCGACGGTGGGCCTGCGCGCCATGGCCTTGGCGTTTGCCATGGGATTTCGGCGCCTGGCACTGTTCGGCTTCGATTCCTGCTACCAAGGCGATGTGCACCATGCCTACGCGCAGCCGCTCAATGACGGCGAGAAGGTGCTGGATTGCATCGTGGCCGGCAAGCGCTTTAAGGCCGCGCCGTGGATGGCCTCCCAGGCGCAGGATTTTCGCGAATTGGCGACGCTCCTGATTGCGCAGGGCTGCGAGATTACGGTGCACGGCGAGGGCATGATCGCTGCCATGGCCGATGCCATGAGCCGCGGCACCGAGACACTGACCTTCGATGGCATTGCGTGGCCGGCGCACGATGTCGCCGAGCGGCGCGTGGTGGCGCGTGGCCTGAAGGACCTGGAATCCTACATCGGCCGCTGCAAGGAGCGGCGCACCGCGGTGCAGGCCGGCGGCAATGTCGGGCTGTTCGCCAAGGCGCTGGCCAAATCCTTTCGCACGGTCTACACCTTCGAGCCGGATGCGCTCAACTGGCAGTGCTTGGACTTGAATGTCAGCGAATCGAACGTCGTCAAGAGGCATTGCGCCCTCGCCAATGCCCCCGGCGTCGCCGGCATTGCGCGGGAAGTGGGTGCCTGCGGCGCCTCGGCCATCGCCCAAGGCGATGAGTTCGAAGTCATCACGATCGATAGCCTGAAACTCGGCGCCGTGGATTTGCTGCAATTGGACATCGAAGGCTATGAGCTCTTTGCCCTGCAGGGCGCCGAGGCCACCATCCGCCGCTGCGCGCCGCTGATCGTGGTGGAACTGAAAGGCTTGGGGCGCCGCTACGGCTACGAAGATTCGGCCGTGCATGAATTTCTCACCCATTTGGGCTATGCCCGCATCGGCGTCGCGCATCGCGATGTCATCTACGAAAGGACCGCATCATGAGTGATCTTCCCGATTTCGCCCCGCCGCGCGACTTGCGCAAGGATGGGACCATGGCGGTGTCCTATGGCACCGATGACGGCATGATCGTCGAGTTCTTCGAAGAGCCGTTGTATATGGAGTACCTCTCCAAGAGCATCGGCCATCCGATCTACCGCATGAACATCATGACCCGCATCATGCAGCCCGGCAATCGCAATACGGTCTGGGTGCATCAGACCAAGGGCATCACCTACGAGATGGTGGTCGACCCGCAGTCGGGCGAGTATCACACCGACTGGGATATCCTCGAGGTGTGCGAGAACGGCGATGCGCCGGAGCCGACCAAGTACCCGAAGGCCTGGGCGCGCTTCATGAAGAAAGGCATCTCGGCCGATACCGGCCACCCGATCGAGCAATGGGGCGTCATCACCCGCTCTTACGCCGAGTCCTTGAAATCGCAGAACATCCATACCGTGGAGGCGTTGGCGGGCCTGACCGATCAGGCGGCGCAGTCGATCATGGGCGCGGTCAAGTACCGCGACCAGGCGAAAGCCTACCTCGATGAGCGGGAGAAAAACCGCATCGTGGCGCGCGAACAGGAGAAGGCCACGCGGTTCGAGGAACTGTACAAGGAATCCTCGGCGCGGATCGAAGCGCTGAATGCCACCGTCATGGCCCTGCAGCAGCGTCTCGCCGGGGGCGAAGTGCCGCAGCTTGACCGCGCGCCCGGCGCCCATGCGCAGACCGGTCAGCAGCTCAAGCAATTGAGCGTCGAGCAGAGCCGCAAAAAGCACAAAATCCCGGACGCTGACAAGGCGGCCTGATGTCGCTCCTGACCATCGTCTCCCAAGCGATGCAGGAGATTGGCTTGGGACAGCCCACCTCCGTCATCGGCAATGCCGACGTGCGCGCGCAGCAGGCGGGTGCGCTGGTCAATCGCGCCGGCTTGGAATTGCGCGATATGACCGCGGCGGCGGATTACTGGCCCGTGATCCGCAAGCAGTTTCTGTTCAACATGCTCGGCATTGGCCCGTTCACCGGCAAACTGACCGCGGGCTCGAACGTCATCACGAATCTGACGGGCACGAACTTAGCCGGCGTGCAGGTCGGCTGGATCGCGTCCAGCGCCTACCTGATCAATGACGTGATGGTGACGGCGGTCAATGCGGGCGCCGGCACCGTGACGGTGAGTCAACCGGCCAACCTGAGTTCCGGTTCGGCCACCGATACGGCCATCGCGTTCGGTCAGGAGGCCTATCCGCCGCCGTCGGACTTGAACTACTTCATTCCGCAGACGGGGTGGGATCGGAACTTCCGCTGGCAATTGCTCGGGCCGGTCGATGCGCAGGAATGGCAGGTGCTGAAATCCGGCATCTCGCCGGTGGGCCCGCGCATCCGCTATCGGCTGATGGAAGGGATGATATACCTCAACCCGGCCCCCTATGTGCCGACCGGGCAATCCTCGCCGATCGCAGACCTTATCGTGATGGAGTATGCGAGCCAGTATTGGGCCGCGCCGTTTGGCACGACCGGCCAGCCGACGCAGGCCGCGATGCAGCTCGATACTGATATCAGCCTGGCATTCCCGGAAGATCTGCTGGTCAAGTCCTTGAAATGGCGCATGCTGAAAGTCATCGGCAATTCCTACGAAGAGGAATACCAGGAATACGAAGATTCGCTGTTCCGCACCACGGGCCGCTTCACCATGGCGCGCAATCTGCCGTTGAATGCCCGCGCGAGCGGCATCCGCTTGCTCAATTCGCAGAATGTACCGGATACCGGGTTTGGCTCATGAGCGTCGCCAAGCGCCAAATCTTGCGCCAGTTGCGCACCACCAGCAAGGCGGCGACGCATCGTATTCCGGCGCCGATCGGCGGCTTAAATACCCGCGACGCCTTGGATGCCATGCCGGAAACGGATGCCATCATCCTGGACAACCTATTCCCGCAGACCTCCTGGGTGGAAGTGCGCTCGGGGCGCTCGACGCTTGCGACCTTTACCGGCAACTGCGAAACGCTGATGAATTATGCCGCGCTCTCCAGCGGCACCAATGAACTTTTCGCTGCCGTCAACAATGGCGGCGTGCGCTCCATCTTTCGCGCCGACAATGCCGGCGGCGGCGCGGTGGGCGCCGCGGTCGTCGGCGGCGCCGGCAATACCGTGCAGGCGATCACCAGCACGCGCTATGACTATGTGCAATTCGGCACCGGGTCTGCGGAAGTGCTGTATTTGGTCAATGGCGCGGATGCGCCGCTGGTCTGGGACGGCACGACGTGGTATCCGATTGCCACCACCGGCACCTATGCGCTGACCGGCGGCCCTTCGCCGCTCTCGTCGCTGCGCCTGATTGCCGCCTACAAGCAGCGCCTGTGGTTCGTGCAGAACGGCACGTTCAACGTCTATTATCTGCCGCAAAACGATATCGGCGGCGCGCTCACGCTGCTCAACATCGCACCGAATTTCATGCTGGGCGGCTACATTCAGACCATCATCACGGTATCGATCGACAACACCGCCGGCACGAATGACTATATCGCGTTCATCTCGAACAAAGGCGAAGTGGTCATGTTCCAGGGCTACGACCCCGCCTCGGCATCGACCTGGGGCGTGGCGGCGCGCTTTCGCATCGGCGCACCGATCGGCATCGGTCGGCAGACCTGGCAGAAAATGGGTATGGACGCGGCGATCATTTGCGAAGATGGCCTGATCCTGCTCTCGCAGGCGATGCTGACCGATCGCAGCCAAACGCGTGAGGCGCTCTCGGATAAGATCCGCTTCGGCCTAATTCAAGCGCTGCAGTTGAATGCCGGCAACCCCGGTTGGCAATTGCTGCTCTCGCCGATCGGCAACAAACTCATCTTGAACGTGCCGACTTCCAGCACCTTCGGCACGTCGTACCAGTTCGTCATGAATACCTTGGGCGCCAATTCGTGGTGCACTTGGGGACAGTATGCATCGCCCTTGAATGCGTTTTGCTGGGAACTGTTCCAAGATCAACTCTACTTCGGCACCAATGGCAGCGTGCAGGGCATGGATCAGGGCCAACTTGCCGATGGCGGCAACCCGATCCAATGGCAAGCGCAGTGCGCCTATTCCTATATGGATGATCCGACGAACTTGAAGCGCTTCACGCAGTGTCAGCCGTTGTTTCAGACCACGGGGAATCTATCGGTCTCGGTGAATCTCAACATCGACTTTTCGACCACGCAGCCGAGTGGCAGCATTCCGCTGTCCAATGGCTCGACCGCGCCATGGGGCACGTCGTATTGGAATGTCACGTATTGGACCGATGCCTCGCAGATCGTCAACAAGTGGACCGGACTCTTGGGCGAAGGCTTTTGCGCGGGACTGAACCTGCGCGGCAATACCTCCAATCTCGCAGTCAAATGGCTGTCGACCATTTTCATGCACGAACCGGGCGGCACGTTTTATGGGAAATGAGCCATGAAGTTTGTCGCCGCGCAAATGGATGAAGCGGTTGCCGCTTGGGTCATGGAGCGCAATCCGCTGATGGACTTGGGCGAGATCCCCTACACCGCTATCGGGCAATTGGACGGCACCGGCCACATCGTCGGCGGGACGGTGTTCACCAATTACACCCAGCGCGACATTCATTTGCACGTCGCCGGCGCCGGCCCGCGCTGGCTGACGCGTCGATTCCTGGGCGAATGCTTCCGCTATGTCTTTTTTCAACTCAACTGCCGGCGCTGCACCGTCATGATCGCGGCGACCAATGAGCGCTCACAGCGCTTCTGTGAGGGGCTCGGGTGGCGCTATGAGGGCATTTTGCGCGCCTACCTGCCAGGCGATGAGGATTGCTTGATTTACGGCATGCTTCGCGAAGAATGCCGCTGGCTAACTGTGGGAGAATTGCAACATGGGCATTCAAAACCGACCCGGGCAGCCACTGCCGCCGACCTTACCCGGCGCCCAAAGCCCCGGATTACCGCCGCCCTCCGGCGCATCACCCATTAGGCCGCTGGCCGGCCCGATGCCGCAGGCGGGCATTCAGCCTGTCGCCAATCCGCAACAGGGGCCGGCGCTGGCCGCTGCCCTGCAGCGCATGAGGATGGCATGAGCAAAGGCAGCGCGCCCTCCTCGCCCGATCCGTATCAGTCCGCGGCGGCGCAATACCAATACGGCACCCAGGCAGCGGCCTATAACAAGGCGCTGAACTCGACCGACACGGTGACGCCGACCGGCACCACGTCGTACCAGATTTCGGGCTACGATCCGACCACCGGCGCGCCGATGTATACCCAGACCACGGCCTTATCCGCGCCGCAGCAGCAGTTGCTGAACACCCAGCAGAGCCTCGAGCAGGGCAATCAAGGCATCGCGGGTCAGGTCCAGCAGCAACTCGCCGGCATCGCCGGCACGGGCGCGCCGCAGACCCCGGCGCTGCAGTATGGGGTGAACGGCACGGCACCGGTGCAAACCAGCCTCAACACCTCGAACGTGCCCGGCATCGGTCCCACCCAAGGCTATGAGCAATACGGGCAGAATACGGCTCTCGCCGGCGAAGAAGCGGCCATCATGCCGGGCCTGCAACAGCAGCAGGAGCAGTTGGACTCGAGCCTGCGCAATTCCGGCGCGCACCCGGGCGACCCGGCCTACGACAACGCCATGGCGGCCTTCAATGCGCAGGTCGCGAATGCCCAGACCCAGGCCGCGGGCGCGGCGATTACCGCCGGCACCGGCCTGCAGAACACGCAGTACAACGAGGCAGCGAACACCAATCAGCAACTGTTCGGCGAGGACCTGTCAGCCGGCCAATTCGCCAATACCGCCGCCGGCCAGCAATTCAGCCAGGGCCTGTCGGGTGCGCAATTGAACAACCAGACCACCGGCCAAGCACTGCAGAACTGGGCCACGCAGACCGGCGTGCCGTTGAATCAGTTGCAGGCGCTGATGGGCGGCACGCAGGTCAACACGCCGCAGGGGATCGCGCCGGCGCAGAGCTCGACCAGTGCGCCCGACATCATGTCGGCGTTCCAGAATCAGTACGCCGGGCAATTGGCTGGCTACAACGCCAATGTCGCCTCGAGCAATGCGGCGCTGTCCGATGCCTCGAGCCTGGGCGCGGCCTATCTCATGTACTTGGGGCTTGCCTGATGCCGTACACCCAGACGCCGATGATGATGCCGATGGGCGCCATTTCGAGCGCGCCTTCCATGGTCGCGCCCATGAAGATCCCAGGCCAAGCCGCGCCCGGCATGGCGGTGTCGCCCGATGCGATGCAGCAATTGGCCAAGGCCCTAATGCTGGCCAAAAGCCGCCGGTTGCTCAATACCGTGCCGCAAGGCACCGCCATGTCGGATGCCGGGAGCGCGGCCGCGTCGCCGCCTTTGGCGCCGAACCTGTCTGGCGCCGCCCAGGGGCCGATGAATGCCTGACGCAGCCGCCCTGCCCATGGTGCCACCGGGCGTCGACCCGCAGGCCTACCTCGCCTCGCTCAGGCAGCAGCAACTCGCCCAGGCGCTGCAGGGCATGGCCCTGTCGCCGGCCGAGGTGCAGCAGCCGAGTTCGGGCGTCAAAGGCATCTACCAGCAGGCGCGCCTATCGCCGCTGTCGGGCGTCTCCAAGCTGGTCGAGGCGTTGCTGGCCAAGAAGGCCACCGATACCTCGAACCAAAGCCGCGCGCAGATGATGGCGCAGGCCTTGGGCGCCTTCGGGGGCGGTCAGCAAGCGCCGGCCGCGCCAGTCGATCAGGGCCCGCAAGGCGGCTATACCGGCGGCGCTGGCGCCGCGGATGCCGGACAACCCGCCGCACCGCCGCCGCCCAATGCTGGCTTGCCAGGCGCATCCGCGCCGACTCAGGGACCGCCGGCCGCGAATCCGCTCAATCCGTTCAATTTGCCGCCGCAAGTGGCTTATGCGCTGTTCACCCAGCACCCCGACAAATTCGCCGAAATGGCGGCCGGTACGCCCGAATGGCGCACCGCGCTGGCCGCCAACGGCGGCAATGTGGCGGCGGCGCAACAACAGATGAAGGCCGAGGCGCTGAAAAAGGGGCTGGTCGAGTTGCGCTCCGGCGGCGAGGTGGGCATCCCGGATGGCCAAGGCGGGTTTCACTGGGTGCGCAGCCCGAACCTGCCGCCCGGCATGGATTTCAGTCGGGACTCAAGCGGCAACCCCTCCGCGGCGTTCAACATCCCCGGCCTTGCGCCGGCGCTGGCGCAGCAGCACCAGGCCGTGGCGCAGGGCACAGCGCAGGGCAGCATTCACGAATTCCAGACGCCCGGCGGCGGCTCAACTTACAGTTTCGGCCTGCCGCCCGGTCTGCCCGGTGCGCCGCGCAATTACTTCGGCCCGGGCGCGGGCCTGTCCGGCACCGGTGCGGCGCCGCCGGGCAGCGGCCCGCAGACTGGCCCTGCGTCATCCGGCGCCGGTCACGTCGTCACCCAGGCGCCGCCGACGCCTGCCGGCGTCACGCCCGGCATCTGGAAGGGCGCGCCGGTGCGCCCGAATCCTTCGGGCCTGGGCGAAGATCCGTACCAGAAGGAACTCGTCGCCGGCATGGCCAAGAAAAACGACGAACTGTCGGACAAATACGGATCGGAGGCGGACCTGGCCGATCAGCGCATCGCGTTCAACAATGAGGCGCTCAAGGTGCTGAACTCGAGCGAAACCGGCCCGCTATCGGCGGCGCTCTTGAAGCTCGGCGCCAAGGCGTCCGAACTCGGCGTCTCGGTGCCTTGGATACCGGACGCCAAGACGGTCAATGACTCGGCCGAGCTTAAGAAATTCTTGCTGCGCAACCCCTTGCTGTCGCTCAAGCCGACCTTCGGCGGCCGGCCCGCGGCATCCGAATTTCAAATACTGGCGAATGATGCGAGCCCGAGCCCGGAGATGCTCAAGGGCGCCATCTCGCGCCTGGTGCAACTCGACAACCAGGCCGCCGGCTTTTCAAAGCAGCGATCGACCGATTACGGTTACTACCACGACCAGTTGCAGGGCAATCCGCAGCGGTTTGAATCGTGGTACGCCAATCGCGTGCCCTTTGCCAAGTGGCTGGATACCCACCCCGCCGCGCAGTTCGGGCCGGCCGCCGCGGCGCCGGCTGGCAAAGCGACGCCGATCGCGACAGCGACGGTCAATGGCAAGACGGCGCACAAATATGCCGATGGTCACTGGGAAACGGCGGACTGATGGCCATCATCACCGACCCGGACCAATTGGCCGCGTTGGAAGCGCAGGTAAAGGCCGCGCCCCCGGCCGCCGGCCAGCCCATCACCGATCCCGATACGCTGGCGCGGCTTGAGGCGCAGATCGCCACCGATCATACCGGTGAGGATTTGAAGCATTGGGCGGGGCAAGCGATCCGCTGGCCGACTGAGGCGCTGCTCGCGGTGCCTAATATGGTGTCGGACTTCGGCGAGGCGGCGGTGAACGGCATCTCGAATCTGGCCGGCCATCCGGCCAATTTGCCGTATTCCTCCGATGCGTGGCGCCAGCAACTCGATCAAGCGTTCGGCGCACCGCAAGGCGCGGTGGAAAAGGCGGCCGACGTGGTGATGCCGATGGCTGCGGGGGGTATGGCGGCCACGGCCCCGGAAGCCGCCACGGGCCTGCAGCGGTTGGCGGGACTTCTCAATATCGCCCCGAAAGGTCCCGCGGTCCCGGCCTCGTTCATGACGCCGGATGAAACCAAAGCGCAGATGACCGCGCAGCAGCTTAAGAAATTTCAGGATGCCGGCTATGTCGTGCCGCCCTATACCGCCAATCCCTCGGCCGCGAACTGGGTCGCGGAAACGGCGGCCGGAAAAATCGCCGTGCAACAGGCCGCCAGCCTCAAGAATCAGGCGGTGGCCAATGTGGCCGCATCCAAGGCTGTGGGCCTGAATCCCGATGCGCCGCTGACCGCGCAAGCGCTGCAAGCGGTGCGCGCCGAGGCTGGCAAAGCGTACGAGGCGGTGCGCCAGGCCGGGCCGATTCAGACCGATGGCACGTTTGCCAAGGTGTTGGAATCGCTGCGCGACAAATACAACGGCATGCAGCAATCCTTCCCCGGCTCTACGCCCTCACCCGTTGCGGGCGAACTCGACACGCTCGATGTGCCGTCATTCGATGCCGGCCATGCGATCGATAAAATCAGCGAACTGCGCGATGCGGCCTCCGCAGCGTTTCGCGCCGGCAATAGCGCGGTCGGGCGGGATTTCAAGACGCTTTCCAATGCATTGGAGGATCAAATCGAGCGCTCACTCGGCACGCAGGCGGCGGCGAAGCAGGTGCCGAATGGCATCGTGCAGAATTTCAAGGCGGCGCGGCAGTTGATCGCCAAAACGCATACCGTCGAGGATGCGTTAACCGATGGGACCAATGATGTATCCATCAAGGCGCTCTCCAACGCCTTGAAGCGCGACGAACCTTTGACGGGCGATTTGCGCACCGCAGCCGAATTCGGCAGCGCCTACGACAAGGCATCGCAGTCGCCGGCCAAGATCGGCAGCGCCGGCATCAATCATCTGGGTGGGACGCTCGCCACCGTCATGGCGCTGGCGGGCGAACATGCGACCGGCAGTTTATGGGGGTTGGGTGCCGGTCTCGCTTATCCGGCGGCGCGAAGCGCAGCTACTGCCTATGCCTTGGGGCCAGCGCAGCGCGGCCTGACGGCGGCGGCGAGCGGTCTCAACGATCTCGGGCCGACGCGCGCCAAGGCGGCGGCGATTGCTCAGGGGTTAGCGCAGGCCCGGCGACTTGGCGCCCAACCAGTAAATCCAGCCCAAGCACAGCAGAGTCAATAAGCAATGCATATGCCATACGCTACACCGGATCGGAGCGCGACGCCATGAGTTGGAACGGTTCCGGCGTCTATTCTCGCGGCTACCCCTCCTGGTCAGCCGATGCGGCGGCGAACCTGCCGATCAGCGCCACCAAGTTCGACACCGAGGATAACGATTTTGCAAGCGGCATTGGCCTGTGCCTGACGAAAGACGGGCAGAGCGTGCCGAACGCATCGCTGTCGTGGGGATTGCCATCCGGTCAAGTGTTGGCGCTGACGCGCGGCTCAGACGGCGCAGTCTTTTCGATCGCGCGCACCGGTGGCACGAACAACCCTAGTTTTTCGATGGCGGTAACGGATGCCAGCGGCATCACCCTGTCGGTGCTTGGCAACTCGGCGCTGTCCATTAGCAATGCGGGTGTTGTCAGTTTCCCCGGCGGTTTAGGCTCATTGACCGGCACCGTGACCATTGCGACCCCGGCGAGCGCTGGCGCGACGCTGGCGGTGGCGGCCGGCAATGGCACGAACGCCGCAATTAAGGTATCTGGCAATCTGGCCATTTCATTGCAGGGCACCGATGCCATGGTCGGCTATGCGCTGGAATCACAGACCGGCACGATTGATGGCGCGACGGCTTCGTACTATGGCATGACCATGGCGACGTTCACGGGCTATGGCGGCCCCGGCACGATGCTCTCCGGTTACAACGGCGTGAAGCTTACGGCCGGCAATGTGACCCGCATGGATTTGAACGGTTCCGGCAATTTCACGTTACATGCGCCAGCCAGCGGCACCACGCTCATTGTCGCCGGCGTGGCGAGCAACTCGGTGGCGATTTTCGGCGATAACACGGGCGCGACCACGCAGCAGGTCTATGCGGGGCCCATTTCTCTGTCGGTCGGTTCCTATATCGCCACCGGCTATGCGGAAGTGATTTCTATCACCACCAATCCGCTCTATGTCGGCACCAATCAGAACACCTCAGTAAATCTCTGCACACAGTCGATTGCGCGCTTCATTATCGGCGGTGATGGCAGCCTATATACCGCGAGCGCGACCGGCGGCGGCCAAGGCGTCGATACGTTCAATGCGAATGGCTTATACATCGGCGGCAAGCAAATTTTCAGTGGCGTTCCCGCCTCATCAAATACCACGGCAGCGCTCTCTGATCGCAACAAGATGATCAATGCCACCGGCACCATCACGGTGCCGAATTCGACCTTCGCGCAAGGCGATGCATTCTCGATCTATAACAATTCGGGCAGCGCCATCACCATCAGCGCCGGGATCTCGACCATGCGCCTCGCCGGCACCACAACGACCGGCAGTCGCACGCTGGCGCCGCGGGGCATGGCAACCATCTGGTTTGAGAGCGGCACGGAATGCATCGTGGGCGGCCCGGGCGTCACATGAGCATCATGCAAATGCTGCTCGGCCAATCGGAAACCATCACGCCGACGCTGCACGCCTATACCACGGCGGGCAGCGGGACTGAGACGGTGCCGCCGCTCGCACAGAATTGCGTGCTGGAAGTATGGGGAGGCACGGGCGATGGCGGCACCGGCACCGGCACCGGCTGCACGGCCGCGGGCGGCGGCGGCGGCGGCTCGGGCGGCTATTCGCGCACGTCCATGGCCGTGACCGGCGGTCTCACGTTCAATTACGTCGTCGGCTCCGCTGACAATGTGGCGGCCAGCTCGGTGAGTTCGGGTACGCAGACGATCGCCACCATGACGGCCAATGGTGGCTCGGCAGGCGCGGCGGCGGGCACTGGCGGGGCAGGCGGCGCAGGCGGCACGGCGAGCGGCGGCACGGCCGCCAATACGACCGGCAACACGGGCACCGCGGGGGGCGCGGGCAATGTCGGCGGCCCAGGCGGCGCGGCGGTAACGGGCATCAATACAACGGGCACCGCCGGCGGTCACGGCGGCAACAACGCGGCGCAAACCGGCCGCACCTTGGGGAACGCGGGCGTGGTCGCGTTCTATTACACATGATCCGCTTCGCCTGGTACGAATCCGGCGCCCTGTTCGGCATTCGCTACGACTTCGACCGCGGCGATGCGCTGCCGTGGCACGCACACGACAAAGATACGGCGCACAACATCGTAATCCTCGACGGCCTGGTGCGGCTGGTGCTGCCGGGCGCCGAGCGGCTCGGATTGGCCGGCGATGTGTTGGATTTTGATAATGCGGTGCGGCACACTATCCGTTGCGAAAGTACCACAGCGCGCATCTTGAATCTTTTTCTGAATGGCATGCCGGCGGACTATCGCACGCTGCCGATCACCGAACGCGCCGGCGTCCTAGGAGTGCAAATTGGCGACACAAATTGATCTGAAAGATGCCGACTACCACATCCCGGCGAAAGACATGCTGGTGATCCTGCAGGCGTTGCATGAGGGGCCTTACAAGCTGGTGCATCCGGTAGTGGCCAATTTGGAGCGCCAGATCAGCGCGAATGTGACCGCGGCGAAGGCGCGCGATTCGTTTTCTATGGACGGTGAAGCGACGGCAACTCAATAGATGTTTTCCGAATCGCAAAGGAGCGACATGGACAATGGAAACGACCTATCGACGGCCGTTGCCCAGCACGGAGGCACAATCGGAGTCATTTTGACTTTCATCGGAGGAATTTGGATCAAGCTCCTTTACTGGGCACTCGGACGTTACGTGCGGCAATTCGACACAGTGCAAAAGGATATTTCGGATATCAAGGTGGACCTGGCAACGCTCAAGGGGCGGTTTCTTGAAAGGGATCACCAATGAGCAGCCGGTCTATCAGCGACCTGCACCCGCAGTTTCAGCCGCTGGCCACGCAGTTTCTGGCCGTGGCGAAACAGCAAGGGTTTGACGTGCTGCTGTATTGCACGTACCGATCGAACGCCGAACAGGCCGCGCTGTATGCACAAGGTAGGACCGCACCAGGCCCGATCGTGACCAATGCGCCGGCCGGCTCGAGCGCGCACAACTACGGTCTCGCGTTCGACGCCTGCCCGATGAACAACGGCAAGCCGGTCTGGTCTGACGTCGACCCGCTGTGGGTGACGTACGGCGCCATCGCCACGTCTGTCGGCCTCGACTGGGCCGGCTCTCCCGGCTTCCCGTTTCGCGAATTTCCGCACTGTCAAATGCCTAACTGGCGAGCTTTCACCAACAACCCTATCACGGTGACTGTATGACCCCGATCATCAAAGGTTCCGCGAAATCGATCACCATGTGGGCCGCTGTGGCTCTCGCGGTGTTGAGCAACATCGCCCCGCTGATGCCGAATCTGCTGGCTGAAATCGGTTTGCACGCGCAGACCATTCAGGCCGTCGGGACGTTCTCAGCGGTCTTGATGGCTGCGCTCAGGACCATCACGACCATGAGCTTACAGGAGAAGGGCGGCAACCCTCCCGCGCCTCCCTCGCAAAATTGAGCGTTATACCAATGACCGCAAAGGCGGTCGCAACAACCGGAGTTACCATGACCCTTGCACAGATCATTGCCTCTTTGAAAGCCATCCTTCAGGCCGACGCGGCGAAAACCGTGCTGCCGATCCTGGCGAATTTCTTTTCATCCGTCGCGGCCAACCCGTCGGCCGTGAACTTCGCAGTGGCGGATGCCAAGTTGGTGGCAGACCTGCTGGCGGCCCTGCCGTCGATTGAACAGGACTTGCTGAAGCAGCTCGCGACGGACCTGAGTGCCGCGGCGACGAATCTGATGACGAACACCAAGGGCGCATGAAGCCAGTCGGGTACCAATTCGTTCGGGCGCGCGGGCTGTCCAGTTGGCTGATTGCCGAAGATGGCGGCATGAACCTGCCGTTCAGTCACGTCGACCTCATCCTGCCGGAAGGGCTATGGGGCGCGCGCTCGGATCGAATTGGGGGCAAGCCCCCAGGCGTGCAGTGCCGGCCGGAAGGCTATGGCAACAAGGAATGGATCTACCGCTACCGGATGACCAAGATGGTGCCTGATGAGCAAGCGGACAAGCTCTATTCGATCGCCCGTTCGCAGGAAAAAAAGCCCTACGACAAACTGGCCATTCTATCGTTCATCATTCAGCGCAATTGGCGCGACGATGATTCATGGATATGTTCGGAATACGGGATATGGGTGGGCGAACAATCCGGCATCTGGCCGCCGCTGATTGCCACGCCTAACAAGGTGGTTCCGAATGGCTTGGCGCTGGTTTGCAGCGCGACCGGATTCTCAGGAGAACTGATGTGAGAACGCTATTGCTATGCCTGCTGTCCGCCTCGGTGCTGGCGCAGACCACCTCGATCACCATCCCGTCTCAGGTCATCCAAGTCCCGACGGTGGCCGGCCCGGTGGGTCCGACCGGCGCGACTGGCCCCGCTGGTCCTGCTGGCGCTCAAGGGCCGGCCGGACCGGGCCCTACGGATGCCCAAGTCGCCGCCGCCGTGGCTGCGTACCTGTCGGCAAATCCCATCACCGGCACGGCTCCTACGTCGGCTTGTGGGCCGCTCAACCCCAACGGGACCGGCCCTGCGATTGTGTCTACCACCGCCTGCCCTGCCGGGTACACGGGGACGTATCAGGCCACCACGCAGTACAACTGTCCTGCGGGTGCGACGAGCTGGGCGGTGCAGTCCGTCAGCCCTCCCCCGGCGGGGGCCTGTACGGCCATCGTGGCGACGACCAGCCCGAAGGGGACCAGCATCCCGACGGCCGCGCAGATCGTGGACACCTCCGGCAATATCTGGACGCTGGTGGGTGGTGTGGTGCAGGAGAATGGCAAGCCGGCCGGGTTCAGTGCGGCTGTGGTCGAGGTTTACTGGGATGGCACGACCATCTACCAGTCGACTTCAGCCACCTTGTGGTGGTCATGGAACGGTACGACGTGGGTATCGACGGCCAGCCCGATCGCCACAAACACGCCGCCTCCGACCTGCGCGCAGTCCGCCTCAAGCGCGACAGTCTCAGGCTCGAAGGTTTACGGCCTGTACGAGCTCAACACGAACAACTGGGCCGGCATTCCAGGTCTGTCGATGTGGGCCAACTCAGCGGACTGCTGGGGCTTCACGGACACTGCGACCACGGAAGCCTATTCGATCCGGGGCGCTCCGCAGATCGCGCGGGGTTGGAGTCAGGCCAATAACGCCTACTTCACGACCGACGCCAACATGGGCGTGCAAGTCCAAAATCTCACCAAGGCTAAGGCGCACTGGGCGTTCACTCCCCCGACCGCCGTTTACCCCGCCGCGCGATGGGATGCGCTCCTCGAGACCGACCTGTGGAACACCGATTGCAAGTCCGGCGGCTGTTCGTACTACGGCAATTATCAGCTCACGATTCAGATGTATACCGTGGATCAGGTGTTGAATGGGTCCAGCTATTACTGCGGTGTGCTGAAGGGTGCCAATTACTCGCTCAAGACCTTCAACGGGATTCAGTACGCCACGTGGATTGACCAGTCGACGTTCAACAGCGCGGGCGGGCATACCATCTTCATGTACCCGGCTCCCAACTGCATCTCGACGGGCAACGCGGGCCTCGCGACCTGGGGCCTGTCGAACTCGACCATCGACCTTGCGCCGATCTTCGCCTATTGGTCATCGGCGAATCCGAAGGATGACGCGGGGAACCCAGTCAAGTACGCCAACGGGACTGTGGTCACGACGCCGGTGATCCCGCCGACTGCGTACCTCAACTCAATTCAAGCCGGCTTTGAAGTGGACTTCATGCCCGGCGTAACCAACAACACATTCTGTGTTGCCATGCAAGCCGAAGGAGATTGCCCGTGATTCGTAAACTCGTTTCCCTCTCTTTCATTAGCGTAGTTCTGCTGTTGCAGGGATGCGGGTGCAGTTGCGCGCAGGTTGTGCCGAGCGTGGTGACATACGTTTACACCACTCCGGGCCATTCGGTCGGCGCGGGATTTACTTATCAGATCCCCAACAATGTCACCGCTGTGCTTTTGACTCCTACAGGGAACGTGACAATGGGCACCGTGATATTCCCTACCGCCCCGGGTGATGGGCAATTGTTGATCATCGGCTGCGCAAGCACGATGGATTTCAATATGAGTGGCGCGTCAGTTTGGCTTGATCCGGGCGGCTGCAGCGGAACCACGACAAATAATTTTCTGTATCAAGCGAGCACGTCAACATGGTGGAACATACACTAATGCGCAAACTCCTCCCCCTCCTCGCCCTCCTATCCGTCTCCGCGTGGGGGCAGGTGAGTCCGCAGTACAGCGCGAATCAATATCTCGGCACGCTCGGGACGGCTGGCGCGGCGCAGGGTATTACGATGGCCGGCGATTGCACGCAGTCAGCCGGAAACATTACGTGCACTACACTGGGCGGTAACAACGTTCCGCAAGTGTTGTTGCAAACAGGCATTCCATTTGTGGTCTCGTCCAGCGGAACAATGGCGAACAATGGCGCCTTGTCGGCGGTCGTGGCCATGCCGAGAACTATTGGGAACTCTTATGCCTACTTTCCGGCAAATACCATTTGCACGAGCAATGCAGCGGGTTTTTATTGGACGGAGTGGGGCAGCACGACTGCGGCGACCGTATACAACAATGTTTATGCTGGCGGGCAGCCGGAAGTCGTGGCGTCGCCTACCGCATTTTCGTGCACGGCTGGAACGTTTACGCAGACTACAACCCAAGTGCAATCGGTATCTGTGACTGTCCCGGCCGGCTCGATGGGCGTCAACGGTGCATTAGAAGGCATCATGTTGATTGAACCCGTTAATAACGGAAACACAAAATACACCGTATGGAAACTCGGCGGCAGTCAATTGGGTGCATTTGGTGTTAGCGCGGTGGCCGCTGCTGGAGGATGTTTTTGGATTACCAATCAGGGATTGGCGACCGCTCAAATATCTCCACCTAGCACGTCATGCAGTGCAAATTTAGGTGGCGCTTTGAACACCGGAAGTGTAAACACCGCGAATGCACAGACGTTGCAAATAAACATGCAGATAGGAACCGCATCAACGGATTATCTGATTTTGGATAGCGTTAGCCTGAAACTGGTACCACACAATTGATTAAGCGCGCACTATTGTTTTTGTGCATTTCGCAGATGGCTACAGCACAAGTAGTGCCATCGCAATCTGGCGGGACGGTGATGGGTAATTGCACGCTGTCAACGCCGGGGGCTCCGACTGCATGCAAGCAAAACACCGTCAACCCGATTGATTTAGGCGCCGACCCAAGCGGAACGAACGACAGCACAACAGCCATACAAGCGGCGCTCAATTCTTCACCTTCACGAATTGTGTATTTCACTTGCGGGGTGTACAAAATCACGTCGCCGATAACCGCACCAATCAATGCCGTCATCAAAGGGGAAACAAATTATGCTTGGTATTATTCATTCAATGACGCGGGTGATGTTCCGTTGCCATGTGTGCGGATCACACCAAACAATGGCGGTGGCGGTTTCACATCGCAAAGCGGTGCGCTTATTCTGGGCGGATGGACACACATCGAAAGCGTTGGGATGGACTGCGCAGCGTTATCGTTAATCCCGTGCATATATACAATCAATCCATTTGACGAGTTAATACACGTCTACACGAATCACGGTTCATACAGTGTATATGTCGCGTACCAAGCAAGTCCTTTGTCCCAAGGCACGCGCATTAGAGACTCGATGTTGGCAAATGCCGCTAACGACGGTGTTTATTTGAGTGGCGTAGCGGATACTGATATCACCAGAAACGATATCAACGGGTGCGGAGGGTATGGGCTGAATGTCAATGCGGCATCGAACAACATGTTTAACAACAACATCTTGCAGGATTGCACGTCCGGGGGAATGAGATTTGCGGGTGGATCGAACGGTAATGCAATTACCGGCAACAGATTTAACGGAAATTACGGAGCGGGAATCTATTTCTCTGGAGTGACTGGAGCTAACAATTTTACCGGCAACGATTTCGCAGAGAACGGGGCGGCCGGCGATTTGGTGCAAGGTGCAGATTTACGATTTGGTAATTCCTCGAACAGCGGATGTCAAGTATTCGCTGGCAACAGCTATGCAAACAACGGCTCGGCGCCAAACTACGTCGCAATAGTCAATCCAGGCGGAACTGTTTCATGCGGCTCATTTTATGAACGTCTGCCATCTCAAGTCGTGTCTGTCTTTGCACCAACCCCATCGGCGGCCATCAGTACGATTACGTGGCTCGCCAGCGTTGCGACATACACGACAACGGCGGCTCATGGATTGGGGACATCCGGAGCTATGCAGATCACAATTTCCGGCGCGACACCATCCGGTTATAACGGCACTTTCAATTGCACTCTTACCGGAACATCGACTTTCACTTGTCCTATCGCATCCAACCCAGGAACCGAGACTGTGCCTGGAACGTATCAAGCACAATTCACGGCGGCTGTATTGCAACCGTTATGGCTGAGCGTTCCAAGTGACCTTGGCAACTATGCCAATGACGCGGCAGCGGCGACGGCTGGCGTGCCGGTTGGCGCTGAGTATTACGACACCAGTGGCTTGCGGCGAAAACGCCTCAATTGATATTCCCCATCCACAGAGGCTGATGATTTGAAGCGATTCGCCGCGTTACTCCTGTGTGCTTGCACAGCCACGGCCCAAGTGATCCCCAACCCAGCGACGTTCCCCGCGATCGTCGTGGGGGGCGCGACGGGCGGCTCACAAGGGGCTGGGACCATCAACGCGACCGGGATCTATATCAACGGCGTGGCGATCGGTACGGGCTCAAGCACGGCGTTCTACGTCAGCCCCTACGGTAGCGACTCCAACCCGGGAACGCTCGCCCAGCCGTTCCTCACCCTCGCCAAAGCCCAGACGGCGATGCAGGGCTCGACCTACACCAAGACGACCTACCTGCGAGGCGGAACGTACAGCCTAACCACGCCGCTGGCGCTGGTCACTGCCGATTCCGGAGAGACGTGGAGCTACTACGCACCGGACGGGTATGACGCGCCGATCTTGGACGGAGGCTCGTCCAGTTCGACCACGGGGTACAACCTGATCACCATTGACGGGGCGACGGGGATCACGATCAACGGACTGACGATGCAGAACTTCGAGGTATTCGCGGTCGGCCTGCACGGCGGCCCTGCGGAGTCCGGGGTATTCTTTCCCAACTCGACCTCTGCGGCGAACAACACCACCATTGAGAATTGCATCATCCAAAACGGCTACGCGGCCCCGCAAGGGGCGTTTCCGATTGATGCGATATTCCAGATCGGGACCGTCACGAATACGACCATTGCCAATAACGCGATCCTGAACCAGTACGGCGCCGGCATCACCATCATCGACAAGTCGGCGGCCACGAATCAGGGGCAGAATTACGCGGGCCTCTTGATCAAGAACAACGCGATCTTGTACACGAATACGCAGCAAGGCGACTCGGGTGCGATCTACCTCGTGAACCGCTTCCAGAATTCCAGCCCCAGCATCATCACGAACAACTTCATACGGGACTACCAGGGCGTCGCCTCGACCGGCACGACCTCGACCCCTAGGGATATTGCCTTTTACCTCGATGACGGCTCCCAGGGCGTCACAATCACCGGTAACGTGGTCGGCAACACCGGGCATGTCGTGAACTCCTACCTTGGCACCAACTCCGGTACCTCGATCCTGTGGACCAACGGCGGCAACAACATCACGTTCTCCGGGAACATTGCCGACCTGTCGACCTCGCCCCAAATCGTGGATGCGGTCTATGCGCCGGCGGACTTCTCGAGCAAATCGATGTCGGGGAACGTGGTCACGGGCAACATCTTCATCGGCAAATGGTCCGGGTCTCAGGAGACCTGGGGCGCCGGGATCGGGCCTCACGCTTACCCTGAGTCTGTCGGGATCGTGGTGCCGACCATTTCGAATAACCTCTACTACAACTACGGCTCCGGGTCGCTGGATACCACGGGCAACCTGACGAACGGGAGCGATGTATCCCCGATCACTTCCACGAATCCCAACCTCTCCGGGGCCACGTACACCGGGTCGACCTTCGTGACGATCCAGGGCGGATGGGGACCTCCCGGGTACACCCTGCCGTCTGGGACCACGCCGAGCTATTCGCAATGACCTACGAGAAGGCCATGCGCCGGGCGCAGATGGAGTACTGGCTACAGCTCGACATCCTGTGCAACGGCAACAAGTCCGAGATGGCGCGCCGAGCTGGCGTCTGCCGGCAGTCCTTGCACAAGATGCTGGCGAACTGCGGGTACTATGGTCCGCCGCCCAAGCCGGTCAGATTCCATTCTGTGCGCGGGACGGTGCGCGGGTCGCTCGCAATGCACCGGGTAATGCCTACAGTAGAACGAGGGCTGATGCGGGAGCGTGACGGCCAGTAGGTCGACCAGGGCGATGACGGCGAGGGTGAGGGAGATCCTACTTACCATCGGCATCAGGCTGGCGTAATCGCAGCGAGCATCCGACCTTGTGCCAACCGTGCCGGAACCCGCACTCATCGCAACTGGGATGCGTCGTATAGCTCAAACTCGTCAGCCATGGTCATCTCCCCCGATGGGAGACTGTGACGAGTTACGACGGCGGACGGCTTCGGCAAACGTTTGTGCATCAAAACGCCGTTTTTCTGCCAGCGCATCGTCCCAATGTTGGGCAACTTCCACCATAAATTCGCGGGCTGAGACGCCAAAAAGAATGGCGGACTCGACAGCTTCTCTTAAATCTCGATGCACAATTTCCGGGATCTTCATTCGTTCACCTCTCGATGGGTCTGGTATGAGTTACCGCAAAGCCGCTCGACATCAGCAATGAATGCCTGCATGTCTTTGTCGTGCGCGCTGGCCGTCTGCATCAGAAAAGATGCTTTGCGCAGCATGCCAGCGTATTGAGTGCATCGCGAATCCCACGCGTCACATGGAATACCGTTCGCGCGCAATTCAGTGTGTGAGTTGGTCGTCCAAAGCCACGACGTAAACGAGACAATCAACCCAAGGCGCTCATACCAGCGAGCCCGCGCCTCCTGGTCATCGCGCGGCGGTAGTCCAAAATCGACGCGCATAAATTCCATCGCAGCTTCCCGCAATTCTTCTTCTGACCATTGCTGGCGAACAGGATCTGTCATTTTACTATCCCTCTGGTTTAGATGCTTATGACTCAAACATCGGCGCATAGTCCGCCGGCTTCTTAAACGCCAGCGATCCATCGGCGTTGCGCCAAGTAGAGGCAGCCGCGGCGTGGCAATCGCGCGAGGCCGCGCCACCGTAGGCGTTCGGGTCAACACGCAATGTGTAGCGCTTAGTCGTACCATCCGGCTCCGGGGTCGAGTTCAGGAGGTCGATCATGACGATCGTCTCGTCGCCGGGGACGGCCTTCGCCATCAGGCACGCGGTGCGCAGCCCCTTGATCGGATGGTCCGCCGGCAGCGTCTGCACGATCTGCGCGCCGCTGTCTTTCAAGTACCGCGCCGCGCCATAACGCTCGATCATCACGCGCCGAATCTCGGCGTTGGTCTGCGCCTCGATCTGCTGGACGGTGATCGTTTCGGGCCGCTCGATGATCTGGCCGTCCAAGCGCACGCCGTGCCAGTGGTACAGCTTCCAACCATCGCGCCATTCGTGCGATGGGCCGTCCGCGCTGTGAGGTCGGTTCTGCTCATCGACCTTCAACCGGCACGGGAAGTCGGAGATCATGCAGAATTCATCGTGCATGATCCGGAAGCCACCGTTCGTCGCGGCTTCCTCCCACGCGGAGTACTTCTCGTACTCCGGCAGCTTCAACCCGAGGATGTCGCGGAACGCGGTGAGGTAGCAGTCCCAGGCGCTCCACATGTTGCCGCCCTGATACATCGAATGCCAGTTCTGCGCGCAGCGCAGCCCAAATACAGCGTGCTCGCCCAGGATCTCGCGCGCCAATCGAACGAAGGGTTCTTCGTCGGTGGCCGCGTCGGTGGCCGCGTCGGTGGCCGCGCCGGTGGCCGCGTAGGTGGCCGCGCGGGTGGCCGCGTCGGTGGCCG
>NZ_CAJATU010000136.1 GCF_903944925.1 uncultured Rhodopila sp. | reverse complement strand
GATGCAGGCCGCGGCAAAGGCGTGGATGGCCGGCCTTCGCCCGGCAGACGTTGAAGTTGCGCGCGATCCGGCGGGAACCGGCATAATCCGGCGGCAAGCCTGCCTCGGGCAAGCGCGACCGTTTGAGTTAAGGAACGGGGTTGCACGCCGCCGCAGGTGCTGGTTGATCCGCCGAATTTTTGCGCAGAGAACGCCGAGATTTTGAGATCGCAGAGAAAAATTCGGGCGCCGTCCGGCGTGCCTGAGGCAGGTGCATCATCAATGCTCACGCCGCAAAGCAGTGACCCGCCGAAGGCGGTGTCAACGCGGCAACAAGGAGGAGTCTGAGCTGGCAATCATGAAGCCCTTATTTTTCCAGTAACGTCCGCTCACGGGAAAAAGCGACTTCCCTGGCAGACGACTTTGGCTGCATCGAATCTTGTTCGGACGCGGGCCGCCTTCACTGCCGGGCCGAAACCGCCCGCCCTTGTCGGACGGCCAAAGATCAAGCCCCGGACCGCATTCGAGCGATAGTGTGCCTTCTGACACATCCCGCGCGATCCGCCGATCCTAACTTGCCCCGGTCATCACCAAACGGAGGCAATCATGGATACGTTCGAACAGGCTTTCAAAGTCGTCATCGGCCATGAGGGCGGCTACACCGCAAACCCGGCAGACCCCGGCAACTGGACCGGCGGCCGCTGCGGCGCGGGCGCGTGCCATGGCACCAACTGGGGCATCAGCGCCGCGGCCTATCCGCAGATCGACATCGCCGCGCTGACCGTGGAACAGGCGCAGGAGATCTACCGCCGCGACTACTGGGACCGTGCGCAATGCGGCAAGTTGCCGGCGGCGCTGGCGCTGCTGGTGTTCGACGCCACCGTCAATAACGGTGTCGGCCGCGCCATCCGCTGGCTCCAGGCCACGCTGCGGGTGGCGCAGGACGGCGCCATCGGCCCCGGCACGCTGGCCGCAATCGAGGCGCAAAAGTCCAACAGCTTCCGCCTGTGCGCCGAGTTCCAGGCCAACCGGCTGATCTTCATGGCCAGCCTCGCAACCTGGCGCACCTTCGGCGACGGCTGGGCCCGCCGCCTCTGCCAACTGCCTTTCGAGGCCCTCCAGATGGGAGCCGTGTCATGAACGTCACTGAAGCCTTAACCAATGCGACCAAGGGCACCGTGACCGGTATCGGCGGCCTGGTGCTGGATATCGCCCCCGGCATCGGCACGTCGCTGCTCGGCGGGGCAGGGGAAAAGACCGCCGGACAGGTGGCCCGGGCCATCGAGTCGGTGACCGGCACCAGCGATGCCGACGCGGCGCAGGCGGTGCTGGCGCGGGATCCGGAGGCTGTCTCGCACTTGCAGGTGCAGCTTCTGACCATCATGGCGCAGCAGCAGGCCGAGGCGGATCGTGCCGCCGAGGCGCAGCGGGCAGCGGACCTGGCGATGCTGCAGGCGGTCAGCGCGGACCGCGCAGGTGCGCGCGGCCAGACCGCCGCCCTGGTTCAGGCGCATAGCCGCCTCGCGTGGGCGCCGGCGGTGCTGAGCGGGATCATCCTGGTGGTGTTCGGCGCGCTGATCTTCGTCGTGCTGACCAAGCCAAGCCTGCCGGAGAACGGCCTGCCACTCGCCAATGTGTTGCTTGGCACGGTCGCGGCGATGGCGACGCAGGTGGCGAACTACTGGCTCGGGTCGTCGTCCGGTTCGGCGGTGAAGAGCGACCAGATGGCCGCCCTGAGCGTGGCGGCGCAGAACCTGGTGCCGGGCGATGTGGTGCACCGGCTGTTGCAGCAGGGTGCGGGGGGCAAGGCCCCGGCGTCATTATAAAGGCAGGCGCGGGCTTGGCGCCTGCGTTTACCGGCAGAGGCAGCCGATCAGGCCGGTTTTTCGTCCCCGGCGGCGGTGTTTTCAACCGCCGCGGTTGCTGCCTTTCCGGCTCCGCCGACACCGGTCATCAGCCTGGCGCCGCTGCCGTAGGTCAGCCACGCCCAGACCCAGTTTATGTAGACCAGCACCTTGTTACGCGCGCCCATCAGCAGGACCAGATGCACCGCGCTCCAGAGCATCCAGCCGGGAACGCCTTTCAGCCGCAGCCATCCCAGGTCAGCCACGGCGGCGGAGCGGCCGAGTACGGCAAGCTGGCCGTAATCGCGGTAGCGGAACGGCCCGGACTCGCCGCGGCCCTCGATCCGCCTGCGCAGGGCGCGTCCCAGATAGCGGCCCTGCTGCTTGGCGACCGCGGCCAAGGCGGGGAAGGGCCGCCCGCCGGGACCTTGCATGGTGGTCACGTCGCCGATGGCAAAGACGCCATCATGCCCCGGGACCGAGCAGTCGGGGTTGACCTCGATCAGTCCATGCCGATCGGCGTGGGCGCCGATCCAATTGGCGGCGGGCGTTGCCTCGGTGCCGGCGCACCAGAAGACGTTTGCGGCCCGGATGGCGTGGCCCGATGCGGAAATGCCGTCGGAACGCACGTCCTGCACCGCCTCGCCAAGCCGGATCTCGACACCGAGCGCCCGCAGCTTACCGGCGGAGTAGGCCGACAGCGATTCAGGAAATGCCGCCAGCAGCCGCGGGGCGGCCTCGCAGATCACCACGCGTGTGGATTTGGGATCGATGTGCCGGTAGTCGCGGGCGAGTGTCGATCGTGCCAGTTCGGCGATGGCGCCGGCGAGTTCGACGCCGGTCGGGCCGCCGCCGACGATGACAAAGGTCAGCAGGGCACGGATTTCCTCCGGATCGGTGCGGCTTTCCGCCCGTTCGAAGGCTCCCAGCACCCGCAACCGCAAAGCGTCGGCATCGTCCAGCGTCTTCAGCGATAGGGAATGCGCGCGCCAGGTGTCGTGCCCGAACCAACTGTAGACGCTGCCGGTCGCGAGGATCAGGAAGTCGTACGGCACGTCGCCGGTGTCGCGGACCCGTACCAGCCGGTTCGTGGTATCGACGGCTTCGACCTCGCCCATCAGCACGCTCACATTGCGCCTGCCCGAAAAGATCGCCCTGATCGGCACGGCGATGTCGGACGGCGCCAGGGCGGCGGTGGCGACCTGATAGAGCAAAGGCTGGAACAGATTATGGTTGGTGCGGTCGATCAGGGTGATATCGACCGGCGCGCGTGCCAATGCCTTGACGAGGTTGATGCCGCCGAACCCGGCGCCCACCACTACCACGCGCGGCCGATCGGCGGGTGGTTGAGCGTGCACGGGGTGTGAGTCGCGTGGCATGCGATGGTAATGCAGGGCGCGGCGACGAGTTCCCGGGGTTAGGAGAAGTCGCATTGGCGCTCATTGATAGGGAGTCCGGAGCGCGCCGTATCCGGAGTGGTCGATGCCGTGCAACGACACGCTGATCAGTTACCGCAGTATTGTGTCAATGCGTAACGACCTGCTGCCCGAAGGCACGCGGGCGGCTTTTTTCCGCGCCGGGTGACGCGGTTCATGGAAATCGCCGCACTCATCGCAAGGCCCTGGCATTACAGCATTTTTGACAACAGGGCAGACGCAGCCGCAGCGGACATTTCGGGCTGCGAGATGCCTGGCAACGGCATCCGCATCCCACGAATTCGTGATCTTATAGGTTGCAACGTCCGCGCGCAGAGGTTAACAGTCGCACCTGTAAGCTAACGGAGTTTGCCGTGGAACAGGGTCGTCAAATGGTGTTCGCGGCCTCGGTTTTCACGGTATCCGTCCCGTGACCAGCCCTTTCGAGGACAATATAGCAGTTGTCGGCGACGCAGGTCTGCCGCAGGCAAAACGTGGTGTCCGCAACGAGTCGGTCGTTTCAGAACATGACCGGTTGGTACATGTTTTTCCCGCACCGTCGCAGCGCGTAGCATAATTTAGATCAAGATGAGCGATTTTCTTTCTCAAATTGTCAAACGCCGTGAGACAAATCCGGCCGGCGGGCCCGAGCGCGCTTCGCCCGCTCAACCGGGGGCGCCGAAAGTCCGGCCGCTCGACGAATTGCATAAGGCGCTCCAGTATCTTGTTGCCTCCGGCCTGTTTGACGCGGATTTCTATCTGACCAGCTATCCGGACATCGCAGCCGCATCAGTCGATCCGCTGAATCATTTCTTCCATCACGGCTTCAAGGAGGGTCGCTGCCCGAACCCGTATTTCGACCCGTTGTGGTATCTCGCGACCTATCCCGATGTCAGGGACTCCCAGGCGCAACCGTTGCTGCACTATGGTGTTGTGGGCGACCGGGACGGCCGGCGGCCTTCGCCAAGATTCGACACCGTATGGTATCGCAGGAACTACGATATCGGGCCGGATGAGTGCGCGCTGTCACACTATCTTAACAACCGGTTCACCGGCCGGTTCAGCCCGCTCCCCGATTTCGACGTCGCGTTCTACCTGAACGAGAATACGGATATCGCTGCGGCCGGCGTCGATCCGTTCGACCACTTCATCAAGCACGGCTACCGGGAAATGCGTAACCCCTCGGCCGAGTTCGACGTCAGGTTCTACACCCAGCGCTATCTGGGCGGCGACAAGAACACCAATCCGTTCCTGCATTATCTCGCGCACAAGCACGAGGCAGGCGTCTTCGGCCGCATGCCGGACGAGGAAGTGACCGTTTGGCGCGAGATCAAGCGGTTCACCCGGCCGGGGCCGGAGTTCGAGCATTTCCGGCCGTTGCCGCCTTCCGCGGCGCGCCAGTTCAAGCTCCTGACCTACTACCTGCCGCAGTTCCACGCGATCCCCGAGAACGACGCCTGGTGGGGCAAGGGCTTCACCGAGTGGACCAACATCGCCCGGGGGGTGCCGCGTTTCAAAGGCCATTACCAGCCCCGGGTGCCGCGCGATCTCGGATTTTACAGCCTCGACAGCGTCGAGCCGATGCGCCAGCAGGCGGCGATGGCGCGTGCGGCCGGCATCTACGGGTTCGTATTCTATTATTATTGGTTCAACGGCCAAAGGCTGCTGGAGCAGCCGCTGCGGCGCTTCCTGGACGATCCGACCATCGACATCCCGTTCAGCCTGATGTGGGCGAACGAAAACTGGACGCGCCGCTGGGACGGCGCCGAAAGCGAGGTGCTGATCTCGCAGGACTACCGGCCCGATGACGACGAAAAGATGGCCGCCGAGTTTGCCCGGCACTTTAAGGACCCGCGCTATATCCGGGTTCAGGGCCGTCCGCTGCTGATGATATATCGCCCTGGCCTGATCCCCGATGCCACCCGGACGGTCGCCCGGTGGCGCGAAATCTTCAAGGCGCAGCACGGCGAAGATCCCATCCTGATGATGGCGCAGAGCTTCAACGACAGCGACCCCGGGACGTATGGCCTGGACGGGGCCATCGAGTTCCCGCCGCACAAGCTTACCAAGGACATGCGGCCGATCAACACGGACATGGAGTTTCTTGACAGCGAATTCACGGGTCGCGTCTACACTTATGACGAAGTGGTCCGCACCTCGGTCGATGAGGTTTCACCACCGTTTCCGCTGATCAAAACGGCGGTGCCAAGCTGGGATAATGACGCAAGACGGCAGGGCGGAGGGGTCACGATCACCGGCTCAACCCCCGCCAAATATGAAAACTGGCTCGGGCGCCTGGGCAAGATCGCGCGCGAAAATCCTTTCTTCGGCGAGCCCATCGTTTGTGTCAACGCCTGGAACGAGTGGTGCGAAGGCGCCTATCTCGAACCCGACCTGTATTTCGGTTCGGCCTACCTGAACGCGACGGCGCGTGCCGTTGCGGGCTTGTCGAGCCGAAACGACGCCCCGCGCCTGCTACTGATCGGGCACGACGCTTTCCCGAGCGGCGCGCAGCACTTGTTGCTGTCGCAGGGTCGCGTCCTGCGCCGGAGCTTCGGCGTGGATATCGAATTCCTGCTGCTGGACGGCGGCAAGTTGGAAGCAGCCTACCAGGAGGTCGGCCCGCTGACGATCGCGTCCTCCGATTCGGAGCTGCGCGTCAAGCTGAAGGCGCTGGCTGAGCAGGGCTTTACCCATGCCATCATAAACACCACGGCCGCGAGCCATGTGCTGCCTTTGGTTCGCAATGCCGGCATCGATCCGATCGTCCTGGTGCACGAGCTGCCGCGGATCATCCGGGAAAAGAACCTGAGGGCGGGCGCCAAGCTCGCGCTTCAGGCCCGCACCGCTATATTCGGTGCCCCGTTCGTGCGCGACGCCTTGCTCAAGGAGCTGGACGCCGAGCCGACCGACAGGACTCTGATCCTGCCTCAGGGCAGCTACAAAGACATTACGTACGATCCGGATGCCGGGGCGCGGGTGCGCGCGGAGTTTGGGCTGACCGAGCGCGACAAGCTGGTCATCAGCGTCGGCTACGCCGATTTGCGCAAGGGCTTCGATCTTTTCCTCCAGCTCTGGCGTCAACTGCAGACCCCAGCCGGCAAGCGCCGCGGCCGCGTCTGCCTGGTCTGGATCGGCGGTATCGACCCCGGGCTGAAGGACTGGATGACCAACGAACTCGCCGATGCCGAGGCGACGGGCACGTTCCGCATGGCGGGCTACCGCGACGACATGGACGCGGTGTTCTCGGCCGCTGACACTTTCGCGCTGACCTCACGCGAGGATCCCTTCCCGACCGTCGTGCTGGAAGCGCTCAGCGCAGGATTGCCCGTGGTCGCGTTCGACCGCTCCGGCGGAATTCCAGACATGTTGCGCGAGACCGGGCAGGGCGACATCGTGCCCTACGGCGACCTGACTGCCATGGCCGCCGCCATCACCGCGCAACTCGGCGCCGGTATCGCCGATGCGCAACGCGCGGCGCGCCATGCACTGATCGCCGAACGGTTCAGCTTCAAGACATATGTCCGCCGGCTGCTGGATATCGCGATCCCCGGCTTGCCCAGCGTCTCCGTCACGGTGCCAAACTATAACTACGCGAAATATCTGCCGTTGCGGCTGGGCAGCATCTTCGCGCAGTCGCATCCGGTGCACGAGGTCATCGTGCTGGACGACGCGTCCACCGACGACAGCGCGACCGTGATCCCCGAGCTGGCGGCATCGATGAACCGCGAAATCCGGTTTGTCCCGAGCAGCATCAACTCCGGCTCCGTGTTCAGGCAGTGGCAGCGCGCGGCGGAGTTGGCGAGCGGGGATTTCATCTGGCTGGCCGAGGCCGACGACGCATCGGAACCAGATTTTCTGACTCGCGCGCTGGCGCTGCTGAGCGGCGATCCCGCGATCCGGTTCGCCTTCACCGACTCGCGCACGATCGATAGCGCCGGGGCGGCGCAATGGGCGAGCTACAAGGCTTATTATGGCACCGTCGTGCCGGGTGGGCTGACGCAGACGGAGGTGTTTGAGGCGAAGGAATTCGTGGAGAGTTTCCTGTCGGTCAAGAACCTGATCCTGAACGTCAGTTCGGTGGTGTGGCGGCGGGATGCGCTGCTGCGCGCTTTGGCGGCGTGCGAGGCGGATCTGGCCGGATTTCGGATGGCGGGGGACTGGCGGCTGTATCTGGAGGCGCTGGCCGAGCCGGGCGCGAAGGTGGCGTATGAGGCGGAGCCTTTGAACGTCCACCGCCGCCATGCCACCAGCGTGACACATGCATTGGACGCCGATCGGCATGTGTGTGAAATCGAGCGCTGCCATGCATTTGCGCGGGAGGCATTTGCGCTGCCGCAACCGGTTCGTGCGAGGCAGGCGGTGTATGTGGCCGAGGTGGCCGAGCAGTTGGATGCGAAGCTGGCTGGCGGGCCCGCGGAGAAGTTAAAGCGAGTGGGTGCACCCGGGCGTAAGGCCAGAAAGTAGCCAAGCGAAGCGATTATTCGAAGATGAGGTGTTGAATGTACATTTCAAATCGTGCGACTGGCGGACCCGCTGACGCTTTCAGCGCGCTTAGGCGATCCGACGTCGAGGACCGGCAGCAAGCAGGCGTGATAAAGGAAAGATACATGTATGTTCCCCCGTTTGATTCGCTTCTGAAAGCCATCGGTTTGACTCTCGAGGAATTCGATAGCTCAGCCGAAGTGGTTATCCCGACTCAACTCTTCAGGCTCTTGCTGCAAGTGACCATAGCGAACAGCGATTTCAACGCGAAAGGTTACTTGGAGGCTAATCCTGATGTTTCTGAATCGATCAGAAGTGGTTTCACGGAAGACCCGAGGCTTCACTATGTAGGCTTCGGATTCTTTGAAGGCCGTGGCGGTGCGACGCCTGATGTCGATGAGGAATGGTATCTTGGTAACTATACCGACGTTGCGGAAGGTATAAAATCGGGACAGATTGCATCGGCCGCTGAGCATTTCAGGGTCGTAGGTGCCGCTGAAGGGCGAAGCCCTTGTTCCGCGTATTTGCTTGCGGCGGAGCAATGGAGAAAAGCCATGAAAGGATCCTAGTACGTCACAAGATAACTATAGAAGGTTTTCTGATGCCAGCCGATATTAACGGGATACATGTTGGGAAGGACGGCTGGCTATTTCTTGCAGCCGGCTCCAATGAGGCTTTGCGCCTGCTGACTGACCCGGACTGGTTTGTCGCGGAAGACGCTCGGCAATGGGCTGTCAAGCTTGGCAACCGGCAAGCTCGGCTGCAGGCTCTCGGCGCCAGTTACCGGCATATATGGATCCCGGACAAGATCAAGGTCTATCGTGATAAGCTTGATTTTGATCCTGGTTTGCTGAAGGTCGATCCGCCTGCAATGGTGTCTGATTTGGCGAGGGACACCGACCTCGCGTGCGTGATCGTGGACCCGTTACCCGCGCTGATGAATTTCAAAAACGATCGGTTGGTCTATTGGAAAACCGATACCCACTGGACTTACTGGGGAGCGTGCGCCGCGCACAAAGCGTTATGTCACGCGATCGGAGCCACGCCTCCCGCTGATCTAGGCAATCGGCCTATTCATTTTGTGAACCTGGCACTTGATCTGGGTTCTAAGCTTTCGCCTCCTGCAAAAGAGGACTGGGGGGGAGCCCAGGTGCTTCGCGATTCGAAAATAGTATTTAAGAATGAAATGGTAAGACTCCTTGATTTACTTAACCCAAGCCATGCGGCACCGATGCTTCGCGGAACCTCGGTAAGGTTTCATAATTCCAGAGCGGACTGCGATAGACGTCGACTCATAATTTTTGGCGACTCTTTCAGTGAGTATCGGCCGCACCTGCTCACCGGTCTGCTGGCCGAGACGTTCAAGGATGTATTATTCGTGTGGTCCACGTCGATAGATTACGGGATCGTCGAGAAGTTCCGTCCTGACATCGTAATTACAGAGATGGCCGAGAGATTCATAAAAACCCTTCCCGAGAAGAACATCCCGGAGGATGGCTTCGATCTGGAAAGTCTGGTAATGGACCGGATTGTGGGATTTCTCAACACGAAATGTTCCGATGGGACGAATCCATTTATTTGGAATCGAGATGTCGCCCGTCTCACGGAGAACCGATATGCCTGAGAAATCTTTCGCTGCCGTTACGATGACCTACAACGAGTCGCATTTCATGCCGATATGGGCAAAATACTACGGTGGTCTTTTCGGTCCGGAAAACTGTTATGTTATCGATCACGGATCCGATGACGGATCAACATCGGACCTGGGCGGCATGAATATTCTCCGAATCCCACGCTCCCCAAAACATAATCTCAAGCGTGCCAATTTCATCTCGAACTTCGTATCGTCACTATTGGAATGGCATGACACAGTGCTATACACCGATATCGACGAGATGCTTGTTCCCGATCCGGACGTATACACCAGTCTGGTTGATTTTTGCGACCGTATGCAACATCCGGCTGTTACCGCCATCGGTATGAATATTCACCATGTCCCTGAGGAACCGCCGATCCAGGAAGGATACCCTGTGTTGGAACAGCGCCGATGGGGCCGCTTTCTCTTTTCCATGTGCAAACCCTTGGTTACGAGGGTGCCAATCAAGTGGGTTCCGGGATTCCATACGGCGAACCATCCTATGGTGTTCGACAATCTCTACCTGTTCCATCTTCATGACTATGACGACGCCACCACCATCCGAAGGCTTGCGATGACGCGGGATATGCCTTGGGGGGACGGGCCGCCAGACCACTACCAGCGGTGGCCGGACGAGAAGTACAAAGCGATGTTGGAGTCGATCTGCCGCTTTAAGCGGCACGATGAGGTAACACTGAAGGCCGATGATCCCTATATAGCCTTGCGACTCGATTGGGCACGCAAATTCATTGCAGAAAATCCGGCCAGGGCGGGCCATTTCTACCTGGCCGGTAATGAGATGACGTATGACCTGCTGCGGGTGCCGGACAGATTTACGGGCATATTTTGAGATCGGAAGGAAGCATGAGCAGGCGTCGTACGGTAACGGGATCGGTGAACGTAGCGGATGCCTCCGCCCGCAGCTCGCACCACTCCGGTCTGACAAAGAGGTACATGTTGCAAGCCTCTATTGCTTCGTCCTTGTCGTTAACCTGTTTTCCGCCGCTCCGGGCGGCGCCGTCATCCGGGGTCGTCGCAGGGGCTATCCGTTGGGATGCATGGTATCAGCGGTCAGGCTCCTCCGTCGGAGCTCAGGATGACCTTTCCTTCGCGAAATTCCAGTCACGTGCTCCATCACATTGCAAGGTCGGTCCGGCGAACCAGATTACCTGCATCGGGACGCAGGAAACTTTGGACAGGGAGATCGAAGCTGCGGCGCGCGCCGGACTGAAATTCTGGGCCTTCGTCTGGTATGATCCGAATTCCAGCCTGCGGGCGGCATGGAACCTTTATCAGTCCAGTAGCCTGCGGGATCAGATAAATTGGTGCGGTATCGTCTCTCTAGCCTCTTGGAATTCGGCGCCATCCGACCAAAGTAGGTGGCAGACGAATGTCCAACAATGGGCGGAATACATGAGCGCCCCGAATTACCAGAGAGTCGGCTCTGATGGCAGATCTCCCGGCCGGCCATTGCTTTTTTTGCTATGGGATCAACGGCAGTTTGAAGGCTTTTTTGAAAATCTGGACAATTTGGGCAGGTCGCTGGACCTTCTGCGTGAAAGGGTAACTGCTGCCGGCGGGGATGCCCCCTACATCGTGATTCTGCGTGGGACCGAAGGGGCGCCGATCTTGTCGAGAATAGGTGCCGACGCCATCGGCGGCTATGTACCTCGATTTCGTCAGGTTCCGGCAGGCCGCTATGCCGATCTGGACCAACAGGCCCGGGCCTACTGGGCTGCGCTGGAGGCGACCGGGAAACCGATTGTACCTATAGCCATAGTCGGCTGGGATACGCGGCCTCGACAGGAGCATCCCGGACCGTTCAGCCACGTTCAAGTGCCCGAGCGTTATTACGCCATGTCGACTCCGGCCGAGCTGTCCGGGCATATGCGCGCGGCAGTCGGCTTTATTCGCCGGAATGAGAGCGCCTGCCCGTCAAAGGTGCTCCTCATCTACTCCTGGAATGAATGCGACGAAGGCGGCGGTTTGATCCCGACCCTTGGTGATCCAACGGGATCCTACCTGGTTGCCATCAGCTCGATACTGTGATAATATGCCGATATATATTGTGGCCCGCACATTGCTGTGGGCCAGCGTGGGAATCAGGAGTTAATGTCGTGCCAGCAGCTTTAGTGCCGTTGACCCTTTCTGAGCTAGGCGCTCAATGTGACGAGGCCTCATGGCTTGAGGCGCTCAAGGAGGCTTCTTTGGGACCGGTGGTCCGCGGCGTTCGCTTTCCGTCGCCGCCGGAACCCCGGTGGCAATCGAACTTCGTCGGGATGTCCGGTGTCACCGCATTGGAAGATGCGTTCGTGTTCTACCGCTTCGTCAAGTCCGAATACGAGCGCCTGTGCGAAGCTTCCGTTAGGTCTGACACGCGGGTCTTGGATTTCGGCAGTGGTTGGGGTCGTTATCTTTTATTTTTTATGAAGGATGTCAGCGCTCATAACCTCTTCGGAGTTGATGTTGATCCGGACGTGATTGGGTTCTGCAAGGTGAGTGGTTTGCCGGCGCAGCTTACGACGGTTCCTGCATACGGTCCGACGGCATTTGCGTCGGGTTCTCTCGATCTCATTTATTCTTACTCGGTCTTTTCGCACCTCGCGGAACCGGCGCATCTTGCATGGATCCACGAGTTCAGGCGGATTTTGCGTCCCGGTGGAATCGTTGTATTGACAACTCAAGGCCGCCACTTTATTCAACAAGTCAAGTCTCTGATCGGTAAGAGCATCGATGAATTGGGACCTTGGGAGCGATCTCTTGTGGCAGGTTTTAAGGATCCCGACGCGAGCATCGCCTCATACGACCGGGGCGAGTTTGTCTACGCAGCGAGCGGTGGCGGCGATCATCGTCCCGCAACCTTCTACGGTGAAGCGTTGGTTCCGAAGCAGTATATAGAGCGTTCATATCCGCCCGACCTGGAGCTTAAGGCGTTCATTAGCGATCCGTCGAAGTTTGCTCAGGCCGTTGCCGTCCTCCAACGCTGTTAGAATAGTCAAGCGCCGCGATTTTCAGGCCTTTTCGGAAAGGAAAACAGGGTGTTTGTTCCGAGCTTCGAAGGCTTGTTCGAGCGGTTTGAAGATGACAATATAAAGCGAGAGTTGGCTCGAATCCGCCCAGACGACAGGCTAAACAAACACTTGGCGCCGCTGTTGGGTCTGATGCGAGGCGAACCGCTTCGTGAAATGCCGGAGGGCGATATTCAGGCCGACCTGTTCCTACAGCAGATTGGCCGGGTCGCGCGAATGGTGAATGGCGATCGCAAATTGGCTGCGGGGGTGACCTTCCCTTCCGTGCGAATTGCCGGGTCCTGCTACGACTTTCTCGATCAGGAATGCCAGGCCCCCTGGTCGATTGCAAAACTGCTTAACTTTCTGACGCTTGTTCGTATCCAACCGACGCATCACGCAGCCGTGGTCGCCACGATGCGAGACGATGGCGTGTCGATGCTCGAGTTCATCGCTCACTATCGCGCGCTCGGGTTCGATCATATTTTCATTTTCTCTAACGATAACGTCGACGGCACCACAGAGATGCTTGAATTATTGGCTAGACACGGCGTCATTACCTATATTGACAACCAGATATCGGAAAATACGTCGCCGCAACGGAAGGCGTTCGAATACTCCATTCATTTCATGCCGCAACTTCGCGATTATGAGTGGGTGCTCTATGTAGATTCCGACGAGTTCCTAATGCCCGCGGAAATCTACGACTTCAGTATCCGGAAGGTCATCGACTCGATCCATCGGTTGCATCCGGTTGATGTGCCCTCCGCGATCCTTTATTCGTGGAAATGGTTCGGGGGTCACAGCTTCGAACGCGGCGAAGGCATGCAATTGGAGCGTTTCGAGTATAGCCGGAAAAGCACCCAGGTAAAAAGCCTCGTGCGCTTCAGCGACGTGCTTACAATGAGACCGCTGCATTTCCCCATATCAAAGAAAAAGACTTTTTTTGTTGACTCAACTTTTGAACGCATCGAGCAGATCGGGCAATTGAATAAACTTCAGCCCAACTATGATGGTGGCCAGTTGAACCATTACTGGCACAAGTCATTTAAGGAGTTTGCGCTGAAGAAGCGGCGTGGAGATAAGTTGCAGGTCAGTGGGGGACGAAGAAATGATTACAAGAGGGGCTTTGAGCAGTTCTTTTTATGGAACGTGCCGTTGGAGGAACAGTACCATACTCCCTGCTCGCAACGGGTAGTGCTGGCGGTTCGTAGCGAGGTCGAGAACCTCCTGGGACTGCCAGGAGTTCGAGCGACTTACGATGACATTCAAATGCGTTTCGAAGGACTCTTGCAACCGCCCGACGGAACGGAAGCCCTTCAACAGATATTCGAGCAATACGCTGCAAATTACCCCAGGCTCGGGTTTCCTTGCCGTTCAGCAGTTGAGTGAAGCTGATGAAATACGTATGCTCCCCACCAACCGGACTGGACGCCCTCAACTTGGGTTGTGTGGCGAGACCATAGGCTGGCGGCGGTAGTTTGACAACACTAATTGTGAGAGGTAGCTGACATGTCCGGCGCAGCACGGCACGATGCAGGCTTCGTTAACGACCCTGCGTCTTCGAGAGATTCCATGAAACCGGAGGGGTTTTGGAGATCCAGCGCACCTTCCGGCGTGGACTATGTAACAATCCTGGCCAATCTCCACAATACCTTGAAGCCGAAATCCTACTTTGAGATCGGCGTTTTGGCCGGAACTACGTTGGCGCTTGCGACTTGTCCTTCCGTCGGCGTCGATCCCGTTTTGGAAATAAAAAAGCCTGTTCTCGCGAACAAGCCATTCTGCTGCTGCTTCAGAAAGACTAGTGATCAATTCTTTGAGGATCATAACCCGACAGAGATACTGGGACGGCCAATAGATTTTGCATTCCTCGACGGGATGCACTGGTTTGAATATTTGCTCAGAGACTTCATTAATACGGAGCGGCATTGCCGGAAAAATTCAGTAATATGCCTGCACGACTGTTTGCCGGTTGACGCATACGTTGGCCGCCGCGACATGTTTGACAAACGATGGGAATCCGACACCCATCTTCCAGGTGGGTGGGCTGGAGACGTATGGAAGGTCGTTCTTATCTTAAGGAAATATCGCCCTGACATTAAGATGCATATCGTCGACGCGTCACCAACCGGTCTCGCGGCAATCACTAGTCTAGATCCAGCGTCGGAGATTCTCGCTGACCGGTACTTTGATCTGGTTGCTGAGTTTCGGCATCTAACGCTCCAGGACAACGGCTCCGAATATCTGGAATACCTGAATATAATCCCCGCGTCTGATTTAATGTCGGGCGACGCGATTAGCCAAATGTTTTGGCTATAGTGATGATTCTCTAATGCCAGTAACAGATGGTTCGAGCGCCCTGTTCATAAATTAAGCCGACCAGGGCCAGGGGTCGCTATGCCCGCGGTCCCTGACCTGCTTTATGTGTGAACAGCGAACACCCTGCCTTCGTTTCGTCAAGGCGCTTCCATTGGCTCCCGCTAGTACCGCGTCACAGTGATTTTGACTCTTTGAAATCGATTCTTGCAAAGATTCCAACCAGTCTCTCGGAATCGGCGCCACGGGCATTTGCACATTCGTTCCGCTTTCGTTCAACCGGTCAAAATCACTGTGACGAGGTACTAGCCACTTATCCCAAACCAGCCAAAAACCTGCTTCAAAACGGACTGCCGTCGGTCGGGCTGGGCGCTTGCCGGGCGGTTCTCGCCGTCCGAAGCTGTAGCAACATCCGCAGGCCGGAGGTTCGAGCTCTTAGCGTCCGCCAACGGTGAGTCGCTTCCCGCCTCCGGCAGCCGTTCCGTAGAAACATTGGAATCCAGGGCGGGATCGTCCGCAATCGGCTCGCCCATTATCTGGCAGTCTCTGAAGTGAAGAGGTAGTTTCCCGTAAACCTGAATTCGGACATGGCGAGCAACCTTCCCCTGCGGTTCTAACCCGACAAGAATCGGGCTGTCACTGTCCGGGCCGAGTAGGGACCCGTCGCTGTTCCTGTAAGCAGTCTCCCAGTCCAAACCATCAACTGATGTAAGAATCGCGAAGTGACGAAGTCGTTCGGATGAGGTCCGGCGATTCAACAGTATGACATTATGGATACGGAAGAGACCGCCCAGGTCAACTTGCCACCACGGGTCGGTTTCCGGTAACGTATGAAACGCATAGTCGTCAGCCAGGAAGCCGCTGTTGGCGCGGGACGCATCTTGCTCGGCGGTGCGACCTTCCGACCACATTGATACAGAACTCTGGGTTGCAGGTTTGTTCAAGGCAACGTCCATAAGGTCGGTCACAGCAGCCCCCACGATCTGATTTCAACCCGGTAAAGTGCGGGTGCTATATGCTAAAGCAGGAAACCGGGCAATGCGAAATCGGCCGTAGGTGCCAACGAATGTCCTTGAGCATCCGCATCAATCGGTTTAATCCGCTAGTGAAGTGACGCCGGATCGGAGGTTAGCCAAACGTGGATCTTATCAGACAGGTCGCCTTGGAGGCCCTCGCCTCCCCCTTCGTGGAAAATGACCTTTTTGCCACCTACGTAGGCGGCAGCAAACAGGATCCCGACGCCGTCAACCTCTACCTCAGCCTGCCCGTTGCCGTCCGCCCGGACGTCTCATGGTTCTTCGACCGTGCCTACCATCTGCAGCGATACCCGGACATCGCGGCGGCCGGTGTCGATCCGCTGATCCATTTCGTGCAATGGGGCATAACGGAACTGCGCTCTCCCCATCCGCTGATCGACCTCAACCACATCCGCCAGACCAATCCCGCGCTGCTGCCGGAAAACCCCTCCATCGACGCACTCCACGACCTGCTGTGCCGGGACCGAATCGATCCAAGCCCGCTATTTTCGCTCGACTATTACCGCTCCCAACTCGACGACTCGGCCGACATAAGCCTCGGCCTGCTGCATCACTTCCTGAAAACCGGCCTGCTCGCCGGCCTCCGCCCGCACCCGTCGCTCGACCCCATCGCCGAATACCGCCTCGACCACGCCCGCACCTTCGACATCCGATCGGCGCTTCGCCACATCGCGCTGTCCAACCGCAGGCCCAACGACGGCAAGCCCCTGCCCACACCGGAAGAGACCCGCGAATCGGATGCCAAGAGCCTGTTCCGCTCCCGGGCCGCCGACATGCTTCCCGCGTATGGTCGGCATGCGTTGACATTCGATCTCGACGGACCGCCCGAACTCAGCGTGGTCATGGTCCTGCACAACAACTTCGCCCTGACGATGCAGGCGCTGGCCTCGCTGCGCCAGACCCGGGACGGCGCCATCGAGTTGATCCTGGTCGATTCCGGTTCAACCGACGAAACCCGTCACATCACCCGCTATGTCACCGGCGCGACCCTGCTGCGTTTCGATGACAACATCGGCTACCTGCGCGGCTGCAACGCCGGTCTGGCGGCAGTCTCGTCCGATGCGGTGCTGTATCTCAACAACGACATCGAACTGACCGCCGGCACCGTCGATGCCGCCCTCGCGCGGCTGCGCTCCGACCCGCGCATCGGCGCGGTGGGCGGCAAGATCATCCGCACGCACGGCATGCTGCAGGAAGCCGGCTGCATTCTCTGGCGAGACGGCTCGACCCTGGGCTATCTGCGCGATCAGTCGCCGCTTTGCCCGGAGGCGAACTTCGTCCGCGACGTCGATATGTGCTCGGCCGTCTTCCTGCTCGCCCGCACCGAAGCGGTGCGCGCCTGCGACGGCTACGACGAGGCGTTCGCGCCGGCCTACTACGAAGACACCGACCTCTGCGTCAGGCTGCGCAACGCCGGTTACCGGATCGTCTACGATCCGTCTGTCGTGGTGCATCATTTAGAGTACGGATCGACGCTGCTCACGGCGTCGGTGCACGAGCAGATCGAACGGTCGAAGCTCCGGTTCGCCCGCAAGCACCTGAACACGTTGCGTTTTCGCTATGCTGCCGACAGCCGCGCGCAACTCTTCGCCCGGTCGGTCGACAAGCCGCGCGGACGCGTGCTGTTCATCGAGGACCAGGTGCCGCTGCGCCGCCTCGGCTCGGGCTTCGTCCGCTCCAACGATATCGTCCGCACGATGGCGCGGCTCGGCTACCGGGTCACCGTGTTTCCCGTATTGGCCAAGACCTTCGACCTGGCCGCGATCTATGCCGACATGCCGGAAACCGTCGAGGTGATGTACGACCGCAGCCTGGAGGGTCTCGGAACCTTCATGACCAGCCGGCGCGGCACCTTCGATACGATCTGGATATCGCGCACCCACAACCTCGATCGCGTCAAGCCGATCCTGGAAAACGGCGGCTTCGATGTCATCGGCGGCGTGCGCGTGGTGCTCGACACCGAGGCGATCGCTGCCAGGCGCGACGCCATCCGCCGCGCGGTGGACGGCGCCACCGAGCCGTTCGATCTGCCGGACGCCATCGGCAAAGAGCTGTCGAACGCCTATTTCTGCCAGGGCATCGTTGCGGTGAACGAACCGGAGGCGCAGAGCCTGCGTGATATCGGGCTCTCGGGTGTCCATGTGCTCGGTCACCAGCGGGAACTGGCGCTGACGCCGCTGGCGTGGAAGGACCGTGCCGGCCTGCTGTTCGTGGGTGCTTTCGCGGCCCCGGACTCGCCCAATTACGACGGGCTGTGCTGGTTCGTCGATGAGGTGCTGCCGCTGCTGGAGCGGGAACTCGGCCATGAAACCCACCTGACGATCGCCGGGTCGATGGGGCCTGGGGTTGATCTGGAGCGGTTCAGCGGCCACCCCCGCATCACGCTGCGGGGCGAGGTGCCGGACACGCGCCCGCTGTATGACAGCCACCGCGTATTCGTTGCGCCGACGCGGTTCGCCGCCGGGGTACCGTACAAGGTGCATGAGGCCGCGTCCTACGGCCTGCCCGTCGTGGCAACGATGCTGCTGCGGGAGCAGCTTGGCTGGGAGAATGAGCGCGATCTGATGGCGGCCGATGCGTCCGACCCGGAGACTTTCGCCCGCTTCATAGTGGCATTGTATCGGTCAGAAGAACTCTGGAGTAATGTTCGCCGCGATGCGGCCGAGCGTGTATTGAAAGAGTGCGGGCGCGATACCTACGAATCAGCAATAAACGGAATTCTCGAGCTTGGCTGAACCCGCGGGCTAGGTCTCGGGCCGCCTGCCCAGGTAGGGGTGCAAAAAGTCCGTCCGCAGGCGAAATCCTCCGGTCAGCGGACGCAGCATTCCCACGCCGAGCGCCCGTGCGTTGACCCGAAGGCAGTAGGGGCTGACCAGAACCTGGCTGACGGTCCAGATCAGCACCGCATCCAAGGGTTCGTCCGGCCGCAGGATACCTATGCCCGAGCAACAGACAACCAGTCCGGCGAGGTTGGCGTATAGCGTGAAGCGCACCTGGCCGGCCGCGATCAGCGCCACGCCGCCCGGGAACATCAATGTCGAGAACGCCATCAACGCGGCCAGCGGCCACGCTGCCCGGCCCGCCGCCGCCCATCCCGGCCCCATCAGCAGGCCGACGCCGTGCGACACGACTATCGCCAGCGCCAGGCAGACGGGAAGCACCGCGGCGGCGGAAAAACGCAACAACCGATCGACCTGGCGCAGCATCGCCCGCCGGTCCGACTGATGCTGCGACAGGCTCGGCAGCATCAGCCGCCAGAGCGCAGTGAATGTCAGCTCCTTGACCGTATCCACCAGGCGGAACGCGAGGTGCACCTGGCCCAGCACCGCCGCGCCCGCGCAACCGCCTATCAAAACTGCAAATACCCGGTAGCGCGCGATCGCCACCAGGGTCGCGGCCGTCAACGGGCATCCGACCCGCAGCAGCGACCGCACTGCCGCCGGATCGATGCAACGCGTCGGCCGCCAGCCACGCGCAGCCAGCAACACCAACGCACCGCAGGTGGAGGTGACGGCCTGTTGCGACACCATCGCCCAGGCCCCGAGTCCCGCCGCCGCGCCGGTGACCCCGGCCATGGTTCCCAGTCCCTGGCCGAGTAGCGTGCGGAGCGCGAGGCCGCGATAGGCCCGCTCACGCGTCAGCAATCCCTGCGCGACCCCGGCGGCGCCGACGAGCGGAAGCGGTATCGCCAGGACCAGCGACATCGGAATCAGCCGCTGGTCGCTCAGCGCCCCGGCGAGGCCCGGGCCGGCTGCCGCCTGGACCACGAACGCAACGCAGCCCACTGCGACCGAGGCCCAGAAGGCGCTCGACAGGATGCGGTCGTTGACCACCTGGCGCTGCACCAGCGCATCGGCGAACAGACCGTTCACCGCGACCCACAGGATGACATGCACCGCCACCGCCGCCGCGCCGATACCGAGTTCGGCCGGTCCGATCAACCGCGCCACCGCGAACGACGACGCGATCGAAAGCATGGCGGCCGTCGCCGCCTCCAGCGCCGGCCATGCCGCGAGCCTGATCATGCCGGCGTGCGGCGCAGCGATCCCGGGGAGACGGCGGCGATGAGCGGCGGCAGCCACATGATGCGGCTCTGATACCGGTCATGCGGCGTGGACAGCGCGCCGGTGATCGCCGCGCTGACGGGCAACGCGATCAACACGGCGGTCAGAAACCCGAGGCATGCAGCGCGGCGCCGGACGGCCAGCGGCAGCAGCAGGCCGCAGGCCGCGATGCCGCCGAGCGCGGTTATGCGGTGCAGCGTCACCAATGCCGGCGGCACCCTTAGCAGCCCGCGCTGCTGCAAGGCGGTGGCATACGCAGCCTGCTCAGCCTGCGGGAAGTCGCGTTCGATCCACGGCGTGACCTGCTCGGGCCAGGCTTCCAGGCCATCGCCGCTGTCGAAGCGGCGCAATTGTTCCAGCGTGTTCGCCAGCGCGGCACGGACCACGCCGCGTGCGTCATAGGCGACGGCTTTGGCGATGATCGCATCGGCATCGCGGGAGACCGCTTTCGCGCCGCCGGCCAGGTTCAGCGGGCTATCCGGGGCCCAGATGAAATCGTCCGACAGCGGCGGAAACCGGCCCAGGAACGGACACAGGCGCCAGCCGGAGGCCGGGCAGCCGCGCTGCAACGCCAGCATCCCGGGTCCGTCATAAATGACCCGCGCGAGCAGGAAAACATTGCCGAACGGTGAGACCTCGAACCGCCCGTGGGCGCCGAGATTGACGGCGCAGAGCGCCATGACCGCAAGGGCAGGGGGGAGAGCCAGGAGGCGCCAGCAGCGTAAGCCAGGCCATGGCATGATGGAAAGGCGCCGCACCAGCACCAGCACCCCCAGCAACGCGGCCGATAACGGCACGCTCGACTGCTGGCAGGCGATCATGAACGCGGCCAACAGCACCAGAGCCGCCCGCTCCCGGCCGGATATCCGCTCCGGCGTCAGCCCCAGGATACACAGCACCAAAATGAGCAGCGGCGTGAATACATCCGGCATCAATTCGCAGACCATCCACGGCAGCCAGGTGCAGACTGCCAACACCGCCACCCCCGCCACGAATCCCATCGCCGGCAGTCCCGGAAGCAGCACCCGGCACACCAGCCGCAGCACCCACGCCGTCGCAAGCGCCTGAACAACCACGATCGGCCAGGTCGTCACCGTCCCGTGCAGCGGCAGCATGAACAGGCTGTAGAATACGGGGCGATCCCAGCCGGCGTAGAGGTGAAGCGCCTGGGAAAGATAGGTACCGGTATCGGCGAATACGATCGGATAGCCGTTCCACAACGCCGGCCACAGCAGCAAGGCCGCGGCGGCCAGCACCGACGGAACGGCTGCCCGGTCAGTCGCCATAGCCATCCGGATGAGACTTCCGCCAGGCGAACGCCGTACTCACGATATCGTCCAGCGCATCATGCACCGGCTGCCACCCGGCCTGCTTCGCGCGTACCGATGAAGCGACCAGCACCGCCGCATCCCCGGCCCGGCGTGGCGCGATGCGGTAAGGCACCTTCAGGCCGCTGACCCGCTCCACCGAGGCGATCACCTGCCTGACCGAATGCCCGGCGCCATTGCCGAGGTTCCATACCACGGGACCCTGCTCCAGATGCCGCACTGCCAGCAGATGCGCGGTCGCCAGGTCGGAGACATGCACGTAGTCCCGGATGCAGGTTCCGTCCGGCGTCGGGTAATCGTCCCCGAATACGTCCAGCGCCGCCCGGCGGCCGAGCGCCGCATCGATCACCAACGGGATCAGGTGCGACTCCGGCCGGTGATCCTCACCCAGCCGCCCCGCCGGATCCGCCCCCGCGGCGTTGAAATAGCGCAGGCAGGCGGAGCGCAGCCCATGAACCTGTCCGGCCCAGCGCAAGGCCCTCTCGATCATCCACTTGCTGTCGCCGTAGGCCGATTGCGGATCGATCCGCGCGTCCTCCGGTATCGGCGCGTCGCCGGCCTCGTTGAACAGCGCCGCGGTTGACGACAGCACGAAGCGCGACACCCCGTGCCGCACGCAGGAATCGATCAGCCGCATGCCGTTCGCCGCATTGTCCAGCAGGTAGCGCAGCGGCATGCGCATGCTCTCACCGACTTGCGACAGGGCGGCGAAATGGAACACCGCATCCCATTGCCCATCCCCCACCACCGCATCGATCTGCCCGGCATCCGCCAGATCCGCCGTCACCAGCCGGGCCTCACGCGGCACGGCGGCGGCGTGACCGGTGCGGAAATTGTCCAGCACGGTTACCGAGGCGCCCCGGTCCAGCAAAGCCGCCACCAGATGGCTGCCCACATAGCCCGCCCCGCCGGTGACCAGGAAACGCTCCGTCATCGCTACTATCCTCGGTAATATGTCTTGTAGCGACGATGGTATATCGCCGCGTCGGCATAGCCGGAGCGAAGATGCGCCCGAGGATCGACTCTTGTCAGTACCGTTCCGATAACCTTGGCGTGGGAATCGCGCAGCAGTTCCAGCACACGCAACAAGGTCGCCCCGCTGGTGGATCGCCAGCGCACGCACAGCAGCGTGGCGTCGGCCAGCGAAGCGGCGATGCGGGCCTCCGTCACCGCCTCCACCGGCGGGGCATCCAGCAGCACCAGGTCGTAGCGGTCCCGCACCTCCTTCAGGAACCGGCGCATGTCGTCCGACAGGAAGTAGCCCGGGATGTCGCCGCCCGGCTTGCCCGCCGGAATGATGTGCATGCCGGAGGCAGGATCGTCCTGCACCGCGGTGTGCCAATCGATTTGGCCGCGCAGGATGTCCATCAGGCCCGGCGCAGGCCCGCGCCGGAGGCGGCGCTGGAACGACGGCTGCCGCACATCGCATTCCACCGCCAGCACTCTTTCTCCACTCACCTGAGCCGATCGGCCGAGCGACAGGGTCATGACGGACTTGCCGTCCGACGGCCGCGCGGCAGTCAGCGCTACGACGAGCGGCCGATGGGCTGACAGGGACAGGCTGGCGCGGAGGGCGCGGACCTGTTCGGCGAAGATGGTGTGCGGCCGGTGAACGACATACTCGTCCATGCCAAGTTGCCCGAGCGCCCGCCGGCCGATCTCCGGGATCAGGGCGAAGCAGGGGAGGCCGGTGAGGCGGCGGATATCCGCGCCGCTGCGTATTGTCTGGTCGTTCAGGTTCAGCAGGTAGACCAGCAGCAAGCCGAGGAAGACCCCGGCGGCGCCGGCCGCAGCCATGGTCTGGAGTGTTTTCGGCGCGCTCGGACGGTCCGGCGGGATCGCCAGCGAGATTTCATGTGCCTCCGGGAACTCGATCGACGCCTGATGCGTGGTCTGCTGGATTTTCTCCAGGACGGCCTGCAACTGCGCCCGCGTGGCGTCGAGGTCGCGGGTCATGGCGTTGAGCGGGATCTGGTCCCGGGCCGAATGTTCGGCCGCCGCCTCCGCGTCATGCAGACTGGATTGCAAATTGCGCACCCGCTCCGCCGCGGCGTGCTGATCGGCTTCGATCGCCGCGACGACGCGGGCGGTTTCGGCGGCCAGGGCGCGCTGTCCTTCGGCGAACTGGCGGCTGAGGCCCAACGCTTCGGGGTGGGCGCTGCCGAGGCGTCCCTGTTCGGCCTGGATCTGCGCCGCCAGGCGGTCCTGCTGGGCCCGCAACTGCACGACCGACGGCGCGACCGCCGCCTGGGCGGTCGCGCCCTTCTGGCCGCGGGCGGCATCCAGCTTGCCGTCCGCCCCGGCCTGCTGGGCGCGGGCGGCGGCCAGTTCCTCGGACAGGCGCGTGATCTGCTCGGTGTCGGTGCCGGCGTGGATGCCCTGGCTGATACCGTGTGCCGCGCGAAAGTTGGCGATCTTTTCTTCGTCCTGTTGGACGGTGGCGCGCAGGGTGGCGGCCTGGCCTTCGAACTGCGCGGTGCCGTCGCCGATTTTCTTGTGCTTGTCGGCAAACAGGCCTTTTATGTAGGCATCCATGGCGTTGTTCACGGCGTTCGCGGCGACGAGCGGATCGCCGGCGGTGAACGTGACTTCCAGAACGTGCGACAGCCGGACGGGGGCGGCATGCAAAGCGGCATGAACGGCTACGAGCGTCAGCTCCCGCGCGCGATCCCGGGCCGGCCCGACGAAGCGTTCGTCCGGACCCCTGTCCGGCTCCATGCCCAACAAGAACTGCGCGTCCGATAGCGCGCGCCGGACTAGGCCGGGCGGCCGAAGCGCGGCATTGAAGTCAGAGTTGGCATACAGATCGCCGCGATTGGCAACCTCCTGCGCGATCCGCATGCTTTGCAGCACCTCCGCCTGGCTCGCCATTGTCGCTTCGGTGATTGGATCCTGTCGAAGCGACCCCTGGTAGTCGCTGGCCTGATAGATCAGCGAGCCGGTGGCCGTGTACTGCGGCGGTATCTGCTTCAGGACCAGAAAGGCGCTCATCGGGACGGCGAGGATGGTCGAGATCAGGATCCAGCGGCGCTGCCGTATGGCCGACAGCAATCCCGGAAGGATTTCCCCTCGGGCCGGCGGGTCCGGGCGCGCCGGGGTGCCTCCCCATCCGGGAAACGGCATCTCGCCCGTTAGGTCCGTTGGGCTGTCGGGCATCCGCGAATTCGGCCTTTTTGGTCGTGCCGAGACGGTATCGTCTGCCGGCGGGTGACGGAGGCCCCGGTGTTAAGCCCGAACTGGTTAATATTTCGCTAACACCGCCGCCTGCCGATACGGAAAAATGCGCTGCAGGGGCGGCGGCCGCTTCCGGCGGATCGCGTTAACCGAATCTTCAGATCTGACGTTCATAAAGAAAAAGCCGGCCGGGATTGGCCCGACCGGCTTACTCAAGGAGAAATTGTGATGCTGACACATCGCAACCTCTTACCGAGAATACTGGTGAAACTTGGCGTCAAAGTCAAGATCACAGTCATTCGAAAGTAGGAGGTTGGCTGGCCCGCTCGCGGGCCAGCCACTTCTGAGGACGTCTGTCGGCAAATTTCTCCGCGTCGTTAACCGAAAATTAAGCACTTGGCTGGTATGGAGGGCTTGGCCGGAAATCCGGCGCTGTCCCCCGCAACCCTAAAACAGGGTTCTCTCCACTGTGCGCCTGCTCGCCCGGGTTGTTCTTTGTCTGCTCGCCGGTGCCTGCGCCCCTGGGCGCGGCCTGCCGGACCTTCCACCGCCCACGCCGGGCGCCTATCGGCTCGGCCCCGGCGACGTCGTCCGCGTGATCACGTTCGGCGAAGACGCGACGACCGGAGAGTTCCGGGTGGATGACAGCGGCGCCATCGCCTTGCCGCTGATTGGCGCCATCCCGGCATCGGGGCTTTCCACGCGGGCGCTGGCTGCGAAGGTTACCGCGGCGCTGCAGCACGAGAACATGCTGCGCGCGCCATCGGTCGTGGCCGAGGTCACCGCCTACCGGCCGATTTTCGTGCTGGGGGAGGTCAGCAAGCCGGGGCAATACGCGTATCAGCCCGGCATGACGGTGGTAACGGCGGCGGCCGTCGCAGGCGGCTTCACCTACCGGGCGATCGAGGACTATGCTGCCGTGGTGCGGACCCTCGACGGAGTCGTGACCGAAGGGAAGGCAACCCGGCAGAGCTTCGTTCAGCCGGGTGACGTCATCACCATCTTCGAGCGCAGGTTTTGAATTTTTCAGCGCGTGCCGCCGTCTTCCTGGTCCTCACTCTCGCGGCGGCCGGCCCGGCGCCGGGTCCATTGCACATCATCGGCGGCCCGAACACCGGCGGCTGCATTGCGGGCGCCGTCAGCCTGCCGCCCGAGGGGCCGGGGTTCCAGACCATCCACCTCGACCGCAGCGCGTTCTGGGGCGCGCCCGAGACGATCGCTGATCTGGAGCAATTCGGCCGCGAGGCGAGGGACGCCGGATTGCCGACACTGCTGGTCGAAGACATCTCCCGCGCCCGCGGCGGCCCTCTGCCCGGCGGCCATGTCAGCCATCAGATCGGCCTGGACGCCGATGTCGGCCTCGATATGCGGGCGCGGGCGACGCTGACGGCGGCGCAGCGGAACACGACCGAACTGACCAGCCTGGTGCGGCCGGACGGGCACGGAATTGATCCGGGCGTTTGGTCGCCGCGGGTGATTTCGCTGCTGCGGTTGGCTGCCGGGCTGCCGGATGTGGACCGCATCCTGGTGAACCCGGCGATCAAGCAGCAGCTCTGCCGGGATGTGACCGGCGACCGCTCCTGGCTGCGGCTGATCCGGCCCTGGTACGGCCACGCTGCGCATATGCATATCCGGTTTCGCTGTCCGGCCGATCAGGCGGAGTGCGTGCAGGCCGCGCCGCCTCCGCCGGGGGATGGCTGCGACGCAACGCTGCAATGGTGGTTCGACCAGTTGGATGCGCCGTCCAAGCCCGCCACACCCGCCGCGCCGCACAAGCCGCCAGCCGTCCCTGCGGCGTGCAAGGCGATCCTGGCGGGGGGAGGGTGACAGAGTTCGCCGGGCAACTCCGTGTCATGGCCGGCCCTTAAGTCGGGCCGGTCGACAGCGGACCGGTCGGCAGGGCGCCCCATCGTCATGGCGGGCGCAGGCCCGCCATCCACGCCTTCGTCTACCCGGAAAAAAGGCGTGGATGCCGACCTTCGCCGGCCTGAAGAGGCGCCGGCGGCCGAGAGTCAACGTCATCGCCGGACTTATACCCCGGCGATGTATTCCGCCCCGCCCAGGTAGGGCCGCAGCACCTCCGGCACCGCGATCGAGCCGTCCGCCTGCTGGTAATTCTCCATCACCGCGATCAGCGCCCGTCCCACGGCGATCCCCGACCCGTTCAGCGTATCCACATGCGACACCGTCTTCCCATCAGCCCCGCCGCGGAACCGCGCATTCATCCGCCGCGCCTGGAAATCCTTGCAGTTCGAGCAGGACGAAATCTCGCGGAACATCTGCTGCCCCGGTAGCCAGACCTCCAGGTCATGTGTCCGCGTCGAGGCAAACCCGGTATCCCCTGAACACAGCAGCATCCGCCGATACGGCAACTCCAGCCGCTCCAACACCGTCTCCGCGCACCGCGTCATCCGCTCGTGCTCCTCGACGCTCTGGTCGGGATGCGTGATCGAAACCAGCTCCACCTTGCGGAACTGGTGCTGCCGCAGCATCCCCCGCGTATCGCGGCCGGCAGACCCCGCCTCGCTGCGATAGCAATCGGTCAGCGCCGTCAACCGTATCGGCAGCAGCTTCTCCGCCACGATATCCCCTGCGACCGTGTTCGTCAGCGGCACCTCGGCCGTCGGGATCAGATACCGGCCGTCAGTGGTCTTGAACAAATCCTCCTCGAACTTCGGCAGGCTGCCGGTCCCGTACACCGCCGCCGCGTTCACCAGATACGGCATGCTGCACTCGGTATAGCCATGCTCCTGCGTATGCAGGTCCAGCATGAACTGACCCAGTGCCCGCTCCAGCCGAGCCAGGCCTCCGCGCAGCACGGTGAACCGCGCCCCCGCCAGCTTGGCGGCGGTGGCGAAATCCATCATCTCCATCGCCTCGCCAAGTTCAAAATGTTGCTTCGGCGTGAAATTCATCTCCCGCGGTGTGCCGAACTGCTTCAGCACCACGTTCGCAGTCTCGTTCGGCCCGTCCGGGACCGACGCGTCCAAAATGTTCGGCAGCACCTCCAGTGCGCCGCGGATCGCCGCATCCAGCTCCGGAACCCGGGTCTCCAGGCTGTCCATCGCATCGCGCAGTGCCGTCGCCTCGGCCTCCAGCGCCGCGGTGTCCGCTCCGGCCCGCTTGCCCGCCCCGATCTCCTTGGCCAGCGCATTCCGCCGCGCCTGCTTCTCCTGCAACGCCGTCTGGGCCGCCCGCCGATCGGCGTCCAAAGCGAGCAGGCTGTCGGCAACCGGAGGCAGCCCGCGGCGCGCCATCGCCGCGTCGAAAGCGGCCGGTTCGGCGCGCACCGCGCGAATATCGTGCATTGTCAGATCTCTACAGGCTTGGGTTCAACCCAGCGGGCGCTGAGGATGGATATTTCATACAAAGCGATCAGCGGCAGCGCGAGGCCGGTCTGCGTAATCACGTCCGGAGGTGCCAGGATCGCCGCGACGATGAACATCCCCACGTAGGCATAGCGCCGGAACTTCCGCAGTTGCGCCGAGCTGACGATCCCCACCTTCGCCAGCAAGGTCAAAGCCACCGGAAGCTGGAAGGTGATGCCGAACGCGAAGATCAGCTTCATCACCAGGTCCAGATACTCGCTGACCCGCGGCAGCAGCTCTATCGGCATGCCGCCGCCGCCGGTCGCGGTCTGGAAGCTGGCGAAAAACCGCCAGGCGAACGGGAACACGAAGTAGTACGCCAGCGCCGCACCCAGCAGGAACAGGATCGGAGTCGCCGCCAGGAACGGCAACAACGCCTTCTTTTCGCTGCGATACAGCCCGGGCGCGACGAACAGCCAGATCTGCGTGGCGACCACCGGAAACGCCACGAATGCGCCGCCGAAAAAGGCCACCTTGATCTTGGTGAAGAACGCCTCATACAGCTGGGTGTAGATCAGATGCGGGTCCGGATTGCCCTGCTCCCGCAGCACCGTCGCCAGCGGCTCCGCCAGGAAATAGTACAGCGCGCTGGAGAAATAATAGGCGATCATGAAGCAGATCAGGAACGCCGCGGCGGACCAGATCAGCCGCCGGCGCAGCTCGATCAGGTGATCGAGCAGCGGCATCGGCTTGTCGTCTATATGGTCGTCTTCCGGTCTTGCCACGTCAGGCGTTCCGATGGGTCAGGGGCGGATTGCCCCGGGGGGAATGAAAGCCGGCGCCTCGGCGGCCGCGTGAGCCGCCTCGATCACCGGCGGCGGCGGCGGGACCATGCCCGGCGGGATGAACGCCGGAGCGTCCGGCTTCGGCGGCTGTTCGACCACGACGGGCGCCGGCAAGGCTTCCGGCAGCGCCTGGGCTGCGACCGCCACTTCATCCAGCGTCGAGACCTCGCCCGGCACCGGATAGGCCGGCTTGAACGGGTCTTCCGCGAACGTCCTGCTCAACGACCGGTCCGGATCGATGTGCTTTTCCAGCGCGCCCGGGATATCGAAGTTCCTGATTTCGTTGAACGTCTTCCTCACGTCCCCCAGATCCGCCTCGCGCACCATCTCATCGACATGGGTCTGGAACTCGGCCGCCATGCGGCGCGCCTTCTTCACCGCGCGGGAAACGGTGCGGATCGCGGCAGGCATGTCCTTGGGGCCGATGGCGATGAGCGCCACGACACCAATGAGTAGGATTTCCGACCAGGCAAAATCGAACATGGGTACGTGTATGTCTCCGGGCCGCGCTAGCTAGCAGGAAGCGGGCGTGCGGGGAACTGCCCGGCGCGTCAACGCCGGATTACCCCAACGCGGATTAACGATGCGCAACCGGCACCGGCGCGTCCACCGGGTCCGCCTGCAGGAAGCCGAGTCTGTCGGCCTCCAGCACCAGGCAGGTCAGCTTGCCGCCGAATACCGCGCCGGTATCGATGGCGATGCGGTTGTGCCTGACGACGGGGTCCTTTACCGGGGTGTGCCCGTGCACGATCACGGCGCCGAAATCCGCTTCCGAATACAGGAATGGCTGGCGGGAGCGCAGCAGGTCATCGCGGGTCTGGTCCATCAGCGGGATGCCGGGGCGGACGCCGGCATGCACGAAGGCGTAGCCGCCCTCCCGGTAGATCAGCGGCAAAGCGCGCAGGAAGCCGCGGTGACTGACCGGGATCCGTTCGGCCCATTGCCCGCGCGGCGAGTCGGGATCGATGCCGTAACTTTCCAGCGCCGCCTTGCCGCCGGCGAACAGCCAGTCGGTCGCGGCGGCTTTGTCACCGGCCAGCGCCTCGAGCATCGTGCTTTCGTGGTTGCCCAGGATGTTGACCATTTGGGCGCCGGGAACGGGCGATCCCGCGACCAGCCGGGCAATCACGCCGCGCGAATCGGGGCCGCGATCGACGAAGTCGCCGATATGCAGCAGCAGGGCGGAGGCAATCGGGCGGCGGCCCAGATCCTCGGCGATCAGGTCATGCAGCGCCGCCAGTTGCCGGGCGCACCCATGGAGATCCCCGACGGCATAGATCCGCCGATCGGCCGGTAGCGATGCGGGTGCGGGGGAGAGGTCCATTGCCAAAGTGGTTACAGGTGATCCCGGGACTAATCAACCGGGCGTCCGAAGCGTTCAGCCACCGGCAATGAAAGCGTCGGTTTCAGCCTGCCCCGGAATGCTGCCCTGGCTGCCGCGCCGCGTGCAGCACAGCGCAGCGGCGGCGCCGGCACGGTGGACCGCTTCGCGCAGCGAGCGCCCCTGGTCCAGCCGCTGCGCCATGACACCGACAAAACAATCGCCCGCCGCCGTCGTGTCGAGCGCTTTGACCGGCACCGCCGGTTCGTGCCACGCCGCGTCCGGTTCAGCGATCTCCGCCCCCGCCTCGCCGCGGGTCACCACCACGGCGGGGCCGCCCAACCGCCGCTGCAACGATTCGGCCGAGGCGTCGCAGCCCAGCTGCGCCGCCAGCCAGGCGCCCTCGGACGCATTCACCACCAGCACATCGACCGCGCGCAAAGCCGCCTCCGGCAATGGCGCGGCGGGTGCCAGGTTCAGCACGATGCGTGCGCCGCTGCCTCGCGCCCGTTCAATCAGCGCCGCGGTCTCCGCCGCGGACACCTCCATCTGCAGCACCAGCGTCGCGCCGGAGCCGAGCACCGCATCCTCGATCTGCGCCGCCCGCGCCAGCAAATTGGCCCCGGAGCCGACGGCGATGGCATTGTTGCCGGCGGGATCGACGGTGATCGCCGCGCAGCCGGTGCTGGCATCGACCCGGGCCACGCGGTCCAGGTCCACCCCCGAATCGCGCAGCAGCACCAGCGCGCCGGCCCCGAGCGCATCGCCGCCCACAGCACCCGCCATCAGCACGGCAGCGCCGTCCCGCGCCGCCGCCACCGCCTGATTCGCGCCTTTGCCGCCGGGCTCGATCCGGGTTGCGGGACCAAGCACGGTTTCGCCGGCCGCCGGGATCTTCGGCAGGCTAAAGATCAGGTCGAGGTTGATAGAGCCGAACACAATGATCATGACGCGCCTCCCGCCGCCGTTCGTGACAGGATTTCGTTATTGCCAGGCACGTCAAGAGCGGTCTGGTCATTGCCTTCATCCATCGGCCCGGCGCTTACCGGGTCCGCTCGGCCGGCAAGGTAACCGTTGCGACCGTGCCTTGCCCCTTGCTGCTTTTCAGCTCCAGCCGGCCGCCATGCAGTTCGGTCAACCGGAGTGCCAGCGGCAACCCCAGCCCGGTGCCCTCGAACGAGCGCGACAGGCTGTTATCCACTTGCCCGAACGGCACCAAAGCCACCTCGATATCGGCCTCGGTCATGCCGATGCCGCTGTCGGTCACCGACAGTTCGAGCTCACCGCTCTCGTGCTTCCGTACTGCCAGGACGATCCGGCCGTTGTCGGGCGTGAACTTCACCGCGTTGGACAGCAGGTTGATCAGCACCTGCTGCAGCCGGGTGCGGTCCGCCCAGACCTTCGGCCGTCCGTCCGGCAGCTTGACGTCGATCGCGATGCCGCGCGCCCCGGCCTGGGAGCGCACGGAGATCAGGCTGGCCCGCGCCAGATCCTCGACGGAGAACACCGTCTCGGCCAGCGAAGCCGTTCCCGACTCGATCTTGGAAATGTCGAGGATCGAGTTGATCAGCTCCAGCAGATGCCGCCCGGAGGTCCAGATGTCGCGCGCGTATCCGGCAATCGGCGGCGATCCCGGACCGGACGGGGCCTGATCCTTGATCAGCTCGGAAAACCCGATGATGGCATGCAGGGGAGTCCGCAACTCATGGCTCATGTGCGCCAGGAACTGCGACTTCGCCCGGTTCGCCGCATCGGCGCTGTCCTTGCTCGCCATCAGCTCCCGGTTCGTTTCCGCCAGCCGGGCGCGATCGCCTTCGATCTGCGCCTGCGCCAGGGCAAGGCGATCACGATCGAACGACAGCTCGATCTCCCGCCGGGTCCGCCGCCAGACCTCCCGCACCAGCAGCAGGCTCAGCGCGCCAATCAGCACCGTCGCGCCGAGTCCCACCATGCCGACGAACCACAGATGGGCGCGCACCGGCCCGAGCACGTCGTTGAGGTCCAGCGCGACGAGCACGTTCGCCGGGTATCGGGCAAGACGGCGAATGCCAACCATCCGCTCTATGCCGTCGAATCTGGCGATGCGGACATAGTAGGCCACGCTGCCCGGCCCGAGGCTGTCGGGATACGGCGCGCCGCGCAAATCGATGCCGATGCCGGCCGAACCGTCCGGGTGGTCGCGGTCGTAGCCCGCCCGAACAATACCGTCGAGACCGGCGATAACCACCGCGCCGCGATAGCCGATGTCGATCTCGCGATTGAGGCGGATCAGGCTTTCCGCCGGCAGCAGCAGCACGACCTCTCCGGCGAAACCGCCGTCGGCGGTTTCCAGCCGCTTGCTGACCGCGACCCGGAAGTCCGCGGCGCTCGCGGCCGGGGCCGGCGCGTCGAGCAACAGGCCGGCGGCGGCATCGCTCCGGTGCTCGATGAACTGAGGCTGCGCGCTGTAGTCGGCCGGTCCCTTGTCCGGCTTGCGGGTCGAAAACAGCAGGCGCCCGTCCGGTCCGACGATGCGCACGCCGGTGCCGGCATCGACCACCGCCGGGATTTCCCGGGCAAGTCGCTCCGTATCCTGCGGGCTCGGCGGCACGGCCCTGGCGATGGCGGCGATCGCGCGGAACCGGGCATCGACGGCATCGAACCGCAGCGACAGCTCGTTGGCGAACGCCGCGGTCAGGTTGTAGGCCTGGATACGGCCGTTCAGCAGCGCGGTCTCGTTCTCTGACCAAACCGACCAGGCGATGAAGCACCACATCAGCAGCGCCAGGGCCAGCGCGATGCCGGCAATCATCCGGCTGACGCGCGACGCCTGCCGCGTCGCCGAACGCTTGAAGTCACTGGCTGGCTGGGCAATCACGGTGACTGGTTCGGGCTGCATGGCGTCGCGATTTGGCCCGCTGGGAAAAGCAGGCGGACTGCATCGGGATTGCTCTACAGCAACGAAAGCGCAACCGCAATCAATCCGCCAGGAAAGCGCGGACCTCCCGCAGGAAGAGGTCGAGTTGGTCGTGGTGGGCCCAATGTCCGGCCTTCGCCACCGGCAACACGCGCGCATTCCTGAAACAGGCCAGCCGCCCGTCGTCCTCGGGGTGCTTCGCCCAGCTCTCGTTGCCGTAGACCAGCAGGGTCGGGCAGGTGATCGATTCCCACAGCGCGGCGATGGCGTCGCGCGTCATGTCATAGGGCGGCCACAGCCGGACGTAGTGGTCGAACTTCCAGCTATAGGTCCCGTCCTCATTCTGGTTGACGCCATGCTGCGTCAGGTGCCGGGCTTGCTCCGGCGTCAGGTGCTTGTTCTCTTCCTGCATGCGCGCATAGGCGGCTTCCATGGTGGGATAGCGGCGCGGCTGGCGGCCGGAGATCGTCCGCTGCTCCTCGATCCAGGTTCGCATCCGCTCGGAGATCGACTTGCGGTCCGCCTCGACATGCGATTTCGGACCGGGGCCGAGTCCCTCGATCGCCACCAGCCGGTGCACCTTCTCCGGGTAGACGCCGCTGTAGCGGAGCGCGATGTTGCCGCCGAGCGAGTGGCCGACGATCCTGACCGGAGCCAGGCTCTGCTGGTGGATCAACTGCGCCAGGTCATAGATAAAGCCCGACATCGAGTAGCCGCCGGAGAGCTGCCAGGCCGAATCGCCGTGTCCGCGCAGGTCGGGACAGATCACATGGTAGGTCTTGCGCAAATCGGCCGCCACCCAGTCCCAGTTGCGGCAGTGATCCCGGCCGCCATGCAACAGGATCAGCGGCGGTGCGCCGGGGTTGCCCCAATCGACGTAGTGCAGCCGCAGCCGTTGCGAGAAAAACACCCGTGAGGTCGGGCCGGGGCCCGTCAGGATCGCCTGGTTCATTCCCATTCCTCAGCCCGCGCTGGTCGCTCGTTGGCGGCCGGACGGGAGTCGTAGCACGGCCGCGCGCGGAAGTATCGTCCGGCGAATCGGCTGATGCGGGCGGCATCGACAGCGGCGGCGGCCAAGGTAAAAAAAGGGCGGTGCAGCCGGGGGAGGGCCGCACCGCCGTAAGGTGGTCGCGCGCTGTGCGGCGCGACTTTCGGGGAGGAAACAGGACACCGCCACAGCGGCGCCGAAGTCCTATGTAAGGCCAAAATATTGACGAAAGGTTAACAAACACGTGTTTGAAGCAAAATATCTGCGGATAACTCGCTTCGGCGATCAGGAAAGCGCCGCTCCATGAGCACGCTTCCCCTCGCCGGCCTGAAGATCCTCGAGATCGGCCATTATATCGCCGCCCCGTTCTGCACCCGCATCCTGGCCGATCTGGGGGCGGAGGTGATCAAGCTGGAACCGCCGGGGGGCGATCCGTTCCGCGGCTGGGGGGCGGAGAAGGACGGCAACTCCGTCTGGTTTAGCATCCATGGCCGCAACAAGCTCTCTATCGAACTGGATCTGAAGAAGGACCGGGAGATCTTGCTGAAGCTCGCCGCGCGCGCCGACGTGCTGGTGGAGAACCTCCGCGCCGGCCAGTTGGAGCGCCTGAACATCGGCCCCGATGTGCTGCACGCGGCGAATCCGCGGCTGGTTATCGCGCGGATTTCAGGCTACGGGCAGGACGGGCCGTATCGCGACAAGCCGGCCTTCGGCGCCATCGGCGAGGCTATCGGCGGGTTGCGGCACCTGACCGGGCATCCCGGCGGGACGACGGAACTGCCGCCGCCGCGCTGCGGGATTTCCATCAGCGACGACCTGGCCGGGCTGTATGCCGCCATCGGGCTGCTGTCCGCGGTCTGGCAGCGCGACGCCATGGGGACGGGGCAGGGACGGGTGGTGGATGTCAACCTGGTGGACAGCGTGTTCAGCCTGATGGAGGGCATGCTGCCGGAATACGCCCTGGACGGCCGCGTCCGCCAGCCGGCCGGTGCGGCGCTGCCGACGGCATCGCCGACGAACACCTATCCGTGCGCGGACGGGCGGTGGCTGTGCATCGCCGGCAACTCGGACCTGATCTTCGCCCGGCTGATGGCGGCCATCGGCCGGGCGGAACTGGCGGCCGACCAAGCCTACGCGACGAACGGGTTGCGCTGCGAAAACCGGGCGGCGCTGGATGCCGCGATTGCCGCCTGGACCCGGACTCTGCCGGCCAAGGCTGCCGAGGCGATCCTGGAGGCGGCGGAGGTCCCGTGTTCCCGCCTGTTCGACATCGCCGATTGCGCGGCGGACCCGCATTTCCGGGCCCGGCAAGCGGTGCAGGAGATCGACGATCCGCTGATTGGCCGCACCTTGCATCCCGGACCGGTGATCCGGCTGGACGGCGAGCGGCCGGAGGATGTGGTCCGCTGGACCGGCCCCGCTGTCGGTGCCCACACTGATTTCGTGCTGCATACGCTGCTGGGGTTGCCGCTTGGGTGATCGAGCGGTCGTGCTGCGTGCGCTGCGGGGTCGGTTCGTTCTTGCATCCTCCTCCCGCGCTGAGGGATGATCCGTGACGTCCCCCGAGGGCCCATGCGTCGAGTCGTGTCCCGTCTTGTTCCGTTGCTCTGCCTCGCACTGGCGGCCTGCGGCGGCGGCGGCGGCGCCCCGTCGCCGGGACAAGGCCGATCGGCCGCGGTGGAATGCGCGCCGTTCGCCCGCGCCCTGACCGGTGTCGATCTGACCGGGGCCGCCGCCGACTGGTGGGCGGAGGCCCGCGGCCGCTACACCCGCTCGCAACGCCCCGATACCGGCAGCCTCCTGATCCTCCGCCGATCGGCGCGGCTGCCGAGCGGGCATGTCGCGGTGGTGTCGCAGGTGGTTTCGCGCCGGCAGATCATGGTGACCCAGGCCAACTGGGTGCATCACCGCGTCACCGAGGACCAGCCGGTGATCGACATCTCGACAGACGGCGACTGGAGCGCGGTGCGCGTGTGGTGGCCTCCGTCCGGGCAGATGGGAGTCACTGAATATGCCGCCTTCGGCTTCATCCGCCCGGATCATCCCGCGGGGCATGATCGCCTGATCGCCGCCGTGCCGTCCGCGATCAGGGTCGCGGAGCAGGGCTGGTAGCCCGGGGGATCAGGACAAGTCGTCCGGATTAAGCCGCGCGCCCCTTGAACCCGGTCGCGACGACATAGAGCTCACTGGAATCCTTCCGGCTGGCGGGCGGCTTGGCGTGCCGGACGGTGGCGAAATTCCGCTTCAGCGCGTCCAGGATCTGCTTCTCGGAGCCGCCCTGGAAGACCTTGGTCACGAACGAACCGCCGGGCGAGAGGATCTGCACCGCGAAATCCAGTGCCATCTCCGCCAGGGCGACGATCCGGATGTGGTCCGTGCTGGCATGCCCGGTGGTGTTCGGCGCCATGTCCGACAGCACCACATCAGCGCCGCCACCCAGTTCCGCCGTCAGGCGCTCCGGCATCGCCGGGTCCATGAAATCGCCCTGGATGACAACCGCCCCGTGGATCGGGTCGATCGCCAACAGATCCAACGCCAGCACCGAGGCGGCGCCCCGCTTGACCGCGACCTGGGTCCAGCCCCCCGGCGCGGCGCCCAGATCCAGCACGCGCACGCCAGGGCGAATCAGATGGAACTTGTCGTCCAGCTCCAGCAGCTTGAAGGCCGCGCGCGACCGCCAGCCCTGTTGCCGCGCCGCCGTTACGTAGGGATCGTTAAGCTGGCGCTTCAGCCAGCGGGCCGAGGCGGGACTGCGATCTTTCGCCGTCTTGACGAAGACCGACAGCCCGCGCGACGGCGGGACCGCGGACTTGCTCATCCGCGCCAGCCATCCTTCCGCCGGGCGCCACATCGCCCGCCCTGGTTCAGCCGATCGGCGCGGATCAAGCGGAGGAGGACGCCTTCGCGCAGGCCGCGATCCGCCACGATGACGTGCGGTGCCGGCCAGATGCGGCTGATTGCGGCAAACACCGCACAGCCCGGCAACACCAGCTCGACCCGGTCCGGTCCGACGCAGGGATGCTGGATCAGGCCCTCCCGGCCCAGCGAACGCAGATGCGCCAACGCGTCAGCCGCTTCATGCGCGCACAGCTCAATGCCGTCCACCGCGGGGCGGCGATAGCGGTCGAGGTTCAGGGCGACGCCCGCGAGGGTGGTGACCGTGCCGCTGGTTCCCAGCAGCCTAACGCCGCCGTCGCGGATTTCCCGGGCGATGCAGTGCACACGCTCGAACGCCCGCAGACGTTCGACCACGTCCGATACCATCGCCTCGAAGCCATCCGGCGAGAACCCGGCGTCGCCCCAGCGCTCCGCCAGCGTCACCACGCCGATGGGAAGCGACGCGTAGCCGATCAGGTCCGGCCGCCCGCCGGTCGTGCGAATCCAGGCCAGTTCGGTCGAGCCGCCGCCGATATCGAACAGCAATGCCCGCCGCCCGTCGAACGGCAGCAGCGGGGCGCAGGACTCCAGCGCCAGTTCGGCTTCTTCGCGGCTGGTGATGATGCCGAAATCGAAGCCGGTTTCCTGTTTCACCCGGCAGAGGAATTCGGGGCCGTTCGTGGCACGCCGGCAGGCTTCCGTGGCGATCGCGCGCACCCGGCGGACGGGACGGCGCGACAGCCGCGCGGCGCAGGCGTGCAGGGCGATGACCGCGCGGTCCATCGCCTCCTGGCTCAGGCGTCCGGTGCTGTGCAAACCCTCCCCCAGCCGGACGATCCGAGAGAAGCTGTCGAGGACGCGGAATCCATGGCCTGAAGGCGTGCCGATAAGCATGCGGCAGTTGTTGGTTCCCAGGTCCAGCGCGGCGAAGGCGGGGCCAAAAAGCCGGCGCGGCTGTTCAAGCCGCGACTCCGTACATCGCGCGGCTGGGTCAAGCATAGGTTCTGCTTGCACCTGGGTCATCATTGGATTGTCATCCGACCGGACGCGACGGGCAAGTACGGAATGCGTTTCCCCGCCTCCCTGTCGGTTTTTTCACCCCGTTGCGCCGGAACCACGCTCAACCGACCGGGTTTGCCACACCCGCCAGCCGCAGCCGCCGAGGCTCTTGATGTCCTGCACGGCTATATGTGCCCGCCGGAGCAAGGTTCGCACATCTTCGCCGCTATAGCGGTCGCGGCTTGCGATGCCGACGGAGAACGTGACGCTGTGACCGTCCGGCAGATCCTGGAAAAGCCTGAGCAGGCAAAGCGACTCGGCGCGCTCGGCCGCGGTCAGGTGATCCATGCCGGTCTGCCAGATGGCGAACTGGTCGCCGCCGACCCGGGCGACCACGTCGCCGGGGCGGACCATGGCGCGAAGCTGGGCGGCCATGCGAACCAGGACGCGGTCGCCGTATTGCCGGCCCTGCGTCACGTTGATCCGGCGCATGTCGTCGATATCGATCAGGCACAGCGTGCCGCTCGACCCGTCCACATCCAGCCGCTCGATATGCCGATCGGCTTCGTCGAGAAACCAGCGGCGGTTGGGAAGGCCGGTGAGGCTGTCGATGCCGATTTGCCCGATGCTGGCATTGACCGCCAGGTTGAGCAGCATCGCCACGGATGCCGCGAGGCAATGGTCCGCGTCCGTCCAGGGGCGGGTGCGCGGCGCGCGCCACAGCAGCATCCCGCCCGGCCGCGATGGCGGCAACAGCAGGGGACAGGCCATGATCGAGCGCTGGTCCGGGGCGGTCGCGTGATTGGTGACACCGGGATGGGCAATCAGCAGCCCGCGGCCAATCGCAATCGTGCCCTGGCCGGCTGCCCCGACGCTGTACGGGACGGGCTGGTCGGACTCCGTCAGGTCGAGAATGGCCAAGCCCTCAACCTCCGCGCTGCCACGCAGGCTTTCCAGGATCGCGACGATGGAACCGTCATAGTCGCCGCTGAGAAGCACGCCGGTCACTCCGAGTGAGGGGTCAGGGAGCAGGTTATACGGATTTTGCTGTGGTTAGCGAATAATTCTTGTAACGCAGTCAATGCCTCGGCGGGCCGAGCAGGTCTGCGCCCGCAATCGGCGGCAAGAAGGAATTTAGGGTCAGGGACGCTTTGCCGTTCGACCCCTGCCTGCTAGTGCTGCGCGCATCCTGACGGGGCGGCCACGGAATTTCCCGCTTTACGAAACCGCGGCTGCACACATTTCCGTGGAGACGGGTATTAGCTTAGGCATCGCCGTCGTGCCGGGTGGAGGCTGGACCGCAAGAAGGAGTGAGGACATGGCAGACCAAAAGCTGGCGCTCGTCGTGGGTGCGAATCGCGGCATCGGCCTGGGCGTGGTGCAGGAGCTCCTGGCGCGCGGCTGGGACGTCATCGCCACCGCTCGCCGGCCGGAGCAGGCCACGGCGCTGCGGGATCTGGCGGAGATCCATCCGGGGCAGTTGCAGATCCCCGGCCTGGAGATGAACGATCCCGCCGCGGTCGATGGATTTGCCGCCACGCTCGGCGGCAAGGTGCTGGATGTCGCGCTGATCAATGCCGGCGTTTCGGGGCCGGAGCACCGCACCGCCAGCGCGGCGACGGCCGAGGAGATCGGCTCCCTGATGTTCACCAACGCCATTGCGCCGATTCGGCTGGCGCGGTCGCTGGCGGTGCATATTCGTCCCGGGAGCGGCGTGCTGGCGTTTACCTCCTCGGTGATGGGCAGCGTCGCGCTGAACGGCGGCGGGCATGAGCTGTACCGGGCGAGCAAGGCGGCGCTGAATTCCTTGACCCGCGGGTTGGCGGTGGAACTGCGTGGCAAGAACCTGACCGTGCTGTCGCTTCACCCCGGCTGGGTCTCGACCGACATGGGCGGGGCGGGGGCACCGGTATCGGTGGAGGAGAGCGCGACCGGCCTGGTGACGGTGATCGAGCAGCAGGCGGGCAAGCACGGGCACCGGTTCCTGGAGTACACCGGGCAGGAGTTGGCCTGGTAGCGGGGCACTCGCTCCCGTTCGTCGTGGCAGGCGCTCTCCGCGTCATGCCGACGCAGGTCGGCATCCACGCCTTCTTCCGGATGACGCATCGCAAGGCGTGGATGGTGCGCCTTCGCGCGCCATGACGTTGCTGCCGCATGCCGGCGAGGTGCCCGGCAGCGCAAAAGCGTCGGCACAATAGAAAAGGGCCAGCAATGAAGTGCTGGCCCCTTCCATTCTCTCCGAAAAGAGATGCGCCGGCTAAACCTCGACTTCCTGCTCGCGGTCCGCACCGCCGTCGTCGTCGCCTTCCGGCTTCGGCAAAGCGGGCAGCGAGGCCTCGGTGATCTCGAAGTCCAGCTTGTTGTCCTTCAACGTCACCTTGACGGCGCCGCCCTTCACCAGCTTGCCGAACAGCAACTCCTCAGCCAGCGCCTTCTTGATGTGCTCCTGGATCACCCGGCCCAACGGCCGTGCGCCGTACAGACGATCGTAACCGCGTTCCGCCAGCCACTCCTTGGCCGCCGAGGACAACTCGATGGTGACGTTGCGATCCGCAAGCTGGGCTTCCAACTGCATCACGAACTTTTCCACCACGCGGCCGACGATCTCCGGCGTGAGCGCGGCGAAGGTGATCGTCGCGTCCAGGCGGTTGCGGAACTCCGGCGTGAACAGGCGCTTGATCGCGTCTTCATCCTCACCGACACGGCTCTCGCGGCCAAAGCCGATGGCTTCCTTCGCCAGGTCCGAGGCGCCTGCATTCGTCGTCATGATCAGGATCACGTTGCGGAAATCGACGGTCTTGCCGTTGTGGTCGGTCAGTTTCCCGTGGTCCATCACCTGCAGCAGGATGTTGAACAGGTCCGGATGCGCCTTCTCGATTTCATCCAGCAGGAGCACCGCGTGCGGATGCTGGTCGATCGAGTCGGTCAGCAACCCGCCCTGGTCGAACCCGACATAGCCCGGCGGCGCGCCGATAAGCCGGGAGATGCTGTGCCGCTCCATATATTCGGACATGTCGAAGCGGATCAGCTCGATGCCCATGGTCGAGGCCAACTGGCGCGCCACTTCGGTCTTGCCGACACCGGTCGGGCCGGAGAACAGGTAGTTGCCGATAGGCTTTTCCGGTTCCCGCAGCCCGGCGCGGGCCAGCTTGATCGCCGCGGACAGCGCCTCGATCGCCTTGTCCTGGCCGAACACCATCGACTTCAGGTCGCGCTCCAGATTGCGCAGCGTCTCCTTGTCGTCGGCCGAGACGGACTTCGGAGGAATCCGGGCGATCTTCGCCACGATTTCTTCCACGTCGCGCAGCGTGACGGTCTTCCGCCGCTTGTGCTCCGGCAGCAACATGCGCGAGGCGCCGACTTCGTCGATCACGTCGATCGCCTTGTCCGGCAGCTTGCGGTCGTTGATGTATTTGGCGGACAGCTCGACCGCGCCGCGGATGGCTTCCTCGGTGTAGCGGACCTTGTGGTGCTTCTCGTAGTTCAGCTTCAGGCCGCGCAGGATCTTCACGCTGTCTTCCAGCGACGGCTCGTTCACGTCGATCTTCTGGAAGCGGCGGACCAGGGCACGGTCCTTCTCGAAGTAGTTGCGGAATTCCTTATAGGTGGTGCTGCCGATGCAGCGCAGGTTGCCGGAGGCCAGCGCAGGCTTGAGCAGGTTGGAGGCATCCATCGCGCCGCCGCTGGTCGCACCCGCGCCGATGACGGTGTGGATTTCGTCGATGAACAGGATGGCCCCAGGCTGGGCCTCCAGTTCGTTGACGACGGCCTTCAGCCGCTCCTCGAAGTCGCCGCGATACCGGGTGCCGGCCAACAGCGATCCCATGTCCAGGGCATAGATCGTGGACTTCGCCAGCACTTCCGGGACGTCGCCTTCGACGATCCGCTTGGCCAGGCCTTCGGCGATGGCGGTCTTGCCGACGCCGGGGTCGCCGACATAGAGCGGATTGTTCTTGGTGCGGCGGCAAAGGATCTGGATCGTCCGCTCGATCTCGATGTCGCGGCCAATCAGCGGATCGATCTTGCCGGCCATGGCCTTCTTGTTGAGGTTGACGCAGTAGTTTGACAGCGCGTCCTGGCTGCGCCGGTTCGGCTTTTCCTCACGCTCCTGCTCCGGCGGGCTGTCCGGCTGCTGGCCGCTGGCGCCGGTGACCGGGCGCTGCGCCGAACGACCGGGGGCTTTCGCGATGCCGTGGCTGATGAAGTTGACCGCGTCGAGTCGGGTCATGTCCTGGAGCTGCAGGAAGTAGACGGCGTGGCTCTCGCGCTCACTGAACAAAGCAACCAGCACGTTGGCGCCGGTGACCTCATCACGGCCGGAGGACTGCACGTGGATGGCGGCGCGTTGCACGACGCGCTGGAACCCGGCGGTCGGCTTTGGATCGCCGGGGCGATCGGTTGCCAGGCCGGCGAGATCCTTGTCGAGAAATTCGGTCAGGTCCGTGCGCAGCTTATCGAGGTCGACTCCGCATGCCCGCAGCACGGTGGCTGCATCGGTGTCTTCCGCCAGGCCGAGCAAGAGGTGCTCGAGCGTGGCATATTCATGCCGCCGCTCGCTGGCGAGTGACAGGGCGCGGTGAAGCGTCTGTTCGAGGTTCCGAGATAGCATATCCGACGCTCCTGCTCGCTTTACGCCCCGTTACGGGGCCCAACATGACCGGGTTGCGCGACCGCGCCGCCCGTCAGACCGGGATGATGCCGCTAAGATGCCGAATCCGGCCATCATTCCTTCTCGATCGTGCACTGCAGAGGATGCTGGTTCTGGCGAGCCAGGTCCATCACTTGAGTCACCTTTGTTTCAGCAACTTCGTAGGTGTAGACACCGCACACCCCGACACCCCGGCGATGCACGTGCAGCATGATCCGCGTCGCTTCCTCCCGGTTCTTTTGGAAGAACCGTTCGAGGACGTGAACCACGAACTCCATCGGGGTATAATCGTCGTTCAGCATCAACACTTTGTACATCGCGGGCTTGCGCGTTTTGGGACGCGCCTTGACCACGACCCCCGTGTTGGGTCCCTCTGTTGTCCCGCCGCCGCGTTTGTCGTTGTCACTCATCGTGTTCGCATCCATTCGCCGTCCCGTAAGCGACCGTCGCACGGTCTGTCGCCGGGATTCGCCCGGGCGTGTATTCGGCAGACCATTTCCCACCCCGCGGCCCGTTTTTCCCCCCGTGTCCGCCCGAGTGGGCCGAACTCTAACAGGGCGCCTTGCAGGGAACCAGCATATCGGATCGCGCGGCCCCGATGAAAGGGCTTTGCAACCGACAATGTGGTAGACGATTGCGCTTGCCGGTCGTTCCCGCAAGAGGGGATTTCGATCTTATGGACATTCTGCGGGCAGGTATTTCAATCCGCACGCCAAAAAGGTGCGATCTCCGGTCAAACCGGCACTATCGTCGCGCTACCGGACCGGACAAAAAACAAAGGCCCGGACAAATGCCCGGGCCTTTCAAACCTCCAAGAGTCGGCTGGTTCGGGTAACTCACCTAACCGGCACTTGGCTTCGCAAGGGTCCGTCCGCGGGGTCCAAGCCGGACCCCGGCGGCGTTAGGCCGCCTTCGAGAACTTCTCGACCGCAACCGTCACGCGGGCGGTGATCGGCGCCAGGGCCTGCTCGGTCAGCTTGATCGACGCGTCGGTGATCTTGCCGGACTCGGCCAGCGTCTTCTCCAGCGTGGCGCGGGCATAGGCGGTCTGCAGGTCCATCGCGTCCTTCAGGGACTTCACGCCGCTGAGCGCCTTGAAGGTGGCAATGCTCTCGTCCAGCGAAGCCTGCGCCGTGGCGGCGAGGTGCTTGGACAGATCCTGAATGCCCGCGGCCCAGATCTGGCCGGCCTTCACGATCGCTTCGAGGTTCGCCTGGTTGAACGCAACCATTTCTTCCGCTGTCGACACTGCTTTCTCCACTCCTTGTTTAACCTGCGCCTGAGTTGCTTCGAAGTTGGCGGTCGCCTTCGCCACGCCGGCCTTCAGGCTGGTGACGGTCGCTTCGATCGTCTTGCCGACGGTCTCTTCGACCGGGGCGGGGACTTCGGTGATTTTAGCCATGGTTTGATCCTCTCTGAGTATGTTTTGTGGGCCGGACTTTGGGAACCGGACCATCGCCTAGCCGAGATGTTGTTTCGCGGTGTTTTCTGTTTTGCTGCACCGCAACACAAAGCCGATATAGAACCCGCCTAATCGGCGTTCAAGGGCTTTTTTTGTGCAGTGCACAATTTTCTCCGGGTTGTCTTACGGGCGCCGAAGCGGTTTGCCGCGGCGCCCGGCCCGGTGTGAGGGTCGTCCCGTAACTCCTTCACATTTTACGTTTTCGGCACGATTTGGCCTGGACACGACGCCGGTTCGAAACTTAAAGTCTCGTCACTGCTCGGAAAGGGACACGAATGGCCAGCTTTGCGTGCCGATCGCGCAAGCATTTGCTACACTGCCTGATGGTGGCTGTAGGTTTGATGTCCTGGGCGAGCCCGCCCGCAGCCTTCGCCCAGATCGGTTCGGCCCGCTACAGCTCGATCGTGGTGGACTCCGCCAGCGGCGAAGTTCTCGAGGAAGTGAACGCGGATGAGCCGCGGCACCCCGCCAGCCTCACCAAGATGATGACGCTTTACCTGGCGTTCGAGGCTCTGCGCGATCGCCGGATCTCGCTCGATGAGGCGGTCCCGGTGTCCGTCCACGCCGCCGAGATGCAGCCTACCAAGCTCGGGCTGATGCCGAGTTCGCGCATCACCGTGGAGCAGACGATTCTGGGCCTGGTGACGAAGTCGGCGAATGATGCCGCCTCGGCACTGGGTGAGCTGCTCGGCGGCAGCGAGGACCGATTCGCCCAGATGATGACCCTGCGCGCCCGTGCGCTGGGCATGAGCCGCACCACGTTTCAAAATGCCTCCGGGCTGCCGGATCCCGATCAGTGGACAACGGCGCGGGATCTGGCGATCCTCAGCCGGCACCTGATCAATGATTTCCCGGTCTATTATCAGTACTTCTCGACGCCCAGCTTCGTCTGGCACCGCCAGGTGATCTACAACCATGACCGGATGCTACAGTCCTATCCGGGCGCGGACGGGCTGAAGACCGGCTATACCGAGGCGTCCGGCCACAACCTGGTCACCAGCGCGCTGCGCGGCGGGGTGCGGCTGGTCGGTGTCGTCCTGGGCGCCGCCTCCAACGGTGAGCGCGACATTCACATGGCTGCGCTGCTCGACCATGGATTCGAGCAGTTGGACGTGCCGATTGCCCGCAGGCCGAACCAGCCTGTCTCCAGGATTGCGCTGATTTCCAGCGCCCGGGCGGCGGAGGTCGTCCGACCGGCTGCCGCGCAACCGCACGCGGCGAACTGGTCGATCCAGGTGGGCAGCTTTGCGACCGAGGCTGCCGCCCGGTCCGCCGCCGCGGCGGCACGGCGCGCGGCTGAGGCCGGGGAGGTCCGGGTAGAGCCGGTAACCGTGCACCACAAGACGACATGGCGCGCGCAGGTGGTCGGCTTGAGTTCGGCCGATGCGCAGGATGCATGCTCCGGTCATCGCAAAGGCGGCTGCATCGTGGTGCGTCCGGCTTCGCGCCAGGTGGCCAGCCGGTAGCCCGGAGACTCCGCCCATCAGCCCCGATCGAGCCCGGCAAGCTCCAACACGCGATTGAGCCTCCGCCGCAGGGTGTCGACTTCCTCGTCCCTCGGGGCTATCGCCCGGGCCACTTTGAACGCCCTTTCCGCTTCGCGCACGAGGGCCGCCTCTTGCGTGGCGTCCCAAAGGTCCAGCAGCGCCGCGCAACGTGTGGTCGCCAGCAGCTTGCGGCAGACCTGGTCCTTGGGGCGGTCTTTCTGATGCAGGATGTCCGAGGCGGCCACGGCCTCTTGCGGGTTGCCCGTATGCCGGGCGAGACAGGCCAGCCGCCAATGACTATCCTCGGGGACCGGCAGGTTCCGGCGCACGCACATATCCAACAGACGGCGGAACATCAGCTTGCCGCGCCGCGCCGTCGCATCGTCGCCGGCAATCAACGCGACATAGGCGGCCTGCCGTTCCTCATCCGGCGGCACCTGCCCGCGGTCGAGCTTCCACGCCAACACCGCGACCGCCCGCCGCGCCTCCGCACTCCGCAGCCCATCGGCGTCAATGCCGGCCTTGGCCAGCACCTTGCGCATTTCGCGTTCGGCCGCCTGCGCGGGCGACCGGGTTGCGTCGATCGCCGCCGCCAGCGGGGCGCCGGGGCGGCTGTCTACAACCTGCGCATCGGCGGCCAATCGCCGCACCGGCAGCCGCTGGCCGTCCTGTAGGATAAGCGCGACGGGCGCCGCCCCGTCGGACCACTCGAATCCGCCGATCGGCATCACCTCGTCGCTGTCGCCGTCATCGAGTTCGCATCCGGCGATCAGCGCGGCGGCCGTCTCGCGCGGGGCTCGCTTCAACCAGTCGAGCACCGCGGATAGCGGGACTGATCGCTCGGACACGGCATGCCTATCGGTCGATGCGGATCACCCCGGTCGGCATGGCCACCAGCACCGTCGTTGCCATGCCGATGAACAGGCCGGTCTCCACCACGCCGATGGTGTTGGAAATCGCCTGCTCCAGCGCCGCGGGATCCGCCATCAGGCCGAAATGGCAGTCGAGGATCAGGTTGCCGCCGTCGCTGCGGAACGGCTCGCCGTCCGTGCCGGTGCGCAGAACCGGCTTGGCGCCCAGCGCGGCGATGCGGGCCAGCGTGGTCTGCCAGCCGAACGTCACGACCTCCACCGGCAGCGGCACCGTGCCACCCAACCCCGGTACCAGCTTCGGCTCATCGGCGACGATCACCAGCCGCCCGCTCGCCGCGGCGACGATCTTTTCACGCAGCAGCGCGCCGCCGAGTCCCTTGATCAGGTCCAGCGAGTCGCGCGCGATCTCGTCCGCCCCGTCGATCGTCAGGTCCACTTTGGCGTGCTCGGAGAAATCCGTCAGGGTGATGCCGCCCTCCCGCGCCTGCTTCGCACTGCGCTCACTGGTCGGGATGCCGACGATGCGCAGCCCGTCGCGCACCCGGGCGATCAGCCCCTCGATCGCGAAGGCGGCGGTGGAGCCGGTGCCAAGCCCGACGACCATCCCGTCCTCCACCATCGCCACCGCGGCCAATGCCGCCTCGCGCTTCAGCGCATCGCGATCGACAGTCATGCGCGCACCGCGCCGCTTAGCCGGTTGCCGGAACTCACTGGTGCTGTTTCCTCTCGGTTCGGGTCCCGTCCTGCCCGGGTGTGCGGGACGACCATCATGCCTCCCTTTACACCGATCCGGTAAAGCGCGTCACCACAGACACCATGTTAGCCTTGCGCCGGACGATGCGGTTGCGCATGTTGCAATTTCATGAGGGCCGGCAGACGGCCGGGACGGAGCTAGTGATGGACGGCGGAGCCGACTCGAGACGCATTACGATCCACGCCCCCGAGGATTTCGCCGGGATGCGGGCGGCGGGCCGTCTTGCCGCCGAGACCCTGGACATGGTGACGGAGCATGTGAAGCCGGGTGTCACCACCGGGTTCCTGGATAAGCTGTGTCACGACTACATCGTGGAGCATGGCGCGATCCCGGCGCCGCTGAACTATCGCGGCTATCCGAAATCGATCTGCACCTCGATCAACCACGTGGTGTGCCACGGCATCCCGAGCGACCGGAAGCTGGAGAACGGCGACGTCCTGAATATCGACGTCACGGTGATCCTGGACGGGTGGCATGGCGACACGTCGCGCATGTATTCCGCCGGCACGCCGAGCGTGAAGGCCCGCAACCTGGTTGACGTGACGTATGAGTCTCTGATGCGCGGCCTGAAGGCGGTGAAGCCCGGCGCCACCTTGGGCGATGTCGGCCACGCCATTCAGTCCTTCGTCGAGCGCAACCGCTTCAGCGTGGTGCGCGACTTCTGCGGCCACGGCATCGGCCGCAAGTTCCACGAGCCGCCGAACGTCCTGCATTTCGGCCGACCGGGGGCGGGGACGATCCTGCGCGCCGGCATGTTCTTTACGATAGAGCCGATGGTGAACGCCGGCCGTCCGGAAGTGAAGGTGCTCGACGACGGGTGGACCGCCGTCACCCGCGACCGCAGCCTGTCCGCACAGTTCGAGCACATGATCGGCGTCACCGAGGACGGGTGCGAGATTTTCACGCTTTCCCCCGCCGGATTGGACAAGCCGCCGCTCGGCGTTAGCTGATTGGCAATAATTGGCGTGTAGCGTGCGCGGCGTGATTTTGCCGCGGGCGCCATGACCAGGACTTCCAAACCGGCCGCTTTGGCCGATGCCTCCTTGCTTCCCGGATTGTTTCCCCCGGACGCCGACCCCATCGGCGCCGAGGGCCACCGCATGCGCATGCGGCAGCGCTTGCTGAAGGCCGGGCCGGACTCGCTGGCGGATCACGAGATGTTGGAGATGATCCTGTTCATCGCGCTGCCCCGTCGCGACACCAAGCCGCTCGCCCGCGCGCTGCTGGCGCGGTTCCGGACGTATGGCGGGGTGATTGGCGCTCCGGCGCGGGAGCTGATGACGGTGGATGGGGTTGGCGAGGCGGGCGCCGCCGCGCTGAAGCTGGTGCAGGCCTCGGCGTTGCGGATGCTGCGCGATGAGGTCGCGTCCGCTCCCGTGCTGACAAGCTGGGATCGTCTGACCGACTACCTGACCGCCAGCATGCAGCATGAGCGGACCGAGCAGTTCCGCATCCTGTTCCTGGACGGCCGCAACAAGCTGATCGCCGATGAGGTGCAGGGGCAGGGGACGATCAATCACGCTCCGGCTTACCCGCGGGAGGTGGTGCGGCGGTGTCTGGAGCTGCATGCGACCGCGGTGATCCTGGCGCACAACCATCCGAGCGGGGAGCCGACCCCGTCACGCGAGGATGTGGCGCTGACGGCTGATATTGCCCGCGCGGCGGCGACGATGGGGATCACGGTGCATGACCATATTATAGTGGGAAAGTCGCGGTGGTTGAGCTTCCGGGCGGAGAAGCTGCTGTGATGGCGGGGGTGGCGTGAGGCGCGGCTCCGCCGTTGCTCATGTGTCGTGGCCGGACCTGGTCCGGACATCCACGACTTGCGGGGTTTGCGGCGGGCAAAGTCGTTGAGATGCCGGCACAGGGCCGGCCAAGACACAAGGGGACAGGACCGAGCCTGACTCGGCCCCGCGTTTTTGCCGTCACGCCATAGTACTGATAATCTCCCTCTGCGCAGGATAATGGAGAATACTATGACACGGCGATCAACGGCTTTCGCGGTGGTTGCGGCCGGGGTTTTGGCCATGAGTGGCGCGCGGGCGGCCACGGTCACGACGGACGATTTCACGGTGCCGACGACGGCGGCGCTGGTGACGCTGTGCACCGCGCCGGACACCGACCCGCTGTATACCGCGGCACGGAATTTCTGCCACGGGTTCGCCGTCGGCACCTATCGGGCGGTGGCGGCCGAGGAGGCCGCGTCCCGGTCGAAGCACAAGATGTTCTGCATGGGCGATGCGGCGCCGACCCGCGACCAGGCGGTCGCCGCGTTCGTGCAGTGGGCGAACGGGCGGCCGAAGACTCTGGAAAGCTCGCCGACGGACGGGATTACCGAGTATCTCGCCGCGACGTATCCGTGCAAGTGATCCGGTAGGAGATGACGCTATGAATAAGACGATCCTGGCCCTGGCGGCTGCCGGTTTGCTGGCCGGCTGCACGGGAATGAACGATACGCAGCAGCGGGCGCTGACCGGAACGGTGGGGGGCGCCGGCGTGGGCGCGGTGCTGGGCGCTATCGGCGGGAATGCCGGCCTGGGCGCGGTGGCTGGTGCGGGTGCCGGTCTTGTCGGCGGGCTGGTGTACGACAGGGTCAAGAAGAACGAGCAGTCGGCGTATCAGCAGGGGTATTCCGCGGGGCGGAGCGGGCAGTAAGGCTGGTAGGACCGGGCCGGGCTGTTTCGCCGTGGGGCGGGATGGCCCGGCACGTATCTAGGAAATATTTCTTGACAACCCTCTGCAACCAAAGGTAGAACCCGCGGGAAAGACCCAACCCGGAACCCCCCGCCATGTCCCAGCCCGACCCCGACGACAACCCGAACATCCTGCTCAATGCCGTGCTCTCCCTCCTCGCGCCGATGTTTCTCTGGTCCACCGGCGGCGACATCGTCTTCGCCCGGCTCGCGGCGATCGAAACGCTGGAGGCCTACCGCGCCACCGGCCCGCGCAGCCTGATCACCGCCACCAAGATCATCGCCTTCGAACTTGCCGCGCTCTGGTCGCTCAGCCAGTCGATGTCGGAAGACGTCTCGCTGTCCATGACCGTGCGATTGCGCGGCAACGCCAACAGCATGGACCGCGCCGCGGAGCGCAACCGGCGCACGCTGGAGGAGGATTGCCGCTACGCCGAGTCTCCCGACCTGCCGGCGGAGGCGTCGCTGGACGCTGCCGTCGCCAACGCGCAGCGCATGGTCCAGGAATCGCACGACCGCATCAGGGCCGATCGGCAAGTGGCTGCGGGGGCGCCGGTCGCCACGGTGGCCGGCGCGACGACCGACCAGCAGTGGCGGACAGCCTGGGCCGCGGCGATGACCCAGGTGGCGGGGGAGATCACGGCGGAGATGGGAAGAGTGTCGCCGAAGGAGCGGGCGGCCGACAAGATCCGGGTCGAGGCGCTGACCGCGAGCGCCGCCAGGCTGGTGTCCGGCGCGCCATTGCCGCCGTTTCCGCCCCGGCGAACCGCAGCGGGCTAAAGCCGATCGGCTCCGTTCTTCGGGGGTGCGAAGGGTTTTTACGCGACGCCGCAAACGTCCTGACAAAGCTGGCAACATACCGAAACCGGTGATCGCCGGCCGTCGCGGCCAGCCGGCAGGGGTGCGCCTGGTTGCGATGCCGGGCAGTTACACGGCCGCAAAAATATCGAACCGAATCTTCAACAAAATTCCGAATACCTGCCCGATGGCGGATGCCGGGCGTTGGCCGGGCATGCTTCCGAGGCCGGCATCGCCGGTTCGGCCGGGTCCGCGGTGGTCCGTATCGGACGCGGAACAGGACGCAATCATACCAAATAGACGGCATCAACCAGCAACGTAACAAACCGGGCGAGAGAAAATTGTTGTTGACGCGCATGACGTTGCGGCTGAAAAGACAGCGGTCACGTCCCCGTGTGGGGCTTCATCAAACCGGGATATCAATTTCGTATGTTACGTTACGCTTAATCCCGCGAGGGCATGAAGTGCCTGACCCGGGCCGGGGCCTTGCACCCCCGATGCCGGAGAGGCGGGCGCAACGGCCATGCGGTCTTCCGAGCAAGGACAGCATGCTCCGGGATGGTGCATCGGCGTCTCGATGCACTGTAATAACAGAGTGGCCCCGCCTGGCGGCGGGAGATATTTTGCTTTTCCTCCTCTCAGGCGGGGGCAAGACTGCTACGGCCGTAACCGGACGCGTATACTGCGCGGTCCGGCGCTTGGTATGAGTATTGAATATCAATCTACTAATACCTTTGATTTCGTTATTAGGAATAATCACCCATATTTTACACATTTGACCATGTAATATTTTCTGTTGACTGTTTCTTACTTGGCCACATAGGTTGCTCGCCATAACATTCTGGTGAGAAAACATGTCAGGCACTTTCTCCGTCTCTAACGGACAGATCATCGCCCCCGATGGACAACCCTTCACCGCCGAAGGCGTCGGCGTCGTGGAAGGCAACCAGCCCTCCGCCGCCACGCTGCAAAGCGACTTTCCCGGCATCAATTTCGTGCGTCTGGCGATCTACGATTATCAGAGCCCGGCCAGCCTGGCGGCGTACGTCGATCAGCTTACCTCGGCCGGCATCGTCGTCGAAATCGAGGATCATTCAAACAACGCCAACAATACCGGCGGCGGCGAGGGCACGATCTTTACCGGCCAGGCGCTGACCACCGAACTGAACTGGTATTCCTCGATCGCGTCGACATTCGCCAACAACCCGAATGTCTGGTTCGGCACCAATAACGAGCCGTCCGAAGTCAATTCGTCGGGCAACACCGACCCGGCCGCGCTGTCGACCTGGCAGCAGCAGACCTACAACGCGATCCGCGATACCGGCAACAACAGCCCGATCATGGTCGAAATGAACTCGTTGAGCCCCGCGACAACCGGGCTGGGCTATACGCCTTCGGTCTACGCCGGCATGAGCAACATCGTCTGGGACGTGCATTATTACGGTTGGCTCAGCGGTTATTCAACCGACCAGAATACGGTGACGCAGACCCTGGACGGCATGATCGCCGGGGCACAGACGTTCACCAGTGCCAATGGCACGGTGCCGGTGATTATCGGCGAATACGGCACCAGCACCAACGGCTCGACCCCCGATCCGAACGCCGATCAGGTTGTCCAGGCGGTGCTCGGCACCGGCCTCGGCAATTCCGCCTGGCTGTATGGCGATGGCGGCGACGGACTGGTCAACAGCGATGGATCGCTGTCCTACTATGGCCAGCAGATCGCGGCCGGGATCGCGTCGGCGAGCGGGCGGTCGGGTGCGGCGGCGGTGGTCAGCAGCCCGGCGGTTGTCGGCGCCGCGCCGGCAGCGGTGCCGGCGCAGGTATCGGCACCGGCATCGGCGAATGATACGGTGGTGCAGGCGGGTTCGTCCGCCACGATCACCGATGCCGGCGGCAATGCCTGGAGCATCGACGGCGCCGGCCAGGTGGCGTTGAACGGGGTGGCCGATACGTCGACCTGGAACGTTACCGAACTGGCCTATGTGAACGGAACGATCTGGAGCGAGAACACCAGCGCTCTGTGGTGGGAGAAGACCAGCCTGACCGCGCCGTGGTCGCCGAACGCCGGCACCTTCAGCAGCCCGCTGGCGGATGCCTCATCCGGAACGGGCGGCTCCGCGGCGGCGTCGGCGAATGATACGGTGGTGCAGGCGGGTTCGTCCGGCACGATCACCGATGCCGGCGGCAATGCCTGGAGCATCGACAGCGCCGGGCAGGTGGCGCTGAACGGCGTGGCCGATACCTCCACCTGGAACGTCACCGAGCTGGCCTATGTGAACGGAACGATCTGGAGCGAGAACACCAGCGCTCTGTGGTGGGAGAAGACCAGCCCGAGCGCGCCCTGGTCGCCGAATGCAGGCACCTTCAGCAGCCCGCTGGCGGCACCATCGCCGTCTTCGATCAGCGTCGCTACGGCCGGAACGGCGGCTTCGGTCGATCCGACCGCCATCGGAACAACGACCCTGGGCGACGAGACATTCGTTCTGAATACGCCGGAGGTTGTCGCGGTGACCCTGGGGGCGGCGGCCAGCACGCTGAACTTCGTCGGCCTGTCCGGCATCACGCTGGCCGCGGGTTCGGGAGACGCGACGGTGACGGCCGACGGAGGCGGCAATACGTTTACCGCCGGCGCGGGTTCTTTGACCGTTACGGGTGGCTCCGGAGCGGATGCCTATGTCTATCAAGCCGGTGACGGGGCGCTGACGGTTGGCGATTTCGCCACCGCCAAGGGCGATACGCTGACGGTCGACCAAAGTCTTCAGGGGTCGATGGTGGAAAGCGCCGATGCGAATGGCGGCACGTTGCTGACATTCGGCGGTGCGGGCAGCATCGATATCGCGAATGTTGCCTCGCTTGCGAGCAGCGCCATTCAGTGGAAGTGAGTGGCCGGCGTGTGGCGGATATCCGCCACACGCCCTGCGGGGCGAGGCCGGTTCGGGTTCGGCTGGCGCGGCGGGGTCATTGCGTGGCGTGAACCGGGGAAGAAGCCTGGTCGCACCCTACCGCCCGCGATGGACACGAAGCAATCGACCACGTCCACCGCGTTGTTTCGGCGGCAGGGATCATCAGCCCGGACGGGCGGTTTTGGCGAACCCCATCCCCTTGTGGTTCAAAGCCTAAAGCGAACATCCATTCCGTTCAAGACATCTTGCGCCGGCACGGCGTCACCCGGTTTGTGTCATGGCCGGATTCAGTTCGCCACCGGCCGGCAGCCGACCCGCCCTGCATGAAAGGACCGGGGCGGGTTTCGGCTGGACGCCGCGTCTATTTTCTTCCTAGCCCGGCCATCCCCGGAGCCGAGCCGCCACGTCGTGGGACTGCCCTCAGAGGACGAGCCGGGCCGTGACGTCTTGGCAACGTCATCAATGCCGCATCAGCACCGGGACCCCGGCATGCTCGCACATGTACCGCGTTACGCCGCCAAAGATCATCTCCCGCAGCGGCGTGTGAGCGTATGCGCCCATCACCAGCATGTCGGCGCCAAGCTCATGCAGCGTCGCCAGCAGCAGCTTTCCGAACGGGTCCGTGCCGATCGGCAGAATGCGCAGGCTGGCCTCGATCCCGTGGTCCCGCAGCACCGCCGGAATGCCCGGCGCCTCGGCACCCTTGCGGACGCCGGCCAGCAGGAACACCTGCTCGGCCGCACCGAGCAGCCGCATCGCCGGGATGATCGCTTTTGCCGTGCGGGGATCGTCGCGCCAGGCAATCGCCACCCGCCGCCCGAACGGCGCCGAGGAGGCTTTCGGCACCACCAGCACCGGCCGCTCGGTATGGAACAGCGCCGCCCCGAAGGCGTGCGCCGTCGCCGCATCGTCATCCGGCAGCGGCCGGGCGATCACGATGGTATCGGCCCGGCGCCCGCGTTCCTCGACGACGGCGCTCGCCACGCCAACCTCCTCGACCCACTGCACCGAGTGGCCGCCTTGCCGCGCGCCATCGGCCCAGGCGTCGAAGGCGGATTTCAGCAGGCCGATGCGCCGCCGCTCGCGGGTTCGTGTGCCGTCGATATCGCCGACCTCGGCCATCAATGCCTCGGCGGCGAGCGGCCCGACCGATGCAGGCGCGTGCACCACCAGCACGATGATCCCGGCACCGCCGGCAAGGGCGGCCAGGCACACAGCGGCGTCCAGCACCGCGTGCGCCGTCTCGCGGCGTCCGAGCACGGCGAGAATGACGTCTGTCATGGCTGCCTCCTAGTGGCGCATCAGGACGGGAATATCCGCATGCGCAAAAATGGAGCGGGTGGTGCCGCCGAGCACCAACTGCCGCCACGGGCTGTGCGCGTACGCGCCCATCACCAGCATGTCGGCGCCGATTGCATGCGCCCTGGCCAGCAGCGCCAGTCCGAACGGGTCCTTGCCGAGCGGAATGGTCTGCAGCTCCGCCGCGATGCCATGCTCGACCAGGATTGCGGGAATGCGTGGCTCCGGGGCGCCGGGCCGCACGCCGCACAGCAGGTGCACGCTCTCGGCTTTGCCCACGAAGCGCAGGGCCGACAGCACGGCGCGCGTGGCATGCGGGTCGTCTCGCCACGCGATGGCGATGTGCTGGCCGAACCCGGCCGCCGGATGAACCGGCACCACGAGGACAGGCCGATCGGTTTCGAACAGGGCGGCGGGGAGCGCAGGGCCGGTGGTGGAGGCGTGCCGGTGCTGGCCCGGCCGCTCCATGACGATCACATCGGCGCGCCGCCCCCATTCGACGATCAGGTCATGCGCGACGGCCTCGCTGTCGAGCCAGTCGGCGGTGCCGTAGCTTGCCGTCCAGGACTCGAAAATCGCCTTCAGGGCCGTGGCTCTTTCACTTTCCGCCGCGCGCAGGCGGGCTTCCTTGTCGCGGGTCAGCACCTCCTCGGTGGCCATGATCGTCGAAGCGGGTGGCACGCGTGCCACCAGGACATGGATGCGGCCTCCGCCGGACAGTTCCGCGACGCGCCGCGCGGCGTCCATCAGGCCGGCGGCCGCGGTGGGGTGGTCGAGCATGGCGAGGATGACGCGTGGCATGGCCATTGCCCTCCTGTTATGCCGCCGGCTGGATAGCCGGGCGCACCGGGGCCCGATACCGGCAAACGTCGCATGCCCTGCGGCCATTTTTCCAACGCCGCCGGGTCAGGCCGTTTCTAAAATATAACACGGAAGCCCCGATTGCCGCCAGTGGCGACGACCGGATCCAGCAGTTCTAAACGTGAGTGGGTCGCGGTCGCGGCCGGGACGGTGAATCCCGCATGCAACAGTTGAGATGAAACGCCTCACGGTCACCTGCCGACCGCGCTCGACGGCAAGGATGCGCTGTGAGCGAAGTGGTTCGACGTCGACGTATCGCAACAGCTTCGTCACTGATCTGCCGGCCGGCGCGGACACGGTCGCCGAACTCGCCGCCTGCGGCCGGGCAAGGTGGAAGTTCGAGAACGAGACGTTCAATGTGCTCAAGAACAAAGGCTATGACCTTGAGCACAACTTCGGGCATGGGAAGCCAAATCTGGCCGCCCGTCGCGTCGAATCAGCGGCGCTCGCTGAAGACGCATGATCACGACGAATGCACTTCTCCTCGGAATAGGAAGATTATGAGGAAACAGGCGTACGTTGCTCCCGCCTTCATCGCCGGCGCTTATGCGGGAGACAAGCTGAAGGAGGATATCGGTGTGATTGGACGATGGCGCCAAGCGCATGCCATTGGCAGCTCACAAAGTCAGCGAGGCGGCACCGCGTGCGTGCTTACGCCAGTTGTGTCGCCAATTTCGAGTCACGGTGTGCGACACGGCTTCATAGCCATGCTGCCGGCACCTGACAGGGAAGCACATCGACGATGATGCTGCGCCGGCCGAAACGGATATGGTGCGCAGCGGACAATGAAACGAGCCTTTCGCCGTGCCAGCAGGCGCCATGCACTCACAGCGAGATCCGGACGCCGGTCTTCGCGAGATCGGCCCCGGGCGTCTGACGGCGCCGATCCCCTCGGATGGGTTCGGCGGGCCCGGTCCCGAACCCGAGGCGTTGACGCCGGGCGCCGTCGCGGCCCTGCTGCAAGCACGCGGGCCCGATCGTCAGGCGCTGTTCGCACGGGCGGACCAGCTCCGCCAGGCGCGGATGGGCGACGCGGTGTTCCTGCGCGGCATTGTCGAGTTCTCCAATATCTGCGCCCGGAACTGCCTGTATTGCGGCATCCGCGCATCCAATGCCGGGATCACCCGTTACAGGATGGACCCGGAAGAGGTTCTGGACGTTGCCCGCGCCATGGTCGGCTGGCAGCAGACCACCATCGTGCTGCAGTCAGGCGAGGCGATATCGCGCGACGGGGACCGCCGGCTCGGCGAGTTGGTGCGCCGCATCAAGGCCGAAACAACGCTGTCGGTGACGCTCTCGGTCGGCAACCGTCCGCGTGATGTCTACGCGTATTGGCAAGACTGCGGCATGGACCGCTACCTGTTGCGGTTCGAGACCAGTGACCCGATCCTGTTCCGCACCATCCATCCGGATTGCACGCTTGAAGAGCGGGTGGCCTGTCTGCACGCGCTGCGTGACCTGGGCGTGCAGGTCGGCAGCGGGTTCATGATCGGCGTGCCGGGAGAAACCCTTGGCACGCTGGCCGACAACATCCTGCTATGCCGGGACCTCGATCTGGACATGATCGGCATCGGACCGTTCATCCCGCATCCGGACACGCCATTGGGCACGGCGTGCAATGCGTACGGCGACGATCCGGACATGCACTTCGTGGCGCTGGCGACGCTGCGGATTGCCAATCCGGACGCGCATATCCCGGCGACGACGGCGTTCGATGCGGTGTTTCCCAACCCCTCGGGGCGCGACCTGGCACTGCGGCGGGGCGCCAACGTCTTCATGCCGAACAGCACGCCGGGGAAGTATCGCCGGAACTACATGCTGTATCCGGACAAGCCGTGCGTGGACGAAACCGGCGAGTTGTGCGGGTTCTGCATAGCCGGGCGCTTGCAGATGCTGGGGCGCCCAATCGGCACCGGCCCGGGGCATTCCCGGCGGCACGAAGCGCGCGAGTAGCATGCGCACCGAACACGACCAGTTGGGCGATCACGCGGTTCCCGCCGCAGCGTATTATGGCATCCATACCGCCCGGGCGGTGGAAAACTTCCCGTTGCTTGGCCAGCCGCCGGCGGTGGCGCTGGTGCGCGCGATGGCCACGGTGAAGCTGGCGTGCGCAGGGACCAACCGCGACCTGGGCTTCCTCGACCCGTCGGTGGCGGATGCGATCGTCGCCGCCTGCCGGGAACTGATCGCAGGCGAACTGGCCAGGGAGATCGTCGTCGATGCCCTGCAAGGCGGCGCCGGCACGTCGCTGAACATGAACGTTAACGAGGTGTTGGCCAACCGCGCGGAGGAGCTGCTGGGCGGCCAACGCGGGCAGTATCGGCTTGTGCATCCGCTGGACCACGTCAATCTGCACCAATCGACCAACGACGTGTTTCCCACGGCACTGAAGGTCGCCGCCATCACCCTGTTGCGCCAACTGGAACGTTCCGTTGCCGATCTGCAATCCGCCTTCCAGGCGAAGGAGCGGGACATCGGCGACGTGGTCAAGATCGGCCGCACACAATTGCAGGACGCCTGCCCGATCACCCTCGGCATGGAATTGTCCGCCTGGGCGGAGGCGCTGTCGCGCGACCGCTGGCGGGTATTCAAGTGCGAGGAGCGGCTGCGCGTCGTCAACCTGGGCGGCACCGCTGTCGGCACCGGTCTGACGGCGCCGCGCGACTACATCTTCCGGGTGGTGGACACGCTGCGTGAGGAAACCGGGCTTGGCCTCGCCCGCGCCGAAAACCTTATCGATGCCACGCAGAACGCCGACAGCTTCGTCGAGGTCTCGGGCATCCTCAAGGCGCACGCCGTCAATCTGTTCAAGATTTCGTCCGACCTGCGGCTGCTCGCCTCCGGCCCGCGCACCGGGCTTGGCGAGTTGCGGCTGCCCGCGGTGCAGGCGGGGTCGTCCATCATGCCCGGCAAGGTCAATCCGGTGATCTGCGAGGCGGTCGGGCAGGCGGCGATGCTGGTCATCGGCAACGACGCGACCATCACGCTGGCGGCGCAGTCCGGCCAGTTGGAGCTGAACGCGTTCCTGCCGCTGCTGGCGCATGCGCTGCTGCAAAGCCTGTCGGTGCTGGACGCCGCCTGCCGGATGTTCCGCACGCGGTGCGTCGAGGGCATCACGGCGGACCGTGCCGCATGCGACGCTCACGTGCAGCGGTCCTGGGCCACGGTGACGGCCCTGCTGCCGCGCATCGGCTATGAGCGTGCCGCGGTCCTGGCACGACAGGCGCAGGAAACCGGGCGATCCGTCGTGCAACTGGTGCTGGACCAAGGGCTGCTCGACGCCGAAACGGTGCAGACGTTGCTGTCCGCTGACGCTATGACCGGCCTCGGCTATCGGGGATAGAGTGTGATGCAAGGAACGCCGAAGGGGCTGCGCGTGCATATCGGTCTGTTCGGCCGGCGCAACGTGGGCAAGTCCAGCCTGGTCAACGCCCTGACCGGCCATGCCGTGTCGATCGTCTCGGCGACCCCGGGCACCACCACCGACCCGGTGGAGAAATCGTTCGAGATGGCGCCGATCGGCCCGGTGACGTTCATCGATACGGGCGGTGTCGACGATGTCGGCGCGCTCGGGCAGCAGCGCAGGCAACGCACGGAAGCGGTGCTGGAGCGAGTCGATGTGGCGCTGCTGGTGTGCGGCCCGGAGGGCTTCGGGCCGGAGGAGGACCAGCTCGCGGCGCAATTGCAGGAACACGCCACGCCCTTCGTCGTGGTGTTCAACAAGAGCGACCTCGCCGCCCCGCCACAGGCGGATTTGGAGCGGCTGGCCGGCGCGGAGGTGGTGCGGGTTTCCGCGGCGCTGGGCGACAACATCGGACTGTTGCAGGAGGCGATCACCCGTCAGGTGCCCGACGATCGGCTGGACGAGCCCTCGCTTGTCGGCGATCTGGTCCCGGCCGGGGAGCTCGCGGTGCTGGTGGTGCCGATCGACCTCGGCGCGCCGAAGGGGCGGCTGATCCTGCCGCAGGTGCAGGTGATCCGGGAGATCCTCGACAGTGACGCGCTGTGCATGGTGGTCAAGGAACGCGAACTGCGCGATGCGCTCGGCCGCCTGGACCGCAAGCCGCGGCTGGTGATCTGCGATTCCCAGATCGTCTTGAAGGCGGTGGCGGATACGCCGCCCGATGTGCGGCTGACCACGTTCTCCATCCTGATGGCACGCTTCAAGGCGGACCTGAACAAGCTGACGCGCGGGGCGGCGGCGATCCATCGGCTGCGCGCGGGCGGGCGGGTGCTGGTGGCGGAAACCTGCGGCCACTGCCCCAAGGCGGATGATATCGGCCGGGTGAAGATTCCCCGCTGGCTGCGCCAATACGTCGGCGCGCACCTCGAGATCGATGTCGCCGCGGGGAAGGATTTGCCCGACGATCTGACGCCGTATGATCTGGTGATCCATTGCGGGGCGTGCATGATCACCCGCAAGCACATGCTGGCCCGGCTGCACCGCGCCGAACGGCAGGGCGTGCCGATGACCAATTACGGCGTGGCGATTTCGTTGCTGCAGGGCGTGCTGCCGCGGACGCTGGAATGCTTCCCCGCGGCGCGCGGCGCTTATGATGCGGCACGCGAGGCGGGTTGAGCCGGGGTGGGTTCCGGGTTGGGTGTGAGAGCGTGGATATGGCGTGACTTCGCAATTCGATGGAAAGCTAAGGCAGTTGCTTTGCCGCGTGGAGGTCTTTTCTGCGCCGATTGACGTCGTTTTCACCCGCTCGAAGCGTTCCCATAAGCGGATTGGTGCCGGTAGGCCGATGCGCGGGGTGGAAGACCCCCAACTTCGACCACGGGCGCTGGCTTGATAATACTTAATAGCGGTCGGACGAGGCGCATGGAATGCGTGCGTTCGCGTCGGCACGAGTTGGAGTCGAAAGTTTACGGTTGAACGCCGAAGTGGTTTCGTGCATAGAAGGGAGGCTCTTGGCATGAGCTTGGCACTCGCCGTTCCGAAGCTGTTGACAGCATTGCCCCTGAGATTTGGTGACCCTTTCAACAGGCATTCCGGCTTGAAAGGCGGTTGGCGAGTGACGCTTTGAGATCAAGCCAGGAGAAAGGCTTTGTTGAACAGTGATGTCCGCCCTTCCACGTTGAAGGGAGTCAAGCGTCTCGCCACGCAAATCAGGAAGGAGCGAGGAATTAAGCATTCCGAAGCTCTAGAGCTCGCAGCACAGGCGGCCACCTGCGCCAACTACCGCCATGCGCAACGCAAATTGCGAGTGCAGGGCAACGCTCGCGTGCCGCATATCTTGTACCTTACCGTTTACTGGTACGACAAAGAGAAATACCAGAATGGGCGAGAGACGCTCGAGGTCGCACTCTCGAAGCCGATCCTCGATATCTGCGGCAAGTCGGATCTCAAGTTGGTTCGGGGCTTCGGCTTGATGCGGATGGTCGCTACGGACCACTTCGTGAGTGATCGGCTCGCCCCGAGGCAAAATTTTGCGCGCGACGTGATCTGCCAGGCGGAGCGTTCGGTCCGCTTCATGGAGCATACTGACCTGCGCCCTTCGCGGGAATACCGTGCCGCCTACCCGGATGGGACGAAGGACAGCAACTTGCCTGACACCGACCATGCGACGAAATGGGTTGATCCAACAAACGGGCAGTTCATCCTTATCGATGAGCCCTACAGCAACGTGCCCAACTTAGCGGACCGAGCAGCTTGGGCGCAGCGGCACGGCTGGTGGCTGCGCAAATCGTCCTGGCCGGGAATGTATTTTCCTCATCGGTGCGATCTCTATGTTGCGACAGATGGCAGTCGTAGCTACGATTTCAACGCGCTTATGGCGAAGATCGACTCCATCCCGGCTCCGCTCACCGAGAAGAACTGGATCGGGGAATCGGCGCCTTCATTCGACTTATTCGTGAGCCCTGCTGCCAAGACACCGCAGGATAGGCGCAGGGCGCGATCGAAGGGCACGATCATGCGGGGGCCAACCGCTATGACAATTCCTTATAGTTCCACGTTCGGAGACTCTCGGCGACGACCGGCGGGTGCCATGCCGATCGCCGATCATATTGAAATGGGCCGGATCATCAAGTCGGTAATTCGCTCGCCTTACACTTCTTATGGCGTAGATCGGCGTATGGGCTCGCTGCGTTCGAGACTGGAAGACTGGCTTGGGCTTGAAATCGGCCGCGACCAACTCGAGGGACCTGAGTTCTTTGACGTTTACTATCACGCTGCAGACAGCGACGATCCTTATGTGGAGGCCGCCCAGTCGCGGTCCGGCCTCATTCGTATCCTAGGCGAACTAAGGCAAAAGCTTCAAGCGCACTATCCCGACTGCGCGCCGCTTCGCGAGCAACTCCACAGAATCGACATGTCGGTGTTGCTCATTGGCAAGATGAAGGTCGCCGCCGACTGAAGCGAGCGCGAGCCGGTCGAGGCAAGGGGGGCAGCATACTTGGAGGGTGCTGCTTCCTGACGCTTCCTGATCGCGCCTGAGTGGACAAGACTGAACCTAACCCATCTTTAGCACCTAACCGCTCATAATATGTAACGAAAATGCGTAACCCGCTGAGTGCGAACGTATCTGGTTCGGAACTTCGTTTGTAGTGCCATAATATTTTCGGCATCTATTGACGCCGCAAGCCGCCGCTGCCAGCTTGCCGCGATGTTCATCCGCAAAACCGCAACCAGGAACAAATCCACCAGCGAACCCTATGTCACCTTCCGCCTCGTCGCCTCGCAGCGCACCGGCCGCCAGGTCCGCCAGGTCACCCTGCTCAACCTCGGCCGCCAGTTCGACCTGCCGCCGGACGATTGGCCGCGACTGTGCGGCCGGATCGACGCGTTGCTCGCCGGACAGGCCGGCCTGTTGGCCGAACCGCCAGCCATCGAAACCCTCGCCCAGCGCTATGCCGCCCGTCTCCTTGTGGCGCGCTCGGAGCCTGCATCCGACGCCACGCCGGAACCGGCCTTGCCATCACCCGCTCAGCCGGCCGCGCCGGCCGCCATCGAGACCACGCCCGAGCCGCTCTACGCCGAGGTCGATATCGCCTCGCTGCAACTCACCCGCCCGCGCTCGGCCGGCATCGAGGCCGCGGGCCTCGCCGCCATCGGCTGGCTCGGCATCGACCGCATCCTCGCCGAACTCGGCCTCAACGGCGTGCAG
>NZ_CAJATU010000135.1 GCF_903944925.1 uncultured Rhodopila sp. | reverse complement strand
GGATCTTGCCGCCGCAATACGGGGCAGCCTCCAGCAGGGTCACGGCGATGCCGCGCCGCGCCAGGTCGATGGAAGCGGCCAGCCCGCCGGCGCCGCCGCCGATAATTGTCACACGCGAAGTTCCCACCCGGGCTATGTCCTAATTTCGATGTTGACTTGGCTGTCAAGATGATCTGACACTCCTACTGACAACCACGGTTTACACGCAAGAGGGGTTCTAACGTCATGGATGCCGTCAGCCGGATCGAGCGAACCCTTGCTGCGTCTCTTGAACGTGTCGAAGGCAAGGACGCTCCGCCGTTGCTGGCTGCTGCCATGCACCATGCGGTTTTCCCGCGCGGCGCGCGTATCCGCCCCCGGCTCTGTTTGGCCGTCGCCGCGGCCTGTGGGGGCGACGATCCCGCCGCGGCTGAAGCGGCCGCGGCGGCGATCGAGCTGATGCATTGCGCCTCGCTCGTGCATGACGACCTTCCCGCCTTCGACAACGCAGACCTGCGCCGCGGCCGCCCCACCGTGCATCGCGCCTTCGGCGAGCCGTTGGCGGTGCTGGCCGGCGACGCGCTGATCGTGCTGGCGTTCCAGACCCTGGTCTGGGGCACGGCGAACTCCATCGCCCGGCTCGGGCCGCTGGTGCATGTGCTGGCGAAGTCCACCGGCATGCCGAGCGGCATCTGCGCCGGTCAGGCCTGGGAGTGCGAGCCGAACGCCGATCTGGGGCGGTATCAGCGGCAGAAGACGGGGGCGCTGTTTGCAGCGGCTACGGAAGCCGGTGCCGCCGCGGCGGGTGTCGAGGCGGAAGTCTGGCGCGAACTCGGGATGCGCCTGGGCGAGGCCTACCAGGTCGCCGACGACATCGCCGACGTCTATTCGGGCGAGGCCGAGATCGGCAAGCCGATCGGCCAGGATGCGGCGCTCGGGCGGCCCAATGCGGCGCTGGCCATGGGCATGGCGGGCGCGATCAAGCACCTGGACGCGCTGGCCGAGGCGGCTGCCGCCTCGATCCCGGCCTGTCCGGGTCAGGAGGGGCTGCAGAAGCTGACGCTCAGCGAGGCTCGGCGCCTGCTGCCGAAAGACATGACGCTTAGCGCCGCCTGACATGTCCGGAGTCGATACCTTGCCGCTGGCGCCGGAGCGTTCCGGGTTGGGCCTGATCGAACGCTGGCAGTCGCTGCGTGATCGCCTGTTGGCCAATTCCGCCTTCCAGAGTTGGGCGGTGAAGTTCCCGCTGACCCGGCCGATAGCCAACCGCCGGGCGCGGGCGCTGTTCGATCTGTGCGCCGGCTTCGTCTACAGCCAGGTGCTGGCCGCCTGCGTGAAGCTGAACCTGTTCGAGATCCTGTCGGAGGGGCCGCAGACCACCGAGCGGCTGGCCGGGCGGCTGTCGCTGACGGTCGAGGCCGCGGCCCGGCTGCTGGATGCGGCGGCCGCGCTGAAGCTCGTGGAACGGCGGCGTGGCGGGCGGTTCGGACTCGGGCCTTTGGGTGCTGCGATCCTGGGTGCTCCCGGGGTGGTGGCGATGATCGAGCATCACGCGATGCTCTATGCCGATTTGCGCGACCCGGTGGCGCTGCTGCGCGGCGAGCAGCCGGAAACCGGCATCGGCAGCCTGTGGCCCTATGCCGCCGGTGAGGGCGGCGACAAGCTGCAGGCGACGGACGTGGCCGACTACAGCGCGCTGATGTCCACCTCGCAGCCGCAGGTGTCGGCCGATATCCTGGCGGCCTACAAGCTGGACAAGCATCGCTGCCTGCTGGATCTGGGCGGCGGCGACGGCACCTTCCTGACCGCGGTGGCCGCGGCGGCGCCGAACCTGAAGCTGAAACTGCTGGACCTGCCGGCAGTGGCCGACCGGGCGCGGGCACGGTTCGCGGCGGCGGGGCTGTCGGGGCGGGCGGAAGCGTTCGGCGGCGATTTCCGCGCCGGGCCGCTGCCGGAGGGGGCTGACATCATCTCGCTGGTGCGGGTGATCCACGACCACGACGATGAATTCGCGATGGCGATCCTGCGCAACGCTCACAAGGCGCTGCCGCCGGAGGGGACGTTGCTGCTGGCCGAACCGATGGCGGGGACGGCCGGGGCGGAGACGGTAGGGGCGTATTTCGACTTCTACCTGCTGGCGATGGGCAGCGGGCGGCCTCGGACTGTCGAGGAACTGACCGCGATGCTGAGGCAGGCCGGGTTCTCGCAAGTGACGCTACAGCCGACGCGGCGGACGATGCTGGTGCGGGTGTTGATCGCAAAAGTATAGACCTCGCGGCCGGGGACGCAGGGCAACCTGCGTCCCCGGCGCGACTCAGATCGTGCTGCCGGTGCTGCGACCGGCCACCGCGTGGTAGATGAACAGCACCACGACCGCCCCAATGACTGCGACGATAATGCTGTAGATATTGAGGCCCGTTATCGGCGTGGCGCCGAAGAACGAGAACAGGAAGCCGCCGACAAACGCGCCGACAATGCCGAGCACGATGTCGAGGATGACTCCCTCTCCGGTCTTGTTGACCATCTTGCTGGCGATGAAGCCGGCGATCAGGCCAAGGATAAGCCAGGCGAGTATGGACATGCTGGTGGTTCCTTTGGGTTATGGTTCGGCGTGTGTCAGGCTTGGCCGCGGGCCGGAATGACCGACGCGACCGCGTAGGCCAGGCCCCCGGCGACCAGCAACGAGATCAGCGGCTGCTGGCGAACCTGCCGGGTAAGGCTTTGCTTTGCCTCCCGCGCCTGCACGACCGCCTGGCCGTAGGCGTCCTGCGCGTCGCCCGCGACCTCGCGGGCTTTCTCCTCGAGAACGAGGGCGGTCACCGCCAGCGTGACCAAAGCCAGGAGTGGCTTCATGGAATGCTCCTTGTTTCGGCTGCTGCCGGAAGCTGAGGCGGACTTGCCATCGTGCGGCACCGCTTCGGCCTGTCCGGACAACGCGCCCGCGGCGCTTCGGATGCCGCCGGGGCTGCATCAAAAACCCGAACGCCCTCCGGCCGCCTGACCGCCCCGTTAACTCTTGCGTAAACCGTGACCCGCTAGCGTAGGGCCGCGGTGGCAGATCGATCGTCTGGTGGCGCGGAAACAGAAGGCCGAGCACCACTACCTCGAAAACCGGCTGGCCTTGCGGCGGCGGGCGGAAGAGCGGCGGGCGGTGCGGCAGATCAGGGACGATGGTCTGACCTGGTGATAACAATTGCGGTGAGAGGGCCGATGGCATGACTGAAGACTGGAAAGACGACCCGCTGGAGAACACCGCCCCGGTCGTTGGCAGCGGCGATTTTCTGCGGGATCGCGGCTATGCGGATCCGGATGAAATGCGGGTAAAGGTCTACCTGGCAAACCGGATTGCCCTGCTGATCGAGGACCAGGGTCTCCGGCAGACTGACGTGTGCGACCGCACCGGGTTGAAACAGCCTGACGTGTCGCGGATCGTCAACGGCACGGTCTGGGGTTTCTCGGTCTGTGGCGGCTTTTGCAGGTACTGAAGGGTCTCGGGCAGACGGTCACGATTTCGGTCCAGGCCCCGGGCCATGAGCGCACCCCGCCCCTCGCCATGGCGCTTTAGGCGGCATCCAGCTTCAGGATCTCGCCGGCCAGGTACAGGCTGCCACAGATCAGCACGCGGGCCGTTGAGGCATCCCGGCCAATCTCACGCAGCGCATCCGCCACCCGAGGCCCCGGACGGGCGACACCGCCGGATGCCGCAACGATCGCCTCCACCGGCAGCGCGGCGTGCTGGTTCGGCTCCCGCACCGCCCAGGCGGAGGCGGCCAGCGGCAGCAGCGGCCGCAGGAACTCCGCCGAATCCTTCGCCTGCTTCATCCCCACCACCAGATGCACCGGCCGATCGGCCCAGCCGCGGAGATGTTCGGCGAGGACGATGCCGGCTCCGGGGTTGTGTCCGCCATCCAGCCAAAGTTCCCAGCCCGGCGGCAGCAGATGCGCAAGCCGGCCTTGCAGGCGTTGCAGCCGCGCCGGCCACTCGGTCGCGGCGACTCCGGCCGGACGGTGCGGCAGGCGGGCGGCGCGCAGGGCGGTTATGGCGATGCCGGCGTTGTCGTGCTGGAACCGCCCGGGCAGGGACGGAGCCGGCAGCTCGATCGTCCCGGTTGCGTCACTGTAGGCCAGGCCGGAGGCTGCGGGCGCGATGTCCCAGTCCCGGCCGCGCAGCAGCACGGGCGCTTCGACCGCGCGGGCGTGGTCCAGCAGCGTGCGCGTCACCTCCGGCGTCTGCGCGCCGATGGCGACCGGCACGCCGGGCTTCATGATGCCGGCCTTCTCGCCGGCGATCGTCTCGACCGCCGAACCCAGCATTTCGCGGTGATCCAGCGAAATCGAGGTGATCGCGCAGGCGGCGGGTGCGTCGATTACGTTGGTGGCGTCGCCGCGGCCGCCAAGCCCGACCTCCAGGACGCAGATGTCGGCTTCGGTTGCGGCGAACAGGTCGAAGGCGGTGGCGGTGATCACCTCGAACACGGTTATCGGGGCGTTGTTGTTGACGCGCTCGATCCGCTCCATCGCAGCGATCAGGGCGTCGTTGTCGATCAGCTGGCCGGCGATGCGGATGCGTTCGTTGAAGTTCACCAAATGCGGCGAGGTGTAGACGTGGACGCGCTGTCCGGCCGCCTCCGCCATCGCGCGGATGAAGGCGCAGGTGCTGCCCTTGCCGTTGGTCCCGGCGACGTGGATCACCGACGGCAGGCGCTGTTCCGGATGTCCCAGGCTGGCCAGCAAATCGCGCAGGCGGTCCAGGCTGAGGTCGATCAGCCTCGGATGCAGCCTCTCGAGGCGGGCGGCGATCTGGTCGATGGCGTCTGTCACGCGGCCGCCTGAATGTCCTTCACGCTCAGCAGGCTGATGATGCGGGCCAGCGTGGCTTTGAGGTCGCCGCGCTTGACCACCATGTCGATGATGCCGTGCTCCAGCAGGTATTCGGCGCGCTGGAAGCCTTCGGGCAGGATTTCGCGCACCGTCTGCTCGATGACGCGGGCGCCGGCAAAGCCGATCATGGCGCCGGGTTCGGCGAGCTGGATGTCGCCGAGCATGGCGAAGCTGGCGGTGACACCGCCTGTGGTGGGATCGGTCAGCACCACGATGAACGGCAGGCCGGCGTCCTTCACCAGGCGGGTGGCGATGACGGTGCGCGGCATTTGCATCAGGCTGATTGCACCTTCCTGCATGCGCGCGCCGCCCGAGGCGGTAAAGACGATCAGCGGCACCTGTTGCAGCACCGCGAGGCGGGCGGCGGCGACGATCGCGTCCCCGACTCCGGCGCCCATGGAGCCGCCGATGAAGCCGAATTCCATGACCGCGACGACGGCTTTCTCGCCCTCGATGGCGCCGTGGGCGACGGCGATGGCGTCGTCCATCTGATTGAGATCCCGCGCCTCCTTCAGCCGATCGGCGTAACGCTTGGTGTCGCGGAATTTGAGCGGATCAGCGATGGGCTTGGGCAGTTCAATGCGGGTGAACGCGTCGGCGTCGAACGTCCATTCCAGCCGCTCGGTCGAACTGGTCCGCATGTGATGGCCGCAATTGCTGCACACCTTGAGGCTGGCGGTGAGATCGCGGTGGAAGATCATCTGCTGGCAGGCCGGGCACTGGTGCCAGAGGTTGTCCGGCACCGACGAGCGGGTGAACAGGGTGCGGATCTTGGGGCGGACGTATTCGGTGAGCCAACTCATGCGGCAGCAGATAGCGGGGGCGCGGCCCGGGGGCAAGGCGGGTTGATCAGGGATGCGGGAGGATGTCCTGGCTGCGCGCCCGGCGCCGCGGCCGATTGGCTTAGGGCGGCGCTACCGTGCCCGAAGCCAAGGCGGTGGCCGATCGGCTCAGCGCCTGGATGCGGATCAGCTCGGCGGCCCGCTCGGCGGGTGACAGCCCGGCCAGTTCGGCGGTCATTTCCTCCGCCACTTGGGTCATAGCGCCGGCCCAGGCGGTCTTCCACTGCTGGTCGGTTGCCGGAAGACGGGCGGGAGCAACGCGCGGCGGTTCGGGCAGCGGAGCCGGAGTCACCGGTTTCGGTGCCGGGGAAGCGGCAGGGGGAGGCGCCGCTTGCGGCTCGGCCTGCGCCTGGCGCACCTGCCGTTGCGCCTGCTTCACCGCGGCCAGCACATCCGCATCGCTCAGGCCGGCCACTTCCGCGACCATCGCGGCGTCGCGGCGGTCCTGCTCCAGGCCGGCGCGGTTACGCTCGGCGGCGCGGTCCAGGCTGTTGGCGTTGCCGCGCAGGCGCAGCGCCAGGGTGGTTGGCGTGTCGTCGAACATCGACAGGCTGAGCGAGCTGAGCGTGGCGAGATCGAAGGCAACGATCTTGGCGGCGCGGATCAGGGTGAGATTATCGGTTGCGCAGTAGGCGCCGAGCGTCTCGGCCGCGGCCCGGCGGGCGAGCAGGACGTCGCCTTTGCAGGACCAGAGGAACATCGGCGCCAGCAGGGCGATGATGAGGTTGGCAAGGAGGCAGGCGGAGGCGTCTGGGGTCTTGGTGGCGGACATGGCGGGGTGCCCTTTGGTGCGGTGCGGGCGGGTTCTACCTTGGGTTGTGGGGTG
>NZ_CAJATU010000134.1 GCF_903944925.1 uncultured Rhodopila sp. | reverse complement strand
TTCGCCGCGGCGGGCTTTGGACTCCTGCCCCGCTAGCAATCGCTGGCGTATGACCTTGAGCTCGACGACGCTGAGGGTGCCTTTGATGCCCAGCACCAATTGATCGTCGAGATAATTCAAATCGTATACCTGCTGCTCGTCAGCGATCAGCGTTCCAAAAATCTGACACACCTCAAGCAGCCGACACCAGTCTTTGTCCGTCCGCGATAGCCGCGATACTTCCCGGCTGCCGACGATGCCGACCTCTCCCAGTGCTACCAGGCTGAGGACACGCTCGAAGCCTTCCCGCTGGGCGGCGGCAACACCAGCGCTCGATCCAAGGTCACTATTGATGACCTCGACCTGCGGCCAGCCCAGAGCTCGCACCCGTTCGGCCACCGCGTACTGGAGGAGTTGACTTTCCTTATTCTGTCTTACTTGTTTGTCGCTGGACTGCCGAAGGTACACAATCGCCTTGCGAGCCAAGTGCTCCGGTTTGATCTTGGGACTGTATAGGACTTCTGTCATTGCTTCTCCCCTCCTCGTGAAAGACCGCCACCATAACGCGGGCCATGAGATTGATGAGATCGGCGCGTGTCGCCGCGTCCATCGACACGGCACCGCTTCCCTTTTGAATCATCAGGTCCAGAAGTTGAAGTTGTACCACGATGACCTCCCTCGCATCCGCCAACGGGCGTTTGCAGAAGGTCATCGTGAACACGGCCTTTGGAGTCGGGTTGCGATGCAATCAACGCAGCAAGAGATAGGAGCGCTTCCTTACCCAGGTGCGGTCGTTCGGAAATCATGATCCCGGCGCATTCCCGCAGCAGCATCCAGACTGGAATTTTCAGTCGCCGGCCGCCGGGGTCCGTGACGCAGACTGCCCCATCTCCCCGCTTCGGTCTGCGAACGATCTGCAAGGTAGCCCCATGAAGAGGGTGAAAGGGGTAGAAGACCTGAACATCCGTATTGTCCGGGCTCAGGGTATTGTGGGCGTGGGTGTCACCATCCGCACGTTCACTGCATCGTTCCGGGGGGCGGGATCTCGCCGGACCAGACGCGCTGGGTCGCCTGTCCACCTGGCTTCTTCCTGCCGGTGCGCGTGCTCTCCCGCAGCTTCCGCGACCTGTTCGTGCACCGGATGCGCGCCGCCTTCGCCAACGGTGAGCTCCGTTTCCCCGCCTCTCTTGCCGCCCTGGCTGACCCCGCCGCTTTCACCGCCCGGCTCGCTGCCGTGGCCGAGATCGAATGGGTCGTCAACGCCAAGCCTCCATTCGCCGGCCCCGAGCAGGTGCTTGGCTATCTCGGCCGCTACACTCACCGCGTTGCCATCGCCAACAGCCGTCTGGTCGGCTTCGAGGACGGCCAGGTCAGCTTCACCTGGAAAGACTATCGCCAGGACGGCAAAACCAAAGTCATGACGCTGGAGGCCGACGAGTTCATCCGCCGCTTCCTGCAGCACACCGTGCCCGACGGCTTCCACCGCATCCGCCACATCGGCTTCCTTGCCAACCGCTACCGCACCGAGAAGCTCGCACTCTGCCGCGAACTGCTTGCCGCACCGCCACCAGCTCCGGACGATCCATCCCCGCAGCGCTGGCAGGACCGCCTGCGCGAACTGACGGGCCAGGACATCGAGGTCTGCCCCTGCTGCGGCGGCCGGATGCTGACCTGTGACATCCTGCGGCCACAGCCGCCGCCGCGTCCGCCGACGTGGTGCGACAGCTCATGAACCAGCGCCCGCCGCCGCCCACCAGCTTTGTCCTGCCAGGCAACGCCGAACAAAGCGCCGGCCAACCTGTGCCGCACGCCGCACTGTCCGTCACAGAGAGCGTGACGGGCTCCGCAAATGCCGCTACGCATCCGCGCCATCCGGCGCCTGTGCATTCGACAGCACGTCGTCGGGCCAATCGATGCGCCTGCATGGTCTCGCCCAGCCACCTCGCAACGCGCCACATCGAAAAGCCGGGCCGCTACAATCCCCATACACGCCGACGGGCCGCGGCTTAGCCCAAGGTGGTTTTTGCTTACCGGCGCGGCCCAGCCGCCTTGCGTCCCTGCCAGCGCTGGTGCGCCGCGCCGCCAAGCAAAAACGCTCTACCTTCAAGCAAAAACGCTCTACCTTCCCGCGTGTTATTGAAGACCGGACGCCGGCATTTTTTAGAATAAGGAACCCGCTTAAAAGGAGGTTCGCCATCGCCGTGACTGGTTCGCCGGGTTGATGGAGACCTTCGGATAACGGCTGCGCCGCGGCGGGATGTTTCCGACCCGTCGCTGGAATCGTCTCGATTCGCGCACCAGACCTCAAAGCTGGCGACGTCCATCGTGTAGGCGCAGTATCGCCACGGCGTCGGTTCCGGCCTGACAGGCTTTGGAATGCTTCGGCGCCATGGCTTTGCGTGCCCGCGGCAACCCGGCGCCGTCCAACCGCACGAAAATACCCGGTTGTA
>NZ_CAJATU010000133.1 GCF_903944925.1 uncultured Rhodopila sp. | reverse complement strand
GGCGGCGATGCAGATCCGGCGGCAGTCTGAGGGTGCAACGTTTTGAACGGCTTGCGGGATTGTGGCCACCTGTGCACAGGCGTGGTAAACGGATTCATCCCCGTGTATGCCCGTTAATTGCGCTTGTCGGCGGAACACGGGGCCGGCTGGCGTGCGGTCTGAAGAATCCGCGTCCCGCCTATAACGCGCAGAGCCCCGCGGGTTCGATGCCATTCCATGGACTGCCGGAGTCCATTCGTCGCCGAGTCCCCCACCCTCTTTCAGACGAGCTCAAGCCGAAGTTCACGGCCGACGAGCGCGGCGGCGCGTTGCAAGGTTTCGATCGTAATGTTGCCCTTCGCCTTCAGGATGCGGTCAATCTGGGCACGGCTGGTGTGCATCTTTTCAGCGAGTGTCGCCTTGGAGATGCCCTGCCGTTCCATCTCCTGAGAGAGCTGCCAGGCAATCACCCGCGTCACCGCCTCGGTCTTCGCCGCTTCGCGGATGCCGTCTTCGTCGAGAAAAGCATCCAGGGTCGTGCCCCAATGGGGATTCTCGGTCGTCATGCGGCCATCTCCTTCATGCGCCGGCGGGCCAGATCGAGATCCTCCGCCGGGGTTTTTTGCGTCTTCTTGATAAATCCATGCACCACCCCGAGCCGCCCCTCATGGGCGAAAAACAGCAGCCGTGCGATGCGGCGGCTGGGCAGCGTGCTGCGGACTTCCCACAGCCCGTTGCCCAGAGGACGGCAGAGCGGCATCCCGATCGGCCACCCGAACTGCACCGTGGCGAGATCGGCCCCGATTGCCCGCCGGTCTTCCGGCGGGAGCCCGCGCAGCCAGTCCAGCACCGGATCGGCCCCGCCTGACGTGCGATAGAAAACGACAGGGATCTCGGTCAGGCGCGTGCGGCTCATTCATACTTTCTCGCGGAGACGTATCATATAAAGTACAAGCCCGCAAGCCGCTTGTTGCGCGGATTCGCGCTGGCTGGAGGACAGCGTTAGGCCATCCATGAAACCGATGCAAAGCCAGCGGAGAGATCTGATCGCCGGGTGCGGCGTGGAGGAAGTGGAGCCTCGCCGTGGCGCCATGGTCAGCCACCTGCTCGTCGTCATCGAGCAACTCGAAGCCAGGGGTGGGCATTTTCTCAGCCTGCGAGATCTGATCGACACCACGGCCCGAGGCTCCGCCACGGTTGCCGGCTGCGTCTCCAGGTTTCGCTTGCGCTCCCCGGCCCGGCGAGGTCATGCTCCAGGGATGTTCGCCGTGTCCGAAGCCGACGCCGCCGCGATCCGCGATGCCTTCGAGCATGGCGGCGAGTTTGCGGCTGCCGTGGAACTACGCCGGATGTTTCCCGGCCTCGCCAACAACGAGAATACGCGATTATGTGCCAGGAGCATTGCGAGATGGCAGCCGTCGCCGGTGCCGCCGGTCAAGCCGCGCCGGATCAATCGGCGGCGAGCGTCTCGGCCAGCAGCGGCGTAACAGGCCCCTATTGGTTTTGTCAGATTGGGTGATGATAGGAACTGTGCGTAGCTGAACGGCAGGTTGTTCAGCGCCCATACGCCGGCTTCTGTTTTTGTGTTTCGAAACCCGGGTTTGACAGAACGATACACGCCACCCTGGTTCGGGTGCGACCCCTCCCCTGCCCCGCTCTAACAAGGGGTCACCACACGATTTGTACGAAATCGTACGCTAAGCCGCCCAAGGCATGAACGCGGAGGGAACATCGCGTAGAGGCCTGAAGTCTGGTGCCGCATTGCCAGTGGCCCAAACGTAGTCTCCGGTCAGCGCAATATGTTCCCAGCCGAGGGGCGCGACATGGGCGAGGAGATCATCGGGAATGATCGCGCCGTGAACGCGCGCATGCTGGACGGCACGGTGCAGGTAGACCGTGTTCCAATAAACGATTGCAGCGGTGATGAGGCTCAGACCGGACGCACGAAAACCCTGATTCTCAAAGGTGCGGTCGCGGATTTCGCCCTGGCGGTGAAAGAACACCGCGCGCCGGAGCGCATTGCTGGCCTCACCTTTGTTGAGGCCGGCGTGGCTGCGCTGCCGCAGATCGGGATCCGACAGCCATTGCAAGGTGAACAGCGTACGTTCGATTCTCCCGAGCGCGCGCAAGGCGCGCGACAGGGCGTTGCCGGCGCCGGCGGCCGAAAGCTTGCGCAAGATGACCGACGGCATGACCGTGCCAGCCTCGATCGAGGCTTTGAGCCGCATGAGTTCAGTCCACTGGCTGGCGATCGCCGCGGTTTCGATGGCATCGCCGATCAGCGGTTCAAGCAGCGGATAGGTACCCGGTTTTTCGATTGTGTAGAGCTTGCGGTCCTTCAAGTCCTTGATCCGCGGGGCGAAGCGGTAGCCGAGTATTGGGCAAAGGCCGAACATATGATCGGTTGCCCCGGCGGTATCGGTGTAGTGCTCGGCGATGCGCAGATCGGTCTGGTGGGCATGATGGAGCAGCCCGTCGAGGACGTAGGGGGCCTCGCTCATCGTTGCCGAGATGACCCGCGTGTAAAATGGCCCATAGCCGCCTGACACGTGCGTGTAGAGGACGGCACCGGGATTGATGCCGTATTTCGCATTGACGGAACCGCCGGCTTCGGCCCGGCCACCCGCGCGGAAATACTGGCCGTCCGAGGAGGATGTTGTCCCATCATCCCAAATCGCGGCCATCGGATGCCGGTGATGCGCGTTGATGATGGCGGCGCGGGCGGCGACATAATTTTCGTCGCTGATGTGCCATTGCGCCAGGTTGACCAGATGAAGGTAGCTGAGGCCGCGCGACGCATCGGCCATGCGTGCGAGTCCGAGATTGGTGCCGTCGGCGAGAACCGCCGCCAGGAGCGCGGGAATATCGGCAGCCGGATTGCCGGTCCGCAGGTGGGTGAACCGGTCGGCGAAGCCGGTCCAGCCGTTGACGTCGCTCAGGACCTCGGTAATCCGCGCACGCGGTAGCATGCCGTTCAATCGCAGGGCCAGGTCGCGCGCGGCGTCGGGAACAACCAGCGGAATCCTGGCGATGTAGAGCTTGCCGTCCTCGATTTCGACGCCGTCGAGTTCGCCGCGCGAGGCCCGGTCGGCAACGAGGCTCAGGCGTTCGTGCAGGGTCGCGGCGCGGCCCGCGACATAGCGGGCCGGGTCGGTCTCGCCGCCGATGCCGGTGTCCCGCACGGCCTCGGCTGGCAGCAGGTAGTCCTCGAAGGCGCGGTAGTCACGGCTGCCGGAGACCCAGACGCCGCTGCCTTTCAATCGCTCGCGCAGCATGGCGAGCACAGCCGTTTCGTAAAGCCGCCGGTCGGCTTTACCGTTCGCAAAGATCAGCTTGCGCCATTTCGGTAGCAGGAACGTTGAAGGAGGCCGGTCCGGCAAAACACGTGTGCTATCGCGATCCATCGCGTTCAGGAGTTCGACGGCGGCCAGGAGAGGATCGTTCGGCGTACTGGACCGGAATTCGAACGCTTTGAGAAAGCGCGGACTGAATCGCCGCAGGACGCTGTAGCGCTCGGCTGCCGTGATGAGAATGTCTTGCTCCGCTACGCCGGCGACGGACCCGATGACCGGCAGCACGTCATCGAGTTGCTTCATGCCGACTTCACGGTCGACGACGGCGATACCCTCCTCGCCGGTCGCCTTGGCGTGCCGGAGCGCGGCGATCGTGCGGCGGAACAGCAGCAACGCTTTGGCCACGTCCTGGCGGGTGGCCTGAAACCGCCGTTCATCCCGGTTCCGTGCCCTGCTGAACAGCGTGCCCATGTATTTTTCGAACATCGCGAGGGTCACGTCGGACAGTCGGGTCTCAAGGCTGGCCGCCTGGGTCACGAGCATGGCCGTCCGCCGCGCCGGTTCCAGATCGGCGATGTGTTGCACCGTCATGATCGCCCCTTCGCCGATCAGACGGCTGAGTCGGTCGGGATGGATGCGGCCGGCGTGTCCACGACCGACTCCCAGGCCGCGCGCGTATTCGAGGCGGTCGAGTAGCGCGACGATGTTGGAGGGGGCGGGCGACTCCGAATAATCGCGCAGCCAGGCAAAGCGGGAGCGGTGCAGTTCGGGATCGATCGCCAGAAGCTTCTCAAGTGCGTCCCGCTCGGCGGCGGTCAGGCCGTCCGCCAGGGCTTCGAAAACCTTCTTCCGGGCGCGCGCCCGCGCCGACAGTCCGATCCGTTCCAGCACCGTCACCGTGGGAAGCAGCACGTTATTCGCCCGCAAATGAGCGATCATGGCCCGGACGATCGGCTCGCCGCGGTCGGTAGCCCAGGCAGCATCCGCACCTGCCTTCAGGCAGGAACGCCAATCCGCGAGACCGAAACTGCGGAGGCGCAAAAGCTTCTGAAGTTCGATCATATGCTCGCGGCGGGTTTCCGCCCGGCGCGCGTAATCCTCGAATAAGGCAGGGTCGATGCCGATTTGCTGGCCGACAAAGGCAAGCATTGGCTCGGGCGGCACTTCCGTGGGATCGAGGACGCGGCCGGGATAGCGAAGCGCACAAAGCTGGACGGCGAAGCCCAGACGGTTGGCCGCCCGCCGCTTCGTCTTGATCAGGATGATATCTTCAGTGCTGAGGGCGAAGTGGCGGGCCATTTCGGCGGCATCGATCGGGATGGAGAACAGCCGGATGCGCTGCTCGGAAGACAACAGGGTACGACGTGGCATGACGGCCTCGATTTGTTAGCGAGACGGCGTTCATAAACAGCTTGCCTTTCGATGCAATTTTGCAATAGGGTATTGAAAGCAGATTCGCGAGGAATCGCCGTGACCGCCAAACCCGCTCGGGCTGAGGGACGTGTAGGCGGACGGCGCAAGAAGCTGGATGCAGGTAAGCGAAAGGAGATCGCTGAAAGCGTGATCGCGGGACGAAAATCCGCTGCCGAAATGGCACGCCTTTACAACATCAGTCAGCCAACGGTGTCGCGTATCGTTGCCCAACACCGGTTAGTCTGTGGTCCGTGACCGAGAGGAGATGGCATGGCCTGGTATCGAATCGTAATGGAATGCAGTGGAGTTCCCCCGGACGCCGGAGCGACCGGGGCAAACGACATCATGGAGGCCTTCACCCGCCGACCCTGGCATCAAAATGTCAGATGCACCTGGGATGGTGTTCGCCTGACTTTAACCGCTGAGAACGATTTCGATCGAAAAGGACTTGCTCTGATGGATGAGTTCTCGGATGAGATGTCAGCCTGCATTAGCCGCGGATTTAACGGCGATCTCCGGATCGTCTCGATCACGGAGGTTACCCCAAAGGCTTAGCGTACGATTTTGTACAAATCGTTTGGTGACCCCAACAACGTGGCGCGATCGGTATGTGCCAGACGGAGCGGCCCCGGCCACTGATGGCCGCGGCCGCCGCCAGCCTCGTTAAAAGCGGAACACGGTGCCGATGCCGTCGTTGGCCGGGAGCTCGCTCACCGAACCCCAGCTCGATCCGTTGTCGGGCTGCGGCTTGGGGGGCTTTTCCACCATCGCCCGGCCGCCCCCGACCGCAGCCGCCTCGTCCGCCGTTATCGTCCGGATGGCGTTGCTGTCATCCAAGCTTTTGCGCATTCGAAGCCTCCTGAAACCGCCGTCCTCTCGGCGGGCATCCAGCTTTGCCGCAGCCAATCCTCGCTGTCTGTGAGCTGGGCAATTGCCAACCGGGCCATCGGCCGGCAACGCGATACCGTCGGCGGGGAGGAGACGGACATCGCCCGCAGGAAGTGGGATTGAATGTCCGTGATGCGGTCCGGATAGCTTCCCGATCGTTGCCTGCTATGCAGGCTTGGCCGCAGGTTCCAGCGGTTCGCCACGCAGGATTGCCATCACTGCCGCGATGACGGCGAAGCCGATCAACAGCCACAAACCATCGGCGATGCTGGCGAGAAGTTGCTGTTCGGGAACGTTGGTTGTATGGCCGATAACCCCGGTCCGACCGGCGAGCCTCCAGGTCAGCAACGCCGAGGCGCTGGCGACGCCGACGCTGGTGCCGAGTACCCGCATCAGGTTCAGCATGCCGCCGGCCTGGCCACGATGGTCGGGAGGCGCGGCGCTCATGGTTTCACTGTTATTGGGGGCAATGAACAGGCCGAGGCCGGCACCGAACAGGGCGAGCATGATCATCACCGCCGGCAGCGTCGCGGGCGAGCCGTCCATCAGCATCAGCAACATCACGTTGGACGCGCAACACAGCGCCATGCCACCCAGCAGCAGCACCCGCCGCCCCAGGCGCTTCTGCAGCAGGCCTGTAAACGGTGCGACGATCCCCAGTGCCACCGGAACGATCGCCAGCCGCGCACCGGCGGTCAGCGGTTGGTCATGATAGCCGCGCATCAGCGCGAACGACATCAAGAAGAACATACCATAGAGCAATGCATAGGACATGACGATCGCAACCACACCGCCGGAGAACGCCGGGTTCTGGAACAGTGCCAAATCGATCAGTGGTGCGGTGGTATGGTTCTGCCGCCAGACGAAGGCCGGCAACAGGAGCATGACGGCAAGCCAGCAGGCCAGCAGCGGCGGCGACGTCAGGCCCCAGGCGTAACTCTCGCTGATCAGTAGCAGCAGTGCCGCAAGCGCCGGGATCAGCAGCAGCGCACCAGGTAGATCGAACCGGCGGTCAGGGTTGGTATCCGTAGTCCGAGGCACCAGCAGCCAGGCGCCAACCGCAGCGACCGCAGCAAACGGTATGGTAACCCAGAACACCCAGCGCCAGCCCAGCGTGCCCAGTAACACGCCGCCGGCGAGCGGGCCGAGACTGATACCGACTGCCTGCGCCGCGGCGAAAATGCCCATGGCCTGTCCCTGGCGCGCCGGGCCCGCTGCCTTCACCAGGACGACGACGCTGTTTGCGCCGAGCCCCGCGCCGGCGACACCAAGCAAGATGCGAGACAGGATGAGCTGCCACAAGGCATTCGCCATGCCGCATAGCAACGAGAAGACGCCAAACAGCGCGAAGGCCAGCAAGTAGATCAGCTTGCGGCCGCCGATTTCGGCCAGCCGCGCATAGATGGGCAGGATGGCCGTGAAGGCGAGCTGGTAGCCGATGGCCACCCAGCTTACCGCACCAAGCCGGGTATCAAATTCACGCTCCAGGGCCGGCAGAGCAAGCTGAACGATGGATGCATCCAGCTGGCCGATGAAGGCGCCGATGCAGCAGACGGCGACGACCAGCCACGGGTAGGCGGGCCGGCGCACAAAAACGGCGGCCGGTGCGGGTTCCCACACGCCATGGGGCGTCGGTGGCACGGCATACCGGTCGATCATGCTGCCCTCGTGTAACCCTTGCGAATTAAGTATAACACGTTGGGGTCGATACGACCGGAAAGGATTGAAGGCTAACGCCAACAGCTACTCGACCTCAAGTCCGCTTCGTCGCGCCTGCTGTCAGAAGCGGATGGTCTGCTTCTGGCCGACCTCCTTTGACCTGCGGAAGGCATACCGCCCGTCTAGCTCGCGTGAGTTGAGCGCACGATGATTTCCCCTCAGCATCCGAGTAAATGAAAAGCGTCGCTCCGGTTGGAAGCGTGTTGCAGATCATTCTGTGGCTCGGCGCGTTGACGGAAGCACTTGAGCCGCTTGGGGATGGCTAAATGTAGCGGCGCGGTGTCGGAGACTGGAGGCGTCGGCGGCCGGTTTCATGTCGCCACTCCGCTCCACAACCGTCGGCACAATTCATCCACCGATCGCGGGGACAAGGCTGTGGGTCATTGCATGGTAGCACGGCCACGATCGCCTGACAGGCGGCACTCGCAAAGGCCGCCGCTGCCGACGCCATTCCGCCATGGAACGCGGCCCTACTGCTTTTCCGCCCATGGGCGGGCCTCCGGGATCCTTGGGTCACCTACCGGGAAGGCTGTTTCGGGCGTTCCGGCCCACTTCGACCCCGGCGGAACCAACCCGGCCAAGCGCACGCGCCCGAGCAGCGCGTTCAGCGAGGCGGGCGCCCAGCTTGCGCCGCCGCGCGGCGGCCGGTGTCCAAGCCGCACGAGTTCAACCCCCATCTCCTCCAGCGTGATCCCGGGTCGGCCGGCGAGCAGACCCGCGACCGCATCACATGCCCGCTGACGCGCCGCGACACCCTTGCGTGGCTTGCGCCGCGGCGCCTTGCCGACGATAGCCGCATCCGCCAGGCCCTCCGTGACCAGAAATTGCACGCTGCCGACCAGCCGGCCTTCGGTGAATCGCCGGCTTCCTATCGGCAGGACAGCATTCACCGCCACGGTGACCTCCGGCCACGCCGTCTGCGGCCGCAGACGCCGTACAACCGGCATCCAGGCTTCCATCTCAGCCGTCAGCCGCGCCAGCCTGGTGGCGCGCCGCGATGCCGCGAGCTTGCCAAG
>NZ_CAJATU010000132.1 GCF_903944925.1 uncultured Rhodopila sp. | reverse complement strand
CGTTTCGTCGAATGCACCGCAGTCCGTTGTCGCGCCGTCCATTGCCGTTCCCCGCTCAGCGAATCGAGGATTGGCATAGATTCAGCACTTTAGCGGTTTGTCACGTACTCATTCACCCGATTGCCCTGCGGTGAGCGGTCCAGCTTCTTGTCAGGTAACATCAACGATGCTTAGATGGTATGTGTCCTACGCCTGGGGAGATGACACGCCAGAGGGTGTCGACCGAGAAAAAGTGGTCAACCAGCTCTGCATTGCTGTCGCTGCCCGAGGTACCCGCATATTGCGAGATAAGGAGGAACTGGCGCCGGGCGACCGCATCTCGGCCTTCATGCAGCAGATCGGTATCGGAGACCGTATCTTCGTGATCCTCAGCGAAAAGTGTTTGCGCTCGCCGTATTGCATGTACGAGCTGAACGAAATCTGGCGTACCAGCAACGAGGGGGATGCCTTTCGTAAGCGGGTTCGGATTTACGTCGTGGATGGGGTCCGAGTTCGGGAACCCGTAGACTGGGCCGGTTGGGCGGTTCACTGGAAGAAGGCTCATGACGAACTCGACGCCGTTGTCCGTCAACATGGAACGACAATGCTCGGCGAACCAGGCTATCGCAGGCTGAAGCAAATGCAGGGCTTCTACACACAGGTCGCTGACATCCTTGGCACTCTATCCAACATCGTGCAGCCCCACAGCTTCGCCCACTTGCTGCGTTACGGCTTCGACGATCCCAGCCCCGGGCAATCGCAGTCGCGCCCGACGTCGCCATCGAGCCGCACGCAGCCTTCACCATTGCCAACGGCTTCTGGGGAACATACCGCCGGACCGGCTGCCAAGCAACTCCGCGGCGACCGAGAGCAGGGACTTTGGAAGCTGAAAACCGCCATCGTCAAAAGCTTGAAGACGTCGAAGGTGGCCATGGAGGCGCAGACATCGACGATGCCACCGTCAGCCGCGAGAAGCGCCGAAGGACCGAAAAGCGACGAGCGTTGGGCGCGCGATCTGATTGATAGTTTAATGAATACCAAGCCGTTTGAAACTGGAAAGGAATGGCTCGCCAAGAGGCCGGCGGCGATGATCGTCTGCGCCTGCGTGTCGCCGATACGGCCGCTCGACAGGTCGGTGCGCTGCAACTGGCGGCCGATGACCGGTTCCGGCAGGTGCGCCGCCGCGGCCAGCGCGGCGTTCAGCTCGGCCGGGTGGGAGGCGGACCATTTGCGGGCGGTCTCGTAGATGGTGAGGACGCGGCGGACGAGATCGGGGTTGGCGGTGGCGAAGTCCAGCCGCGGGGGTGCTTGACACAAGCGCGGATATCGTCGCGACCGCCAACGGCCTGATCGACCCGTCATACGGTCTCGCCATCGGCGCATGAGGCGCGGGGCGTGGCTCGGCCTGTTGATCCCGCTCGTTCTCGCGGTGGCGTGGGAACTGGCGGTGCGCCATGGCCTCGCCTCCGGCCGCCTGATGCCCCCGCCGTCGCGGCTGGCGCAGACGGCCCGGGCGCTGAGCCGATCGGGCGAGCTGCAGACGCATGTGCTGGCCACAACACAGAGGGTCGGCCTCGGCTTCGCCATCGGGGCGGTGGCGGGGACCGTGCTGGCGATGCTGAACGGGGCGAGTGGACTGGCGCTGCGGTTGCTCGATCCGTCGGTGCAGGCGCTGCGGGCGATTCCGTCGATCGCCTGGGTACCGCTGTTCATCTTGTGGCTGGGCATCTTCGAGACCTCGAAGCTGGCGCTGATCGCCCTGGGCGTGTTCTTCCCGGTCTATCTCGGCCTGCTCACCGCCATCCAGTCGGTGGATCGCAAGCTGATCGAAGTCGGCCGGGTGTTCGGCCTGTCGCGCACCGAGATCGCGCTGCGGGTCACCTGGCCGGCGGTGATGCCGGCCTGGATTGCCGCGCTGCGCACCGGCCTCGGGTTGGGCTTCATGTTCGTGGTGGCGGCGGAGCTGATGGGCGCGTCAGAGGGCCTCGGCTACCTGCTGCTGGATGGCCAGCAGATGGGGCGGGCGGACACCATCCTGGTGGCGATGATCGTCTTCGCGGTGCTCGGCAAGACCGCCGACAGCCTGCTGGTGGCGGCCAGCCGCCCGGTGCTGCGCTGGCAGGACACGCACAGGCTGCGGCTGTGAGTGCGCTGCTGGTCCGCGGCCTCGGCAAGACCTACGCCGACGACACCGAGGCGCTGCGCGGCGTCGATGTCCATGTCGGCGAAGGCGAGATCGTTGCGATCCTCGGCGGCTCCGGCTGCGGCAAGACGACGCTGCTGCGGCTGATCGCCGGGCTGGACGAGGCCAGTGCCGGGACGATCGCGGTGACGGGGGAGAACACGGTGATCAGCGCGGCGTTCCAGGAGCCTCGGCTGCTGCCGTGGCTGACCGCGGGGGCGAACATCGCGTTCGGCGGGCGGCGTCTGGGTGCCGCGGAGCGGCGGGACCGGACGCAGTCGTTACTGCGAAGGATCGGCCTCGCCGGCTACGGCAAGCGCTGGCCGCGGGAGTTGTCCGGCGGCCAGCAGCAGCGCGTGGCCATCGCCCGCGCCCTGATCGGCCATCCCGGCGTGCTGCTGCTGGATGAGCCGTTCTCGGCACTGGACACCTTCACCCGCGCCAGCCTGCACGACCTGCTGCTGGACCTGTGGCGGGAGCTCCAGCCGACGGTGCAGATGGTGACGCACGACATCGAGGAGGCCGTGGTGCTGGCCGACAGGATCGTCGTGATGCGTCCGCATCCGGGCCGGGTGCAGGAGACGCTGCGGGTCGGCTTGCCGCGCCCGCGCGACCGCCTGGCGCCGGAGTTCGATTTGGTCAAGCGCACGGCGCTGCGGGCGGTTAACCGGTCCCCGGCGCCACCGCCGGAGCCGCATCGGACCGGGCCGGGGGTTTCACCCTGGCTGTGATACGCGCCGCTGCCGTTGGATCCGAAAAGCCAAGAAACGATCAGCCGGCTCGCGGCACGCCCCGGGCCGCGGTGCCGGGCTTCGTGGCAAGGGCAACGATGCGCGCCCCGCCCAGCGCGATGCCATCGGCCGTGCGCAATGCATCGAGTTCATCGGCGATCGCCTTGCGGGCTGCCGCTCTGATCGAAACCGGAAGATGCCCGATGGAGTTGCCGAAAGAACTGGCCTCCCAAAACCGTACCGCCGCATCCCCATCGGCAAAATGATGCGGGTTGGCGACGACATCGATCGTCTTCGTAACAAACCCGGCCTGTTTCAGCAGGGCATCAAGCTCTTCCACGGAGATATGATGCGCAACGCCGTCCTGCCCCTCGGGATAGCGGTCGAACGGCGCGCGGGCCAGCACCCGGGCCTTGACCGTGTGCAGGACGTTGCGATGCTCGCGCGACCCGGTGGCGATCCCCAGGCGTCCGCCCGGCGCCAGAACGCGCGCGAACTGGCGCAGCGGCTCCAGCTTTTCCGGCAGCCAGTGAAACACCGCGTTCAGCAGAACGACATCGAAGCTGGCATCGGCAAAGCGGCTCAGGTCGTAGGCGTTGCCGACTTCAAACCGGATAGCCGGATTGCGCCGCTGTTTGGCGATTTCGATGCGCAGCGGCAGCGGGTCGATCCCCGTCACCGAACCGGCCGGGCCAACCAGGTCGAAGACATGTCCGGCCAGCAGACCGGTGCCGCTGCCCACATCCAGCACGTGTTCGCCGGGCGCGATCTCCAGCGCTGCGGCCAGTTGGCTGCCGACCTTGAATTGCCGCTCGGCGCTGATCTGTTCGTAATGTTCGGCGAGGTCGGTGTTGTCCAGGGCCAGACTCAGGCGCGACATGAACTCGTTCTCCGTTCGTTGACTGCGATATTGCCGGTGCGGTCACCTGGCCCGGCGCGCGCGGCGCCACCGGTAAATACACATGGGCGGCGCGCCTTGCAATGACATACATTTGTTCATAGTGTATACTCTTTCCGCACGCGGAAAAGTACGTTTGCACGTTTCCGTGGATGCAGCGTATAACGCTGCACGGGCATGGACGGAACGAATCCACATGACGCCTGACCCCGGCGTGTCTTCCATGCGGCAGACTACCTGCTACATGTGCACCTGCCGCTGCGGCATCAACGTGCATCTGCGGGACGGCGTACCCATCCGCATCGAGGGCAATCCGGCACATCCGAAGAACCGCGGCGTTCTGTGCGGCAAGGGCGCCGCGGGTCTCCAGCATCATTTCTCCGCCGCCCGGTTGCGCAAGCCGCTCAAGCGTGTCGGCCCGCGCGGGGAGGCTTCGTTCGTCGAGATCGAATGGGATGAGGCGCTGGACATCGCCACCGCATGGCTCGGCGCCATCCGCCGCAGCGACCCGCGCCGCCTGGCCTTCTTCACCGGCCGCGACCAGAGCCAGTCGCTGACCGGATGGTGGGCCGCGCAGTTCGGCACCCCGAACTTCGCTGCGCACGGCGGATTGTGCTCGGTCAACGTCGCAACGGCCGGGCTGTACACCATCGGCGGATCGTTCTGGGAGTTCGGGGAGCCGGACTGGGACCGAACCAAGTACCTTCTTCTCTTGGGCGTCGCCGAGGACCACGATTCCAACCCGATCAAAATCGGCCTCGGCAAGCTGAAACAACGCGGCGCCAAGGTTGTATCCGTCAACCCCATCCGCACCGGCTACTCCGCCATCGCCGATGAATGGATCGGCATTCGTCCCGGCACCGACGGCGCCCTGGTGCTCGCTTTGGTGCACGAATTGCTGCGCACCGATCGCATCGACCTCGAATACCTGGTCCGCTTCACCAACGCCCACTGGCTGGTGGTGCAGGCGCCCGGCACCGCGGAGCACGGCCGTTTCGCCCGCGACGCCGGCAATCGCCCGCTGTGCTGGGCCGACGGGGCGCCGGTGGATGCCGGCGCCACCGGCATCTCCCCCGCCGTCGCCGGGCGCTTCACCCTGCCGGACGGCCGGGTCGCGACGCCGGTCTTTGCTTTGCTTGCCAAGCGTTACCTTGATGCCGCCTATGCACCGGAGGCTGCCGAGGCGGTCACCGGCGTCCCCGCCGCCACCATCCGGCGGATCGCCGTTGAACTTGCCGCGGTGGCGTTCGAGCAGGCGATCGAACTCGATATCCCCTGGACCGACACGACCGGGCGGCAGCATGCCACGACGCGCGGGCGTCCCGTATCGATGCATGCGATGCGCGGCATATCCGCGCACAGCAACGGCTTCGACACCACGCGCGCCCTGCATCTGCTGCAAATGCTGCTGGGCACGATCGACTGTCCCGGCGGTTTCCGTTTCAAGCCGCCGTTCCCCAAGCCGATACCGCCGGGGCCGAAGCCGGCCGGGAAGGGCTACGCGCCGGGTAAGCCGTTGGGCGGCATGCCGCTGGGCATGCCCGTCGGGCCGGAAGATCTGCTGCTGGAGCCGGACGGCCAGCCGCTGCGCCTGGACCATGCCTTTTCGTGGGAGGCGCCGCTCGCCGCGCACGGCATGATGCAGATGGTGATCGCCAACGCCGTCGCGGGCGATCCCTACCCGATCGACACGTTGTTCCTGTTCATGGCGAACATGGCGTGGAACTCCTCGATGAACACCGCCGGCACGATGGAGCTGCTGACCGCGCGCGACCCGGCGACCGGCGACTACAAGATTCCGCACATCATCTACGCCGATGCGTTCGCGTCGGAAATGGTGGCGTACGCCGATCTCGTGCTGCCCGACACGACCTATCTGGAACGCTGGGACTGCATTTCGATTCTGGATCGGCCGATCTCCGACGCCGACGGGATCGCGGATTCGATACGCCAGCCGGTGGTGCAGCCGGAGCGCGACGTGCGGCCTTTCCAGGACGTGCTGCTCGATCTCGGTGTGCGCCTCGGCCTGCCCGGGCTGCTGACGCCCGACGGCGCGCCGCGCTACCCTGGCGGATATGCGGATTATCTGGCGAACCACGAACGTGCGCCGGGGGTTGGTCCGCTGGCCGGCTGGCGCGGCCCGGACGGCTCGGCCATCGGCCGCGGCGCCCCCAACCCGAAACAGCTTGAAGCGTATATCGCCAATGGCTGCTTCTGGCGGCAGGAACTGGAACCGGCGCACCGCTTCTACCGCCACGCCAATGCCGGGTATCTGGATTTCGCGGTGAAGATGGGCTTCGTTCCCAACGCAGAACCCATCGTGCTACAGATCTATTCCGAGCCTTTGCAGCGGTTCCGCCTCGCCGCGCAGGGCCACGGGCCGCTGCAGCCGCCGGGTGACCTGCGGGACCGGATCATCGCCGCCTTCGATCCGTTGCCCGGCTGGCATCCGCCGCTGGCAGCCGACACGCCGGACTTTCCGCTGTACGCGCTGACGCAGCGGCCGATGATCATGTATCACTCCTGGGGATCGCAGAATGCGTGGCTGAAGCAGATCCTCAGCCGCAATGACCTGTATGTTGCGGCGTCCACCGCCCGGGCGCTCGGCTTGCAGGATGGCGCCCGGGCGTGGCTGGTCAGCGCGCACGGGCGCCTCAAGCTGCGCATCCGCACGATGGAAGGGGTTCAGGCCGACACCGTCTGGACCTGGAACGCCATCGGCAAGCGCGCCGGCGCCTGGGGCCTGGCGGCGGATGCGACTGAGGTGCGGGAGGGCTTCCTGCTGAACCATCTGATTGACGACCACCTGCCCGCGGCGGCTGGAACAAGGCGGTTGGCGAACGCCGATCCGGTGACCGGACAGGCGGCGTGGTTCGACCAGCGGGTGCGGCTGGAACCCTGCGGCCCGGGCGAGCCGGCCCGGTGGAACCGCAATTCGCTTCGCTGGATGCGCTGCGGAGGGTCGTGGTGTGACCGTCCGGCTCGCGCTGGTCATCGACCTCGATATCTGTGTCGGCTGCCATGCCTGCAGCGTGGCCTGCAAAGGCGCGGCGGCCTTCGACGACAGTGTTTGGCCGAACCAGGTGTTCGGTTACGAGATCGAGGGCGGTGCGCGCACCGTCTACGTGCCGCGCATGTGCCAGCACTGCGAAAGTCCGGGCTGCGTGACGGTCTGCCCGACCGGGGCATCGTTCCGGCGGACGGCGGACGGGGTCGTCTTGATCGACGCGGAGCGCTGCATCGGCTGCCGGCTGTGCGCCTAGGCCTGCCCCTATGGCGCACGCGAATACGATGCGGCGGCAGGGGTGATGCGCAAATGCACATTGTGTATCGATCGGCGCGACGTGGCCGTGCCCGCCTGCGTCGCCACCTGCCCGAGCGGCGCGCGCCATTTCGGCAATATCGGCGATCCCGCGTCGGCGGTTTCCGAGCTGGTGCACCGGCGCGGCGGGTTTGCGCTGCTGCCGGAATACGGCCCGGCGGTGCGGTATCTGCCGCCCCGGCCGCGCGCCGCGGGGCTTCCAACGGCTGATGGCAAGTCATCCGGCGGGCTGGACCGCTGGATCGGCCGCGTTGTGTCGCGCTGATCATGCACCGGGCATTCCCGTTGATCGTGTTCACCACCGCCTCCGGCGCCGGGTTCGGTCTGCTGGCGCTGGCGGGAGTCCTGGCGGTGGGCGGCGCGATCCCGGCCGTGGGTTTGGTACTGGTGGCCGGCGGTCTACTGGCGGCCAAGCGGCATCTGGGCCGGCCCGGGGGGTTGCTGCGGGCGCTGACGCGGGCGCGGACGTCGTGGCTGTCGCGGGAGGCCGTCGCGGCGGTGGCCTGCGCGGCGGTGGCGCTGGGCTTCGCGGGCGTGCCGCAGGGCGCCGTGGTCGGCAGGGTCCTCGGCCTGACGATGGCGGTGCTGGCGACGGGTGCTGTCGCCAGTACCGCAATGATCTACGCCAGCCTGCGGCCGGTGCCGCAATGGCACACCGGCCTGGTGCCGGCGGGTTTCCTGTTGATCGCCGGTATGACGGGGGCGCTGTTGCTGGTGCTGCTGACGGGCGGCCTCGTCGCCCTGGCGGTGGCGGCGATCCCGCCTGCCGGGGCGGTCAAGCTGGCCTACTGGCGGCGGCTCGACGAACTTTCGGCGTCGGGCGACACGATCGCAGCCGCCGGGCTGGACCGCGTCGGCCGGGTGCGGTTGCTGGATCCGACGCTGGCCGTCATGGGTTCGGCGCTGAGTGAAATGGGCGGCGGCGTTTCACGGGCGCGGATGCTGCGCCGGGTCGCGGGCGCCTTGCTGTTCGCGCTGCCGCTTGGCCTGAGCTTGCTTGAGCTTCTTGCCGGCTTTTCGCCGGTGCTTGCCGTTGCCGCCGTGCTGGCCGCGGGCGCCGGCGTGTTGCTGGAGCGTTGGCTGTTTTTTGCCGAGGCGGGTCACATCGCCGGGGCGTGGTTTGATGCCGGACGGCGGTCCGATAAACACTCGTAAACACAGTTATTGTCATATTGCACCTTGCAATAGTGTATGAACTGTCGGATGGTCGGGTTTGACGCCTCGACGGAGATTGCCCCGTGACGGTTCGGTTTGATCCAGATCAAAGACAGCGGCCTGCGTCTGAATAACGTGCACTATAGGTAGTCTGGTTATAGCCACGTCGCATAAGCGTGGTTGGATCAGCCGGCAGGCTTATTGTTCCGTGGGACCGGACACGCTTCCCGCTATGCGACCCGCTGCTGAACTGCGCGGTCGTGTTCTTTCGTCTTTGCGTCATGCAACAGCAATCGGGGTTCTTAACTACATGAAAATTAGCGACATCATCGGATCAGATCCCTGGAAGCCCGCGCCTGCCGCACCCGTGGTCGGATTCGACATCGGCTCGCGCGGCTCGAAGGGCGTTCTGCTCACCCCCGACAGCATCTACACCACCTTCATTCCGACCGGGCTCTATATGCAGGAAACGGCGGACGAGCTGCTCGCGCGGCTGCTGAAGGAGGCGAAACTGCGGCGGCGCGACATCGCTTACGTCGTCGGAACAGGCTATGGCCGTATCTCTCTCGCCTATAAGGATATTCCCTACCAGGTCGTCACCGAAATCACCTGCCACGCCAGCGGCGCGCACGCGCTCAATCCGCGCACGCGCACGATCATCGATATCGGCGGCCAGGATTCGAAGGCGATCAAGGTCGATCCGGCGACCGGCAGGGTTCTTGAATTTGTCATGAACGACAAATGCGCCGCCGGAACGGGCCGGTTCCTGGAAAAGGCCGCCGTGCTGCTGGGGCTCGAACTCGACAAGCTGGGCGACGTATCGTTGCAGGCGACCGAGCCGGCGGTGATCAGCAGCCAATGCGTGGTGTTCGCCGAGTCCGAGATGATCTCGTTGCGCGCGCGCGGTGAACGCCACAAGGACGGTGCCGCCCACGCCAACATCGCCGCGGGGATTCATTTCGCATCGGCCCGGCGCGTGAAATCGCTGCTCGGGCGTGTCGGTACCGAACCGGATCTGGTTTTCACCGGCGGCGTTGCCAACAACCCGGGTATGCGCCACGCACTGGAAACGCTTATCGGGGCCAGGTTCGTTCCGGCACCAATCGACATGATCTATGCGGGCGCATTGGGCGCCGCGGTCCACGCCGGCCGCCACCAGGCCGCGGCCGCAGCAGCAAAACAGGCCGGCAGCGCCGCGCCGCCGCGCAGACGCGCCGCCACGGCGGCGGAGAAACCCGCCCTGGCTCACACAGCATAACGGTGAACAAGATGACAAACTCTCTGTTTAGCGCGGATCTGCTGCCGATCCATGCGCTGATCGAGGCGGAACAGCAGGCGTTTATTGCGGATGAAGGCGGCAGGAAACGGGCCGGCTATTTCTGCGCCTACACCCCGCCGGAAATCCTGAATGCCGCCGGGCTGCGCCACGCGCGCCTGTTCAAGGCCGGCAGTCCGGAGATCGTTTCCCAAGGCGAGCGCTACACCCAAAGCGTATTCTGCGACTTCAGCAAAAGCTGCATCGGCGCTTTCGACAAGGAAGGTGGCGATCCGTTCTACCATGCGGTGGACAAGCTTTATACCTTCCACACCTGCGCATCGATGAAGCGGGCCGCCGAGGTGATCGAGCAGTTCGTTCCGACTACCCTGCTCAACCTGCCGCGGCTGCGCAACGAAGCCGCGTCGCGCGACTTTTTCCGCTCTGAGATCCTGCATTACCGCGACGACGTGGCCGAACTGGTTGGCCGCGCCGTCACGGACAGCGAGGTCAGCGCACAAATCGCGCTGTACAACAAGGTCCGCCGCCTGCTGCGCGATTTTTCCGAGCTGCGCAAACGGCCGAACCCACCGCTCACCGGCCTGGACTTCCTGGAACTCGTGCGCGGCTTCTACTATCTGCCGCCGGCAACGCTGCTGACTGCATATGAAAAGCTGTATCAAAAGCTGGCCCGGACGCACGATGACGGTTCCCGGCCGATACGTCTGATGATCTCCGGCAGCATCATGGCCGATGGCGACCGCCGGCTTGTCGAGCTGATCGAGCGGGAAATCGGCGCCCGCGTTGTTGTCGAGGACCATTGCACCGGCTACCGGCCATTCGCCCACACCTTGCGGGAAGATGGCGATCCGTTCGCTGCGCTGGCGGACGGATATCTCGACCAGGCGCCCTGCGCCCGCATGAAGCCGTTGGACGACAGCCTGGATTTCTCCACCGGCCTGGCGGAGGAATACGGCGTCGATGGCGTGATCTACGTCTATCTCAAGTTCTGCGCCTGTTACGGGGTCAGCAAGCTGGAGTTTCTCGACCGCCTGACCGCCAGCGGCGTGCCGGTGCTGGAAATTTCCAGCGACTACTCTGTAAGCGATATCGGCCAGCTCAAAACCCGTGTCGAAGCCTTCCTTGAAGTGCTGCAGGGCCAGCGGGACGACCGCATCGAAACGAACAGCAAGGAGCACGTCCATGGGTGAAGTCCTCGAACGGAGCCGTCGCAAGACGTCGCGCCGCCGCCCCCGCACCGCCGCCGATTCTGCCGGCCTCGCCGCCTTGCAGACGCTGGCCGAGTCATATTCGTACGCCAATATCCAGCGCGAGGCCGCGGCCGGACAGTCCGTGCTGTGGGGCGGCTGGAGCTGGGATTCGCCGCTGATTTACGCATGCGACACGATCCCGCTGGGTTACGACCAGCTTTGGTACGACGACAGCCGCAAATCGGAAGCCATCGCCGAAGATCATTTCCAGGTTCCCGGCGAATTCTGTTCCATGATCAAAGCAATGATCGGCCGTCTGCACAGCGACCGCGACAACAACATCAAGCGCATCCTGCATTTCGGTTCCGGCTGCGAGCCGATTTCCTCGGTGCTGGAACTGGCCAAGCGCGACGGCTACGATGTCGAGACGCTGGATACGGTGACCGCGTTCCGGACCGCGGAAAAGCGTGCTTCGGGCATCGCCTTCCTGGTCTCCGAGCTGCGCCGGATCGGGTTCTGGCTGACCGGCCATCCGGTGGACGAAGAACGCGTAGCCGACGAAATCCGGCGGAAGAACCTTCTGCTGACCAAGGTCGAGACTTTGCTGGACCTGCGCGCCCGCCATCCGCTGTATATTCCGGGCATTCAGACCAAGCAGATCTTCATGGGCGCGATGCACATGTTCGGCAATCCGGAACAGTTCGGCATCGTGCTGGATACGCTGATTGCCGAACTGCGGGCGCTGGACCGTCACCCCGAACCGGCCAACTATATTCCGCTGGTTCTCGCCGGCAGTGTCGGCAACCAGCGCCTGTTCCAGGCGATCGAAGAATCGGGCGGCGGCATCGCCGGCTGGGTCTATCACGGCACCCAGAAATACGACGAAACCCTGCCGCCGCTTGAAAGCCTGGCACATTTCGTGCTCGACGCGCAGGCCCGCGGCGACCTGGGTGAGGCTGTCGGCGCATCGGTTGCATATCGGCGCATCCTGGTCGAGGAAGAAGTGCGCAAGACCGGCGCGCGCGGAATCATTTCTTCTTCGATCATCGGCTGCCCCTACGCCAGCCTGATGCAGCAGCTTGAGCGCGATCATTTTTCGAAGCTCGGCATTCCGCTGATTGCGCTGGAAACCGATGTGCACCGGGAGCCTCCGACTGAAGAACAGATCATGCGGGTCAAGGCTTTTGTCGAGATGTTGTCTTAGACGGCGGTCGATCGCTACCTGGAGTTTCCTAAAATGAAAGCCAATGACGTCTTCGGGGACGACCTTGTCGCAACCCTTCCGCAGATCACCACAATCGGCGTCGATATCGGTTCGCGACAGGCAAAGGCCGCCCTTATCGGCGGCGGGTCGGTTCACACCGCCATCACCGCCAGCGGGGTCGATTCGCAGGAAACCGCCGACCGCCTGGTCAACCGCCTGCTCCGCCAGGCTGGCGTTACGCGCGACGATCTCGGGTTCGTTGTCGGCACCGGATACGGCCGCATCGCCCTGAGTTACGAAGACGTGCCCACAACCATCGTGACCGAAATATCGTGTCACGCCATGGGGGCGCACGCGCTGAATCGCGGCACCAGAACGATCATCGATATCGGCGGCCAGGACGCCAAGGCAATCCGTGTCGATCCCGAAAACGGCCGCGTCATCGAGTTCATCATGAACGACAAATGCGCCGCCGGCACCGGTCGTTTCCTGGAACGCATCGCCGAATTGCTGGGCTACACGCTGGAAGAACTCGGCGAACGCTCTCTGGAATCGGGCAAGAAAATCGACATCAGCAGCCAGTGCGTCGTGTTCGCGGAATCCGAGGTCATTTCGTTGAAGGCGAAAGGCGAAAGACCGCAGGACATTGCCGCCGCGATTCACCTCGCCTCGGCCCGCCGGGTGCGCAACCTGGTCAACCGCCTGGGGCTCGATCCGGAAATCGTCTTCTGCGGCGGGGTGTCCAACAATCTCGGCATGAAACAGGCGCTGGAATCCCTGGTTGGGCATCCCTTCACAACGCCGAAACTCGACATGGTCTACGCCGGGGCGGTCGGCGCCGCGGTGCTGGCGCAACGTCATTACCAGGCCGGCCACGCCTGAACAGGAGGAGACGCACATGCTGACAATTCAGGACGTCATTGACCCTGTTCTGGTCCACCGTATCGGCTCCGGTACGGTGCTCGGCGTCGACATCGGATCGCGTTCGGCCAAAGCCGTTCTGCTGCACGACGGCCAGGTCTTCCTCGCCCAGATTCCCACCGGCGTAAACATGCAGACGACGGCCGAGGAATTGCAGGAGGAGTTGCTGGACAGCGCGGCAATCACGCAGGACGACATCGACTACGCCGTCGGAACCGGCTACGGCCGGATCTCGCTGCGATTTGAAACCGTTCCTACGGAGATCGTGACCGAAATCTCCTGCCACGCGATGGGGGCGCACTACCTGAACGCAGCCACCCGCACGATCATCGACATCGGCGGCCAGGATTCGAAGGCGATCCAGATCGATCCGGATACCGGCAAGGTCGCCAAGTTCATCATGAACGACAAATGCGCCGCCGGAACCGGGCGCTTCCTGGAAAAAGCCGCCGCCCTGCTCGACTACACCGTCAAGCAGGTTGGACCCGCCTCCCTGCAGGCCGGATCGCTGCCGGCGATCAGCAGCCAGTGCACGGTGTTCGCGGAGTCGGAAATCATCTCGTTGCGGGCGCGTGGCCTGCCGCGAGAGGACATCGCTGCCGGCATCCATTTCGCCTCGGCGAAACGGGTGCGCAACCTCGTCAGCAAGGTAAAGCTGGAGGAAGACCTCGTGTTCACCGGCGGCGTCTCCAATAACGCCGGCATGAAGCACGCTTTGGAGACCCTTATCGGCTTCGGAATAAAGCCGACGAGGATCGATGCGATCTATGCTGGTGCGCTCGGCGCTGCGGTTTACGCGCAGCAGTTCCTGGCGGACCGCCGCGGCGCCCTGCTGCAGCCGGAGCGCACCGAACGCGCGGACCTGTCGGATGTCACCGCGCGCATCGCCCAGGCGGAGGCATTTTTCATCGCCCGGACCGATGCGAAAAAGGCCGCGTATCTCTGCAACTATGTGCCGGTGGAGCTGCTTGGCGCCTCCGGCGCGGCGTTCATTCGCCTGCTGAAATGCGGCGATGCCGAGGACGTTTCGCGCGGCGAGCGCATCACCAAGGCGGTGTTCTGCGATTTCACCAAGGCAGTACTCGGCCAGTTTGAAACCAAGGCGCCCATCAATGAAGCCGTCGATGAGGTGTTCACGTTCTACACCTGCGACGCCATGCGGGCGACGTCGCAGGCGATCGACAACTTCTACAAGCCGGCGCGCGGCTACATCGTTCCGCGCAACGGCAACGAGCCCAACGGGCGGGAATTCTTCCGCGCAGAAATCCTGAACTTCCGCCGCGATCTGGAAAAGCTGACCGGTCACGAAATCCATGAGGAGGACGTGCAGACCCAGATCCGCCTGTTCAACCGGGTGCGCGCCCTGGTGCGCGACATCTCCGCCCTGCGCAAACGGAACAATCCGCCGCTGGACGGGCGCGACTTCCTGGAAATCACCCGCGCCGCCGCGACGCTGGAAGCGGAACAGCTGATCCCGCTGCTGGAGGAAGTGCTCGGCCGGCTGTCCCGCGTGCCCGACGCAGGCCCGCGCCGGCTGCGGCTGCTGATGTCCGGCGGCATCATCGCCGACGGTGATCGGCGCGTGCTCGATCTGGTCGAAGACGAAATCGGCGCCACGATCGTGGCTGAAGATCACTGCACCGGCCTCAGCCCGTTCTACCAGGACACCGACGCAACCGGCGATCCGTGGCGGGCGCTTGCCAGCGGCTATCTCGATCGGGCGCCGTGCGCGCGGCAGGTGCCGTTGGAGAAACGGGTCCAGTTCGCCGTCGATCTGGCGCGCGAGTACAAGGTGGACGGCGTGCTGTTCACCTACCTCAAGTTCTGCCCATGCTACGGCCTGACCAAAGGGAAGTTCATCAACGCGTTCCAGGCCGCCGGCTTCCCGGTGCTTGAACTCGGCACCGACTACTCGCAAGGCGATGTCGGGCAGATCAAGACACGCGTCGAGGCATTCGTTGAAGTTCTGACAGAAAAAGTAGGGGTCTGACATGGCATCGGATGCAATTTTCGCCGAACAGGGGCTGAACCTTCTGGAATTGGCGCATGTGCGGACCCACAAGGGTCCAATCCATACCAGCGAGGCGCTGGACAGCCAGCTCTCCTATATCGAGGAAACGCGCAAGGCGCATGGCTATTCCCGCGCAGTGGATCGGCTGTTCGACCTCGTGCTCAGCTACGTTTATGACCACGAAGCCTCCTGGCAGGAAGGCAAGAACGTCATCTGGACCAGCGCACCGCTGTTTCCGGTGTTCTATGCCAACGATGTCCTGCCGATACCGATCAGCGAGCTTGGCAGGCTCGGTTCGGCGGATGCGCTGACGGCGGCCGAGGATACGTTCCACCTTCCTAAGGAGTCGTGCTCCATGGTGGCGTCGATCCTCGGCGAGTTCTACCTGCGGTCCGGCCGCACCCCGCCCCGTCTCGTGGTCTACAACGGGCAATGCGAGCCGCTGAACCTCGGGTGGGAGCTTCTGAAGGACCAGGGCTTCGACGTGTTCCGCATCGAAGCGGTGAACCGCCCGAACGTCGCCGACGATGCCGCTCGCGTTGCCCAACTGCAGTCTTTTTTCATCGACGATATCAAGCAAGTATCGCTCTGGCTGACCGGCAAACAGATCGACGAAAACCGTCTCGCAGCAGAAATCAAGCGGGCCAACCGGATCATCGGCAAGCTGCGCCGAATCCTGCGGCTGCGGCTGCATAATCCGCTCTACCTTCGCAGCCTGGCAACGATGTATACGCTGGCCGGCCTGTCCACCTATTTCGGCAAGCCGGAGGCTTATGAGGATGTCCTCGACGAACTGATCGAGGAATTCGAAGCCAACGCCGCCGCACCGATCCCCACCGGCAAACTGGTCCGTCTCGCCTGGGTCGGCGGCCGCGGGCAGGAATTCGGCGTCTACAAGACCATTGACGATGCCGGCGGCGCGGTGACCGCCTGGCACAACGCCGATGACTGGACCCGCGACTATCGCGAGGACCTGCCGCCGCTGGAGGCTTATGCGGACTTTATCATTACGGGCCGCACACTCGGCTCGCCGGTGCGCCAGCAGCAAAGGATCGAGGAATTCCTGCCGGAATTCGGGGCGCAGGGCATCCTGTTCTATGGCTATATCGGATGCTCGTTCGGCAGCGTGCATCGCGAGATCCAGGCGGACTATTTCCACCGCCAGGGCGTTCCCAGCATCTTCCTGGAAGGATCGTTTCAGGTCGGCCCGGCAAGTGGCCAGATCCTGACCCGCGTGCGGGCCTTCATCGAGATGCTCACACGGTAAAATTGAAGCCGGTGAGCGGCACGGCAGGTGGCATCAGTGACAGATGCCATAGCCGGCGGCGATCACCGCCCGCACCGGCGCCCCGGCCACGCTGATGGTACCTGTTTGGCGGCGGTCGCGGGTGTCGATCACCACCACCTCGCCGGTATCCTCGACCGGGAGATAGAACTTGTCGCCCACAGGCGACATCGAGCCGAAGCCGGGGCGGCCGGCGAGCGCGATGGCGCCGTCGTTCCGTCCGGCTTCGAGATCATAGACAAATACCTTGTGCGCCGGCGCGCTGGGCACGAACGCGACGGTGTCGAACCAGGCACTGTACGCGGTCGAGACGCCGGCAGCGGCGGCCAGCAACGGGCCCGGCTGTAGCGGCTCCACCGAGGCTATTGTCATGGTGCCGGCGTCCGGGTCCGGCAGCAACAGGTAGCGCCCGAAACCGGTTGTGAATACCCCGGCCGCCGGGCGACCGGTCAGCCGCCCCAGGACGCTCCTTGCCTTCAGGTCCAGGTGCAGGATCGCGTGCTGAGGGTCAGCGGTGATGGCGAAACCCTCGCGGCCATTCGGTGAGCGAACGAGGTCGACCACCGGTGGGCTGTCGATGGTGGCGGCGAGGCGGCCGCTGTCGAGGTCAAAAACCGCGACCCCCTGAAAGGTGTCGGCGCCGACAAACAGCAAAGCGCCGTCGGGCGAGAAAATGACGGCGCGGATATGCGCCGGTCCCGGGAAGCACAGCGCGATGCGCCCCGAGCGGAACTCGATGACCGCAATCTCGCCGCTGTCCTCGTCGATGGCGGCCAGGGTGGCGCCATCGGGGCTGACCAGGAGGCGTGTCGGCCGGCAAGGAAGTTCGACGCGGCGCACCGTCCGCGCCGCGACCTCGGCAACCGCCAGTTGGCGAGACTGCCGATCGGCTGCCGCCAGAAGGACACCGCCGTCCGACATCCGTAACTCAAGCGGCACGATGCCAAGATCAAGATGGCCGATCAGCCGGTTTTCGTCGTAGGCGATCAGCGCTACCGAGGTGCTGTCGCGGGCTGTGACGATGAGGATGCGCCGGCCATCGGTTGCCGGCGTGACGGAGGCATCTGCCTGCGGCGTGACCGACGGACGCGGCAAACTGAAGGCCGCCGCGGCAGCGAACCCGGTGGCGCCGGCAAGGCCGCCCAGCACATGCCGGCGAGACGGGCGGCCCGAGGGCGCTGCCCTCATGTCACGCACGGCAGGCTTCTCGGCCGCCCCGGCGTCACGGCAAAACGCCCATACACGTCATTGCTTTACCGAACATTTACCGGCTCGTGATACCGAGTTGCCATCTGGTGACCCTTTGCTCCACCCCGGTCAGAACCAGGTTAATAGCCACGCCGATCAGGCCGAGCACTAGAATGCCGGCATACATGCTCGGTATCTCGAAACGTTCCTGGCTGGCGCGGATGTATATACCCAGCCCTTCGGTAGCCCCCAGGTACTCGGCAGCCACCAACGCTGTGAACGCGTAGCTCGCCGCGAGACGGATTCCGGGAAAGATGTTCGGGACGGCGGCGGGAAGCACCACATGAGCAAAAATGTAGAGCCTTTCGGCGCCGAGGGTGCGAGCGGCGTTGATCAGAATCCGCTCGACTCCCTTGACCGCGCTGGTGGTGCTTATGAAGATCGGCCAGAACGAAGCCCACGCGACGATCGCAATCTTGGACTCCTCCCCGATCCCGAAGAACAGGAGAAAAACGGGAAACAGCGCCAGGATCGACAGATTGCGAAAGAACAGGAGAATTGGCGCAAGAAATTTCTCAAGCAAGGTGAACGAGCCGACGAATATCCCGCCTAAGATTCCGAGCGCCAGGGCAATAGCAAATCCCTCCAGCCCCCGGCCAAGACTCGGCCAGATCTCGGGCCATATGTCTCCATCCGGGAGGACGCCGGCAATCAGAGTCATCAGGACGGTCTGCGGGGGCGAGAGGAACTTCGGGTTCAACACACCGGTGCTGTTGGCGAACCACCACAGGAAGACGAAGAAGGCGAGGCCAAGCAAGCCATAGATATACTTGTCGTACTTCAACAACGACTGTATGGACGGAATAGATTTGCCGCCTGCGTCCCGGAACAGCATCGCTTTCACGGTGGCGGTCTGCAGCGATATATCATTTGCCAAGTTCAACCTCCTCTTGCAGGATCGCGGCTACCTCGCGGCGGATTCGGCCGTATTCCGCCGTGGCACGCGCGTTATCGTCCCGCGGTCGCGAAAGGTTAACGTCGATCACCGACTTGATCTTCCCCGGCCGCTTGGTCATGACCGCGATCCTGTCGGCCAGAAAGATGGCTTCGTCGATCGAGTGGGTTACGAACAGGATGGTCTTTTTCCGCCCGACCGTCTCCCAGATCCGCAGCAACTCGTTCTGGAGGAACTCACGGGTCTGGGCGTCGAGAGCCGCAAACGGCTCGTCCAGGACAAGAACCTCAGGGTCATAGGCGAGCGCCCGCGCGATCGCCACGCGCTGGCGCATGCCGCCCGAAAGGCGGTGCGGGAGATGCTGGGTGAATCCTTCCAGGCCGACCATCCGCAGAACCCGCGACGCGATCTGGTGCCGTTCCCGCGCTGGCACGCCACGAATCCTGAGGCCGGCCTCGACGTTCTTCTGCACGGATAGCCACGGGAAGAGCGCGTAGCTTTGGAAGACCACGCCAACCGTCTTGCTGACGCCCCGAACCGCCGCTCCGTCGAGCAGCAGCCTGCCCTCGTTGAAATCTTCCAGCCCGGCGATGATGTTGAGGAAGGTCGACTTTCCGCAACCACTCGGGCCGAGCAGAGCGACGAACTCTCCCTCCTGAATGGTCAGATTGAACCCCTTCAAGACCTCGGTGGCAGCGGTCCCGGCGCCGTGGCCGTGGCCGACATGTCGGAATGTCTTGCCCAGATCCCCGGCATAGAGCTTGTACGCATTGCCGGTCGCGCTTTTCGTCAGGCCAGTCACAAGCTGTGTCATATGGTCTCCATGCTGATCAGGAAGGGGCGCCCGGGAGACGAACATCAAGGGACTCCATGCGTCAGGTGTCGGTGGACGTGAGCACCTTTTGATTGTCCTTCTGAGAGGCTATCAGCTTCGCCGATGGCGCGAGCGGATTGTACTCGTTTGTCGCCACGTCCGACGGCTTGAGTTTCGCCAGCTCCGGGGTCAGAATACCGATCCGATCGTAAAGTTCCCACCAGAATTGAAGCTGCTTTTCGTCCAGAATGAGATTATTCACATAGTAATGCTTCGTGACATATTGTCGGGGAAGCTTATTCACTCTGGCGGTAATCTCCAGCGCCTTGGCCGGATTTGCATTAACCCAGTTTGCGGTCTTCGCGATGATTCCAACGAATTCCCTGGTTTGCGCGGGGTATCTGCGAATAAATTCTCCGTTGCCGCTGATCGGCGCGGACCCGCCGTCCTCCTGAGAATTGTCGTAGTCGGAAAACGCGGCCTTCAGGGCGGTGTCGGCGCGCAGCACGCCATTATAAGGCGGGTGGATCACCGCGAGTTCGATACTGCCATACTCGAGCGATTGGCGTAGCAGAGTCTCCCCCTGGGTCAGTAACTTGACCTTCTTGACGTTCACGCCGTTCTTGGTCAGCAGATCCTTGAGAATGAACTCCGCGCAACCGCCGAGACTCGCCAGGCCCACAATCTTGCCTTCGAGATCCTTCAAATTGCTCGCCGTGATGGTCGAGTCGGACCGCGTAAAGTACGTCATATGCGGTTCGTCTTTTGTCGTGTAGGTTTGCGCGGCAATCACCTTCAGGTCGACGCCGTGCGCCACCGCGGCCATAGCGCGGTTGAACATGAAGCTCGCGAAAGTTACATCTCCCGAGCCCACGAGAGCAGGAAGCTGGCCCGCATTGATGTCGCCCACGAATTTAGGCCGGATACCGGCATTGCTCCAGAAGCCGAGCTCGTCGGCGAACTTGACGAGCGATATCGCCAGCGGGTCTTCCGACCAGGTGAAGTAGACCGGATTCTCCGGACTCGAAGTGCTTGCACTCGCGATGTTTTTCACCCCGAAGATGCCCGCCGCGGCGAGCACCGCACCGGCACCACTGGCACCGAGCAAACTGCGCCGATCGATTTTATCCGCCATCAGACCATTCACCTTGCTTGGCTTTGTCCCGCAGCATGGTTCCGCAGCAGGTAACAGAGCACCGTCCCAGCATGACATTCCCCGGCGAAGCCCGTGGAATTGGCGTGGTGCAGAATGCGGCTATTCCAACGTATACGCAAGTGGTAATATTCCGACCAACGGCTGGCTTCGCAATCTGCTTCCAGTTGGACAAATGCGTCCGTCGATCGCATAGGCGCGATCCGCACTGGTCCCCTTGGACCAGAGCTAGACCGGTTGTCCGCGCAGATCGCTCGTGCCCGTGCGGGTGAACTCGGGAGCCGATCCAAATTCCAACTCTTGACCACGTGGTTAGGCGACTTATACGCTGATCGGCGAAGGAATCTCCGGCGGTGTGCCGGAGTACGCCCGAACGGCAAGCACATCCGGTCAACTCGTCTGGCCCCATCCACCACCATAGGACCCTCCCATGGCCGCGCCGAGACGCCTGCATCTGAACCTCAATTTTCTGTCGGCCGGCAGCCATGCGGCGGCGTGGCTCTGGCCTGGCAACCGGCCCGACGCCTTCGTCGACCCCACCTACCTGGTGGAAACCGCGCGCCTCGCCGAGCGAGGCACGTTTGACGCGGTGTTTCTCGCCGATCATCCCAGCATGCCCGCGCGTTCGGATCTCCGCCCGTTCCAGGCGCTGGAGCCGAGCATCGTTCTGACCGCGATCGCCGGCGCGACCCGCCATATCGGCCTGATTGGAACGATCTCCTCCAGTTACAACGCGCCCTGGAACATTGCCCGGCGCTTCGCCTCGCTGGACATCATCAGCGGCGGCCGGGCGGGCATCAACATCGTTACTACAGCCGATCGGACCGCGGCGTTCAATTTCGGGTCGGAGGCGGCGGCCGACCATGCCACCCGCTATGACCGCGCCATCGAGTTCACCGATGTCCTCAAAGCCCTGTGGAACAGTTGGCAGGATGACGCGCTGGCCGGGGACAAGGCGACCGGCGTCTTCATCGACCGCGCCCGGGTCAACCCGGCCCATCACCACGGGCGCTATTTCCAGGTGCAGGGAGCGCTGAACGTGCCACGCTCCCGCCAGGGGCATCCCGTCATCCTCCAAGCCGGCGGATCGGATGACGGGCTGGAATTGGCGGCACGCCATGCCGAAGCGGTGTTCACCGCCGCTCATACGCCCGAGGATTCGCTGACCTATGCGCACCGGCTGCGGGCGCGCGCCGAGGCGCTGGGACGCCCGCCGGGTTCCGTGCTGGTGCTGCCCGGACTTGTCACCATCATCGGCGGAACCGAGACCGAGGCCCAGCGGCGGGAGGAAGATTTGAACGCGCTCACATCGACCGAACAAGGCGTCACCTGGATCAGCGCCCTGCTGCAGATCGACGCCTCGCGCTACGATCTGGATGCCCCCCTGCCGGACGACCTGGCCGTGCCGGCGGACGGCATGACGACGTTTGCCAGCGGCGCACTGGCCAAGGCCCGGCGTCAGAAACTCACCTTGCGCCAGCTCATCCGGTTCCAGGCTGGCGGCGGCAGCAACCACCGCGCCATCGTCGGCACGCCCGAGCAGATCGCCGCATCGATCGAGACCTGGTTCCGCAGCGGTGCAGCCGACGGTTTCAACGTTATGCCCGATGTGCTGCCGTCCGGGCTGGAAGCCTTTGTCGACCAGGTTGTTCCGCTGCTGCGGCGGCGCGGGATTTTCCGCGAAACCTACGAGGGCGAAACGTTACGTGACCGCCTCGGGCTGGCGCGCCCCGGCTGGGCGTCCCCCGCCGGATGAAGGCGTGGATGCCGACCGTCGCCGGCATGACGACGCGGCCCGGAACGCGCCACCCGGCGCGGCATCAGGCGGCGAAGCGCGCCGGGTCACCATGCGCACCGGGCTTTCCAGAGGTGGAAATGTCAACGTCACATCATTTGAGAGACAATAGCTTATAGTGCCAGTTGACGAAGTGGATCTCCCGGGCCACCGTCCGCCCGTCTTGCCGCACGGACCGCCACCGTCAAGCGGGATGGAAAGCGCGCCGGGGATCGCTGCCAGAGGAAAGCCAGATGACCGACACGCGCCGCCAACTGACCCTGAACCTGTTCATCTATCCCGGCGGACACCACGAAGCGGCCTGGCGGCACTCGCTGTCCGCGCCGGAGCGCGGGCTGGATGTCACCTTCTATCAGGACCTCGCCCGCAAGGCCGAGGCCGCAAAATTCGATGCGGTCTTCTTTGCCGATGGTCCCTCCCTGCCGGACAATATCCGCCACGCCCAGGCGATCCGGCCGGAGCCGATCACCCTGCTCACGGCGATCGCCGTGGCAACCAGCCGGATCGGCCTGATCGGCACCGCCTCGACCAGCTATTATGATCCTTACAATTTCGCCCGGCTTTTCGCCGGCCTCGACCACCTCTCCGGCGGCCGGGCCGGTTGGAACATCGTCACCACATCGGCCGAGAACGCCGCGTTCAATTTCGGCCTGCAGCAGCAGCCATCGCATGCCGACCGCTACCAGCGTGCGGCGGAGTTCGTCGATGTGGCGACGAAACTGTGGGATTCCTGGGAGGACGGCGCGCCGGTGCTCGACAAGCAGGCGGGTATCTACGCCGACGACGCGCAGATTCATGATATCGAGCATGTCGGGCGGCATTTCCGGGTCAAGGGCGCGCTGCCGGTGCCGCGCTCGCCGCAGGGCCGTCCGGTCTATGTCCAGGCCGGATCCTCGCCCGATGGCCGCTCCTTCGCCGCTCGCTATGCCGAGGCGATCTTTACCGCGCACCAGACCATCGACACCGCGCAGGCGTTCTACGCCGACGTCAAAGCGCAGGTCGCCGCCCTCGGCCGCAATCCCGCGCATCTGAGGATACTGCCGGGGATCAGCCCGTTCATCGGCTCGACCGAGGCCGAGGCGGCGGCGTTGCAGGAGGAATTCGACGCGCTGATCCAGCCGGAATACTCGCTCGCGCAAATCCGTCATTTCACCGGGATCGACTTCTCCGGCCACGACCTCGACGGTCCTTTCCCGCTCCGGCTGATCGAGAACCACCAACCACGCGGCCACACCAGCCGCACGAAGCTGATCTTCGACCTTGTCCGCAACGAAGGGCTGACGATCCGCCAGCTTATCCGCCGCCTCGCCGGCGCGCGCGGGCACAACGTGGTGGCCGGAACGCCGGAGCGGATCGCCGGCATCATCGAGACATGGTTCACCACGGGCGCCGCCGACGGTTTCAACGTGATGCCGCCCTGGCTGCCCGGCGGCTTCGACCGTTTCGCCGAGCATGTGGTGCCGATCCTGCGCAAGCGGGGCCTGTTCCGGGAGGAGTACACCGGCACGACGCTGCGCGAGCATCTCGGCCCGCCGCGCCCGGCGAGCCAGTTCGCCGAAAGCCTGCGTCAGAGCGCCTGACCGGTGATGCCCGGGGAGAGTCCGCTCGATCGTGCCAGCCTGCGCCGCAGGCCGCTGCTCGGCGGCTTGCTGGCTGGCCTTGCCGCGCCGTGGCCGGGCTTCGCCGCTGCCACCCCGGCCCCGGCGGTGGATCGCGAAACACTGGTCGTCGGCGTCGAAAAGGATTTCCAGAGTCTCGACGGCCTGGTGGTCGCCAGCGGCGATTCCCAGCGTTACGCCTGGTCGGTCTTCGATACGCTGAGCAGCCTCGACAGCGCCGGGCATCTGGTGCTGCGCCTGGCAACCGATGTGGCAATCGCGCCCGACAGGCTGAGCTACACGTACCGGCTGCGCAGCGGTGTGAAGTTCCACAACGGCGCGACGATGACCTCGCGCGACGTGAAGGCAAGCCTGGAATACATCCTCCGCCCGGAGAACCGCAGCTCGCGCCGTCCGTTCTTCGCGCCGTTCGTGGCCGGGATCGACACCCCGGACGACCTCACCGTGGTGTTTCGGCTGACGCAGGAGGACGGCGTCTTCGTCAACAAGATCGCCGGCTACCTGCTCATTGCGCCAGCCGATCATTTGGCCTCCGCGTCCGCCTTTGCGCAGGCGCCGGTGTCGCTCGGCGCCTGGCGGGTCAAATCGCTGAAGCCCGGCCGCGCGTTGGAGCTGGAGCGGTTCGAGGACTACTGGGGGCCGAAACCCGCCATCCGCAACCTGGTTTTCCGCGTGATCCCGGAGCCCGGCAGCCGCGTGGCGGCGCTGCGCACCGGGGAGATCGATATCGCCGTGGTGGTGCCGCTGCCCGACACCAAGGCGCTCCGGGCGGAGCCGGGGTTGCACGTGCTGGCGGCGCCGATGGCCTCGCCGCTGCACGTGCATCTCTACACGGAACAGCCGGACAGCCCATTGTCCAGGCGCGAAGTGCGGCAGGCGCTCAATTACGCGATCGACGAGCGGGCGATCATCGACAGCGTGCTGGACGGTGTGGGTGAGCCGCTGGCCACGTTCATCTCGCGTTACTATCCGTATAGCACGGACCCGGCGCTCGCGCCGTATCCCTATGACCCTGAGAAGGCGCAGGCGCTGCTGAAGCAGGCGGGCTACCCCGGCGGCTTTGCGACGAAACTCTACAGCCCCAACGACCAGCCGGTGGAACTGGCCGAGGCGATCGCTGCCTATTGGGAACAGGTGGGCGTGAAGGCGGCCATTCAGCGGATGGACTACGAAAGCTGGCTGAAGCTGATGAACGCGCACAAAGCCGAACCGATGGCGATCACCCAGTCCACCAACACGATCTACGACGCGGTGCATCCGGTGTCCGGCCATTTCTACCCGGGCGGCCCTTATGCCGACTACTTCAACCCCGAGGTCAAAGCGCTGGTCGATGACGTGAACCACACCTATGGCGCGGAGGCGCGCGGGCAGGTGTTCCAGAAAATCGGCCGCATCCTGCACGACGATGCGTCCAGCGTGTTCATCTCGGAACTCTATTACGTCTATGCCTGGAAGCAGGGGCTGAACTGGTCGCCCCAGATCGGCTCCGGGTTCCTCGACTTCCGCGCGGCGCGTTGGGCCTGAGATGGGAGGTTTCCTGTTGCGCCGCCTCGCCGGCAGTGTGGCCACCATCCTGCTCGCCAGCCTGGTGATCTTCATCCTGATCCGCCTCGTTGGCGATCCGACCCACCTGATGCTGCCGCCGGAGGCCACCGACGACGATCGCGCCTTGCTGCGCCAGGAACTCGGCCTCGACCGGCCGATGGTGGTCCAATACGCAACCTTTCTGTTCGATCTTCTGCGCGGCGACATGGGGGAGAGCTTCTCCTATCGGCAGCCGGCGCTGCCTTTGGTGATCTCGATGCTGCCGCCGAGCCTGATGCTCGCAGGCGCCGCCATGCTGATGGCCGTGGCGCTGGGGGTGCCATGGGGGTTGCTCGCCGCATATCGGCCCGACGGCTGGGCGGACCGGACGGGGCGGGTCTTCGCGGTGCTTGGCCAATCCGGACCGCCGTTCTTTGTCGGGCTGCTGCTGATCCGCCTGCTCTCGGTGAACTGGCGGCTTTTGCCGACGGGCGGCTATGGCGATGTGACGCATCTGGTTATGCCGGCCTTCGCGCTGAGCTGGTACCCGGCCGCCGGCCTGCTGCGCCTGACGCGCGCCAGCGTCGGCGAGGCTTTGCGGTCGGACTACATGCTGACGGCGCGCATCAAGGGGGTATCCGACAGGGCGGTGCTGCTGCGCCATGCGCTGCGCAACGCGGCGCTGCCGATCATTACGTTTACCAGTTCGCAGTTCGGGATTCTGCTTGGCAGCGCGGTCTCCATCGAGGCGGTGTTTGCCTGGCCGGGTTTCGGCAAGCTGATCGTCGATGCGATCTCGCAGCTTGATTACACGGTGGTGCAGGCCGGGGTGGTGGTGGCAGCGGTGCTGTTCATCGCCATCAACCTGTGCACGGACATTCTGTGCGCGGCACTCGATCCGAGAATCCGCCTTGGCTCCTGACGGCCTCACCGTGGCGACGCCTGTTGTCAGTAACCAACCTCCGCCCCGGCGCAGGCGGGTTCGCCTGCCGTCGCGGCGCGGTCTGGCGCTGTGGGCGGGCGTGACGTTGCTCGCGATCATCGTGCTGGCCAGCGTGCTGGCGCCGCTTCTTTCGCCCTACGCGCCCAATACGATCGCTCTGAGGGCAACGCTGCAGCCGCCTTCCATGCTGCACTGGTTCGGCACCGACCAGCTTGGCCGCGACGTGCTCACCCGAACGCTGTATGGCGGCCGCGTTTCGCTGACGATCGCCGCTTCGACCGTCGTGCTGGCCGGGCTGGGCGGCATGTTCATGGGCATCGCGGCGGCCTATCTCGGAGGCATCTTCGACATGGCCGTCATGCGCCTTGCCGAGGTGCAGTATGCGCTTCCGGCGGTGATCCTTGCTATCCTGCTGGTGGGCGTGTTCGGGTCCGGAACCGCCAACGTCGTGCTGGTCCTGACGCTGACCAACTGGCCCCGCTTCGCCCGTGTGATCCGTGCGGAGGCACAAAGCCTGAGCCAGCGCGACTTCGTCCTGCTCGCCCGCATGGCCGGCGCCTCGCGGCTGCGCATCATCCTGCGCCACATCGCGCCCAACCTGCGCAGCACGTTCTTCGTTCTGCTCACCCTCGACATCGGCCTGATCGTCACGCTGGAAGCCACGCTGTCGTTTCTCGGCCTTGGCGTGCAGCCGCCGACGCCCTCCTGGGGCGGGATGATCGCCGACGGGCGCGGCTATCTGGATCGCGCCTGGTGGACCGCGATCCTGCCCGGGTCGGTTTTGATGCTGACCGTGCTCGCCTCCAACCTGATCGGCGATGCGCTGGCGACAACGGCCGGCACGGAGCGCGCGGAATGAGCCCGCTGCTGCACGTCGAGGCTCTGCGCATCGCCGCCGGGCCGCATGCGCCCGCTCTGGTGGATGGCATCAGCCTGGAACTCGATCGCGGCAAGGCGCTCGGACTCGTCGGCGAATCCGGCGCGGGCAAGACGCTCGCCTGCCTCGCGCTGCTGCGCCTGCTGCCGGAGGGGCTGCACATCCGGGACGGCCGCATCCGGCTCGACGGGCAGGAACTCACCGCGCTGACGGATACCGAAATGCGCAGATTGCGCGGCGGACGCATCGGCATGGTCCTGCAGAACCCGCTCTCCTCCCTCAATCCCCTGATGCGCATCGGTGACCAGATCGGCGAGGCGTTTGCGGTGCATCGCGGTGTCCGCGGGCGGACGGCTTTGTGGAAGCTGGCGGTCGAGGCCCTGCGCGCGGTGCGCATCCCGACCCCCGAGCAGCGTGTATCGGCCTATGCGCACCAGTTCAGTGGCGGGATGCGCCAGCGCGTGGCGATCGCGATGAACATCGCCTGCGCGCCCGACCTGCTGATCGCCGATGAGCCGACAACGGCGCTGGATGCGACGATCCGCTTGCAGGTCCTCCGCCTGCTCGGCGACATCCGCCGGGAGCGCCGCATGGCGCTGATCCTGGTCACCCATGACCTGCCGATGGTCGCCCGGTTCTGCGACGACGTCGCGGTGATGTATGCCGGGCGGATCGTCGAACGCGGCCCGGTGGAGGCGATTTTCGCAAACCCGGCGCATCCCTACACGCGCGGCCTGATCGGTGCGACGCCGCGCCTGGATGGCCGCCGCCGGCTCGCCACGATCGCGGGCCAGCCGCCGTCGCCGGGCAGTATCGCGACGGGCTGCGCCTTCGCGCCGCGCTGCGACGTGGCCGACGCGGGGTGCCGCCAGGGCCGCATGGATCTGCTGGACCTCGGCGAGCAGCGCGCCGCCGCCTGCCGCAAACCCTTCGCGCGTCCCCCGGCGGAAGCGGCGGCATGAGCGCCCGGATACACATCGAGGCGGTGTCCAAGACCTATCCGGTCCGCACCTCCTTGTTCTCGCGCCGCCGCGAACTCGCGGCGCTGCGCGGTGTGTCGTTGCAGATCGAGGCCGGGACCACGCTGGGACTGGTTGGCGAATCCGGCTCCGGCAAGTCCACCCTCGCGCGGCTGGTCATGGGCGCCGAAAATGCCGATGCCGGGACAATCAGCATCGACGGCCGGGACGTGCGCGCCGGCCTGCCACGGGCCGCGGACGCCTGGCTGTGGCGAACCCTGCAACCGGTGCTGCAAGATCCCTACGGCGCGCTGAACCCGCGGATGACCGTGGCCGAGACTGTCGGCGAGCCGCTGCACATCCAGCGCCAGGGCAGCCGGGCGGAGATCGCCGCGCGGGTGAGGGAGCTGCTCGAACTCGTAGGCTTGTCGGCCGCCCTGGCCACAAGCCTGCCCGTCGCGTTGAGCGGTGGCCAGCGCCAGCGTGTGGCCATTGCCCGTGCGCTTTCGATCTCGCCGCGCGTGCTGATCCTCGACGAACCGGTTTCGGCGCTCGACATGTCGGTGCAGGCGCAGGTTATCAACCTGTTGCAGGACCTGCAGGACAGGCTGGGCCTGACCTACCTGCTGATCTCGCACGACCTGGCGGTGGTGGCGCACCTCAGCACGCATATCGCCGTGCTGTATCTCGGCCAGGTGGTCGAGGCCGGCGACCGCAACGCGGTCATCCGGACGCCGCGGCATCCCTACACAAGGTCACTGATCGCAGCCGCCGAACCGGGCGGCGAGGTGGAGGCGATCCAGGGTGAAATGCCTTCGCCGCTGGCACCGCCTTCCGGCTGTCCGTTCCATCCGCGCTGCCCGCAGGCCGTCAGCGAGTGCCACAGCACGCCGCCCGCGCTGCGGCGCATCTCCGGCACCCACCTCGCTGCCTGCCATCTGGCGGACTCTGCACAGGAAACCGCCGCATGAGGGATGCCCGCACCTTCGCCGGAAAGGCCGGCTGGATCATTGGCGCCTCTGGTGCGCTTGGTCAGTCGGCAGCAAAGGTGCTGACGGCGGCTGGCGCGGAGCTGGCGCTTTCGTCGCGCCATCCGGAAGCCATCGCAGCCGAAATCGGCCCGGAGGCGCTCGCGGTGCCGCTCGACATTACCTCAACCGCCTCGGTCAACGCGGCGGCAGCACTGGTGATCGGCCGGTTCGGGCGGATCGACTTCCTCGTGGTCTCCACAACCCTGCCGCTGTTTGGCGATATCCTGGAGTTGGATGACGAGACCTGGCGAGACGTGTTCGAAACCAAGCAGTTGGGGGCGGTGCGCGCAATACGGGCCGTGCTGCCGGACATGCTGAAGCGCCGCGACGGCAGCATCGTGCTGCTCTCCGGCCGCGGCGGGCGGCATCCGAACCCCGTGCATCTGCCGGGCGGCACCGCGAATGCGGCGCTCGACCTGCTCGCCCTCGGCCTCGCCCGCGCCTATACGCCGCGCGGTATCCGCATCAACACCGTCGCACCCGGGCCGATCGTCTCGCCGCGCTGGGAGGCGCTGCGTGCCGCCTCCGCGGGGCAGCCGTCAGATCCCGGGCCGGGGCGGCCGGAGGACGTGGCACAAACCATCGCCTTCCTGCTGTCTCCCGCCGCGGCGCATATCTCGGGCACCACGATCACGGTAGACGGCGCCGCCCCGCCGGCGGCTGAACCGGTCAGGCGAGGCCAGCCATGATCCAGCAGCTTCTTACCCGCCGCGCAGCCCTGACCGGTCTGGCCGGCACCGGAGTGCTGACCCGCCGGCCTGCGGCAGCGGCCGGAGGCCCCGGGCCCGCCGTCGATCGCGACACCGTGGTCATCGCCTTGGAACGCGATTTCTCCAACCTTGACGCCCTGGTGGCGATCACCAGCGATTCGAACCGGTATGTGCTGCAAATCTACGACACGCTGTATGGCTTCGACGCCCGGGGCCAGCTTGTGCCGCGCCTGGCGACCACCGTTGCCGTCTCGGAAGACGGGCTGAGCTACACGTATACGCTTCGCCCCGGCGTGCGCTTCCACACCGGTGGCGTGCTGAGCTCCGACGACGTTCGGTTCTCGCTCGACCACATCCTCGACCCGGCCAGCAAGAGCACCCGCCGGCCGCAGCTCGCGCCGGTCGTGGCGTCAATCGAGACCCCCGATCCGGCCACGGTCATTTTCCGCCTCAAACAGCGCGACGGCGCGTTTCCCAACAAGATCGCCGGCTACCTGCCCGTGGTGCCGCGCGACTATGGATCGAGCCAGCCGGCTGCTTCGTTCTTCGCCCGCTCCCCGGTCTCGCTCGGCCCTTACCGGGTGCGCAGTTTTCGCATGGATTATCTCGAACTCGAGCGGTTCGAGGATTACTGGGGCGAGAAGCCGCAGGTGAAGCGGCTGGTCTTCAAGGTGATTCCGGAAGCCGGCAGTCGCACCGCCGCCCTGTTGACCGGTGAGGTGGATCTGGTGGCCGGCGTGCCGTTCCAGGATTTGGCCACCCTGCGCGAGACGCCCGGGCTGTTCGCCGTGGCAAATCCGCTCGGTTCGCCGCTGCTGATCCATATCGATGCCGACAAGCCCGGGCTGCCGACCTTCAAGCGCGAGGTGCGGCGGGCGCTGAGCTACGGCATGGATACGCAGGCGATCATCGACACCGTGCTGCACGGCGCGGGAGAGAAGCTGGCCGGCATGATCTCGCGCTACTACCCCTATGGCAGCGATCCGGCGCTGCAACCCTATCCCTACGACCCCGACAAAGCCCGGCAACTGCTGCAAAACGCCGGTTATCCGGACGGGTTCGAGGCAAGGCTGATCATCGGCAGCGACCATCCGATCGAGATCGCCGAAGCCGCCGCCGGCTACTGGGCCCAGATCGGCGTGCGCATCCGCATCCAGCGCTACGACTATGCCACCTGGGCGCAGCTCAACAACACGCACAAGGCCGGCCCGCTCGGTGTGATGCAGATGGCGAACGCCATCTTCGATCCGATCCACCCCGTCGGCGGCGTGTTCGCCCGCGCCGGCACCTGGTGCGACTATGACAATCCCGAGGTCGAGGCGCTGATCCAGAAGGTGATCCCGGTCTCCGGTCCGGGCGAACGCGGCGCGCTGTTCCGCGAGATCAACCGCCGCCTGCATGACGACGCGGCCGCGATCTTCATCAGCGAACTGCATGACATTTTCGCCGCCAGGCAGGGCCTGATGTGGGCGCCACGGCCGGGCACCGGCTACCTCAACTTCCGTCAAATAGGCTGGACAGCATGAACGCCACCGTCAAGCCCGCCGCATTGAGCCGGATCATCGCCGAATTCGCCGTCGAGACCCGCGCCGCGGATATACCGGCCAGTGCCCTGGCCGCCGCCGCCGCCATATTCGCCGATACGCTCGGCGTTGCCTGGGGCGGGACGGATGCGCCCGGCGTCGGGAAGCTGCGGGTCCGGGCGCTTGCCACCGGCGGGCGGGGCGAGGCGCAGCTTTGGGGCGGCCCGGTGTTCGTGCCTGCGCAAACCGCCGCCTTCGTCAACGGGGTTGCGGCGGCGGCGCTGGACTACGACACGGTGCACGAGGCCGCGGCAGTGCACGCCGATGCGGTCGTCTCGCCGGCGGTGTTCGCCGTGTCGCAGCAGCAACATGCCAGCGGACTGGCGTTTCTCGCCGCCCTGACTTTGGGCAACGACATCACCTGCCGCCTGGCGCTCGCGACGACGGCGCATTCCGGCTGGTTCTACAGCTCCATCCATGGCGTCTTCGGCACGGCGGCGGCCTGCGCCCGGCTGCTTGGACTCGACGCGGGGCAGGCGGCGCATGCGCTGGGCATCGCGCTCAGCCTCGTCGGCGGCACGCAGCAGCCGATGGTGGAACGCAGCCTGACCAAGGCGCCTGCAATCGGCGTTCGCAGCCCAGGCCGGGGTGCAGGCGGCGCAGTTGGCCGCTGACGGCATCACCGGGCCGGAAGCCGCTTTCGAGGGGCGTTACGGATTCTACGCGATGTATGAGGACGGCGATCCGGCCATCGCCCTGCAAGGACTCGGGCAGCGGTTCGAACATGGCGAGGTGATCTTCAAGAAATTCCCGACCTGCGCCTGCGGCCACGCCGCGAGCCAGGCGGCGCTGGAGCTGATCGCGCGCACGCCCGTGCAGCCGGAGCAGATCGCCGGGATCGTCATCACCATCACGCCCTACATGAACCCCCTTGTCGGCTCGCCGTTTTCACCGGATCCCAACCCGCAGGTGGCGGCGCAGTTCAGCGTGCAATACCATGTCGCCTCCGTCTTGCTGCGCGGGCGGCTTGGGCTGGCGGAACTGGATGCGGATTCGGTGCGCGATCCGGTGATTGCGGCGCTGGTCGCGCGCAGCCGGGTGGAACTGTCCGGCGGGCCGGATGACCGGCTGAGTCCGGCCGCCGTGGCGCTGCACCTGACCGACGGCAGCATACTGCGCCAGGCCTGCCGGCGCCTGCCCGGCACGCGGGAAACCCCGCTGTCGGCGGACGAGCACGCCGCCAAATTCGCCGATGTCACCTCCCGCGGGGTCTATCCGCTGTCCGGCGAGCAGGGCCGCCTGTTACGGGCGCGGGTCGATGGCGTGGCCGCGCTGGCCGATATGGCGGCGTTCTTCGACGGGATCGTGTAGGCCGCCACGCGCTATAGCCGTGCCGTCGTGTCGTAGCTCTGGCCGAGATGAGCGCGGCCGATAGTGGCGGCGGTCTTGTCGAGGTTCTCGTGCAGGGTCTGCACCCGCAGGTCCCGCACCAGCCGCGACAGCACGGAGTCCGCGTGCAGCGCGCTCGAACCGGCGATTTGGACCGCTTTGTCCATCACCTCTACCGCGGCGTCGATGGCGCGATACTTGGCGAGCATCGAGTTGAGTTCCGCCTCTGTCTCCTGCTTCTGTTGCCATAGCCACGCGGCGCGGTAGACCAGCCAACGCGCGGAATCGATCGCCACGCGTATTTCTCCCAGCCGCAACTGGGTGAAGGCGTCGCCGGCGGTGCCGCGCCGGGGCAGGTAGTCCGTCAGGAAGTCGAAAATCCCCTCGCTCGCGCCGACATACTGTGCGGCGAAGCTGAGATGGAAGCGGGACTGCCAGCGCTGGCGTGGCATGATGCCGGGCTCACCGAGCAGGTTTTCGTCCGGCACGAAAACGTCCTTCAGCAGAATGTTCGGGCTGTAGGCGGCCCGCATGCCGAGCGGGTTCCATGATCCCTCGACGATGCTCAGCCCCGGCGAGTCCTGCGGGATGATCAGTGCCAAATGACCCTCCGGCGCGGGCGTGCCGTCCAGCACGGCGTTGACGATGTGGAAAGAGACGACATCGGCCAGGGTGGCATAGTTCTTCTCGCCGTTGACGATGTAGCCGCCATTGACCTTGCGCGCCGTGGTGAGCAGGCCGTAAAGCCCGCGCGCCGTCCGGCCCGGCTCGCTGCCGGTGGCGTTGAGCAGAGCGCCGCGCTCCACCGCCGGGCGGAGGAATTTCTCGCGTTGTACCGCCGTGGCCAGACGGTCGAGCAAATGCGTGGCGTGGTAGTGGATATGCATACTCTGCGCGGTCCCCGGGCAATACCGCGCCGTCTCCTCCACAGCCAGCAGATACAGCAGCGGATCGGAGCCGAGGGCTCCGCTGTCCTGGCCGCCATATTCGGCGCGGATCGTCAGGTTGAGCAGCCCGGCACGCTGGAAATCGAGGATGTTCTCGATCGGGCTCTGCGTGCCGGCATCGTATTGCGCCGCACGGTCGCGGAAATTCTCTCGGCCAATTCGGCCGACCACCGCGAGAATCTCCTGGTGTTTATCTGTGAAACCGAAATCCACAACCATGCCTCCTTGTCAAAGACTGCAAATGTTCCTGGTTTGGTTGATGATCCGAGGCGCCGTTTCCTTCACGGGTGCAAACGCACCGGGTTGTTGCAAGAGAGCACCAATCGGGCATGCACGACGTTTGTCGGATCGCTCAGGCGACCCCGGCCAGCAACAGATCTCGACGATTCTTGCTGCGGTTCTCTCGCTCCAGAACAGGACGGCCCGACCCGCAACCGCACAGCGCGGTCGCATCTATATATATACGCGATAAGTTAGTATAACTCCCATTGTCAATCGGGTCGCATCCGCCTGTCGCGCGACAAGGCCGGACATTGCCCGCCATGGTTCCGCCACGGGTGCGGGTCACCTTTGGTGGCGGCGCGGCGGGTGCACCCGGTAGAGCAGGCCGTTGCGCCAATGTTAATGATGCGCCAGCGCCGCGACGAGATGAACGGCCGTCAGGATCAGCACCAGGTTCGTGCCAAACCCGTGCAGGCCGATCAGCGCTCGCGACAGGCCCGGATTGGCCGGCGTGGCGGCAGGGGTGGCCAGCACGTGCCCGAGCGTCGCCCCCTGCGCCCACAGGCTGACGATGCCGAGGGCGATCGTGGCCGACGCCCTGCGCCAACTGGCCGAACGCCCCGAACTGTTCGCGGACCGCCGATTTCGGCCGCAAGCCGCCGCTGATCCTCGGCAGCACCCGGGACCGCGATCTGGCGAAGGAACTGCGCGGCTTCATTGTGGAGGTGAGCTTTCCGGCGTCCTACGAAGTTGTTCTGTCGCGCAGCTATGCCGGCTATCGCGGTGCGCTGGGGCTGATCGAGATGCCGGGGGCTGCGCCGTGGCCTCGTCCGGCGCCGGGCGGGATTATTATCACGTCCCGGAAGAGTATTACTTATTGACATAACTTCCCGCCCGCGTGACTTTCCTTCCCGGGTCGAGACAGCTCGGCCGCCCGGGCCGACACACCCACCCAAGAGAGATGCCGATGACCGTCCAGCGCCAGCTTCACCTCAACGTCAACGTGCTCGCCACCGGGCGACACAACGCCGCCTGGCGGCATCCGTCGGTCTCGAAGTCCGTCTCCGACATCGGCCATTTCATCGAGATCGCGCAAACCGCCGAGCGCGGCACCTTCGATGCGATCTTTTTCGCGGACCATCAGGCGCTGGACGAAAGCGCCGCCTATCGGCCCTGGCACTCGCTCGACCCGGCGATCCTGATCGCCGCCATCTCGCAGGCGACGACGCATATTGGCCTGGTCGCCACGTCCTCCACCACCGTGGACCAGCCGTACCATGTCGCCCGCAAGGTCGCCACCTTGGACCATGTGAGCCACGGCCGGATGGCGTGGAATTTCGTCACCTCGCAACAGGACTCGATTGCGCAGAACTTCGGCTATGAGCGCTTGCCCGGGCACGCGGATCGGTATCGGCGGGCCAATGAATTCGTCGATGTCGTGGTGAAGCTGTGGGACAGTTGGGACGACGAAGCCGTGGTCGCCGACACGCAAACCGGCCAATACGTCGACTTTGCCCGGGTGCGGCCGATTGAGCATCGCGGCGAATTCTTTTCCGTTCGCGGTGCGCTGAACCTGCCGCGCCCGCCGCAGGGCCGTCCGGTCCTGATTCACGCCGGCGATTCCGGCGACAGCCGCGCCATCGGCGCCCGCTTCGCCGATGGCATCTTCACCGTTCAGCGCACCTATGAGGAGGCGCGGGTCTTCTACGAAGACCTCAAATCCCGCGCCCGCGGGGCCGGACGCCGCGACGGCGGCCCGCTGATCCTGCCCGGCCTGTACCCGGTGGTCGCCCCCACCGAGGCCGAGGCGCTCGCCCGCAAGGCCGAATTCGATGCCTTGCTCGACACGGCCGACGAGCTCGCCAAGCTCGCCGCGCGCTACGGCTATCCGGCGGCAAAGCTGGATCTGGACAAGCCTTTCCCCGACGACATTCTGGGCAATGTCGGCACGGCTGCCACCAACCGCGGCTTCCTGGAAAACCTGGTGCGCGAATCGCGCCGCGAAAACCTGACGGTCCGCCAGGTGCTCGGCCGCAACCCGCTGGGCGGGCACCGCCTGATTGTCGGGGGCCCGGAACAGATCGCCGACGAGATCCAGCACTGGTTCGAAAATCATGCCGCCGACGGGTTCAACCTGAACTTCGATGCGTATCCGTCCGGCCTGGCGCTGTTCGTCGATCACGTCGTGCCGGTGCTGCGCCGGCGCGGCCTGTTCCGCACTGCCTACTCCGGCACGACCTTGCGCGACCATCTCGGGCTGGAACGTCCCGCCAACCATATCCGGGCGGGGGGCGCGGACGGCCTGCTCGCAGCGGCGAACTGACGGAGACGGCGCATGACCCTGATTGCCACCATCACCGCGTATGATCTGCGCGCCGCCGCCCTCGGCGGCGAGGAACTCGCCGTGATCGATGTGCGGGAGGGTGACGCGTACGTCGTCAACGGCCACATCTCGATCGCCGTCGAACTGCCGCTGAGCGAACTGGAACTGAAGGCCTATGCCCTGCTGCCCCGCCTCGGGGTCAGGCTGGTGGTGACCGACGATGGCGGCGGCAGCCTGGCAGTGCTGGCGGCAACCCGGCTGACGGCCCTCGGCTACACCGGCGTGGCGGTGCTGGAAGGCGGGGTGGCGGGCTGGCAGGCTGCCGGTTTCATCCTGATCACGGGCCAGCACGCGCTCAGCAAGGCGCTGGGCGAGGTGGTGGAACGCCGCGACCACACCCCGCGCATCACGGCCTCCCAACTGCGGGACCGTTTCGCCGCGGGCGAGGACCTGGTGGTGCTCGACACCCGCCCGCTGGAGGAATTCAACCATATCGCCCTGCCGGAGGGCATCGCCGCGCCCGGCGCCGAGCTGCTGTTCCGCGTATTCGACGCCGCACCCGACCCCGCCACCCCGATCGTGGTCAATTGCGCCGGCCGCACCCGGGCGATCATCGGTGCGCAGGCGCTGATCAACGCCGGCGTGCCCAATCCGGTGGTGTCGCTGGAAAACGGCACGGCGGCCTGGCTGCTCGCCGAACTGACCCCGGCGCGCGGCGCGACGCGGGAGGCGGCGGCGCCCTCGCCCGAGGGACTGGCGCGGGCCCGGCAGGCGCAGCAGCGACTGGCGCGCCGCTTCGGCATCGCCCCGCTCTCCGCCGACGCGTTGGAGGCGTTCCGGGCGGACGCTACCCGGCGCACGCTTTACCTGTTCGACATCCGCACGGGACAGGAGTTTGACGCCGGCCATCTGCCCGGCAGCCGGCACGTGCCGGGCGGACAGTTGGTGCAGAACACCGACCGCTTCATCGGCACCCGGCAGGGCCGCATCGTTCTGATCGACACGCCGGATCTGGTGCGGTCGACGATTACCGCCTCGTGGCTGCTGCAACTCGGGCTGCACGATGTTCATGTCTACCCGGCCGAACCGGGCGAACTCAGCGCAATCGGCCCGGTCGCGCCGCGCCTGCCGCCTTTGCCGGAGCCACGCGCTGTCATTGCCCCGCTGGAGCTGTCGCGTCTGCTCGCGGGCGGCAAGGCGACGGTGCTCGATCTCGATCCGGCGGAACCGTATTTCCGCGTGCGCCGCTTCATCCCGGGTTCGTTCGTCGCACGCCGCTCCACCTTGGCGGCGCGGCTGGCTTCGGTGCCGGGCGAGGGGCCGATCGTGCTGACATCCGGGGATGGGGTGCTGGCGGCATTCGCGGCATCCGATCCGCTCGGTCCGGCCACGCGGCCGGTGCTGGTGCTGCAAGGCGGGACCGCCGCCTGGATCGCCGTCGGCCTCGGTTTCCAGACCGGCACCGGCCAGCCGGCGCTGCACCCCTCCGAGGCGCTGCCGAAGCCGCTCAGCCTGCCGGAACGGCGCGCCTATCTGGACGCGTATGTTGCCTGGGGCCACAGCATCGGCGCGGAACTGGAGCGCGACGGACTGGTCCGCTTTCCCGCTTTTCCAGCCTGAGCCATCAGCGGTGTCCGGCAATACTCGCACCGGAGGTCGGTCCTTCGCCCCTTCGGCGTGGCCGCGTCTGACGAGCGTGCTGCCACCCCGAGCCGGGACGCTGCCCGGCGGCGGCGTGCTCCGGCGTCTTGCCGGGCCGGCGTTGCTGCTGGCGCTGTGGGAAGTCGCGACCGCGCTGTCCGGGGTCGATCCCGAGTTGCTGCCGGGCCCGTATGACGTCGCCCTGGCGGCGCGGGAACTCATCGGCTCGGGGGAACTGCTCGCCAATTTGTGGGTGTCGCTGCTGCGGGTGGCGCAGGGGCTGGCCATCGGCGTCGCCGCGGGCACGGTCGTCGCCCTGGCCGCCGGGCTGCAACGCGGGGCAGGCGAGGTGCTCGATTCCACCGTGCAGGTGCTGAAGGCCATCCCGGTGTTCGCGCTGCTGCCGCTGTTCATCGTCTGGACCGGTATTGGCGAGGCGCCGAAAATCGCCCTGATCGCCGTCACCGCGGCCTTGCCCGCCTATATCAATATCTTCAGCGCCATCCGCGACGTGGACGCCGAGCTGATGGACGTGGCCCGCTGCCTGCGGCTGTCGCGCCTGTCGATCGTCTTCGACATCCTGCTACCGGCCAGCGCGTCGGGATTCCTCAGCGGGCTGCGGATCGCGCTGACCTCGGCCTGGCTGGCGCTGATCTTCGCCGAGACGATCAACGCCAAGGCGGGTCTCGGCCATCTCATGAGCGACGCCCAGATGGCGTTCCGCATGGACATCATCATGCTCGTCGTCGCGATCTACGCGGTGCTCGGCCTGGCGGGCTACGGCGTGGTGCTGACGCTGGAAACCGTGCTGCTGCCGTGGCGGCGCGGCTTTGGAGGACTGTAGCCATGCGCATCCTGGCCCTCCTGCTGCTCTCCGTCGCGCTGCCGATCGGCGCCGCTCATGCCGCTGAACCGCCGGTGCTGCGCGTGTCCACGCAGATGAAGGACTATATCGAGACCTTCGCCCTGTCCGGCGTGCTGAATGACGCGCCGTATCGCGTCGAGTGGTCGCTGCTCGGCACCGCGACCGACGAGACCGCGTCGCTGCTGGCCAACACCACCGACCTGGCGCTTGCGGAGGGCACCGTGTCGGTCACCCTGCAGCAGGGCGGCAGCCAGAAATCCCGGGCGGACGGACAGGTGCCGGTCACCATCATCGCCGCGTATGTGCCGCGGGATTCCGTGCATTACAAAAGCATGGTCACCCTGGTCCGCGCGGACGGGCCGATTCACACGCCGTCCGATCTGAAGGGGCATTCGATCACCTTCAAGAAGGGCGGCAACATGAACACCCAGGCGCTGCTGAGCGTGAAGAAGGGCGGGCTGACGCCGCAGGACGTGACCTTCGTGGAACTCAACCCGGCCGAGGGGCTCATCGCGTTCCGGTCCGGCCAGGTGGACGCGCTGACCAATGGCCCCGCTCTGGTGCAGAGCCTGGTGGACAGCGGCAAGGCGCGGGTGCTGCTGACCAACACCGACGTCGATTTTCCTGCCGGCCTCGCCACCGTCGTGCGCACGGCGGACCTGAAGGACGCGGCGCGGGAGGCGACCATCCGCGATTTCTTCCACCGCGTCCGCCGCTGGAATGACTGGAAGGCCTCGCATGAAGCCGAGGTGGAGAAGGTCCTGATCCAGACCAACCACTTGAAACCCGAGACCGCCGCCTATCTGGCCCGGGCGGACATCAACGATCCGGTGCAGGTCGATGCCGCGTTCCTCGCCACCGAACAGCGCATCGCCGACGCGCTGTTCGAGGCTGCCGGGATTCCGCGCCGCGTCGATGTCTCGCTGCAATACGACACCAGGCTGAATGCGGACATCGCCGCCGGCCAGTAACGCAACGCGAAAGGAGATCCCGCCATGACCAGCCCGATTGCCATCACCGCCCCGTCGCTGCGCGCCCTGCTGGCCACCGACGCGGAATACGCTGTCATCGACGTCCGCGAGACCGGCGTCCATTCGCGTGACGGGCACATCCTGCGCTCGGTCAGCCTGCCGCTCAGCCGGCTGGAAGTGCGGGTGGCCACGTTGATCCCGCGCCTGAGCACCGAAATCGTCATCTATGATGAGGGGTCCGAGGCGCTGGCACGCCGCGCCGCGATCCGCCTGGCGGAGCTGGGCTATCACAATACCCGCATCCTCGCCGGCGGTACCCGGGCCTGGAAGGACGCCGGGTACGAGCTGTTCACCGGCACCAACGTGCTCAGCAAGGCGTTCGGCGAGGTCGTCGAACACCAGGATGGCACGCCGCATGTGACGGTTCAGGAGCTGAAGGCCAGACCGGACGCGGGCGAGAACCTGGTCGTGCTGGACAGCCGGCCGGTGCCCGAATTCCGCAATTTTTCCCTCCCCGGCGCGCTGGACCTGCCGGGGGCGGAACTCGTGCACCGGTTCCACCAGGCGGTCCCCGACCCCGACACGCTGGTGGTGGTCAACTGCGCCGGACGCACCCGCAGCATCATCGGCGCGCAGGCGCTGATCAACGCCGGAGTGCCCAATCGCGTCGTCTCGCTCGCCAACGGCACGATGGACTGGCTGCTGGCGGGATGGACCTTGGAGCATGGGCGCGAAGCCACGGTGCCGCCGCCCGAGGGCGACGCGCTGGAAGCCGCCACCCGGGCGGCGGCGCGGCTCAGGCAGCGCTTCGGCCTGAAGGTCATCGACCACGCGACCTTGGAGCGGTTCCGCGCCGAAGCGGACCGCACCCTGCATCTGATCGACGTCCGCACGCCCGAGGAACACGCCGCCGGACACCCGGATGGTGCGATCCCGGCGCCGGGCGGCCAACTCGTCCAACAAACCGGCGACTGGATCGCCACGCAGAACGGCCGCATCGTGCTGCTGGACGACGCCAACGGCGTGCGCGCGGCCATCACCGCCTCCTGGCTGGCGCAGATCAACTGGGGCGAGGTCTTTATCCTGGACAACGCGCTCAGCCTGGATCCGGTCATCGGCGTTCAACCCGCGCGGCTTGCGGCGCCGCTGCCTGAGGTTCGCACCATCGCCCCCGGAGCGCTGGCCGGCTTGCTGGCGGGGGCCGGGGCTACGCTGCTCGATCTCCAGCCGAGCCCGGGGTACGACAAGGGGCATATCGAGGGGGCGCGTTTCGCCATTCGCGCATGGTTGCAGTCGCAGGCGCAGGTGCCGGGCGACGGCGCGATCGTCCTGACGTCGGAAGACGGCGCGCTGGCGGCGTTTGCCGCTGCGGACCTGGCGCCCACCGGCTCCCGCGAGGTGTTCGCTCTGGCGGGCGGCAACGCGGCGTGGCGCGCGGCCGGATTGCCGATCGGCGCCGAACCGGTGGACCGCCTGCACCCGGCGGAGGATGTCTGGCGCTCGCCCTATCACCAACCCGACCCGCACGCTGCGTTCCGCGAGTACCTTGCCTGGGAAATCGGCCTCGTCGAGCAAGTGGAACGCGACGGCACGGCTCGGTTCCGCAGATTCCCGCCGCTGGCGCCGGCGCGCGAGGCGGCGGAATGACGCTGCGGCCCGCGGTTTGCGTCCGCGGGCTGAGCCGCCATTTCGGCGAGCGTCCGGTGATCGATGCCCTGGACATCGACGTTGCACCTGGCGAGTTCGTCGCGCTGATCGGCGCATCCGGCTGCGACAAATCCACGCTGTTGCGGATACTGGCGGGCCTGGACCCGGAGATCGCGGGTGAGGTGAGCGTCACGGAACGCCGCGCCGTCGCGTTCCAGGCGCCGCGCCTGATGCCGTGGAAGCGGGTGTGGCGCAACGTCGTGCTCGGCCTGCCCAACGGCGGCGGGCGTGACCGCCGCCGCGCCGAGGCAGCCCTCGCCGAGGTCGGCCTGTCGCACCGCGCGGACGTATGGCCGAAGGTGCTGTCGGGGGGCGAGGCGCAGCGGGCCGCTCTGGCGCGCGCGCTGGTTCGCGAGCCGGACCTGCTGCTGCTGGACGAACCGTTCGGCGCGCTGGACGCGCTGACCCGGCTGAAGGCGCAGGCGCTGGTGGCCGAACTCTGGCAGCTTCACCGCTGCGCCGTGCTGCTGGTGACGCACGATGTGCAGGAGGCGCTGCTGCTGGCGGACCGCGTGCTGATGATGGACCACGGGCGCATCGCGCACGAACTGCCGGTGAACCTGCCGCGTCCCCGCGAAGTCGGCCAACCCGGCTTCACCGCCTTGCGTTCAAGGCTGCTCGGCTGGCTCGGGGTGCATTGAGGGACGCGGCTATCGGGTCACGCCTGACACGGCCGAACCGACCGGACCAAGCGATGCTGCCCACGGGTCATGCGGCTCGGGGCAGCCCTACTCCAGCGTCCCGCCCAACGCGCGTCCGGCGGCGCGAATCGCGGCCTCCTCCACGTCCTCCGCGATAAACACGATCCTTGAAAGCCGATCGGCCGAGGGCCATGCGGCAAGCGGGACGGGCGGATGCAGAAAACCGCGTATGCCCTGCAAGACCAGCGGCTGATCGCTGCCGGCAACGTGCAGCAGCCCCTTCACCCGCAGCAACCTGTCGCCGAGCGCAGTCACCAACTGCTCCAGCGCCGGACCGAACGTCTGCCAGTCCACGGCGTCCTCCCGGGTGAGGCAGAAGGCGCGCGGACCCGGACCGTGATGATGATGCGCGTGACCCTCGGCAGGGGGAGTACGCGGATGGTCCGGCAGCCCGCCGAACACCTGCTCCGGCGTCGCGTCGCCGTGGTTCACCACCAGGACTTCGGCGGCGGGGTTGATCTCCTGCAAGCGCTGCCGCAGCCTCAGCACCGCTCTCGGTGCGGCGATGTCGCTCTTGGTCACGATGACCCGGTCCGCCACCGCCACCTGCCGCACGGCGAGCTTATTCCGGCCCAGTTCGCGCTCACCCTGAAGCGCGTCGACCGTTGCGATGACGCTGCCGGGCACGTAGCCCGCGGCCAAGTGCGGGTCCACCGCCAGCGCGTGCAAGATCGGCACCGGATCGGCGAGTCCGCTGGTTTCGATCATCACGCGCGATAGCGAACCGGCGCGCGCCTCCAGTGACCGCACCGCCGACACGAAATCCGCCGTTGCGGCGCAACAGACGCAGCCTCCGGCCAGCACGACGGTGTGGTCCTCGGCATGCCCGAGCAGCGCCGCGTCGAGGCCGATCTCGCCGAATTCGTTGACCACGACTCCGGTGCGCGCCATGCCGGGATGCCGCAGCAGCCGCGCCAGCAAGGTGGTCTTGCCGCTGCCCAGGCCGCCGGTCAGTATCGAGAACGGAACCCGGCCGCTCATGCCGCGTCGGAGAGCGCTGGCCTGACAGGCGCCGGAAACGCCATCGCGGCCACGAAAACCTTGGTGAAGTCCGGATCGGTTGCAAGCTCGACCGCTTCGACCCGGCTGGTCACCAGGCGCAGCGTCTCTCGCGCCTCGTGATTGGTCAGCAGGGCTTCGGCGCCGGTGCGCGCGGTGTTGCCGACGAAGCTGACCTTGCCGTCGAGGCCCGCCGGGAACAGCCCGATATCGATCAGGCTGCGCGTGGTCAGGTGGTAGCCGAACGATCCGGCGACCAGCGCCCGGTCGAGCTGCGCCGGCGTCAGGCCGTTGCGCAGCAGCATGGTATCGATGCCGGCCCGCACCGCGGCCTTGGCCAACTGCACCTGGCGGATATCGCGCTGGCTGAGATAGACCTCGCCGTCCAGGTAGAACACCGTCTTGCCGTCGAGCGGACGCAGCCGGGCCCGCAACGGCGCCGGCAACGTCTCGGCCTTGCGGGTGAAGCGTCCCGAGTTGTCGACGATCCCCAGCACCGCCATTGCCGCGACGGCATCGAACAGGCCGCTGCCGCAGATGCCGACGGCCTCGGCCTCGTCGATGGTGGCGGTGCGGATGTCGTCCGCCTCGATGGCGACGCGTTCGATCGCACCGCGAGCGGCACGCATGCCGCAGGCGATGTTCATGCCCTCGAAGGCGGGGCCGGCGGCGGTCGAGGTCGCCTGAAGCTTGCCGTCGCGCGCCAGCACCATCTCGCCGTTGGTGCCGATATCGACGAACAGCGTGACCCCCTCGGCGGCGGCCAGATCGGTCGCCAGCACGCCCACCGTGATGTCGGAGCCGACGAAGCCCGAGATTATCGGCGGGAAATACACCTCCCCGCAGGAGGCGATGTGCAAACCCAGCGCGGCGGCGGGGCGGTGCTCGTGACCGGACAGGGCAGGGGTGTAGGGGAAGCGTCCCAGCGGCTCGGGGCTGATGGCGGCGGCGAGGTGCATCATGCAGGTGTTGCCGGCGATCACGACCTCATAGATGCGGCGCCGCGGAATGCGGGCCTCGGCGGCGAGCAGGCCGATACTGCGGTCGATTTCGGCCATGAGTTCGCTGTGGAGCAGGGCGAGGCCATCGGGTTCCGAGGCGATCTGCACCCGCGACAGCACGTCCTGGGCATGCGTGACCTGCGGGTTCAGCGCTGACACCGAACCGACCCGCGCGCCGGTGCCGAGATCGAGCAGCGACGCCACCAGGGTGGTTGTCCCGATATCCACCGCCACCCCGTACAGCCGGGTGGTGGTATCGCCGCCTTCCTCCGCCAGCACCCGCTCGCCCGCGCTGACCACGGTGCAGCGGCGCTCCGCATCGAAGCGTTTGCGCAGCGTCGGGTTCAGCGGCAGGTCGAGGCGAACCCCGTCCTCCAGAATGCGCAGGCGGCGTTCGCCGGACCCGGGCACCGTGACCTCGAGGTCGCCCTCGGCAAGGGTGGAACACAGCAGCACGAAACCCTCCGCAACCTGCTCGGCTGACAGGTTGCGCGTGGCAACGATGCGAGCCTGTGCCAGCGACGCCCCGTCCAACCGGACCCGGCATTTGCCGCAGGTGCCGACGCCGTTGCACGGCGCTTCCAGGCGAACACGCGCCAGCCGCGCGGCATCCAGCAGGGTGCCACCGGCGGGGATCTCCGCGCTGGCGCCCGACGGCGAGAAGGTGACGATGGGCATGGGTCAGTTCAGCCGCGTCGTCTTCACGGCGCCCGTCAGGGCGCGGATGTTGTCCAGGCCCGTCGAAGTGCTCAGCCCGCAGGCCGGGGAAATGATGTCGATGCCGTCGCGCACCAGCCGCTCGGTCGTGCGCGAAACCTTCTCGGCATCGCCGAATTCCAGCAGCGTGGTGCTGACATTGCCCATGGTGTTGAGCTGCGGGTAATCCTCCTTCAGCCGCACGAGGTTGACCTTGGCGTCGGTGCTGATGGCATCGCAATGCAGATCGGCCAGGTATTCGCGGCTGCGGCTCATGTCGCCGCAGATATGCACGATCACCGGCTTGCCCGCGGCATGCACCGCGTCGCAAAGCTGGTTGATGTAGCGCACCGCATAGTCGCGGAAGATCTTCGGCCCGAGGATCTCGCCCGTCGCGGTGGGATCGCCGATGGCGATGACATCGGCGCCGTTGCGGGCGACCTCCTCGGCATAGGCAATCAGCAAGCGCGTGACGTAGTCGAGCACACGGTGCGCGTCCTGCGGCTTCGTCCGCAGTTCCTTCAGGAAACTCAGCGGGTCCACCACCGAGGCGGCCGTGCTGACCGGCCCCGACAAACTCGCGATGATCGGCACCTCCGGATTGCGCCGCTTGAGGTAATAGGCGGCCTGGACGACCGTGCCGATGCGCCCCCATTTAAGAAGGGTGCGGACGTCGTGGATGTCCACTGCGGCGGAGGAGGCATAGGCTTCCGCGGCGATCTTCGGCTCGCACGCCAGCGTGCCCGGATCGATGCGGCTGCCCAGCACTTCCGGCTCGACGGTCATGCAGAACGGCACGCCGATATTCTCGAAGCCGGTCGCGTGGTGCACGGCCTCAGCCAGAGCCGCCATGCCCTCGGACGAGAAATGCGCCGCCGGCAGCTTCGGCGCCGCTTCCTCCTCCATCACCCCGAGGACGGCCGCGTTCATCATGCCGCCCGTGCAGATCACCGGCGGGCGGTCGACGCCTTGTTTGGACAGCACGCGGCCGAGACGGTCACGCGGGGCAAGGTCGCTCATGGGACGGACTCTCCGGCAATGGCATGGGTCAGCGCGACGATGTTGGCCAGCGGCGTGGCGCTCGCCAGCCCGCAGGCCGGGGAGACGACGTGCACGCCGTCCGCCGCCAGCCTTGTGCCGAGGCTGGCGATCTGCCCCGGCTGGCCCTGGTGCAGCAAGAAGGTGCTGATATTGCCCACCACCGCCAATTGCGGATGCGAACAGCCGAAAGCATGCACCGAGACCGCCGCGTCGGGGATGAAGCCGTCGCAGCGCAGGGTATCGAGCTGCTGTTCGACCCGCTCGATGCTGCCGCACATATGCAGCAGCACGCGCGCGCCGGTCTGCTTGATCGCCTCGGTCAGGCGGTGCAGATGCGGCAGCACGGCCTGTTCGAACAGCTTCGGTCCGACCAGGGCCGGGGTCGCGGTGTCCTCGTGGATGACGATGACATCCGCGCCGGCCGCGACCAGCGCACGGGCGAATTCGGCTTCGAAGTCCACGACATGTTCGATCAGCGCATGCGCCTCCGCCGGACGGGTGCGCAGTTCGCGGAAGAACGCCTCGGGCCGCACCGCCGACGCGGCGACGCTGACCGGGCCGATGAGGTTGCCGATTATCGGCAGATCCCCCGCGGTGGCCGCGAGAATGCGGACCGCTTCGACCGTGATCCCGACGCGGCCGCGCTGCATCCGCTGCCCGGGCGGCAGGCGCGCCACGTCGGCGCTGCGTTCGTACGGCTCCTGCACGATGCGCGCCTCGGTCGCCGCGTCGCCGAGGTTGATGCCGACGTCGAAGACCTCCGCCTCGACGGTGGTGCAGAGCGGCACGCCAACGGACTCGAAACCGGTCAGCCGGGCGGCGGCCAGCGCGAGGCCGGCCATGGCGGCGGCATCGAGATGCGCTTCCGGCAGGCTGTAGCCGGAACGGGCCACGACCTCCTCCGGCACGCCGCTCATGCTGCCGCCGGTGCAGATCACCGGCGGACGATCATTCGGCTCGCGGGCGAGGGCGCGCAGCAGGCGGGCGCGGCGGTCAGTTGTCACGCTAGTACCAGCCATGGAGTTGCGCAGCCTTCACCATGGTGGCGGCGCTCTGCAGGTTGCCGTTGGGCGGAAACTCGCAGCCGCTGGAGAGGATGAATCCGCCATCGGCGATGCGGAAGGTTTCGATCTGCTGGCGGCACTCTTCCAGCAATTCGTCCTGGCTCCACTCGTGGCCGGCCTTGGCAGGATCGATGACACCGATGGTGACGACCTTCTTGCCCCAGGCCTCCGCGTGATGCTTCAGATCCGGCGACCCATGCGCCGGGTAGGCGTGCGAAATGGCGATCGGCTTGATGTGCTCGATCACCGCGTCGAAGTAGACGCCGTTGCCGCAATTATGCACCACCACCGGGACGCCGGCCGCCCGCACGGCGTCGGCTATTGGCCGCATGAACACGCCCTCAAACCGTTCCCAGGTCTGCTTGCGCAGGATCGTGGAGGACGAATACAGCGGGTCCAGCACGATGGCATGGGCGCCGGCCTCGACCTGGGCGATGGCGTACTCGACCAGCGAGCCGGTGATCGTGTCCACCGCCTCCAGCACGCGATCGGGGTGGCGAATGAGGTCCTTGAACAGTTCGGCGTGGCCGCGGATCTGCGACAGCACGCCCAGCGGGCCATAGACGAAGCCCATCACCGCGACGTCCTTGCCGCGCGCTTCCGCCAGGCCGCGGACGATCTCGATCACCGCGCTGCTGCGGCGGGCCTTGCGCGGCTCGATGCGCTCCACCTTGCCGTAGTCCTCGGCGGTCGCGATGCAGGGGTTGTCGAAGTTGGGGTAGGCCGTGCTCCACTCCGGGAAGATCACTTCCTGGCCGAAATCCTCGGCCTCCACCGAGAGGTCGACCAGGGTCAGGAAGCCGTCGAAGCCAATCAGCGACTGGGCCGCGAGCAGGCTGGCGGTGGCGGCTTTCGGGTCCTGCGACCAGCGGTCATAGGAGATGCCGAGCACGCGGCAGGAGGCGCCACAGACCAGCGGCGCAGCCGGCACCCGGTCGGGCTTCTTGTACTGCAACGCCAGCCCGACCCGCTCCAGCGAGGTCAGTTCGTCGCGGCGGCCGTTGGCGCTCATGCCGCTGCGTTCACAAGGCCGGTGAGCTGCCTGGCGAGCTGCACCGCCTGGGCCGCCTTGGGGGCGTAGCCGTCGGCGCCGATGCGGTCGGAGAATTGCTGCGACAGCGGGGCGCCGCCGACGATCACCTTGAAGCGGTGGCGGATGTTGCCCTCTTCGAGGATGCTGACGACCTTGGACATCTGCGTCATGGTGGTTGTCATCAGCGTGGACAGTGCGATGACGTCGGCGTTCACCTCCACGGCGCGATCGACGAATGCCTGCGCGGGGACGTCGCGGCCGAGGTCGAACACCTCGAACCCGGCGACTTCGAGCATGATGCGCACGAGGTTCTTGCCGATGTCGTGGGTGTCGCCCTGCACCACGCCGATGACCACGCGGCGGCCATGGATGGTGTTTGCCTGGCTGATATGCGGGCGCAGGATGCCCAGGCCGGCATACATCGCGTCGGAGGCGATCAGCAGTTCGGGGACAAAATACTCTTCCTCATCGAACAATTTGCCGGCCCGGTTCATGCCGGCGATCAGGCCCTGCTCGATCGTCGTCCAGGCGTCGTAGCCGAGCGCCACGGCTTTGTTGCACAAGTCGGCGGTCAGCACTTCGTCGAGTTCGAGCACAGCCGTTGCCAGGGCTTCGTGCAGGTCTTCCGGGGTCTCAGGCATGGATGGCTCCGTCGTTCGTGGTTCGTGATCAGGGCCGCAGGCGGGCGACGCCATGGACAAGGATGATGCACTCATGACGGCAGGCGCCGACGCAGCCGCCGCATCCCGCGCAGCGGGCCGCATCGATGCTGATGGAGGCTCCGGTCCGGGTGATCGCGTCGTTGAAGCAGGCCTCGGCGCAGACGGTCGGGCAGCCGGCGCAGGCATCGGCAGGCGGCACCCGGGGCAAGCGTGGTTTGGCATGTTCGCGCAGTCCGGTGGTCTGATAGGGCACGCTTGGTCCGTCCTTCAAAGCGCCGGCGCGGCCCGGTTGGAACCGCGGGTTCCGCCTGATCACGGGTCGCATGAGTGAATTGTCTCTCGTCCGGATACATTTCACATAAAACCGTCGGCGGTCAATTCCCTAAAACGCTTCGTAGGCTTTCAGTATTCCGATAGGCGGCGCCGGCAACAAACCAAATAGCCAAATCCGCTCGTTGGTCGTATTATATTACCCGTTGGTATTGCTTTGGGCTGGTCGATACCCGGGCCAGTTTGAACGATTGTACGGCGGAGGTTGAAGCGGATTACGATGCCCGGTGGCGAGAATGAGGTCGTGCGGTCTCTGCTGGCCCGCGCCAGGCTGGCGCAGGAAGGCTTTGACCGGGCCGATCAGGAGACTGTTGACCTTGCCGTCGCGGCGGCCGGCTGGGCGGTGCTGGAACCGGAACGCAACCGCGCCCTCGCCGAGCAGGCGGTGCGCGACACCGGCCTGGGCAACGTCGCCGACAAGATCGCCAAAAACCACCGCAAGACGCTGGGCCTGCTGAGAGACCTGAAGGGCGCCCGCTCCGTCGGTGTGCTGACCGACGATCCGGCGACCGGCATCACCGAGATCGCCCGCCCCGCCGGCGTCGTGGCGGCCATCACGCCGTCGACCAATCCGGTAGCGACTCCGGCCAACGTCATCATCAACGCGCTCAAAACCCGCAATGCCGTCGTGCTTTCGCCTTCGCCCAAGGGGGCAGGGGTCTGTGCCGCCTTGCTGGCGCATGTGCATCGGGAACTGGCGAAGGTCGGCGTCGAGGCCGATCTGGTGCAGATGCTGCCGCCGCCGGGGTCCAAGGGCCTGACGATGGAGCTGATGCGACAGGCCGATCTGGTGGTGGCCACCGGGTCGCGGGACAATGTGAGGGCCGCCTATTCCAGCGGCACCCCGGCGCTGGGAGTCGGCGTTGGCAATGTCGCCGCCATCGTCGCACCGGCAGCCGACTTGCCGGCCGCGGCGGCCCGCATCGCGGCGTCAAAGAGCTTCGACCACGCCACCAGTTGTTCGTCGGAGAACAGCCTTGTCGTGCTGGCCGAGGTCTGGGATCCCCTGCTGGCTGCGCTGGCCGGGCAGGGCGGCGTGCTGGCGGAGGCGGACGAGCAGCTCCGGCTTGAAGCGGCGATGTTTCCGTCCGGCGGGCTGTCTTCGGATTTCATCGCCCGATCCGCCCCGCGCGTGGCTTTTCTGGCCGGACTGGATCGGGCCGCCTTTGCATCGTGCCGCTTCATCATGGTGCGGGAGGAACCCGGCCATGCCGGCCCGGGCCAACCTTTCTCCGGCGAAAAGCTGTCTCCGGTCCTGACGCTTTACCGCGTCGTGGATTTTGACGCCGCGATTGCTCAGGTGCGGGCGATCTATGACTACCAGGGCAAGGGCCACTCCGTCGGCGTGCACGGGGCCACCCGGGACCAGGTTCTGCGCCTGGCGCTGGAACTGCCGGTGTGCCGCGTGATCGTCGATCAGGCCCATTGCGTCGCCACCGGCGGCGCGTTCGACAACAGTCTGCCGTTTTCCCTGTCGATGGGGTGTGGCACTCGGGGCGGCAACGGGTTTTCCGACAACCTGAACTACCGGTATTTTCTCAATATCACCCGGATCGTGCGCGCGATTGCTCCGGTAAAGCCGGTTGAGAGCGAAATATTCGGCGAGTACTGGCAGCGTTATGGTCGGTAGCACGCAGTCCGTGCGCAGCCTGATCGACTGGCGCGCCAGCGCATCGCCGCACGCAACGTATTTCGTTTCCCCTGACACGGGACGGGAGCTGACGTTTTACGGCCTGCGGCAACGGGCGCTGTCGGTGGCGTGGATTTTGCGCGATCACGGCCTTGCGCCGGGTGACTCGGTTGCGTTGCTTGCGCCCAACAGCCTTGAGGCGGTGGTGCTGTTCGCCGGCATTATGGCCGCGGGCTATGTGGTCACCCCGCTGAACCTGCTGCTGACCCCGGAGCGGTTGGCCTATGTGCTCGATCATTCCGATTGCCGGCTGGTCTTTGTTGCACCCGGGCAGAAGTCCATCCTGCGGCAGGCATTGTCGCTGATAACCCGGCCGATCGGCGTGCTTGACGTGACCTCGGGCGGCGACGCCCCGGCGGACGCGCGCGCTGTCTGGCCGTTGCCGCCGCGGGAAGCCGATGCGGTCTGTTTGCTGATGTATACCTCCGGCACCACCGGGCTGCCCAAGGGCGTCAGGCTGACGCACTCCAATGTCCTGACCGGAGCCGCATTGGTCAGCAAGGCGCACCGGCTGGGTCGGGACGACCGGGTGCTGGCGGTGCTGCCGCTGTATCATATCAACGCCCAGATCGTTACGGTTATGGCGCCGCTGTTCCATGGCGGCAGCCTGGTGATGCCGGACCGCTTCAGCACCAGCCGGTTCTGGGCGCAGGCGTCGGACCACCGCTGCACCTGGCTGAACGTGGTGCCGACGATGATCGCCTTTCTGCTGAACGCGACGCCCCCCGCTCGCGACCCTTCAGCCATTCGCTTCTGCCGATCGGCATCGGCTCCGTTGCCGCCGGAGCACCAGATTGCGTTCGAGCATCGTTCCGGCATTCCCATCATCGAAACGATGGGCCTGACCGAGGCGGCCGGTCCGGTGTTCAGCAACGCGCTGCATCCGGGCGGACGCAGGATCGGCAGCGTGGGTCGGCCCTTCGGCAACAAGGCCCGGGTGGTTAAAGCGGCGGCTGGCGAGGTCGGAGAAATCCAGATCCGCGGTCCGAGCGTCATGCAGGGCTACCACAAGGACCCGGGCGAAACCGCGAGGGCATTGACCGCCGACAGGTGGCTGCGCACCGGCGACCTCGGCTATTGCGACGCGGACGGATTCTTTTTTGTCACTGGACGGCTGAAGGAGCTGATCATCAAGGGCGGCGAGAACATCGCGCCGCGGGAGATCGACGAGGCCTTGCTGAGGCATCCTGCCTTGCTGGAAGCCGCCGCCGTCGGCGCCCCCGATCCGCTGTATGGTCAGGACATCGAGGCCGGCGTGGTGGTCAAGCCGGGCATGACTGTTTCGGAGGCGGAGTTGCTTGCCTTCTGCGAGCAGCAGCTTGGCCGGTTCAAGACCCCGCGGACGGTGCGTATTTTGGCCGAACTGCTGAAGGGACCGTCGGGCAAGGTGCAGCGGTTGCGGCTGCTGGGGGCTCCGGCGGTATCCGGCAGCGCGGCGACAGCGGGCCCGAATCGCGCGGGCACTTATTGACAGTCCGGCACGTATGACGGCTAACCAGCGGCATCTGACCGCCGCTGCGTCCTATACGCTGCCGAACGGACCGGAGATCAGCGTTTTCGCAATGTACGCGCCCGAAACCACGGTCAACGGGAGCGGATCGATTCCGGCCGGCTATCCACCGGCCGGCTTCGGCGGCGGCGAGGCCGATATCCACCTGAGCGAGTGGGCTATCGGCATATCCGCCGGCTGGAAGTTGTAACGGATCAGTAGAACACCAGGGTTCGCACCTCGATGCTCTCCCGCGGCGGCGCGCCCGGGGCCAGCGGATTTTCGAACGAGGTGTGGAACGACAGCCGCGCCCGGCCATCATCGGCGCTGTCGTGCACCCGGATCAGCAACACCTCATCCCGCTGCTGTTCCGAGAAATAGTACCAACGGTGCTCCGGCTTGAACTCCACCCGCGACGTTTCGCCCCGCACATGCGGGTAAACCAGATCGCTTGCGATTAGATCGGCTTCTGTAAATGTCCGCGCATCGCACAGCGCCAGCGGCGAATCCAGCACCGGCCCGCGGATCGGCCGCCACACATTCACCACACCGAACCGGTGCTTCAGCAACGCCTCCGCCTCGGGGCCGAGGTGATCGCGCACCCGGCGCGGGGCGGAGTTCACCGTGTGGTCGTTATGCACCTGGCGCGACGGCACCCGCCCATCCGGCAGCCCGGCGTTTCGGACGCCATGATCGAACACCACGACGCGGGAGGCACCCAGCGTATCGAGCAAAAGCCGCTCGACCTCCGGGTAGTACACACTTTTGACCTCGTCCGGATTGTAGAAGTCCTGCACCCGGCTCGGCGCCCGCACCAGCGCGAAGCCGTTGCGATCGAGCGTGAACTCCGACTCGCGGCCGCGGGCATCCTCGATCCGCACCTCCCTGGGGTCCTCGATACCGGTGAACGGCACCACACCGGGCGGCGGCTCGCCGACATAGCGCTCCGGCTTGCGGCTGGTGCGCTGCTGATAAAACAGCGTCGCCGTCAGATGCCTGGGGGCGATCGAAACATCGAGCGGCACGGCGGATCTCCTTCGCTGGGGTTGTATCAGCCTGATCCCGGGCCGGGTTCGTGGCCGGAGTCAATCCCACGTAGATGGCGCGTGCCTCCTACCGTTCAATATGCTCCGTATCTGCGTGCGTATGGAATAAACCACTTGCCACGAGTGTGTGATATGCGGATACTGGCACCGCGGGACCCGCCGAAGCAGGCACGGGTCACACACGACCAAACCGGAGCGAAGTCATGTCGAATTTCCGTCCACTGCACGACCGCGTCGTGCTCCGCCGGCTCACTGCCGAGGAGCAGACCGCGGGCGGCATCATCATCCCTGGCACCGCTCAGGAAAAGCCGACCGAAGCGGAGGTCGTCGCGGTGGGGCCGGGCGCGCGAAATGAGCAGGGGCAGGTCGTCCCGCTTGAAGTCAAGGCCGGCGACACGGTGCTGTTCGGCAAGTGGTCCGGCACCGAGGTCAAGCTCGGCGGCGAGGAATTGCTGATCGTCAAGGAGTCGGACATCCTCGGCATCATCGACGGCACGGCCGCGAAGGCCCGCAAAGCAGCCTGAATTCCATAGACAGAGGAAAGCCTTACCATGGCGGTGAAAGACGTACGCTTCGGTGGCGAAGCGCGCCAGAGATTGTTGCGCGGTGTTGATATCCTGGCCGATGCGGTCAAGGTCACGCTCGGTCCGAAGGGCCGGAACGTTGTGCTGGACAAAAGTTTCGGAGCGCCTCGCATCACCAAGGACGGTGTGACGGTCGCGAAGGAAATCGAACTGGCCGACAAGTTCGAGAACCTCGGCGCGCAGTTGCTGCGCGAGGTCGCCAGCAAGACCAACGACAATGCCGGCGACGGGACCACGACGGCCACCGTGCTGGCGCAGGCGATCGTTCGGGAAGGCGCCAAGGCCGTGGCAGCAGGCCTCAACCCGCTGGACCTGAAGCGCGGCATCGACAAGGCGGTGGCGGCGATCCTGGACGAGCTGAAGAAGCGCAGCAAGAAGATAACGACGCCGGAAGAGACCGCCCAGGTCGCCACGATATCCGCCAACGGCGAAGCGGACATTGGCAAGATCATTTCCGAAGCCGTGCAGCGCGTCGGCGGCGACGGGGTCATTACCGTCGAGGAAGCCAAGGGCGTCACGACCGAACTGGACGTGGTGGAAGGCTTGCAGTTTGATCGTGGCTATATCTCGCCTTATTTCGTTACCAATACCGACAAGCTGCGCGCGGAACTGGATCAGCCGTACATTCTGATTCACGAGAAGAAACTGTCCACGCTGCAGCCGTTGCTGCCGCTGCTGGAGGCGGTTGTCCAATCCGGCCGGCCGCTGGGGGTCATTGCGGAAGATGTCGAAGGCGAGGCGCTCGCCACGCTGGTGGTGAACAAGCTGCGTGGCGGCCTGAAAATCGCCGCGGTGAAGGCTCCGGGCTTCGGCGATCGCCGCAAGGCCATCCTGGAGGATATTGCCATCCTGACGGGCGGCACGGTGATCAGCGAAGATCTCGGCATCAAGCTGGAGTCGGTGAAGCTGACGGATCTCGGCAAGGCCAAGCGTATCCTGATCGAAAAGGAAAACACCACCGTTGTGGAGGGCGCCGGCAAGAAGTCGGACATCCAGGGCCGCGTGGCGCAGATCCGCGCGCAGATTGAGGAAACCACGTCCGACTACGACCGCGAAAAGTTGCAGGAGCGGCTGGCTAAACTGGCCGGCGGAGTGGCGGTCATTCGCGTCGGCGGCTCGACCGAGGTCGAGGTGAAGGAACGCAAGGACCGTGTCGATGACGCGCTGAATGCGACTCGCGCGGCAGTGGAAGAGGGCATTGTTCCGGGTGGCGGCGTTGCCCTGGCGCGGGCCTCGCTGATCCTGGCGAAACTGAAGGCCGACAACGACGATCAGCGCTTCGGGCTGGAGATCGTTCGCAAGGCGATCCAGGCGCCTTTGCGTCAGATCGCGGCTAACGCCGGTGAGGACGGGGCGGTGATCGCCGGAAAGACGCTGGAAAAGGACGACTACAATTACGGCTTCGATGCCCAGACCGGCGAGTTCAAGGACTTGGTCAAGGCGGGCATTATCGATCCGACCAAGGTTGTGCGGGCGGCTTTGCAGGATGCCGCCTCGGTCGCGGGCCTGCTGGTAACCACCGAGGCCCTGGTGGTCGATGCGCCGGAGAAAAAGACGCCGCCCGCACCGCCGGGTGGCGGTGAACTGGATTACTGAGCCGAAGCGCGCCCGGGGTTGTTCCCCGGGCGCAAATCCCTGTCAGAGGAAGATTGCAATGACCGTGACGCGGCGTGCAGCGCTTGTTATCGGTGCGGCGGCCCCGCTTGGGCTCATCGGCGCCCGGACGTTCGGGGCTTCGCGGGTGTCGACCGCACCTGTTATCGACGCGCCGATCTGTCATGTTGCGGCGCCGATCATACTTTCGCCGCGGCGGCCAATCCGTTTCGCATGGAGCGGCACGGGGGTTTGCACCAGCGCCGTGCCGGTGGCCGTCCATCGGGGCTATTTCGACAAGCACGGCCTTGACGTGGAAATCGTCAACTTCAGCGGGGCCCAAGACCAGATCCTGGAATCGATCGCTACCGGAAAGACCGACGCAGGTGTCAGTTTCGCTTTGCAGTGGCTGAAGCCGCTGGAGGAAGGGCTGAAAGTGAGTTTCACCACCGGGGTGCATGGCGGATGCATCCGCCTGCTGGCGGGAAGCAAATCCGGCATCACGCAGGTGACGCATTTGCGCGGCAAGACGATCGGCACGACGAGCATGGTCAGTGCGTCGAAGAACTTTTATTCCATCCAGCTTACGAAGCTGGGCATCGACCCCAATTCCGAAGTGCAATGGCGCGCCTACCCCGGGGACCTACTGGGTCTGGCTTTGCAAAAGGGCGAGATCCAGGCGATTGCCGACGCCGATCCGAATGTGGCTTTGCTGGAGAAGCACAGCAAAGGGGATCTGGTGACGATCGATACCAACCTGGATGGTCCTTACAAGAATCTCTCCTGCTGCGTTCTGGGCATTCGTAACAACCTGATCCAGGAGGATCGCGATGCTGCCGCGGCGCTGACTCAGGCGATCCTGGACGCTGCGGAGCATGTCGCCAACGATCCGGCCGACGCCGGTGTTGTTTTCGGCAAATACTCGACTGTTCCGCCCGAAGATTTGGCGGATATGCTGCGGACACACACGCACCACCACCATCCGTCAACCCCCGACCTGAAGGACGAGCTTGCCGTCTACATCTCCGACATGAAGCTGATAGGCGTCCTGAAGCCGAGCACCGATCCTGCCAAGTTTGCCAACCGTATCTACGCCAACGTGCTGACGTAACCGCGGGTGGGTTGCCACCGACCGTTCCGCGAGGAGATTCCGATGGCGTCAGCATCAAGAAACATCGACACTCTGGTATTACACGGAGGCGCCTATCGCACCGACCTGGCCACAGGCGCGACGGCGGTGCCGATCTACCAGAGCACATCGTTCAATCTCGGCACTACCGAACATGCCGATCGGCTGGTGAATTTCGAGGAGATCGGCTTTGTATATACGCGCCTGGGCAATCCGACGCAGGATGCCCTGGAAGAACGTCTTGCCGCGATCGAGGGCGGTGCGGCGGCTCTGGCACTTGCCTCCGGCCAGGCGGCGACCGCGCTTTCCGTACTGACGCTGGTGTCCGCAGGCGACAACATCGTCACCGGCACCGATCTTTACGGCGGAAGTTGGAATTTCTTCGCCAACCGCCTTCGCCAGTTCGGTTTCGAGGCGCGCTTCGTCGATCCGGGAGATCCGTTGCGCCTGCACGTCAACTATTTCGCGCCGTATTTCCCGGAAATTCGTTTCCAGCCCTCCGACTTCGATGCTGACGTGTTCGACAGCATCAAGCAGAAGCGCGCCGGCGCGGCCAATACGTCCGTCAAACTGTTCGACGCCGACGTGACCGCGGCCGCGAGTGCCGCGATCGCATCGCCCTTCTACCGCTGAGCCAAACCACCATGCCGGAGCGCCTGCCATTTTCGGTCCTGACCGGCGGCCTCGGCAGCGGCAAGACCACGCTGCTGACGGGGCTGCTGCGCCATCCGGCGATGGCGCGCACCGGCGTTGTGGTCAACGAATACGGCGAGATCGCGCTGGATGCGGTGCTGCTCGGCCATGCCGACAGCCAGACGGTCGTGCTGGCCGGCGGCTGCGTGTGTTGCCTCGCGTTGGGCGATTTCGTCGCCGCCATCCGTTCGCTGGAAGCCCGCGCCGCGGCGGTGCCGTTCGAGCGGGTGGTGATCGAGACCAGCGGGCTGGCCGATCCGCTGCCGATCCTGCAGGCTTTGACGGCGGCGCCCGATCTGGCGCGGCGCTATGTTCCGGGCACCGTCATCGCCACCGTGGATGCCCTGCTCGGCGAAGCGGAACTCTCCGATCACCTCATTGAGCGCCAAATTGCCCTGGCCGATCGGCTGGTGGTGACGAAGGGCGATCTTGCGCTGGCGGGGGCGCTGCCGGGGGTGTTGCGGCGGCTCAGCGAGATCAATCCTTCGGCCGAACTGGTGGTCGCCACCCGTGGCGACGTCACGCCGGAGCAGGTCTTCGGCCTCCGGCCGGACCGTCCGCTGGAAGGCGGGCCGCATCAGCACGGTCCGGCGCCGCGCGCCATTTGCCTGACCCTGACGGAACCGGTGGACTGGGGTCTCTTTGGCCCAGCGCTGGAGCGCCTGATGCGGACGCCTGGCGTCTTGCGGGTGAAGGGCCTTTTGCAGCTAGCCGGAGCCGATCGGCCGCTGGTGGTGCAAGCTGTGCGCGGCGTTCCGCAGGAGCCGGTTTGGCTTTCGGTCCCGGACGCCGGGGATGACTTGTCGCGGCTCGTGTTCATCGCCGTCGGCCTCGATGAGGCCGCGATCAGGGCTGCTCTGCCAATTGGGAAACGGAAGGAAATAGCGTGACCACCCCCGACCGGATGACTCCGAAAGCCCGGCTTGCGGCCTTTGTTGCCGGCGAGCCGTATGACCGCGTCCCCTGCGGCGCCATGCTCAGCGAGCACGCCGCGATCGTCTCGGGCGTTACGGTGGCCGAGTATCACCACTCGGCCGACCTGATGGCGCGCGGGCAAATCGCCGCGTACCGCACCTATGGCCATGACGGGGTGGTTGTCGGGACGGGCCTGGCCGGAGTTGCCGAAGCGGCCGGCAGCCTGATCTCGTTTCCGGAGTATGCCACTCCGTACGTGTCCGACTACGTCGTCAAGGATCGCGCCGATTTGGATCGTCTTGAAGTTCCCGACGGGGCGTCCGGGGGGCGATACGCGATCATCCTGGAGGCCGCGTCCCGCATGGCGGCGGAGCTGGGCGATGAGGTGCCGGTCTCCGTCCAGGTTGCGGGAGCGTTCAGCACCGCCAGCAATCTGCGCGGCGCGGAAAGCTTCATGCGCGACATCGCGCGCGATCCGGAGTTCTCCCATCGGTTGCTGGAATACGCGCTCGCCGCCACGCTCGCCTTTGTCAGGGAGGCCGTGAGACTGCCGGTGGCGATTGGTGTCGGCGATCCGGTGGCCTCCGGTAGCCTGATCAGCCCGAAGGTGTACCGGGACTTCGCGCTGCCGTATCAGCGGCGGTTGATCGCCGAGATCGTCGCCGCGACGGGACGCCCGCCGGTGCTGCATATCTGCGGCAACACGCGGCGCAACTGGGAGCTTATGGCCGAAACCGGGGCCGGCGTGCTGTCGCTCGACAATGTCATCGACCTTGCCGAGGCGAAGGCGGCGGTGGGCGATCGGATCATCATCAGCGGCAATGTCCGGCCGACGGAGACGATGTATCTCGGCACGCCGGAGACGGTGGAGGAGAACGTCAGGGAGTGCCTGCGCAAAGCGTGGGACAGTCCGGCGGGGTTCATTCTGTCCGTCGGATGCGGGATGCCGATTACCACCCCGGCGGATAATGTCCATGCGCTGGTGCGTGCTGCCAGGAAGTACGGGCAATATCCGTACGACCCGGCGCTGTTCGCGGCGTAGGTGCAGCGCATGACCGAAACCGGCGACTGGATGACGCCCAAGGCCCGGATGCAGGCGCTGGTGTCCGGCGCGCCCTACGACCGCATCCCGTGCATCCCGAGCCTGTCCGACCACGCCGCCCTCGTGCTGGGTGTTACGGTGGCGGAGTATACTCAGTCGGCCGAGCTGATGATTCGGGGGCAAATCGAGGCGTATCGGCGCTACGGCCATGACGCGGTCGGGCTCGGCCCCGGTTCAACCGGCATTGCCGAGGCAGCCGGCAGCATCGTGGCATTTCCCGAGTTCAACACCCCGTATGTCGTCGATTACGTGGTCAAGGAAACAAGCGATCTGGATCGCCTGGTGATTCCCGATCCGCTGACGGCCGGACGGTTTCCACAGTTCCTCGACGCCCTCGCCGGGCTGGTCGAGGCGCTCGGAGACGAAGTGCCGATCGGCCTGACGCTTGGGGGACCGGTCAGCACCGCGAGCAATTTGCGGAGCGCAGAACGTTTCATGCGCGACATCGCCCGCGACCCGGACTTTGCTCACAGGTTGCTGGAATACGCCCTTGCCATCACCGTGCCTTTCGTTCGCGAAGTCGCGCGGCTGCCGGTGGGGTTCACGATCGTCGATCCGGTGTCCTCGGGCAGCCTGATCGGTCCCGCGGTGTATCGGGATTTCGCGTTTCCCTATCAGCAGCGGCTGATCGCGGCGATCATCGAGGCGTCCGGCCGCGCGCCGGTGCTGCATGTCTGCGGCAACACAAGGCGGAACTGGCACCTGATGGCGGATACCGGCGCGGGCGCCCTGTCGCTGGAGCTGTCGGCGATCGGATCACGCTCACGGGGAATATCCGTCCCACCGAAACGATGTTTCTCGGGTCACCGCCGGTGGTGGATGAGAACGTCAAGGAATGCCTGCGCAAGGCGTGGGACAGCCCGAAGGGGTTCGTTCTTGCGATGGGATGCGGACTGCCGATCGCAACGCCGCCTGACAATATCCATGCGCTGGTTGGCGCCGCACGGCGGTATGGCCGGTATCCGTTCGATCCAGGACTGTTCCGCGGGTGAGGTCAGGCGCCCGGCACGGTTGCGGGGTTGAACCGCCGGGTGAACTCGATGTTCACATCGATCTTTCTGGCAATATCGCCGGACTCAAACAGCACGTCCGCAATATGCTGCTCGCGCCGCACAAGGTCGTCGTCGAGCGGACGAAACACTGACGAATTGTACGCCGCCACGTATCTCGCCTTTTCGGGCGTCTGCTTCATCTTCTCGATCAGGATGCGCTCCACCGCGGGTACGTTGGGGGCATACCAGGTCCAGTGCAGCCGGACGCGATTGAGGAAATCCGCCAACGCCCGGCTCTTGGCCTCGTCGCGCAACACATCGCTGCGCGCGGCGAACACCGTCAGCGAGGGAATCCCCAGATCGTCGCTGATGACCAGCAAACGCGCCGAACCCTTGTTCAGGCTTTCAATGATCGGACCCGGGCCGCCCGAGAACACGTCCGCCCGGCCGCTGTTGAACGCCGCCGCCGCGGCGTAGGTATCGACAAGTTGCACCGGCTCGATATCGCTGGTCTTCAGCCCGGCCTTGATCCGGGTCAGGATATATTGCAGGTAGTTAAACCCGCCGAAGTTGTACGCCCATTTCTTGCCGCGCAAATCCTCCAGCGTATCGATGTGCGCCGCGGTGCGAACCGCGGTGACAATCGGCGGGTAGGCCGGGTCCAGGTTCCGCCAGCCGGCAACGATCTGCAGCGGCTGGTTGCCTTCGGTCCAATCGGTGCGGGCGCGGCCTTGCTCGATGATCAGCGAGGTGTCGCCCATCAGTCCGACATCGATCGCTTTCGAATACAAACCGGAAAGTTGCGCTGCCGGACCGGGCAGCGTCGCCCATTGCAGCTCGAACGGAGCACCCTCCAGCACGCCCGAAGCGTTGACGGTTTCCTGCAACGCGATGTCCTGCGTGCCGACGATCAGCCTGACCTTCGGCTCCTGCGCCCGGGCGAAGGGCCCAGCCAGCGTGGCGGCAGCAGTCAGAGCAGCGAGGCGGCGGCGGGAAAGCGACATGGTAGGCTCCATCGTTGTTTCAGTGCACCGCAACGCCGAGCTCGCTCAACAGGCGCATGCGCAGATCGGAAAAATCCCGGCCGGAACGAATCCGCGGTTGCGGAAAATCCACCGGCACGTCCAGCGATATCCGGCCGCCGGACAGCACGAGCACCCGGTCCGCCAGAAGGATCGCCTCATCGACGTCATGCGTCACCAGCACCACGGCCGGGCGGTAGCGCTGCCAAAGCTGGCCGACGAGTTCATGCATCCTGATCCGGGTCAGCGCATCCAGGGCGGCGAACGGCTCGTCGAGCAACAGCAGATCGGGTTCCTGCACCAGCGCCCGTGCCAGCGCCACGCGCTGCGCCTCACCGCCGGACAACGTCTTCGGCCAGGCGTTCACATGGGCGGCGAGGCCGACCTCGGTAAGCGCCGCTTCGGCGCGGGCGCGTGCGGCGGCGCCGCGGCGGCCGAGCACGACATTCTGCCAGACGCGCTTGGCCGGCACCAACCGAGGCTCCTGGAACACGACGGACCGCCGCCGCGGCACCCGCACCGTACCGCCGTCCGCGCGGTCAAGCCCCGACAGCAGGCGCAGCAGCGTCGTCTTGCCGGTGCCCGATGCGCCGAGGATCGCAACGAATTCGGCGGGCCGGATCGTCAGCGCAAACCCGTCCAGCACGGCGCGCCCGGCAAAGACCCGGCTGACGCCATGCAGTTCAACCGCGTGGTCATGCGAGAGCAAGCTTCGGCCTCCATGGCAGCGCGAGGTGTTCCAGCAGGCGCATCAGCAGATCGATTGCGATCCCGAGCGCGGCGTAAACCAGGATACCGGCGATGATGATATCGGATCGCTGGTTCATGTTGGCATTGTTGAGGATGTAGCCGATGCCGGAACGGGCGTTGATCTGTTCTGCAACGACAAGCGCCAGCAGCGCCGCACCCGACGCATACCGCAGACCGACGAGGATCGAGGGCAGGGCCGTCGGCAGGATCACATGCCATGCCGCCTGGCGGTGGCTGAGGCCGAAGATCGAGGCAGCCTCGATCAGTTTCGGATCGACCCCGCGGACCCCGGCATAGGTGTTGAGGTACATTGGAAAGATCGTCGCCGCGATGATCACCATCAGCTTCGCCAGTTCGTCGATGCCGAACCAGGTGATGAACAGCGGCACCAGGGCGATGAACGGAATGGTCCGCAGCATCTGCAGCGGCGCATCGAACAGTCCCTCGCCGATGCGCCACAGCCCGGCGAACAGGCCGAGCGCCAGACCGGTTGTGCCGCCGATGGCGAGGCCGGCCACCGCCCTGCCGAGCGAGACGGGCAACGCCGCCTGCAAGTCGCCAAGCCGAATGAGTTCGGCAAAGGCGGCGACGATGTCCGCCGGCGACGGCAGCACCTCCACCGCGACGAACCCGAACGAGGACGCAAGCTGCCACGCCAGCAGGATAGCCGCGGGGGCGGCGGCGCGCAGCAGCCATCCGTTCAGGCGTGACCGTCCCGGCGCGGGGTGACGTTGCGGGCTGAGATCGTGACGTTGCGGGCTGAGATCGATCAGGCCGCCCTCGCCGCCGCGCGCGGGTGCTTGCTGGGCCGGCGGAAATTCGATCCTGATGATGCTTGACACCGGGTCGTCCGCCAATTTCAGGCGACCCCGCCGGCCGACAGCCGAGATATGCGGAAAGGGTGAACACCGCTGGCGCGCGGCATGCAGGAAATAGTCGGTGCCTCGATAGGCGGCGTGGATGGTATGCCGTTAATCATAGGGATTTCCATTCCAAGGGGTGTCGATGATACTGGCCTACGGTCGATGAAAATGCGGTCTCAGGCTGGCGCCAAGTTAGCACGCCGTCAATACGTATAATGAGCCAAAACACGATCGCGGCCGCACAAACCCGTTTCGCCGGAGTCGGAATATCATGTTGCACGCTCATACAGCGTTGTATAGCGTGCCGGCACGCCACCCTGCGGCGGCCAAGCCATCGGGCGGCGCGACCCGCGACCGGGCACGAATATGGAACGGCCGAGCTGCCGCGCAGGCAACTGTTTCTCGTTCCCGGGCGGTCGCTTTTTTGGAGTTTCGTCATGACCGCCGTGGATACCCGTCTCGCCGAAAAGCCTCGCCACGCCGAGCACCCGATCGATCCGTTGTTCCTGGAGCGCTGGTCGCCCCGCGCTTTTACCGATGAACCGATCGCCGAAGCTGAGCTGCTGGCGTTGTTCGAAGCCGCTCGCTGGGCGCCGTCCGCCTACAACGCTCAGCCCTGGCGCTTCCTGTATGCGCGCCGCGATACGGCACACTGGACGAAGTTCCTCGGTCTGTTGGTGCCATTCAATCAGGTCTGGGCGAGCCGGGCGGCTGCCTTGATCGTTCTGGTCTCCGATCCGGTCTTCCTGCCGCCCGGCGCCGACAAGCCGGTAACGCTGCGCAGTCATTCGCTCGATGCCGGCGCGGCCTGGGCAAGCCTGGCACTGCAAGCCACGCGGGCTGGTTGGCGGGCGCATGGCATGGGCGGCTTCGACGCCGAACGTGCCGCAACGGAGCTGAACGTGCCGGCGAGCCACACGGTCGAACTGGCCATCGCCATCGGCCGGCCGGGAGAGCGGTCAAGCCTGCCGGAGGCATATCAGGCGCGCGAGTTTCCAAGCGCACGCAAGCCGGTGGCGGAGTTCGCCTTTGAAGGCGGCTTTGCAGCTCCCGGCTGAACCGCGCCGACGGCGTCCCGGGCGCGGCAGCGGACTGGAGGCGGGACGCGGCCGGCTTGCATCATCCGCTTCGCTTCGGGGACTGCGGCCTCGACCGGGGCCGCCGTCCCGCCGCTGGCTTTCCAGTCAGTTCAGCTCGTCGTCCCGCGGCCCCAACTGAACGGCGGCAGCGCGCCATTGACCGCGAAATCGCCGACACTGCGATGATGATAGATTCGCGGATTATGCGACGCGATGGTTCGCGCATTGCGCCAGTAGCGGTCGAGACCGTTGTCCCGCTTCGTGGCCGACGCACTCAGCGCATCGAAGGCTTCCGTCACGGCGTGCAGCACCAGATCGCTGACCACCGTCACCGCTTGGCTGACCTCCAAATCGGCCCGCTGCCCGGCCAGGTGCGCGGCATCCCGGTCGCCGGAGAGTTTCGCCTCGTACGCCCGCTGCAACGCCTCCGCCGCCTTCAGGGTGATGGCGCCGGCCGCATAAGCCGCGGCGTGAACCCGGCCAGCGACCTGAAGCACCTGCGGGTCGGAAGCGGGCGATTCGGCGTTGCCGTGGAAGTAGAAGCGGGTGCGGCCCGCGACCAGGCGTCCGGTGTCCAGCGCGACCGCGCGGGCGATGCCGGCCAGCGATGCGACATGCACCATCTGGTAAAATCCGACTGTGTAGCGGCATCGTTCCGGTACCGGACTCAGCAGATCGGTTGATATCGAAACATTTTCGAACACCGCGGTACCGCTGCCGGACAAAGCCTGGCCAAAGCCGTCCCAGTCGTCGAGTATCGTGACACCCGCGGCTGTTGTCGGCACCAGGGCGCCAATCGGCTTGCCGTCCGCGTCAACCGCGGCGAGGTTGATATAATCGGCGAACAGCGAGCCGGAGGTGTAGAACTTCCGGCCGTTGACCCGGTAGCCGTCGCCGTCCGGCGTAATCGTGGTGCTGATCGCGTTCGCTACACCGCTGGCGAGTTCGGTGTGGCCGCTGCCGACGGTGGCGCCCTCGGCGATGCGGCGCACCCAAAGCTCACGCTCCGGCGAAGCGGGCGTGTTCAGCAGGTCCTCGGTGAAGCCCCATTGCGCACGCAGCGCGTTGGTGACGGAGGTGTCGGCAATGGACAGTTCAATGATCAGATTGAACAGCTCCGGCAGCGTCGCGCCGAGCCCGCCCCATTCCACCGGCAGCCGCAGCCGGGCGAACCCGAGTTCCCGCAGGCGGCGCAAGGGTTCCCGGGGCAGGGTGCGGGACTGCTCGTTCGCCACCGCGGTGGCCTTGATGTCCTGGAAAACCTGGCGGAATGGTGCGGCGAGCGCCTCATAGCGAGAAGAGGCCGGCGTGCCCCAGCCGTCGTCGATCTGGGTCATAAGTCGGATGCCTTTCGTGTCGGCGGTTTATCGAATTCAGACGCCGCCATGACCGCAAAGCACGGCACAATTGGACGCCAGGGGCATGCGGATGATCCTCCTTGCCGCCCAGGTTATACAACCATTGTATCGCGTCAATATGTATAACGAACTCTCTTCGGACGTAACTATGAAAACGGACACAGCCGACCCTCAAACCTTTTCACCTCAGGCAACCCCGCCCGGCGGGCGCCGCGTTCCTGGTAGCTCGAAGCGTATTACGGCGTATCCTGCATCAGCGGGACGATGGCCAGGAGGTCCCGAGGCTCTCCGAGCGTCGTTTCCGGCCGCTGCGGGGACGGGCCATCGGCTTCGTGCCGCAGGACCCCGGCAACGCGCTCAACCCGGTGCGGACGATCGGCGCCCAGGCGATGGAGGCGGCGGCGCTCCTCGACCTGCCCGACAAGGCCGGCCGCACGGCGCTGATACTGGAAACGTTCGCCGGGTCGGGCTCGACAACCCCCAGCGGGTCTGACTCCTACCCGCAACAATTGTCTGGCGGCATGCTGCGGCGCGTCCTGATCGGCCTGGCGGTGCTTCCGCGGCCGGCGTTGCTGGTCGCGGACGAGCCGACCTCCTCGCTTGACGTCACGCTCTAGAAGCGGATTCCCGACCTGCTGTGGCGGTTGCAGCGCGATCTCGATATCAGACTGCTGCTTATTACCCACGATCTGGCGATCGGCGCCGAGCGGGCGGACTCGCCGGTGGTGCTGAAAGATGGCGCCGTGCAGGAAGCCGGCTGGCCCGATCCTGCAGGTCGGCGCGGTACGGGGAAGACCTATCTGGCAACGGGATTGTGCGTCGCCGCCTGCCGCAGCGGCGGCGGGTGCGGTTCACCTGCGCGGGCTGATCAACGAGCTGGCCGAGGCGGCGCACGCCAACCAGCTCAGCCGCGCGCTGGCCCGGTGGGAACGGCTTGATCTGATCTGTATTGACGAATTGGGCTACGTGCCGCTGGCCGAGACGGCCTGCGAACTGATGTTCCAGGTGATCGCCGACCGGGCGGAGAAGGCAGCGGTGATCGTAACCACCAACCTGCCGTTCTGCTGCGGCTCAGCCGGAGCAGCCTCTACTACGAACCGCAGCCCGTGCCGGAAGGTGTGGGCGATGGACGTCACCTACATTCCGATGGCCCGCGGCTTTGTCTATCTCGCCGCGGTCGTGGACTGGTTCAGCCGGCGTGTTCTGGCCTGGCGGGTTTCGATAAGCATGGAGGTGGATTTCTGCCTCGAAGCGGTTGAGGAGGCGCTGGCCCGGCATGGAAAACCAAGCATTTTCAATACCGATCATGCCCGCGAACGGATAGTCAAGATGCAGCGCGTCGATCCGCCGCATAATCGCCAGCTCGGCCTGGTCAGCTCCCCGATCTTGGCGTGAAGCGTCTTCACGTCGATGGCCGGGGATGGCTCCGATGCCGCCCCGCCCGGGCCGAACAGGCCCGAGGCGGCTTCGACCAGATGCCCCTTCCAGGCGGTGATCTGGTTCGGGTGCACATCGTATTGCTGCGCCAATTCGGCCAGCGTCTTCTCGCCCCTGATCGCGGCCAGCGCCACCTTGGCCTTGAAGCCCGGTGCGTGGGTCCGCCGTGTTCGCTTGGTCATGCGTGCTCCTGATCCGCGGCATTCTCGCCGCTCTCAGGCAGAAATCCCACTTATCGGCCTGTCCGAATTTGGCCGGCCACCTCTGACCAAAATGGTCGCCAATTTCCATGGCGCTCATCAGCGGCAGGGTTATTTCAGCAAGTGGTAGCTGAGGTGTTGCTTCAGCGAACCCAGGCATCGACAGTTGGGCGCTTCTTTGAGACTTCGCACTCCTGGGCCAAAATTCGATAGCATTGCCACCTTGAAAGCATCCTTCGACCTATCGGTCTTTGGCGCCGAAGAGCGATTGCCCTCAAGGAGCTTGCGAAGGAGATGGTGGGTCGGCCTGCAGGGTTTCCCGCTTCGCGCGATGAACTTGAGGCCTTGCCTGCCGTTGACCAGTATGTTGCAAGTGCTGTCTTGCTGTTTGCCCACAAACGTCCTGAACCCCTCCTCGACGGGAACATGGTGCGGGTCTTGGAACGCGTATTTGAGCCTCGTCACTTAGTCGACATTCGCTATGACCCGCGCCTTCAGGGCTTAGCACGACTACTGGTTCGGTCGCGCAACCCCAATTCGGGTGAACTGGGCTATTCGCGATCTGGCCGCGAGTCATTGCTGCCCCCCGGTCTCCCGCCTGCGGCGGATGCCCTCTACGGGTCCGTTGTCATTACGATATCGGTACGGGTCCAGGATCACCACACGGTGCGTCGGGCGCGGGTCGGGAACTGCTTCCCGGTCGTAGAGGCTTTCGTTGTAAGCCGGGCTTTCGCTCGCCGCCATATGGTATGAGCATTGTCGCACGGTTAAATCTTTCAGCTGGTGAGCGTTTTCATAAGCTTATCTGACTCGTCAGTAACAGGGGCAAAAAAGTGAGCCAGCCCACATTTTTCGCTTGCCCCGGCTCGAATCGGTCAGATTCTGTGCGGATGTGCCGCCGCCGCCCGCCCTCTCCGATCTGAGCCGTGCAGAGCTTGAGGCTCTGCTGGTCGAGCTGTTCG